>NZ_FOTF01000065.1 GCF_900114485.1 Loktanella salsilacus | reverse complement strand
AGACCAGCGACGACGCTCTCCGACGGGCGCACCGTCAAGACGTTCGACGACGGCTTCGATCAACTGAAAGCTACCATGCGTAGGCATAGGCGTAGAACTGGTCGTAGACATAGAACCCCGGAGCTTGCGTGAATGCCGCAAACCTAACCCCGAATAGCTAGCCTATTAACCCATGGGGATACCTTGTCGCTTACATTTGACCTTGGGGTGAGGCAACTGTGTGTCGCTCAACCTTCTGGCTGTCGGGATTACGAAAGAGATGGAACGCGACCTGAGTTAACCGTTCGATTGAAACTGCCGTAATGCAGCCTGACTATTTTGCAAATCCATCGGCGTTCAACTCCACGGCAGCAATTCACCGAGCCTGTTGATCTTGTGATCATGGATGCGGTCGAGGATGCCTGCCAGACAGGCCCGCAGATCGAGACAATCAGCTTGGCAGTTTCAGTAACCGTCATCGCGCGTGCAAAGGTTTCCGCGCCGGCATCGCCACCTTGAACGAAAAGCTCCGCTTACTGGGTTTGCCACGTGAGGCCCGCCAGCGGGCAAACCTGCTCACCAACTTGCGCAAGTGCAAAACCAGCCTCCGCATGCTGAACACCACATGTCATGGGGAAAATCGTCGTGCCGACATCACCTTTGGCATCGATGAGCGTTAATTGCCCTTCGCTTGCCACATAACGACCGGCCACCTCTTCGTCGCGCTCGGCATGCGACAGGGTAAACCGGCCATCCTCTGCGAGGATCATTGAAATAGCGCCGCTGGAATAGGATCCAGGCGCAAGCGTCGTGGTCGCCTGTCCGTTAGACTGAACCTCTACGTCTTGATCCGACGGCTCATGTTCCTGTGTATTTTGAACTTGCGTATCCTGATTATCCTGCGCGTTTTGATCTTGGAGGTCCGTGATACGTTGCTCAATGTCAGCGAGGAGTTGGCTACGCGTAGCCAAATTATCGGACAGTTGGGTGATAATGGCTTGCACCGACTGCTGCTGCTCTTCGGCTGCCATGGTGTCAGCCATCAGTTGATCGCGGCGCTGCGTCATATCCTCCAGCGCTTTCGACACGGTGTCACGCTCAGCTGTAAGAGCCTCCAGCTGCTCGGTCGCCGTGGCAACGGCCGTCTGAGAGGCGGCTTCAGCTTCACGCGCCTGTTGCACGCGCGCTTCCGCGTCAGAGGCTTCCTGCGCCAGACGCGACGTGTCGTCTGTCAAAACAGAGAGCTGCTCTTGCAGCTGCGCTTGAGAATCCCTGGCCTCCTTCAAACGGTTTCCGACGTCAGCGAGCTCCTGCGTGGCGGCGGTCAAATTATTTTCTGCTTCAGCGCGCGCCGTTTCGAAGCCTGCGATCTCTTCACGCATTGGAGTGAGCTGATCTTCAATGGCCGATTGCTCGGACGTGATCTGATCGAGGCTGCTTTGCGCCGCCGCAACCTCGCTCTCTAAATTGCTCATGCTTGATTGCTGTGTGGTGATCTCAGCATTGATCTCATCACGCTGCGCCGTGAGGGCGTCTGTTTCTGAGCTGAGTGCAGCAACTTGACCTTGCAGGTCCTCCACGGTGCCCACGGCTTGGGTCTGGTCGGCTAAATTCGTGCGCAAGTCCGTCCGTTCGCCCATCAGGACAAAAGCATAAATCCATCCGACAATGGCCACGATGCCGAGCATAATTGGTATCGGTCGCTTCATTTCGTCAACCATGGCCATGTGCGACGTCTCCTGCATATCGTTATAAACCCGCTGAAATCAGAAGGCACCCACATGCAAACGTTACTTGTATACGGACGGTTCCCTACAATGGCCTTCGCGGCCGTTTCGTTTGGCCCGCCCAGCCAGATTCCCGCGCCAACGCTCCACGATGCACTTCGCGAGAGACCCTAAACCATTATCAGTAATCCACAGATTGCGTCTTAAACGATCAATGGGTCCGGAACTGCGATGTGGCCTGCCGTGTTCAATGTTCACGCTACTGAAACATTCAGGAGAAATTAAGATGGACCATTCTAAGCACGTACCATTGCGCCCAGACGAGATTTCCGCCGCGAATCTCGACGGTGCCAACATTTACGGACCGGACGACAGTCACATCGGTGAAGTGGCTCATACGCACGGCGTAGGCCCGGCGACGAACGTGATCGTCGACGTAGGTGGATTTTTGGGTATCGGTGCCAAGCGCGTTGCGCTTTCGGCGTCCGAGCTGAACTTCATGCGCGACGAAGACGGCAAGGTGCACGCCACAACGTCGATGACCAAAGATCAGCTCAAGGCTTTGCCTGAACATCAGGACTGATCGTCTCGGAAGTTACACGGTGTCTGCCGCCTTTTAGTGGCAGACCATGAAGTACTGATTTGCGCATGTATGGATGCCCCCGTTGGTGCAAGTGATTTTTGAACGGTGCGAGCGTGTGATCGGGTGCTGTCATGTATCAGGCCTCTGTG
>NZ_FOTF01000009.1 GCF_900114485.1 Loktanella salsilacus | reverse complement strand
AGGCGGCGCGCTGCTCTTCCATCTGCTCAGCAAACTCTACGAGCGCACCAGCGTCGTCATCACCACGAACCTGAGCTTCAGCGAATGGGCCACCGTCTTTGGCGATCCTAAGATGACGACCGCACTCCTCGACCGCCTAACCCACCGTTGCCACATCTTGGAGACCGGAAACGACAGCTTCCGCTTCAAAGCCAGTGCAGCCGTAGCGGCGCAGAAAAAGAGGGAGGACAATCATGCATTGACCAAAGCCTGACACCCGAAACATAACTTAAAGGTGGCTCACTTCTCGATGGAAAACCCGGCTCACTTCCGCGTGGAAATCTACAGTACGACGATGTAGATGACGAAAAGCGTGGCCATCAGCAGGCCCGGCATCAACCCCGCCAACCACAACTGGCTGACCGGTTGGCGGGCGATTTGTGCGAATAGCACCAGCACGACCGATGGCGGGATCAGGATGCCAAGGCTCGATCCACCTTGGATGACGCCGGAAATCATCAGCTTGTCGTAGTTCCGTTTCAGCAGTTCCGGCAGGGCGATGGTGGCACCGATGGCCATCCCGGCCACGGACAGGCCATTCATCGCTGAAATCATCACCATCAGCATGATCGTCCCGATGGCTAAGCCGCCGGGCAGGGGGCCGAACCAGACGTAGAACATCTTGTACAGATCCTCGGCCAGGCGGCTTTCGGACATGACGTAGCCCATGAAGATGAACATCGGCAGCGTAAGCAGCGCGTTCCATTTCATCAGCTTTATGATGGACGAAAAGCCCATGTCAGACCCGCCCGGACCCCACAGCAGGATCGCCGCGACGACGGCGACAAAACCGATGGCGCCGAACACCCGCTGCCCGGTCAGCATCATCAGCAGCATGGTTGAAAACATCAGGGCTGCGATCATTTCGTATGACATCACAGCACCTTTCCGCGCCAGACGGCGACGTCGCGGATCAGATGGGCGATGGCTTGCAGGATCATCAGGACAAAGCTGGCGCAGATGATGGTCTTGATGGGCCACATGTAAGGGCGCCAAGCGGTCGGTGCGCGCTCTGACGTCTCGAAGGAATAGACAGTGCTGCCAAGCGCGCCGTAAAGCATCACGCTCAAATAGAAGATCAGGACGAAGACAGTAATCGCATCCCAAATCGCCTTTTTCCGCGGACTTTGCCGCGCATAAAGCAGATCCATTCTGACGTTGGTATCAAGTTGAAAGGTGTAGGGCGCGCCTAACAAATAGTATGCCACAAGGATGAATTGCGCCATTTCTAACGTCCAAAGGGCCGGCACATTGATCATCTTGGTCACGGACGACCACAAAAGGACGCCCATCATGGCGAACAGTAGGTACATGGCAAAGCGGCCGACGCGGTAGTTTAACGCCTCGACGTAGCGCACATAGGCACGGGCCCATTTCGGCATCATAGACCGCTCGCCCTATTCGCAATTTGTCCGATCTTTACAGCCTTGCGCATGGCAAAGGGGCGAGCTGACATTGAAATGGCCTTTCGGGTTCTACCGATCCAAGCGTCAGCCTGGCACGCGATCTGCGTCAAGTTTCAAGCCTGCCAAGACGCCAAAATGCAGCAGCATATGCCCGCAGAATAAGCGTCTGCCTAGTTTATAGGATTTCCGCAAAAGCGGCGGGGAAGGCATTTTCAACCCGCCGCAATGGGACAGCGAAAGACATGCCAAGAAACTGAATAGGCAGCGACTTTGTTGGCGAAAACCGTCGTCCCCGTACAAACGCAAAAGGCCCCTGCCGCAATGGTAGGGGCCTTTCAAAATCTGGTCTCGGGTCAGGCGACTTCTAAATTCAAGTAATTGCCAAGGTCCAAGCCAATCAGCAGCGGATCGTGGTCCGATGCGGAATAGGGATCATCGGCGTTGAACCATGCTGGATCGGTGAATTCTGACGAATAGCCAAGAATGTTAGGTTCAAGCGAGTTGATGTGCCATTCGGTAATGCCGGTCACTTGACCGGTCAGCGAACTGCTGGCCAGCGCCTGATCCAGCGCACCGCGCTGCCCGTCGAAGGTATAGCTAAAGGCGTCTTCGCCGATCAGGCTGGATAGCATACTGGTATAGCCCGCATCCTCGATCGCCTGCACCGGGTCCTCTTGGCCGTAAGCGTTCAGATCGCCGATGATCAGGTAGTCGCTATCGCCAGACCCGAATGGATCGGACGCAAGCCACTCTGTCAGCTGGATCGCTGCTTCGGTGCGGGTGGCGTTATAGGCCCCCTGACCGTCGCCCAGGTCGGCGTCGTCGCCAGTGCCAGAACCACCTTTGGATTTAAAGTGATTGACGGCGATGGTGATCTGCTCTCCGTTCGCATCCTCGAACAGCGCCGCGACGGTGGGGCGGTTCAGTTGGGACTCGCCCTCTGGCGTGTAGTCAAGGATGCCGGCGTTTACGACGCTGACCGCATCGACGCGGTAGATCAGACCGGTCGTGATGGCGTCGGTACCAATTTCGCCGCCGGTGCCGGTCGGATCGACAAAGGCGTAGATGTCTGCGCCGGCGCGGGTGTTCAGTGCATCGACCAAGGTTGCGATGGCAGACCCGTCGCTGAAACCGTTGTTCTCTAGCTCTTGCAGGCCGATGATGTCGGCGTCCAGCGCGGTGATTGCAGTGACCAGCTTGTCCGTTTGACGGGCAAAATCCTCTGCTGTGTCGGCCCCGCGTGCATTGGAATCGTCCTGGCCGAGCGTGGTAAAGTAGTTCAGCGTGTTGACGCTGGCGACTTGCAACGTGCCGCCAACATCGGCGGGGGCCGCTTCGCGGGCATCTGTATTGGTGGCCTCGTCAATCTGTAGCGGACCGTCGGCGATCAGTTTGTATTCACCAAAGTTGTAGCTCATCACGCCGGTGATCGGCGCGGTGATTTCGGCCCCGATACGCAGGGTGCCGCCCGCGCTAAGGTCATCACCAATATCCAGATAGCCGTTGCCGTTGTCGCCATCAGTCGTGTTGGGGATATAGGCGAACTCTGTCGGGTTTTGCGCGGCAACGCCGTCGTCAATGGTCAGGCGGTTCGCGGCATTCGCCTCTTGCAAGGCGTCAACGTCGGCCGCCTGCGTTTGGGCATCATAAAGCTGCGTCGGCTGATACTGGGCCCCTTCGGACACGACGATTTCGCCGTAGCGGCCAAGCTCGAATGTCTCAATGACCTGCAAGGGGGCGTCGTCCGTGCCGATATCCAAGGACACCCGCATGCCTTCGACGGATTCGAGCGCGTCATCCGTGGCGAAGGGCAGCGATAGCCCCGCCGCCGTTGGCAAATCGACCAGCGGGCCGATGATTTCAAAGGTCTGTGCGTTGATCTGGGTCGCGTTAAAGTATTCCGCCACCTCGCCCACGACGGTCACGCCGTAGGAAACGGTGACGTTCGGTGTGTCGCCGGTAAAGACGAAAATCCCTTCGGATGTTGCCGCATTGCCGTCAGCGTCGCTGTCCTCTTCTTGCATGTAAAAGCCGTTCTCTGCGACCATGGTGACCACTGCCGTGACGCTGACGGTTTGCCCCACATAGGCGCTGGCGCTACCACTGCCTTGAATGGTCGAAATCAGCGTTGTCCCGTCTGGCAGCGGCGGGGGTGTGTCAATCTCTGCCTCGTTCGCCGCATCGCGGGTGGCGGTGATTGGGCCGGTCCAAGTGCCGTCTTCCAGCCGCTGCAAGGATAATCCGGCCTCGTCGCTGCCGTTTTCGGTTACACCGATATCAATAGAGGTCAGGCCCGCTGCAGGCCCATTGGTCGCGGTCATGGTGCCTTCATAGGATAGAAACTCAATGACGGTGCCGTCGGGGGCAACCAAGGCGATCCCGTCAGGGGCACCGTTTTGGATACCCGTCGCATTGACGGACAAATACCCTTGGCCAGATGTGCCCGACAGCGCGCCGTCTAGGCTGATCGTATCGTAACTTGCGCCGCCGTTGCCGTTATACAGAACCAAGGACCAGCCCGTTAGGTCGGCACCCGCAGTGCCCGCAACCTCGATGAACTCGCCAGTATCGGCACCGGCGTTGTCATAGTGAATTTCGCTGACGAAGACGCTGTTTTGCGGGGCGTCGTCCACGTCGGCAACAGTCACCGCAATGTCGGATGTGGCGGACAGCCCGCCAGTGTCGGTCGCCGTGACGGCGATCTGATAGACGTTGTCGCCGTCTAGGTCTGACGGAGCCTCAAAATCTGGTTCCTCTGCGAAGGCAAGAGCGCCCGTCGCCGGGTCAATGACAAACAGGGCCGCGTCCGCGCCGGAAATGCTGTAAGTCAGCGCATCGCCGTCCACATCCGCGCCAACCGCAGTCAGCACAGTGGTGCTGTTTTCAAAGACCATCACGTCAGACAGATCCAGCGTGGGCGCATCGTTGACGCCCGTCACGGTAATCGTCACCGTTGCCGTATCGACGCTGCCGCGCCCGTCCGTGACGGTATAGCTAAGCGTCGTTGTTGCGACCTCTCCTTCGGCCAGATCATCGAACGCGCCGGCGGCGTCATAGGAAATCGTGCCGTCAGGGTTCAGCGTTGCTGTGCCCGTCAAGGCAGAGGTGTCGATCGCGGTGATCTGTAAAGTGTCACCGTCAAAGTCGAAGTCATTGTCGCTAAGGCCTGCCAGCACGGTGGCCATATCTGCCGCCGCCGCTGCCACATCGTCACGCGCCAGGACTGCGTTGTTCTGCCCTGTTAGATCGGCGGTGTAATCATCGGCGGCAAAATAAAGCTGCTCTATGCTGCGCAGCGTGTCCGTATCGCCGGACGCGTCGCTGACCTGAACTTGCGTCGGGCCAGATCCGCGTACAGGTTTGACCGAGATCGCGTAATCGTCGACGCCGCCCTCATAGATCGCCGTATCCGTTCCCGCGCCGCCAAATATGGTATCGCTACCCGCAGCCCCCAAAATCGTATCGTCGCCAAAGCCGCCGAAAACCCGATCGTGCCCCGCGCCGGAATTAATGCGGTCATTGCCGAATCCACCAAAGATCACGTCACTATTAGCCGTACCATCAATGACATCGGGGCCGAATCCACCAAAAAAGAGGCCGATTTTAAACGATTTTTTCATGAATAGTTGCTCCTGCGGGCTCACATTTTTTTCAACTGATTAAAAATCAGCATAGTTTTTGTGACAAATTGCGCGTGACGTTAGGTCAGCGCCTCTGCGGAATGCGGAAAACCTGATCTGTGCTGATACAACTGGCAAATTGCCATATTTGCGGCAGGCTGCGGGCCGCCGCGCGACCTATGGGGCGGGGCAGGCACATGTGATAGGCAAGGATCACGCCGCGCGGGGTAAGATCGCGTTTCTAAGGCCGTGATTTGCAGTTCAATCGAACCAAGGGCATAGCGGTCATTCACGACGGGAGGGCGCGCATCACCTCCGCCAACCCAAACGAAAGCTTATCCATGGCCACCGAAACGAAGCTGCACCCGCGTAATCAACACAAAGATGGTTACGATTTTGTACGTTTGGTGGCGCAGTTACCCGAGCTAGAGGCCTTTACGACCCTCAATCCCGCCGGTCGCACAACAATTAACTTTCAAGACGACAGGGCGGTTCGTACACTTAATCGGGCGTTGCTAAAGACCTATTACGGTATTGATTATTGGGATATCCCTGATAATTACCTCTGCCCTCCGATCCCCGGCCGGGCTGATTACATTCATTATCTGGCGGATTTGCTTGCCTCTAGCAATAATCAAGAAATCCCCCGCGGCCGCGATATCAAAGCCCTTGATATCGGCACTGGCGCTAACTTAGTATACCCTCTTATTGGGCAGAGCGAATACGGCTGGCACTTTACCGGCGTTGATATCGATCCTGTTGCTATTAAATCGGCACGGCATATTTGCGAGGCTAACAAGTTAAAAATCACGCTTAGACAACAAAAAATACCTAAGAATATCTTCAAAGGCGTCATCGAACCTGGTGATGCGTTTCACGTCACTTTGTGTAACCCGCCTTTTCACTCCTCCATCGAACAAGCGCGTAAGGGCACCGAACGTAAGTGGCGTAACCTTGGTAAGGACGATACAAGCAAGCTTAACTTTGGCGGTCAGAACGCAGAACTTTGGTGCCCGGGGGGCGAGATAAAGTTTATCGCGAGCATGATCGAGCAGAGCGTCGCATTTGCCGACCAGTGTCTTTGGTTTAGTTCTCTGGTATCGAAAAAAGATAACCTCCAGACGCTCTATCGCATATTAGGGAAAGCAAAAGTCAAAGAATACAAAGTGGTCGAAATGGCGCAGGGGCAAAAAACGAGTCGCTTTATTGCATGGACTTTCATCAAAGAAAGTCAGCGATCGATATATGTGAATGGAATTAATAGGTAGGATGGAAAGCGACCTCATGCGCAGGTCGGCAAAACGCGGGGAGATCTTGGGTGGCTGATCTGCCAGCTAGGGAAAATATAGCGGCAACCCCAAGTGTGACCATGAGGGTGGTCAGGAACACCAAAACCAAGATGTCCCTCGCATCCCCGACGCCTGCTTTGCTTCGTTTTGTCTGTCCTGCGGACGTGGTGATATCTGGCGTCGAATTAGTCGCACCAATTTAAATAGTGGCCGGGTCTGGCAAAATGAGGGTGCCTTTGCGTCCTTCTAAGATGGCCAGTGCGTCGGACAATTGACCGATGCCAGCACGCAACCCGCTATCTTTGACAAAGTCACATGCAGAGCTGACTTTTGGCCCCATTGAACCAGCCGCAAGATCAAGAGAGCCAAGCTCTAAAGGCGTCGTGTTCCCGATGGCGCTTTGGTTCGCGCTGCCAAAATCCCGAAAGACTGCGGCGACATCGGTCAGCAGAAGCAGCGCATCGGCCTGAAGTTCCTGCGCAAGAAGGGCCGCCGTTCTGTCCTTGTCGATGACAGCTTCCACGCCCTTCATCATTCCATCAGTACCCCGGACCACTGGAATGCCGCCGCCGCCCGCGCAGATTACAGTCTGGCCGTCGCCCATCAATAGCTTGATGGCGTCCACACTCAGGATCCGAAGCGGAAGAGGGGACGGCACGACGCGTCGCAAGTGTCCCGAAGCCTCCTCTATCATCGCCCAGCCGTGTGCTTTTACAACGTCATCAGCTTCGGTCTTTGCATAGACGGGTCCGATCGGTTTGGTTGGCGCCTGAAATGCGGGGTCGTCCGCAGCCACTTCGACCCGGGTTAACAATGTTGCACATTGCGCGCCCGCTGGCAGGGCATTCATCAACTCCTGTTCGATCAGGTAGCCGATCATGCCTTCTGTTTCGGCCCCAAGCACATCCAGCGGCCAAGGCGCGTCAGGGGCATAGGCTGCACCCTGAAGCGCCAACAGGCCAACCTGCGGTCCGTTACCGTGGGCTACGACGATCTGGTGATCGCGGGCAAGTTCCGCCAGTGCGGCAGCGGCAACGCGCACGTTTTTGACCTGCGCTTCAGCCGTCATAGGCTGGCCGCGTTGAAGCAACGCGTTGCCGCCAAGGGCTACGACGATGCGCATTCCTAGTTACCCATCGTGGCGACAAGAACCGCCTTGATCGTATGCATCCGGTTTTCGGCCTGATCAAAGACGATAGAGGCTGCCGATTCAAACACCTCTTCGGTCACCTCCATGCAGTCGATACCGAAGGTTTTGAACGTCGCCTCTCCGACTTCGGTCTCTCGGTTATGGAACGCGGGCAGGCAGTGCATGAATTTGGCATAGGCGTTGCCGGTCAGCGCCATGACCTTTGCGTTAACCTGATAGGGCGACAACAAGGCGATGCGGTCGGTCCAGACTGAATCCGGCTCTCCCATCGATACCCAGACGTCGGTATAGACAAAGTCAGCGCCCTTCAGCCCTTCGGCGTGCTTTTCGGTCAGGGTGATCCGTGCGCCCGTTGTTTCCGCGATTTTGCGGCACTGTGTGACCAATGCTTCGTCAGGCCAGCAGCTGTGCGGGCCGCACAGGCGGACGTCCATACCGATCAACGCGCAACCGATCATGAGCGATGCACCGGTGTTGTTGCCCGCGTCGCCCATGAAGCAAACGGCGATATCGGACAGGTGTTTGCGGGTGAATTCCTGCATTGTCATCAGGTCGGCGAGCGTTTGCGTTGGGTGGAAATCGTCCGTCAGCCCGTTAAAGACCGGCACGCCGGAAAATTCGGCCAGCACCTCGGCGTCCTTTTGACCAAAGCCGCGATATTCGATTCCGTCATAGAAACGGCCCAGCACGCGGGCCGTGTCCTTCATGGTTTCCTTGTGGCCGATATGGCTGCCGGATGGTCCAAGATAGGTGACATGTGCGCCCTGATCGTAGGCCGCAACTTCGAACCCGCTGCGGGTCCGGGTGCTGTCTTTTTCAAAGATCAGCGCGATGTTTTTACGCTCTAGCATGGGGCGTTCATAGCCGCCTGCCTTGGCCATCTTCAGGCTGCTGGCCAGCTGCAAAAGGTGGCGAATTTCGCTGGGGGTGAAGTCCAGCAGCTTAAGAAAGCTGCGGCCGTGCAAGTTCTGTGGCATGGAATATTCCTTAAATTTCGTCGCGGATCAGCGGGCAGGTCATGCAATGAGAGCCGCCCCGTCCACGTCCGAGTTCTGACCCGGGGATTGTGATGACTTCGACTCCGGCTTTGCGCAGTAGGGTGTTGGAATGGACGTTCCGTTCGTACCCGACCACCACACCGGGAGAGAGGCAGAGCAGGTTGTTGGCGTCGTCCCATTGCTCGCGCGCGGATTCGTATGCGTCCCCGCCCGTGGGAATGCTGCGCAGCGCCTTGACCCCAATGGCTTTTGCCACGACGTCCAGAAACGGCTTTGTTTCGACTTCGGCGATGATGCCGCCGTCGTCGCCGGGTCGCAGGGTCGTGCAGCGGATCGCGTCGGTGACTTCGGCAAAGACCGTCACCAGATCGCGGTCGCAAAAGGTGAACACCGTGTCCAGATGCATGGACCCGCGCGCGCGGGGAAACTGGCACGCAATAACGCGGGTCGCGCCGCCGCCAGCGAACAGACCCTTCGCAATCTGGCTGACCGCCTGCGGGGTTGTCCGTTCGCCCATACCGATCAGGACCGTGCCATGACCGATGGGCATGATGTCGCCGCCTTCTGACGTGGCCGGGCCGTGGTCGGTCATGGCGTCGCCCCACCAGACCGGAAAGCCTGCGTCCTTAAAGTCGGGATGAAAGCGATAGATCGCAGCAAGGTTCAGCGTCTCTAACCGGCGGGCTGGCCAGTGCATCGGGTTCAACACAACGCCGCCGTAAACCCAAGCCGTCGTATCGCGGGTAAAAATATGGTTGGGCAGGGGGGGTAACACGAAATCAGCTGGATCAAGCATTGGTGCCAGCACGCCCCTGTCCGCGATGGGCAATTCAGCGCGGGACAGACCACCGATCAGGATTGTGGACAGAGTATTGGCATCGACCTCCATCAGATGTGCCATCAGGTCATCGGCCAGACCGACGCCCACGGTGTTATCGGTCACGCGGGCCGACAGCAGCCAGCGCCGCGCCTCTGGATCGGCCAGTGTTTCGGTTAGAAGCTGGCGCAAAAAGACGACCTCTACCCCGCGATTGCGCATCGCATCGACGAAAGTCATATGCTCGATCCGGGCTTGTTTGACCCACAGCACATCGTCGAACAGCAGCTCTGCGCAATTGGCGGGCGTCAGGCGTGCCATTTCGGTGCCGGGGGTGTGAACAAGGACGCGGCGCAGGGTGCCCGCCTCTGAATGGACGCCATATTTCATGTGGGGGTTCCTTGCAAAAGCACGCCGATACTCAGCGTGGCCATGACGATGATGGTCAGGCCCAGAAGCACGGGCCAGACAAAGCGCAGCCAACGCTCGTAGGGGACTTTGGCGATGGCGAGGCCGCCCATGACAACGGCAGAGGTTGGCGTAACGAGGTTCACGACGCCCTCTGCGGACTGGAAGGCTGTGACGACCAGTGACCGCGATACGTCAGCAAAGTCTGCGACCGGGGCCAAGATCGGCATCGACAGCACGGCAAGGCCAGAGGTGGAGGGGACGAAGAACGACAGCGCCACCTCGATCCAGTACATGACGTTGATGAACAGAACGCGGTTCAGGCCAGCCACGGTGCCTTCGGCCCAGTGCAGGATCGTGTCGGTGATGTGCCCGGCGTCCATGACGACGACAATGCCGCGGGCCAGTCCGATAATCAGCGCCACACCCAGCAGGTCGCGTGCGCCGCCAACAAAAGCGTCAACCAGCCCTTTTTCGCCCAGCCGTCCGACAATGCCAATGCCGATGCCGGCGAACAGGAATAGGCCGCTCATTTCAGCCATCCACCAGCCGCCAAGGGATACACCCCAGATCATGACGCCAAAGGTAAGGCCTGCTAAAATGAGGACAATTTTGTGCAGGCCGGTAAACAGCGTATCGGTGGTATCTTTGCCCATAAAATGCGCGACGTGCCCGGCGTGCAAATCGCGAACCAGCGACTGCGATGGGTCCGCTTTGACGCGTGCCGCATAGCGCATGACGTAGGCGACTGTTGCCGCAAAGGTGACGGCCAGCAGCACGAGACGCAGCACAAGGCCATCGGTAAAGGGCACGCCGGCTGCGTCCGATGCAATCACGGTGGAAAAGGCGTTCACCGTAGACCCCAGCACGCCAATACCAGCGCCCAACATGATCACCGCGACGGCCGTCAACGCGTCATAGCCTGCGGCGATCATCACTGGCGTTAGCAGAACGTAAAAAACCAATGTCTCCTCGGCCATGCCTTCGGTCGTGCCACCAAGAGCGAAGAGTCCCATTAAGATCGGGATCATCCACTTTTCACGGCCCTTAAGGCGGGCCATGGCGCGTTTGATGCCAGCATCAATCGCACCGGTCGCCGTGACGACACCAAGGAATCCGCCGATCATCAGAACGAACAGAGCCACATCAATGGCATTGGCTGTATAGCTTGCTGGATCATAAAACCCGGCAATGGGGGCCAGAATGACATCGAAAAAGCCTTGCGGATTGGCGTCCATCGGTGCGTAGGTGCCAGCCATGGGCACGTCTTTGCCAAGGACCTCTGATGCGACACGGTCGTATTGGCCCGCAGGGATGATCCACGTCAGGGCTGCCACAATAACAATCAGCGACAGCAGGATCGTAAAGGCCGAGGGGAAATGGAACTTGCGAGGGGTAGGCGCGGATGGTGTCGACATGGATACCTCCTATGTAATCGCTGCAACAGCGCAGGGCCTTAAGGCACCTTTTGCTTAGACGCCCCAAATCTAAGGTGCGCTGATCTGGATCAAACAAGATTCCGAATACCGCTAGGGTTTAGTTTGCAGCAAACGACCCGTCCCGGACGGCGGCATAGCTGCTGATGCATACGGAAACAGCGTTGGGTGATTTTAAAAAGGACGTCGCATTCCAGGCCTTTGGAAGTGTCATCAACAAGTGTCGTAGCAATGCGAAACTTGGGTTTGATGGACAGCTGCGAAGCTAATCTAAAATACCGTTTTAACGCGTCGTTGATTCAACTGCGGCAGTAAAGCAGGGGCGTATGCATGCTTGTCTGCCCAGCTTCAGCCCTAGCGCAAAGGGTGCCCCAGCTTTTATAAATCATCAAATCCTACGCCGCTTTTCGGTTTCGACGAGCA
This sequence comes from Loktanella salsilacus, assembly GCF_900114485.1. Taxonomy (GTDB): domain Bacteria; phylum Pseudomonadota; class Alphaproteobacteria; order Rhodobacterales; family Rhodobacteraceae; genus Loktanella; species Loktanella salsilacus. The sequence goes on along the minus strand of NZ_FOTF01000009.1, from coordinate 172,896 downwards.
TTTCAACAAATTTTCTAACTTTTGCGGGGCGTAACCTCGCTGGCGGATAGACCACATAGATACCGCCTGCCCGCAACGTCCAATCAAGCAATACGACTCTAAACTCACCTGATTTTAGCGCATCGTAAACGGAATAATCTGGCAAAACGGAAAGCCCTGCATCAGCTTTGAGGGCCTTGATTAATGCGGCCGAGGTATCGAGCATTAGGCCGCTTTCAAACCTTACCTTTTCGGTTTCGTTACTGGCGCGGGTAAAGGTCCAAGTAATGGGATCAGTCAGAGCGAGGTTGGCGAAAAATTCGGCTTTTTCCAATACATCGTCAGGACGATTGAGCAGCCCGAGGCTGTCGACATATGCCGTGCTTACCACGACGAGTTGTTGAAAATTGCCGATCTTTCGGGCCTGCAAGCTGGAGTCACTTAGCCACCCAACGCGGATCGCCAAATCCAGGTCTTCCGTGAACACATCGTTGATATGATCGCCGAGTTTCAACGCGAGGCGGCAACTTGGGTAGGCACGTCGAAACGCGGTCACAACTGGCGTTAGAATTGTCGCGCCGTAATCCAAAGGCGCGGCCATGCGCAAAGTGCCCGTTGGGTTCTCTGTGGATTGTGACAGCAAATTGAATGCGTCTTCGGCCTCTTTGATGATGTGACGACAGCGCAGGTAAAATTCTCGGCCCGCTTCGGTCGGGGTCACGCTCCGGGTGGAGCGGATCAAAAGCGTTGCCTTCACCTCTTGTTCTAGATTGGTGACTTGCTGGCTAACAACTGCCTTGGTGATGCTAAGCCGTGTAGCCGCTTGGGTGAACGATCCTGTTTCCACAACAGCAGCGAAGGGTGCCATCCTGGATTCCAGTGTGGCCACCCTTGCCCTGACCGCCGTGGCACAAGACACACCAGAGCGCGAAATTGAGGTGCTTAAGGCGATCCAAGAGGCCCGCTACGCGGGCGGAAAAGACGTGACATCGCCGGACGTCGTCGCCGCTTTGCCGCATGCGCGCGTCATCGCGGCGTCTGACACAATTGCGGCAATCAACGGCAATGTCGCGAAAAAGATCGAAACATGGAGCCCGCAACTGGGCGACAATGGGCCGAAGTCTGTGGACGAGGTGGTGATCCCAACCGCGTTTGATGGCCCGTCGTTGACGGTCGACGGACGCACAATCAAGATCGTCGTAGCCGAGGACATGATCAATCGCCGTTACCTTTGGGTCCCTGACCTTCAGGCGGTCATTGGCGGCGCGCTGATTTTTCTCGGGCACTCATGTGTGGACGGCTGACACAGAGACTAAAGAACTGCGGGCGGCTTGGGTCGCGAACCTTGACGCACTTATCGCACGTGCGCCGGACGTTGTTGTGCCCGGTCACATGAGCGTCGATGCGCCGATGGGCGTCGCTGCGAATACGTTCACAAAGTCCTACCTCGAGGCCTTTGAGGAGGAGTTAGACCGGGCCGCAACATAAGAGGAATTGATCGCTGCGATGGTCGCGCGCTACCCAGAACTGGGCACCGGCGTCACACGAGAGATCGGCGCGAAAGTCGCACTGCGCGAGATGGATTGGGGCTGACTTATACGTATAGCTATGCCGCAAGTCACCAGATCGCAGAGAAGCGCCTGTTTGACGGGCGAGTCCCGTCATTGCATCGCGACACCATCAACGACCTCACCAAGCGGCACATGCTAGAACGTCTTAGGGCCTTCATTGATTGGGCTAAGAACTGAAATGCTACCATTCATTGAATGCGGACCCATTCTATGGCCTTCGCGTCAAAATGTGGACGATGCGCATCCTTATCGAGGTCAGGCAAATGGTAAGGTTCCGGGCCTTGGTGCCAGTTTTAGGTGTATATTTCATCGGCTCCGCCTGGATGAACGGTCTCATAGTAGTCCCGTAGCTTCAGGTTCGCGGCTGCCGCTTCGTCAATCAGGACGGTTACATTGGCGTGCAATTGTAGCGCAGTGGCCGGGCAGGCGGCAGAGATAGACCCTTCGATCATGCGGGCCACCGCGTCCCTCTTGCCGGCTCCTGTGGCAAGCAAAAGGATGGCACGAGAGTCCAAAATGGTGCCGATGCCCATTGTGATTGCCAGCCGTGGAACGACTTCGTCTGGGCCGAAATATCGGGCGTTGTCGGTCACCGTCTTGTGCGTCAACGTCTTGATACGCGTACGAGACGCAAGAGACGACGTCGGTTCATTGAACCCAATATGTCCGTTCGCCCCTAGTCCAAGAAGCTGCAAGTCGATCCCGCCAGCGGCAGCGATGGCGGCTTCATAGCGCGTAGCCTCTTCTGCGGGGTCCGGCGCGTCACCGCGGGGTAAATGTGCCTGTGCACTGGGCAGGGCAACTGCGTCGAACAATTGAGTTTTCATTTAATAGGCATAGCTTTGCGGGTGTGTGGATGGCAGCCCGACGTATTCGTCTAGGTTAAAGCTGGTGAATGTAGCAGGGCTTTGACCAAGCGCGGTGCGCAGCGCCTCATATACCGGCTTCATGGTGCCGCCCGTGGCTAGGCCTAGTACCGCACAGGGTTGGGCGGCCAGAGTTGCCAAAATCCTGCGCGCAGTTTCCGCACTGGCGGTGGCAGCGTCGGGGAAAATCAGTATCTTCATTTAGACCTCTTTTGTCGCCTGACGGCATGCGAGCGGAGGGCAATGGCCCCAAAGCAAGGTGGCGCGTGCCATGCCCGCAAAGGCCGCAGCACGTCTGGATAGGTTCCCGAAACTCTTTCCAGCATCTTGGCGTTTAGGCGGGCTGCACGAGGTTACACATCAGCCGGAATGCGCCAGGCACCAACCGGTCCATCTGGTGGTGTAGCACAAGGCTGGTGTGCGTATGACGGCCCGCACCGATCTGGCCGGATACAAGCGCACCGATTAGGGGCTCCTCTGATGCGTCAGACATAGACAACAGGGGGGTGTAAGCGTCATCCCAAGCCGCTGCGAAATAGAGCCCGCGTTCCTTGTCCCAGCCGCCAAAGTCGGCGGCCGTGATGGGATTTGGCCCCGTCAGCAGGGGGTGATCGGGGGTCAGGATCGTGACCTGCGCCGCAGGATCTGTCACGCGCCAGCGCAGCGACGGGGTGCCGATTTTCAAGGGGCGCGGCGGCGTGGTGTCGGCGTTCCAGCCCTGATCCGGGCGTTGATAAAGTGTCACCAGATGCCCGCCGGCATGCACAAATTGGTGCAGCCTTTGGGTGGCAGCAACAAGGTCAGGCCGGTTGCCGAAGCTGACCACGCCAACCAGAACGGTTGTATAGGCGGCAAAGTCTTCGTCCGGGGCGATGTCATCTAGCATGGTGACATCAAGGCCAAGTCGCAACAACCAGCTTCCGACGGAATCGCCGGAGCCGATATAGGCGATCCGTGCGGTTTGCGGCAAAGCTAGGTCCAGCGTCAGGACCTGCAGGCTCGCACCTTCGGGGTACGATACGGTGCCGATGTGGGGGAACTGCGCCTGCGTCACGGACTGCGCCCTACGCCCGTCAATCTGCGCCGGTATGGTCGCAAGGCCAGAGCCTTTACCGTCCGGCGGCGTGATCATCAAAGTGCTCCCCGCGTACTGCACATCCCAACCGTCCGGGCAATGAAAGTCGGGAATTGGGCCAGCGCCGATTGACGCGATCAGAGGCGCGGTATCGCCAATTTGCCGAATGAATTGAAAGGGCCGCACGGCAAAGCGGTGGGCGGGGCCGACAGTCAAAGGCTCTTCTGTATCAACGCGGGTCTGAATTGTCCGGCCAGCGATGGTGGCAGACATGTTGAGCCAGCCGGATCCATTCCCCCCCAAAGGGTCGAAATTGGCGCCAAAGGGGGCGGTGAATGGCGCATCTTTTGCCACCTTGATTTGCAGCGCGGCGGTGCCTTTTTCCAGTTTTGTGGCAGGGCCGGTGGCCCCTTCGGGCAGATGCGGGGACAGCGTGACGTCAAGGGCGGTGATGGGTGTTGTCTGAACCACGCGCAGCGTTGACGTGCCGCCGGGTATAAGGGCGGCAGGTTCAACGGTGACGATCAGGGACAGGCCTGCCGCTTCGGCCAGCGCGGCATCGAGTTCCCGGCGTTTGCGGGTCAGGCGATGGCCGTGGGCCGCCTGAAAATCTGGTAAGGCTACCACTTGCGCGGCTTCCAACGCGGCGTCTGCCTTGGCCAGCGCGTCGCGAATTTGCGCGGTTTTGGGAAAGGCGTCCTGCGCCTGTGCGATGGCCTTGGCGGCGACTTGAATCGCGTCTGCCGCCGGACCCGCCAGCGCGGCCAGATCATCTAGCGTCTGGGGAAGCGACTGGGCGATTGTATCTTCTGCCGCGCCGCCGACACGGTGCAGTTGCCATGTAGTCTGCGGCGTGTCAGACCAGTGCCCCATGCCCTGCGACGCGTGGCGGGCGCGGGACCATTGCCCGATTTCCTGATATGCGGCGCCCGTCACGGGGTCTTGCAGGTCAGCGGTGACTTGCAGTGTGGCAGGCGGCGGGGGAAGCGCGTCGTCATAGGTCGCACCGCCGCCTGACCACGCCGGCAGGTAGTGATGCGTGACAGTCCAAGGCCCGTTCGGGTGGTCGGTTAGGGCGGCGGGGTCGGCGGCCAAGGCTATCGCCTGTTCTGCCGCCCGCGTCATGGCGCGGTGGTGGCCGTGCTGGCCTGGCACGTCAAGGAAGGTCGGCAGCACGATATCTGGGCGATAGCTGCGATAGGCACGGGCCATACGCTCGACCACCAATGCCTCGCCCCAGCGTGCAAAAGTATCGTCGCCGTCTTTGGAAAAGCCGAAATCATGTACGGGATCGTTGGGTCCAAAGCCGACCCATGCGACGTCACAGTCAAGAACGCGCGCGGCTTCTTCCATTTCGCGGGTACGCACCATGCCCAGCAGTTCGCCACGTTCCGGACCGAGTGCATTTTGGCCGCCCTCACCGCGGGTCGAGCAGGCAATCACCACCCGCATGCCACAGCCAAATCGCAGCCATGCCATCAGGCCGCTGTGTTCATCGTCAGGGTGCGCGCCTGTGTTCATCACGGTTAGGACGCTATCCAGTCGCGACAGGGCGCGGGACAGGCGCATTAAGGCTGGCGCGGCTTCGCGGCGGGCAAGGCGATCGTGGGCAGTCATGGCAATCCTTGGCTCGGGGTCAGCGTATGGACTGATCCTCGGTCTGGTGAAGTTGCGGGGTGATGGCGTTGAAAAAGGGCAGGGCGGCAGCACCAATAGCCGCCGATTCCTGACCGGTCTGACCACGCTGCACACGTGGCAGGGCGCGGTTGCGGCGATTGGCGACGCTGGTGGGGATCGCTAGGCGGCCGATCAGATCGTCCAGAATGGCGCGGGGCATTTTGCCGCCCAGAATTACAGTCTGCGGGTCAAAGATGTTTTCCAGCAGGCCAATCATAAGGGACAGATGCGGCGCGGCCTGATCCAACCATGCCATCAGCGCGGGATCGCCTGCTGCATGCAGGTCATGCAATGCGTCAGTGTCCGGCGCCACACCGTCGCGGGTCATCCATTCTGTCAGCGCATGAAGCGAGACATAGCGTTCCAGACATCCGGCTTGACCGCATTGGCAGGGCAAGCCGCCGGGGGCCACGACGATATGGCCAATCTCTCCGGCGTTGCCAAAGGCACCGCGTAGCGGCTGGTCCGCGACGATGCCGCCCATCCCGACGCCGGCCCCGAAATAGAGCAGACAGAAATGCGATACGTTCTGGCCAAGACCAAAGAGCATCTCTCCGACGGCGGCGGCATTGGCGTCATTGTCGACGGTGACGGGAACGCCGCAACGCTGGTTTAGCAGGCGGGCGACGTCGACACCGGACCAGTCGGGCAGGGTGGTGGGGCCGACGCCAGACAGGCCCTCAATCTCGAACGGGCCGGGCATGACGACGCCGATCCCCATGAGCTGGGCTTGGTAGGTGGCGCGCAGGCGGGTGACTGTTTCGCAGATCACGTCCAACACGATATCTGATTTCATATCGGGTAGGGGAATCTGCTGCTTGGCGCGCAGATTGCCGCCAAGATCAAGCACCACGGCGGTCAGCGCGCCGACAGCAATTTCCAGCCCGATGGTAATCGCGCCTTCGGGGTTGATCGCATATTGAATCGGCGGCAGGCCACGTTCGGTGCGCTTGCGGCCCATATCGATCAGCAGATTTTCGGCCATCAGCTCATCAATAATGTTGGTCACAGCTTGGGTCGAAATATGCGCCAGATCGGCAAGCTCCTTGCGGCCAAGCGCGCCACCCCGCCGCAAAAGTTCAAGCACCACGCGCCGGTTATGTTCGCGGCTGCGGCCAGGATTTTTACCTTTTGCAGTCCGCGATGGGCGGGGAGGCGGCTTAGATTCCAGTGCGGCGGATGATTTTGGAAATGTCATGTCCGTATCCTTGGGTTTTTTCATCGTTCCGTCGCAAATGCATGACCGCCTAGCGGCCACGTTTTCAAGGGACATGCCGTAGCAGGACCCAAAACAAGGCTCGCACGGGCACTTAATTAACTCAAGTAAATTATCTTATTGACGCACGGCATGCGTTTGGTCCAGCCTGACCCGAAGTCCCGCAGCAGCGTTTGGGGAACGGTTACAAGAGCGGAGCAGATTCGCCGGAGCCGTCACGTTGCACCAACACACCGGGTTCAACCCACCCAACGGAGGACGACATGAAACGCTTTACCAAGACAGCACTGCTTGCCGGAACAATCATGGCTTCGGCCACAGCTGCCAGCGCAGTGGATATCGAATATTGGCAGTATATCTACGACACCCGCGTCGAGGCTGTGGACCAGTTGATTGCGAAGTTCGAAGAGGCCAACCCCGACATTAACGTCAAGCAGGTCACTTTTCCTTACGCGGATTATCAGACACGCGTTGTCGCCGCGAACATGGCGGGCAACGGACCTGACGTGCTGCAGATGTTCTATGGCTGGACCGATAGTTTTGTGAATGGCGGCGTGTTGCAGCCTTTGCCAAAGGATATGTTCCCAGCAGAACAGATCGAAGCTGACTTCTTTCCGATCGTGACCGCCATGAAGCGGGGCGATGATTACTATGGCCTGCCCACTGCCGTACGTTCGCTGGCGCTGTTCTATAACAAGGCGCTGTTTGCAGAGGCCGGTATCGAAGGCCCGCCAGAAACGCTGGACCAGCTGGTTGATTACGCGTCCCAGATGGCGGTGAAGGACAGTGGTGGCAACTACACCACCGTCGGCCTGACGGTCGAGATGGGCGGGCAGGATCACCAGTGGTGGCGTGAAGTGCTGGTTCGCCAGTTCGGCGGCGCGCCTTATAGCGACGACTATTCCACAGTGACCTACAACGATGCGGCGGGTGTCGCCGCGACGCAGTGGTATACGGACCTGACGACAAAACACGAAGTCGGCTACACTGGCTTTATGGACGAAGGGCAGGCGGCGTTCCGCGCGGGCCGTGCGGCCATGACAATCGACGGCACTTTCCGTCTGGGCTCGTTCCGCGACATCACTGATTTTGAATGGGCCGTTGCAGAACTGCCGGCGAATGCCGACGGTTTGCGGTCAAACTACGCGTCCTATTTTGCGAACGGCATCGGGGCTAAGTCGGAAGGCGAAGAGCTGGAAGCAGCCGCCAAGTTCTTGGCGTATCTGTCCTCGCCAGAGGCGATGCAGCTTTGGCTTGAAGTTGTTGGCGAATTGCCCGCCCGCCCAGAGGTTGCCCTGACCGAGGCGAACTTGGCTGATCCAATCTATGCGCCATTCCTTAAGGGCCTAGAATACGCTCACACGACGACATTTGTCGAAGAACAGGCGCAACGTCAGGTCGCGATGGACATGGCGAACCGTGTGTTCCTGCAAGGGCAATCGGTTGAGGAAAGCGTGGCCGAAGCCGCTGCTGCCGAACAAGCCATCATCGACCGCGCGCGTTAAGCGGCAGCGAGAGGAGCGACGCTGACATGGCGATGGACACGACATCACCGCAATCCGCGCCGCGCCTGTCGATGCGCACGCGGCGCGCAATCTGGGTTTGGGCCTTTTTGGCCCTACCCGTCCTTTTCTATAGTGTCATCCGGTTCTATCCGACGATCGATGCCTTCCGGCTGTCGTTCACTGATTGGAACCTGATGTCAAAGCCCGCCTATATCGGGCTGCAAAATTACCGCGACATGTTTGCCTCGGCCGAGTTCTGGAAGGTGTTTCGCAACACCTTTGCGTATCTGATTATTGGCACGCCGATCAGTCTGCTATTGTCCTTTTTGATCGCCTACTTCCTCGACCGGATCCGGTTTGGGCATACGTTTCTGCGGGCGCTGTATTTCCTGCCGTTTATCACCACCGCCTCGGCGATGGGTTGGGTCTGGCGCTGGTTTTATCAGCCGGCCCCAACCGGCGTGATCAATTCGGTGCTGGGCAGTGTGGGTATGGGGCAGCTTGATTTTCTGCGGTCTACCACTTGGGCGCTGCCGTCCATCATGGTAACGGCGATTTGGGCGGGTCTGGGGTTTCAGATCATCATCTTTATGGCGGGTCTGCGGTCGATCCCGCAAACCTATTACGAGGCAGCCAAGATTGACGGCGTTGGTGACTTCGCCATCCTGCGCAAGATTACACTGCCGCTTTTGAAACCAACGACCGTGTTCCTTGTCGTGTTCTCGTCCATCGGGTTCCTGCGCATTTTCGACCAAGTCTACAACATGACCACGAATGATCCGGGCGGCCCGCTTGGAACCACCAAACCGCTGGTGCTGATGATCTATCAGACCGCCTTTAATTCGTACCAGATGGGCGCCGCTGCGGCGCAAACGGTCGTGCTGTTTACGATCCTGCTGTTCATTTCTTTGCTGCAACTTTGGATCCTAAGGACACGCTGATGGCCGCAATAGACACAACCCTATCGCCGCCGCTGCCGATGTCGCGGATTAAGCCTGGGCGGATCGTGATGTGGACGGTATTGTTCATTGGCGGCCTGCTGATGATCACGCCGATCTTGTTCATGTTCTCGACCTCGCTCAAAACCTCGAGCCAGATTTACGATTTGCGCCTGATCCCGCAAAGCCCGACACTGGCCAACTACATCGAGGTCCTGACAGAGGGGCAGTTTCCGCGCTGGTTCTTGAACTCGTCCTTTGTTGCGATTTGCGTGACGGCGTCCAATATCTTTTTTGACAGCCTTGTCGGTTACACGCTGGCGAAGTTCCGGTTTCGTGGGCGGCAGTTCGTCTTTATCGCGATCCTGTCGACCCTAATGATCCCCACCGAAATGCTGGTGATCCCTTGGTATCTGATGTCGGCCAACTTTGGGTGGCTCGACAGCTACTGGGGCATCATGTTTCCGGGGATGATGACGGCCTTCGGTACCTTTTTGATGAAGCAGTTCTTTGAAACTGTGCCGGATGATTTCATCGAAGCCGCACGCATGGACGGCCTGAATGAATTCACGATCTGGTGGAAAATCGCGATGCCGCTGGTGACACCAGCGCTGTCGGCGCTGGCGATCTTTACCTTTCTGGGCAACTGGACCGCGTTCTTTTGGCCGCTGATTTCGACCACGTCCAAAGAACTTTACACGCTGCCTGTCGGCCTAACCAGCTTTGCTGTCGAACAGGCGATTCAGTGGGAAATGATCATGACCGGGGCCGCCATTGCGACGATCCCAACGCTGGTCGTGTTTCTGGTCCTGCAACGCTACATCGTGCGCGGCGTCATGCTTGCGGGCCTCAAAGGATGACCATGACTGATACCACCACCTTTCCCGATCCCGTCTACAAAGACACGGTACTTGGCCCCCTGTTTGATCATGCACGCCATGATCACGCCGAAGGTTTTCGCCGGATCGACCGCGCCCATCTGGTGGTGCTGCACCATACGGGCATCCTTCCTACGGATGCCGCAGCGCAAATCGCGGCCGCCTTGGTAGAGATTGACCGCCAGATTGATCCGAACGCCTTGACCTATACCGGCGAGGTTGAAGACTACTTCTTTTTGCGAGAGGCGGAACTAAAGGCACGGGTTGGGGCCGATACGGGCGGGCGCCTACATACAGCGCGGTCGCGCAATGACATTGATCATACCCTGTTCAAAATGTCGCTGAAGTCACGGCTGGACGCCATGCTTGCCGAAGCGCGTGCTTTGCTGTCCGCCTTGATTGACACTGCAGAGCGAGAAAGCGGCACACTTATTGTGGCTTATACCCACGGCCAGCCAGCACAACCGACAACCTTTGGTCATTACCTATCCGCCGCGATCGAAGTGCTGATCCGCGACATTGAACGGTTGCAAGAGGCGCGTTGCGCCGTTGATCTATCCTCTATGGGTGCCGCAGCGATCACCACATCCGGCTTTCCCATCGACCGGCAGCTGATGGCGGATCTGCTGGGGTTCGCGGCCCCGCAGCGCAATTCATACAGCTGTATCGCCGCCGTGGATTACATCACCGCATCCTACAGCGCGGTAGAGCTGCTGTTTCTGCATCTGGGGCGGCTGGTGCAGGATTTTCAGGTCTGGTCCAGCTTCGAGGTTGGTCAGATTTATGTCCCGAATGCTTTCGTGCAGATCTCCTCGATCATGCCGCAAAAACGCAATCCGGTCCCGATCGAGCATATGCGCCATCTTGCGTCCCAGACCGTCGGGCGCGCCCGCATGATGAAAGACATCATGCACAACACTCCCTTTACCGACATGAACGACAGCGAAGGCGAGACGCAGGCCGCAGGCTATAGCGCGTTCGAAGTGGGAAACCGCGTACTGCGTCTGCTTGCGGCCTTTGTGCCAGCATTGCGGATCAACGATGACCGCGTCGCGCAAAACATTGACCGGGCCTGCATCACGATCACCGAATTGGCGGATACGCTGGTGCGGCAGGAAGGTATTTCCTTTCGCCAAGCCCACGAAATTGCAGCTCAAACCGCAAAGGCCGTAGTGGCTGCGCAGCAAAGTCTGGCGGCGGGCGGCTATAAGCCATTCCGAACTGCCTTTCGCGATGTTGTCGGCCGGGACACGCAGATGCAGCTTGCCGGTTTTGCCGAGGCCGTTTCCCCGGCCTACTTCGTACAAGTTCGCGACCGCTTTGGCGGCCCCGCAGCCGCACCAATGCGCGAGGCAATCGCCGCTTACCGCACAGCCCTAAACAACTTTGAGCAAACCGCCCAAGAACACGCCGCACAGCAAGCGCTCGACACCGCATTCACTGCTTTGATGGAGACCCGCTAATGGCCAAATTTGAACTGCGCGGTCTGGTCAAGGCCTACGGCAAAACCAAAGTGATCCACGGCATCAATCTGGTGATCCCCGATGGCGAATTCGTTGTCTTCGTTGGTCCTTCTGGCTGCGGCAAATCCACCACGCTGCGGATGATTGCGGGGCTAGAGGAAGTGTCGGGCGGCGAGATCAGGATTGGCGACCGCGTCGTGAACGAGGTTGACCCCAAAGAGCGTAATCTGGCGATGGTGTTCCAGAACTACGCGATCTACCCCCATATGACCGTGCGCCAAAACATCGCCTTCGGGCTTTATACTTCTAAGTTGTCCAAGGACGAAAAGGCTAAAAAGGTTGAAGAGGCGGGCGCGCTACTGGGCCTGACGCCGTTGCTGGATCGCCGCCCTTCGGATTTGTCTGGCGGCCAGCGGCAGCGCGTCGCGATTGGGCGGGCGATGGTGCGTGATCCGGCAGGGTTCCTGTTCGACGAGCCGCTGTCCAACCTTGACGCCCAACTGCGCGCCCAGATGCGGATCGAGATTAAGGACCTACACCGACGCCTTGGCACCACCATTGCCTATGTCACCCACGATCAAGTCGAGGCGATGACGATGGCCGACCGGATCGTCGTGATGAAAGACGGTCACATCCTGCAGGCCGCCCCCCCGATGGAGGTTTACGATAACCCCGTTGACGTCTTTACCGCCCAGTTTATCGGTACGCCTTCGATGAATATCGTCCCCGCCACGCAAACCGGCGGTGTCGTGACCCTTGCCGAAGGCGCGCCGACCTTGCTGGCAGGTGTGCGCCCGCATGATTTGCTGGTCGGCAGTCAGATTGCAGATCCGGGGCTGACCCTGACCGGCACCGTGACCGCTGTCGAACCGCTTGGCCCAGAAACGCTGGTGCACTTTACCGTGGCGGGCCGGTCGATCATCTCGACGGCTCCTGCCCATGGCACGGTCGCTATTGGGTCAACCGTCACGGCCAAGGCACCGCGCGGCCAGGTGCATCTGTTCGATGCCGCGACCGAAAAGGCGATGGGCCGGGCATGATGAATAAGGAACTGCGCACACCCGCCGCAGCGCTGACGCCTGCGGTAAAGGAATGGTTGCCGCGACAATTGCGCTTTGCGCAAGATGTGCCAGACGCGCTGCTGATGGATGCGGGTTGGCTGGACGGGACCGGGCGCTTTACCGCCACGGCCGGGTGCCTGTTTGGTGCAGACATCGGCGGCACAAAGGTGCAATCGGTCCTGACTGATTTAAATGGCACGCTGATTGCAGAAGTCCGGTCTACAACGCCGCCCGAAGGGGGCGACGCCGTCCTGGACCTTGTGACCTCTCATCTATCGCAGATGATGCTGCAAACCGGTGCGCCGCTGCTCGCTGCTGGTGTCGGATTGCCCGGAACAGTGCATCCGGTGACGGGTCACTTGGACCGGGCCCCAAACCTGCGCGGCTTTGATGGGCGCAACATGCGTGCGCTGCTTTCAGATCGCCTCGGCGTGCCAACAGCTGTTGAAAACGACGTGAACTTTGCCGCCTTGGGCGAGGTCTGGCTGGGTCACGGCACCCTGCCGGCGGCCGCATTTGGCGGGCTGGCTTTTGTGGCCTTGGGCACGGGGATCGGCATGGGCCTAGCGTGGGGCGACCGTATTTTGCGCGGGGCGCTTGGTGCCGCAGGAGAGGTCGCAGCCTTGCCAATTGGCGGCAATCCTTTCGATCCAGCAACCCGCGGCTGCGGCGCGCTGGAAAGTGTCGTATCAGGCGCGGCCCTTGTGAAAGACTACCGCGCCAGTGGTGGCACGCACGCCGGGCAAACATTGCGGGAAATTACAAAAGACGCGCAAATCGACCCTGCACTGGACGCCGTGATGGAGCGCTTGGCGCAGCGCACGGCACTGGCCGTGTTATCCATCGACGCCATCGTCAATCCAGCTGTCTTTGCTTTTGGCGGCGGGATTGGGTCGCAACCCGCACTACTGGCGCGGATAACGGCCGCATTGGCGCAGGCTTTGCCTGACGGGCATCCCATGCCGGACTGCCGCATCAGCCAGCTTGGTAATCGCGCAGGCGTGTTTGGCGCTGTGCGTGCCGCACGGCTGGCCTATGCGGACAGTCTGACGGCATAAGCCTTATGCATTACGCTGGCAGATCGCGGCGATCGGCAATCGCTTCCATCGCGATGTAGGATGTGACGGTTTCCAGCGCCGCGCCTTTGGTCAGGCGTTGATAAATCAGGTCGAAATGGTTCATGTCCCGCGCTGCGATCTTAAGCATGTAATCGTAATCCCCCGCGATGCGGTAAAAATCGATCACGTTCTCGATCCCTAGCACTGTTTTGCGGAAATGATCGAGCCAGGCGTGAGAATGATCGCGGGTACGCACCATGACGAATACCGTCAGATCAAGCCCGATGGCCTTAAGGTTCAGGCGCACAGTCTGACACTCAATCACGCCAGCCTCTTTCAGCCGGGTCATGCGCCGCCAACACGCGTTTTGAGACAGCCCAACACGGTCTGCGACCTCTCTTTGGGACAGCGACGCATCGCGTTGCAACACGCGCAGGATCGCAACATCGATATGATCTAGGTTGGTGGGGCTTGGTTGGGTCATATGATCGAAAATTTCCGCAAATGGTGCAATGTCTGGTGCAGTTTATCGATATCACCTGTGCAAATGTCCATGCAACGGCACTATTTGAGGCAAAAGATGCAGACGACAGGCGACGGCACCGATTTTTTCACCACATTTGCTCACGCGATTGCGGGCGATGACCATTTGGACCGCTTAAGGGCGGGCCTGATTGGTGAAGGGATTGCGATCCCCGGGCCGCATGGTCCGTTGCCGCTGATCTATGCTGATTACGTTGCATCGGGACGGTCGCTGCGCCAGATCGAGGATGCCATCACTGAGAATGTCCTGCCCTATTATTCCAACGCGCATACAGAGGCGTCGTTTTGCGGACGCATGATGAACCAGTTGCGTGCGCGGGCACGGCAGATTGTGGCGGCGCAATGCGGCGCCGGGGGCGCCCATGCTGTGATCTTTGCTGGGGCAGGGGCGACGGCTGGATTGACGCGGCTCGTTGGATTGCTGGGCATCGATGACATGGTGGCAGCGGGGCGCAAGCCCTGCGTCCTGATCGGTCCTTACGAGCATCATTCGAACATCCTGCCGTGGCGTGAAAGCGGTGCAGAGGTGATTGAGGTTCCAGAGGGCGCGAGTGGAGGCCCCGATCTGGACGCATTAAAGGCCGCATTGATAAACGCGAAAGACCGTCCCGTTATCGGTGCCTTTTCAGCGGCGTCGAACGTGACGGGTATCGTCAGCGATGTCGCCTCTATCACCCGCCTTTTGAAGGCACATGGCGCGATCAGCGTCTGGGACTACGCGGGGGCCGGCCCCTATGAGGTGATTGATATGGGGCTTGGCATGGACGCGGTTGCTCTGTCCCCGCACAAGTTTATCGGCGGGCCCGGTGCCTCTGGTATTTTGATTGTGCGCAAGGATGCGGTCACGCGCACGCGCCCCACCGCGCCGGGGGGTGGCACCGTGCGTTTTGTATCGCCGTGGGGGCATGATTATGCACAAGACGTTGTTGCCAGAGAAGAAGCAGGCACGCCCAACGTCATCGGCGATATTCGCGCCGCGCTGTGTTTCATCGTCAAAGACGTCATTGGCCAAGACGTCATAAACCAACGGCTAGAAGCGCTGCGGCAAAGGGCTCTTGCAGTCTGGTCGCGTACGCCGGGCCTGCGCATCTTGGGCAATGATCAGGCGCGATCTGTCCTGCCGATCTTTTCGTTTCAAGTGTTTGACGCCGCGGGCGGCGCGGTGCACCCGCAGTTGGTATGCCGAATATTATCAGATCATTTCGGGATTCAAGCGCGGGGCGGTTGTGCCTGCGCTGGTCCTTATGCGCACCGTCTGCTTGGGCTGGACCGGCGTGTGTCAGACAGCTTGCGGGCGTCAATTTTGGGTGGACGAGAGGTCGACAAACCGGGCTGGACCCGGCTTGCCTTTTCCGTGCTGATGGATGACCGCAAAGCCGACGCGATCATTGCGGCTGTGGACCGGATCGCGCGTGACCCGATTGCGTTTACTTCGCTTTATAACGTCGACACAGCCACAGCGCGGTTTACGCCAAGGGCGGCTTAATGGACTTGCTGCGCTGCAAAAGTACCAGCGAAGCAAGCGTCACGATGACGCCCGACACAAGGTACAGCGCCGCGGCCCAAAGGCCGAAGGTGCTGACCAGAAACAACCCGACAAAGGGCGCGAAGGCGGCGCCAATGATCCACGACAGGTTCGTCGCCAACGCAGAGCCGGAATAGCGCGTTTCAGGTGAAAAACGGTTCGGTACGATAGAACTGGACTGCCCGTAGGATAGGCCAAATACGAGGAAACCGAGGATGATGTAGACCGATGGCATCGTGTCCAGTGTGCCAATGGTAAAGCACAACGCCAGCGTCAGGATGCTGGCGACAAGTAGCACCGCGCGCGACGAATAGCGGTCTGCCAGCAAGCCGGATGCAATGACGGTACCAATCGCCAAGGTGCCGCCAACCAGTTGCCACAGGATGATGGTCGATATCGCGTGATCGGTGTAAAGCAGCGTGTAGCTGATCGGAAAGACGGTCAGCATGTGCAGCAAGGCGTAGCTGGACAGTGGCAGCAGCGCCGACAGCAAAATCGAGCGCCATTCCACAGCGATCAAATGACGCATTGGGCTCGTTTTCATCAAGGTTTCATCGTCAGAGCCGAAGTCCGTCGTCAGCAGGCGTAGCCGCGCAAAAAGGGACACGACGTTCACAGCCATCACCGCAAAGAAGGCGAAGCGCCAGCCGTGGGTGATGAACTCTTCTGGTGTCAGAAATCCGGTCAGAACGTAGAACATGGCCGCTGCGACGCAAAAGCCGATGGGTCCACCAAGTTGCGGCACCATGCCATAGCGTCCAGCGCGGTCTTTGGGGGCGGCGGACTTTAGCTGCAGCGTCAGCCCGTCCCACGACCCACCAAGGCCAAGGCCTTGGATGATGCGTAAAACGGCCAAAAGCACAGGGGCCAGTAGGCCGATCTTGTCATAACCGGGCAGCAAGCCAATCGCGACGGTAGAGCTGCCAAGCAGCATCAGGGCCACGGTGATCTTGCCCGCGCGCCCAATACGCCGCTGCAACCGCCGCCCGATCAGGCTGGCGACGGGGCGTGCAAGAAAGGCCAGTGAAAACACCGCAAAGGATGCCAAGGTACCCGGTACGGGATCAAGGAACGGGAAAAACACCGTCGGGAAGACCAGCGCAGAGGCAATCGCAAACACGAAAAAGCCAAAGTAATCCGTCACCCGCGCCATCACCACAGTGGTGATAACATCGTCCAGGCGGACGTCTTGTTTGATTTCAGCCTCTGCCATCGCCATAACTTTGATCCCCTTAATATCTTGAACGTAAATTAGCGATCAAAACGCAAAGTGCCACCTTTTCCAGCGGCTAGGCCAAGATGTCACACCCGCCTTCGGTGTTAAGTTCCGATCAAAATGCTAAATGACTGACCAGAAAGTTCCGACTGTGGGGTTCACGATGTCCTATCCAGATCGCCGTTTGAAGTCACGTTTGTGGCGGGCTGCGCTTCTTGTTTTTTCTTTTCCAGCGTTGGCAGGTTGCAAGCTAACCGTGATGAACCCTGTGGGGGATGTTGCGTCGCAGCAAGCTGATTTGATCATCTATGCCACGGTGCTGATGTTGATCGTAATTGTGCCTGTGATCGCGCTGACGGTGTTTTTTGCGATGCGCTACCGCGCCTCTGAAAAAGAACGAACGTACGAGCCTGAGTGGGACCATTCGGTCAGCCTAGAGATCGTGATTTGGTCTGTGCCCTTGGCAATCATCATCATGTTGGCGGGCCTGACATGGGTCGCGACGCACCGGCTTGACCCCTATGCGGATCTAACGCGGATTTCAGCGACCCAGCCGATAGACGAAAACGTGACCCCGCTGCAGGTGCAGGTGGTCGCGATGGACTGGAAATGGCTGTTTATCTATCCCGAATACAACATCGCCACTGTGAACGAGATGGCGACAATTGTGGATCGCCCGGTCGAGCTGAAGCTGACCGCAACCACGGTCATGAACGCCTTCTATGTGCCTGATATGGTTGGCATGATCTATGCCATGGCCGGGATGGAGACAGAGCTGAACGGCGTGCTGAATAGCGAAGGCACCTATGAAGGTTTTGCGTCTCATTACAACGGCGCGGGCTTTTCCAAGATGCGGTTCGACGTGCAAGCGTTGGACGAGGCGGGTTTTGCAGCATGGGTGGCAGACGCCCAATCGGTGCCGCAGGACTTGACCCGCGCCACGTTTGAACAGCTTGAACAGCCTAGCATCGATGACGACGTCGCCTATTACGCCTCCGTCGAGGACGGGTTGTGGCGGCGGATTGTGAACATGTGCGTCGGTGAGGACACCATGTGCATGGACGAAATGATGATGATTGACGCAATGGGCGGCGGCGGACTGGAGGGGATGCCAGATGCTGGCATGGACCACGGCGATAACGCTGCGATGACAGGACACTGAACGATGGCTGATGTGACAAACGCTGTGGCGGGGCATTCCGCCGAAATTACCAATCAGGTGCATTGGTTCTGGGGCAAGCTAAGCTGGGATATCTTCCCATTTTACGACCCACTGATCCTAGGCACCTTTATCGTCACGATTTTACTGGGCGTGAGCGTTGTGGGTTTTGTGACCTACAAGCGGCTTTGGGGCTATCTGTGGACCGAATGGTTCACCTCGGTCGATCATAAGAAAATCGGGATCATGTATATGATCCTTGCGACCGTCATGCTGATCCGGGGTTTTTCGGACGCAATCCTCATGCGGATTCACCAAGCATTAGCCTCAGCCGGGATCCTAGAGTTTTTACCTGCTTACCACTACGATCAGGTCTTTACCGCCCACGGCGTGATCATGATCTTCTTTGTCGCGATGCCGTTCATTACCGGTTTCATGAACTACATCATGCCGCTGCAAATCGGTGCGCGCGACGTGGCCTTTCCATTCCTGAACAACTTCAGCTTTTGGCTGACGTTCTCTGGTGTGGTTCTGATCATGTTGTCGCTGTTCGTCGGTGAATTTGCTGCGACGGGCTGGCTGGCCTTTCCGCCGCTATCGGGGTTGGAGTTTAGTCCGGGGGTTGGTGTCGATTACTACCTGTGGTCGCTGAACATCGCGGGCATCGGCACGACGCTATCGGGCATCAACCTGATCGTGACGATTGTGAAAATGCGTGCACCCGGCATGACCTGGATGAAGATGCCGATCTTTACCTGGTCGACGCTGGTGACCAACGTGCTGATCGTCGCATCCTTCCCGGTCCTTACGGCCACGCTGGCTTTGTTGACAGCTGACCGCTATCTGGGCACCCACTTTTTCACCAACGACAGTGGTGGAAACGCGATGATGTATATCAACCTGATCTGGATCTGGGGCCACCCAGAGGTCTACATCCTGATCCTGCCAGTCTTTGGTATCTTTTCGGAAATCGTGCCGACCTTCACGCGCAAGCGGCTGTTTGGCTACACCTCGATGGTCTACGCGCTGTGCGTGATCACAATCCTTAGCTACCTCGTCTGGCTGCACCACTTCTTTACCATGGGCGCGGGCGCGGACGTGAATTCGTTCTTTGGGATCACGACGATGATCATCTCGATCCCGACGGGTGCCAAGCTGTTTAACTGGCTGTTCACCATGTACAAAGGCCGCATCCACTTCGAGCTGCCTATGATGTGGGTCATTGCCTTCATGATCACCTTTACCATCGGGGGCATGACGGGTGTGCTGCTGGCGGTGCCGCCGGCCGACTATGTGCTGCACAATTCGCTGTTTCTGGTC
Organism: Loktanella salsilacus; assembly: GCF_900114485.1. Lineage (GTDB taxonomy): Bacteria > Pseudomonadota > Alphaproteobacteria > Rhodobacterales > Rhodobacteraceae > Loktanella > Loktanella salsilacus. The sequence goes on along the minus strand of NZ_FOTF01000009.1, from coordinate 153,846 downwards.
GCGCACTTCCACAACGTGATCATCGGCGGCGTGATCTTCGGCATCTTTGCCGGCATCAACTACTGGTGGCCCAAGGCCTTTGGGTTCTACCTTGATACATTCTGGGGCAAGGTCAGCTTTTACGGCTGGGTTGGTGGATTTTGGGTGGCCTTCATGCCGCTGTATATCCTTGGCCTGATGGGCGTGACCCGTCGCCTGAGCCAGTTCGAGGACACGTCTTATGCGCCGCTATTCGCAATCGCTGCGGTGGGTGTCTTTATGATCGCTTTGGGTGTGGTGGCGTTCGTCGTGCAAATTGCCGTGTCGATCAAAAACCGCGAGGCGCTGGCTTGTGGCAACGACCCTTGGGAAGGCCGCACGCTGGAATGGTCCACAACTTCGCCGCCACCGTATTATAACTTTGCACTGACCCCGCGGGTCTATGCGCTCGATGCATGGCAGCACATGAAGGAAAATGGCGCAAAGGCACCAACATCTGGCTTCGTGCCGATCCACATGCCGAAACCCACGGCGAGCGGGCTAGTGATCTCTGGCTTCATGACTGTGATGGGCTTTGCGATGATCTGGCACATCTGGTGGCTAGCAGCGCTTGGCTTTATCGCCTCGGTGGCTTGGGGCATTGCCCATACCTTTAACTACGATCGCGATTACCACGTCCCTTTGGACGAGGTGACAGCCATCGAAACCGGCCGCCCTGTGGCCGTGCTGGCGGAGTAGACATTATGGCAAACCCAACCCACCCCGCTGAACCTGTCGACGGCTTCGACTTTTACGTCGCCGAGGACGAGCATCACGAACCGGGCACGATGCTTGGCTTCTGGATGTATCTGATGAGCGACAGCTTGATCTTTGGTATCCTGTTCGCGGTCTATGCCGTGCTGGGCGCCAATTACGCGGCAGGCCCGGCGCCGTCGGACCTGTTCGAGATTGAAAAAATCCTGCTGGCGACGGCTTTTCTGCTGCTATCGTCCATCACCTACGGCTTTGCCGTCATCACCATGCAAGAAGGCAAGCAAAAGGCGATGATGCTTTGGCTGATCGTCACAGGCGTCTTTGGCCTAGGCTTTCTGGCAATGGAGGTGATGGAATTCATGCACCTTGCCCACTTGGGCGCGGTGCCGGGCGTCAGCGCCTTCCTGTCGTCCTTTTGGTTTCTTGTCGGCACACACGGCTTGCACGTTGCATCCGGCGTGGTTTGGCTGGTGGTATTGCTGATCCAAGTGCAAAAGCACGGCCTGACACCCGCTAACAAACGCCGCATCCTGTGCCTAAGCCTATTCTGGCACTTCCTTGATCTGATCTGGATCGGGGTCTTTTCCTTCGTTTATCTGACCGGGGTCCTGCTATGAGCGCTGAACACCACGATACACACGAGGCGCACGGGTCATACCGGTCCTACATGATCGGCTTTGTCCTGTCGGTTGTCCTAACGGCGATCCCGTTTTGGATCGTTCTGGCAGAAGTGGAAATCCACCTCTGGCTGGCGCTGTCGATCATCTTTGGTCTGGGGGCGATCCAGATCATGGTGCACGTGTTCTATTTCCTGCATGTCACGGTTAAGGCCGAGGCTGGATGGCAGGTCATGTCGCTCGTCTTTACAGGCGTGCTGCTGCTAATCGTGCTTGTCGGTTCCATCTGGGTGATGACGCATCTGAATACCAATATGATGCCCCAGCACGAGCAGATGGAAATGATGCGCAACGCCGGATGACCGATACGCGCCGCCCCTTTTGGGTCGATGCTTTGATCCTGACTTTGGCGGGCGTTTTGTTCGTTACAATGATCGGGCTGGGCAATTGGCAGATGCGCCGGCTGGCGTGGAAACTGGACCTGATCGAACAGGTCCAGACCCGCGCTTTTGGTGATCCGGTGCCAGCGCCGCTTGCGCCGGATACGCCAGAGTATCTGCGCGTGCGGGCGAGCGGCACCTATGATCACGCGGCGACACTGCGCATCAAAGCTGTCACAGAAGTTGGTGCCGGTTTCTGGATCATGACACCGCTGCAGACGGCTGATCAAACGCTTTGGATCAATCGCGGTTTTGTGCCGACCGGTCTGGATGCAAACGATTGGACACAGCCGGCGGGCCAGGTCCAGATCACGGGACTCGTGCGCGCTGACCAGCCCGGCGGGACACTTCTGGAAAGCAATGCGCCGGGCGATCAGCGCTGGGTCTCTGCCGATCTTGCATTAATGAGCAGCGCCGCCGGGATCAGCGACGCGCAGACGGGCTACTTTATCGACGATGCCGCGAATGGCGGTCCGGACGTCTGGCCGCGGGGCGGCCTGACGCGGTTAGAGTTCCGCAATACCCATATGGTCTATGCGATCACTTGGTATGCCATGGCGATCATGTTCCTCGCCGCGATCGTCGGTGTGGTCTGGCTGCGGATCAAAGGGCAGAGCCCCAAGACTTAGATCGTCACGTCCACGGCCCGCTTTGGCGTTTTTTGCGGACCAATGGAACACTGCTGACGGGTGCGGGGCGCGCGGCGGGCGTCCCGACCATCGCGCGCAAAGCAGCGACGCGGTTTTCGGTCGCCGGATGGGTCGAGAACAGTTTGTCCCGCCGGTGGGCATGCAGCGGATTGATGATGAACATATGCGCCATTGCTGGATTACGCTCTGCTGCCGGATTGTCGATCTGGGTGGCACCTTGTTGAATTCGTTCCAGCGCAGAGGCCAGCCACATGGGGTTGCCGCAAATCTCAGCTCCAATCCGGTCCGCTTCGAATTCACGTGACCGGCTAATGGCCATCTGCACCAACGCCGCGGCCATCGGGGCTAGGATCATCATGGCAATCGTTCCCACAATCCCCAAACGCTCGCGCGAGCCGCCAAAGAAAAGCGCGAAGTTCGCGAGCATTGAGATCGCACCCGCAAAAGTCGCGGTGACGGTCATGATCGCGGTGTCGTGGTTTTTGATATGTGCAAGCTCGTGCGCGATGACGGCGGCGATCTGATCGCGGGTTAAGGTCTGCAGTAGTCCAGCGGTCACTGCCACGGCCGCATTGGCCGGATTGCGTCCGGTGGCAAAGGCATTGGGCTGCGCTGTGTCGATCAGATACACCGCAGGCATCGGCAGGTTCGCATTATGCGCCAAGTCTGCGACCATCGCGTGCAGACCCGCGCGGTCATTCGGCGCAACGGGCTGCGCATTGTCCATACGCAGGACCATCTTGTCCGAGTTCCACCACGTGAACGCATTCATGCCTAAAGCGATGACAAATGCGACAACGATGCCGCCGCTGCCGCCCAAAAGATACCCGATCCCCACAAAAAGCGCGGTCATTGCGGCCATCAATATTGCGGTTTTGGTGTATCCCATGCCGTGCCCTCTCAATTACTCTTCATCCATATGGTGGATCTTTTGAGATTTGAAAGTGCGCGCCGCGTTCGTTAGGCCGACAGAACAATCACCTCTGCCGGTTCAGCATAGGGAACGGTAAACCAAAATGTGGTCATGCCGTCTGGCATGCTTTCATAACCGATCTGGCCCCCGGTTTGTTCGACAATCTGTTTCGTGATCGTCAGGCCGAGCCCGGTGCCGCCACGATTGCGATTGTCAGATTCCGCCGCCTGCGCGAAGGGGATGAAAATGCGATCGCGGAATTCGTTCGGGATACCATCGCCCTTGTTCGTGATTGCAATTTCAATACATCCCGCAACATCTTTGACCTCGGCAATGATCGCCGTATCGTCATGTGCGAATTTGGCAGCATTCGATAGCAGGTTGGCCATAACCTGTTGAAATCTCTTAACATCAACTGAGCCGTGCAGTGATGCATCGTCGCATTTCAACTCGAACCGTACACCAAACTTGTTCGCAAACTCCGAATTCGTGAACAGGGTGTCTTCAACAAGCTCTGCAATATTCTCGCTGGATAAATTGAAGGTCACCTGTTTTGCCGAGAACTTTTCAAAGTCCAGAATATCGTCAATCAGAACATTCAAACGTTTGCCGTTTTGCTGCGCAACATGAAGCAGTCGCTTTGCTTTGTCGGAAAAGGCTTCGTCGTCCATCACAGTCAAAAGTGCCAATGATCCAATAACCGAGGTGAGGGGCGTTCGAAGTTCGTGACTGATCGTCGCGACAAATTCGCCCTTCATCTGCGCCAGTTGCCGCTGTTCGGTAATATCCATAAGCTGGACAATAATGTGATCCGGCACGCCGTTTTCATCCCGCACAAGACTGACCGTCAGTTTGCCCCACAATGTCTGACCATTTGCACGAATATAGCGGCGTTCACGCGAATAGGTCTCAATCTCGCCCGCGGTCAAAAGTGCAATATGCTTGCAGGAATCCTCTAGGTCGTCGGGATGCGTAAGGTCCCGGAGGTTTGTTTTGACAAGTTCCTCGCGTGGAAAGCCGATTAACTCGCAGAAAGCGTTGTTGACCCTTAGCCAGCGGCCATCGAGAGCAATGATGGCGTGCCCGATCGAGGTGTTTTCAAATGCGGACCTGAAGTATTCAGTATTCAAGCGCAGAGAGTCTTCTGTTTTTCGTCGCTCGGTGACATCTTTGACGACGCCGATAACTGACGTGATACGGCCCTCTTCGTCGCGTTGGGAAACGGAAATCTCGGCGCATAGCCAGAACCAGTGGGTATCGTCCTTTGAGCGGAACCGATATTCTAGCTTTGCAATATCGGTGTCACCATCAAGGCAAACCTGAATGATTTTATCTGCAGGGCCCAGATCGTCAGGATGCACTCTGGATCGCCATTCCTCTTGCACGTCAGCCGTATCGTCGTCGGCCAGACCAATCAGATGACGCCACGATTGGCTGACCACTGTCCGGTTTTCTTTGGGAAAATGTTCGAATACCCCAATCTTGGCAGCAAGAATGGCGGTATTTGCGCGTTTTAATTCGTTCGTCGTTACTTTTTGCAACTTCATCTCTTCCGAGATATCACGCACAATGACAGCATGTTGCAGCCCTTTGTCATCCGTCCACGATGTCAGATAGACAGCAAGGGGTAGGGGCGAACCATCTTTGCTTTTCGCCATCACCATTCGAATATTTGCGTCAATTGCGGGTGGATGGATAAAACTATGTAGTTCCGCGACGGATTCGACGGGCAGGAGGTGCGATATTTTTTGTCCGGTCATGCTGTCGTTCGTATATCCGAACAGATTGTCAGCGGCCGTATTGCTATGGGACACACTGCCGTCAGATGCGATCGTGAACACAGGAACGCCGACATATTTAAATGCCTGAAGGATTGGCGAATGTTCCATCGTGACCTCGTTCAGCAGTACGCCTGCCGCCCTTAAACTCTTACCTCGTCACTATGCAAAGACAACAAGGGCAATTTTGAGGCCACAAATGTCGTTTTTGCGGTTGGAAATAAGAAGGTGACTTGGTCCAGAAAAAATTGGACAAGCAGTCAAGTCGTATCAGCGATGACGGCAGAATATAAAAATGACGAAAAGGCGCAGTATTCGGATGAATTCTGCTCTCTCACAGCGCTTTAGCACTGTGAGAGAGCAATACGCTTTGTCAAAGCGTCATCAGCCCCCCGCAGAACGATTTGCTGAACGACAAATGAACGGGCGCGTCAAAATTGTATTGTGTTTCACATAAGCCTGCGCAGCAGTTCCAGCGATGGTTCACCAGTGACGGCAAGGCCGTTTCTTTGTTGATAAGCAGAGATCGCCGCGCGTGACTTAGATCCAAGAACCCCGTCAGTTCCGCCTGTATCGTACCCGGCTGCGGTCAAACGCGCTTGCAGTTGCTTGCGTTGATCTGCCGTGAATCCATAGCGGTCAGGTGGAAACCCGCCCCGGATAGGACCTGCGCCGGCGATCCGGTCTGCAAGATGACCGACACCAATCGCGTAGCTGTCAGAGTTATTGTATCGTTTGATCGCGTTGAAATTGGGTCCAACGGCAAACACCGGGCCACCCACCTGTGGTTGAATGCGGCGTGTGCCAGATGCAAATCCGGGCGATCCTTCTTCGCCGCCCCATGCCTGCCCGCGCTGCCAACCTGATCGCGCAAGGTATGAGGCCGTGCTGGCCAGCGCATCGGTCGGATCTTCCTCCCAAATATCCCGGCGGCCGTCGCCCGTAAAATCGACTGCGTAGGCCAAGTAGGACGTCGGGATGAACTGGGTGTGGCCCATCGCGCCAGCCCAGCTGCCGGTCATCCGGGCGGCGGTCGTATCGCCGTTATCAAGGATTTGCAGCGCGGCGATAAGTTGGCTTTCAAAGAATGCGCCCCGCCGCCCGTCAAAGGCCAGCGTTGATAAGGCCGACACCACTGGCACATTGCCACGGCGTTCGCCAAACATGCTTTCCAAGCCCCAGATCGCCGTCACGACATGCGCTTCAACTCCGTATCGGGATTCGATCTGGCCCAAAACATCGCGATATCGCGCATAATTTGCCCGGCCCTTAGCGACACGTTCATCCGACGCTGCGATCGCCAGATATTCTTCGAGCGTGCGAGAAAACTCGGTCTGATTGCGGTCACGGTCGATCACGTCAGGCAGATAGCCGGCCTGAGCAAAAGAGGTCGAGATGGTTCTGGTTGAGATACCCTTGCTTGCGGCCCGCCCTTTGAAACCCGCAACCCAAGCGTCAAACGCGGGGTTGGACACGGCCTGCATCACCGGATCCGGCGCGCGCGCCGCAACCACGGTCCCGCCACGCGGACGTCCACCACAAGCTGAAAGCAGGGCCATCATCGCCCCCGTCGAAAATACGCGCCGTGTTGTCAGCATATTGCTGTTCCGCCTGTTGGTGATTTGATGGCCATCCTAGCTGAAATTCTAAGCGCCGCAAAGGATGCTGGCCCCCTTGGCGGTTGCTTGCGCATGGAACCCGACACCCAAAAACCTTGGCTGGAATCGCCACGTCGGCACGCGTTGGTCTTTTGGGGAACTCTTGGCCTACAGAACCAAATTCGTTCTTTGAAACGCCCGCGTTGAAGAACAATGTTCCGATATGCCGGACACAGCTGTTACGATGAACCTCTCTTTGATGCTACCATTGAAGCCTGCGCCACACAGGTTAACTGCTGCACAAGTGAATGGAGACAATTATGAAAAAAACTTTGGTCATTGCAGCACTCGCCCTGTCTGTCACCGTCAGCGCGGCGCACTCAGAGACACTCAATGTCGGTATGTCCGGCGGCTACTTTCCCTTTACCTTCGTAAAGCTTGACGAATTGCAAGGATTTGAGGTGGATTTCATAAATGCCATCGCAGAAGAAACTGGTGACGACGTAAACTTTGTGACGATGTCGTTTTCCGGGCTCGTCGGTGCACTGGAAACGGGCCGGATCGACACCATTGCCAACCAGATAACCATTACGCCAGAGCGTGAGGCAAAATTTGCCTTCTCGCAGCCCTATGTTTTTGACGGTGCGCAAGTCGTGGTCAAAAAGGGCAACGAAGAAACGATCACGAGCGTTGATGACCTAAGTGGCAAGACCGTCGCAGTTAACCTTGGTTCGAATTTCGAGCAGTTGTTGAATGAGCTGCCAAACGCTGCTGACATCGATATTCGCACATATGAAAGCAACATAGCCCAAGATACCGCGCTTGGCCGCGTAGATGCCTTTGTCATGGACCGCGTGTCTTCTGCCCAACTGATCGCAGAAAGCCCGCTACCGCTGGCGTTTGCTGGCAAACCATTCAGTGAAATTCGCAATGCGTTGCCGTTCCGCAATGACGAAAAAGGGACTGAGTTGCGCAACCGGATTGATGCCGCCATCACCACGTTGAAAGAGAACGGCACCTTGGCGGAAATTTCCGATAAATGGTTCGGCACCGATATCTCGGTCGCGGAGTAATCTCATGCGCGCACTGGACGTCGAATACATGTGGGACTTAGTCCCCGTTCTTTTGGGATATGTTCCGCTCACGCTTTTCATGGCGTTGATTGGGATGTTTTTCGCTCTGATACTCGCCTCGCTCATGGCCGTTGAACGAGTATTTCGCGTACCAGTGCTCGATATTTTTGTGCGTCTTTTCATCAGCTTTTTTCGGGGGACCCCGCTGCTGGTGCAACTATTCTTGTTCTACTACGGACTGCCGCAGGTTTTGGCATTTTTGACGACGATTAACGGCGTCACCGCCACAATAATGGGTCTGACTTTGCATTTTTCGGCTTATATGGCTGAAAGTATTCGGGCAGCGATCCTTGGTGTTGACCGCAGCCAGTGGGAGGCTTCTCAGGCGGTTGGCATGACCCAAACGCAGATGATGGGCCACATCATTCTACCGCAAGCCACCCGCGTAGCGGCGCCAACATTGGTCAACTATTTCATCGATATGATTAAAGGGACTTCACTGGCATTTACTTTGGGGGTCACTGAACTGATGGGCGCGACGCAAAAAGAAGCTGCTGGCAGCTTTCTTTACTTTGAGGCATTTTTGGTCGTTGCGGCAATCTACTGGATCATGGTCGAGGCATTGTCCTTTGCACAACGGCACTTGGAGACCTATTTGAACAAGGCTTATGCAAGATGACATCGAAAGCCGCCATTTCTATCAAGGGATTAAACAAGTCCTTTGGCGATACATCTGTTCTGAAAGACATTTCATTAGATATCGCGCCGGGTGAACGCGTGGTCGTTATCGGCCCTTCCGGTACCGGCAAGTCTACTTTGCTAAGGTGTCTGAATTATCTGGACCGTCCTGACAGTGGAACAATTCGGGTCGGCGATTTGACTGTTGAATCCGCCAAGGCGTCGCGGTCTGATATCTTAGCGCTGCGCCGCAGGACGTCGTTTGTGTTTCAGAACTATGCGCTGTTCGCCAATAAAACGGCACGAGAGAACATCACTCAGGCACTCATCACTGTCAAAGGCCAATCAAAACAGGGTGCTGCCACGCGTGCTGATGAAATACTGCGTGAAACCGGACTGATTGATAAAGCGGACTCTTATCCGGCGGCGCTTTCAGGTGGTCAGCAACAGCGGGTTGGAATTGGTCGCGCGATGGCTCTTGATGCTGACCTGATGTTGTTCGATGAACCGACGTCGGCGCTTGATCCCGAATGGGTTGGCGAAGTGCTGGACCTGATGCGCCGCGTTGCTGAAAAACACCAGACGATGTTGATCGTGACACACGAGATGCAATTCGCGCGGGAAATTGCAGACCGAATTATCTTCATGTCCGATGGTCAGATTGTGGAACAGGGACCGCCCGAACAGCTTCTAGAAAACCCTCAGGATCCCCGCACGAAGGCCTTTTTATGGCGCGTTTCAAAAGTCGCTGTAGACCCATATTAATTTTGCAATTGCTCATGCTTGGGCCGTCAATCTTGATCACACTCGCGCAGATTGTCTGCTCAAGTTGGTTCTTAGCGCGGCTCGCTCAGTCCTGCTAAAGCAATACGGATCATCTCTTCTGCTGAACCAGCCTGCCGTGTCTTGCGGTGGGATTGGTGGTGGACATCTATCGATGTTAGTCTCTTCTTCATCATCCCGATCGTCTGCTTGAAAAAACGACCCCGAAGCCTTCCCTTGTCTAAATCCTCAGATATGTCCGATTGGGCTGACGTCAAATTTAGGACCAGCAGGGTCGAAAACTAGGTGTTGGCAGGCGCGGCGCTGTGCTGAATGTTGCGGATAGGCCACATTTTTGCCAGCATTAGGCAAAAATAGGTCCGGTTTGACCCGATTTGGACCAGATTTGTATTAATACTTCGTGAAGAATGCTCTGATCCGGATTGCAATATTTAAACGACAATTTTTTCTAATTTGGGGTTGGAGCATGGCTATGTCCAAGTTTTTAATCGCCGCGTTTATGGCGTTTGGTACATTACCGAGTTCAGTTTTTGCAAATGGGTTGGGAGAGGGCAGGCCGTGGGACTTTCGCACGCCATCAGAGCAGCAGATATTACTACTCGGAGAGCAAACGCGTCTTAATTTCTTGGCCTACGACCGCGAGAGTGTCGCGGCGGGAGCCGCTGCAAGCGGACAGACCGGAAACTCTTTGTCGATCGTTATTACTGGCAGTGGGGATAATGTTATTGATACTGGCCAAGACAACAGTGGTGGCCAAACAATCCAAGAGGCCAGTGGCGCTGCGGTTAATACGATAACCTCTGACCCGGATGCGGCAATCGCGGATGCTGCTGCCAGGCTGGAGAGATTAAAATGATAATAAAATCAATTATTTGTAAGGCATCCACCCAAGTATTGGCTGTCGCTGCATTGACTGGCTGCGCAAGCTTGCCGCCACAGCTTAGTACGTCGCGCCCAGCTTATAATGGTCCGATTCCAATTGTTGTCGCGACACCCGCTGACGCGGCGTTGGAATGCCTTTCTTTCACCCCAGAAGTACGTAACAGCAATCGCGTTTTTTCGGTTCATTTAATCTCTGACTTAACTCAGAAAATTGAGATCGATGCTGCAGGTGCATATATTCCGCGCGATACGGCTGGAATGCTGGTCACGTCTTTGTCTCGTGCTGGGGTAAACCAAGTCAACCGGATCAATACGACGGTAACCGAGTTCGAGATTTCCCGTGCGCGCGAGCAAATCCTTGGTGATGGACGATCTACTGTCGTCGAGGGTGAAACGCTGCCTTATCGCCCGCTGGAAAGGGGATCGCTGCGCGGATCCGACGTCGTGATTGACGGGGCGATTACGCAGTTGGATTTCAATACCTATTCCGGCGGCTATGAGGGTTCGTTTTTTGGGCTTCGCGGCGGGCAACGTAATTTCGCCCTGACCGTAGCTGCGGACCTGCGCGTGACCGACACACGTTCCAGCGAGTTGCTGATGGCGGAGGCCTATTCAAAACAGGCGGTTGGACGCGAGGTTTCTGGCTCTGTCTTCCGTTTCTTTGACAGCGAACTTTTCGATGTTCAGATAGGCTCCAAAAGCCAAGAGGGGCTGCATGCGGGCATTCGCTGGATGCTGGCCGAAGCAGCCTATGACATTGTTTCGACGACCGTAAAACATGATGGCAGTTGCGACAGCTTTTTGCCGCAAAACCGGTTGCAGCCTGTTCAAGTGGCCGCTGCGGTGACGCAGTGATCCGCGCGGTCACGCTGGCCGTGGTGGCGGCCGTTTGCGGCAGCATGGTGGCTGCGCAGGTTGCCGCGCCGCCCACGACGGACGGCGCGGCGGCCGCGCAGGCACCCGCATACGATCCAACGCGTTTTCTGGAAACGATGGTGAATTATCGCAGGCTTGCCCTAACCTGCGAGGGTACGCTGCCGGGATCGCCGCTTGCGGACTCAGAGGAAATTTCTATTTTCTTCCAGACCCTAGGCATGGCAGAGCCGCGTGCAATTGATACGCAGTTGCAGCGGCTGACGAAAAAGCTGGTCCGGGCACAAGCGGCGTCGATCTGTGCGGAAAGGCTGGTGCAAAGCGCGGCGATTTATGGTCAAAGCGCGCGGGATTATACGCAAAATAAACCTGACGCTTGGCCAGCAGCGCCGCGGATTAGCGCGGGGCCATGGTGTGCGTCACTCACCTGCGCGGAGCTGTCCTTTTAACGGGTGATCGTGGCCGCGTTGCCAACTTGGCTGTGCGTGCCCAACTTGCTTTGCACGGTCTGCGTTTGATTGGCCGTTTGGATCGCACTGACCGTCGATCCAGACGCTGGCCTGTCCGTGCTTTGAATTTCCAATAGATTGACGATGTTGGTACTGGAGTGGCTGTAGCCGGAAAGCTTCCCCGACATATCCGCCAGTGTGACACCTTGGATTTCATTCTCGACGATTTGTCTGCCGTTCGACACCTGTGTCAGGCCCTGCACGCGTTTGGCGCTCACGAAATTCGCGATATTCAAACCGCTTTGGCTAACGCCCGCGGGGGTTTGGCCGTCCTGAGTTGTGACGATATTGCGCACAATCTGATTGCCGTTAAATATCCGCGCAACATCACGCACATCGTCGGCGATCAGCACATTGCCGATATTGGTGCCCTGTTGCGTGATGCCGTCAGCCAAGCGTGCGCCTTGGTCTAGGCCCACCACGTTGTCGATCTGCTGTGTTGTGTCGGATGGAAATAACTGCTCTCCCGACCCAATCGACACCGTGGCCAACACCACGTTCGCTGTATTGCGGCCGGTTTGGGTCACACCGTGCAAACCCGCAGCGGTGCCAGAGACTTCGTTATAGACGATCTGGTTCGCACCGGGACCAAAGGCTTGCCGAACGGAGTCTACCTGATCGGCAATGACGATATTGGCGATATTTTCACCGATTTGAGTGGTCGTGGTGACGTTCTGGGGTGACAGTCCCGTCATAACGTTGCGCGCGATCTGATTGCCCAGCATCGTCTGATCGACACGCGCGACGACGGCCTCTGACGCGATCAGTAGGTTCACGGCGTTCAGGATGGACTGGTCAATCGTGGTGGGATCATCGGCGGACAATGTACCGTTCAGGTCGTGACCACGCGGGGTATAATCTGACAGAGCATTGCCCGCATGTGTCCCGTTCAAAAGCAGGGTCCGGCGGGGGATGATCTGATTGATGCCCGTTTGGTCACCGGTCCAGATCTGATCAACCGACAGGCCACGGGCGGCATCCTCCGCCGCGGCGGTGGTCGTCGTGCCAACAAGGGCTATGACCATAAGCATACGCTGCATGGGACAGGACCAGTTCAGAGGTTTGGAAAGGGCGCGTGCCACGCCAAGTTGGGACGGCGGTCTATCCGCCGCCCCAGATGTCAGATCAGGAAATTAGAGTCCGCTGACCGAGTTTGCGACGTTCGTTGCCGCCTGCGAGACGCCGAACAGATCGTCCGCACCGAACACGTTGTTCGTTGCACTCTGCAAGCCCGAGAAGTTCTGGCTTACCTCGGTGTAGCCGTTCAGGTCAGGCAAAGAACCTGCCGACAGGATGTTTGCCACGTTCGTTGCGCTTTGATCGAAATTGGATACATCGGCGGTGTAGGCAAAGTCAAAGTTCGTGGCCACGTTCGATGCTGACTGGTTCACATCCGAAGCGTCTTGCGACACGGTCCAGCCCACATTCGTGATCGTGGCCAAGTTGATTGCATTCAACGCTGATTGATCGATGATCGCGGGATCGCCCGCAAGTGCAGGGGCTGCGCCGGCTAACCCATTGCTGGCAAACTTCACGAAGTTGGATGCGACCTGACCGCTGCCGTCTGAACCATCATAGATCTGCGTGATACCTGCCTGATAAAACGATCCGCCAGAGTTCGGAGAGTTTTCGCCTACGCTAAGGCTGTTGGCCACGTTCACGGCGCTTTGCATCAGGTTTGTGATGGATGCGCGGGAATTGGTGTCAAAGGCATTGTTTTCAGCGACCTGGCTTGTGTCGCCAAAGATATTCTGGAAGGAATCGCCTTTCAGATCGTCCTCGATTTCGGCCAGGTTCATGACGTTCACCGCGTCTTGGGCGATGTCAGTCGCACCCAGATCCACATCAAGATCGTTGCCGGCGAATTGGCTGCTGTCGTCGATCTCTTGCAATAGATCATGGGTGACATTGTCCTCTTGCAAGTCATCCATCGCCGCCATGTTCATGACATTGGTCGCGTCCTGATCAACCGAGGCGCTGGTGCCATCACGGATGTCGATATCGTTGAACGCGGTTTGGCTGGCGTTGTCGACGACCTGAGATAGGTGGTTGATGTCATAGCCTTGACCGGTGTCCATCGTCAGGTCGACGCTGTTCAGCACATTGGTGCCCGCCTGAGCGATATTGGTGAGCACGGCGTTATTCCGGCGGTTGCCACGCGTATCAAAGTCGTTGATCGCGTTCTGCATCATGCCGTCTTCGGATGACTGGGTCACATCGTCCAGCGATTCAAAATCAATGGAAATGATGTTCGCGGCATTGACCGCTGCCTGAGAGACATCTGTCGCGTCGTCGTCGATCCGGATTGTATTTAGCGCCTCTTGCAGCGCACTGACGGTTTGCGAAATATCCGTCTGCTCGGCCATAGCTGGCATAGCAAGAAGGGATGCAATTGCTGTTGTTGCGAGAAACTTATTCATAATAATCTCCGTTATTCAATTCGCCCCAGGGATAGAGTGCGGGCATCGGTATGTTGGGCTAAATTGCCCGACATATTGAAAACCAACGGTTAGTCGATTGAGGCGAGGTTGAATGAGACAGAAACCAATACGGTGTATCGGATCCAATAGAATCAGCTAACAGCAAGCTGCATGATTCTTTAGCTCCACCGCTCCCCCCAGAGCCGTTTGGAATACCCGAAAGGCTTGCACTGGCAGGGGCGTGGGTAAAGTCGGGTAAATGCCTACGTTTAGATTTAGGTATTTACGACGCGCAAGCGGTTGATCGATTTGAATATTTTAATGGGATTTGCGCAGTAGACCTGATCGCGACAAGCGTTTTATCGTGCGTTCAAGAAATGTCTTCAAGACGGCTACGAAATGTGCTACCACCAACGATATTAAAAAGATGAAGTGTTAATAAACTGTTAACGCGGCCGCGATTTTTTAGAAGCGGCAGCGTTTGCGACACCGGTAGGCAAGGTCGAAATTTTATCGACCATGCGTGTGTTCTTCTAACTTGAGGCCAATTTTATGTTTCAATTTCATACTGATACAGCCGGAGTGTTTGCGCCGTCTGCGCGCGTACTATCCGAACTTAGGGTAACCGTTTTGTCGGGCGATGATCGTGTCATCACACGCGCGCGGCAAGCCGTGACTATCCTTGGTGGATCGATCGTCAATGAATTCGCCTGCTTAGCCGATGTGCGGCAGGGCGGTGCGCGCTCTGACGTTTATATCCTTGACCCGCGGCTGTTGGACAACCCGGTCAAAGATGCACCATATTTGCTGGATGATCGACGTAAGTGCGTTGTGCTTTTTGGTGCCCCTGCGGGGTTGGTGGCAACCCGTTCAGCGGTCCGCCGCGTGATTGATGTGGATATGGGGCCAGAGGTTTTGGCCACGATTTTGCGCAAAGTGAAAACAGATGCGGCTTCGCTACAAGAGCCGCCAAAGCTCAGCCTACGTGAAAGAGAAACGCTTCGGCTTTACGGTCGCGGCATGACTCTTAAGGTTATTGGACACAGGCTGGGAATCAGTGCCAAGTCGGCTGAAACCTACAAAACCCGTGCTTGCCAAAAGCTGGGCCTTTGTGACCGGGCCGCAGTTCTGACCTTTATAGAGCCATCGTTGAATCAGCTTTAGTTTCGCTGTTTTGGCGGCCCTTAGAACTGACACCTGAATTTACTTAAGTGCTGGGCGGGCCGTATGTCTGCCTTGCGCATCAATTGGCGTATTATTTACTCATGCAGTCGGTGAGTTTTTAGAATCTAGTTATCCTTTAGGGTAGGGTCGCCAGATTTCACTAGGACCACACTAAGATCTGACCTATCGATTTAGTACTCACCGATTCTATTTTAGGTGAAACAAATTCTTTAACCTCAAGATGATTGTCGCGAGGGCAATATGTTTTTTTCGAATAAAACGGCGATTTTCGCCGCCCATTATCGTATTCTGGTGACCGATGCTTTTTGGCTGCGGTCCGCGATATATATCTGCGCAATCTTGATAAGCGGTCTTGGTCAACCGGCTGCGGCGCAGAATGCGCTGGCACGCTATGCCATATCTAGTGGCGACGCGCTGCAGTTGGATATCCTCGACGACGCAGAGCCACCTTATCCGCTGATCGTTGGTAATAGCGGCGACGTGCAGCTGCCGTTTTTGGGCAGCCTTCCGATTGCGGGGCTCACCCTGTCTGACGCGCATCGGATCATCAACGATGCCTACGTTGATGGTGCCATTTTCCTATCCCCGAAACTCGATCTGTCGGTCGTCAATGTGCGGCCCATTTCGGTCTTAGGCGATGTGCAGACGCCAGGCTTTTTCGACTACCATGCGGATATGACGTCAGAGCAGGCGATTGGCTTGGCCGGTGGCTTGATGCGCGAACTGGGCGGTGAAGAAGCGCGGTCGTTGCAACGGGTCGCGCTGCGCGGAGAGTTGGCGGCAAATCAGGCCGCCATTGTCCGCGAGGCTGTCGCAGCAGAGCGGCTCCGCATGCAGTTTGCAGGGCGCGACCGTATTGATGCGGCGCAGATTACCTTTGCAGGGATCGATCATCCCGATGCTGCGCTGATCGCCACCTTGATCGCGCAGGACGAAGACATCATCGCAGCAGAGCGCGCGCATTTCGAGGCTGATCGCAACCTGATTGCCCAGGCGATTGCTGATGTCGGGGTGCAAACCTCTTTGATCGAAGAACAGATCGCTGCGCAGGTCGCGCAGATTTCTAGCTATGACCAAGAGCTGTCAAACGTCGCAAAGCTACAAAATCAGGGCCTTGTGGCCTTACCAACCCGCAACCGTCTACTGCGCGAAGTATCAGACGAAGAAACAAGCCTGCTGCGTTTGCGCACAACGCTTGTTTCGACCCAGCGCGAAATGAACCAGCTTAAGCGAGAGCTGCTTAGCCTTGATTTTCAGCGTGCCCAAAACTGGCGCCAAGAAATGGCAGATGTCGGCGTCGCAGAAGCGCAACTGCGCGAGACGCGCGCCTCGCTTTTGCAGCGTCTGGCCCTGCTTGAAGACTGGACGCGCCGCTCTGCGGACACGGCAGAAGATACGCGGATCGAATTGATGGTGCGGCGCCGGGCGGCGCAGTCGGGTCTTGTGACCCTCGAAGTGACCGAAACCGACACGATCCTGCCGGGCGACGTGCTGATCGTGCGCTTGCTGCGGGACACTTCTAGTGCTGACATCTTGGCAGAGGGAACGCTATGAACCGGATGGCTTTCAAACATCGGCCCTTGCCTGACCCGCCGCGTGTCAATGCAGGATTGCCAAGTCAGGACGTGATCGATCTTGCGTCAATCATTGGCGCACTGCGGCGTAACCGCTGGCTTATCGTCGCGTGCATCGTCGTATCGGGTTTGATTGCGGTGCAGGTACTACGGACCAGCAAGCCGGTTTATTTTTCAAATGTCGAAATTCTGCTTGATACCCGGCAGGAACGGATCGTTGGCGTCGAACAAATTGTGTCCGACTTGAACGTGTCCAACTCTACCGTGGCGGGCGAAGTGGCCGTGCTGCAATCGAATCTGTTGCTGGGGCGCGTTGTTGACCAGCTTGATCTTGTGACCAACCCCGCTTTTGACCCCTATTTGGTCGAAGAGCCGGGCCCCATCGCGCGTCTTGTGGATGCGGCCAAGATTCAACTTGCGCAGATTGGCTTGCTCGAAAAAGTGCCAGAGCCGATGCCCGACGCCGCGGCAGACCCGGCAGGCTCGCTAAGCGCGCAAGACGCGCGCAATCTGGTGATCTGGCAGCTGCGCCGGAACCTAAGCATTTTTCAAAGTGGCATTTCCTACGTCATCACCGTGTCAATGAGCGCGCATGACCCCGAACTGGCCGCCCGCATCGCCAATGCCGTGGCCGATCAATATATCGAAGATCAGCTTGCCGGAAAACTTCTGGCCACTCAGCGGGCCATCGACTGGCTGGACAACCGCCTTGTGGAACTTGAAGGCGCGCTGCGCACAGCCGAAGACGCAGTCGTCGAATTTCGCGCGCTTCAAATCCGCGATCAGGGTGGCAACGTGCAGGGCGTGGCGCAGCAGCTGTCGCAGCTGAACGCCGCCGTCGTGGACGCCCGCAATGAACGGGCCGCCGCCGAAGCCCGGCTGACGCAGGCACAGCGTTTGTTGAACGAAAACGGCCCAGAGGCCGCGGCCGCGGCGCTGAATACGCCGCGGTTGACCAGCCTCGATACAGAGATGGCAGACCTAGAGCGTCGCCGCGCACAGCTTGCGACGCGCATGGGCGCGCAACATCCTGATATGCTAGCGCTGGAACTGGCACTTGATGACCTAAGACGCGACCGCGTTGCCGCTATTGATACTGGTATAAAAGAGCTTGATGCGTCGCTTGCGCAGGCCAAAGCGCGCCAGTCTGCCATTTCCGACGACATCAGAAGCACCCTGCAACGCCAGCTTGACCTGTCCCGAACCTCTGTCCGGCTTAGCCAGCTTGAACGCTCTGCCAGTGCAACGCGGCAAGTCTACGAAAGTTTTCTGAACCGGTTTCAGGAAACCACGCAGCAGCTGGAATTCCAGCGTCCCGACGCCCGCATCATCACCGAGGCACAGCCACCGCTAAGCCCGGCACGTCCACGCAAAAAACTAATCATTGTCGTCGCGCTATTTCTAGGGGGGATCCTTGGGGTTGCGACCTGCTTTGTAAAAGAGGCGCTGGATCGCAGTATTCGCCAGCCAAAACAGCTTGAACGGATCACGGGCGTGAAGGTGTTGGCCTCTTTGCCAAAACTACCAGCCCCCGGTCCGCTGCGGAACCTGCTCCATCGCAAGCGTCGAAAGCAAGACGCGCTGATCTATGACGAAGGTCTGCGGATGTTGCGCTATGCCTTGACGAACCCCGCATCGCGCAGGCCGCCAAAGGTCGTGATGCTGACCGGGGCGGACTGGAACGTCGGTTGTTCCGTGACGGCGCAGGGACTGGCGGGGGTGCTGTCAGCGATTGGTCAGGACGTAGTGATCGTCGAATCCAATTTCAGGCATCCAAAACAAGCCGAGATCTGGGGTGTGGAAAACACCGACACGACGTTGAATTCCTATCTGACCGGTGACGCCGATCTTGCCCAAGTCTTTGCGCGTCATGTGGAAAAGCGCATCTGGATCGTTACAGCGGCCCAGACCGCTGGCAATGCGGCCGACTTGTTGTCCGGCGACCGCTTCCGCACCTTGATCGAGGGGCTGTCCGCCCAGTTCGACACCGTCATTCTGGATGCGCCGCCTGCGATGGGCGTCGCCGATACCACCATTCTGGCTGACGTGGCCGACGCGGTCATTGTTGTGGCCCGCAGTGGCCGCACACGCGGCGACGCTGTCGTGTCAGCCATACAACTGATCGGGGCCTCTGGCGCGCCCGTCGCCGGCACGGTTCTGACCGACGTCGAAATTGGACGAAAGACCCTGCCGCTTACAACATCACAGCCGTCTACAGTGAAACAGACTGCTTTCGTAGAAAGGTTGACCGATGCCTGAAGATTCTGCGCTAGTTGCGCTTGCCGAGGCGGACCTTGCACCGCCAGCGCGCGTCGCGCTGATCCATTACTGGCTTGTTGGTATGCGCGGAGGAGAGCGCGTGCTGGAGGAAATGCTAAAGCTTTATCCCGACGCTGATATCTTTACCCACGTCGTTGACCGGGACAAAATTAGCCCTGCATTGGCTGCCCGCCCCATCACGCAAACCTTTGTCGGCCGCCTGCCTGGCGCGCGGAAACACTACCAAAAATACCTTGGCCTGATGCCCCGCGCCCTCGAAGAACTGGACCTAAGCGCCTATGATCTAGTCCTTTCATCGGAATCAGGACCGGCAAAAGGGGTCATCACGCGGCCCGATGCGACGCATATATGCTATTGCCATTCGCCCATGCGTTACATCTGGGATCACTACGCCGCCACGAGTGCCCAACTGGGGTGGTTGCAGCGCAAATACTTCTCTCAACTCGCGCATCGTCTGCGTCAGTGGGACACCAGCACCGCCGCACGGGTAGATCATTTTATTGCCAATTCGCGCTTTGTCGCGGCTCGGATCGACCACACCTATCGGCGTGATGCTGCGGTCGTCCATCCGCCGGTCGACCTTGATCTGTATGGGCCAGCAGACGCGGACGGCGCACCAGTGCCGCAGGCAGACCGGGGGTATTACCTTTATGTGTCCCAGCTCGTGCCCTACAAGCGGGCGGACCTTGCTATCGATGCATTTCGCGGGCTTGATCTACCGCTTAAGGTCGTGGGCCAAGGGTCCGAGTTTGAGCGTTTGTCACAGAATGCGCCTGACAACGTCCAGATGCTAGGCCGGGTCGAGGATGCCGATATGCCGGACCTTTATCGCGGTGCCCGCGCCCTGATTTTCCCCGCAGAAGAGGACTTTGGCATTGTACCGGTCGAAGCCATGGCTTGCGGCACGCCCGTGTTGGCCTATGGCCGTGGCGGCGCGCTTGATTCCGTCGTGCAGGGCAAAACCGGTCTGTTCTTTCCAGAGCAGACAGTCCCGTCCCTGCAAGCCGCCATCGGTGATTTCGAGGCGCGGCGCGATGCATTCGATCCTGCCCGCATTGCGCGCCACGCGCAGGGCTTTGGCGCTGAACGGTTCCGGATTGCCTTAAAGGCACAGATCGATGGTGCGCGGCGGCGTCACCATGATCGGTTTGCCGTCGCCTAATGGGATGGCTGGACTGGCAGCACCAAGGCAGAGCCGCCGTCTGGCCTAAACCACAGCGTATTGTGTGCAATGCGCGGTGTGGCCGAAAGTGCGTTCAGCCCTGCGCCGTTCATGTGCCGCTCCAGCCTTGGAAAGCTGGCAGAACTGATGTGCAGCCCGATGCGATGCCCTGCGGCGATGCGGTAAGCGATGGGGGGGAAATCCACATTTGCGGTGACCACATCCGCGGGCGTCAAAAGCGGCGCAGGGCGGTCAAAACCGTTCCGGTATCGCAACCGCAGCGCGCCTTGCTGGATCGCCAGCATGGTGCCATCCGGGCCGATATCCATCAGCACAGCGACCAGATCGGTATCCGGGGCATCCGTGGACACCACGATCCGCGCTGTGATGTCACCTGCCAGCGTCAAGGGTTCCGGCAACGGACCCGAGGTGAAGGCAAGAATATCGCTACGCCCTGCATTCGGGCGTTGGTCCAGCGGCCCGGCAGGCAGGTTCAGACCGCCGGTGCAACAAATCGGCCCGCCAATCGATGGCGTCGGATCCATCGGATCATAGGCAAAACTGGCGCTGCTTGGTGCAGCGGGCGCGTTCTGCGTCAACTGACCGGGCTGCAGATACCACGTTTGCGCCGCAACATTCGCCGGGGGCCAAACATCAGAGGTGTCCCACCGATCGGCACCGTTTACGAAATAAGTATACTGCGGCATCTGGGGCAGGGGCGCATCGCGCAACCAATGGTCCAGCCAACTGGCATAGATTGCATCCAAATCAGGCGCGCTGGCGGGCGCTACGGTAAGGTCGCCGACACCTCCGGCTGCAAAGGCGGCATTTGGGTCGCAATGCAGGCCGGGGCCAATGATGACATGCTGGTGATCGCGGGCCGCAATCGTAGTGGCGCGGGCGCGCATCAGGGCCGCCGCCTCGAAGGTGCCGCGCACGCCGATATCATGCCAGGTGTTCATATGCAGGGCGGGCGTGTCAAAACTGTCAGTGGCCTGCAAATAGCCAAGTGCGTCCCAATAAGCTTGATCGTCGAAATGGCTCAGAAAATCCTCGTAATCTGTAGGATCGGCGCGGTTGCGCGATACCAACGTGCCCGTGGGCAGCTGCCCGATCACTTGCGCCGCGTCGATGGCGACGCCGTGCATCTGATCGCCAGTTTTGCCGCCATTGGCGGAAAACCAGCCATATGCAGCGGCAAGGTTCGGAATGCCGCCTTCGAAGAAGGCGAAATAGGCGCGCGATGCGCTGCCGCTGCCAATCGCGCCGCCAGCGCCTTCGGCAATCAGCGCCCGCAGGTGGGGGCCGCCTGCCTTGGCCTGCATCAACTGCACCTCGCCCAAGGCAGAGCAACCGCCCATCGCCACGCGGCCATTGGACCAGTCCTGCGCTGCAATCCAATCCAGCGTGGCAGAGCCGTCGGACACGGCGCCCGCATAAGGCGCGAAAACCCCGCCCGACCGGAACCGTCCGCGGATATCTTGCACCGCGACGGCATAGCCGCGTGGCACCCAAGTTTGGACCCAGCGCAGCGCTTCGCCGTAGGTGGATTTGCCGTAGGGCAGGCGGATCAGAATTGTGGGCAGATCAGCGGCCGCGCCCTTGGGCCGGTAGACGTCGGTCGCAAGTGTGACGCCATCAGGCATCGGAATCATGATGTCAGGGGCCAGGGTGATCCCAAGGATCAGTTGCCGCGCCTGAAACGCCAATTGCCCCTTCATCTGACGCAAGCGGTCCAGCTGGCTCAGGCCGAGTCCGGCTACGGCGGCGCAGATAAGGCATCCAGCGATGATGCGGCGCGGGGTCATGCCGGGTGCCTTTGGGATGGATGTGCAGAATGACCATCGTGATTGATATATGGACTTGGCAGTTGGTCGATTCCGATCCAGCAGTCCTGTCGCAAGAAGAGCGCACGCGCGCTGCGCGCTTTGTATTCGACCGCGACAGGGACAGCTACATTGCAGGCCGCAGCCGGTTGCGACACATCCTTGGCACCTATCTGAACCAGGCCCCCATTGATTTGAAGTTCAGCTATGGCACCTATGGCCGACCTTGGGTGAATGGCCTGCAATTCAACCTGAGCCACACCGGCGATCTGGCCTGCCTTGCCGTTTTGCAAACCCCGCACCAGCTTGGGCTGGATATCGAGGCGGTCCGCCCCATCGACCTTGATGTCGCGCAGGCCCATTTTGCACCACGTGAAATGAACGCGCTGCTGGCGCTGCCTATGGACGCCAGAGTGCCCGCCTTTTACCGCTGCTGGACCCGGAAAGAGGCTTATCTGAAAGCGCGCGGCACGGGGCTGTTTACGGACCTGAATTCCTTTGTCGTTACGTTGGGCCCGCAGGACGAACCCCGGCTTACGTTTTGCGACAGCGGCGATGCGGCGGCGTGGACCTTGCAAGATGTCCGCGTTGCGCCGGGCGTCGCTGGCGCCCTTGCCGTCCGCAGCGCGGGTCAGGATGTGCGCGTTGTGCGGCGCGCTGCGCTTTAGAATGCGTTTCAAACGGCGCATAGAAAAAACGCCTCGCATTCCACAGGGCCAGTCATCTGGGACAAATCCAGCCAAAGCGCGATTTCAGTAAAGCCCGCAGGCATGCGCCCGTCGCCCGCGGCCTCTGGGTGGGTGTTGGCGGAATTATTGCGATAGGTGCTCCAGTCCGACGTGACCGTGACGGGCCAGCTATCGCCGATAGCCACGCGCGCGTCGCCCCGCAGCGCCTGCACTGTCGCATAAAGCGTGCCCGGAGTGTCTGATCTAACGCGGAAAAACGCGCCGACCTCTGCCCCCGGCTGGCATTGCCCAACAACCCAAAGGTGCCGTGTGCCTGCATCAATTATCAAGGTTGCATCCGGATTAGGATAGGGCACTGCAGCGCCTAAGGGCGTGTCGCTGCTGCGCAGATCAAACGGCGCGGCGCCCAGCAAATTCCGGTCCGCACGGTGTTGCACCAAGGGGGCCATATGCCGGGGCCGCCGCCCGCGTACAAAGGACACATCCAGCCGTCCCGGCCCCCCTGCCAGCGCGCCGCTTTGGCTGCGCAGATTGTAGACGGTGACCTCTTTCATTGCGGCGGTCGCAGCGCGGGACTGAAGGGCGAAAATGTAATCGCATTGGTTGCCCGCGTCGAAATCTGCACCCGTCACCATAAAGGTACCGCCTGCGATATCGATATGCCCGTGGCCGACGTCGAACAGCGGCGCGTCGGCGGCCTTGGGGCGGTTCATCTCTAGGTGGCAACCCTGCAGCAGCACCCGGCCAGACCCGACGACAACCTGATCGACAAAGTCGATCGAGGTGCCAGACAGCACGAACTCTGCGCCGTTGTTCAAGATGGCGATCCGGCCGCCATCAATAACGCTGTCCGTCAGGGTGATCATCTCTCCTGCATCGCGGCTGCCGCCTAAAAAGTGCAGGCCAACACCGCAAGCGATCCGTAGGCCCGCGGCGCGGATCAGATAGGCGCGGTGGGACAGGATCATCCCGGTATGAAAGCCGCGCACGGTCACATCGCGCAATTGCAGGCGTGACGACATTGCGTCTGCCTCGGTCTGAAACCGCAGGCCATGCAAGGCGGTGCCGCCGCCGGGGCCAGCGATTTCTATGCCCTCTAGCCATTTGTGACCGTATTGCCGGCTTGTCTTGGTCGCGCGGATCAGGATCGCCTCTCGCGTGGCTTGCGGTGTGACCGTCAGCGCGTCGATCCGCGCTGCGCCATCGGCGCGGAGTGTCAAAGTCGCCGCTGCGGGGTGGTCCTCGACCTCGAACATCGACTGCCCGGGGGCCAGCAGGGTCGTGCCGCCAAGCTGCGTGCCATCAGCGGTATTGAGTGTGACGAAAACTGCGGGGTAATCCTGCCAGCCGGACAAAGCCCCTAACGTCACCGCAACACGGACGCGCCCGCTTTGCGGCAATGACAGGGGCAGGGTCAGCGCATCGCTGCCTGCGGGGTCGCTGTGCAGTGCATCGTCCTGCCAGCGCCAACCCGGCGCGGCTTTGACATATTGCAGCGTGGCAAGGCTGTCGCGGCGCGGAGGTTCTGGCATTTCGGCAAAATCCAGCACCGCACCGTTGCCGCGCAAGATGATGGCCGTGGGATCAATCACCAGCCGCGACCGGCAATCATAGCGCGCTGCGCCTAGGTCGATGGCTAGCGGGCCATGGGCTTCGGCATGCGCAATGGCGCGGCCAAGGCGCAGCGCGTCATCGGGGCCATCCTGCGCCTGCGCAAACCATGCGGGCTGCAGCGTTCCATGTGCGCCGATGCGTCGCCACTGCACGCCGTCCGGGCCTGCAACGCGCAGGATGCCATCGATGGGGCGATCATCGGTCGCCGCCTCGAACCAGCCCTGACCGGGCACATGTACCGGATGAGGCGTGGGCGGCTGTTGCGCTAAATCCGAAAGATCGCGCAGCACATCAGGCACTTTGCCCCGCGCGGCGCTGGCCCCCCCAAAGGTCAGCCCAGCGATGCCCGTCGCCCGGATCAGATGTCGCCTGGAAATCATGATCGTCACCCTTTGTGGATTACGTGGCCTTAGGCCGGGGCCAGATTTTCGATGGGAACGGTTTCCCGCGCGGCAGGGCGCAGCACGTGGCGATACAGGGCAAGATGGCTGTCGATCCAGCCATCCATGCCGTGACCCAGCGCAGCGCCGACCGTGCGCGCCGCACGGCCCAATGCTGCCACCTGATCATCGTCGCGCATCACCCGCCCAAGCACGCGCGTCAGATCATCCGCATTTCCCGACGCAAACGGCAGGGCCACCCCAGCCTGCGTCAACTCTCGGGCTGCCAAAATCGCATCCGACACCACAAGCGGCACGCCAGTGGCAGCCGCCTCAAAGGCTGCCAGGCAAAACGGCTCTGGGCTTTGCGAGCCGACGACGACAACGCGGGCCTGCTGCAAATGCTGCGCAAGGGCGGTGCGATCTGTCCAACCGTGATAACGGTGGCAAGGAAAGCGCGACTGCAGGTCAGCCAAGTCCTCTCCGGTGCCGTAAAAATCGACGCGCAGACCTAGGGTGTGGCCCGCTTGCGCAAGCTCATAGACCCCTTTCAGTCGCTGCACCTGCCCGATGTGCACGATGCCGCGCTGTTGTTCTGGCGCGGGAACGGCGTGGCCAAAGGGCGACACGGGGTTGCGGATCGTGACTAAGTTTTCCGGCTCAATGGCCCTGCGCAAGGCAGGGTGCATATCCGGATGGATTGCCACAAAGGTCGCGGCCTTCAGATGCGGCGCAAGTCGAGTAGCCAACACCGCCTGCCGGGCTGCGCGCCATAATTTGTGTACATGGGCCCGCTTGTCGCAACGGGTCGTTATGCAGGACAGCGAAAGCGGCGTTCTGTTGCACACTGCAGCGCGGCCATAGTCCAGATAAGCCCCATTCGGGCAGGCCAGAAAGTAATCATGGGCATGGATGACGGTGCGATGCGCGACAGGAGCCAAGGCATCAAAGATCGAAGGCGACAGTATATTGGACCAATTGTGCAGGTGATACAGGGTGCGCGGCGTGTCATTCTGCGCCATCCACGACCGCATCTGCTGCGCACTGTCGCGACTATAAATCCCGCGCGTTGCTGCCGTTGCAGCGGATTGCTCTAGCAGCCTTGCCCCGCCAAAGGCGATCCTTTCGGCCCCGGTTGGCGCGCTGTCGCCGCCATCGTCACCCACGATCGCAGTCACCCGTTCGCCGCGTGCAGCCAAGCCACCAGCCAGCGCGCCGGCCAGATAGCCCGCGCCGCCTTGGTGCGAGGAATAGTCATTCACGATCACAATACGGTCAGGTCGGGTCATCGGTGCGGCCTTTCATATCTAACACACGCAGGGGGTGGGCGGTGCCGCGCAGCAGGTCCGCCACGGCAGCAAAGTTGCCGCGCAGCCGCCCGCGCCGGTCGACCCACGGCTCAGGCCGTAGCGATTTGGCCGCGTTGGCCAGCATGTTGCCGCCGATCAACCGCAGCGCATGACCCGGCTGCATGATCGCGCCGCGCATAAGGTAAAACGGGTTCGCCACTTGCGAATAACCCAGCTTGATCCCGCTGGTGCGCCCAGCCTTGGTGCCAAGGTGAACGCCGCGCAATGACGTCGATTTCACGCAACGCCCGAATGCCGCAACCCTGCGCGAGAAATCGACATCTTCTAGCCAGCCATAAAGCGGTAAGTTTTCGTCAAAGCGCAGGGCATTGTCGCGGATTGGTGCGGTGCGAAACGCCATGTTGCAGCCGTAGCCGTTGTTCACCTCTACCAACCCATCCGGGGCAGGCGACTGCATCCCTTCCAAAATGGCATGGGCCGCGTCGTGCGTCAGCCCTGCCGTCCCGATCCCATCGGCCTGCACCTGTCCGGTAGCGACCACAATGCTGGGTACGCGGATGAACAGATCCTCTAGCTTTTGCACAAAGTCGTTTGCCATGACGAAATCATCGTCAAGAAACAGGACGACATCCGCGTCTTCTAGGTGATCCAGCACAAGGTTACGCTGCCGCGTTAGACCCTTGGCTCCAAACATGACCGACACAGGTACGCAGCATTGGCGCACTGCAGTGTCGTCAATATCCCCCTGACCCGTCGCCGAGACGATGACCCGGTCCGGCCGGCGGGTTTGCCGCGTCAGATCGTTCAGGGCCTGACCCAGATCCGTGCGGCGGCCAAGGGTCGCAATCGCAAGGGTGATCCGCAAGGTATCCGCGCGCGGATGGTGCGGGGCTGACATGCTCATTGGACAAGGCTCCTTGTTTGCAAATGGGGCATACGGGGCATTGGGGCTGCATCGACGGTCGCCGGATTGCGCCGCGTTGCAACCGCAAGCGCCGCCAGAAAGATAAGCGGCACGCCCGGGTCGGGCACCGTGGCGGACAACATCAAAGACACCAGCGCGGCCACCGCACCTAGCCGGGTGGCGGCCAGCGTATCCTCTTGCCCAGCGATCGCTCGCCCGCCAAAGGCCAGGATAAGGAATGCGCAGAAAGCAGCCGTGCCCGGAATTCCGACGCTGCCCAGTAGGACAAACAACAGCCCGTTTGACCGCAGCGAACCTGCCCCAACGCCCAGCCCCATACTTTGCTGCAGCGCCTCTAATCCGCCCATCATCCAGGCAGAACGTTCCAAGCCCGAAGAGCTTTGCGATTTGTTGATGATCAGATCGTTGATCACAGAGGCGACCATCGCAGGTGCGTCGGTCATGGTGAGCGCCGCAGCCAACCCCAGCCCGCCTGCGGCCAACACGACCGCAAACCCCAAAAGCATCCCGCGCGATGTTTGCTCTGGCACCCGCACCTGAACCTGTAACATTAAAATGCAGGTCACGACGGCCACTGCCAGCAGTCCGGTCGCCGATAGCGCAAGGCAGGCAAACACCCCGTTGCCAAGCGCCAGCACCGCATCGCGCCTGCGGCCCGTCCGCAAGGCGAGGGTTGCGAAATAGGCGAAAAGCACGGCGCTAAAGGCCCCGAAACTTGCGGATTCGGAAAACCCGCCAATGACGCGGGGAATGCCTGCAACGGTGGCTTCGTTCATCAAGGAATAGCTGGCGGTTCGGATCAAGGCCAGCACCGGGTCCAAAGCGGCCATATCAAGCACACCCAGCCCCAGATTGACGCCCGCCGCCCAAGCCATGCACTGATCGCCAAACGCTGCGCCGCGCCGGCTAAGCTGATTGACCGCGACGATAAACAGACCCGAAGCCAAGACGATATAGAAGGTCTGAGAGATGTTAGAGCTGCCCGGAGACAGCCAAACCTTGCCCCAAAGGAAAGCCGTGCTGACGCGCACGCCGCCCGCTGATCGCGACAAGGAAAACACCATGATTTCGCCGCTGAAAAGGCGGACAAGAACCGTTGCGGAAAAGATCGTATAGGCGGCAAAAATAAGGATGGCGATGGCCGACGGCTCTAGCCTGATCGGGTCGCCGCGCATCAGCCGTCCAAGCAGCAGCAAAATACCCGCGCCCACGGCCGCGGCAGAGGCGACATTGACCGCCAGCAGCGATAAGCCGCCCAACTTTGGCAGTCCTACGATAGCCAACATGCCAAAGGGCATCATCACGGCCACAAGGATCATGATACGATGAATGCCGCCTAAGGCGAAAATAGCCAGCAGCAGAAAAAATACTGGTGTCAGAGGATAGATCTGAATGATCCTGCTCCCTCTATGAATTAAAAAATAAAATATATGCCCGTGATTTAAGGGCTATCTGAAGGATCGGTGCTTAAAAAATCAGCAGTCGAAAATAGACTAATGTACAATCTCATCGCAGATTCTGGGTGTTATGGCAATTGAAACTTACACACCGTGTCAATGGGGTAGGGCAGGTGATCCGAATCGAATGGCAGAAATAAGCGGGTTTCCGCAAATTTTGATTTTTTCGGCGGTTTTGTGACCATTTTTGCGTCACTGTTCCTGTCTTACCTGGTCGGTATGCCAAGTTTAAGGTCATATTTTTCCCTACAACCTATGGGTATAAGTTTTTTTTAATGTCGTAATAATTTTAAAACTTATTATTTGGTAAGAAATTAACTAATGTTAAGGAATGGTTAACGAAAATAGGCTGAACTCTGCTTGCCGATTATTGATGGTATTAGATTCGGGATTTATCTGGATCGCCGCATCGTTAGGTGCAGCCCATATTTTTTGGGCGACAAGGAATTTTTACTAATGGATTTGACGAGCGGCTCAACCGTTCGAAGGGGGAAGCTTTGCCAACTCGAGCGCAATTTAAGAACGTAAATGATATTACACAGAGCCCGGATCTTTTGGCCTCGATATGCGACCTGTTTTTTACTCAGGTTTCTAATCGAGGTCAAAGGATCGCCATTATCCAAGACGATCGCCAGCTGACTTATGACGGATTATCCCGTCTGGCTGGCACGATCGCGCAAACGCTTCAGTCCGCGGGCGTCCGTAAGGGCGACCTTGTGGGTATTCTGGCGGGGCGCAGCATTGAAACGGTCGCGGCGCAGCTGGCTATTATGGCCTTGGGTGCCGCGTTTGTACCACTTGATCCGGCAACGCCAGATCAATACCGCAAGACGGTCGTATCTGCCGTCCAGCCGAAGGCGATTGTCTGCCAGGCCGCATTTCAGGAAAAGGCAGCAGCGCTGACAGGTCAGGCGATCACCCTGCCATTGGAACCGGCACCAGATGCCCCTGCGTTGCGCGTCTTTCAGGACGATCCGCATTCTCGGATCGGCGCAGAAGACCGCGCCTATGTTATCTATACCTCCGGCTCGACCGGGGATCCCAAGGGCGTGATGGTCCCGCATCGCGGCATTTGCCGCTTGGTTCGGGGGCAGGATTATGTGCCGCTTGGACATGAACAAGTCGTTCTGAACCTGGCTTCCGTCGGGTTCGACGTGATCTTGGGCGAGATTTACAGTGCGCTGCTCAATGGCGGCGTGCTGGTTGTCGTCCCAGAGGCGGCTCCTTCGCTTGACCGGATTGGCAGCATCATCGCCCGCAACGGTGTCACGACGGCCTATATCACGGCAGGGTTGTTTCACATTATTGCAGAACAGGACGCCGCGCTGCTGGCCCCGCTGCAATCCGTTATTCCCTGCGGTGACGTGCTTTCGGCTGCGCATGTGGCCACGGTGCGCCGCGCCCAGCCGCATGTGCGCATCATCAACGGATATGGCCCAACAGAGGCCGCTGTCTTTACCTGCTTTCACACCATCCCGGACGAATGGGACGGCGGTCCAATCCCAATCGGGCGCGGCCTGAACCACGACATACGCTTTGTGCTGGACGACAACCTGCGCCCCGTACCGCGAGGCGAGATGGGGCAGTTGGCAGTGGGCGGGCAGGGCGTAGCCTTGGGTTATCTTGGCCGGCCTGATCTGACCGACGCGGCTTTTGTGAATTTGGATCACGCGGACGGCGTACGGGTTTATCTGACTGGCGATCTGGTGCGCGAGCGCAGTGACGGTGTGTTTGAATTCCATGGCCGCGCCGACCGGCAGATCAAGATCAACGGCCAACGGATAGAGCTTGATACAATAGAACATGCCCTGCGCAAGGACCCTGCGGTTGATGATGCGGCCGCAGTCGCAATCCCGCGCTTGGGGGGCGGCAAAAAAGTTGTCGCTTTCGCTATTCCGGCCAAAGGCCAGCACGTCGCGGTGCAAGAAATCTTGCACCGTCTGCGTGAAATCCTGCCTGCAGCCTCCATTCCATCCCGTTTGATCCTGCAATCCGCCTTCCCGCTGTCACGGTCGGGCAAGGTGGACCGCAAGCAACTTGCGCAGGGTCTATCAGAGGTTCAGACACCGGCCCCACTCGGCCATCCTGTCCCAATCACGTTGGCCGGTACAATCCGCAGCGTGTGGGCCGGTGTTCTGGACACAACGATCAACGACGACGACCTGACCTTCTTTGATCACGGAGGCACGTCACTGCAACTGATCGAGGCGCATGCGCTTTTGCAGGACCGCATTGGTCGGTCGTTCGATATCGCCCTGATGTTTCAGGCCCCTCGGGTTCGCGCGCTTGTCCGCCTGCTAGAGGGGCCGTCACCGTCCCCAGCCGAGACTTTGGCCTATGCTGTTGATCCGCTCGCCGCGCGGCGCGCCGAAATGGCCCGCGCCCGTAACAGGCAAAGGAACCAATGATGAAAGATTCAATTCCTGCCCAGGCAGAGCCCGGAACGATCGCGATTGTCGGTATGGCGGCGCGTGTGCCGGGGGTAGAGTCGATTGACGCCTACTGGAAGGCCATTTGCGATGGCCGTGACCTAATCCGCCGCCACGACACTGACGCCTTGGCCGACAACTTTTCCGACGCAGAACGGGCGCGTGGAAACTATGTGCCGGTGCGCCCGTCGCTTGACGATGCGGCGATGTTTGACGCGCCATTCTTCAACATGCTTCCGCGCGAGGCCGCCCTGCTTGACCCGCAATTCCGGGTCTTTTTGGAAACCTGTTGGCAGGGGATGGAGGATGCGGGCTATGACCCGGACCGTGTACCGGGGCCTGTGGGCGTCTTTGGCGGCGCTTCGATGCCGACCTATTTTCTGAACAACGTGCTGACTGATCGCGCCACGATAGAGGATTTCGTATCCACCTATCAGCTGGGCGATTACCAGCAGTTCATGGGGGCGATGGGTGACACCTTGGCGACCCGTGTCGCGTTCCGCATGGGTCTGACCGGGCCTGCATTAACCGTCTCGACGGCCTGTTCGACATCGCTCGTGGCGGTGACGCAGGCCTGCCAAAGCCTTGATGCGTTTCACTGCGACATGGCGATCGCGGGCGGCGTGTCGATTACATTTCCACAAGAACGCGGCTATTTTTATCAAGAGGGCGGGATGGTGTCCCATGACGGTCACTGCCGCCCCTTTGATGCGTCTGCGACGGGCACGGTCTTTGGCCACGGCGCGGGCGTTGTGGTCCTGCGCCGGTATGAGGACGCGCTGGCGGATGGCGACCGGATCTATGCGGTCATTCGCGGCAGTGCGCTGAACAATGACGGCAATGACAAGATCGCCTTTACCGCGCCCAGCGTGACGGGTCAGGCCATGGTCATTGCGATGGCGCAGGGCATTGCCGACGTGGACCCTGGGTCCATCGGTTATGTTGAATGCCACGGCACCGGCACGCCCCTAGGCGATCCGATTGAATTTGAAGGGCTCAAGCAGGCCTTTGCAGGCGTCGATCAGGGCCGTATCGCGCTGGGGTCCAGCAAAGCGAATATCGGCCATTGCGATGCCGCTGCAGGGGTGTTGGGGCTGATCAAGACGACGCTGATGCTGCATGACAGGGTCATCCCGCCGCTTGCAAACTATACCTCGCCGAACCCTCGGATTGATCTTGCGACTAGCCCGTTCCGCATTCCGCAAATCGCGACCCCTTGGGTAGAGGCCGGACCGCTGCGCGCTGGCATTTCCTCTATGGGGGTCGGCGGCACCAATGCGCATTTGGTGCTAGAGGAAGCGCCTGTGCCAGTGCCAAGCCCCGATGGCGGGCTTCACATTCTGCCCTTATCCGCCCGCACGGATACGGCGCTGGCGGCCCAAGCCCTTGCGCTGGCGGATGCCCTTGATGCACCGGATGCGCCGCCTTTGGCAGACGTTGCTTTGACCTTGCAAGAGGGCCGCCGCGCCTTTGATCTGCGCACCCATGTTGTTGCCGCCACGGCCTGCGAGGCCGCAGCAGCCCTGCGCGCGCCAATGCGCGCAGTGAAAGCGGCCAAGGACGCGCCGCCCGTCGCATTCATGTTTCCCGGGCAGGGCGCGCAATATCCGGGCATGGGGCAGGGGCTTTACGCCACTGAACCCGCCTTCGCCAAAATCATCGACGCTGGCAGCGAGGCCCTGCGCCCCGCGCTTGGCCTTGATCTGGCAGAGCTGATCTATCGCAGTGACGACCCCAAGGCCGCCGCCCGTGTTCTGCGCGACACCGCCATCACGCAGCCCGCGCTTTATCTGATCGAATACGCCACCGCGCAGTTGTGGCTGGACCGCGGCGTTAGGCCAAGTGCGATGATCGGCCATTCGGTTGGCGAATTTGCCGCCGCGACCCATGCCGGTGTTATGACGTTCGACACTGGTCTGTCCTTGATCGCCGCGCGGGGCCGACTGATGCAGGACCAGCCGCCGGGCGCCATGTTGTCCGTGCGCGCGGGCACTGATGCGCTGATTGGCCTGCTACCGGACACCATCGACATTGCCGCCCGCAACGCGCCCCAGATGACAGTCCTTGCTGGTCCATTGGACGCGATTGCGGACCTTGCGGCGCAGCTTAGCGCGCAGGATATCCCTTGCCGAGAGCTGCATACCTCGCATGCCTTCCACTCTGCCATGATGGATCCTGTCGCCACCGCGCTTCAGGCTGAGGCCGCGCGCCACAGCTTTGCGCCGCCGCGCATCCCTTATGTCTCTTGCGTGACGGGGACCTGGATCACCGACGATCAAGCCACAGATCCCGCGTATTGGGCACAGCACTGCCGCGCTGCCGTCGATTTCGACGCTGGCATCCGCACGCTTTGCGCCGGCAGCCAGCCGCCCGCATTGATAGAGGTCGGCCCCGGCCGCACCTTAAGCGCATTTGCGGCACAGGCGGTGGCAAAAGATGCCCGCGCTGCCATCATTCAGTCGCTGCCCGATCACGACGATCCGGCGGGCGACGCTGCGCAAATGGCGGGCGCTGTCGGTGCGCTTTGGTCCGCTGGGGGCGCTGTCGACTGGGCGGCCAACCGCACAGTGCCGGGACGGCGGACGAGCCTGCCCGGTTACCAGTTTGAGAAATCGCGCCACTGGATCGACCCACCTGTGCCGCAGGCCCGCCAGCAGGCCGCGTACGCCGCGCCCATCATGTCACCGCAAATTTCGAATACAAAGCCTGAGGAACCGATCATGACCACCGTTTCCCGCACGGACACGTTGACTGAACAAGTCCTGTCCATTCTGTCGGATTTGTCCGGCGACAGCTTTACCGCCGCCGACGCCGATTGCACCTTTCTAGAGCTTGGCTTCGACTCGCTGCTGCTGGGGCAAGTCACCCAGCGGCTGGCCCGCACCTTTGATGTCACACTGACCTTTCGCCAGTTGATGGGGGCCTTCCCAAGTGTCGCGGTTTTGGTGGCACATCTGGACGATGTTCTTCCGGCCGAAGTGGCACCGCCGCCCGCGGCCGCGACAGCACCAACCCCGGCCCCGGTATCCACTGCTGCAACGGCGCAACCTGTCCCGCCAGCCGTGCCTGTATCGGGCGATGTGGCCGGGTTGATGCAGGCGCAGACGCAAGCGATGCTATCGCTTTTTGACACCCAGCTTCGCACGTTCGCCAGCGCATCCCCCGCAGCGGCCGCGATGACAACAGCGCCACTGGCACCTGCCGCTGCGCCAAAAGGCCGCCCGCCCGTCGCCGCATCTGCAGATGCACCTGATACGCGCCACGATTTGAACCGCCGTGCGGCCCAGCTTGCTGATTTTACTCCGGCGCAGACGGCTTTTATTGCCGCGCTTTGCGATGACTACAGCGCCAAGTTTCCTACATCAAAATCCCGGACGCAGGATTACCGCCGTAAACTTGCCGATCCCCGCACCGCCGCTGGCTTTCGCCCCGAATGGAAAGAACTGGTGTTTCCTGTGATCGCCGAGACGGCAAAAGGCGCTTACCTGACCGATACGGATGGCAACCAGTTTATCGATCTGGTCAACGGCTTTGGTCAGACTGCATTTGGCCATTCGCCAGACTTTGTGACCGACGCTGTCAGCGCCCAGATGGCCAAAGGATTTCCCATCGGCCCGCAAACGCCGCTAGCCCACGAAGTTGCAGCAAAATTCCTTGCCATTACCGGTCACGACCGCGCTACGTTCTGCAACACCGGATCAGAGGCGGTGATGGCCGCTATGCGCCTTGCCCGCGCGGTCACCGGGCGAGAGACAATTGTGACCTTCAAAGGTGACTACCACGGCCAATTCGACGAGGTGCTGGTCAAAGGCCGCGCGTCGGGCGACCCAACGGCGCTGCCTGCTGTGTCGGGCGTACCGTCCTCTTCGGTCGCGAATATGGTCGTGCTAACCTATGGCACGCAGGACACGCTGAACTGGATTCAAGATAACGCGGACGACATCGCCGCGGTACTGGTCGAACCCGTGCAAAGCCGCAGGCCGGACCACCGCCCCCGCGCGTTTTGCGAGGAAATCCGCCGTATTACCGCCGCTTGCGGCGCCGCGATGATCATGGACGAGATTGTCACCGGTTTCCGCGTGGCCCCGGGCGGGATGCAGCAGTTGTGGAACATCACCCCGGATATGGCGACCTATGGCAAGGTTGTTGGCGGCGGCATGCCGGTTGGTGTGCTGGCGGGATCGAAGCGGTTCCTTGACGCCCTTGATGGCGGCTTCTGGTCCTTTGGCGATGATAGCGCACCAGAGGTGCCGCCGACCTTTTTTGCTGGCACCTTTGTGCGGCATCCTTTGGTGCTGGCGGCGGTCTCTGCCGTGCTTGACCATGTCGCAGGGCCGGGTGCGGCGCTGTATGACCGCATCGCCCCGCAGACTGAAGCGCTACGCGACCAGATGAATGCCGCATTGCAGGCGCGCGGTCTGCCGCCTGCGATTATCGGCTTTTCCAGCTGGATGATCGTCAACCTGTCATCTCTTGATCCGCGCGCCGCGCTGCTCCACCCCATGATGCGTCTGGGCGGGGTGCACGTGCACGACGGCTATCCTTGGTTTTTCACGACCGCCCATACCCAAAATGATTTTAAACACGTGGCAATGGTTTTTGCGGACGCTTTGGATCAACTGCAGTCCGTGGGCATTTTGACCGGTGACAGCACGGACGATGACCCAAAGGGTACAAAGCCCACAACGAAAACTGGCACCGACACCATCCCACTAACCGCGCCGCAGACAGAGGTCTGGATGTCCGCGCAAATGGGCAAGGCCGCCTCTGGCGTGTTCATCGAAAGCGCCAGTCTGCGGTTGCAGGGCGATCTGGATGCAAAGGCGCTACAGACCGCGCTGAATAAAGTGATCGCACGGCACGACGCGCTGCGCCTGTCCTTTGACGCCTCTGGTCAGGCGGCGCGGGTCATGCCAGCGCTGTCCCTGACGCTAGACCCTATTGACGTGAACCAAGACGGTCTGGACAACCTGATCGCGGCCGATGCTGCAATGCCGTTTGATCTGACGGACGGCCCGCTTATTCGCGCGGCGCTTGCGCGGCTGGCACCGGACGATCATGTTCTGTTATTCACGATGCACCACATCGTCTGTGATGGTTGGTCCAGCTATCTGGTGATCGAAGAGCTGGCGGCGCTGTATAACGCCGCTGTGCAGGGCGGGCAGGCCGATCTGCCGCCGCCTGCCAGCTTTGCGGCCTATGCTTGTAGTCATGGTGACCGCACCCCCAGCGCTGCAACCGATACATTTTGGAAAGCGACCTTTCCAAAGGCCCCCGACCTGCCAGAGCTGCCGCTAGATACCCGCCGCGATGGTCAGCGCAGTTTCGCCGGGGCGACGCATGTGCATCTGATTGACGCGGATCTTGCCAAAACGCTCAAGCGTGCTGCCGGGCGCGAGGGGGTGACGCTGTTCGGCGCGCTGGCCGGATCACTGGCGGCGCTGCTGTCCCGGCTCAGCGGGTCGGACGATATCACGCTGGCGGTGCCAACTGCCGGGCAAACGCTCTTGCCTGATGACCGTCTGGTGGGTCATTGCGTCAACCTTTTGCCGGTGCGGCTGCAGGTCGCGACGGACGCGGACACAACATTGGCCGACCACCTGAAGGCCGTATCCACCCGCGTGCTGGACTGTTTCGACCACGGCGACACGACTTATGGCACCATCGTGCATGGGTTGGCAGATCGCGGCGATGTATCACGTTAGCCCCTGACAGAAGTTCAGTTCAACCTTGACCAACAGCCCGCTGATTTCGGCTTTGACGGGATCGCGGCGACACTTTCGTCGAACCCGCGCGCCTATACCAACTTTGATCTGATCTTTAACGTCACCGAAAGCCGCCAAGGCCTGCGTATCGATCTGACCTATGCAACAGACGTGTTGAACGCGGATACCGTAGCCCGCTGGTGCGAGCATTATCAATCCGTACTCGCAGCCGCAGCCCGCGATATGCAGACCCCTTTGCAAGCGGTGCCGCTGATAAGTGCGGCGCAGGCCGCCGAACTGGCCGCCATGGGTAACGATACTGGCCAGGTCCCGCCAAAGCACGCGCGCTTGGAACAGATGATCGCGGCGCAAACCGCCGCAACCCCCGATGCCATCGCTGTTGAGGACGCAGGCGGGCCGCGCAGCTATGCCACGCTGGCCCGGCAAAGCGACCGCTTGGCCGCTGAAATCCGCCGCCAGATTCCGCAGCACGGCCAGAGGGTTGCTGTGATGGTGGAACGCTCTGCCGATATGCTGGTGGCGCTTTTGGCTGTGCTGAAGGCCGGACATGCCTACGTGCCGCTTGACCCGCATCACCCCGTCGCGCGCCACCGCGCGACGCTGACGGCAGCAAGTGTCGCCGGGTTGATCTACGACGGCGATGTGACTGACGCGATCAGCGGATTGGACCTTGCCGCGATCCGCGCCAGCGCCAGCTATCCTGATGCCACACTGGACG
The DNA here is from genome assembly GCF_900114485.1 of Loktanella salsilacus. Classification (GTDB taxonomy): domain Bacteria; phylum Pseudomonadota; class Alphaproteobacteria; order Rhodobacterales; family Rhodobacteraceae; genus Loktanella; species Loktanella salsilacus. The sequence goes on along the minus strand of NZ_FOTF01000009.1, from coordinate 116,625 downwards.
AGCTGCACCGCGGCGGCTCTGCCGAAGACGCGGCCTATGTGATCTTCACCTCCGGCTCGACCGGGACTCCCAAGGGCGTAGAGGTGTCGCACGGCGCGCTGCTGAATTTCCTGACCGCGATGGCCGACCGCCCCGGACTGTCGGCAAGCGATGCGATCCTGTCCGTCACCACGGTTAGCTTTGACATTGCAGGGCTAGAGCTGTTCCTGCCGCTGACCGTCGGTGCAAAGACAGTGATCGCGACGGACTCGGACGTGCGCGAAGCATTCCCGCTGGTCGACCGTTTGGCGCAGGGCGACATCACCGTGCTGCAAGCCACGCCGACCTTGTGGCAAATGCTGCTAGAGGCGGGGCTGAAACCAATGCCGACGCTTAAAATCCTAACCGGAGGCGAGCCGCTTCCGCGTGATCTTGCCGAACGGCTGGTGTCCTTTGGCGGCGAGGTCTGGAATATGTACGGCCCGACAGAGACAACGATCTGGTCGTCTTGCGGTCGTGTCACGGACGGCCATGTCACCATTGGCGATCCTATCGCGAACACAGTGTTGCACGTCATGGACGACGCCGGAAACCTGGTGCCGCCCGGCGTGACGGGAGAGTTGAACATCGGCGGAGCCGGCCTTGCCATTGGTTATCTTCACCGGCCTGATCTGACGGACGCCGCCTACCGTATCGTCGATGTCCCCGGCGCGGGGCCGACACGGCTTTACCGTACCGGCGATCTGGCACAGCGGTTGCCGGACGGCACGATCCGCCTGCTGGGACGGCGCGACGGTCAGATCAAGCTGCGCGGCTTCCGTATAGAGCTGAGCGAGATTGAAGCGGCCATGCGCAGCGTGGACGGCATCCGCTCCGCCGCCGTGGATTTGCGCGAAGGGCCGACAGGTTCGTTGCTGGCTGGTTTCTATGTCGCCGATACGGATGCCCCGCAGCCGGCTGAGATCACCAAAGCCCTGTCCGCGAAACTGCCCGCCTATATGGTGCCGCAGCGCCTGCAGGCCATCGACGCGCTGCCCGAAACTGGTAACGGCAAGCTGGACCGCCGCGCCTTGCCTGCGCTGGTTGCCGCGGCACCAACCGACGCGGGCCGCCGTGTCCGAGCACCCGAAACAGAACTAGAGCGTGATCTTGTCGCGATCTGGCAGGACGTACTGGGGCTGGACGAGCTTAGCATTGATGACAGCCTGTTTGATCTGGGCATCGACTCGCTCGGCATTTTTCGCATTGCGGCGCGGATGTTAGACCGCGATCTGGGGCTAGAGGCGCGTCATCTGATGCAGGCCCCGACCATCGCAGGGGCTGCGGCCTTGATGCAAACCCGCGCGGCAAAACCTAAGGCACCGTCCTTGAAGGATTTCCGCAATGGCGCGCGGCGCGGCGCGGGGGCGACAGCATGACCGCCCCTGTCGATACCATGCCATTAACGACCCCCGCGCCAGAGGCTGCACCGCTGCGCTTTCCTTGCAGCGCGACCCAGGAACGGTTCTGGTTTCTGGATCAGATGAACCCCGGGGATCCGGCCCTGAACGTGGCCTTTCGGTGGAACATCAACGGCACCTTTAGCGCCGCCACAATCGAGGCCGCGTTTCAGGCAGTCATAGCCCGCCATGAATCCCTGCGGACACGGTTTGTCGCGGATCAGGATCGCCCGGTCCAAGAGGTGGCCCCGCAAGCCCGTTTTAAACTGTCGGACATCGACATCCGCAACACGCCGGCAGCAGAGCAGCAAAGCCGCATTGATCAGATTGCCAGCGAAAGCGCCGTGCAACCTTTTGATCTGACAGAGCCTTGTCAGCTGCGCGTGGTCCTGATCCGCCTTGGCAATGACCATGCGGTGCTAGCGATCACCGTGCATCACATCTGTTTTGACGGCTGGTCCATCGGGGTGCTTGGGCGCGAAGTTGGCACTTTTGCCGCAGCGCTGGATGGGGGGCGGACAGCAAAACTGCCGGAACTGGCCCTGCAATTTGGCGATTACGCCCTGTGGCAGGCCGACTATTTCGACAGCGAGGCTTTCGCTGCCGAACTAGGCCCGGTCTGTGATCAACTGCGCGACGCACCTTATTTCGAGGTGCCACCAGATTTTCCAAGGCCCCTTCAGCGCAGCACCGCCTGTGCGGTCGTAACAGCGGATCTGTCACCCGCATGGGGCAAAAGGCTGGAGTCCGAAGCCCGCAAGCGCGGCATGTCGACCTTTGCTTATGGCGCGGGCGTTCTAAGCGCGTTGCTGGCCCGCTGCGCTGATGCGCCAGAGGTGCTGCTAGGATCGCAGGTCGCTGGACGCAGCGAAGTCGAGCTGGAGCCGCTGATCGGTGTGTTCATCAACACCGTCGTCTTGCGTTTTGCGACAGCGGGCGACACATCGCTAGGCGATCATCTGGACCGCGCCCGCCATGCGGTCACCGATGCGCTGATCGGACAAACAGTGCCGTTCAACAAACTGGTTGAGACGTTAAACCCCGCCCGCGATGCGTCTCGCACGCCATTGGTGTCGGTTAACTATTTGCTTCAGAACGTCTTTATGGAAACGGCGCAATACGGCGGCTTTACGCTATCCAGCGCACCTTCCCACGCGCCCGGCGCGCTGCACGATCTGAATTTTTCACTAATCGGCCGCAGCAGCGGCTGGCGGATGACGCTAGAATACAATTCGGACATGTTCGATGCCGCCACGGCGCAAGAGCTTATTGATCTGTGGCAATCGTGCTTTGCGCTGGCCTTCGATCATCCAGACTGCCTGTTGTCGGATATGCCGCACCTGTCGCAGGGCCCGCAAGCCCGGACCGATGACGCGCTGCAGTTGTCGCGGATAGAGGCCGCCTTGCAGACCCATGACAGCGTCGCAGCTGCCGCCGTCGTGCCCTATGCGGCGCAAGGCGGCCGCCGTGCACGCCATGCCTTTGTCACCCTAGCACCGGACGCAGCGCTGATGCCGCTAGAGGTGCTGCCGGGGCTGCTGCACACGCACCTTGGCGCAGCCCTGTCGGTGGACGGGATCAGCATTTTGCAGTCTTTGCCACGCGATGCGGGCGGGCGTGTCATCAAGGCGCAGTTGCCACTGGCCGCCGCCGTCGGGGCGGCGCCCGCAGGCGTGCAAGGGGCAGAGGCGGTTTCCGGCGATAGCGTCGCTGATATTGCCGCGCGGTTGGTTCCGATCTGGTCCGATGTTCTGGGCATCAAGGACGTACCGCAGACGACCAGCTTCTTTGATCTGGGCGGCCATTCGTTGCTGATTGTCCGCCTTCTGGCGCGCATCGAGGCTGAATTTGGCCACCGGATGACCTTGGCCGACGTTTTCCAGAACCCAACTTTGCGCACCTTGGCTCGCCACTTGGCGCGAGGCCAAAAGCCAGCCTCTCGCCTCGCGGCAGAGCGGGACTGGCGCGTGGTCACCTTGCAAGAGGATGGCACGGGGATCCCGCTTGTGGCGATCAACAACGCCAACATCACCTATGCGCTGGCCGATAACATGAGTGTGCCGCGTCCGGCCATGTCGCTGCGCATCTACGATAAGGCACAGGGGCACACACTAGACCCGCGCCCGTTTGAACAGATCGCGACCCAGTTCCTTGAGGCGCTGCAAGCTGCCCAGCCGCACGGTCCCTACGCCCTGTTCGGCATCTGCGTGCACGGCAACCTTGCGATCGAGGTTGCACGCCAATTGCAGGCCAAGGGAGAAGAGGTCGCCGCCGTGATCATGAAAGACGTCTGGGCCCCGCAATATGCCCGCGATGTCGATGCAAGCTGGTCAACGCGTTGGCGCAATCGGCTGCATTTCCTAAAGGTGCGCCTGCACCGCGTGGCGCAGGGTACGATGTCCGTGCCGGCGTTCCTTGGCACCTTTCGCCTGATCCGGGCAACCGGTTTGCTGAATGCGGCCGTGCGCCTGGGGCTGATGGAACGGGTGCGCTACACTGACCTGAAGGCCGAACAGGAAGCCTTTATCGCCTATTTGACAGATGCGCGCGATGTCCATGAACCAAAGCCGTATAACGGGCGGGTGCTGCACATTGTCACGAACGATTCACCGCGCGGCGCAGGGTTTGACACGACGATGGGCTGGGGCGATCTGATCACCGGTCCGATGGAAACGGTTTATCTGCCCGATGTGTCGGCCGAGCAGGGGCGCAATCGCGGTATTGCTGACGCGGCCACAAAAATCGAAGCGTTGCTGCAGACGTTCGACGATGCTGCGTCCGGTGAAAAGGATCAGGCCAATGCCCAATAGATCACAGCAGACCACACAGCGACGCAAAACACGACGGCTGCCAATCGCAGGGCAAACCCGCGCTGCGCTGTCCAACCCGCCAAGGCCACTTGCGGCTTGGCGTCTGGCGCTAAGGCCGTGTCGCGATTTGTCTGACGCACGCAGCATGCCTCCATCTGATGGTACCGTGGGTTTTATCTGTGTGGTTGGACATAAAGCAGGACCCGTCACCGGGCAACGTTTCATCGGCTACGCCAAAAATCCCTGCCTGAACGCGGTTTTTACGCCGCACATCACGCCCAACAAAGAGGTGTCGATGGCACCATTTATGACGAAATCTATTCTGCACGTTTGATCGGGATAACTGCTGCACTGTCCGGAATTACCCGGATCGCATCCCGAAATGAAGAAATTTACTTGGGGGAATTTACAAAGTGTCTACTAATTTAAACCTACGAACGATTATGACGACAGCAAAAGTCGTCCATTCTGTCCCGCTGCCGTCTGCTCCACTTCAGGCGGTGTCTCCGACCGATCAGGCCAGAGCAGATTGGGGCAAAGCTGACCGCAGAAAGCGGGCTTTTGACGTCATCGCGTCTAGCCTTTTGCTCTTACTTTTTCTGCCGGCGATGCTGTTGATCATAGCGGTGCTTGCGATCTTCCATCCCGGTCCCATCATGTTTCGCCACACCCGGATCGGACGCCACGGCGTTCGCTTTCAATGCCTGAAATTCCGCAGCATGTGTGTGAACGCAGACGACGTGCTGGCCGCCCATCTCAAGGCCAATCCCGACGATTTGCGCGAATGGGTGCAGACCCAAAAGTTACGCCATGATCCGCGCATCCTGCCTATTGGATGCTATCTGCGCCGGTCCAGTCTGGACGAGCTGCCGCAGCTGTTTAACGTGCTGATGGGCCACATGAGCCTTGTCGGGCCGCGACCTATCACGACGAGCGAGATCGTGAATTATGGCGACGATTTCTGTCACTACTTGTCGGTGCGGCCGGGGATCAGCGGCCTGTGGCAGGTCAGCGGGCGCAGCGATACCAGCTATGACGAACGGGTCGCGCTTGATGTGCAATACGCACGGCAGCATTCCCTTTGGGGGGATCTGAAAATCCTGCTGCGTACGGTTGGCGTTGTTTTGCGGGGACGCGGTGCATACTGATCGCTCGCCCAAAGGGCAGGGCCCAGCCCTAAATGCGGGCCGCAAGACAGCGGGCGACATTGCCGTCACGGTGACAGAGCGTCTGGTGTCCCAAGTCTCTCAATTCGCGGTGTTTGTACTCGCCGCGCGTTTGTTGGGGCCGGTGGAATTTGGCACCTTCGCTATCGTGTCGGCCTGCGCCATCTTGCTGTTGCGTCTGGCCGAGGCGGGGTGGGCCCCCTTTATCATGACGCGGTCCGACGGGGACAATACGCCCTATCAGGTCGTCATGATCGCAGTTCTAAGCGGCTTTGCCTTCGCCGCTGTCGGCTTTGCGGGAACGCAGGCGGCAAAGGGCTTCGGGCTTGCGCCTGATTTGACCGCGCTATCCATGCTCTTTTGCCTGTGGATCGCGTTGGCGACTGTTTTCACCGCGCAAAAGGGGGTTTTGATCTGGCTGAACCGGATCAAAACCGCCGCCATTATCGAAATCACAAGCGAGTTGGTCGGCGGTGCAGTGACAGTGATCTGCCTGTTTCAAGGAGCCGGGGTGCTATCGCTCGTCTATGGACGGCTAACCTATCAAGGGACCGCGCTGATCCTAAGTTTTGCCATCACGCGCCGCATCCCCGCATGGGGCCTGCCTGCCACCGTGCGGCAAGAGCTTTGGACCTTCTCGGTGCAGATTTTGTCATCGCGGATGCTGATCAACGTGCGACTTCATTTCATAACGCTGGCGCTAGGCGCTTTCCTAGGACCGATCGCTGTCGGCTACTTCCGCGTGGCAGAGCGTCTGGTCGGTGCGGCCTATGAGCTAGTCGCTGTGCCCGGACAACTTTTGGCTTGGACCCTGCTGCGCCGGGCCCGTGACGCTGGCCAGGTCGAGGGCCGCGCCGCGCGGATAGAGCAGCAGGTCGCCCGGCACCTAAAGGTCCTGATGGCCATCGGCACACCGCTGTTCCTATGGCTTAGCGTCATGCATGGCGAAATCGTCGCCGGGTTGCTGGGGCCGGAATGGCAGCCTGCAGGCGTTCTGGTCGCTATTCTAGCGCTGTGTCCGATTCTGATGCTGCCGGGTATCCTGACTGAACCGCTGTTGTCGATCTGCGGCCAGACGCGGCGGCTGCCGGCCTTTACGGCGATTATTTTTGCGGTCTCGGTTGGGGCGACCTGCGTCGCAGCCCCGCTGGGGGTTATGACGTTGGCCTGGTCGCAGCTGGCGGTGAATAGTGGGATCATGCTGCTGACGCTGCACCTGTTTACGCGTCATGCCAATATTGGGCTAGCCGGGATTGCGAAGGCCTTGCGCAGCACGGTTTTGCCCCTGACTTTGGGTCTGATTACGCTTCTTGTCCTGCGCGCCAGCCCAATTGGCGTTGACTGGCCCCAGTTGGTGCGCGCGGTGGCCTTCGGGCTTATGAGCGGCGGTGTCTATGTGATCGCGCTCATGCTGCTGGACCGGCCTTTCTGGGACCAAATCGCGGCGGCTTTTCGCCCTGATCCCGTACAGCAAGGAACTTTGTCATGACCGTTTCCGCATCGCCCCGCCTTGGCAAACGTCTGCGCGCGGTCCTGCGCCAAGCGAGGGCCCTACCAGGTGCCGCCATCGCGCGGGCGGTCACGCGCACGCCGCGGGCGCGGCACTTTTCCGGTGCCTTTGACACCCGCGCTGCCGCGCAAGAGGCGGTCATCCGGCGCGGCGGGCAAGGGTACGACGACGCGGCCATTTCAGAAGTGTCATTCGATCTGATGTGTCAGCGCACCGCGTGGGACTATCCGGTGATGTTCTGGCTGCAACGTTTTCTGCCTGATGCCGACGCTTTGATTGATGCAGGCGGACATTTCGGCACGAAATATATCGCGTTCCAAGACCTGATAGATCTGCGGCCGATCCGCTGGAATGTTTACGATCTGCCCGCAATCGTCCACGCCGCCCGTCGCCGCCAAGGTCGCGGCGGCCTGCCAGTCGAAATCGCGTTTCATACTGATGTGACAACGCTGCCAGCGGCGCAGATCCTGCTGTGTTCAGGCCTGCTGCAATATCAGGATATCGCATTTCCAGACTTCGTCGCAACCTTGCCCGATCGGCCCGAATATATCATTCTTAACAAGGTGGCTCTACGAGACGGGCCAGAGCTTTATACGATCGAAAAGATCGGAGCAGGCTGCGTGCCCTATCGCATGCGCAACCGAAGCATATTCGAGGCGCAAATCAATGTCATGGGATATGACATTCTGGATAGCTGGAATATCCCGGATTTGGGCCACGTTATCTCGACGCATCCGTGGCTTGGTCGCAGCGAAAGCCGGGGATATGTGCTGCGGTGCAAGACATTCCAGAAATAGGTATCCCGCGACCGTTTAATGCAAACGGCGCTCCATATAGGATGGCTCGAATTCGGCATATCGATTAAGCTCTTCCCGGTCATGGAATTTCACTTTTCCAATACGAAAAGTTAGCAGGTCCCGCTCTCTTAAATCGCGCAGAACACGGTTCACGTGGACCGCACTCATGCCCAAGATATCACCTAGGTCTGTCTGCGAAAGCGGGCATAAATACCCATTCTTATTAGATAAATGCACCCGATCCAGTCGGGCCCCAAGTTCTAGCAAAAAATGCGCGACCCTTTTCGGGGCCTCGCGGCGGCCCATGCTGACCAAACGTTCCGGCGAAAAGGCAGAGTCTGACATCATCGCCCACATAACCTGCGCCGCAATTTCAGGCGATTTCCCCAAAGAACGCAGAATAATATCAGCGGGCAGTTTTTGCGCAAATACCTCGGTAATGGGTTCAATGCGGTAGTCATCGTAATTGAACAGGATTTGCCGCATGCCGAGTACGTCGCCGGGCAAGTTGACGTCGATGACCTGTCGATCACCGCCGCGTAGTATTTTATAGGTCATGGTCCAGCCATGTTGCAGGATCATGATCGATTCATCGGCCCGGCATTCTTCGCCAAGGTCGTGACCGATTGCGTATTTTTTTCCAATACGCCCCAGCGAATCAAACAGCTCCAATTCCTCTTCAGGAACGGCTCCGCCAAGCCGGCGCATAAGCGGCGTTCTATCGAAACTCATATTTAGGCTCGCTCCTGAAAATTCGGTGGCTGAGCAGTATGCCTTCGTAAGAAGGCGACGAATGTGAAAAGTTAAATACTCACGTAATAATTGTGTTGACGTAGCATAATGTTTCGTCGGCTGCCAATCCATATTTCGAGTTCTGTCCAAAAGTATATGTCAGCCGTATTTTTGTGCAACGCATGCGCGGTCGAGATGTATCATAATCTGCCACCGATCATTCATGCTGGGCGGGCTGCGGCCTAGGCGATGGTTCGTATTCCACAAAGCCGCGTCCTGTTATGTTTAAAATGTGCGGATTTGTTTATCGGTCCAACGTGACTTTGTAAGTTTGCGTCGTTGAAAACGTGGCGCAAATGAATAGGTTTTTGGATCCACGGTTGATGCTGCGAGCGACAGCTGAAACGTGCCGACGACCGCGACGGTGGCCTTCCCGCGACTGCCCGTTCCAAAGTAAACTCAATGGATTGATGCAGGCACGAACACGCCTCATTGCCACTGTGCCGGCTTTGGCAAAGTCGGCCCGCGTGCGCGGCAGAATTGCACGACAACGAAGCCTACTGCTTGCCGATCGAAGTGATTTTTTCACAAAGCTGCGTTGCTGCCGATAAGCTTCGCGCTGTGGCTTGGGCCATTTGCGGCAGGATCATCCACTCTAATGCCCAGGCCGCGCCAGAGCGTTCTTGTTCGTGGATCAGCGCGTGGTGCATGCCTGACACCTGCGTGGCGTTGAAGCGTGCCAGTGTCACCAGCAGTTCGGCCAGTATCGGGTTTTGTTTGTGCGGCATTGCGGATGATCCGCCGCCGCTTTTCAGGGTCACTTCGTCAACGCCCTGCTGTGCCATCAGGCAAATATCCTGCCCGAATTTGCCCAACGCGCCGCTGATCAGTGATAAAAGGTTGGCATAATCCGCAATGTCGGCGCGCATGGAATGCCACGCTGTCGGCGGGTTTTGCAGGCCAAGCTCCGCGGCCATTTCGCGTGAAATCTGTGCCGCGTTTGGTGCCAATGCGGCGCGGTCGCCCGCGGCGCCGCCAAGCTGCAGGCGCGCGACCTCTGGCCGCAAGGAAGCTAGGCGTTTGCGGTGCGCCGCGAGCGGTTGTGACCACGTCACCAGCCGATCAGACACCTTAATCGGTAGCGCCGCCTGCATCCGCGTTCGCCCCATCATGGGGCGATCCCCAAACCGATCCGCCAAGACGTCAAACGCGCTGGTCAATGCGGCAAGGCGGACGTCAAGCAAGTCGCTGAAGTCGCGCAGTGTCAGGGCCAGCGCCGTGTCGATAACATCTTGGGACGTCGTGCCGGTATGAATGCTGTCGGTGTTTGGCTTTATCACAGTTTCCAACTGGGTGACCAAAGCGGGGACGACGACGCCGTCTCTTGCGGCGCCATCCCGCAGGTCCGCAATGTCGGGCTTGAACGCCGCGATCTGCTGCGCGACTTGATCTGCTAAGGTTTCGTCAATCTTGCCGACCTTGCCAAGGGCCCAAGTGTACGCTGCCTCGAACGCGAGCATATGGGCGATGGTGCGCTGCGGGGCCCAGATGTCAGCGGCCTCTTGGTCGCCGAACAGGCCGCCAAGCCACGGGTGATCGAAGGGGCTGGTCAATTTAGGGCCTCATGCATCGTTGGGTGGCTGGCGCAGTGCCACTCGGTTGAGCGGGTGACGACAGATGGCAGCAGTTAAAACGGCATCTTTCACATGGCCGTTTTGCACAGGCCAAGGATGTCGCGGGCCTGTTGCCATGTCGCGACGGGGCGCTCGTATGTCTCGCACAGCGCGACCGCGCGTTTGACCAATGCGGCATTGGACGGCGCAAGCGTATCACGGTCAAGTCTGACGTTATCCTCTAGTCCAGTGCGCGCGTGGCCGCCGGATGAAATCGCCCATTCGTTTAGCACGATTTGATTAGCGCCGATCCCCGCCGCGCACCAGGGCGCATCTGGACCAAACAGACGGTGCACCGTGTGAATGTAATAGTCGAACACGTCGCGATCGACGGGCATCGCATTCTTGACGCCCATGACAAACTGCACATAAGGCGTGCCCGCGATCTGGCCTTTGCTGGCCATCTCTTTCGCTTTGAAAATATGTGACAGATCAAAGGCTTCGACTTCGGGCTTCACATCATACTTTAACATCTCTGACGCCAGCCAATCCACCAGATCGGGGGGCGTGTCGTAGACGCGGGTCGGAAAGTTGTTCGACCCGACCGAGAGCGAGGCCATGTCAGGCGCCAACGACAGCATGCCGCCACGGTCCTTGCCCGCACCTGACCGCCCGCCCGTGGACAGCTGAATAATCATGCCGGGGCAGTGTTTTTCCAGCCCCTCTTTCAGCTGCGCGTAGCGGTCCGGATCTGCCGTTGGTTTGCCGTCGTCGCCGCGCACGTGGCAGTGGGCGATCGAGGCGCCCGCCTCAAAGGCGTCTTGGGTGCTTTCGATTTGTTCAGCGATGGTGATCGGTACCGCTGGGTTGTCCTTTTGGGTTGGAACCGATCCGGTTATGGCGACGCAGATAATGCAGGGAGTGGTCATAGGGCCCTCAGATGTCAAAAAAGATGGTCTCGGTCGGACCTTGCAGATGGATATCAAAGCGATAGACGCCGTCGCCTTCACGTTTGGCAAGCAGTGTTTGGATGCGGTTCTGATGTTCGATCCTGCTCAGGATCGGATCGGCGGCGTTGGCCTCTGCCTCATCCTCGAAATAGATGCGTGTGTGCAGGCCGATGTTGATGCCGCGCGCGACGATCCAAGCGGTGATATGCGGCGCTTGCATCCGGCCGTCGGGCCAAGGAACAGCGCCGGGTTTGACGGTATCAAAACTGAATTCACCGGTCGTCATATCGCTGGGCGAACGGCCCCATCCGGTAAAGTTTGGGTCCGCCGCACCGCGCGTTTCGTTCGCAGAAGCAAACAGGCCGGCGGCGTCAGGCTGCCAGATTTCAATCATCGCATCGCGCAGCGGCGTTCCGGTGCCATCAAAAACGATGCCTCTGATCACGATCTCTTTGCCTTGCACCGGACCGGTCTTCATGACGGCCCCAAGATCGCCGCCATAGAGATCAATGCCGGTAAAATTTGGCGTGCAACCAATGTGGACATAGGGGCCAGCGGTTTGACTGGGGCTTTCGCGCAAATAGTCTAGCTTTTGCACCATGATTACATCCCGTCCTCGCGGTTTTCGAAGTAGGTCTGACGCCGCCCACGTAGCACAATGTCAAACTTGTACGCGCGGCTGTCCATCGGCACTGTGCGGTGCATGTCCAGCACGGCTGTCAGGGCATCGACGGCGTCTTGGGATTTCAGGATGCCGACAATCGGGCACAGCGGGATGTGCGGATCGCCTTCGAAATACATCTGGGTGATCAGACGCTGGGCAAAGCCATGGCCAAAAACTGAAAAGTGGATATGTGCGGGGCGCCAGTCATTCATGCCGTTCGGCCACGGGTAGGGGCCGGGCTGGATCGTGCGAAACTCATATGATCCATCCTCGGCCGTAATCGTGCGACCGCAGCCGCCGAAATTCGGATCAAGGGCGGCCAGATAGCTTTCCTTTTTGTGCCGATACCGCCCGCCCGCATTGGCCTGCCAAAACTCCAGCAAGGCACCGGGCACACCGCGCCCCATTTCATCCAGCACACGGCCATAGACAATAATCCGCGGCCCGATCGCGCTTTCACCGGGCTGGGCGTAGTTGTGGATCAGGTCGCTGTCCAAAGCCCCCAGCAATCCGTGTCCAAAAACCGGAGAGGTCTCTTCTGACAAGGACGACGGAAACGACAGCAAGGCCGCCTGCGGGCTGCGTTTGATGCTGGTTTTGTAGCCGGGGGTCAGGGCATCCGGCTGCCAGTCGCGGTCCCGCGGGATGAAACCGCCTGATGGGGGTGTGGTTTTGGCTGGGCTCATATTTCTACTCCCAATTCGGCATAGGTCTGTTTGGCAAGTTTGATGGCATGGTTCGCCGCTGGCACGCCTGCATAGACCGCGACATGCATAAAAGCTTGCAACACATCCTGCGGCGCGGCCCCGGTGTTTTGCGTGGCGCGGATGTGCATTGGAATTTCGTCAAAATTCCCAGTTGCGGCCAGTATTGCCAGCGTCAGCATAGACCGTTCGCGGCGGGTAATCGTATCGTCCGACCACAACGTGCCCCACGCGCCTTCGGTGATCATCGTTTGAAAGGGCGCGTCAAAGGCAACCTTTGTCGCCTCGGCCCTGTCCACATGCGCATCACCTAAAACCTGTCGGCGGGTCTGCATGCCGGCGTCATATCTGTTGGTCACATCGCTCTCCATCAGTAGGGCAGGCCCACGTAGTTTTCGGCCATCGCCTTTTGCGCGGCCTTGTTGCTGCGCAGAAACTCCAGCTCGGCAATTTGCATTCTTTGATCAAAGTCGGATTGATCCGGGTAGCGGTGCATCAGGGATGAGAACCACCAGCTGAACCGTTCGGCCTTCCAGACCCGCGACAGGGCGTTGGCAGAATAGGCGTCGATCCCGTCAGCGCTGCCTGTTTCGTAAAATTCGCGCAGCCCGTTATAAAGATAGTGCACATCAGAGGCGGCGGTGTTCAGGCCCTTGGCGCCCGTGGGCGGCACGATATGGGCTGCGTCGCCGCACAGGAACAGCCGCCCCCAGCGCATCGGTTCGGTGACGAACGACCGCAGCGGCGCGATGGACTTTTCGATGCTTGGTCCAGTGACAAGCTTGGCCGCCATATCCGCAGGCAGGCGTTTTTTGAACTCGTCCCAAAAGGCGTCGTCCGACCAGTCCTCAATGCTGTCATCAACAGAGCACTGAATGTAATATCGGCACAGGTTTTCGTTGCGCATCGAGGCGAGCGCAAAGCCGCGCGGTGTGTTTGAATAGATCAGCTCGTGGCTGACGGGCGGCGTTTCACTAAGGATGCCAAGCCAGCCGAAGGGATAGACCTTTTCGTATTCGCGGCGCAGGTCCGCTGGAATGGTTTTGCGGCTGATCCCGTGAAAGCCATCGCATCCCGCGATAAAATCGCAATCGACCCGCTGTGTGGTTCCGTCCACCGTGTAGGTCACATGCGGCGTGTCGGTGTCGGCCCCGTGGATCACCACGTCCTCGACGTTGAATGCGATGGGCCCACCCGCCTTTTCGCGCGCCTCGTAAAGATCGCGGGTCACTTCTGTCTGGCCGTAGACGATCACCGGCGTGCCGGTGTGTTCCTTGAAATCAATGCGAAACATCTCGTCGCCATAGGCGATCAAGGTGCCATCGTGGCTGAACCCTTCGGCGTGGAGCCGGTCAGCGCAACCGGCCTCTTCTAGCAGGCCAACAAGGCCCTGCTCTAACACGCCGGCGCGGATGCGGGCCAGCACGTAGTCTTTGGTTTTGCGTTCCAATACGATGCTGTCGATGCCGCGGCGCTGCAAAAGTTGAGCTAGCAAAAGCCCGGACGGTCCGCCCCCGATGATCGCAACCTGAGTTCGCATATCACGCCTTTTTTGATTGAAACTTCCCCGCCTCTTCATTCTGGCTTATGAAAATGGAAAGTAAATTGATAAGATCGCCGTCTTAGTTGCCCTAAATGGAAACCAAATGGATCGCAGGATCAAATTCCGCCATCTTGAAGCCTTTGTCGCGATTGCCCGCGCAAACCGGTTGAAGCGCGCGGCAGAGCAGTTGAACCTGACCCAGCCTGCGATTTCAAAAACGCTGCGGGATCTGGAAAACATCCTTGGCGTCACCTTGATGACCCGCGACCGGGCTGGCGTGCGCCTGACCCCCGAAGGACAGGTGTTTCTTCAATATGCCGAACAAAGCACAGCAGCGCTGCGGCAGGGGATCAGCAGCATCGCATCGCATAGCGAGGCAGGCGGTCACGTTGTAAAAATTGGCGTTTTGCCAAGCGTTGCGGCGCAGGTTTTGCCCGCTGCCATCGAAATATTTCGCGGTGCCTCGCCCAAGACGGTCTTGCATGTCGTCGAAGGATCGCACGGGTTTTTGACGGATTGCCTGCGCGCCGGTGATCTTGATCTGGTGGTTGGCCGGCTAGGCGATGCCGCCACGATGAGGGGGCTATCGTTTACGGCGCTTTATGCAGAGCGGGTGGTTGCGGTCGTCGCGCCCGACCATCCCCAGCGCGGCGCGACGCGGTTAGAGCAGTTGGAAGGCGACTTGATCATCTATCCGCCGGAAGCCTCGGCGATCCGCCCGCTGATGGCGCGGCTGATGATTTCACGCGGCGTGCCGTTGTTTGCGGACCGGATCGAATGTGTATCAGGGGCGCTGGGGCGCGCCATGACGCTTGGTGCGCTGCGGCCGGTCTGGTTTATCTCGCGCGGGGTTGTCGCGGACGATCTGGACGCAGGGCGGCTGGTTGCGTTGGATTTGGACATGGGGCCAACAGAAGGCGCCGTCGGTATTATGGCACGGTCCGAGGAGAACCCATCACCATTGGTGGGACTGTTCCGTGGTGCGTTATCCGATGCTGCAAAGTCTTTGGACAGTGGCCGCGCCGGCCATTGATCTGAGTGCGAACCGGCCACTGTAATGATTCCGCAAGAGGGCATCATGGTGCCCCGATTTGACTTCTGCCCTTTGCTAGCCCGCCGCGTCTGGGCCGCTGATCCGCATTGGCAAGGGGGTTGCGCAAAATCGTGATGCACAGACGTGCCGCGTCTATCGCTGGATTGATAGCTAAAGCAATTTGTGTTTTCGGCGCGGTAGCAATTTGAATAACAAGGTTTCTGTCATGTTAACGCGTCCCGTCTACGCCCCCCTTCTGATTGCCGCGTTGGCGTGGGCGGGGATTTTAACGCAGTCCGCAGCGCAAGAAGGCAGGCCGCCTACTGCCGTCACAGTCGTGACCTTGCAGCCGCAGCAGGCGACATTGACGACGACGTTGCCGGGCCGCGTCGCGGCCTCTGCCATGGCAGAAGTGCGGCCCCAGGTGGCAGGGATCATCACAGAGCGCTTGTTTACCGAAGGCGCGCCCGTGACCGAAGGCGACGCGCTGTACCGCATTGATCCGGCCAGCTATGACGCAGCTTTGGCGCAGGCTGATGCGGCGGTGGCGCAGGCGCAGGCCCAGCTGGATGCGGCGCGCAAAGCGGCGGCGCGCGCAGACGAGTTGCAATCGCGTAACGTCGCCAGCACCGCGACAAAAGACGACGCCGATGCCGCGCGCGCCGGCGCCGAGGCGAATTTGCAAGCGGCCGAGGCGCAGCGCACCGTGGCCCAGATCGAACGGGATCGCACCACGATCAAGGCGCGCCTGTCCGGCGAGATTGGTCTGTCAGAGACAAGCGCCGGTGCTTTGGTGACCGCTAGTCAGGCGACACCGCTGGCTGTGATCCGCAATATTGATCCGGTCTATGTCAACGTGACCCAGTCGGCGGCGGATCTGTTGGTCTGGCGACGCGATCAAGGGGCGGGACAGGTTGACCGCTTTGACCCGACAGTGACGCTGACGTTGGCCGATGGGTCCATCTTT
This sequence comes from Loktanella salsilacus, assembly GCF_900114485.1. Classification (GTDB taxonomy): domain Bacteria; phylum Pseudomonadota; class Alphaproteobacteria; order Rhodobacterales; family Rhodobacteraceae; genus Loktanella; species Loktanella salsilacus. Next base: position 100,718 of record NZ_FOTF01000009.1, on the reverse strand, counting down.
GATCAGACCGGCAGCCTGACAGCGGCAGAGCCGAACGTGGACGAGCAGACCGGTGTGGTCCTGCTGCGGATGGAATTTGCCAATCCGGACAAGCTGTTGTTGCCGGGGATGTATGTGCAGGTCGAAATTCCGACCAGCACGCTGGATGATGTCTTTTTGGTGCCGCAGCAAGCGGTCAGCCGTGACCAGCGGGGCCAAGCGACGGTCATGACGGTGGATGCGGATAACGTGGTGCAGTCCAAGATCGTGAATGTCGTCACCGATCGGGGTCCTAGTTGGATCGTCGATGACGGTCTGGTGGCGGGCGACCGCGTTATCGTGGCGGGCCTGCAAAAGGTCGCCCCCGGTGCGACGGTCACGCCGACAGAGCAATCCAGCGATGCGGAACCTGCGGACGCTGCCCCCACTGAATAATGCGATCAGTCATGGCACGCGCCCATTCGTTGGGGTGCGTGTCTGACTGACACCCGGCTTTGCAGCCTTTATCTATTTTCGAAAGACCTCTCATGGCCCGTTTCTTTATCGACCGCCCGATCTTTGCCTGGGTCATTGCGCTGTTCATCTCTGGCCTTGGGATTTTATCAATCCTGTCGCTGCCGATTGCGCAGTACCCGCAGATCGCATCGCCTTCTGTCGCGATCCGCGCGGTGTACCCCGGTGCCTCGGCCGAGACGGTGGCGAATACGGTGACGCAGGTGATCGAGCAGCAAATGACGGGTCTGGACGGGCTACGCTATTTCTCGTCCAGCTCCTCCTCTGCTGGCGGAGCGAGCATTACGTTGACGTTCGAGACAGGCACAGACCCGGATATCGCGCAGGTGCAGGTGCAGAACAAGCTGGCGCAGGCGACGGCGTTGTTGCCAGAGGCGGTGCAGCGGCAGGGTGTGACGGTGCAGAAATCGTCGTCCGGCTTCTTGATGGTTGTCGCGTTAATTTCAGAGGATGGCAGCTATAGCGCGACGGACCTGTCGGATTACTTGTCGTCAAATATGGTCAACGAAATCAGCCGTGTGGACGGCGTGGGCAGCGTGCAGGTCTTTGGGTCGCAATATGCCATGCGCATTTGGCTGGACCCGGCAAAGCTGGCGGCCTTCAATCTGACGCCGTCGGATGTTGTGGCTGCAGTGTCAGAGGAAAACGCACAAATCTCGGCTGGCTCCTTTGGCGCGCTACCGGCGCTGGACGGGCAGCAATTGAACGCGACGATCACCGCGCAATCTTTGCTACGCACGCCAGAGAATTTCCGCCAGATCGTCATTCGCGCGGGCACGAACGGCGGCCTTGTGCTGCTGAATGACGTTGCCCGGGTCGAGATCGGATCAGAGAATTATTCCACGATTACCCGTTACAACAGGTCCAATTCGACGGGCATGGCAATCTCGCTCGCACCGGGCGCGAACGCGCTTGATACCGCCACGGCGGTTGAGAGCCGACTAGAGGAGATGTCGCGCTTTTTCCCAGAGGGCGTCGAATACGTGATCCCCTACGACACGACACCTTTCGTGCTGATTTCGATCGAGGAAGTGGTCAAGACGCTGATTGAGGCGGTCGTGCTGGTGTTCCTTGTCATGCTGCTGTTCTTGCAGAATCTGCGGGCAACGCTGATCCCGACGCTGGTCGTGCCCGTGGTTTTGCTGGGCACCTTTGGCGTGCTGGCGATGTTCGGGTTCTCGATTAACTCTCTGACGATGCTTGCGATGGTGTTAGCGATTGGCTTGCTGGTGGACGACGCGATTGTCGTTGTCGAAAACGTCGAACGGATCATGGAGCAAGAAGGCGCGACCCCGCTGGAGGCGACGCGCAAGTCCATGGACGAAATCACCGGGGCGCTGATCGGCATCGCGGTGGTTTTGACGGCTGTGTTCGTGCCGATGGCGTTCTTTCCGGGCTCAACAGGCGTGATTTACAAGCAGTTTTCCATCACTATCATCTCGGCAATGGTGTTGTCGGTGGTGCTGGCGTTGACGCTGACGCCCGCCCTATGCGCGACGCTGCTGAAACCCAAGGGTCATACCAAGGCGCGCGGCCCGTTTGCATGGTTCAACACTGGATTTGGCGCAACGCTGGCGGGCTATGCGGCCAGCGTGGGCTGGATTGTGCGGCGTCCGTTCCGGATGGGGATCGTCTATATCGCGATCATCGCGGCGACGGTGTTTCTATTCTTGCGCACGCCGGGCGGGTTCCTGCCGGAAGAGGATCAGGGCATCCTGTTCACGCTGATCCAGACACCAACCGGTGCCACGGCAGAACGGACGCAGGCCGTGCTAGAGCAGGCCGAGAATTATTTCCTAGAGCAGGAATCGGACATCGTTGAATCCGTGTTCGGCGTTGTCGGCTTCAGCTTTGGCGGGCAGGGGCAGAACCAAGCGCTGGCCTTTGTGCGACTGAAGGATTGGGAAGAACGGACAGAGCCGGGTCAAAGCGTGCAAGCGCTGGCAGGGCGTGCCTTTGGTGCGTTCAGCCAAATTCAGGACGCCATGGTGTTCCCGATTGTGCCACCATCGGTGATCGAACTTGGCAATGCCTCTGGCTTTGACTTCTTCTTACAGGCGCGCGCCGGGCAGACCCACGAAGAGCTGCTAGCCGCACGTAATCAACTGCTGGGGATGGCGGCGCAAAGCCCGCTGATCGCCTCGGCGCGGCCAAGCGGGCTAGAGGACGCTGCGCAATTCAATCTGGATATCGACTGGCGCAAGGCGGGCGCGATGGGTGTGTCGGCCACGGATGTTGGCGCTTTGCTGACGACCGCTTGGGCAGGGCGTTATGTGAACGACTTCATCGACCGCGGCCGGATCAAGCGCGTCTATGTGCAAGGCGAGGCAGAGGCGCGGGCGGCGCCGTCGGACCTTGATAAATGGCGCGTGCGCAATGCCAGCGGAGGGTTAGTGCCGTTTTCGAACTTTGCCGAGGCGTCGTGGGTCTTCGGCCCGCAGGGCGTGAACCGTTACAACGGCATCTCTGCCATGCAGATCCAAGGCTCGCCTGCGCCGGGCGTCAGCACCGGGGAGGCGATTGCCGAAATTGAACGGCTGGTCGCGCAACTGCCCGAAGGGTTCGGGGCCGCTTGGACGGGTCTGTCGCTGGAAGAGCAGGAAAGCGGCAATCAAGCGCCGCTGCTGTACGCGCTGTCACTGGCGGCGGTGTTCTTGGCGCTGGCTGCTCTTTATGAAAGCTGGTCGATCCCCTTTGCGGTCATGTTGGCCATGCCGATTGGTGTGCTGGGCACCCTGCTTGCCGCATGGCTGGGCGGGTTTGAAAACGGCGTTTTCTTTCAGGTGGGCCTGCTGACAGTCATTGGTTTGACGGGTAAAAACGCAATCCTGATCGTCGAATTTGCCCGCGAACAAATCGAGGCGGGATCACCCGTCGTTGAGGCGGCAATTGATGCGGCGCGCCAGCGGTTCCGGCCTATCATCATGACATCAATGGCGTTTTCGCTGGGTGTCGTGCCGCTTGTGCTCAGCACGGGCGCAGGTTCGGGCGGACGCCAAGCGATTGGTGCAGGCGTGCTGGGCGGCACGATCAGCGCAACGGTGATCGGCGTGCTGTTCGTGCCGCTGTTCTTTGTCGTGATCGCGCGGCTGACCGGTGCCGGGCGGCGCGCTGACTAAGCTAAAATCAGGTGACTGAGTTAACGAAAGCCGGGTGCACATGCAGCGCCCGGCTTTCTGCGTTGCGGCGCAAACAGGACATGGGCGCCTTATTTTAAAATGATTATTCCCGCGAAGAGCCATAATTTAGCCGCAACACACGTTCAGGTTGGCTCGTGAGGCATTAAAAATTCGTCTGCGTGTCAGCTGCACGCCGCCTTGCAGACGAGGAAAATCGAAAGTGGTCTGATGGTACTTGGGTATATCTTTATCGGCATCGTGACGGGGCTGATCGGCGCGATCACCGCGGCGGTGATGGGGGCATCTTTCTGGATGGTCGGCGCGGCTTACACGCTGGTCGGCAGCTTTTGCGCCGCCACGTTTGCCGGGTTAGAACTGCTGCATCAGGCCCGCGGGAAGACGGGTACATTCATTGTGCCAGCCGAAGATGCGCAGCCAATCCTTTACGCTGGTCTGCCCGTGCCTGCGAACCTGCCCGGCCCGGTCATTCGGTCGCGCGGCATGCGCACGCTGGTGGTGGATGATGACCCATTCATCCTTGATCTGCTGACGATGATTGGCGAGTCCAATGAGATCGGAGAGGTCGTGACTGTTGCCTCTGGCGAGGCTGCCTTGGCGCTGCTGTCCGATCCGCATACGATTTTTGACAACCTGCTGTTTGATATCAGCATGCCCGTGATGAACGGCATCGATTTGTGCCGCGCTGTGCGCGATCTGCCTGCCTACCGCGAGACGCCGATCACAATGCTGACCGCGATGCGCGATGTGGAACACATGAGCGATGCGTTCCGGGCTGGCGCCGATGATTATGCGACCAAGCCGTTTGATGTAGATCAGCTGGTAGAGCGGCTTGAAGCCGCGCAGCTTGCCTTTGCCGCTCAGGGTCGCATCACCGGGTATCGCGGCCGGGCTGGCACCGTCGCACAAAAGTTCGCGATAAGCAGCCTTGCACAGGTCGGTGCAAAAGCGCGCGGCACGGCTTTGCCGACGATTGATGCTGTGGCGATGTCGAATTACCTGACGCAGCTGCCGCGCAAGGATGTGGCATCGGTGCAGGTGCTGGCTGTGAACATCAATCTGATTGCGGCCTATCACGCCGATCCCGCGCCGCAGCGCTGCGCTATCATGCTTGAAGAAATCGCTATTGCTGTTGCCGCTCATCTTGGCATTGATCAGACCGTCATGGCCTTTACCGAGGATGGCGATTTGCTGGTTGCATCCGTATCGGACGCACTGCCCGAGGCGCGAGATCTGGAGGCTGCGATCAATGCGCAGCTTGCGGCGGCGGGCTTTGCCGATATGGCAGATGCGGCGCAGGGTCAGTTGATTGCGGTCGGTGCCCCGGTGGCGTTGCAAGGGACGAAGGATCAGCGCGCGGCCTTGGCCAGCAGCCGGGCAATCCACTTTGCTGAAAACCGCGCCATGCAAAAACAGGGCGGCTCTGTCGTGGCGTTTCTGCGCGCCTAATGCCGGTCAAACATCAACGTAAAGGGCGCGGCAGGTCATCTGCCGCGCCCTTTGTGTTTTCAGCGGACGGCAACGCTTGGCAGGTTTAAAAATTTGGTATACCATTTTAAAAAAGCGCTACGCGGGAGTGATTATCATGGCGAACAATCGGGTCGGAATTTTTGGCTTAGGGGCCATGGGGTTTGGTATGGCGGGTGCGTTGCACCGCGCTGGCCTGACCGTGCACGGGTTTGACGTGAACCAAGATGCGGTCACTCGGTTTCAGGCCGCTGGCGGCGCGCCGGGCGATGTTGCGACCGTGGCAGCAACGCTGGACGCAGTAATCGTGGTCGTCGTGAACGGCGCACAGACCGAAGCGGTTTTGTTCGGGACCGGCGGCATTGCTGTCCAAATGGCCAAAGGGGCGGTCGTGGTTGCTTGCGCGACAATGGCACCCGCTTTGGCCCGCGACTTGGCGCAGCGCTGCGCCGACTTGGGCCTTCTGTATTTAGATGCGCCTGTGTCGGGCGGCACTTTTCGCGCGGCCGATGGCGAACTGTCGATCTTGGCCAGCGGCAGCCCCGAGGCTTTTGCCAAAGCGAGGCCCGCGCTGGATGCCATGGCATCGAAGGTGTTCGAACTGGGCGACGCCGCCGGCGCAGGCTCGTCGATGAAGGCGATCAACCAGATGCTGGTGGGCGTGCATATCGCGGCCATGGCCGAGGCGATGACCTTTGGCATGACCCAAGGCGTCAGCCCCGCGCAATTTCTAGAGGTTATTCCCCAATGCGCCGGCACCAGCTGGGCGCTGGAAAGCCGCGGCCCGCATGTGCGTGATGGTGATTATACGCCGCTGAGCGCGGTTGATATCTGGCCTAAGGATTTGGGCATCGTGCTAGAGATTGCCCAGTCTGAAAAGTTTGGCGCGCCGATTACGGCCGCGGCGTTGCAGCAGTTTATGGCGGCCAGCGGCTCTGGTCTGGGCCGCGAAGATGATGCCGCCGTTGCAAAAGTCTATGCGCGCAATGCCGGGCTGACCTTGCCGGAACGCACATGATGCAGGGCGGCTTCTTTGGCGCGATTGCGGATGATTTCACCGGGGCGACGGACCTTGCAGGCCTGCTGGCACGCTCTGGCCAGCCTGTGTCCTTGCGCATCGGCGTGCCGGATGGCGGCGATGCCGCACCGTTCGAGGTGATCGCGCTGAAAATCAGAACCTTGCCCGTGCAAGAGGCCGTCGCGCAGGCGATGGCAGCGCTTGACTGGTTGCAGGCGCGGGGCGTTCAACGGTTTTACTGGAAGTATTGCAGCACATTCGATTCCACGCCGCAGGGCAATATCGGCCCCGTGGCCGAGGCGATCATGGCGCGTTTGGGGGCAAAACAGACAATCTATTGCCCCGCGTTTCCCGAAAACGGGCGGGCCGTGTTTATGGGCAATTTGTTTGTCGGGCAGCAGCCTTTGGCGGAAAGCCCAATGAAGGATCACCCGCTGACCCCAATGCGCGATAGCAACCTGATGCGGTTGCTCGCGCCGCAGGTCATCGGTGACGTCGCCCTTATAGATCGTTTGACCGTGGCGCGGGGGGCGCAGTCTTTGCGCGCTGCGCTTGATAAAACGGAAGCACCGCATGTGATCGTCGACGCCGTGGCGGATGATGATCTGCATGTGATTGCGGCGGCCTGCCAAGACGATGTCTTGTTGACGGGCGGCAGCGCGGTGGCCATGCCTTTGCCTGACTTGTACCGCACGGCGGGGTTGATCGATGCGGTTGGCAGCGACGCTTTTACCATGCCGGATGGCCCGGCCTTGGTGCTGTCGGGGTCATGTTCGGCGATGACACAGAAACAAGTCGCCGCCTATGCCGCGGCGAACCCAAGCTATCAGCTTGACCCTTTGGTGCTGGATGCGGAAGGGGTGCAGCCGGCGCTGGACTGGCTCGCGCAGCAAAGCGGCGCGCCACTCGTTTATGCCACTGCAAGCCCGGACAAGGTGCGGGCCGCGCAGGACGCCATGGGCGGCGCCCGCGCAGGCAGCATCGTCGAAGAGGCGCTGTCAGCCATCGCCGTTGCCCGGCGCGATGCCGGCGTGCGACGGTTTGTTGTCGCGGGCGGCGAAAGTAGCGGCGCGGTGACGCAGGCGCTTGGCGTTACGCGCCTGCACGTTGGGCCAGAGATCGCGCCCGGCGTGCCGTGGTGCGCCGCAGACAGCGGCGGTGCCCGCGTCGCACTCGCGTTGAAGTCAGGCAATTTTGGGACGGAAGACTTCTTCTCGCGGGCGCTGGCATGACCGAGGCGAAGCTACGCGAGCTGATCTGCGATCTGGCCCGGTCGATGTATGATCGCGGGCTGACGGGGGGATCGTCGGGCAATATCTCTGCCCGGACCGAAGACGGCGGGCTGCTGGTGTCGCCCACGGGGTCAAGTTTTGGTCGCCTTGATCCGGCGCGTTTGGCGCGGTTTGACGCCAAAGGTGTGCATATCAGTGGTGACAAGCCGACGAAAGAAATGCCGCTGCACAGCGCATTTTACGACACCCGCAGCACGGCGGGGGCGGTGGTGCATCTGCACTCTTGCCACTCTGTCGCGCTGTCGCTGCTGGATGGCGGCCCTGCCGACAATTGGCTGCCGCCGCTGACGCCCTATGCGGTGATGAAGCTGGGCAAGGTGCAACTGCTGCCGTTTTTCCTGCCCGGTGATCCGGCGATGGGACAGGCAGTGCGCGGGCTGGCGGGCAAACGCGCGGCCGTCATGTTGGCGCATCACGGCCCCGTCGTGGCGGGCAAGGATATCGAGGCTGCGTGTTACGCAATCGAAGAATTAGAGGACACCGCGCGGCTGGCGCTGCTGACGCGCGGCATGGGCGCACGGTCGTTGACGGATGCGCAGGTGGGCCAAGTGGTGCAGGAGTTTGGTGTGCAATGGGACTGACGTTTTCAGCAAACCTTGGGTTTTTGTGGCAAGAGTTGCCTTTGCCAGATGCAATCCGGGCGGCACATAGGGCGGGATTTGCGGCAGTGGAATGTCACTGGCCTTATGACGTGCCGGCGCAGCAGGTCGCGGCGGCTTTGTCAGGCACCGGCCTGCGGATGCTTGGCCTGAATACCCGGCGGGGCGGCCCTGGTGAAAACGGCCTGTCCGCTTTGCCTGCGCGCGGGGCCGAGGCACGCGCCGCTGTAGACGAGGCGATTGCCTACGCCGATGCGATTGATGCAGGCGCGATCCACGTCATGGCTGGTTTCGCGACAGGGCAAGAGGCAGAGGCCGCCTTTATCGACACCCTGCGCTATGCCTGCGCCGCAACCACGCGCACGATCCTGATCGAGCCGCTGAACAGCTACGACGCGCCGGGCTATTTCCTGACAACGACAGCGCAGGCAGAAGGCATCATCGCGAAGGTCGCCGCGCCCAATCTGCGGCTGATGTTCGACTGCTATCATGTGCAGCTGATGGAAGGGGACGTCACGCACAAATTGGAACGCCTGCTGCCGATCATCGGTCATATACAATTTGCATCTGTCCCAGACCGCGGCGCACCGGACCACGGAGAGTTGAACTACCCCCATATCTTTGCCGTCGCAGAACGCCTTGGCTGGCCGCTGCCGCTTGGCGCAGAATACAAGCCCGGCGGGCCGACAGAGCCGACCTTGGGCTGGCTACTGCGCTGACCAGACGTAGATGATATAGGCCGCAAGCACGACCAATCCGATGCCGCGCCCAATGACCGGGCGGGTCAGTAGCAGGGCTGTCAGGGCAAGTGTCGCGGCAATCATAATGGGCAGATCGAAAGCCAAAAAGCGGTCTGCTACGGGGACCGGCTTGATGATGGCAGTCACGCCAAGGATGCCGAGCACGTTAAAAATGTTTGATCCCACGATATTGCCGATGGCGATTTCGGACTGACGGCGAAAGGCGGCGATGATAGATGTCGCAAGCTCTGGCAGCGATGTGCCGACCGCAACAATGGTCAGGCCAATAAACGCCTCTGACGCGCCAAGGCTACGGGCGATGGACACCGATCCATCGACCAGAAACCGCGCACCAAACATCAGCGCGACAAGTCCCACCGCGACCCAAAGGGCTGATTTCGCCATCGACGTCGGGACTGCGGTGTCGTCATCGTCGGTTGCGGGTCCGGGCTGCAGATAGGCCCAAGTTAAGTATCCTGCCAAGGCTGCGACCAGTAACAGACCGGGCAGGCGTCCGATTTCGCCAGTGGCAAATACTGGCACCAACACCAGCGCTGCTGCGACCATAACGGCCGTATCGCGCCGCAGCGTCGCGCCAGAGACGCGGATGGGCCAGACAAGACTGGTCAGGCCGACAATCAGAAGAATGTTCGCGATGTTTGATCCGATGATATTGCCAACGGCAATGTCAGGTACGCCGCGCATGGCCGCTTGGACCGAGACCAACAGTTCTGGCGTTGATGTCCCGAACCCGACGACGGTCAAGCCGATCAGCAGGGGCGGAATTGCCATGCGCCGCGCAATGCCGACACTGCCGCGCACCAGCGCTTCGCCGCCCAAAAACAAGCCGATTAGGCCAGCTACGACGTAGATGTAATCCAAGATATGATCCCCAAGAGCATCCGCGCGCCCCGTGGTTAGATGGGATCGGGAAAACGGCTCCACAAGGACCGCGGCGCGGCGCACTGACTAAATATTAAAAAGGGGAACAGCCCTCGCTGTCCCCCCTTCTTGTCGTCAAAAATATCTTGGGGGTGTGGGGGCAGCGCCCCCACGGGATCGGCGCGCTTTGCGCGGCGATCCAATGCTTACTTTGCCGCGACCGCAGTCTGCTTTTGCGCGCCAAGACCCTCGACTTCGACCTCCATCACATCGCCTGGACGCAAAAAGCGTTGTGGCTTCATGCCCATGCCCACGCCAGAGGGCGTGCCCGTGGCGATAATGTCGCCGGGGCGCAGTTCCATAAAGCTGGACATGTAGCTGACGATCTCGCGCACGCTAAAGATCATGTCGGATGTATTGGAATCCTGCACCGTGTCGCCGTTCAGTTTCAGCGTGACGCGCAGGTTTTGCGGATCGCCCACTTCATCCGCCGTCACCAGATAGGGGCCGGTGGGTCCGAATGTCGGCGCCGATTTACCCTTAATCCACTGGCCGCCGCGTTCGGTCTGAAAGCTACGCTCTGACACGTCGTTGATCGTGCAATAGCCTGCCACATAGTCCAGCGCGTCTTTTTCCGACACGTAAAGCGCGGTTCTGCCGATCACGACGCCTAATTCGACCTCCCAATCGCCCTTCTCGGATGTACGCGGGATAATGACGTCGTCGTTAGGGCCGGACAGGGCAGAGGTCGCCTTGGAGAAAATGATCGGCTCTGCCGGGGCATCCATGCCGGACTCTTTGGCGTGCAGGGCGTAGTTCAGGCCAATGCAGAAAAAGTTCGGCACGGACGACAGGCAAGATCCGATGCGGCCGGGATCAGTCACGACGGGCAGGGCGTTGATGTCGATGGTGCGGATTTTATCCAGCGCCTCAAGGGCGACAGCTGGGCCGGACAGGTCGGGGACATGGGCGGACAGATCGCGGACTTGGCCGTCTGCATCCATAATACCGGTCTTTTCTTGTCCGACTGGTCCAAAGCGTAGCAGTTTCATAGGTCGTCCTTTCTGTCAGCCGTGGCTGAGGCTTGTTCGATTTCTTGGGTGATAACGTTGATAATGTCCGGCGCGAGCCGGTCCAGATGCGCGCCAAGCGCTGTGCGGATGGCATCCGTGTCGCGGGCGCGCAGGGCGGCGACGATTTGGCTGTGATGATCGACAACACGTTCGCGGTTACGGCGCTGGATCGCGGATAAGAACCGTGAACGCCACAGCCGGGACAGGAATGTGCTGTGAATGTCGGCTAAGGACGGATTATGCGCTGCGCGGGCTAGGCCGGCGTGAAAGCTCATGTCGATCTCGAACATTTCGACCGCGTCGACGGTGTCGAATTTATCGGCCATCACGTCCACGATCGCAGCAAGGGCGTCAATTTCCGCCTCAGTGGCCCGGGCGCAGGCAAGTTCGGCGGACATCTTTTCGATAGCAAGCAGGACTTCAACATCGTCGGCGACCTGTTTGACAGATGGGATGGATACGATGGGGCTGCGCGCGGGGCGCAGTTCAACAAGCCCTTCGGTCGCAAGGATACGCACCGCTTCGCGCAGGGGCGTGCGGCTAACGCCGAGTTTATCGGCGTTATCACGTTCCTTGATCGACATGCCGGGACGCAGGATGCCGCGCAGGATGTCGCGGCGCAATTGATCGGCTATCTGGGCGGGCAGGGTCTGATCGGCCATGTTATCCTTTGGCGTTTGAGTCGCGTTGGCGGGGTTTCAAGGCACCCCGAGGCGGCGTTCAAATTTGGTATACCGAAATTTGTTGCGTGTCGAGAAGCACCTCGCTAACGTTTCTTCAGATGGTATACCATCTTCGTTTGCGTGCCGGGGAGGGCGCGTAGAAATGATAAAATGGCAGCCTTCGGGACTGCTAAGGGAGGAAGACCACGATGTCATTGAAAACAATCATGTTGTCTGCCGTTGCTGTGGCTGCTGTTGCGGCCCCGGCGTTCGCGCAGACTAACCTGCGCATCTCGACTCACTATGCGACTGAACACCCCAGCGGCAAAATGCTGGCGCAGTTCGCGGATGATGTAACTGTCATGTCGGACGGTGATCTGACGATTGAAATGTTCTATTCCAGCTCTGTCGTTGCCACGACAGAGACGTTTGACGCCGCGATCAACGGCATTCTGGATTGCGACGCGACGGGCGGTGCCTATCAGACCGGCAAAAACCCTGCGTTCCAATTCGTCGGTGACATCATGGGCGGCTATGACACGCCGTGGCAGCAGTATAGCTGGCTGTATTACGGCGGCGGATATGATGCCGCACAAGAGCTGTATAATGCCCAGGGCATGCAGTTGGTTGGCTGGTCGATCTATGGCCAGGAATCGCTGTCGTCCTCTAAGCCGATTGCTGGTCTAGCTGATTTGCAGGGCTGGAAATTCCGCTCGCCTCCGGGGATGGAGACCGAGATTTTCCAAGAACTGGGTGCGACACCCATCGTGATGGATTTCACTGAAATCTTTACGGCGCTGGAAACCGGAATCATCGACGGGGCTGATGCGTCAGGTCTGGCCAATAACGTGGGTCTGGGTCTGTATGACATCGTTAAGCATGCCACCTATCCCGGCTTTCATTCGATGCCGTCCGACCATTTGGCCTGTAACAAAGCCGTTTGGGATGGCCTGACCGAAGGTCAGCGCCGGATCATCGACACCGCATGGCAAAAGCTGGGCTTTCAGATCGCATTGTCGAACGAGAAGGCAAACTCTGAAGCTGCGGCAGAGCTGACCGCCGCCGGCGTCACGCTGTATGACTGGACGCCAGAGGATCGCGCTGCGTTCCGTGCTGGTGCGCAGGTCGCATGGGCTGATTGGGCGACACGTTCGCCAGAGGCCGCAAAGCTGGTCGACAGCCACAAAGCCTACCTGAAACAGCTGGGTCTGTTGGCCGAATAAGCCACGACAGATTTGGGCGGGTCCGGTTATGGACCCGCCCTTTCTAAGCGCGCACGACCGCAGGCACACCACGTGGGGGGAGACCACAGATGCACGACAATTCGCTTTGGCTGGGCCGGATGCGCGGGCCTGTAAAGACCGCGATGATGGTCTTTATCGGACTGACGCTGGCCTTATATGTCTGGCTGATCGCGCAGCACCTATTCAGCGACACCGCCTACGGCATGTTCGAGATGATCCGCCCCGCGGGGCGCCCGCTGGTGCTGGTGATGTTGATTATCTTTAGCCTTGCGCTGTTTTTCGCGTCTTTGTTCCTATCGGACACAAAGGGCGCGATTGAATCCCCGCCCGAGGGGGTCTTTGACCTTGTGTCCGTCGTGCTGGGCCGCCTGTCGATGATCATGACCACTTTTATCGTGCTGGTCATGTTCTACGAGGTCGTGTCCCGCTATGTCTTTTCCAAGCCGACCCTTTGGGCGAACGAGCTAAGCCTTTGGATCGCCGCCTTTGTTTTCCTGCTGTCGGGGCTTTATGCCATGCAGCAGCGCAGCCACATCCGCATCTATGTGATCTACGACATGATGCCGCGATGGGCGCAGAAATTGTCTGACTGTATCTCTGTCCTGCTGATTGTTGGCTTTGCCGTGGCACTGGTCTGGGGCGGTTATACCGACGCTGAAAACCGCTTTATGCGGATGGAAACCTTCGGCACAGCGTGGGATCCTCCCATTCCGGGTATCGTAAAACCCGCGTTGCTGTTGATCATCGTATTGGTGGCGTTGCAGGCCGTGTCGAACCTGTTCGCAGATTGGCACAAAGACCCGTCAGAGATGGGCTCTAACGACGATATCGACGAGGTCGAAATCGAGAATATTCGCCGCACGCTTGAGGAGCAGAAGTAATGGTCGATATCGGCACCCTAAGCCTGATTGTTCTGCTTGGCATGTTCGCCTTGCTGGCAATCGGCATGCCGCTGGGTTTTGCCAGTGCGTTTCTGGCGGTCGTCACGCTGTCGCTGAAATTCTCGCCTGAATTACTGTGGGGTGATTTTGGCCGCGGACCGATGTCGGTGCTGGGGCAGGCGGTGTACCGCCAGATGACGAACTATGTTCTGATCTCTGTCCCGCTGTTCATCTTTATGGCCGCTTTGCTGGAACGATCCGGCATTGCGCGGGATATGTATTCGTCGCTGAATGTCTGGCTGTCCCGCGTGCGCGGCGGCATTGCGGTCGTCACCTCTATCATGGCCGTCATCATGGCGGCGATGTCGGGCATCATTGGCGGCGAAGTCGTTCTGCTGGGCTTGATTGCGCTGCCGCAAATGTTGCGGCTGGGCTATAACCAGAACCTTGCGATTGGCACGATCTGCGCGTCAGGCTCGCTTGGCACCATGATCCCGCCGTCGATTGTGTTGATCTTTTACGGGCTGGTGACAGAGACCAGCATCAAGGCGCTGTTTACCGCGTCGTTCCTACCCGGCTTCATGCTGGCGTCGTTTTTCTTGATCTATATCGTCGTGCGCACCCAGATAAACCCCGAGATGGCCCCGCTGCCGCCAGAGGTCCCAGGAGAGCCAAAGGGCGGCGATAAGGGGCTGATGTTTCTTGGATTTATGTCGCGGTTCACGGCTTGGGTCGCAGGCGTATTGTTTGTGCGGGCTGTGTTTTTCACTGTGACTGGCGACAATGCGATCCGCGAAGGGCAGGACCCGATCCCGCTGGGGATGGTCAGCGATATTCCATGGATCGTTGGCACATTCGTGCTGTGCCTTATCCTGATCTTCTTTGTCTGCGGCCGTGACCGCACGGCCAAAGGCTGGGAAATGGGCAAGGGCCTGATCGCGCCAACCGTTGTGATCGGCGTCGTGCTTGGGTCGATCTATGGCGGCATCACTGGCATCACAGAGGCCGCAGGCATGGGCGTGATCGCGGTCTTCGTGATTGGCGCGCTGCGGCGCGAGATGACGTTTGAAATCGTCTGGGACAGTCTGATCCGCACGCTGCGGTCCACGGGTGCGATCATCTGGGTCACAATCGGTGCCGCTGCGCTGGCCGCCGCTTACACACTAGTGGGCGGGCCGACTTATGTCGCGAACCTGATTGTGGGCGCTGATCTGCCGACGATGGGGATCATTCTGGTGATGATGTTCGTGTTCCTGATCATGGGCATGTTCATGGACTGGGTCGGCATTGTACTGCTGATCATGCCGGTGTTCCTGCCCATCGTGGTGCGGCTTCCCGCAGAAGAGATCGGCTTTCTTGGCTCTGTCGATGCGCGCTATATTCCGATCTGGTTCGGTGTGGTGTTCTGTATGAACATGCAGGTCAGTTTCCTGTCGCCCCCCTTTGGTCCGGCTGCGTTCTACCTAAAGTCCGTGGCACCTGCGCATATCAGCCTGACGGATATCTTTAAGGGGTTCCTACCGTTTATCGTGCTGCAGCTGATTGCGCTGAGCGTGTTGCTGATCTGGCCGCCTATCGTCACGCTGTTCTTGTGATGGCATGGCCTCACCAAAGGCGTTGGTGATGGCCGGGGCCGTCCCGCCAAGGGTGGATCGCACGGCGCTTGGGCTGGGGTTGATGGTCATGACGGTCGTGTTTTTCACGATGATCGACACATCGGCCAAATGGCTGGTGACCGCAGGGCTGCCTGCGCTGCAGGTGGTCTTTGCCCGCTATGCGATGCATTTCGTGTTGGCGCTGGTGGTGTTCATGCCGCAAGGCGGGCCGTCGCTGTTCCGTTCTCAGCGGCCAAAGGTGCAGTTTCTGCGATCGATCTTTCTGTTCCTGTCGACGATCCTGAACTTTACCGCGCTCAAGTTTCTGCCGATCACGGTGACGACGACGATCATGTTCGCCGGGCCGATTGTGGTCACGCTACTGGCGATCCCGATGCTGGGCGAAAAGGTCGGGCGGCACCGCCTCGTTGCGGTTTGCGTCGGGTTTCTGGGGGTGATCGTAGTCATGCAACCTTGGGGGCTGGCCTTTCACCCGGCAATGCTGCTGAACATCGGCGCGCTCTGTATGGCGTCGCTGTATTTTATCCTGACGCGTAAACTGGCTGGCATTGAAAGCAACGCAACCAGCCAGCTTTGGTCTGCGGGGCTTGCAACGGCTTGCCTTGCGCCTTTTGCAATGTCGACGTGGGTTTGGCCGCACGGCGCTGTGGATTGGACGTTTTTCCTGCTGATCGGGATCTTTGGCGGCACTGCGCATATTCTAGCGGTGGCGGCGCACCGGCTGGCGGATGCCAGCATCCTTGCGCCAGTAATCTATATTCAGATCGTTCTGGCCGGAGTCTCGGGCATCATTTTCTTTGACACGTGGCCGACCGTTTGGACGCTGGGCGGCGGGGCGATCATTATCGCCGCTGGCATCTATATCTGGCACCGCGAACGCCAGTTGTCGCGTACCGTGACCCCGGTGAATGTGCATGCCCGCGGCCCCATGAATCACTGACGCGGCGACAAATGACGCCGCCGCTGCGATTCATTGACTTGAGCTGCCTTATCACACTAAATCCAAGTCATATCTGAGCAACTTAAAGGCCATTTTTCATGGACCATGCCGAGCACCTGCAATGGCTGAACGAACAGACTGATATCGAAAACATTTTTGCCTGCATCTGCGATCTAAACGGCACCCTGCGCGGCAAGCGTTTGGACGTCGCGCAAGCGAGCAAGATCCTTGAAGGCTCTGTCCGTATGCCGCTGTCGCTGGCGGGTCTGGATATTTGGGGCGAGGATATTGAGGTATCGGCGCTGGTGTTTGAAACCGGCGACGCTGACGGCATTTGCCAATATACGGGGCGCGGCATTTTGCCGATCAACTGGACGTCGCGGCCCACCGCGTTGATCCCGCTGAGCCTTTATAACGAAGATGGCCGCCCGTTTATGGGTGATCCGCGTCATGCGCTGGATGCGGTCGTGAAGCGGTATGCCGAAAAGGGACTGACGCCGGTCGTCGCGACAGAGCTTGAATTTTACCTTGTCGATCCGACCGAGACGATCCCCCAGCCGCCCCTGTCCCCGGTGACCGGCAAGCGTTTGGATAGCGACGGCGCGCTTAGCCTTGATGAGCTAGAGCATTTCGACGAGTTCCTGAACGACGTCTATGCCGCCTGCTACGCCCAAGGTATCCCGGCCGACAGCGCCATTTCAGAAAACGGCGCCGGCCAGTTCGAGATTAACATGCGCCATGTTGGCGACGCCCTGCGCGCGGCCGATGACGCCGTGTTGTTCAAGCGGCTCGTGCGCGGGATTGCCCGCAAGCACGGCTTTGCTGCGACATTTATGGCGAAACCCTACGGCGACCGCGCCGGCAGTGGTTTCCACGTCCACTTTTCGCTCGAGGATGAAGACGGCAACAACGTCTTTGACAACGGCGGCGAAGAGGGCACGCCGATCATGATGCACGCCGTTGCGGGTCTGCTGCACACGATGCAGGAAAACGCGCTGGTGTTTGCGCCGCACGAGAATTCTTTCCGGCGCCTGCTGCCGGGTACGCATGCGCCGTCCTCGGTCGCGTGGGGCTACGAGAACCGCACGGTCGCCGTGCGTATTCCGGGCGGCCATCACAAGGCGCGGCGGATTGAACACCGCGTCGCTGGCGCGGATGCGAACCCTTATCTGGTGCTCGCATCCATTCTTGGCGGTGCCCTGCTCGGGATCGAGGGCGCATGGGAGCCGACAAAGGCACTGGTCGGCGACGCCTATGCGCAGGAAAAAGAGCTAGCTCACCTGCCGCTTGACTGGGCGACGGCTATTCAGGCGTTCAAAAACGGCGCGCATATCCAGTCCATCTATGCGCCGCGCTTGCAGCGCATGTTGGTCGATTGCAAACGGCAGGAACAGCACCGGTTTAACCGGCATGTCACTGAATTTGAATACGATACCTATTTGGAGACGGTGTGATGCAAAATCACCCATACGCCGGGACCGGCGCCCATACGACAAGCTATTACGCGGCATCCGCGAACCCATCGCCGGATCGGCCTGCGCTGCAGGGCGACATTCAGGCGGACATCTGTGTCGTGGGCGCAGGCTATTCCGGCCTGTCCACTGCGCTGCATCTGGCGGAAAAAGGCTATTCCGTTGTCGTGATTGAAGGCGCGCGCGTCGGCTGGGGCGCCTCTGGCCGCAATGGCGGTCAGGTGGTGAACGGGCTGAACGCATCGCTGCAAACGATTGAGCGGCGCTATGGCAAGGACACCGCAACGTTTGTCGCAGGCATCGTGCAAGAGGGCGGAGAGATCATCCGCCAGCGCGTTGAAAAATACGATATTCAGTGTGATCTGAAGCCGAACAATGTCTTTGTCGGCTTGACGGATGCCCACCTGAAAGAGCTGGAAGCGCGTCAGACGCTGTGGCGCGGCTATGGCATCGACAATCAGGAAATGCTGGACCGCAATCAGCTGCAAAAGCATGTGAAATCAGACCTTTACAGTGGTGGCCTGATTGATCGCACCGGTGGTCATATGCACCCACTGAACCTTGCCCTAGGTGAGGCCGCCGCAATCGAGAGCCTTGGCGGCAAGATTTACGAGATGTCGCCGATCCTGTCCGCCGATACCGAGGCGGCGCAGCCAGTGGTCAAGACGGCGCAAGGCTCTGTCACCTGCAAGACGCTGGTGCTGTGCGGCAATGCCTATCTGGGTCATGCCGTGCCGGATCTGGAACCGCGCGTGATGCCCGTGTCGACGCAGGTCATGGCAACAGAGCCACTGGACCCTGCGCTGGCAGAGGAACTGATGCCTGGCGACGATTGCATCGAAGATATCCGCTATATACTTGATTACTATCGCCTATCGGCTGACAAACGGATGCTGTTCGGCGGCGGCACGGTCTACGGCGGCGCTGATCCTGCGGATATCGAGGCGAAGCTGCGGCGTAACATGGACAAGGTCTTTCCCCAGCTAAAGGGCGTAAAGATCGACTATGCGTGGTCGGGCAATTTTGCACTGTCCTTTAGCCGCGTGCCGCAGATGGGCCGCCTTGGGCGGAACACCTATTACGCACACGGCTATTCTGGCCATGGCGTGACAGGTTCGCACCTGTTTGGCCGCATCTTGAGCGAGGCGATTGACGGCGATCTATCGCGGTTCGACGTCTTTGCCGGGCTAAAATGGTATCCGTTCCCCGGCGGGCGTGCGCTGCGCGTGCCCTATTCGGTGATGGGCAGCTGGTATTATGGGCTGCGCGACAAGCTGGGGCTGTAACCCTTTCTTACCTGCGGCCGACAACATAGGCCGCAGGTTGAGTTCCATGCGGAACTGTTTCGCAGCAGGGTGCGTTTGTCCGTCAGACAAAACAAAGCATCCGCTGCGAAAGGGTCTGACATGACTGACAACAAATCCGTGCCCCCCACCACGACTGACGCCGGTATCCGCGTGCAAAGCGACGAGCATTCGCTGACCATCGGCCCAGACGGTCCGATCCTGCTAAACGATCACTATCTGCTAGAGCAGATGGCGAACTTTAACCGTGAGCGGATACCCGAACGTCAGCCCCACGCCAAGGGCTCTGGTGCTTTTGGCACGTTCGAGACGACGCAGGATGTGTCGCGTTATACCAAGGCTAAAATTTTCCAGCCGGGCGCGAAATGCGATGTTGTCATGCGGTTTTCGACTGTCGCGGGCGAGCGCGGCAGCCCTGACACATGGCGCGACCCGCGCGGTTTCTCGGTCAAAATGTATACCGAAGATGGCAACTTCGACATGGTTGGCAACAACACGCCCGTCTTCTTTATTCGCGATCCGATGAAGTTCCAGCACTTCATCCGCAGCCAAAAGCGCCGCGCCGACAACAACCTGCGCGACCACGATATGCAGTGGGATTTCTGGACGCTGTCGCCAGAAAGCGCGCATCAGGTGGCCTATCTGATGGGCGATCGCGGCATCCCAAAAACCTGGCGCGAAATGAACGGCTATTCCAGCCACACCTATTCGCTAATTAATGCCGAGGGTGAGAAGTTCTGGGTCAAGTTCCACTACCACACCGATCAAGGTGACGGGAACGCTTATTGGTCGCAGGACGAGGCTGACAAACTGGCGGGCTCGGATGGCGATTATCACCGCCGCGATTTGTTCGACAACATTGCCAAGGGAAATAATCCCAGCTGGACGCTGAAGTGGCAGATCATGCCGTTCGAGGATGCAAAGACCTATCGCATCAACCCGTTCGATCTGACAAAAACGTGGCCGCATGCCGATTATCCCCTGATCGAGGTCGGTAAACTGACGCTGAACCGCAACCCCACCGATTTCCACACGCAGATCGAGCAGGCGGCGTTCGAGCCGAACAATATCGTCCCGGGTGTCGGTCTGTCGTTGGATAAGATGTTGCTGGCGCGTGGTTTTGCCTATTCCGACGCGCACCGTGCGCGCCTTGGCGTGAACTACAAACAGATCCCGGTGAACAGCCCGCAGGCCCCTGTGCACAGCTATTCCAAGGATGGCGCAGGTCGCACGGTCAATGTCGCCGATCCGGTCTATGCACCGAACTCCTATGGCGGCCCGGCCGCGCAACCGCAGGCCCATGACGAGCCGCTTTGGCATGCGGACGGCGATATGGTCCGGCAGGCCTATACCCTGCGCGAAGATGATGACGACTGGACGCAAGCTGGTATTCTGGTTCGCGACGTGATGGACGATGCCGCGCGCGAACGTCTGGTCGGCAACGTCGTCGGGCACTTGTCGGACGGTGTCAGCGAAAAGGTGCTGCTGCGCGCCTTTGAATACTGGCGCAATATCGACGGGCCAACCGGCGAAAAGATCGAAGCAGGCGTGCGCGAAAAATTGGGCGGCGAGTCCAAGGCACCGGGCATGGCCTCTGCGAAAAGCATCGGTGGCTAAGGCCTGCTGCAGATGACTGATAAAGCCCCCGGTGCTGCATCGCCGGGGGCTTTTGTTTGCCCAGGTGTCAGTACAGTCAGCTCGCGCCGTCCCGCATGTTTTCATGAAACTGTCGCATCATCCGCACTGGTTTGTTACGCGGCGGCCTCACCACCCGCTGTATTAACTCATCAGCGGAGAAGCCCAGATGCCCCGGATTTCCTTTAACCGTCGCCAGACCCTGCTTGGCAGTGCCGCCCTTGGCGTATCCCTTGCCATGCCGTCCTTGTCGCGCGCGCAGTCGCGTCCCCTGATCACGCACGGTGTCATGTCTGGCGATGTCGCCCATGACGGCGCAATGATCTGGGGCCGCGCCGACCGCGAGGCCAAGATGCTGGTCGAATGGGCCACGACCGAGGACATGTCAGATGCGCGCATGGTGCCAGCACTGGCCGTCGGCACGCCCAGCGATTTCACCGGCAAACTAGCGCTAACCGGACTGCCCAGTGATCAAGACATCTTTTACCGCGTGACCATGGCCGATCTGGCTGACGGCACTTTGTCAGAGCCGACCACGGGCACGTTCCGTACAGCACCGATGGGCCGCCGGGATATCAGCTTTGTCTGGTCCGGCGATACGGCAGGGCAGGGCTGGGGCATCGACGAAGATCGCGGTGGCATGACGACCTATGCCACGATGATGGGCCACGCGCCTGATTTCTTCCTTCACTCTGGCGATACGGTTTACGCGGACGGCGTGATCGCACCAGAGGTCGAATTGGCCGATGGCACGATGTGGAGGAACCTTGTGACGCCCGCCAAGTCCAAGGTAGCCGAGACGCTGGACGAATTTCGCGGGCAGCATTTGTACAACTACATGGACGCCAATGTACGCGCCTTTAATGCCGCCGTGCCGATGATCGCCCAGTGGGACGATCACGAGGTCACGAACAACTGGTACCCGAACGAGGTGCTGGCCAGCGACGACCGCTATACGGTCAAATCGATGCAGCTGCTGTCTGCCCGCGCGGCCCATGCATTCCACGAGATGATGCCCACACGGCAAAATCTGGCAGAGCCGATGCGTGTCTATCGCAAGGTATCTTACGGCCCTCTGCTGGACATTTTCCTGATCGATATGCGCACCTATCGCGGCGACAACACCGCCAATACCGAAGCAGAAGGTACGCCATTTCTGGGGGCCGAACAGCTGGCCTGGCTGAAGCGCGAGATGGTCAATTCGACCGCGACTTGGAAGGTTATTGCCGCTGACATGCCCATCGGCATGATGGTGCGCGATGGCGAAACGGCCATGGAAAACGGTGCTAATGGCGACGGTCCGGTTCTGGGGCGTGAAAAAGACGTCGCGGCTGTGTTGTCTTTCATCAAATCGGCGCAGATCCTAAACACCGTTTGGCTGACGGCTGACGTGCACTACACGGCCGCGCATCACTATTCCCCGGATCGCGCGGTGTTTCAGGACTTCGACCCGTTCTGGGAATTCGTTTCTGGTCCGCTGCACGCGGGCACTTTCGGGCCCAGCGATTATGACAATACCTTTGGCCCCGAAGTGCGTTTCGCTAAGCATCCAGAGCCGGGCCAAGCAAACCTGCCACCAAGCGACGGGATGCAGTTCTTTGGCCAGGTCGATATTGCGGCCGATACCGGCGTGATGACCGTGCGTCTGATGGACAGCGCCGACATAGAGCTGTGGTCGGTCGACCTGGACCCACAGACCGTCTAAATAAAACTACGTCCCGGGCGGCCTGCTGGGCCGTCCGGGACGGCAGGTTTCAGTTGGTTGTAGTGTTATTGGGAGTCCCAAAATCAACACTTTATAGAACAAGCCGTAAAACGCGATACTGTGCCTAATTTTTGAAAGTCGAAAGAAGCTGTTGTCGTGAGCAGCGGAGGCAAATTAATATTTTCGCCAGTTGCCTGTATAGGGCTGATGCCTATGTACAATTAATCTGAGGATATCGCGTTTCTCAATCTATTGCTGAGCGTGGTTTGGTGACGTGGCATTTCATTTTCGGCGGAGGAATATTGTGTACTAAATATGTTTAAGATCGTTTTGGCGAAGCCGCGTTTCGACATGTCACAAGTAAGGTGCGACTACAGATACCCTAACTTATAAAGGTAAAAATGAGCGCGCATTAAGAACTTATATTTCTAAACATTATATGATCATCTCTTTAAGCTTATAGGTCCTACTGAACATTTGCATTTAATTGACCTAACCTAGATTATTTGCGCGTAGCGTGCGGTTTCGAAATCCTGCACGTTTAGGATAGCGCTGCTCATGTTCTTTCAGGTAATGGCGCGCAACTTCTATCTCTCCAACATCAAGCGCTAAGTTTATAAGCGCTTCTAGCGGGCCACCTTTTGATGTTGGTAGATTGTCGGCGTCAACCAAAAGGTCGATAGCTGTTCCTGTGTCCCCAATTTGGACGTGAGCCTGCGCCAATAACAGCATCAAATCCGTTGATCGTGTCACAAGATCAGGTGCGCCTTCCGCAGCGGTAATGACGCCGTGGTAATCCTTGGCCTTGGCCGAAAGCCGCATGGTCGCGGCTACATTATGGGCTATACTTTGTTCGCCGTCGATGTTTGTCGGGTCCGTTATGTATTGATCAATGACGTTTGCCATAATGGATGCAACAAGGTCTGGCGAAACATGACGAAAATCGTCATCCTGCCATGCAACGTCTGGATTTGAAAGCATCACAAATTCATAGGATGGGAAGTAATCAATGTTATCGGAATCCCGAGTAAAAGCATCAATTGCAGCGCGTTGGACTGACTTTGAATATGTATTGGCGACCAAAACATCCATGTCACGAAACGTCGATAGTAACGGAACGGGTGATACGGTTAGCAACATGCGCAGCGGCTTTGTGCGATGTTTTTCTAAAAGTTTTCGAATATCATGCAGGCCGCTTAGTACATCCTCGTAACTTAATACTCGGAATTCAAATCTGTCCGGCTCTGCATTTACGAGCGCAAGAGGTGGAGAGGTGTTGATGTAAATGCCAAGCTTAGTATCAAACCAAGTTTCTACATAGCCGAGAGTCACGACGACAATATCGGCGTCGGCAACGCGTGCAAGTACATCAAGATATTGTGTGCGAAAAGCCAATATAGCTTCGACTGGAAATTCGAGCTTTGCCAGTCCTAATTGTAGATCTGCATACCAGCTCTTTCCCTCGACTTGATAGAGGATGTCGGCGCCGGGAAAGGTCTCCCTTTCAAGCGCCCATTTCAGATCGTTATATATGGAGTGGACGGAGTACTTGTTGAAAAAGTTTGGCGTAAATCCTCGGCTATCTCCAATGATGCCTAGATCGACTTCATGGCTAGTGACCTGCATGCCAGCATTGATCAAAGCCACTTCAAGACTGCGCGCAAAGCAGGACCCAATGGTGAAAAATGACTCATCAGCAGAAATTTTAAACGAAGGTCGACCGATGGGTGTCGCTGTAGGGCGCAACCTGTTTGCACCAAGATTTGGTGATGGGTATCGACGTTGTGGATTGGATTTTGCGCGCTCGTAGGCTTCTTTTGCAGAGACCTGTTCGATGTTGCGGCTCATGTCAGGTCCTCTTCGCAAAGCGTATGCATAACGTCATGGCTTACGTCGGGAAGGTTTTAATCCCCAGCCACCCAACGTTAACGTTAAGCTGCCAGAGCAAAAAAACTTACATGCATGCCACGACAATATCGTTGATATTCTGCAGTGAAGCTACTTTTGCATCCTGTTAAGCAGACGCGCTTTCATTTAACCTTTTAGTGGTCTCTACTATGTCTTTTTTTTCTAAAAGGGCGGTCTGTTTATTAACGAAGTCCGCAATTTTGAAATATCCGGTGCGCGTATAGTGATCGCTGTCAGCAAATTCGTCCGCTTCCAGTAAATTGTCTACGTCAATGAAATGAGTGTTCTCCGTCGTTTCACAGAAATTGCGGCACATTGCATTAAACGCCAGGCGCATGTCCTGCGTACGCTCTGCCTGTTGTCCATGCTGTGTGGCAGATCCTAGAATGAACAACGGCACACCTGGCGTCCTGCAAGCATCAGCGTGAACAAAGGATTGTCTCGTAAGTTCAAGTCTTTCTTCTAGCGCTAATCGGCGATGGAACATTTCTTTCGAGAACCGCATCGCGGTGTCGGGATCCTTCATCAACTTCTTAAAACGGCGAGGCGGAACAGTGCCCCAGTATTTACCGCCGAATTCATTGCCGCCATAAGTGAACAGCAAGTCGGAAGGGATCGAAAAATACATAGACAGCAGTATGAGGTCGGCCGCCGCCAACGATTTATCGAGATCTAGCATTTCCTCATAAGTGTAGCCAATAAAGCGTTGCAGGGACTTATTGTGCTTCAATGCCATGTCGCGGGGATTGATAAAGAAACCAACATCGTCGTAGCGCACAAGCATTCCCTGATCATCCTGCTTGTTGACGTATTCGTCACGGTTCGTTCCGCAGTAAAAAGAGACTTGCAACAAGTCGCAGCCGCCAACCATACAAAGACGGCGCTCTTCTTGTGGGTCTGCTGTTGTTTCGAAATCGGTAACTTGCGTTATCCAATCTACCGGCTCCGTCAATTCGCCCGCTACAGGACCGACGATTTTAAATTCAGGCCGACCAAGATAATCCCAGACCCATTGTTCCACACCCATGTTAAGGGTGCGGCAGGAAAACGTAAGGTGGTGCACCGTTGTGCCGGAAAACTTTGTGCGCACAGCAAAGAAGCCGACGGCACCGTAATCACCGTATCGGTCTTGGACTTCGATCAGTCCCGCATGCATCCCAGAGACGGCAAGAAGATCATCGAAATCCTTACGCTCTTGCGCGGTGTTTGCGCGTACTTTGGTAAAGTTCAGTTGATTTGTGCGGTTCAATAATTCTAGCACACGGTCCATGTGGTTTTCCACATCAGTCACAATGCGGATCTTAATCTCGGATTGTTTCAGAAATTCAGTGTTAGAAAGTCCAGTCTCGGACTGTTCGGACTGCTTCTGCTCCATCACCTTATACTGTTTAAGGCGGGAATGATTGCTATCTTCTTTGCCTTTAAATTCGGGCAAGTCCAGCAAACCGGTCATATCGCCAACGGCTTCGACTGCCATAAGCTTGGGGCTAAAGAACACAGCTTCTTCGAGGTTTAGGTGGTTATCATCTAGAAATACCACGTTTTCATCGCGCAGACCCATGTCCTTTACCATTTTTGCGATGGCCTGCCCCTTGGGCGACCATGCGATATGGGGGAAAACGAATAGATCCCAAATGCCTAGTTTTTCAATGGCAGCTTTTGCCTGATCGAAATCGTTTTTAGAACAGATCGAACACATGATTCCGCGGTCGACTAGAGTGCGGATCATCGCAATGTGCGATTCAATTTGAACGATACCTTCTTCTGAAAGCGTTCCCTGCCAAAACGTTTCATCCAGATCCCAGATCACGAGTTTGACAGATGCCTTAACATTCTCAAAAGATGGGGTTTTCACGCGCTTACTTCCTGCTTGATCAATCTTCGAACGTCTGGGGCCACAGTCTTGTTCACTTGAGGAACTAACATAACGCCATGTTCGTCTCAATCAGGTTCGCACCGCAGCCTTCGGGTTCAGTATCAGTGGTTTGCGGCAAGATGTTGGCGGCTTTGCGTCTGTAACTTTCAAAACATACGCATTTTTCCGGATCAGTCTGATATTTGATACACTGTATCGGGATGACTATGCCCGGTGCGGGGCACCGGGCGTAGTCAGGGGTTAAGCTGATTGCATGTTCAACGCTTGGCCGTCAAAGGTGCCGGTCATTGCGGCGTCGGCCAGTACGGCTGCAACGTCTGCACGTGCGGCCTTGGCCGAAACATCAACTTTCTCGCCAAGGATGACGTCGCCGCTGGGATCATCGTCGGTCAGTGCGACGGGGCGAATGATCGCAAAGGTCAGGCCAGACGCCTTTAGGTGTTCATCGGCTTCGTGTTTGGCCTTCAGATAATGTGCGAGATCGCCCGACGGATTTTCTTGGTCTGCACCAACAGAGCTTAGCATCACAAAGCGGGACGCGCCGGCCTGTTTCGCCAGATCAATCAAACGTTTCGCGCCGTCCCGGTCGACCTTGTCGGTCATGTCCGGTCCCGTTTTACCGCCAGAGCCTGCGGCGAAGATCACGACATCTGCGCCGTCGCAAACGCCTTCTTGCAGGTCATTCAGGTCGCCTTGGCGCAGGGCCGTGCGTTCGGGCAGGTCCGACGTGTCAGAGCTTTCGCGCACCAGCGCGGTGACGGTATGTCCGTGGTCCAGCAGGTCTTGGGTTAGTAGCAGGCCGGTTTTGCCGGTCGCACCGGCGATAAGAATATTCATAGTCATTGTGTTTTCCTTCTGTGTCATTCCGCTGGCGGGGCCATTGGCCCGGCAGAGCGTGTCGCGGCGATGTAGCCGGGCTGCTGTTGCAGCGCGTCCCAATAGGCCGCGATCCGAGGGTGGTCATTCAGCAGGTTTAGTCGCGCAAGCAAGGCGATGATGTAGGACATCTGGATATCGGCCAGCATGGCCTTTTCGCCAAACAGTAGCGGGCCATCGCCAATGGCCTGCGTGATGTAGTTTAGGTGTTTGTCCAGCGCAGCCTTTGCTTGATCCGGCACGGGCTTGCCTTGAAACGCGGGCATGATTGCTTGCAGGGCGACTTCGGCGAAAGAGGCTTCGACATAGTCGAATAGCGCCTCGTGGTGCCAATAGTCAGCTGTGCCCTTTGGCGGCGTGTGGGTGTCATCGTCAAACTTTGCCGCCAGATACCGCAGGATCGTGGCGGATTCCGCAATCATGTCACCGTCGTCGACGATCACCGGCGACTTGCCCAAGGGGTGAACCTTGGACAGATCGGGCGGCGCACGAAATTCTTCGGTGCGGTCATAATCGATCCGGTTGCATGGCTGCCCAAGGTCATCGAGCAGCCATAGCACGCGGGTCGCGCGGGAGTATTTCAGGGCATGTAGGGTGATCATGGCAGATAAATCGCTTTCACGTTGACGAATTCCTTCATGCCAAAGCCGCCGTGTTCGCGGCCATACCCCGAGTCTTTGACGCCGCCGAAGGGCATGTTCGGATCGGCAGCCCCATAAGAGTTGATGCGGATCATTCCCGTCTCAAAATGATCGCGGGCCAGCTTTAGCGCGCGGTCCTCGTCCTTAGAGAAGATCCCGCCGCCAAGGCCATAACGGCTTTCATTGGCGATGCGCATGGCGTCAGCGTCATCTTTCGCCCGGATCACGGCTGCGACGGGGCCAAAGAATTCATCATCATAAGCAGGCATGCCGGGGGCAACGTCGACAAGTACGGTGGCAGGGTAGTAGGCACCTGTGCGGTCGGGAGCCTCGCCGCCGCAAAGCGCCTGAGCACCTTTGGCAATGCTGTCGTCTACTTGATCCTTGACCGTCTTGAACTGATCCTCGCTGGACAGCGGTCCAAGCTGGCTTTCTTTGGCGGTTGGATCGCCCAGCTTGATTGCTTTCATCTGATCGACAAAGGCGGAAACAAAGGCGTCATAGACCTTATCTGTCACGATAAACCGCTTGGCCGCCACGCAAGTTTCACCGTTGTTATAAAGGCGGCCCATGACCGAAAACTTCACCGCCGTTTCAATATCTGCGTCTTCTAGCACCAGATAGGCGTCGTTCGAGCCCAGTTCCAACACTGTCTTTTTCAGCGCTTTGGCGGCGACTGCGCCGACGTGGCGACCTGCGCCGTCGCTACCGGTCAGCGTCACGCCGCGGACCAGTGGGTGCGCGATCAATTTGTCGCTGGTGTCATGGTCGATCAGGATGACTTGAAACAGATCCTCTGGCAGGCCCGCCTCGATGCATAGCTCGCGCAGGCGCAGGCCCGATCCGGTGCAGATGCTGGCGTGCTTCAGCACGCAGCCGTTGCCCGTCATCAGGTTGGCGGCAAGCACGCGGACCGGCTGATAAAGCGGAAAATTCCACGGTTGGATCGAATAGATCACGCCAAGCGGCTGATAGCTGACAACGCCGCGTTTGCCGTCTTTGCCATAAGTGCGGTCTTCGTCTGCCAGCGCGTCCGGGCCGTTCTTGGCGGTGTATTCAAAGATGGCGGCGCAGATTTCAACTTCACGCTGGCCGTCGATTAGCAGCTTGCCGGTTTCTTGCGTCATCAGCGCGGCCAGCTCGTCCGCGTTGTCGCGCAGTTTTTGGGCGATTTTGTTTAGATAGGGCGCGCGTTCGGCGTGGGACAGCTTGCGCCATTCCAGAAATGCAGCGTGAGAGGCTTCCAGCTTTGCGGTTGCTTCGCCTTCGGACATCAGGGGGTAGGTCGCGATGGTTTCGCCGGTGGCGGGATTGGTTGTTGTGATCGTAGACATGACGTCTCCTTCAGTAATTGCTAAAGGAACGATGCGGCTGGCTGGTAAGTTCCGGATACCGCGCGGGGCGCGTGTCACGAAATCGTAAGAATACTGAAGCTTTAGCCGAAAGTCAGCGCACCATAGGTCGCGGCGACCCGGGCCATCAGGGCATTTGGACTGAAGCTGGACCAATCATATTCCGCAGCAAACAGTACCGTTTCGCCATCAACATCAAGGTGGTCCACGCGGACGCGATCACCGGGTCGCGGGATCGATGCGCCATCATCTGCTGTGATGCGCCAAACACTCCCCTGCGGGAACCGATGAGCCAGCGCTATGCTGTCTGTTCCAGTACGCAATTGCCTAAAGCCGCGAATGGATAGGGTTTCACCGCCAAGGGTGCGATCCATAACGTCGATTTCCGCAGTGATATAGTCCACCATGCGGTCAAAACGATCGCTCGCGCCCATCTTGCACCACGGCGCGCCTTGGGGTGCAGGCGCATCGCTAAGCTCTGGAAAATGAATGCCCGAAAGTCCGCCGTGGCAAACGCCAAGCAGTTTCTGGACGATCTGGCAGGCTTGGTGGATGTCGTCGCATGCCACCGCTGCTTTGATCGTGCCAAAAAGACTGGGTGCGATTTGTTGCTGTGTCATCGTCATCATCCAATGCTGCTATCCAAGACCCGATAAGGCCTGGATGTGCAGAGAATATGCAGAACGCAGCAAAGCTTTGAAAAACGACGAAAAGGCTGTCTTTTTTGTCAGGCGCTAAATGACCACTCGTCCAAAAACTGCCCCGGGCCATAGGTAGCCGAATGCAGGGCAGTATCAGCCGCCAAAGCTACGGCTGTTGGAAAAGGAGCTTGTGCGCGACGATCCGAACCCGCCTGTCGCCTTGACCGACGCGCGTGACATCGGCGCAGAGGCGGCCGCTGCGGGGCGAAAGTTTGACGCGGACATCTTGGCGCTGCCCTTGTTGCCGTTCAGCACGGTGCCCCCCGATGCGGTCGCGTATTTGCCAGCGGAATCGCGATATAGCGGCTGGGTCTGTGCGCGATTGTTGCTCAGCATGCTGCCCATCAAATAGCCAGCCATCAGGGGCATGAACATCGACCCGCCGCTGCTGGACTGCTGCGCGACGCATTCGCCGCCATGCTGCTCTTCGCACAAGGCAAGTTCGTCATAGCGCGGTGCGGTGCGTTCGTATTCGGTCAGCGCCTCAGCGAAAGCGGTATCGCAATCCTCGACGGTAAAGATCTGCGTGCCATCCTTGGCGGCCTCTTCACAGGACGCCAA
The DNA here is from genome assembly GCF_900114485.1 of Loktanella salsilacus. Classification (GTDB taxonomy): domain Bacteria; phylum Pseudomonadota; class Alphaproteobacteria; order Rhodobacterales; family Rhodobacteraceae; genus Loktanella; species Loktanella salsilacus. The sequence goes on along the minus strand of NZ_FOTF01000009.1, from coordinate 70,644 downwards.
ATCTGGGAATGCATTCGCGTCGACCTGCTCGTCTTGGCAGGCCGCCAGCGCAAAGGCCGAGGCACCAATCAAGATGGCGGGCATGATGCGTGATCGTTTCAAAGCGCGTGCTGGCGTCATGATGTTTATCCTCTGCTCGCTCGGTCTGTGTCCCGAGGTGATATAGGTCGCTTTACGGCTGAATGAAATGCGGTTTGAACCGGCTTAGGTTTTGCGTGATCCGCGATTGGTCTTCGCGCAGACCCATGCCAACGCAAGTTTGTCCCACAATCCACGCGCCAATAATCGGGTGGAAGCCATCGAAATTGGGCATTTCCGCATAGGCTTGAACGATCATCGGGTAGTCAGCGTAGTCCTGATCGGTCGATTTCTCGATGATCTGATCGCCGCGCTGGATGGTCACGCTCGCCCCTTCGCGGCCAAAGATTGGCTTGGTGACGGTGCCTTGGGACAGGACGTCTTGCGCGCGCTGCACAGCATCAGTGCCTGCTGCAACCTCGTCCGCGAAAAAGCTGGGCAGCAGGTTGGGGTGGCCTTCAAACATGCGCCACAGCACGGGCAGCAAGCCCTTGTTTGATACGGTCGCCTTCCACGCAGGTTCGATGAATTGGCAGCCAGAGGTGGCGAGGTGATCCGCGAAATCGTCGCGCAGCAGGTCTTCCCACGGATAAAGCTTGAACAATTTGCCGATCACGCGGGAGTCGGCATCGGCGAACTGGCCCGCATCCGTGACGCCAATCTGCGCCAGATCGACAAAATGCGCGCCCATTTCAGCGGCGCGGGCCGCGTAGGCCATCGTTTCGACGGTGGCATAGTCTTCGATCAGCTCTTGCACGGCGGTGAAGTGGATGTTTGTGTCTTTGGGGTAGAGATGCGCAAAGCGGGCGGTCAGCGCCTCGAAGATGCCGTTGAACTGGTCGCTGCCCGCAGGCAAGCTGCCGCTGGCGACCATGTCCTCTAGCCAGTCCCACTGGAACGACGCGCTTTCAAACAAAGCAGTCGGGGTGTCGGCGTTGTATTCGATCATCTTGGCGGGGCCAGTGCCGTCGTAGATCAGATCGAAACGGCCATAAAGTTCTGGCTGGGCGGTGTGCCAGCTGTCAGCGACCAAATCCCAATGCGCGCGCGGGATGGCAAGGCGTTCCATCAGCTCTTCGGATGCGATGATATGCGCGGCCGCTTCGCGGCACATGGCGTGCAATTCGGTCGCGGGGTCCTCGATATCGTTTTCGACTTGGGGCAGCCTAAAGGCATAGGCCGTGTCCTCGTCCCAATAAGGCTCGCCATACATGGCATGAAACGTGAAACCAGCGTCTTTGGCCTTTTGCGCAAGGTCGGGGCGTGCGCCAAGGGCGATGCGTTTCATGGTGCGGCTTTCTATATGGTCAGTGCTCAGATGCCATCTAAGCGCTAAATGGTCCGAACCCAAGGCATGCGGTCAGAGTTGACAGCGCAGCGATGTCCTGCCACCGATGGTATACCATTTTACCAGAGGTTTTTCCATGACACAGACGCTGGCCATCGGCCCCTATAACTCTGCAGACCGCGCCGCGCTGGTCGATGCTTTCGATGCCACCGTGCTGGACGGGCCAACTGGTTTGGCCGACTTGGACGCTGATGTGCGCGCCGGGATCACTGCGGTTGCCTATATGGGCCATCACGCTTTTGGCGCGGCGCAGATGGATCTGCTACCGGGGCTGAAACTGGTTGCCAATTACGGCGTTGGCTATGACGCGATCGACGTCGCCGCAGCTGATGCGCGCGGGATTAAGGTCACGAATACGCCGGACGTGCTGAACGATGACGTGGCAGATTTGGCCGTTGCGATGTGGCTGATGCAAGGGCGCCAGATGCGCGCGGCAGAGGCGCATGTACGCAGCGGCGACTGGGCCAAAAACGGGCCGGTGCCATTGAATCGAAAACTGTCTGACGGGACGGCCGGGATCATGGGCATGGGCCGGATCGGGCGCGATATTGCCGACCGCTTGGCGGCGTTCAAGATGGACATCCACTATCACGCACGCAGTGAAAAAGACACGCCCGGCTGGACCTATCACGCGGACCCGGTGGAACTGGCAAAGGCAGTGGACTTTATGTTTGTCGCTTTGGTCGGCGGACCCGCGACAGAGAAATACGTCTCTGCCGACGTGATTGCCGCGCTGGGGCCGAAGGGCGTGATCGTCAACATTTCTAGGGGATCGGTGATCGACGAAGAGGCGCTGCTGGACGCGCTGGAAAGCGGCGCAATCGCAGGCGCCGGGCTGGATGTGTTTGTTGGAGAGCCGCAGGTCAACCCGCGGTTCCTGACCTTGGAAAATGTCGTACTGCAACCGCATCAAGGCTCTGGCACGGTGCAGACCCGCGCGGCGATGGCGCAGTTGCAGCGCGACAACGTCGCCGCGCAGCTGAAGGGTGCGGCACTGCTGACACCGGTGAACTGAGCGGTTTAGGCAGCTTTTGACGAAAGTTATGAAGGAAGAGGGGGGCTCTGCCCCCCGGCTTCGCCTTCCCCCCGAGGTATTTTTGACCAGAAGAAGACTTACGGCTTATCGTCGGTCAGATAGTGGCGGATGTTGTCTTGAAAGCTGTCGTCGGCGGTCAGACCAAGGCGCTTTGCCTTTTCGGCGTGGATGTCCCAGCGCCAGCCCGACACGATGCGCTGCACGTCCGGCTGCGGAGTCCAGTCGATCAGCGTGGCTGGACCGGGGCCTGCGACCTCGGTCATAGCGGCGATCATTTGCCCGATGCTCCACGTCCGGCCGGGCATCTGCATAACGCGGTTCTGGCCAAGGTCAGCCGCGTCAAGGTTTGCGCCTTTGATCAGGTTTTCGATGCATTTGCGCGGTGACAGGTAGTAGTGTTCGAAATCCGCCGCGACGGGACAAGTCGCACGTTGGCCGTTCAGCGGCTCGCGCAGGATGGAGGACATGAAGCCGGATGCCGCACGGTTGGGTTTGCCGGGCCGGACGGAGATTGTCGGCAAGCGGAAGGCGCGGCCGTCGATAAAGCCCTTGCGCGTGTAGTCGTTGATCAGGATTTCCCCGATGGCCTTTTGTGCGCCGTAAGAGGTTTGCGGGTTCGGGTAGCTGTGATCGCCCAGCGGATCGACCGCTTCGCCGCCATAGATCGCGATGGAAGAGGTGAAGACGACAACTGGCTTTGTGCCAAGGATGCGGCAGCGTTCCAGCACGTTGTATGTGCCGAACAGGTTGATGGACATGCCGGCGTCAAAGTCTTCCTCTGCATGGGACGACACGATGGCGGCAAGCAGGTAGATCACGTCGATTTTGTCGGTGACGGTCGCGGCGACGGATGCCGGATCGGCAATATCGCAGCGCGCGGTGGCGACGGGAAATGGCGCGTCGATGGGGGCCGGGTCGTTTATATCGGCTAGTGTCAACTGGGTGATCGGCACCCCGCGCAGGGTGCCGTTTTGTGCCAAGGCGCGCGCTAGTTTTTGACCGATCAGGCCGCCGCCGCCGATGATGAGGATATTCATGGGGTCGCTCCGCTTTGGTTTAGGTTTGCCACGAGGGCGAGGATGACGACGGCCAGCATCGCTGCGGCCATAACGCCGTTGATGCGGCGCTGCGTGCGCGTTGTCAGGTTCAGGCGATGCAGGCTGGCACCTGCGTAAAGCCAGACCAGATGGATCGGGATCCAGATCAGGTTCATGATGAGGAGCTTCGATGCCGTCTCGAACATCAGGTTTTCGGGGGCGTAGGCGAAATTCGCCATCAGGGTCGTGTTGACGGCGTAGGCCTTCGGATTGATCAGTTGCAGCGCGATGCCGGACCGGGTGCCGGGCGCGCGGTCTGCGGTGATGAAGGCGATGCGCGATCCGGCAAAGGCAATTTTGGCCGCGAGGTAGATCAGGTAACCCAGCGAGGCGGCCATCAGCAGGTAGCGCAGGGACGGCACAGCGAGGATCAATGCGGCTAGGCCAGTGATAACCGCCAGAAGCACAAGGTTGGTGCCGATAAACAGCCCGGTCAAGTACCGCAGGCCAGCGCGAAAGCCGAAGCCAGCGCCAACGCCAGCGGTCGACAGGACGCCCGGACCGGGGGTGCCGACCAAGAACAGGACCGCGGCGGCAAAGGTCAGCATTGGCCGAAGACCAGTTGCACCTTCATGGCGCGGGTCCGGTCGTTCGCTATGGCAAACGCCTCTTGGAAGTCGGCGAGCGGGAAGCTGTGGGTCAGCAGGGGCGCGGTGTCTATCAACCCGTCCTGCATCATCTTGACCGCCAGCGCAAAGGCGTCATGAAAGCGGAATGATCCCATCAGAGACAGCTCGCGGGCCGTGATCATCATCATCGGCAAGCTCATGTCGCCGGACAGGCCAAGCTGCACGATCTTGCCGCGCGGTCGCAGGGTCGCGATGCCAGAGGTCAGGGCAGGCTGCGCGCCGGAACATTCGAAGAGCACGTCCAGCGTCCCTTTGCCCGTGCTGTAAGGGGCCAGCGCATCGGGGTCTGCCGCCGTGTTCAAGGTCACATCGGCGCCGCATTGGCGGGCGATGGCCAGCACCGGCTCAGTGATGTCTGTGGCGATGATCTGCGCTGCGCCGGCGCGGCGCGCAGCAAGGATCACGAGGTTGCCAATCGGGCCACAGCCGGTGACCAGCACGCGCTTGCCCAGCATGTCGCCCGCGCGGCTGATCGCGTGAAGCGCAACGGCGAGAGGTTCGGCCATGGCAGCTTGAGAGGCGTCTTGCCCCGTGGCGCGGACGCATTGTGCGGCATCGGCGATCAGGGTGTCGCGAAAGGCCCCTTGGATATGGGGAAAGGGCATAGCGGAGCCATAGAACCGCATATTCAGGCACTGATTGGGCAATCCCCGCAGGCATTCGGTACAAGCGCGGCAGGGCCGAGAGGGCGAGACGGCGACGAGATCGCCAACGGTAAGGCCGGTCACATCAGGGCCAAGCTCTGCCACTTCGCCAGCGACCTCGTGCCCCAAAATCATCGGTTCGCGCAGTTTGATCGCGCCAAAGCCGCCGTGGTTGAAATAATGCAGATCGGACCCGCAGATCCCCCCGCGTTTCATGGCAATGCGCACTTGTCCCGGGCCGGGGGCGGCGTCCGGGGTGTCAGTCAAGCGCAGGTCGCGGGCCGCGTGGGCGAAGAGGGCGCGGGGCATGGGGGCCGTCCTTGCATCGGGGAAATAATGGTATACCATTTCATCAAGGCGGTTTGACGACGCGTTGTCAAGCGCGCCAAATGATATGAATCGGGGGAGGTCCCATGGAATTGTTTGATCTGACCGGGCGCACCGCGCTGGTCACTGGATCCTCATTGGGGATCGGTTTTGCACTGGCACGCGGGTTGGCACAAGCGGGGGCGCGGATCGTCCTGAATGCGCGGGACGCAGGCCGGCTGGCCGAAGCAGCGCAGGTGCTGCGCGGCGAAGGGTTCGCAGTTGATACGCTAGTGTTCGACGTCACGGACGCGGCGGCGGTAAAGGCCGCGGTTGACGGTTACGAACAAGAGCGGCCCATCGACATTCTGATTAACAACGCCGGGATGCAGCATCGCGGCCCGCTGGAAGATTTCGAAGTTGACGCTTTTGACCGCCTGATGCGGACCAATGTGAATTCAGCGTTTTATGTCGGGCAGGCCGTGGGGCGGCATATGATTGCCCGCGGCGCCGGGCGGATCATCAATATCGCCTCTGTACAGACAGCTTTGGCGCGGCCCGGGATCGCACCCTACACCGCGTCAAAGGGGGCGATTGCGAACCTGACAAAGGGGATGGCGACAGATTGGGCCAAGCACGGTCTGAACTGCAACGCGATCGCGCCCGGCTATTTCGACACGCCGTTGAATGCGGCGCTGGTGGCGGATGCAGACTTTAGCGCTTGGCTGGAAAAGCGCACGCCTGCCGGGCGTTGGGGCAAGGTCGAAGAGCTGGTCGGCGCGGCAATATTCCTGTCGTCCAAGGCCAGCAGCTTTGTAAACGGACAAACGATTTTCGTGGATGGCGGCATTACGGCGAGCCTGTAAGCGCCGGATTTCGAGGGAGGATGAGCAATGAGTAAGCCAAAGATCGGGTTTATTGGCCTGGGATACATGGGTCACGGGATGGCTAAGAACCTAGTGCAAAAAGGTTACCCGTTGTGGGTCAAAGGCAATCGCAATCGCGCGCCAATCGACAGCTTGATCGGCATGGGCGCGACCGAGGTCGCCACTGCGCGCGAGATGGCGCAGGTCTGCGATATCATCCACCTGTGCCTAAGTAACTCGCCGCAGGTCGAGGCGGTCTTTGACGGACCAGACGGGATTTTGGCAGGGGCGCGCGACGGCTTGATCGTGATCGACACGACGACGGCTGATCCGGTGTCCACCGCCAAGCTGGCGGAGGCGTTGGCGGCGAAGGGCGGCACGCTGGTTGATGCGCCGCTGGGACGCACGCCGAAAGAGGCTGAGGCTGGCACGCTCGACGCCATGGTTGGCGCGGATGAGGCCGTGTTTGCGCAGGTGTTGCCTGTGATTGAATGCTGGGCGGGGAATATCAGTCATGTTGGCGGGCCCGGGACCGGGCACAAGATGAAGCTGCTGATGAACTTTATATCTATGGGCTATGCGTCGCTCTATGCCGAGGTCACGGTGCTGGGTGCGGCAGTGGGCATCCCGCCAGCCAAGGTGCGGCAAGTGATCGGGAGCAGCCGTTTGACCAACGGGTTCTTCGAAAGCTTCATGACATATGCCGTTGACCGCGAAGAGGTGCACAAGTTCACCATCGCCAATGGGGCCAAAGACCTGCGATACGTCGGGGCGATGGCGGATGCGGCGGGGCTGACGACGATCATGGCCTCTGCTGCAAAGCAGTTTTTCGCGCAGGCCGAAGCGTCGGGTCACGGTGCTGATTTTGTGCCCTCGATCACGGATAGGGTCGGGGCATTGAATGGGCTCGATATGGCGGCCGAGGCAAAGAAGTAACGATTTTTCTGCGAAAAATCTTGGGGCCAGCCCCCGGCGCTGTGCGCCGTGCCCCGGGATATTTCTGACGAGAAAAAGGGGCGGGCGCGGGCTGCGCGAATTACGCTTGCATTTGGTATACCAAATTGACAGCTTGCAAACAGACATCTGGGGAAGAGGTGAAGCCATGACAGATACACGCGCAAACAAGCGGTTCCGGTCGCAGGAGTGGTTTGATAATCCGAACAATCCGGGGATGACGGCGCTGTATCTGGAAAAGTATCAGAACGGCACGTTCAGCGCGGAAGAGCTGCAAGCGGACCGCCCGATTATCGGTATTGCCCAGACCGGTAGCGATCTGGCCCCCTGCAACAAGATTCACGTCTTCCTCGCCGACCGGATCAAGGCGGGCATTCGCGACGGCGGCGGGATTCCGATGGAATTTCCGGTTCACCCTATTCAAGAGACCGGCAAACGCCCGACAGCGGCGCTGGACCGCAACCTTGCCTATTTGTCCTTGGTCGAGGTGCTGCACGGCTATCCCATCGACGGCGTCGTGCTCACGACGGGCTGTGACAAGACGACTCCGGCGATGCTGATGGGGGCGGCAACGCTGGACCTACCTGCGATTGCGCTGAATGGCGGGCCGATGCTGGACGGCTGGTGGAAAGGCAAGCGCGCAGGATCCGGCACGATCATCTGGGAAAGCCGCCGATTGCTGGCGGAAGGTAAGATTGATTATCCCGAGTTCATGAAGCGCGCCTGCGCCTCTGCCCCGTCGCTGGGGCATTGCAACACGATGGGCACCGCAAGCACGATGAACGCGATGGCAGAAGCCTTGGGCATGACCTTGACCGGATCGTCCGCCATTCCCGCGCCGTTCCGCGAGCGGATGAACATGGCCTATGAGACCGGAAAGCGCATCGTGCAGATGGTGCTGGATGATCTAAAGCCGTCGGACATCATGACGCGCGAAGCCTTTGAAAACGCAATTGTCGTGAATACCGCCATTGGCGGTTCCACCAATGCGCCGCCGCATCTGGCCGCGATTGCGCGGCATGTGGGCGTGGCGCTGGACGTGAAGGATTGGGAAACCGTCGGCTTTGACGCGCCGCTTTTGGTGAACATGCAGCCTGCCGGCGAATACCTAGGAGAGAGCTTTTTCCGCGCGGGCGGTGTGCCTGCGGTGATGGGCGAGTTGGCCAAAGCCGGGATGCTGCATATGGGCGCGATGACCGCCAGCGGCCAAACGGTGGGCGATGCATTGGCCGGGATCGAGAGCGAGGATCTGGACGTGATCCGCCCTGTGAGCGATCCGATGCGGACAAAGGCGGGGTTCCTTGTTCTGTCGGGCAACCTGTTTGATAGCGCCCTTATGAAGACCTCTGTGATCTCTCCTGATTTTCGCGCGCGCTATTTGTCGACGCCGGGGGCAGAGGGGATTTTCGAAGGCCGCGCCGTCGTGTTTGAGGGGCCGGAGGATTACCATGACCGGATCAACGATACCGATCTGGGGATCGACGCCGAGACGGTTTTATTCATTCGCGGTGTTGGTTGCGTCGGTTACCCCGGCAGCGCCGAAGTGGTGAATATGCAGCCGCCTGATGCGCTGATCCGGCAGGGTATTAACCATCTTCCGACTGTCGGGGATGGGCGCCAAAGCGGCACGTCTGAAAGCCCGTCGATTCTAAACGCCTCGCCAGAGGCGGTTGTTGGCGGGGGCCTTGCGCTGCTTCAAACCGGTGACCGGGTACGACTGGACCTGAATGAAAGCCGTCTGGACGCGCTGGTTGATGACGCCGAATGGGCGCAGCGACGCGCTGATTGGGTGGAACCGGTCCTGCATCACCAGACGCCTTGGCAAGAAATCTACCGCAAACATGTGGGGCAGTTGGCCCAGGGCGGCTGTCTGGAACTGGCGACGGCCTATCAGCGGATCGCCCATGATCTGCCGCGCGACAATCACTAAGGGGGAGTTTACATGCCAAGCATTATCATTACGGGCGCAGGCTCTGGCGTGGGCCGGGCGACGGCGCAGGCGTTTATCGCGGCGGGCTGGGATGTGGGTCTTGTGGGCCGCAGAAGCGCACCTTTGACCCAGACAAAGGGCGACAGCAACGCGCTGGTCTTGCCCTGCGACGTGACTGACGCGGCGGCCGTTGATGCAGCCTTCGGCAAGGCGCTGGCGGCTTGGGGCCGGATTGATGCGCTGTTCAACAACGCAGGCGTCAGCCTGAAAGGCGCGCCGATTGACGAGCTGGCCGTGGATGACATTCGAAACCTAATCGACGTGAACGTTATGGGGGCCGTGATCGCGGCGCGGGCGGCCTTTGGCATCATGCGCAAGCAGGACCCGCAAGGCGGGCGCATCATAAATAACGGCAGCGTTTCGGCCTCTGTGCCGCGCTGGGGATCGGCACCTTATACGCTGAGCAAACATGCGATTACCGGGCTGACGCGGACGTTGTCGCTTGACGGGCGCGCGTTCAACATCGCCTGCGGGCAAATCGATATTGGCAATGCGCTGACGGATATGGCGGTGGCGATGACCAAGGGCGTGCCGCAGGCGGATGGCAGCATGGCGGTCGAGCCGGTGATGGACGTGGCGCATGTGGCGTCTTCCGTGCTGCACATGGCGCAACTGCCGCTGGACGCAAACGTGCAATTCATGACGGTGATGGCCAGCGCCATGCCCTTTATCGGGCGCGGATGATGGAAATGCAGGGTCAAATTGCCGTCGTCACGGGGGCTGCGCAGGGCATCGGATATGCCGTGGCGCAAGCGCTGACCGCGCGCGGCGTGCGCGTTGTCAGCTGGGACATGGATGCGGCGAACATCGCCGCGATGGAGGGGCTTGGCGGCACAGCGATCAGTTGTGACATCACCGATCTGTTCAGTGTGCAGGCGGCATATGCTGCAACCTGCGACGCGGTTGGTGTTCCGCTGATCTGCGTGAATTCTGCCGGGATCGCGGGGCCGAACGCGCCTGTTGAAAGCTACGATCCGGCGGCGTGGCAAAAGGTGATCGACGTCAATTTGACGGGTACCTTTAACGTCAACCGCACCGTGGTGCCGGGGATGAAGGCGGCGGGTTACGGGCGCATCCTAAACGTCGCCAGCATCGCGGGCAAAGAAGGCAACCCCAACGCCTGCGCCTATTCTGCGTCCAAGGCGGGCGTCATTGCCTTGACGAAATCGCTGGGTAAAGAACTGGCAACGCTGGATATCGCGGTCAATTGCATCACGCCCGCCGCCGCGCGCACGCGGATTTTCGATCAGATGAGCCAAGAGCATATCGACTATATGCTGTCCAAGATCCCGCGCGGCCGGTTTCTAGAGGTGGCAGAGGCCGCCAAGATGATCGTCTGGGCGGTATCGCCAGAGAACTCTTTCACCACAGGCGCAGTGTTCGATCTGTCCGGCGGGCGCGCCACGTATTAACGCGCGGGCTTGTGCGCACCGCGCCGCTGCCGCAAAATACGCGGTAGTGTAAAAGCGAGGCGGCAGGCGTGAAACAGAATCTCTGCCTTGGGGTGGACGGCGGCGGCAGTGGCTGCCGTGCGGCGCTGTGCGATGCGCAGGGCCGCATCGTTGGAACGGGGCATGGCGGGCCCGCCAACGCGACGAGCGATTTTGATGGTGCCTGTAGCAATATTGCGGATGCAATTGCGCAGGCGATGGATGCTGTAAGTGCCGATATGAACCATGTCGCTGGGGGCTTTCTGGGGCTCGCCGGGATGCGAAAGCCGTGCCAGGCGCAGGATATGACAGCACGGCTGGGACTGCTACGCTGCACAGTGACAGAGGATCGCCCTTCGATGATCGCTGGCGCGCTGGGGGACCGGGATGGCGCTGTCGCCGCGCTGGGGACAGGGAGCTTTGTCGGTATTGCGCGCGGCGGCATAGTGCGGGCCGTCGGCGGTTGGGGCTTGCAGCTATCCGATCACGCCAGCGCGGCCTGGGTCGGGCGTGCGGGGCTCAGCGCGACCTTGGAAGCGGTGGATGATATGCAGTCGATGGGGCCAATGGCGCAGGCGGTATTGGCGCGCTGGGATGGCGATACGGATGCCATCGTGGATTTTGCCGGGGCGGCGCGGCCGGCGGATTATGGTGCGTTGGCCCCGGTTGTGACAGAGGCGGCGCAAGCCGATCCCGCAGCCGCCGCGATCATGGCGCAAGCGGCAACGTGGATAGAGCGGGCACTGCTTGCCTTGGGCCATGACGATAGTTTGCCACTGGTGATGACGGGCGGGCTGGGTGACGCATTGCGGCCTTGGATGGCGCGCGCAGGACGGCAGTTTTCTGATCCGGCGGGCAGCGCATTAGACGGGGCGCTGTTGCTGGCGCGGCGCGGCGCATGGGGTTGATTGCGCTGACAGGATGCGACGTGCATGACGGCACGCGGTTGCATCCCGCTGCCGTGCTTGTGTTACAGGACGGCGTTTGCGGCGGTATTGCAGCGCAGGTGCCAAAGGGCGCGCAGGTGCGGGCGATGCCGCCGGGCATCCTTGCACCGGGGCTGGTTGATTTGCAGGTCAATGGCGGCGGGGGCGTCATGTTCAACGATGCGCCGACGGCAGATACCCTGCGTACTATGATCGCCGCGCACCGCAGACTTGGCACCAGTGCGATGCTGCCGACGCTGATTACGGACACACCCGATGTGACACGCGCTGCGATTGCCGCCGGGGTTTCATTGTCTGGCCTGCTGGGTCTGCACCTAGAGGGGCCGCATCTTAGCGTCGCCCGCAAAGGGGCCCATGCTGCCGGCCTGATCCGCCCGATGACACAGGGCGACCTGAACGAGCTTTGCGATGCCGCAGGTGAGCTGCGTAACCTGATGGTGACGGTCGCGGCAGAGACGGTCACGCCGGACCAGATTGCGCGGCTGACGGCGGCAGGCGTGATTGTCTCGCTTGGTCATTCGGACGCGGACTTCGACACCTGCGCGGCGGCCTTTGCCGCCGGCGCGCGCTGCACAACGCATCTGTTCAACGCCATGAGCGGACTGGGCCACCGCACGCCGGGGCTTGTCGGCGCGACGCTTGACGGGGACGGGGCAGCGGGGATCATTGCTGACGGTATCCATGTGCATCCTGCCGCCGTGCGGGCGGCGGTGCGGGCTAAGGCGCGGGGCGCGTTGTTTTTGGTGTCCGACGCAATGGCGGTTGCGGGCACGGATCAGACGGCCTTTGCGCTGAATGGCCGTCTGATCACACGTGCGAAAGGTCAATTGACGCTGGCGGACGGCACCTTGGCGGGCGCCGATTTAAGCCTGCCGCAGGCGATTGCCTTTATGGTCGCGCAGGGCGCTGTGACGTGCGAGCGTGCAATTGCCATGGCAACATCTGCCCCCGCCAGCGTGCTGCGTATGGCTGGAACTGCGGGGCGCTTGGTAGCCGGGCAGGCCTGCGACGTTGTGCATTTCAGTTCCGATTTACGCACGGCGTGTATCTTAGATCTTTGACAGGTTTCTAGTTTCTAGGCGATCACTGAAAAAAGCGGCGCAACTTGCGGCAGGTTAAGGCCGTAAGAAGTTGTGATCGGCGCAAGGGTTGTTGCGCGCGTCGTCCGGTCTAGAACTAAGTCTAGTCCTGACAAGGTTAACACCATGACCGATACTCCCGATCCCATGCGCCGCCGCCTTCTTGCGGGTGTCCCGCTTGCCTCTGCCAGTTTGGCGCTGGCGGGCACGGCCAATGCTGCTGTGCAAGAGCCCGCGCCCGTAGACCCAAAGCAGCCGCTGTTTAACACGACGGATCACGTCGCCACCTATTACAAGCTGGCCCGCAGCTGACCCTAAGAGGAAGACCGCGATGCTTCGCCGCCGCACGACCACTATAACCGCCCCCGCGCCGCGCACGGGCACGACGCGCCGGGATTTTCTGCGCAACTCTGGCCTTGCTGGTTTGGCGCTAGGGTCCATCGGGGCCACAACGGCCGGACGCGTCGCGCAGGCGCAAAGTGCCATGCCGCCAAAGCTGGGCATGACGTATCACAAGACGATCTGCCAGTTCTGCTCGGTCGGGTGTTCGCTTTGGGCAGAGGTCGAAAATGGCGTCTGGACCGGGCAAGAGCCCGCGTTTGAAAGCCCCATCAATCAAGGCACCCACTGCGCCAAAGGTGCGGCCATGCGAGAGATCGCAATCGGTGATCGCCGCCTGAAATACCCGATGAAAAAGGTCGCTGGCGAATGGACCCGCATCAGCTGGGATCAGGCGATTTCAGAGCTGGGCGAGAAGCTGCTGGGAATTCGCGAAGAGTTCGGGCCTGACAGCGTCTATTGGCTAGGTTCGGCAAAATACTCGAACGAGCAAAGCTATATTTTCCGCAAGTTCGCTGCCTTTTGGGGCACCAACAACGTCGATCACCAAGCGCGCATTTGCCATTCCACGACTGTGGCCGGGGTGGCGAACACCTATGGCTACGGGGCGATGACGAATACCTTCAATGACATCCGCAACGCCAAATCCATCCTGATCATCGGCGGCAACCCCGCCGAGGCGCACCCGGTGTCGATGCTGCATGTGCTGGCAGGCAAGGAAAATGGCGGCAAAATGATCGTCGTCGATCCGCGCTTTACCCGCACCGCGGCCCACGCCGACGAATATGTCCGCATCCGCCCCGGCGCCGATATCGGCTTTATGCTGGGTCTTGTGCGCGAGATTTTCGCCCAAGGCTGGGAAGATAAAGACTACATCAACGCCCGTGTCTGGGGCATGGACCAGATCCGTGACGAAGTTCAGAAATGGACGCTGGAAGAGGTCGAGCGTGTCTCGGGCATTCCCGCCGAACAGACGGCCCGCGTGGCCCGGATGTTGGCAGAAAACCGCCCCGGCACGTTGATCTGGTGCATGGGTTTGACGCAGTCGACGGTAGGGTCGTCCAAGACACGCGCGGCGTCGATCCTGCAACTGGTGCTGGGCAATATCGGTAAATCGGGTGGCGGTGCCAACATCTTTCGCGGTCATGACAACGTGCAGGGCGCGACCGATATGGGCGTGTCTTGTGATAGCCTGCCTGCCTATTACGGGCTGGACGAGGGCGCTTGGAAGCATTGGTGCCGCGTTTGGGATGTGGATTATGATTGGATGGTCAGCCGCTTCGCATCCAAGGATTTGATGCAGGCCGAAGGCATGCCGTTGTCGCGTTATATGGACGCGATTTTAGAGGCAAAAGAGAACCTAGATCAACCCAATCCGGTCAAAGCGATGATGTTCTGGGGCCATGCCGCAAACTCTATCACACGCGGGCCAGAGCAGCGCGAGGCGCTGGATAAAGTCGATGTGCTTTGCGTGATTGACCCGCATCCGACGCAGGTCGCGATTATGTCGAACAAGCAGGACAACGTGTACCTGCTGCCCGCATCCTCGACCGCTGAAATCCACGGAACAGTGACGAACTCTAGCAGGTCGCTGCAATGGCGTGACAAGGTGTTCGATCCGCTGTTCGAGGCGAAGTCGGACTACGAGATCACCTATCTGCTGGCCGAAGCCTTTGGGTTTGCAGACGAAATGTTCAAGCATATCGAAGTGCAGAACAAAGAGCCCGTCGCAGAGGATATGCTACGCGAGATCAACAAAGGCACTTGGTCGATCGGCTATACTGGCCAAAGCCCAGAGCGGCTCAAGCTGCATATGCAGCACCAGGACAAGTTTGACTCCATCACGCTCAAGGGCATGTCTGAACCTGTTTTGGGCGACTATTACTGCCTGCCATGGCCAACATGGGGCAACCCTGAGGACAAGCATCCCGGCACGCCGATCCTGTATGACACCACGATGCCGGTGGCCAAGGGTGGCTTGCCGTTCCGCGCGCGCTGGGGTGTTGAACATGACGGAGAGAACCTGCTGGCTGAGGGCAGCTTTCCTGCCGATTCAGAGATCAAGGATGGCTACCCCGAAGGCACGCTTGGCATGCTGGATGCGCTTGGCTGGTCTGACGAGCTGACCGCCAAAGAACGGCTGATGATCATCAGCATCGGCGCTGACCGCTTTAAACATGACATGTTCAACATGACCGAAGATGAAGCGCAGATCGCGATGGATCAGTTGACGCTGGCGGCCTTGCAGCAGCAGTCCGGCGGGTCGGACAATATCAACGAAAGCTGGGGCGGCGCTGATGGCGATACGTTAAACAGCGACCAGCAGATGGTTGCGGAACACTTCAGCAGCTATCCGGCCAACGCGCTGACAGCGATCAAGGCGTATCTGGCGGATAACCCGCAGGAAAAGGCCCCCGACGACGCAACTCTGCGCGATAAAATCCAGCGGGTGAACTGGAAAACGGACCTGTCCGGCGGCATCCAGCGCGTGATGATTGCCCATGGTCTTGCGCCCTATGGCAACGGCAAGGCGCGCTGCGTGGTCTGGACCTTCCCCGATCCGATCCCCAAGCACCGAGAGCCGCTGCTGACCAACCGCCGCGATTTGCTGCCTGAATATGCTACCTATGAAGACCAGCGCAAATGGCGTGTGCCGGTGCTGTATGAAAGCATCCAGAAGGTTGATTACTCAAAAGATTTCCCGATCCAGCTGACCTCTGGCCGACTTGTGGAATTTGAAGGCGGCGGCGACGAGACACGGTCAAACAAGTGGCTGGCCGAATTTCAGCAGCATATGTTCGTCGAGATTAATCCAGCCGATGCGGGCCGCGCTGGCGTGACCGATGGCAACGACTGCTGGGTCGCGTCACCAAATGGGCGGATCAAAGTGAAGGCGCTCGTGACCAAACGGGTGGGCGAGGGGACCGTGTTCCTGCCGTTCCACTTTGCCGGTTTCTGGATGGGCGAGGACCTGACGTCGAAATATCCCGAAGGCACAGAACCCTATGTCTTTGGCGAGGCGACGAACACGATCCAGACCTATGGCTATGATATCGTGACGCAAATGCAAGAAACCAAGGCTACGCTTTGCCGGATCGAGGCTGTCTAATGGCACGTTTGAAATTCCTGTGCGACACGGACCGCTGCATCGAATGCAATGCCTGCGCGACAGTCTGTAAGAACGAACACGAGGTGCCTTGGGGCATGGTGCGCCGCCGCGTTGTAACAATTGACGATGGCCAACCTGGCGAGAAATCCGTCGCAATTTCCTGCATGCATTGCACCGATGCGCCCTGCGTTGCGGTCTGCCCTGTCAGCACGCTTTACCAGACCGATATCGGCGTCGTGCTACATAACAAAGATACCTGTATCGGCTGCGGCTACTGCTTTTACGCTTGCCCCTTTGGCGCACCGCAGTTCCCGCGCGCCACCCTGTTCGGCACGCGCGGCACGATGGACAAATGCACCTATTGTGCGGGCGGACCAGAAGAGAACGGCTCTGACGCTGAGTTTGCCAAATATGGCCGCAACCGTATTGCCGAAGGCAAATTGCCAATCTGCGCCGAGGTCTGTTCGACCCGCGCCCTACTGGCTGGCGACGGCGAAGTCATCGCCGACATCTACCGCGAACGCGTCGTGGCACGGGGCTTCGGCTCTGGCGCTTGGGGCTGGAAAACCGCCTATTACCCGGAGGATGGCGCATGAGCGACGAGGTAATTGTCCACGGGCGCGACTTCGTCCGCTATCGCATCGGGGGTGCCATCGTGGCGTTTTTACTGGCGATTGCCTTGGTCTGGCAGGTGTACGAGATTTTTGACGGCGACGCCCGCACTGTGCCTGAAATCCGGTGGGGCATGACGGAATATAACGGCACTCAGATGGGCCCGCAGGACGCACCAAGCGCTTTGCTGACCGGACAGGCATTGGCTGATCGCACGACGTTTCAGGCCGAACGTTACGCGACTGGGCCTTCGCCTGACCAACAGCGGCCCGATTATAACGTCGTGCCGGATACGATGATGACGACCAACCCGATGGCGGACGGCGAAAAGCTGACGCAAAGCTGGTCGATCTATGGCGATGACACCGGCGCCTTGCTGCGACCCGCGCAGCGGACCGAGGGGATTTCGTCGCTGCCCTATGCCAACGCTGCCTTATTCGAGCGTCCCTTTGCCCGCGACTGGCGCCTTGGTGTGGCCGATCTGGCGGTGCATCTGGGGGCGATGACGATCCTTGGTATGGGGTTTTTGCTTGCGCTGATTTTGGCGGTGCGTGGCCGGGTGCCAATTGCCCATGGGCGCAGCAACCGCACTGTGAAACGGTTCAATTTGTTTGAACGCACGGTGCACTGGATGACCTCGATCAGCTTCATTGCCCTTGCGCTGACGGGCCTGACGATTGCCTATGGCAAAACGCTGTTGATGCCATTCGGAGAGACGGTTTTGGGCTGGGCCGGATGGATTTCGACCTGGGGGCACATGATGTTTTTCCCGTCCTTTGCTGTAGGTATCCTGCTGATGGCGGTGATGTGGATGGGCCGCAACATTCCCGAATGGCGCGACCTGAAATGGCTCAGCGTCATGGGGGGCATGGCGACTGACGGCGGCCCAAACCCGCCTGCGAAAAAGTTCAACGCGGGGCAAAAGCTGATCTTTTGGTCGGCGGTTTTGGGCGGCGCACTGATGGTCGTGTCCGGTGTGACGCTGATGTTTCCCTACTACTGGGCGAGCCTTGGTACGATGTCTTGGGCCATGCTGGTGCATGCCATCATCGGCCTCATGCTGATCGCGATTTTTATCGGCCACATCTATATCGGGACGGTCGGGATGCAGGGTGCCTTTTGGGCGATGTGGGGCGGCCGGGTGGACCGGAATTGGGCCAAGGAACACCATGAAATCTGGCTAAACGAGCTTGAAGGACGCAACGGAGGGCCTGCGGAATGACCGCTTTTATTACTGGTGCCTTCGCAGCTATCGCTGTGGCAACGCTGACATATTTTGCGATGCAGGCAGGCACAGTTACAATGGTTGAACGCTTTGCTGGGCCTAATGTTCAACTTCAGGAATATCAGGCGAACGACTGACGCGTTTTACACTTTTCGCGGAACCAGACGGCCGATGCGTGGGTTGATCGGGCACAGCAGAATACTGCATTGCCCGACATTCCCAACAAAGGACGGCCCGATGAAAACGAGCCTAACGATCAATGGCACAGAGCATCAGCTTGACGCCGACAGCCGCACCACATTGCTGGACGCGCTGCGCAACCACCTTGACCTGACCGGCACGAAAAAGGGCTGTGATCATGGCCAATGCGGGGCCTGCACCTTGATCGTGAACGGGCGGCGCATCAACTCTTGTTTGTCGCTGGCCTGCATGCACGACGGGGACGAGATTACGACGATCGAGGGGCTTGGTCAGCCCGGCAACCTGTCTGACCTGCAAGACGCATTTGTGAAACACGACGGTTTCCAATGCGGCTATTGCACCCCCGGCCAGATTTGTTCGGCGACTGCGATGCTGCAAGAGGTCAAGGACGGCTGGCCGAGCCATGTTAGCGCCGACCTGACCGGCGATGTGGACCTGACCAACGCCGAAATTTCAGAGCGGATGTCAGGCAACCTGTGCCGCTGCGCTGCCTATCCCAACATTGTCGACGCAATCCGCGAGACCGCGGAGGGGCGCAAATGAAACCTTTCGATTATATCCGCGCCGATAGCACGACCCACGCCACCCGCGCCGCGGGGCAGGGGGCAAATTTCATCGCAGGCGGCACCAATCTGCTGGACTTGATGAAGCTGGAGGTGATGGCCCCGCACAAGCTGGTCGATATCAACCGGCTGGACCTGCACCAGATTACCGAAGTCGACGGCGGGCTGCGCATTGGCGCGCTTGTCTCCAACTCTGATCTGGCCGCCGACATGACGGTGCGCAAACAGTATCCCGTGCTCAGCGAGGCGCTGCTTGCCGGTGCTTCTGGCCAGCTGCGCAACAAGGCCACGACGGGTGGCAATCTGCTGCAACGCACACGGTGCTATTATTTCTACGACACAGCCATGCCCTGCAATAAGCGCGAGCCGGGCACAGGTTGTCAGGCGATGGAAGGCGCGACGCGTCTGCACGCAATCCTTGGCACCTCTGACGCCTGTATTGCCAGCCATCCCAGCGACATGGCCGTCGCTATGCGCCTGCTGGATGCCGTGGTTGAAATTGAAAGCGCGGGCGGCGCGGTCCGCTCTGTGCCGCTGTCGGAGTTCTACCGCCTGCCGGGGCAGACGCCCCATATCGAAACCGTGCTTGAACCCTCTGACCTGATCATTGCTGTGACGCTACCAGCGCCCGCCAAGGGTGCGCAGACCTATCGCAAGGTGCGCGACCGGGCGTCCTATGCCTTTGCCATGGTGTCGGTTGCGGCGCGTGTGCAGATGGACGAAGGCACGATCACCGATGCGGCCTTGGCCTTTGGCGGCATCGGGTCGCAACCTTGGCGTAACCCGGCGGTTGAAAAGGCGCTGATCGGGCAAAAACCCAGTCCGGAGCTGTTCGCCAAGGCGGCTGACATCCTGCTCGCGGATGCCAAGCCGCAAAAGGACAACGCCTTCAAGGTGCCGCTGACGCGCCGCACCCTGATTGCCACTTTGAAGGAACTTTGCGGAAAGGACGCGGCATGAACGCTCATCTGAAAATGGACAAGCCGGACGACCGCAACCGGCTGGACGATATGGCGCAAGGCTTGCTTGGCACGGCGATGGACCGGCCAGAAGGGCCGCTAAAAGTAACAGGCACCGCGACCTATGCCCACGAGGCGCACCAGCCCGGCATGCTGCACGGCGTGCTTGTCCGCGCAACGATCGCCCGGGGCACGTTGGACGGGGTAGAGGCGGCAGCCGTTGAAAAGATGCCCGGCGTGCGCAAGGTGATGTGGGGCGACAAGTTCCTGCGCAACCCGGCGCAGGGTACGGCGAATAAGGCCCCCGTGCAGGGCAGTTCCGAGATTTACTATATCGGCCAGCCCGTCGCCTTGGTCGTCGCCGATAGCTTTGAGGCCGCACGCCATGGCGCGCAGTCGCTGGAATTGCGGATGACGGCAGGCACGGCGGTCCCAGATGCCAAAGCGGACGGTGTCGCGGTCGAGCGGCCAGAAAAGAAGCAATCCTCTATGGGTGATCTGAAGGCTGCGATGCAGGATGCCGCCTTTACCGTCGATCAGCGCTACACGACGCCGGGCCACAACTCTGCCCCGATGGAGCCGCATAGCGCGATTGCATGGTGGGACGGCGATCAGCTGACGCTGCATGCGTCGAACCAGATGCTGAAATACAACGTGAACGAGGTCGCGGACTCCCTTGGGATCGATCCCGAAAACGTTCACCTGCTCGCGCCTTATGTCGGCGGCGGGTTCGGATCGAAGCTGGGGATTTCCCCTGATGCCGTCGCGGCGGCGTTAGCTGCAAAAGAGCTGGGCGTGCCGGTGTCCGTGATGCTGACGCGCCAGCAGGTGTTCGAAAACGTGATGCGCCGGTCCGAAACGGCGCAGGACTTCCAACTCGCTGCCGACAAAGACGGCGTTCTGAGGGGGATCGGTCACACGGCCCGCGTGTCGCAGCTGCCGGACGAATCCTTCGCAGAACCTGTCACGCAGGCCACCCCTTTTCTTTACAAGGGTGAAAACCGCGAAACGCATATGGAAATCGTGCGTGTGAACCAGACCTGCGCCGGGTCTGTCCGCGCACCAGGAGAGGCCGTCGGCCTGACCGCGCTGGAAATCGCGATGGACGAACTGGCCGTCGCGACCGGCATCGACCCCGTGGAATTGCGCAAGCGCAATATCCCGGACCGTTCCCCGGGCGAGGACAAGCCGTTCTCGTCACATAAATTGGCCGAGGCGCTGGACGATGGTGCGGCCATCTTTGGCTGGGCGGACCGCAAGAAGGGCGCAACCGACGGCGAATGGCTGATTGGATACGGGATGTCATCCGCGGCGCGGGTGAACATGATTGGTGAAAGCCATGCGCGTGTGACCCTGAACCCTGATGGTACGCTGTTGATCGAAACCGATATGACGGATATCGGCACCGGCACCTATGCGATCCTAACGCAGATTGCCGGCGAAATGCTGGGTGTGCCGCAGGACCGGATCGAGACGCGGCTTGGCGATAGCAAACTGCCAAAATCCGCAGGCTCTGGCGGGTCGTGGGGTGCGTCCTCGGCTGGCTCTTCGGTCTATATGGCTTGCGAAAAGTTGCGCCAGACCATTGCGGCCAAGCTGAACTGCGACGAGGGCGATTTGACGCTGAAGGATGGCACTGCGACGTTTGCGAATAAACAGACTCCATTGACCGACCTGGTTGGCGATGCGCCGATGGTCGTCGAAGGCGCGATTGAGCCGGGGAAGACGCAGAAGGACTTTCGTCAGGCCACGTTCGGGTCATTCTTTTGCGAGGTCGGTGTAAATAGCGTGACTGGCGAAGTGCGCCTGCGCCGGATGCACGGAAGCTTTGCCGCTGGCCGCATCCTGAACGCGAAAACCGCGCGGTCGCAGTGCCTTGGCGGGATGACGTTTGGGATCGGCATGGCCCTGACCGAAGAGCTGATCCAAGACACTCGCGACGGTCATCTGGTGAACCACGATCTGGCGGAATACCACATTCCGGTAAACGCCGACGTGCCGCAGCTTAGCGTGAACTTCATCGCAGAGCGTGACCCCTACGCCAACCCGATGCAGGCCAAGGGCATCGGTGAGCTGGGGATTTGCGGCGCTGGTGCGGCGATCATCAACGCCATCTATGACGCAACAGGCGTGCGTGTGCGCGATTTGCCCGCGACGATGGACAAGATCCTGCCAGGGCTGCCGGACGTTTAATTACTGCGACTGCCGCTCGGCCAGCCCGGGCGGCAGAATTGCCATTCGTAATGCGAATATTGATTTAGTAAGGCGAAGGGGTTATATTCAAGGCGCAGGAGGATCGTGATGCAAGAATCAACATTGACCACAAAAGGCCAGACCACCTTGCCCCGCGATGTGCGGCAGGCGCTCTCGTTGCAGGCGGGTGACCGGGTGCGGTATCTGATCCTTGATGGCGGAGAAGTGCGTTTGATGCGCAGCCGGCCTGCGGCTTCGCTTGCCGGGATGCTGCGGCGCGATGGCGCGGCACCTGTCAGTCTAGAGGCGATGGAAGAGGCAATTGCCGCCAGGGGCAGTGACGGCAGGTGATTGCGATCGACACAAATGTGCTGGTGCGGTTTCTGACGCTGGACGATGCCGCACAAGCTGCGCTTGCTGTAGGGTTGATTGACACGCTCACGCCGCAGGCCCCTGCCTTTATCAGCCGCGAAGTTATGATTGAAACCGTTTGGGTGCTGGAACGCGCCTATCGCTTTGACCGCATGACCATCGCGCAGGCGCTTGATGCCGTGCTAGAGGCAGAGGAGCTTTTGGTCGAAAACCCTGACCGTGTCGGTCTTGCGCTGTCGCGATATCGCCATGGCGGGCCGGGGTTTGCGGATCAGATGATCGCGCTGGCCGGGCGCGATGCGGGGGCCGCGACCTGCTACACGTTCGACCGCAAGGCTGCCGCTTTACCTGAATCGACCTTATTGGCGTGAACATCGCTGCGTGACCCGCGTGCAACGCGGTTGCCGCCGGGGTTGAAACCCGCGTAATTCAATCCGTAACGAAGCGGCACAGGATCCCAACAATGACCAATCCGATTGACGCGCCCGCGACGGGCCGCTGGCGCGCGCTTGCTTTGATCTGTCTTGGGGTCGTGGGCGTCATGACAACGTGGTTTTCCGCAACAGCGATCATTCCAGAACTGGTATTGGATTGGGGTCTAAGCACATCGCAAGCGGCATGGCTGACCAATGCGGTGCAGCTGGGGTTCGTGGCCGGGGCCATGGCGTCAAGTATCGTGAACCTGCCCGATATGGTGCGCATGCAAACGCTGATGGCCGTCAGCGCCTTGATCGCTTGCGCGGCGAACGCGGCGCTTTTGCTGGACCCGTCGCCGGGCGGCGCGATTGCGGCGCGGTTCGTCACCGGGATCGCGCTGGCGGGCGTTTATCCCCCCGCGTTAAAGCTGATGGCGACGTGGTTTTTGCGGGGGCGCGGGCTGGCGCTGGGGTTCTTGATCGGGGCGCTGACCCTTGGATCGTCCATGCCGCATTTGTTCCGTGCCTTGACCGCGGGCATCGCTTGGCAGGCGGTTGTGATCGCCACATCGCTGGCGACGCTGGCGGCTGCGTTCCTATTTGCGACGGCATTGCGTGAAGGACCGCACGGTTTTGGCCGCGCGACATTCGATCCGCGCCAGTGCCTGCGAGTGTTTACGCAAAAGCCGTTAATGTTGGTAAACCTCGGCTATTTTGGCCACATGTGGGAGCTTTATGCCATGTGGGCGTGGTTTCTGGCCTTTGGGGCGGCTGCGGCGCAGGGCGGCATGACACCGTTCCCGTTCGGCTCTGCGTCGATGCTGAGTTTTGTCGTCGTCGGGTCGGGTGTGATCGGATGCATCTTGGGCGGCGTGCTGTCGGACCGGATCGGACGCTGCCTGACGACGGCGGGGATGATGGCCGTGTCGGCGGTCTGTGCGCTGCTGATCGGGTTCACCTTTGACGGGCCGGGGTGGTTGCTGGCGCTTGTCGCGATTATCTGGGGCATTTCCGTCATCGGTGATAGCGCGCAGTTTTCAGCTGCGGTGACCGAGCTGGCTGATCAACGCTTTGTCGGCACGGCTGTGACCTTGCAGCTTGGCTTTGGCTTTGCGCTCACCGTGGTTGCCATCTCGATCATGCCGATCGTGGCAGAGTGGTTGGGCGGTTGGCAGTGGGCCTTTGCCGTGCTTGTCCCCGGTCCAGCGATCGGTGCTTTTGCGATGATGTGGCTGCGGCGTCTGCCAGAGGCTGCGGCCTTGGCCGGAGGACGGCGGTAGGGATCGACGCGGCTTTGCCGCGCCGATCCGCGGGGGGCTTTGCCCCCCGCACCCCCCAAGATATTTTTGACCAGAAGAAGGGTTGGTTAGACTGATGCGGCCGCGCGAGACAAATGCGGGATAAGGGGCAGCAGATCCGCTTGCAACGCGTGGTAGATGTCGGGTTTTCCGATGAATTGGTGCTGTGCAGGTTTGCCGGCGTCGTCCAGTTCGGGAAACCAGCCGCCATGATCTGGGTCAATGAGGTGCGACTGGGCAAATTGCCAGAACGAGCGATAAAGCGCTTCGTCCTGAGGATTACGGTCGAGTTTGATAAGCGCGGCAAGGGCACCGATCGCCTCTGTCACGGGCCACCAATAACGGTCGGGGCGGTCAATCTGGCCGTCTTTGAGCGTATAAGCAAAGCCGCCGTCGGGGCGCCGAGCGTCGGTGATGGCCTGCAGGATCAGATGGCGGGCGGCCTTGGGGGCGGTGTCGCCTTTGCGCCCGGCCAAATCCCAATGTTGCAACGTCAGGCGGCCCAGTTCCATGCTATGACCGGGGGTCGTACCAGCGGGGCGGAACATGGGATTGCCCGCGTAAGCCGGATCAACGGACCAGTCTTGGGTGTAGTGTTCTGGCAACCGCCAGCCATTTGCAGGGGCCATTTGGTGGACGAAAAAATCAATGATCCGGCCGGCGCGGTCCAGATAGCGCGCCTCTCCCGTCGCCTCGAACGCAGCGAGGTGGGCCTCTACCCCGTGCATATTCGCGTTCATACCGCGGTAGGTGGAAAACGGCGTCCAGTCGCGGTTGAACTCGTCAGCGTAAAGGCCGTAGGCCTCTTCCCAAAAGTGGATGTCCAGCACTTGGGTCACATCGGCCAGCAAGCGGTCTGCGTCGGGGTGCCCCGCCTCTTTTGCTGTGGATGCCGCTAGCAGGACAAACATGTGCCCGTAGGCCAGTTTGCTGGCATCCGCGGCGCTGCCATCGCGGGCGACGGACCACAGATAGCCGCCGTGCTGGGTGTCGCGGTGCGCTTGCCAGAGATAGGCCATGCCCGCATCGATGACCGCGTCGCAATCGGCAAAACCGAAACATTTCGCCAGCGCAAAGGAATGAACCATACGCGTCGTTGTATGCAGCTCTTGCGGGGCATCTGGCAATGGCGTGCCGTCCCAGCTGGGCAGGTTAAAACCACCATCAGCGCGGAGCATCTGGCGAAACACATCGAGTTGACGCTGCGCGTCGTGGCGCAAAAACGCGCGGTGTGCGGTGTTGTCGATCCAGAATCCGGTATCGGTATCTTGGCCTATCTGCATGGTGCCCCCTATCGGGCTGCGGATGCACGCCCGGTCATGGGCACACTTATGGGGCGCCGCGGCGGCAGATGTGTAGCGCAATTTGTCAGGGGCGCCGGGTGGGCTGCCAAATAAGCTTGCTTTCGTCTGCGATTTTGGACCAGTTTGATACACGGGTCGGCGATGGCGTCGCCAGCATTTATATGCGCGCCCGGAACCCTAATTCCTGAACGCCGGGATTTTTCTTTGCTGCTTTGCGGGTAGAAAGGTCACTCTTTCACGCGCGCTGCGGCAAGTTGATGAAGGAGCCAGTCATATGGATCGTCCAGAGTTCTATCGTTTTCATCAAGGTGAAAAAACGCTGCCCTTTGCGCCTGCGGAATACCAAGCGCGCCTTGCGCATTTGCGCCGCGACATGCAGGCGAATGGTGTGGAGGCTTGCGTTTACACCTCTATGCACAATGTCGCGTATTATTCGGGGTTTCTGTATTGCGCCTTTGGTCGCCCCTATGCGCTGGTCGTAACGCAAAGCGCGGATGTGACGATCAGCGCTGGCATTGATGCGGCCCAGCCGTGGCGGCGCAGTCATGGCGACAACATCACCTATACGGATTGGCAGCAGGATAATTATTGGCGCGCCGTGCTTTCGGTCACCGGACCAAACAAGGTGATCGGCTGCGAATTCGATCACCTGACCATCACCCAACGTGCCTTGCTGGACCGATTTTTGGCCCCAAAGGATGTCGTGGATATGGCACCCATCACCATGTTGCAGCGCATGCATAAATCAGCAGCGGAAATCGACCTGATCCGGTCCTGTGCACAAGTGGCTGATGTCGGGGGCTATGCTGTCAGGGACGCGATCAAGGCGGGCATCCGCGAAATTGATGTGGCGATGGCAGGCCGGGACGCGATGGAGCTTGAGATCGCAACGCGTTTCCCGGACGCGGAATACCGCGATACTTGGGTCTGGTTTCAATCGGGCATCAATACAGATGGCGCGCATAATCCGGTGACAAGCCGCAGGCTGGAACGGGGCGATATTCTTAGCCTCAATACTTTTCCGATGATCAGCGCCTATTATACGGCGCTGGAACGGACGCTTTTTGTCGAAACGGTTGACCCGGCAAGTCTGAAGATTTGGGAGGCCAATGTCGCAGCGCATACCTTTGGTATGAGCTTGCTAAAACCGGGTGCGCGCTGTTCCGACGTGACCGCGCAGATCAATGCATTCCTCGCGGATCGCGGCCTGCTGCAATACCGCACCTTTGGCTACGGCCATTCGTTCGGCGTGCTGTCGCACTATTATGGCCGCGAAGCGGGGCTGGAGCTGCGCGAAGATATCGACACTGTCCTAGAGCCGGGCATGGTCATTTCGATGGAGCCGATGCTGACAGTGCCAGAGGGGACGCCCGGTGCGGGCGGTTACCGAGAGCATGATATCTTGATCATAACCGAGGACGGCACCGAAAATATTACCGGCTTCCCCTTCGGGCCGGAATTCAACGTCATCGGTTAGGTGCACAATAAGCAGAAGGCTGCATGGCCTTCTGCTTTCAGACGCAATGCTAATGTTTAAAACAAGCATTCAGGGTCGCATGCGCGCGATAGAATCCTCTAACTAAGTTGGCCCCGTGCAGAACGACACCCAACACCTTGGGGCCAGCTTGCCACTTGCGAAGTTTTGCCGCCGCGTTAGGCTTTATGACAAAGGCTCAAGTGATATCGAAGGCCGCCAGAAAGCGGTCAACCGCGCGGGTGATGGCTTTGGTCGGATCATCTGGGCAGGGCACCTGATAGATGTGCTGGCGGATGCCGATGTAGACAATGCCGCCGTGCAAATTCCATAGATCCTCGATCTCGATACTTTGTGGATCAGGTGCAGCTGCCTGCATTTCCGCAAGGAGCGGGCCAAAGATCACGCGGCCTAAATGGTCTAGGTAGCGACGGTTCAATTCAGCCCCCGCGAGACCCGAAAACATAAAGATGCGCATCCATTCGTATTGAAAAATCAACTTGCTGTAGTCGTCGTAGAAATGCAGCACGCGGTCGCGAATGGACCGGTTCCGATCCGTCAATAGCGTCGGCCAATCATCGGATAGGCGGTTCAGATACACATGCTCGTAGACGGCTTCCAGCAGGTCGGACTTTGCCGCGAAATAGTTGAACAGCAGCGACTGCGTGACGCCCAAACGCTTGGCCAGATCGCGCGTGTTTCCCTCTAGCCCGACATCGGCAAAGAACGCGACGGCGCCTTCAACGATCTGGCGGCGACGTTCGTCGGGCGGCAGGCGGCGGCGGTCTGGGGCGGGCTGGGTGTCCATAGCGTGCTTCTTAATACGAGGTGGTCTGAAAATACCACTTGCAATAGTGTGCCAACTAATGATCGTATGATCAATAAGGTTGATCGATTGATCAACAATCGTGCTGGAGGGCGCGATGAAATGGGAGGAGAGATGCCGTGAAAGCATCAGTTGGCGGGTATGCCCGCGCTACGGATCTCCGTCATGCGCTTGATCTGCTGGCGCAAAGTGACGGGATGGGGCGCGTTCTAGCGGGCGGGCAAAGCCTGATCGCCGCAATGAATATGCGGCTGAGCACCGGCGATCTGCTGGTCGATATCAACCAGATCGCAGCGCTCAAAGGTGTCACGCTTGACGGCGACCGTCTGCGGATTGGCGCACTGACCCGCCATGCAGAGGTCGCAACAGACCCGCTGATCGCACGGCACGCCCCCCTGCTGCGCCGCGCCACAGACCTGATTGCCCACGCGGCCATTCGCAATCGCGGCACCATCGGCGGGGCGATTGCCCACGCCGATCCGGCGGCTGAATTTCCCGCCTGCGCGCTGGCCCTTGATGCCACCATTCATGTCGACGGGCCGGACGGGCCGCGCGATATTCCCGCTGCGGATTTCTTTGAAGGCCTGTTTGAAACCACGATCCAAGACGGCGAAATTCTGACGGCCATCAGCCTTCCAATTGCCGAAGACGGCGAATGGCAAGTGATCCACGAACTTGCGCGCCGCTCTGGCGATTATGCGCTGGCGGGGCTTTGTGTTGTTCGGCGCAAGGCCGGGCATCGGATCGTCTGCATCTCGGTCGGATCGCACCCCGAATTGGTGCCGGATGCCATGGCGCGGATGGATGCAGGCGATATCGACGGCGCCGTTGTCGCCCTGCGCGCGGCGATCGATCCGCCGTCCGACACGCAGGCCAGCGCCGCTTATCGCCGCCACCTCATTGGCGTCTTGTTGCAGCGCGCCGCCGCTGACCTGAATGGAGAGCCCCAATGACCGCCGTCTTTTCCGATCGCATCGATATCGCCCTGCGCGTCAATGGCGAAGAGGTCGAGGCCCGCGTGCCAGCCGGGCGCCATTTGGTTGATTTTCTACGCCTTGATCTGGGCCTAACCGGGGCACACGCTAGCTGCGAACACGGTGTTTGCGGGGCCTGCACGGTCAAGGTGGACGGCCAAGCGATCCGGGGTTGCTTGATGCTTGCCGCGCAGGCCGATGGTGCCGACGTCTGGACCGTCGAAGGCCTGAGCGACACTGGCGACCTGTCCGACCTGCAAGCGGCTTTTGTTGCGCGCAACGCGCTGCAGTGCGGTTTCTGCACGCCGGGGATGTTGGTCGCAGCACAGGAACTGCTGGCGCAGCCCGGTATTCCCAGCCGCCACGCCATTCGCGAACATTTGTCCGGTAACTACTGCCGCTGCACCGGTTACGAGGCCATCGTTGATGCAATCGAAAGCACCGCACAGGCGCGTGCGGATCGGGGGGTGGCATGACCATGCGTTTCGGCAATCCTGACCGGCCCAACAGCTATATCGGTAAGACCGTGCCGCGCCCGAATGCGGGGCGTCTGGTGCAGGGACGGGGCCGATATGTTGATGACATCGTGCTGCCGCGCATGGTGCATGTCGTCTTTGTCCGCAGTCCCTACGCCCATGCGAAAATCAAGGGTATCGACGCGTCCGAGGCGCTTGCGGTCAAAGGGGTGCTACGGGTCTTTACCGGCGCTGACATCGCAACGGTTTGCACGCCATGGGTTGGCGTTTTGGCGCACCTGAAGGGGCTGAAATCGCCCCCCGAATATGCCATCGCCGTGGACCGCGCCGCATGGGTCGGAGAGCCCGTCGCGGCCGTCGTCGCAAGCACGCGCCTAGCCGCAGAAGAAGCCGCCGCGCTGGTCGATGTCGACTATGACCCGCTGCCAGAGGTCACCGATATGATGACCGCGCTGGACGATGCCACACCCGTTTTGCACCCCGACATGGGCGACAATCTGGCGTTTGAACGCACTCACGTCGAGGGCGACATCGATGCCGCCTTTGCCAGCGCGCACAAGGTGATTGAGGCGCATTTCAAGACAGGTCGCCATACTGGCGTTACGCTAGAACCGCGTTCTATCCTTGTGGATTGGAATCCGGGCGAAGGTCATATGACTGCGTGGCACGCGACGCAGGCCCCGCATATGGTTCAGGTCGTGTTGGCAGAACACCTTGGCATGCCGGAATCCCGCGTGCGGGTGATTTGCGGCGATGTTGGCGGGTCGTACGGGATCAAAGTTCACATCTATCCAGACGAGGTCGCGACAGCGGCGATCGCCAAAATCATGGCGCGTCCGGTCAAGTTTATCGCTGATCGGCTTGAGAGTTTCACCACCGATATCCACGCCCGCGATCATGAAATCTGGGGCCGGATTGCGGTGGCAGAGGACGGCGAGATCCTTGCCTTTGACATCGACGACTGGACGGCGATTGGCGCCTATTCGGTTTATCCGCGCACCTCGGCGATTGAGGGTAATCAGGTCGTGAACCTGTGCGGCGGGCCATATGATTTCAAGAACTACCGCGCCAAGACGACCGTGGTGTTCCAGAATAAAACGCCCACTAGCCAGTACCGCGCGGTAGGCCATCCTATCGCGGTCACCGTGACCGAAGGTCTGGTCGATATGGCCGCCGCCGCCCTTGACATGGACCCGGTTGCGATCCGGCACCGCAACCTATTTGCTGATGACGCCTATCCAGCGACGTCACCTGCAAAGATGCGGTTCGAAGGGTTGTCGCATCATGCCAGCCTGACCAAACTGGTGGACCTGATGGACTACGACGCCCTGCGCGCCGATCAGGCCGCGGCAAAGGCGCGCGGGGTCGTGCGCGGCATCGGCATCGCCAGCTTTATCGAACTCACCAACCCCTCGCCCATGATGTACGGCATTGGCGGCGCCCGCATTTCGGCGCAGGACGGCTGCACTGTGCGCATGGATCCCGACGGCAGCATCGTCGCAGCATCGTCCGTCACCGAACAAGGGCAGGGGACCGAGGCGATGCTGTCCCAGATCGTCGCCGAAGGCGTCGGCGTGCTGCCAACGCAGGTCCGTATTGTCACGGGTGACACGCAATCCACACCTTACGGCGGTGGCACATGGGCGTCACGCGGCGCGGGCATCGGCGGAGAGGCGGCTTTGCAAGCAGCCAAGGCGCTGCGAAATGCGATCCTAGAGGTCGCAGGCGCGATGCTGCAATGCCCGCCCGATACGCTGGATATTCGTGATGGCGCGGTAGTGAATATGTCGGACGGCGCAGACCGCATGCCGCTGTCTGAACTGGGCCGTATCGTCTATTTCCGCGGCGACACGTTGCCCAAGGGACTGCCAAGAGAGCTGGTTCAGACCCGGCATTATACGCCCGCTGACTATCCTTTTGCCTTCACCAACGGCGTGCAGGCGTCTTATGTCGAGGTGGACACCGACACGGGCCACGTCAAACTGCTCAAGCATTGGTGCGTCGAGGATTGCGGCCGTGTCATCAACCCACAGCTGGTTGATGAACAAATTCGCGGCGGCATCGTGCAGGGGTTGGGCGCTGCCCTGTTCGAGGAATTGCATTACGACGCCGAAGGCCAGCTGCTGAACGGCTCTATGGCGGATTACCTTGTCCCCATGGCGGGCGAGATGCCCGACATGATCATCGCCCACGTCGAAACGCCCACGCTTGAAAGCGAGCTGGGTGCAAAAGGCGCAGGAGAGGCCGGCACAGCTGGCGCAGCGGCGGCTGTTATGAACGCGATCAACGACGCGTTGCGGCCGTTCGGGGGGGAGGTGACGGCGATGCCGTTCACACCGGAACGGGTGCTGCGGGGACTTGGAAAGCTACAGGACTAAACCGGGCCAATCGGCCCACAAGGGAGGAATACCATGACGATCAGGACACTCTTCACCACCACGGCGCTGACGCTGCTGGCCGGAACGGCCTTTGCGCAGGAAAGCGTCACCGTCAACATCGGGTCCAGCCATCCAGAGGCGAACATCTGGGTCTATGCGATGAAGAACGCATTCCAGCCAGAGGTTGACCGCATCCTTGCAGAAAAGGGCGAATACAAGGTCGATTGGAACGAGGCCTATGGCGGCACGCTGTATAAATTCACCGACACCCGCGCCGCAGTCAGTGACGGCATCGTGGACGTGGGCATGGTCGGCACAGTCTGGGAAGGCGCGGCGATGCCGCTGCAGAACGTGACCTATTTCACGCCCTTCGCGACAGAAGACCACAAGCTGCTGATCAAGATTTTTGACGATCTGTCTGCCAATCTGCCAGCGTTGCATGATAGCTGGACCGCACAGAACATGGTGCCGCTATCGTCGCTGATCACCGACAGCTATGACATCTATGCCAACTTTCCGGTCAACACGATGGAAGACCTGCAAAACCGCAAGCTGAACGCGCCGGGCACCTCGGCCAACTGGCTGCAAGGCACCGGGGCCACGCCCGTCGATGGCGCGCTGACGACCTATTACACCAACATCCAAACCGGCGTGACCGAGGGGACATTGTCCTTCGCATCCGGCATCCTGCCCACGCGTGTTTACGAGGTCGCGCCAGAGCTAACCCGCGTCGGCATCGGGTCTATGTATTTTGGCGCAATTGCAGCGAATAAGGACTTCTTTGACGGTTTGCCTGCCCCGGTCCAAGAGGCATTTACCGCCGCTGCGTCCGTCACGTCGACCGCGCATGGCGACTACGTCAGCATGCTGGCCGAAAAGGCGATGACGGAAATGCAGGCCGCTGGCCTGACCGTGCACGAGCTGTCGGCCGAGGAAAAAGCCAAGTGGACCGAAGGTCTGCCTGACATCGTCGCACCGTGGTTGGAACAGACCGGCGAGGACGGAAAAACCGTTCTGTCCGCCTATTTCGACGCGCTGCGCGAAAACGGCGTGACACCCGGCCGCGACTGGGACGCTGGCCGCTAAGACTGGCGCCAGCACAAAACGAGCCAAAGCAAATATGGGTCGCCCCCGCGCAATCGGGCGGCCCAATCACACACAGCGGGGCAGCCATGGCGGATGATATCGAGATGACAGCAGACACGGGGGCCGTTCCTGCCTTTGCGACTGCCCCCGTGGGTGCCGTTCTAGGCAGTACCGCGAACCTGTTGTCGGCTATCGGCACGGTCTGGATCGGCCTCATGATGGTGATGATCGTGCTGGATGTGATCGGGCGCAATTTCCTGAACGCTCCCATTACCGGGGTGGCTGAAATTGCGGGTCGGTCGGTCGTTGCCATCGTCTTTTTGCAAATCTCTGCCGCCGTGATGCAGGGCCGTCTGACCCGCGCCGATTTCCTGATCCGCAGGATAGAGCGCGCCAGCCCTGCCAGCGCGCAGCTCTTGAATGCGCTGTTTGCCCTTATGGGCGCATTGGTATTTGCCCTGATCCTGTGGGCGTCATGGCCAAACATGATCAAGGCATGGACCACCGCCGAGTTCTTTGGCGTGCAAGGTGTGTTTACCATCCCGACCTTTCCGTTTCGCGTCATCACCGTGATCGGCTGCACAGCGGCACTGCTGGCCTGCCTTTACCGCGCGACGATGACCCTGCGCCGCAACACCGAGGCTGCATTATGACGACCCTAGCAATCGGATTTGTGCTGATCGCACTCCTGGTCGGCCTCGTGTTGCTTGGACTTCAGATCGCTTATGCCCTGTTTGCCGTGGGTTTTTTGGGCATCTGGATTATCCGGGGCAATATCGACCTTGCGTTTCGCATGATGGAACTGACGGCCTACAGCGGCATCGCGGATTACCTGTTCGCGACGATCCCGCTGTTTGTGCTGATGGGGCTGCTGGTCAGTGTGTCCAACGTCGGGCGCGATACCTTCGAGGTGGCAGAAGAGCTATTGCGCCGCGTCTTGTGCGGTCTTGGCGTCGCGACCGTCGCCGCCAACACGATTTTTGCCGCTGTCACGGGCGTCTCCATCGCCTCTGCCGCGGTGTTCACCCGCGTCGCGGTGCCGGAAATGACGCGCCACGGCTATCGCCCGGCCTTTGCCGCAGGGACCGTCGCAGGCAGTTCGGTGCTGGGTATGTTGATCCCGCCGAGCCTGCTTTTGATCATCTATGGCGTGCTGGCCGAGGTGTCGATTGGCGGCATGTTTATCGCGGGCCTGATCCCCGGCATGCTGCTGGCCATCGGATTTGTCGCCATGTTGATGGGCATTTCCGTGCTTTTCCCCGGCTTTGTCTACACCGATCCCCAAGCGGCCCGCGTCAAGCGATTGGACCGTAGCGGCCCCAAGATGTCAGCCGCGACGATGCTGGGCAAGCTGATCCCGATTATCCTGTTGGTGTTCTTGGTGCTCGGCGGCCTTTATTCCGGGTTCTTTACCCCGACAGAAGCGGGCGGGATCGGGGCGTTCGGCGCGCTGATCATCGCGCTGTGGCGCCGCAGTCTGGGGGGCGGCAAGATGTGGCAGGTGATGAAGCAGACGGGGGCGATATCGGTCGCAATCCTCGTGCTGCTGATCGCGGCCAGCTATTATTCGCGGATGCTATCCATCGCGGGCCTGCCCAATGCCATCGCCGATCTGGTGCGGGCTGGGGGTTTTTCGCCGCTGGGGTTTTTGATGTTCTATTCCGTCATTATCCTGCTTATGGGGATGATCCTTGATAGCACCTCAATCCTGCTGATTATGGTGCCGATTGCGGCCCCTATCGCGCAGGGACTTGGTATCGACCTAAGCCACTTTGGCATCATAACCGTCCTTGCGGTGGAAATTGGTTTGCTGACGCCGCCTTTTGGGATCTCGGTCTTTACGGTGCATAATACGCTGGACGATCCCAACGTGACGGTCGAGCAGATCTTCGCCGCGACGTTGCCTTTCATTGGGGTCATGTTGCTTGTTTTGCTCGTCGTGGCGCTTGTCCCAAGCACTGCAACCGCACTGCTGTAAAGGAATGCGCAGCATCACAGTTGGCGTCTGATTTTCGTCGAACCTTAGGGTCGGATTTAGCATTTTAAATTGATGTAATGTCGAACTTTGGCCTGAATTAATATTCATTATTGCTATGTCTTTTGACTGCCGTCGAAAATTTTCTGCGGGCCACCGCCGCAGATCGCCGCCCATCCTCTCGCGCCCTTTGAAAGCGTGAGCGGGGCGAGACGGGCTTTTTGGGGCTTTTCAATCTGCCTACCTTTCGGTAGGTAGGCAGGTAGACCTCAAAGCGTTGCCTCCACAGGGCGCCGCGGTAGATATCCTAAAAAAAGAAGAGCTCCGATGACCCTCAACTCTGATTTTTCAGCCCGCGTCCTGATGCACAGTGATGATATTGATTGGCAGGCCTCGCCGATGAAGGGTGTTGATCGGCGTATGCTAGACCGGATTGGCGGCGAAGTCGCCCGTGCTACCAGTATCGTGCGCTACGCGCCCGGCAGCAGCTTTTCAGCGCACACCCACACCGGCGGCGAAGAGTTTATCGTTTTGGATGGCGTGTTTCAGGATGAACATGGCGATTATCCGGCGGGCACCTATGTGCGCAATCCGCCGACCAGCCGGCACACGCCGGGATCGCAGGACGGCTGCACCATCTTCGTCAAGCTGTGGCAGTTCGACCCGCAGGACCGGATCCAGTTTCGCAAAACGATGGCCGATACGCTGCCGGAACCGGTTGGCGGGGTCGCAACAACGGTGCTGCACGAGGATACCCGAGAGGCCGTAACCTACAGCCAGCTAGAGGCTGGCGCACACATGACGTCGCAGGCCCCCGGCGGGATAGAGGCTTTGGTGATCGGCGGATCACTCAGCATTGGCGGCGACGTATTACAGCGCCACGATTGGCTGCGCCTGCCAGAGGGCGATCCGTTGTCGGTTGTGGCAGGGCCGGACGGCGCGCAGATTTGGATGAAGACCGGCCATCTGCCTTTTGCCAAGCCGCCGGTGGTTTGATCGATGGAGTCCGCTGCCACGGCTGCAAACGAAGTAATGCAAACGCAAACGCTGATCATCGGTGCGGGCCTGTCCGGTCTTGCGCTTGCGGCGCGGCTGAACGCTGTCGGCCATGACTTTCTGCTGGTTGAGGCGCGTAGCCGCACGGGTGGGCGGATCCTGACAGAACAGTTCGGGGCTGGCGCTTTCGATCTGGGCCCAACGTGGTTCTGGCCCGGCCAGCCGCGCATTGCTGCGCTAATGGCCTCCTTGGGGCTAAAGGACACAGAGCAGCATTATGCAGGCGAACTCAGCTTCGAGGACGCCAGCGGGCATGTGCAACGCGGCAAGGGGTTTGCGTCGATGCAAGGCTCGTTTCGGGTGCAGGGCGGAATGGCGGCCCTGACAGATGGGCTATTGGCCCGCTTGCCCGCAACGCGCGTGATGCTGTCGACGCAGATCGCGGCGCTGGCGCAAAGTGCAGGCGGCATCACGGCAACGACGCAATCGGGCCAGCAAATTGACGCCAAGCGGGTCGTGCTGGCCCTGCCGCCGCGCATCGCGGGCAGCATCACCTACGCCCCTGACTTGCCCGCGTCCGCCCATACCGCGATGGATGGGATTGCGACGTGGATGGCTGGACAGGCCAAGGTCGTTGTGACCTATGACCGCCCGTTTTGGCGCGAAGCGGGCCTGTCGGGCGACGCGATGAGCCAGCGCGGGCCGCTGGCAGAAGTTCACGATGCATCGCCAGCGCAGGGCGGCCCCTATGCGCTGTTTGGTTTTCTGGGCATCCCGCCGCAAGCGCGGCAAGACCAAGATCACTTGTGGTCTGCGGTGCTGCAGCAATTGACGCGCCTGTTTGGGCCGCAGGCCGGGCAGCCGACCCAGCGATATATCAAGGATTGGGCCTTTGATCCCTTTACCGCCGCGGCAGCTGACCAAAAGCCACTTTACGCGCATCCAACCTATGGCTTGCCCGCCGCATTGGACGGGCTTTGGGACGGCCGCTTGATCTTTGGCGGAACCGAAGTCGCCGCTCAGTTTGGCGGATACCTTGAAGGTGCGCTCGAGGCGGCAGAGCAGGCCTTTGACCGGATCAAAGCAGCAAAGGCGTGATGGCGCATGACGGTTGATACAAGAACGGCCCTGCTGGATGCCGCAGAATACGCCGCCCGCGCGCGCGGCTTTGACGGGTTCAGCTATGCAGATTTGGCAGACAGCGTCGGGATCCGAAAAGCCTCTGTCCATTATCATTTCGCAACCAAAGCCGACCTGTGCGCCGCGATGATGGACCGCTACGGAACGGACCTTGGCGCTGCGTGCGACCAGATCACGGCCCGTCATCAGACCGGAGGCGCACGCCTGCTGGCATTGATCGCGCTATACCGTGATGCGTTGCAGGGCGGCAAGACGCTGTGCCTTTGCGTGGCTTTGACGGGCAGCCGCGCAAGCCTGCCTGATGCTGCGATTGAACAGATCAAGGCATTCCGCGCCATGATGCTTGCGCGCCTTACAGCTGTTTTTTCTGCAGGGCAAAAGGACAGCACCATCAAATATGTATCGGACCCGGGATCAGAAGCTTGCGCTACGCTTGCCTTGCTGGAAGGGGCCCATTTGACCGCACGCGCGGCAGAAAATGTGGGCACGTTCGACGACGCGGTGCGCGTTTTGAAATCGCGCTGCTGAACGTTTAAATGCGGCCCGCCCTATTCCGCGACATCGGTGACGGGCGTAGTGAATTCAACCATCAACGCGTCAAAGCGGGCGGACAGGTGATCGTGCATCGCTTGGCGGGCGGCAGCGGGGTTGCGTGCGGCGATGGCGGCGATCAGCACCTCGTGTTCGCTTTGCGGCACAGCAATCGACGACCGGCTGCGGGCCTTGGCGCGGACTTGAACCCAATCGGGATTGGACCGGATACGGTCCAGCAGGGAAAAGGCCGTCAGCAGGGGTCTGTTGCGGGCGCATTGCGCAATCAGCCGGTGCAGCGCGCCGTCCCACAGCTCTATCGTTTGCGCATCGGCGGCGACTTGCCGCGTGGCAAGGGTCCGCAATCGCAGAATTTCCGCGTCCGTCATCCGCGTGGCACACAGCGCGGCCAGCTCTGGCTCGATGCAAAGCCGCGCTTCCATGACCTGAATGGGGTCGCTCTCGCCTGCGATGCGGGCAGCCAGGTCGCCGGTCGGATCCTGCGGATGACCCGCAAAGGTGCCAGAGCCTTGTTTGCGCCAGACAAGCCCTTCGATTTCCAACTCGTCCAGCACCTGCCGGATCAACCGGCGAGAGGTGTCAAAGCGTTCGGCAAGCGCGCGTTCGGTGGGCAGGCGCCCATCGGCGGGCAGCTCAGCCTCGATCAGGGTCATTACGCGCTGTTTAAGTGGCTGGGTCATGTATCCACGGCAAAAGAAGAACTCGGCTGGCCGGATTCTACGCGCTGCGCCTCGGCTTGCGCAATGGCTGCATCGATATGTTCGCGCGTGGGGTTGCCGGAAAAGGCTACGGCCGTCGGCATGCCAAGGGTAAAGGGCACATAGCGTTCCTGCGCAACCCGCCACAGACGGTCAAGTTCACCCAGCGGATCGGCGTGATCGTCAGCGCGCAGCGACAGCCAAGCATGGTCCTCGCCTTTGTGAATCGTCAGCCCTGCCGCTTGCCGCCCGCGTTTGTCGCCGCCTGCGGCCTCTCCTGCTTGCATGGCGGAAATCAAGCGCTGCGCAAAGGGGCCGGTGGATGCGGCAAAGGCAGCAGAGGTGGCGTGGATCACCTCTGGCCCCGCCAACATATTCCCCGCGACGGAGTGGTCGTCGCGGATTAGATGCCCCGCCCAATCGGTGCAATCGCCGCCCGTGTGGGCTGCAAAATTACCCTGCGCGTCGATCATATGCGCTTGGCGAATGCCTTGACCTGCGTCGCGTGACACGAGATCAGCCATCACACTTTCAGCGCTTTGCGTCTCTAACCGGGTGCGTCCTTCTGTGCCCCAGATGGGGTTGCAAAAGGCCTGCGATGCGACGGCGGTGCGGGCACCCACGTAGGGAACAACGGCGCCGCAGGCAAAGAACTTTGACGCGACAATCAGGCCGATATCATCCCCGTCACGCGCGATCAGGCTCCATGTCATGGCTTAGCGCCCCACCGCATAGGCTTGCATCAACCGCGGCGTGGCGGCGGCGCGCATGATGCCATCCGGGTCGCGCAAGGCGGCTGTCAGGCGGCCAACGGACCACGGTTCTGCCACGTGCACGATGTGACCACGGGCCCGCAGATCGGCAATGGTGTCTTCGCCAAAGGCGGGCTCTAGCATCATCTCTCCGGGTTTGGCTTCGCGGGGGTAAAAGCTGCCTTGGAAGTGCATGGAATGAAACAATGGCGCGTCCATGCAGGCCTGCAGTTCCATGTCCCAATGCACAAAGCGCAAGAACCATACCAATTGCCACTGGTCCTGCTGGTCACCGCCCGGCGTGCCAAAGACCATGCGGCGGCCGTCCTCGTGTGTTGCAAGCGACGGCGTCAGCGTTGTGCGCGGGCGCCGGCCGGGGGCCAGCGTTGTGGGCAAGCCGTCCTCGAGCCAGAACATCTGCGCGCGGGAATTCAGCGGAAAGCCAAGGCCGGGCACGACGGGGTTCGACTGCAGCCACCCGCCCGACGGCGTTGCCGCCACCATATTGCCCCAGCGGTCAATGATATCCAGATGCACGGTGTCGCCGCGCTTTTCGGTCAGATGCGCCATCGTTGGCTCTTGCGGGGCGGCGTCGGCGGCACCGAAATCATGCGCGGCACGGGCGATATAAGCATCGGCCTGATGTTCGAACCCCGGCACGCGGCCTGGGCGTTGTTCGGTGCTGGCCTGTGCGCTGATCATCTTTGCGCGCTCTGCGTTGTAGGTGTCCGACAGCAGGTATTCCATCGGGATCTCGCTGTGCAGCGGATCGCCATAATAGGCTTCGCGGTCGGCATAGGCGAGCTTCATCGCCTCGATCACCGTGTGGGTGAATTCGGCGCCCATTGGGTCCATTGCGGCAAGGTCGAAATGCTTGAGGATCGCGAGGGCCTGCAACAGCACCGGACCTTGCGACCACGGGCCGGTCTTGTGGACGGTCCAGCCGTGGTAGCCATAGGACAGCGACGGCTCGTAGGTGGCAGACCAGCCTGCCATGTCAGCTTTGGTCAGCACACCCATGTGCTTTTCGTTTGAGACATCCATGACGTTGGCGGTCTGGATATAGGCGTCGATTGCGTCGGCGACAAAACCTTCCGACCACGCGCGGCGGGCGGCATCGATCTGGGCGATACGGTCATCGCCTGCGGCTTCACCTTCGGTCACAAGGCGGTCGTAAGTGTCTGCAAGATCGGGGTTTTTGAACAAGGCGTTCGCCGCGGGGGCTTTGCCGTTCGGCGTCCAGACCGCGGCGCTGGTGGGCCAATGTTCAGCAAAATAGTCGGCCAGCCCAGCGATGGTGTTGGCAACGCGGGGCAAGATGGGATGACCGTCGCGGGCATAGTCAATCGCAGGTGTCAGCACGTCGCGCAGGCTCATGGTGCCGTGATCGCGCAGCATCAGCATCCAGCCGTCAAAGGCGCCGGGGATTACAGTCGCCAGCAAGCCAGAGCCGGGGATAAGCGTTAGGTTCTGCGCCCGGTAGTGTTCCAACGTGGCACCTGCGGGGGCAGGGGCTTGTGCGCAGACGACCTGCACATCCTCGCCTGCTTTTTGAAAGATCGCAGGCATATCGCCGGCGGGGCCGTTCAAATGCGGCTCTACCACTTGCAGCGTGATGGCGGTGGCGACAGCGGCGTCAAAGGCATTGCCGCCGCGTTCCAAGATCGACATGCCAACGGCAGAGGCGATCCAATGGGTCGAAGTTGCAACGCCGAAGGTGCCGCGGATTTCCGGGCGGGTGGTGAAGGTCATGGGGTCGTCCCTTTAGTGTTCGCGAGGGTCAAGGGCGTCGCGCAGACCGTCGCCCAAAAGGTTAAAGCCAAGCACCACAAGAAAGATCGAGATGCCGGGCCAAAGCGCCATCCAAGGCGCTTGGTTCAAGAAGTTCTTAGCCGTGTTCAGCATCGAGCCCCAAGAGGGCGCGGGCGGTTGCTGGCCAAGACCAAGGAAAGATAGCGAGGCTTCGGCGATGATCGCAGTGGCGATGGTCAGCGTTGCCTGCACAAGGATCGGGGGCAGCACGTTAGGCAGAATGTAGCGCGACAAGATCAGCCGCGTCGGCAGGCCAATGGCACGGGCGGAGTCGACGTAATCCTCGACCTTGACGTTCAGCACTTGGCCGCGCGTCAGCCGGATGAAGAGCGGCGTGGCCGAGATGCCGATCGCGATCATCGCATTGCTAAGTGACGGCCCAAGGAAGGCGGCCAGCGCGATGGCAAGGATCAGGAAAGGCGCGGCGAGCAGCGCTTCGGTGCAGCGCGAAATGATCGCGTCGGGCCAACCGCCGAAGTAGCCCGCGACGATCCCCAAAGGCACGCCAACAGCCATCGCAATTGCGACAGAAATGACACCCGCCAGCAAGGATGCCTGCGCCCCCCAGATCATCCGCGACAGCACGTCCCGGCCCAGATCGTCCGTGCCCATCCAATGCGCAGCGGATGGCGCTTTGCGGATCGCGCCCCAATCCGTCGCCGCTGGATCGGGGATCGGCAGTACGGGGGCCAGCAGCGCAAGGGTGATGAAGAACAGCACAAGGAAACCGCCCAGCATCGCTGATTTATGGCTGCGAAATTTCTTCCAGACGCGGTTTTCAGACGGGGCAAGGTCCATTGCCGGTGCCGTCTTGGCAACGTTTGTGTCAGCGGCAGCCATCAGTTGCTCCTTAGCCGGGGGTTAAGAAGAAAATAGGCCATATCGGCGAGCAGGTTCATGACTATGAACCCAACGGCAGTGACCAGAACGATGCCCTGCACCACAGCGTAATCGCGGTTAAAGACGGCATCGACGACCAGCTTGCCAAAGCCGGGGATGGTAAAGATCTGCTCTGTCAGGACGGCGCCTGCGATCAATTCACCGAACAGCAGCGCGGTCAGGGTGACGATCGGCGTCAGCGCATTGCGAAAGGCATGCTTCAGCACGACCTTGCGTTCGGACAATCCCTTGGCGCGGGCGGTGCGCACATAGTCAGAGGTCAACACGCCCAGCATCGCCGACCTTGTGTGCCGCATCAAGGTTGCGGCCAGCGCGGTGCCCAGCACGAAGGCAGGCATCAGCATGGTCTTGATCGACAACCAGAAATCTTCACTAGGCGGCACATATCCGGACGCGGGCAACAGTTGCCATTTCACGGACACCAGAAGGATCAGCATGATCCCCAGCCAGAAGTTCGGGATCGACAGACCGGACAGCGCGACGATGTTGGCAATATAATCGGTGACCGTTCCCTTGCGATAGGCGGACATGATGCCTGCGGGAATGCCAATGAACACGGCAAAGATCAGCGACATCAAAGCCAGTTGGATCGTGACAGGCAGCTTTTGCCCGATCAGTTCCGTCACTGGCTGATTGGTGCGAAAAGATGTGCCCAGATCGCCGCCAAGCGCGTTACCTGCCCAGGTCATATACTGCACCGGAATAGGATCATTCAGGCGATATTTTTCGCGCAGGAATTCCAGCACAGCAGGATCGCGTTCCTCGCCTGCAAGGACAAGCAGCGGATCGCCGGGTAGGATTTTCTGCAAGCCAAAGACGAAGACCGAGATCAAAATGATCGTCGGGATCGCGATGACAAGTCGGCGCAGGAAGAACGAGAGCATGGGCTGCCCCTTGCATGGGTGAAATGCGGTTAAGGGTGGCCGCCCCCGGCCCGGTTGGGCTGGGGGCGGACCGGGATTATTCGGACAGGGTCACACCTTCTAGGCGGATCATGCCGTCGGGATAGGCGGTGTAGCCTTCGATATTGGCGTCA
This sequence comes from Loktanella salsilacus, assembly GCF_900114485.1. Lineage (GTDB taxonomy): Bacteria > Pseudomonadota > Alphaproteobacteria > Rhodobacterales > Rhodobacteraceae > Loktanella > Loktanella salsilacus. The sequence continues at coordinate 28,574 of NZ_FOTF01000009.1, read as the reverse complement.
AGCGCTGTGATCCAGCTTTCGTGGTAGAGGTACACCAGCGGCGCATCATTGATCAGCACGTCACGGGCTGCGTCATACTGCGCCTTGCGTGATGCAACGTCGGCCTGTGTGCGCGCCGCATTCAGTGCATCGTCGACGGTGGCGTTGGAATAGCCCGCATCATTGATGCCGCCATCCGTCGTGACGAACTGGTGGATGTTGCCATCTGGATCGACGCGGCCAGACCAGCCGATCTGGCTTGCCTGATAGTCGCCTGCGGTCTGGTCAGACAGCAGCGTGGCGAACTCTTTGGACACGATCTCGATGTTGATGCCCGCTTCGGCGGTCATCGACTGGATTACCTGCATCAGTTGCAGGGGGATGGTCGTGTTCGGCACCTGCACGACAAGGTCGATGCCGTCGGGATAGCCTGCCTCTGCCAGCAGTGCTTTGGCCTTTTCGACATCGCGGCCTTCAACGGGATAATCCGCATCATACCAAGGCGATGTTGGCGGGAACGGCTGGTTGCCAGCGGCAAAAGCGCCCTCGAACACGACCTGATTGATGGCGTCGCGGTCAATAGCATAGCTGAATGCCTGCCGCAGACGCGGATCGGTGCCAAATGGATTGTCGGCTTGTTCGCCATTGCCCACGTTAAAAGTGATGCCCTGATAGCCCATCGATACGGCGGACAGAACGTTGATGCTGTCATCCGCATTGACCTGCGCCAAGTCGGTGGGGGCCAGACGTTCTAGGATGTGAATATCACCAGATTGCAGGTTGGCCAGTCGCACTGTCGTGTCGGGGATTGGCAGGTATGTGACGCTGTCAAAGTGGATTTTGTCCGCATTCCAATAGTCTGCGAACTTCTTCAGCACGATCTTGTCCTGCGCGACCCGCTCTTCAAATGCGAACGGACCAGAGCAGACTGGCGCGAGGCCGAAATCGTCGCCCATCGCGGCGGCGGCCGTCGGTGATACCATCATGCCAGCGCGGTCAGCCAGTTGGGCGATCACGGTGGCATCGGGCCCGGTCAGGTTCAGCGTCAACGTGTAGTCGCCTGTCACGTCAACGGATGCGATCGAGGCAAGCTCTGACTTGCGCATGCTGCCGTCCATGGTCTGCGACCGGGTGATGTTGTCAGCGACAGCCTGCGCGTTGAACGCGGTGCCGTCGTGGAAAACGACATCCTCGCGCACGGTCATGTCGATGGACATGCCATCCTCTGCCACGGTCCATGCGGTCGCAAGCTGGGGAATGATTTCCAGATCAGGCGTAATGTCGACCAGCTTGTCGCATAGGGCGGTATAGATGATGCGGCCCACAAAGGTCCGCGACTGGTCCGGGTCCAGAATGTCAGCGTCGGACTGCAACGCGATGCGCAAATCCTGTGCCATTGCGCCGCTTGCCATCAGGGCAAGGGCCGCTGTCGTGAGGGTCAGATTTTTCATGTGGTGGCCTCTCTGTCAGGGGTTTGGGATGCGACGGGGATGATCTGCGCCCCCCCGCGTCGCTTGGCGGTAAAGCGCGAGCCGCGCCAAGGTGGCGGGGCTTTTGCTGCGGGGTGTCGTTTGCCGGGGCGCGGCGGGAATATCCTGCCAATGGTGACAGGCGGTCATGTGGCCGTTGGGGGTCTCCACTGGTTGCGGGACAGCTTCGCGGCACAGTGCCGTCGCGTGGGGGCAGCGGGTATGAAACGCGCAGCCCGGCGGCGGGGCAGAGGGGGAGGGCATCTCGCCCTCGATCCGGGCGCGCGAGGCGCCAGATTGGTCGTCTAGGTCTGGGATAGCGTCCAGCAAAGCGCGGGTGTAGGGATGGCGCGGCTGTTCGAACACATCGTCCGTTGTGCCCTGTTCAACGATTTTACCCAAGTACATGACGGCCACGCGGTCCGACATGTGCCGGATTACAGCCAGATCATGCGCGATCAGCACAAGTGTCAGCCCCAAATCACGGCCGAGATCGCCCAGCAGATTCACCACCTGCGCCTGCACCGACACATCCAGCGCACTGACGGGTTCGTCGCCGATAATCAGCCGCGGACCAGAGGCAAGCGCGCGGGCGATCCCGATACGCTGGCGCTGGCCGCCAGAAAACTCATGCGCGTAGCGGTCCGCGTGCTCTGGCCGCAAACCGACCTTTGCCAACAGATCTGCAACCTTGGCGCGGCGGTCAATTTTGGACAGTTCTGGTGCGTGCACCTCTAGCGGTTCGCCCACCAGTTTTCCGACTGTCATGCGCGGGTTCAGGGACGAAAACGGGTCTTGAAAAATGAACTGCATGTCCCGGCGCAGGGCGGACAGTGCAACGCCCTTGGCCGCTGTGACCTGCTTGCCGTCAAACACCACGTCGCCGCTGGTCGGGTCCAGCAGACGCATCAAAAGACGGGCAAGCGTAGATTTACCGCAGCCAGATTCGCCAACAATGGCAAAGGTTTCGCCCGGGGTGATGGACAGCGACACGCCATCGACAGCCTTAACGAGGCCCTTTTTCTGAAACAAACCGCCGCCGGTCGGGAAATGCTTTTTGACGTTCTGTGCTTCTAGGATCGGTGTCATTGCGCCACCTTCAGGTTCTGTTCCAAGGGGGCGAAATGGCATGCCACCGCGTGGGTTTCGCTGACGTTTGCAAGCGCGGGACGCGCATTGCAGAGCGGGGCCGCAAAGGGGCAGCGTGTCCGGAACCGGCAACCTTGCGGCATCGTATCAATCGACGGCACTGTACCTTCGATCGTCGTGAGCCGGGCGCGGGGGCCCGATAACCGCGGGACCGAGTCCATAAGGCCGATGGTGTAGGGGTGCTGGGGATCCTCAAACACTTCGGCCATTGGGCCGCGCTCGACCACTTGACCGCCATACATAACAGCGACCGTGTCGGCGATTTCAGCGACGACACCAAGGTCATGGGTAATCATGATCGTGCCCATGCCCGTGTCGCGCTGCAAATCGCGGATCAGTTCCAAAATTTGCGCTTGGATCGTGACATCAAGCGCGGTTGTCGGCTCGTCTGCGATCAAAAGCTTGGGGTCATTGGCAAGGGCCATGGCAATCATAACGCGTTGGCGCTGACCACCTGACAATTGGTGCGGATATTGATCCAGCCGCTGTTCAGGAGAGGGGAGTCCCACCCGGATCAACATTTCCAGCGCACGGGCGCGTCCCTGCGCACGGGTGCACCCCTTGTGCTGCTGCACCGCTTCGGCGATCTGATCGCCGATCCGAAAAGCGGGATTGAGCGAGGTCATCGGCTCTTGAAAGATCATCGCCACGTCCCCGCCGCGCATGGTCGCGGGAATACGTTCACACGTCATATCTATCGTTTTACCGTTGAAAACCATAGTGCCGCTGGGAATTTTGGCGGCGTCTTGCGGCAGCAGTCCCATCAGCGCCATCGCGGTCACGCTCTTGCCGCAACCGGACTCGCCGACGATGCACAGGATCTCTCCTTCTGCGACGGTCAGGTCAACATTTTCGACAACGCAGGCCGACTGCCCTTTGAATTTCAGGCTGAAGTCGCGCAGCGACAAAAGGGGAAGATGCTGAGACAGAAGAGGCGTCCTTGCGGCAAATGTGAACCAATTACCTATTGGTTCATCATGACCCTACGCCGAGTCAATTCATTTTTGCCGCAGTCGCTTTGAAAACCGGCGCGTTTGACCAATGCTAGGCATTAAGCCTAATTTTTAAGCATCCGCTTTCGTGAGCGATGAAGACAAGGCCGTATTCGGCGGGTGAAGGCTGTTCCCTGACGCAGATCGCCTGACGTTTTGATTTGTTGGCACCAATTCGTCATCCGGTTCACGCGGCAGCGCCACCGCCGAAAAACATTGCTTGCGCCGCGATCCGCCATGCACCGATCAGCCTCGCGCTATTCGAAAGCATAGCACCCTATCCAAGACGGCGATGTTTCTGCCTCTCTTCGCTTTTGCTTGACGCGGCGCAGCCTGCGACAGTGGACGGGATCGTTTATTGTCGGGGGACGCTTAGGGCTGGCGCATTGAAGTGTTTGGGTCCGGTCGTCACCACCGCATCCCAAACGGCTGACCACGTGTCTAAGTAATAGGTGAATGAAGTGCCCAAGTCCGTCGCAACCCGGTTTATGCGTGCATCATTCAGCAGTGTTGTTGCAATCGCGATGCTGGCAACGCCCAAGCTTTACGCAGGCGACTTCACACTTGATTGGGCGCAGATCGATTGGCCTGCGGGATCGACCGCGCCGCTAAGCTTCACCTTGAAAGACCAGTATGGTTTTGAAGTCGATACAAGGATCGACGTCGTGGGCAACTTTGTGGCGGGGGGCGGCATCGTGTCGCCTGATGATGTCGCGATTTTCGGCGGCGGGATCGAGGCGCTGACGTTTCTCGTTGATGCGCCGCCCAATTCGGGCCGGGTCGGCGATTCATGGGCGGCGGTCCAACTTAGCTTTTCGTCCAACAGTGTGGCCCTTCCGGTTGACGGCCTAAAGATTGATACCACGGACCTTGATGCCAGCGATAACAATGCCCCCAATGACCGCTGCGATTTTATCACCGCTTTCGGTAGCAATGGTAATCCGGCCCTGTCGGCCGTTTCTGCGACCCCGACGTTTATTATCGGGCCCGGACCGGGCGCTGGGGCAACGGGCCCCATCGGGGCTAACCAAGCGCAGTGTATTTATCTAGACGGTCCCCCCGTTTCACCAACCTCTAACAATGATGACACGGGCACGTTACGGTCTGTTTTTCCTGACGCCACGTCGTGGGCAGTCTTTTATTATGACGAATCCATTGGAAACGTCCGAAACGTGGGTCCTTACGATCCCGCCCCACGGGGCTTGAGTGTTTTGGCAGACACTGAATTTGCGGTCGGTCAAAGCATTTCCTTGGTCAAAACGACGAACCCGGGCGATTTGGTCGCGCTAGGGGCGACGATCAACTACACCTATACCGTCACCAACGACGGCACCCTGCCGTTCAATGTCGGGCAGGATATCGTAATCCAGGACGACTCAGTCGGCACGGTAACCTGTCCCGCAATCACAACAGAGGTGCCTGCAGGCGGCACATTTACCTGTACAGCCGCATACACCGTGACGGCTGCTGATATTTTGAATGGCGGGCTAACGGCGACGGCCACTGCAGGCATTGGCCCCATAGGTCAGACGTTTCCCAACCGCCTTCAGTCTAACCCGGACACGCTAACACTGCTTTACGCGCTTGGTTTTGATTTTGGCGATGCGCCCATCACCTATTTGGCGCCCAAGCATGCGATCGTCGCAGCCCCCACAGTTTATTTGGGAACAACGGCACCCGATGCAGAGGCCTTTACCCAGTCGGACCTATCGGCCACTGGCGACGACCTGACGGGCAGTGACGACGAGGACGGCGTGACGCTGCCGCTATTAACGCAAGGTTCAATTGTCACCTTGACCGTAGGTGTCGCTGGCAACGGATACCTTCAGGCGTGGATAGATTTCAACGGCAACGGGTTGTTTGAAAATACGGCTGTCGAACGGTTTGCGACGGACCTGCGCGATGACGGAACTGGCGATGATGTGACTGCTGGAGACGGACAAATCCAGATAAACGTCACAGTGCCGGATGATGCGACCACATCGCGGACCTTTGGCCGCTTTCGCTGGGCATCGCAGGCTGGGCTAGGCATATCAGACCCGACGCTGGACGGAGAGGTTGAGGATTACTCCTTCATCATCGCGGCTGCGGATTTGGTTGACCGTGGCGACGCGCCCGGCAGCTATGGCGATCCGCGTCATGTCGTCGTGCCGCTGATCTATCTTGGTACGGCAGAGCCGGACACTGAAACCTCGACAAAGTTTTCTGCCAACGCCGATGGCGATGATATCGACGGCATCGACGACGAAGACGCGACGACGTTTCCGCAGATTGTTGCAGGCACGACAGTACCGCTGACAGTGCGAACCCACGAGACCCTGAGTGCGCAATTCGATTTGGGGCTGCCAGTGCTGGTGCCCGGCATCACGAACCTGCAGCTTTGGATCGACTATGATCAGAACGGCGCGTTCGAGGCTGATGAGCATGTGGCGATTGATTACCGTGATGGCGGGACAGGCGACACTGACGGCACCTTTAACAATCAGATTGTGCTGAATATTCCTGTGCCTGCAGATATCGGTAACGGTGCCACCTATGCGCGCTTGCGTTGGTCTACTACCAGCGGCGGTGCGGCCGATCCTTTCGCCGGAATAAACCTAGACGGCGAGGTCGAGGATTACCTTGTGACCCTGTCCAATCCGGGGGCGCCGCTGACCTGTTCATCGACGTTTTTCATGGTTGCAACGGAGACAGCATTTAACTTGCCTTCACTCAGCCAGCTGACAGTCAGCGAAAGCGGCGGCCTTTATACGCTAAGCCAGACCGCTTTGCCGCCAAATTATACCGGCAACTACCTCGTGACCGGTTGGGGCTATAATGAACTGGACGGCTATATCTACGGTGTGCGCCAAAGCCCTCGGACGTTGATGCGGATCAACGCGGCTGGCGCTGTGCAAGAAGTGGCTGATGTGTCTGGGTTGACCATTGAAACGCCGGACACCAATTCAGACATCCTGCCAAACGGCATCATGATCTATATGTCGGGTAGCGATGTCAGCCGCTATCAACTGCTGGATATCAGCGATCCGACAAATCCAGTGGCGGTGGGCGTTTTGACGGCTGCGGCAGGATCGCCCTATGGCCGTGATATGGCCTATAATCCGCGTGACGGCCTGATCTATTTCTTTGACCCCGCGCGCAATCTTTATGCCTTTGATCCGAACAATGGCGTGCCGGGACCTATTACCATTGATCTGATTGCCAACGTCCCGCTGGCTGCCGGATACTTCTCGATCGATATTGACTCGGTCTGGTTCGATGGCAGCGGTTTCATGTACGCCTTTGATAACCAGTCCCGCCAAGTCTTTGCGATCGAGGTCGGGTCTGACGGCAATCGCCCCGCGACATACGACTTCATCGAAGTGCAGGGCACCGTCAGCAATCTGACGTATCAGGGCAACGATGGTGCATCCTGCCGCGCACCGGGGCCGTTCGTGTCGACGGTTTTCCAAAGCGGGTCGATCTCTGGCACACTTTATCAGGATTCTGACGGGTCCAGCACGCTTAACGCTGGCGATACCGGGCTGCCCGCGGGCATCACTATCAACTTATATGACGACAATGGGACGCCGTCTGATCCCGCCGACGATACGCTGGTATCCGCGGCGGAAACGATTGCTGACGGCAGCTATGTCTTTGGCACCGTCAACGCGACGCTGACCTACCGGATCGAGGTGGATACCGCAGATCCCGACATCCCCGCTGCCCTAACCCTATCAACGGTCAATCCGCTAACTGGCGTATCCGTCACCACGGGGGCCGACACGGCTGATCAAGACTTTGGCTTTGTCACGGCACCGACGGCCGCCGACCTGTCGCTGACCAAAAGCGCGCTGCGCGCGTCAGATGGCGTGCCAATCACCCAAGCGACAGCGGGCGAGGCGATCGATTTCATCCTGACCGTGTCCAATGATGGGCCGGGCACTGCGGCCGACGTGCGGGTGCGTGATTTGCTGCCCAAGGGTTTCGCCTATGTCTCTGACGATGCGGCGGGGCAGGGGGATACCTATGATACGGGTACGGGAATCTGGACGCTTGGCGATGTGCCGTCTGGCAGTAACCATGTGCTTACAATTCGCGTCACCATGTTGGACAGCGGCGCGCATACCAATACCGCAGAAATCGTCGCCAGTTCGTTGTCCGACCCCGACAGTGACCCGTCGGTCGGCGCTTTGGTTGACGATCTATCGGACGGTTTGGCTGACGATGACGAGGCAAGCGTCACTGTCGCGTTCATCGGCACCGGCGCAACCCTCTCGGGTCTGGTGTTTTTGGACAACGGGGCAGGGGCCACAGCCTTTGACGGCGTCCAAGGCGGCACAGAGGTCGGCACGGACCGCGCCGTGGTTCAGGTGCTAGACAGCGCAGGCGCCGTGATCGGCACACCCGCCGTGGCGGCAGACGGCAGCTGGAGCCTGACCCTGCCTGATGGCTACACGAATACCGTCACGGTGTCTGTGGTGCCTGACGCCTTGCTGCGCACCGTATCGGAAAGCGCACTCGGCCTGCCCGCTATCGTGAACGCCGACCCGCGCGACGGGGCGTTCACCTTCACGCCCGCGGCAGGCACGTCCTACGCCGATTTGAACTTTGGCCTGATCGTCGCGGCACGGCTGAACCTTGACCAACAGGCCGCAATCCGCCCCGGTCAAGTGGTGTCGCTTCGCCATGAATATATCGCAGATGCGACCGGCAGCGTGCTCTTTACGCTTGATGCACAGACCAGCGCGACCCCCGATGCCTTTGCCACGGGGTTGTTTATAGATAACGGTTGTGACGGCACGGCTGATACGCCCATCATCGGTCCGATCGCCATCTCGGCAGGGACAACGCTTTGCCTTGTTGCGCGGGTTTCAGCCTCTGCCGCCGCCGGTCCAGGAGCATCCTATAGCGTTGATATTGTTGCGGATACGACCTACGGCGGCACTGGCCTCGTCGAAGAGGATCGCAACACCGACCTTGTGACGGTGGAATCGTCGCAAGGCGCGCTGAAGCTGTCCAAGACCGTGCGCAATGTCACCCAAGGCACCCCCGAAGGTGTCGCCAACGGGGGCGGGGTAGGAGACGTGTTGGAATACCGGATCTATCTGGAAAATACCGGCACTTTGCCCTCGTCAGACATCATCGTCTACGATGCGACACCGCCGTATACCGTACTTGCGACGGCTGTCCCCAGCCCAATCGACATCGGCGACGGGGTGACATGCGTCAACGCGATATCGGGTGCAGCCAGCCCCGGCTATGCAGGCGACTTGCGCTGGGAATGCAGTGGAACTTATCCGCCTGGTGCCAGTGGGTCAGTGACGTTCAACGTCAGTATTGCGCCTTAACCGAAACCTAGCCTTCTTTGCGGCGAACCGAAGGGGCCATGTGATAGCCTATCGAAAGTTGTGCCGTTGGATCACATCAATCAGAATTTAGGCTGCCTTCTATTTGACAAAAACTGTAGCGAGTAAGTGCGGACGCAGCAGCGTTTGAAGTGAAAGCAAATTTAATGTCCAACGAGCCAGTCCTAAAAGCGTTCAGGCACATCAGGGTGCCAGTGATGACAGTCGCTGCGGATGGCAGAATTTCACATAGCAATGCGGCAGCAGACAAACTATTTGGCTACGATGAAACCTTGATCGGTCAGACGGTTTCAGACGTTCTGGATGTTCAATCCGTTGCTGCGCTTCATAGCTACATCCATCCGCCCGAGATTGATGCGAACATTCAGTTGATGATGGGAAGAAAGAAGTCCGGTGACGAGGTACCCCTGTCCATACATTTGACGTCCTGGTCAGATGAAGACGGATTGCAGCATGCAATGATCCTACGAAACCTGACGGAAGTGCTGAGGGCAGAAAAGGCTTCTAGCGCAGATCTTAAGCGAGCAAACATTGCGATAAACTCAGCCCGGATTGGCGTGTTTGAGTATTTCCCGATCGAAGACCGCGTTGTTGTTTCGGGCATGTGGCGCAAGATCTTAGAACTTCCAAAAGGCGTTCCTGTCGACACCTTGGAAGAGTGGCGCTCTCGCGTCCATCCGGACGATTTATTTGTCGCAGAGGAAGCGATCCGGATTTGTGTGGATGGAGAGCAGGAAAAGGCATCAAGCGAATATCGGCTGCTTTCAAAAGATGGTGCGAGATGGCTTTGGGTGCAAGTAAACGTCGCGGGTATCAGCAAAGACAGCTCTGGCAGAGTTACGTCAATCGTTGGCTCTATGAGGGATGTGACTGAGCGCAAAAATATGGAAATCTCTTTGCGTAGCAGCAACGAGCAGTTCCGTTCCGCATTTGAAAACTCTCCGATCGGGCATGTTATCTTCGGGATCGACGGCAATTGGTGGCGTGTAAACAAAGCATTGTGCGAGTCTCTTGGGTATACCGAAGACGAGCTTATCAGCCGGCCAGCTGAAAATATTACGCACCCGGATAGTATCCAGATGGCCTCTGAACAATTCACCAGATTATCTGCGGGCGAAATCGACAATTATGTTGAAGATCGGCGCTATATTCGCCGGGATGGCTCTACGATGTGGGCCCAGGTGACTGTCAGTTTAGTCCGCGATGCCGCTGGCAAACCCAATCATATCCTTTGCCAAGTGATGGACATGACGGAGCAACGTCGCCTTGCCGCCATGAAAGGCGAGTTTGTCGCGACAATCAGTCACGAACTCAGGACGCCCCTGACATCCGTGCTTGGCTCTCTTCGGTTGCTCATGGCGATGAAGAGCGAAAACCTGTCCGAAAAGGTTCGGCGCCTGCTGTCGATCGCGCATCAAAACGGTGACCGACTTTATGTGCTGATCAATGACATACTAGACTTTGAAAAATTCTCGGTAAACCAGATGGAGCTTTCAATCGGGTGCCACGACGTAGTGGCGCAGATTGAAGATGCTGTGCTGGCAAATACAAACACCGCCGACAACTTCAATGTTGCGTTCAAATCATATGAAAATGACAGGCCTCTGTATGGGAAAATGGATCCCAGAAGGTTTCAGCAAGTCATGACAAACCTGCTCACCAATGCTGCGAAATTTGCATATCCCAATACCGAAGTGAAAATTCATACTGAAGAACACGGTGAGTTCCTCAAGGTCTGTGTAACCAACCAAGGAGAGGGCGTCCCGCTTTCCTTCCGGGATCATATCTTCTCGCCGTTCTCACAGGCGAAAGAGGCGGATACGCGGTCACGGGGCGGCACAGGTTTGGGCTTGGTCATCTCAAAGCAAATTGTCGAGCTGTCCGGTGGCCAGATAGGTTTCGACAGTGTCGTCGGCGATAAAACAACTTTTTGGTTTACTGTCCTGAAAATAGCGGACCCAATCGGTATTCCACTTAAAACCAGTGGACCTATTGCAAAACCGATGCCGGGCCGCACTCGCTTTACGTTTTAGTGCTCTGGGGTCACCTGTGTGCCTAGGATAAGGGTGGTTCGGTTTGTGAACCGTTTCCGGGCGCTTTTTGGGTGATTTTCCACCTTGATTCCGCCGCTGCCGCGTCTGGAACCTGCTGATTGAGGTAGGCTTGATCAGGCGTTTTCCCGTCGAGCGATAAGTGTGGCCTTCGGGTGCTCGCAAAGGGTCACCCCGGCTGCATTTTTTGGAACTCAAACGGCCCAAAACAGTCAAGCGCACCCCTCCCCGTCATTTTTTATAGCTCAATAACCGACGGAAGAATTCAGCAGCCGCGTATAACCCCGCATACCGTCAGTCATTCTATAAAAGGCATCCCCATGCGTCATCTGCTTCTTCCGCCCGGCTTAGCCGTGCTTGCCTGCCTTTACGCCACCACAGGGCAAGCGCATGAAGACTCCTTTCACTGCGAGGCGGTGACGGAGTCGGTCGCCGAGGCGGGCTTTGACGATGTGGTCACGGTGACCTGCACCGACAATCAAGCTTTGATCGCAGGCGATACCTATCCCGACCACGAGATGATGACCGGTATCATCGGCACGAACGAACAGGTGCCAGTGCCTGCAGTGAATTATGCCTCACCCATCACATTGGCGCCCGTGAGCGGGACAGAACCGCATACCCGCGATGCCGCCCTTGGTGTCGCGGTGAACGGCGTGCCGATCTATGACTACACGGCTGGAGGAGAGATGTCGCAAGCGGATCTGGCGACTTATCAAGCCAATCTGGACACCGTCGCGACGGGTCAGCTTGATGCCTGCGGCGGTCATGCGGGGCGCGGCGACGATTACCACTATCATGCCGCACCGACCTGCATGATTGACCAGATGGCGAACAAGGGCCCGGATGCGATCATCGGCTGGGCATTTGACGGATTTCCGATCTACGCAGATACCAATCCCGACGGCACCGTTATCGCGGCAGGTGTTCTGGATGTGTGCAACGGGCAGGCCGACGATGTCTTTGGCTATCGCTACCACACGTCCGAAGGCGCGCCCTACATCATCCAGTGCCTGATGGGCGAAGTGCCCGACATCGACGCCCTGCCGCGTGTGCGTCCCTTGGGCGCAGCAGAAGGCGGCCGTGGGCCAGAGGCGGGTCAGCCACCGCGCGGCGGGGTCGACGATCTGGTGTTCGTGCAGGACCACGACGGCACCCGGACCATGACCTACAGTTATCAGGGCGGCGACTATTACATCAAATACGCGCCGTCCGAGACTGAGAATTGCTACAATTTTGAGACCCGCACCGTCACGAACGGCGGCGCATTGTTCGCGCAGGAACTGTGCCGCGAATGACCCGCTTTCCCGCACTCGCCATCGCATTGCTGTGCTGCACGGCCGCATTGCCAGCCGCCGCGCAGCAAACGCCGCCGCCAAAGTCCGGCACAGAGGCAACTGCGCCACAGGGGCCGAGGTTCACCTTATCCAGTTCCGCGCTTGTGGACGGCGCGGCCTTGCCTGATGATCTGCGCTGCACGCGCAGCGGCGGGGACGGTGTATCGCCGCCGCTGTCATGGGAAAACGCGCCTGCAGATACGCAGGCCTATGCCATCGTCATGCAGCATTATCCGAATGGTGCCTATCCCGGTGTAAACGAGCCGAGCCACTATTGGCTGGTCTGGAATATTCCCGCAGGTGCCGACGGCGTGGCGCGGGGCAATCCGGAGTCGTTGGGGGTAGAGGGCAGCGATAAGGACCTGCGCGCGACCGGCTATACGCCGCCCTGTTCGCCATCTGGTGCGGGTACGCATGAATACACGATCTGGGTCTATGCCCTGGATGCGCCGCTGGCTGATCTGCCGGAACAAGACGATATCGGCACCGGTTGGACTGATGTTATGGCCGCGCTGAAGGGTCATGTCCTTGCCGGCGACTCCATCACTTTCCTGAACTAAATCACGATACCTTTGACACGATTGGACACATTATGCGCTTTATATTCGCGACAGTAGCAGCCCTGACAGCCTGCGCCGCTCAGGCCGAAACCCGCGACATCACCGCCGACGTCTGGGTCGACAATTGGTTCTCTATGTCTGCCAACGGCGAGGTGGTCCTTGAAGACTCTGTGCCGATCACGACAGAGCGGTCTTTCAACAAAGAAACGGCGACCTTCTCGGTCGATTTGCCAGCAGTGATCGCGATTGAGGCAAAGGACTTTAAGGAAAACGATACTGGTCTGGAATATATCGGCACAGATCGCCAGCAAATGGGCGACGGCGGCATGATTGCCCAGTTCAAGGACGCGGTGTCGGGCGAAACGCTTGCCGTGACTGACGCGGATATGAAGTGCCTTGTCGTGCACTTCGCGCCGGCAGAGCCGTCTTGCGCCGATGAAGCGAACCCTGTTGCTGGAGAAGGGGCCTGCGAATTTGTTGCTACTGACATTCCCGCAGACTGGACCGCACCGGATTTTGATGACAGCGATTGGCCCGCCGCAATCGTCCATTCCGCCGCCGACGTCGGCCCGAAGGACGGCTATGACGAAGTCACGTGGGACGACAGCGCAAAGCTGGTTTGGGGCGAAAACCTGAAGCAGGACAACACCCTCCTATGCCGTTTAACGATCAGCGAATAGGTCAATTGATATCTGAAGGGTGTAGCGGCTGACGCTTGAAACACATCCGTGCACAGATTGCAGCGATCTTGGCCGAGCTGACCACTGCAATCCGTCGCGGCTTTGGTGGGCGTGTGTGCGGCACCGCAATCGATGAACCGCAAAACAAAGGTTGAAACATGAAAAATAAGACCCTGTATACCACCGCAGCCTTTAGCGTGATCATAGCCGCCGTTGCGTTGAATGTCACAATGCCCGACACAGCGGACGCGCAAGACACGACGACCGCCGTTGGCCTTGTCGATACGTCCGCAGCAGTTCAGGCCGCGCATTGGAGCGACAACGTCACGATCACCATCGACGCGGATGCAAACACCTTTCGCTTTGAATCGAACGGCATGCCCAGCCATGGTTTTGCGGAAAAGTATCTGATCCCGACCGACCCCAGCGACCAACCCTTTGCCGACAAACCAACCGAATTTTTCAACGTTGAAGAGTCGGCGACCTATTTCAAAGAAACGCCGGTTGATACGACCATCACGACCTTGCCCGCGTATACAGAAGAGGTGACCGAAACGTCCCTTGGCCGCATCGGCGTTGCGATTACCGGCGCGCAAATCTTCAATGATTACGAGAACTTTGAACGTACCGTCGTGGCCCAAGACGATCAGGTTATTCATGACCACGTCGCCTTCTTGGATGAATGCAACGGACACACTTTGGTCAGCGGCACCGACTATCATTATCACGGCATTCCGGTGTGTATCACCGACACCCTTGATGAGGCGGATGAGCATTCGGTGATGATCGGCGTGCTCGAAGACGGCTTCCCAGTCTACGGAAACCACGGGCAAGGGGGCGCTATCATCACAAACGACGATCTGGACGCCTGCAGTGGCCACGTAGATGTCACGCCCGAATTCCCGGACGGTATTTATCACTACCACCTGACGGCCGATGAAGCGCCTTATATGATCGATTGCTACCACGGCGAAGTCGAAGTGGCCGCCAACATGGGCGGCGGCGGCCCTGATTTTGCTGCCATCGCAGAAGAGCTTGGCGTTGAAGAGGCGGCGCTGCGCGACGCACTTGGCGACACCATGCCGCCAGATTTTGACGCTGCTGCCCAATCGCTTGGGATCGACAGTGACGCTTTGCGCATCGCTATGCCTGGCCCAGGTCAGTAAGGGACTTAGGTCTTGGAAAAGATCGCATATATTGTGATTGGCGGGGCCATTGGCGTGGTCCTGACCGTCATCTTGCAAACCGTGCACATCACCATGCCGGAAGGTGTGGTGATGCAGGACACGGCTGCGGTCACAGCATCTGCTGACATGACGATGTCACAGGCAGAAATGGCGGCGATGCATCAGCACCCGCCGTTGGCTGTGTCGCAGGATGCGCCGGTGCCAACCGTAACCTATCTGGTCTTTCCTGATCCTATGGGTGGGTACAATGTTCAAATCTTGACGCGTAATTTCCAGTTCACACCCGCGAATATCAATCGCGACCCGCAGGACAACGAAGGTCATGCGCATATCTATATTAACGACGTGAAATACGCCCGGATTTACAGCGATTGGTTTAATCCGCCGGCTTCGGCACTCTTGCCGGGTGAAAGCCAAGTCAAAGTCACGTTGAACGCCAATAATCACAGCGAATGGTCTGTGGACGACATCCCCATTTCATCGACCGTAAGCGTCGTTGTGCCAGAGTAATGTGAGAGTCAGGCCCGTTGCCGATGACGTCTTTGCAGGGCAGTGTGGCCATCACCGCACGAACAGACCGACCCGTTGCCCAAAACAGCTTGCTCTACAGCGGCCGCGAAACGGCGGCGCAGCAAACGCAACCCTACCCGGATATCGCGGATGGCAGGCGATGGGCTTAGGCGGCCCAGAACGACACGGACTTTCGGCTCGCGGCGTCAATGCGGCGCGCATCCGGGCATTTTCTGCTGCGTTCCGGTAGCATCTTTGCGGCCTTGCACAGGTACGGATTTACAACGTCTGGCGCAGCAACCAGTCGACAAGCGTCTTCACATCGGCGCGTCCGGCCGCGTCGTCGTGTTCGACCAATTTGAAGTTCGCCCCCATCGGAATTTCCAGGTCAAATGGCGCGACAAGGCGCCCATCCTCTAAATGCCGGCGGGCAAAGCTTTTGCTGATGATGGCGCAGCCGTGGCCCGCCGACAGGATTTGCAAGGCGATCAAAGATGAATCCGCCCTGATCCAATGCGCGGGCCGCGGGCCATGAAAGCCGCAAATTTGGAAAAGGCGGTCCCAGTCGGTTTCCGAGCCGCCAATCTGCACAATTGCGGCCTTGGCGAGCACCGCCTCGATTGGGGTCTGGCCCAAGGTCGCCGCGTAGTCCGGATGGCAGACGATGACGGCGCTATCGACGGGCATTGGGTGGATGTGACGCTCTGTCCAGCCGCCTTCGCCGTAGCGGATATCCAGATCGATATGTGCGCCGTTCATCCGGTCAGCCCAAACTGTCGTCGAAAGCTCAACCTCGATCTGCGGATGCAGGGCGCAGAAATCGCGCAGTCGGGGGGCGACGATCAGCGCGGCAAAGGAAATAGAGCAGCGCAGGCGAATGACGGATTTCTGTTGGTCGCGAAACAGACCATCGGTGGCCGCCTGCATTTCCTGAAAGGATTTGCGCACCGGAACCGCATAGGCAAGCCCAAGGTCCGTCAGTTCCACCCCTTTCGCAAGGCGGCGGAATAGCTGGATGTCCAGATGTTGTTCCAGCAGCCGGATCTGTTGGCTGACAGCGGCGGGCGTCAGGTTCAGCTCTTCTGCGGCAGAGCTGAAAGAGCTGTGTCGCGCTGCCGCCTCGAACGAGCGGAGCCATGTGACGTGAGGCAACCTGCGCATATTGTGTCCATGTTCTGTCCCGCACTGTTTGGGCAGCTTACGCCAATCATGCAACGCGATAAGCCTAAAATTTATGGGGGCTTAGCGGTCATAGCCGTTGCTTGTGCAAAGAGGGCGCGAATGCTTTGTGCTACGTATTCAACCGTCAAGAGGCAGGCTGGCGTGACCGCCAAAGAGTTCGATTTCGTGATCGTCGGCGCAGGCTCTGCAGGCTGTGTGCTGGCGGACCGGCTGTCCGCAAGCGGCAAGCACCGTGTGCTGGTGCTAGAGGCGGGCGGCAGCGACCGCCAGTTCTGGATCAAGATCCCCGTCGGCTATGCCGTCAACTACGCAAAGCCCGCGCTGAACTGGGGTTATCACACCGACGCCGACACGGCCTTGAACGGGCGCAAAAGCTATTGGCCGCGCGGCAAGGTGATTGGCGGATCAAGCTCTATCAACGCGATGGCCTATGTGCGCGGACAGGCGCGGGATTTCGACGATTGGGCCGCTGCGGGCGCGCAGGGCTGGGGCTGGGACGCTGTGCGCGGCATCTATGATGGGATGGAAACGCAGTCGGATGCACCGGGGCAGGGTGGACCAGTCTGGGTGCAGAACCTGAGCGATCAGATGAACCCGTTTTCGCGCAACTTCTTGACGGCTGCGCAGCAGGCAGGGTTTGCCAATATTGATGACATAAACGCCCCGGGCGCTGACGGCGTCGGTTTCTACCGCAGTAATGTGAAACGCGGGATGCGCTGGTCGGCGGCCGATGCGTTTCTGCGCCCCGCGCTAAAGCGGCCCAATGTGACGCTTATTTCGCGCGCCCATGTCACGCAGCTGGAATTCTCTGGCACCCGCGTCGACGGCCTGAGTTATACGCGCGGCGGCCAAACGCACCGTGTGGTTGCCCGCAAAGAGGTGATCCTAAGCGCGGGCGCCATCAATTCGCCGCAGCTTTTGCAACTGTCCGGCATCGGGCCAGCGGCGCTGCTGCAATCGCAAGGGATCACAGTGCGCCACGACCTGCCGCAGGTGGGGCAGGGATTGCAGGACCATCTGGCTGTGTCCTACCAGTTCCGCGCCTTGCAAAAGACGCTGAATAACATCCTTGGCCACCCCCTTGGGCGTATGGCTGCCGGGGCGCGGTATGTGATGACGCGGCGCGGACCGCTTGCGGTGCCGGTCAATCAAGTCGGCGGCTTTGTGCGGTCGGACGCGGACCTTGACGCGCCTGACATCCAGCTGTTCTGCAACCCCGCGTCTTACGAGGTAACCCCCGCAGGAAAGGTGATTGTGGACCGCGATCCGGGCTACCTTTTGTCGGCGCAGCAATGCCGTCCGACCAGCCGGGGATCGGTGCAGATTAACTCTGCCGACTACCGCGATGCGCCAACAATACAGGCCAATTCGCTATCCACGAACGAAGACTGCGACGCCGCCGTCCGCGCCAGCCGGATCATTCGCGCCTTGTCGCGCACCCCGGCGTTACAAGCGGTGACGGCCGCGTCCAAGCTTGAGGGGTTCGACACCATGGACGACGACGCGCTGCTGGCC
The DNA here is from genome assembly GCF_900114485.1 of Loktanella salsilacus. Lineage (GTDB taxonomy): Bacteria > Pseudomonadota > Alphaproteobacteria > Rhodobacterales > Rhodobacteraceae > Loktanella > Loktanella salsilacus. The sequence continues at coordinate 10,615 of NZ_FOTF01000009.1, read as the reverse complement.
GAATTTCGCAACCGCGCAGGCACGGTGTATCATCCCACCTGTACCTGCCGGATGGGGCAAAGCGCGGCGGACTCCGTGCTGAATGCGCGCCTGCAGGTGCACGGCGTGGCGGGATTGCGGGTTGCCGATGCCTCGGCCTTTCCGAACATCACGTCGGGTAATACCAATGCGCCAACGATGATGCTCGCCATGCGTGCGGCTAATCTGATTTTACAAGATGCAGGATAACCTGCTGCCATTCAAAAGGAGGGGCACATGCGCCTCGAAAAGTTAGAGACGTTTATCGTTGGAAATCCGCCGCCGCGTCATGGCGGGCGCTATTTCATCTTTTTGCGCCTGACGACGGCTTGCGGCATCACTGGCGTGGGCGAAATTTACAACGCGACTTTTGGGCCGCAGGTTTGCTGCGCGATGGCGCAGGATATGTTCGCGCGGCAATTTGAAGGGGCCGATCCCCATCACATCGAACTGCTGTTTCGCAAGGCCTATAGCGCCGGGTTCACCCAGCGCCCTGATGTCAGCGTGATGGGCGTGTTCAGCGGGCTCGAGTTGGCCTGCTGGGATATCGTCGGCAAGGCGGCGGATAAGCCGGTCTATGAACTGCTGGGCGGGCGCGTGCACGACAAGCTGCGCAGCTATTCCTATATCTATCCCACCAGCGGCGACGTCTATCCTGACCCATCCTTGCCCAACGCTTACAACGACCCCCATATCGCAGCGCAGGTGGCGCTGGATATGGTCAATCAGGGCTTTACTGCCCTGAAATTCGACCCCGCAGGGCCCTATACGATTTTTGACGGCCACCAACCCCGGCTGGAGGATATCAGCCTAAGCGTCGCGTTCTGCCGCGAAATCCGCGCCGCGGTTGGCGATCGCGCCGATCTGCTGCTTGGCACGCATGGTCAGTTCACCGTGTCGGGGGCCAAGCGGATGGCCCGTGCGCTGGAACCTTTCGATCCGCTGTGGTTCGAAGAACCCGTGCCCCCCGACAGCCCCGCCGACATGGCCAGTGTCGCGGCCTTTACCTCGATCCCCGTGGCGGCGGGCGAGCGATTGTGCACCAAATACGAATTCGCCCGCCTGCTGGAAACCGGGGCGGCGTCGATCCTGCAAATGAACCTTGGCCGCGTCGGCGGCCTGCTAGAGGCGAAGAAAATCGCTGGTATGGCCGAAACCCGGCAGGTCCAGATCGCGCCGCACCTGTACTGCGGCCCCATCGTCGCCGCCGCCAATATCCAGATCGCCACCTGTTCGCCGAACTTCTTGATCCTCGAAAGCATCGGCACCTTTGACGGGCCTTACATGAGCGCGGTCAAAGGCACGATTGAATGGGACAACGGCTATGTCATCCCGTCCAAAGCGCCGGGTCTGGGGTTGGAACTGGACGACGCCGCGATTGCAAACATGCCCTATACCGATACCGAACTGCATCTGACGATGGATCAGTTTCATGTGACCCCTCGTGGAGGAATACAATGATTACGCTTGATAAATTCTATATCAATGGCGCATGGGTTGCCCCCGACGCGCCCAAAACCATACCGATCCTGACGCCGTCCACCAATGCGCGGGTCGGCACGGTATCGCTTGGGAATGCCGTTGACGTGGACCGCGCCGTCGCTGCCGCCAAGACAGCGTTCGAGACGTTTTCCCTGACCACAAAGGACGAACGCCTTGCCCTGCTGCGCAAGCTGGCAGAGCTGACGCCCGCACGCCTGGGCGATCTGGCGGCGGCGATCACGATGGAAATGGGTGCCCCTGCCACCATGTCGCGCGACGCGCAGGCCGATGCGGGCCTTGGCCATCTGGAGGCTTTCATTGCCGCACTCGAGGCGCATGACGAAGAAGAAATCCTGCCCAATGGCGATATCGTCAGCCGCGAGCCAATCGGCGTTTGCGGCCTGATCACGCCGTGGAACTGGCCCATCAACCAGATCGCGCTGAAGGTCATTCCGGCGCTTGCGACAGGGTCGACCTGTGTGCTGAAGCCGTCCGAACACACGCCGTTGTCCGCCCAGATCTATGCCGAACTGATCCACGAAGCGGGCTACCCTGCAGGTGTGTTCAATCTGGTTTACGGCGATGGCCCTTCGGTTGGGGCAGCGCTGTCGCGGCATCCGGATGTGGCGATGATGTCCTTTACCGGATCGACCCGCGCAGGCAGCGCGGTGTCGGTGGATGCGGCAGCAACGATCAAGCGCGTGACGCTGGAACTGGGCGGCAAATCCCCCAACGTGATCTTTGCCGACGCCGATGTCGCGGCTGCCGTCGCGGGCGGTGTGGCGGAATGTTTTTATAACACCGGCCAGTCCTGCAACGCACCGACCAAGATGCTGGTTGAACGCAGCGTCTATGATCGGGCGCTGTCCATCGCCCGTGCGGCCGCAGATGCGCAAGCCGTCGGCGATCCGGCGCTAAAGGGCGATCACATCGGCCCGTTGTTCGACCAGATCCAGTATGAACGCGTGCAAGAGATGATCGGGACCGGCATCAATGAAGGCTCGCGCCTTTTGGCAGGCGGCCTTGGTCGCCCGGACAACCTGCCGCCAGCGCTTCAGACCGGTTGGTTCGCACGGCCAACCGTGTTCTGTGACGTGACGCCCGACATGACGGTTTGGCGCAAGGAAATCTTTGGCCCTGTCCTGATTATTGCGCCCTTCGCTACCGAGGAAGAGGCGATCGCCTTAGCCAATGACACAGAGTACGGCCTTGATGCATACCTGTGGACGGGCAACGAAGCGCGCGCACTGCGCGTCGCGCGGCGCCTGCGGGCAGGCGGCATCCACATCAATGGCCGCGCCTCTGGCTATGGCTCCCCGTTTGGCGGGTTCAAACAGTCCGGCAATGGCCGCGAAGGCGGAAAATTCGGGCTAGACGATTATCTGGAAATCAAAGTGCGCCCGCCCTTCGCGCTCTGACGTTATGCTTAGCGCATGAAAAGGGCCGCCAGCGATATGCTGGCGGCCCTTATCCGTTTCAGATGTCCGGTCTATTCAGCCGGAACAGGCTTTGCCGCACCCGCCGGGGCGGTCAGGCCGGTCGGGATGACCTCATAGCCTTGTTCTTCGGGCTCATCATCGGTCAGCTCTGCTGGGAAACCGGGGGCGCGGATATCGAGACCGGTCGCCTCTTCCAGACGGCGGATGATGTTGGGCGACAACTCTCGTTCACCGAAACGAGCGATGCCGTCGTTAAAGATTTCGACCAGGAGCGGGCTGATTTCCAACGGCACGCCAGCTTGATCGGCGATCTTCTGGAACAGGCCTATATCCTTTTTCACAAGGTCCATGGTGAACGACACATCGCGCGACCCGTTCAGGATCAACTGGCTTTCAGTCTCGTGCACAAAAGACGTGCCAGAGGAAATCTTCATCGCCTCATAGGTCGTATTCATATCCAGACCGGCGGCCTTCATCGTGACCAGCGCCTCGCAGCAGGTCAGCAGATTGGCGGTCGCTAGATAGTTCGTCATGACCTTCAGGATCGACGCGGTGCCGATATCGCCGGTGTGCAGCACGCGGCGGCCCAGCGTCGTCAACGTTGGCAGCATCCGTTCAAACGTGGCGCGGTCACAGCCCGCAAAGATTGAAATATTGCCCGTATCCGCCCGGTGGCAACCACCCGACACCGGGCATTCCATCGCCGCGCCGCCCGCCGCCTTGACCAAAGCGGCCAGGCGTTTGACCTCGCTTTCGTCCGTCGTCGACATCTCCATCCAGATTTTATCGGCGGTGATGGCAGGCAACATTTTCTCGACCACGGCGGCAGAGGCGGCGGGGGAAGGCAGGCAGGTAATGACCGCGTCACAGTCCTGCATCATCTGCAGCGGGCTTGTGGCCGCATGGGCCCCGCGGACGACAAAAGTCGCGACAAGGGCGGGGTTCAGGTCATGCACGGTCAGGTCGAATTTGTTGCGCAGCAAACTGCCTGCAAGTTTACCGCCCACGTTACCAAGACCAATGAAGCCGATTTTCATCCGGTATGTATCCTTATCTGAGGCTCTGATCGCTATTGCGCCCAAGGTGCGGCAGTTCGAAATGTCAGTAAAGCAACCGCATTTGGCCCAATGGGGCAGTATCCATTGGTGGCTTTTGGTCCCCCGCTACCTGCCCGCGCTCTCAATCTTGCGGGATGCGATGACGTTTTCGAGCCATCCGACTTTCACCGCGGGCACAGAGGCGAGGAGGAGGTCTGTGTAGTCGTCGAAGGGCGGCGCGAGGACCGTGATTTGGGGCCGTATCGGACGACTTTGCCGCGGTGCATGGCGGCGATTTAGTCGGCGATGGCTTTGACGGTGGCTAGGTCGTGGGTGATGTAAAGCGCGGCGACGCCGGTGTCCTGAATGGCCTTTTTGATCGCCGACAGCGCGTCAATCTAGGTGGTCACATCCAGCGCCGAAGAGCACGCCCCGGCGTCCAGTTTCTGTATTGCCGCGCAAATTCCGTCGCTGGCGGACAAAGCATCGATAGCGACGGCGTTGCCGTTGCGAATGCCTTTCGCGAGCGCGATCCCGAAGGTTTCCGCCTGCTGTCAGAGGTCGCGATCCCGTTCTATTGCGAACACGGCACCTACGATATGCGGTCGCGTCAGAACGTGATCGCGCTTGACGCGCGAGGCGACGTGACGGGCCTGACCATCAGCCAGCACATGGCGGATATTTTCGATCTGGATCAGACCATGCTGGACGCCTACTACCCCGCGTTCTGCCGCTTTGGCCGAATGGCACAAGAAGATCGCTATATGATGCGTTTCCTGATGAAGGAGGGCGAATGTATGGTCTTTGACAACCACCATATCGTGCATGGCCGCAGCGCCTATTCGGCCGGTAGCGGATCGCGTTATCTGCGCGGCTGTTACACCGACCGGGGCGAAATGCGGTCGACCTATCGTGCGCGGGTCAATTAAGGCAGGTTCGCGGCCGCAGCATCAGGGCCAAATGCGCCCGATGCGTCGGCTTGGTGCATCCACGGCACGATCCACCGCCGCCTGCCAGAGGCGCGGGTCGTGATGCATTGCCATTCGCCCTATGCAACGGCGCTGGCCTGCCTAAAGGACCCGGCGATTGTACCGATCGACAACAAAACGGCGCGCTTTTACGGGCGCACGGCCTATGATCTGGCCTTCGGCGGGATCGCGGCACGGCGGCGCGGCATTTCGACTACTTAAGGGCGCAGCTGCCAGCGCTGACATAGCGGTATCCGCCGCAGGTGGGCCGATGGTGCCACCTGCGGTTCAGTAGTTCCACATCGTCCCATCTTCGAGCCGTACAATGGGGTGGCTGCCGGGGGCGTAGCTGTAGCGCGCGGCCTCTGTTTCGTCGAAATCGACGCCAAGTCCGGGGGCGTCACTGACGTAGACCATACCGTTTTCCATTTTGTGGTCCGATGGAAACATGGCATCGCAGGCGGGCGTCCCAAGGACCAGATATTCCTGAATGCCAAAGTTTGGGGCCCAGGCGTTCAAATGCGCCTGCGCCGCCATGCATAAAGGCGAGTGACTGGGGGCGCCGTGAAATCCGGTGCGCACGTTATGGAGTCCGGCAAGATCAACGATGCGTTTGACCGGTGTGATGCCGCCTCCGTAGGTCACCGCGATGCGGATATAGTCGATCAGCTCTTGTTCGATCAGGCGGTTGCAATCGTAAACAGAGTTGAACACCTCGCCTATGGCGATGGGCACGGTGGAATGCTGGCGCAGCAGCTTCAACGCGTTTTGATCCTCGGCGGGGGTGGGATCTTCGAGCCAGAACAGGTTTGCTGGCTCTACTGCTTTGGCAAATTGCGCGGCTTCGCGCGGGGTCAGGCGGTGGTGCACGTCGTGCAGGATGTGCAGGTCAGGGCCGAACCTGTCCCGGATTTCCATCAGTGCGCCGGGCATGTAGCGCATGTAACGGGCGCTGTCCCAGACTTCAACCTTCGGCCGTATGCCACTGAAATCACTGACGTAATGTTTGCCTTGCCCCTTCGTTTCAGGAACGGCATAGCTGGCTGTGGGCATGCCGGGAATGCCGCATTGCACCCGCACAGCCTTGTATCCGAGCGAGACATAATGGGCGATGGAGTCCATCAGATCCTCTAGATCAGCGCCCGTCGCATGGGCATAGACCATCGCACCCTCGCGGCTTTTGCCGCCAAAAAGCTGATAGAGCGGCATATTGGCAAGCTTGCCCTTTATGTCCCATAGCGCGATGTCGATGGCCCCAAAGGCCGCCATTGCGATGGGGCCGCGGCGGAAATAGGCGCCGCGATAAAAGAACTGCCAGATATCCTCGCTGTTGCGGGGGTCCATGCCGATCAGATTCGGGATTAGATAGTCCTGCAAATATGCGGCGGGCAGCGTTTCGCGGTTGTTCAACGTCGCGTCGCCAAGGCCATAGACACCCTGATCGGTCATGATTTTCAGGGTGACGTAATTCTTGCCGGGGCCGCCGACGAAGACTTTTGCATCAGTAATTTTCATGGCTTACACCTTTTTTGCTGCGCTTCAGGCGAGGCCCGACACATCGGTCCAATTGTCGTTCTTGCGGATCAGATCGATGATTTGCTGATACTGGCTGCCTTCCGCGAAGGTGGGGTAGGGCTCTGTTGCCTCGCCGCGAATATCGCGCACGAAAAGACGTGCCAGCGTGTGCCAGCATTGCTCTGTCTCGCCAGCGACGTCCGGAACTGCGGCAGCGATGTCAGCGGGCAGGGGCAGGTCGCGCCAGGTTTTATCGTCGCCGTAATGGGACAACTGGCCACTGCCATAGTGGCCCTTGACATAGATCGCGCCTTTGGTGCCGTAGAATACGATGTGGTCATCATGAAAGCGCGGCACCAAACCGCCGTGCTTGAACAGGACCGAGACGGGCTTTTCTGCCAGCGGGCTTTCGAGTTGCGCCATCACGGTATAGGACCATTCCACATCGCTGATGCCCCATTTCAGCGCAGGATCGTTCAGGTCCTTTGGGATGAAATCGCGCCGGGTGGCAAAGTTATGCACGCCTTCGACGATGGGCGCGCGCCCCAGATCATCACGCACTTCGCCGATGATGTTCAGGATCTTTTCGCCGACCACAGAGGCCACAATCGACAGCGTATGGGTGAAGTTGTTGTTCAACCGCCCGCCGCCGTCTTTCTTGCGATGTGACCAGCCAAAGGGAATTTCGCGCTCTAGGTTAAAGTGAGAGATACACTCAACTTCCGTCGGCTCGCCAATGGCGCCGGCGGCGACAAGCCGTTTGGCGTGCAGCACGCTGGGCGCATAGCGAAAGCTAGCCGCATAGGCGGTTTTGATGCCTTTGGCCTGTGCAAGCGCGTTCAGTTCAATGGCCGTGGCGCTGTCATCCGTCATCGGCTTGTCGCAAAAAACATGGCAGCCAAAGGCGATGGCTTGTTTGATTGGCGCGTAATGCGCGCCGCCGGGGGTTGCGATGGATACGATGTCAGGCTTGCAGGCATCCAGCGCCTCTTGCCAATCGCAACCAGCAAAGAGGATGCCCATTTTGGCCGCGACATCCTGCACGACGTGCGGCGTGCGTCCGACGATGCCAACGACATCGGCGCCTGCAGCCCTAAAGGCATCGGCGTGTCCTTGGCCGGCAAAGCCGGTTCCTGCAATGAGAACCTTCAAGTGTCTTACCTTTCTAGCGATATCGTTGACGCAGCGCGGCCATGACAGCCGCACTGCTTTTGCGATTAGTCGTACTGGCGGGTGTAGGCGGCGTTCATCACGCCGATCACGTCGTCATAGCCCATTTTATTCAGGGTGCTGATGTAATCATCCCAGTCCGCATCGATATCGCCGGACCCAAGCACCCAAGCTTGCTGCCGTTCCAACATATACGTCTGAATGGACGGCCAGTAGCGATCATAGACTTCCTGCTCTTCCTTGCTGAAAGCGACGCCGAGGAATTGGTCAACCAATAGGTCCTCAGAATCGTAAAGCTCTATCCCTTTGCGGGCGGCCTCTGCCGTCCATTGCCATTCATAGCGGTAGTCCTGCCAATACCCCTTCTTGATCTGGGCTCCGACTTCCCACAGTTGGCTGTTGACGGCGCGGTCGCTGTTCAGGACCTCTGGCTTAAAGACGGGCTCGCCATCAATCATGTCCCAGGTTTCGCCTTCGACACCAAAGTTCGACAGCAGGCGGCCGGTTTCTGTGAACCAAAAGTCGAAGTACTTGATCGTCTCAATGGGGTGCTGGTTCGTGTGGCTGATGGCCCAGCCATCAGGTTTGATCGGTATACGGCTGTGTTCCTCGATCCGTTTGCCACTGACAGACGCGGGCGGCAAAAAGGGGATGAAGTCGAAGCCTTCGATTTTATCGATCAAGGCTGCATTGTAGCCAGAGGTCGACGCGAACCAGTCGTGGGTCATCCCGCCAAGGTTTTCTGACAAAAGGTAGTCCCGCGCAGAGACGCCGCGCGTGAACACTTCGTTGTCGATGAGTCCCTCAGCATACCAGTCGGCGACATGCGATAGGCCGATACGATAGGTGTCCTGCGCGTAAGGATGCGCGATTTCGCCCGCATCGGTGACAAGAAAATCATGTGGCGTGTCTGACCCGGAAGAGCGGCCATCCCACAGGGTGACAAGGCGAATGACCTCCTCCCAATCGCGCACAAAGAACGGGATTTCGTCCTTAAGGCCGTTGCCATTGGGGTCCTGATCGCGAAACGCAAGCAGCACGTCGTGCAGCGCGTCCACGTCGTCCGGTTGGTCCAGCCCCAGCTGATCCAGCCAGTCCTGCCGCACGAAATAGGCGCGACCATATTTGCCGTCAGGCAGATAGGGGATGTAATACATATTGCCGTCATAGGCCTAAATCGCCTGACGCAGCTCTGGCCGGGCGTCAAAGAAGGCTGTGATATTGGGGGCATATTCGTCGATCAGATCGTTCAGCGGCACAAATGCCCCTTGTGGTCCGAATTCGTTCACCGGCTGTTTGATCAACTGGCTGCCGACGATATCGGGCATGTCGCCTTCGGCCAGCAACAGGTTCATCGCTTCGGCAGTGTCCGTCGTATTCTTGCCAGACGTGGTATCGATCAGGTTAATGCCCGTCAGCTCGCGCGCTTTCAGCTCGACCGGATAATCCTCGCGGTAGCCTTGCGCGCGGTCCCAGTGCATGTGGATGGTCAGGTCGAGCGGTTCATCCACGATCCGAAAGCTGTCCTGAGCCCAAGCGGGGCCCATCGCTGTCAGCGCCGAGGTCGCCAGCGCGGCGGTTGCCATTGTTCTAAATTGCATTGTTTCTCCTCCCAAAGAATAATTGCAAAATTTGGTTTTAGGCCTGCGAAACCGCCCGAATTGCGATCATCCAATCGCGGCCTTTAAATTGAGTCCTCAAGGGCAATGAAGCCGCGCATCTTGTCATCTCTGACCAGTGCGCTGATTTGGCGATCCAGGTCGCCGATATGCGCCCGCAAGGCGTCCTCGGCGCGGGCACCATCCTGCGCGCGAATGGCATCTACGATGGCCTGATGGTCAGCTAACTGTGCTGGACCTGTGATGATCCGCTGCATACGGCGGATGTGGCGGACCCGGTTGACGTCAAATTGGGTGCGCCGGGCGGTCGACCATGCGTCTTTAAAGCCGGCCATGATGAATAATTGGCGGTGAAAGGCGTCATCAAGGGTGCAAAATGCGGCGTCGTCTTCTTGCGCAATCGCTTTGGCCGTCTGGGATAGAATGCCATCAAGAACCGCTATGGATTGGTGTGGGTCAGGCGTCAAAGCCGCGCCGCGCACTGCGCCAAGTTCAAGCTGTAGTCGAATAAAGCACGCAGTTCTGTAGCGGCTCACCGAGATTTTGGTCACATAGGTGCCGCTTTGTGGCACGATCCGCACCAGTTTTATCTCGTCCAGCCGGATCATCGCTTCACGCACTGGCGTTTTGCTAGTGCACAGCGCAGCCGCGATTTCCTTTTCCGACAGCCGTTGTCCGGGGCGCAGTCTGACCGAGACGATCAGATCGCGCAGAATATCAAAGATCTGAAACGTAATGTTTTGGTTGGCGTCTAAGACAGTACCAGCCAACAGCTGAAGGATCGTCAACTCTGCAGTTGGCTGATCTTCGGCGTTGGTCATATCTATCAACAAAACATCGCCCCCAGTTGCAGGCAAGCCAAGTGGCTAGCACTACTGGGATACTTGTATGCTAGAACTAATATGTCAATTCCGGATTTTAAAAGATCATGGATTAGGCTGGGTTTGGTCGGTACCTTAGAGCGTGGTATGAAAATCATGACAAATTATATTACATAACTCTGATTATACGTCCAACGGATGTACGCGCAAAGTTAGAATGTCTCACATCTGCAAAGTAGAAGTGTCACACTTCCCTCTTGATCAAGCAGGATTGGAGTGTGGCCGTGGGATTGATGATCATGAGCGAGCGCGAACTGAACCGCATTGAAGTACTGAGCCAAGTGACACGCGGCGTGATGACGGCCGTGACAGCAGCCAACGTGCTGGGATTGAGCCGGCGACAGGTCCATAGGTTGCTGAAGGATTTTCAGACTGGAGGTCCTGGTGCCATCCGGCACAAGGCGCGTGGTCGTCAATCCAACAATTGGATTGACCCAGCGGTGCGTGAGTTCGCCGTGACGTTGGTCAGGGAGAAGTATAGCGATT
>NZ_FOTF01000015.1 GCF_900114485.1 Loktanella salsilacus | reverse complement strand
CAAAATCGCTATACTTCTCCCTGACCAACGTCACGGCGAACTCACGCACCGCTGGGTCAATCCAATTGTTGGATTGACGACCACGCGCCTTGTGCCGGATGGCACCAGGACCTCCAGTCTGAAAATCCTTCAGCAACCTATGGACCTGTCGCCGGCTCAATCCCAGCACGTTGGCTGCTGTCACGGCCGTCATCACGCCGCGTGTCACTTGGCTCAGTACTTCAATGCGGTTCAGTTCGCGCTCGCTCATGATCATCAATCCCACGGCCACACTCCAATCCTGCTTGATCAAGAGGGAAGTGTGACACTTCTACTTTGCAGATGTGAGACATTCTAACTTTGCGCGTACAACTGTTTCGCATGCAATACATATTATGTAAAATAGCGCGTCTGGACCGGCTGCCTCCACCGCGTCGCCCGCGCCTCGAGCCGTTGCATGATGCCGTATTCGATTCCCAGCATGACGACGATGAACGACAGGGCATAGGCCATGACGTAAGGCACCTCGAACAGTTGAAAATACAGGTGAATCTGAAAGCCGATCCCGTCGGGACGGCCCAGAAATTCCACCACAAGCACCAGCTTCCAGATGATCGCCAAACCGTTGCGCGCCGCCGATGACAGGTATGGGGCAAGCTGCGGGATCACGACATGACGCAAGCGGTCCAGCCGCGACAGTTTGTAAACCTGCGCCATATCCCGCAGCGGCCGGTCCAGCGCCCGCGCGCCTTCGCGCACCGTGACAATCACCGTTGCGGTCTTGTTAAAGCTGACGGCCACAATGGCAGCCGTCTCGTTCAAACCGATCCACAGATAGCACATCACGATCACGACCAGCGCCGGGATGTTCAGCGCGACGACAACCCAAGGATCAAGCCAGCGGTTCAGCCGCGGCATCGTCCCCAGCATCACGCCCAGCGCCACGCCGATCCCCATGGAAATGCCAAACGCCAGCGCAACGCGCACCAGCGTCGGGACCAGATGATGGGCCAGTTTGCCGTTCAACGCCTCTTGCACCATGATCGCGCCAACCTGCCCCGGCCCGGGAAAGGTGCGCGGCGTCTCAATCCACCACGCCGCCACGGCCCACAGCACAATCAGCGCGGCCAAAGATGCCAGAGTGATCGCGCTTGATGTCAGTTTTGATTGCATAAACGCCCCTCTTGCCCCCACCCTGCGGCCCCTTGCGCGCATGGTCAACGCCGCCTGCCGTCGCCGCGACTTTGGTCCTATGTCGCGGCAGGTGACTTGTTCCTAATCTGCCCGCATGGGTGGAGCCAATCGTTTCTTAGTCTCGTGTCTGCTGATCTGTCTGGCCCTGCTGGCCAGCCCGCGAACCGCCCATGCCCAACTGACCAAGGCAGACCTGACCCCCTTCGTCACACCGCCCTTTTCCATCGGCGAGCCGATCAACGACAAAGGCGTGTGGGAGCTGCTGAACTCTGGCGGTGCCCTTGCCGGCTACGTGTTCGAGACAGAGGAGATGGCACCCCTGCCCGGCTTTTCCGGCGCGCCCATCAACATCTTCGTCATGCTGGACCTGAACGGCACCTTCATCGACGTGCGCCTGATTTCCCATAACGAGCCGATCTTCGTCTCTGGTCTGGGCGAGGCCCCTTTGCGCAAATTCTTCGAACAGTATCGCGGGCTATCAATCAACCAAAGCCTTGTCGTCGGCACGCCCTACGGCGGCGCGGGGGATGGCTCGGCCCTTGTCTATCTGGACGGCGTGACCAAGGCGACGGCCAGCATCCGCATCGCCCACGAAAGCATCCTGGCCGCCACCCGCGCCGTGGCCCGCGAAAAGATGCAAGGTGTCGCCAGCGCCCCGCCCGCCTATCCGAACCCCGACTATTCAGAGGATCTGGACTGGGACGCCTTGATGGCCCAAGGCCTTGTGACCCGCAAAACCGTTCTGAATAGCGACGTCAACGCCGCCTTTGACGGCACGATTTTCGCCAGCGACGACCCAGTTGCACAGGCAGATCCGGACGGCGTCTACCTTGATCTGTACATCGTCGACATCGGCGCGCCGTCCATCGCCGCCGCCGCCCTTGGCCCGCAGACCCTGCGCGAATTGCAGGCGTTCCAGCGCATATCATCCACGGACGAGCCGATCCTACTGATCGACGCGGGTCGCCACGGCCTTGTGTCACCCGATTTCATCCGCAACACATCCCCTGACTGGCTGTCGGCAGAGCAAGACGGTCTGCCCATCGCCCTGCGCGACGCCGATCTGTTCGTCACCCTGTCGCCGCAAGCGCCGACCGGCACGGCGATCATCCTGCGCACAGACCGCCGTCTTGGCTTTGATCCGACCCGCGAATGGACCCTGAACGTCCAAGCGATCCGCGAACACGGCCAGTTCATGCCGCAGATCGGCCAAGCCACCCTTGCCGCGACCCACGTCACCCCGGACCGCTTTTATCTGCGCCCGGTGGAACAGGTCCCCGAAAGCGCCTTTGCCGGGGCCATCCGCAACCGCCAAAGCGATCTGATCGTTCTCGGCGTCTTCCTTGCTGGGCTTTTGTTGATCCTTGGCCCCGGTCAAAAACGCTTTGCCGCATGGGCCGCCTTTACCCCCGTGCGCCTTGGCATCCTTGCCTTCGTGCTGGGCTTTATCGGCTGGTGGGGCCAAGGCCAGCTCAGCATCGTCACCGTCCTTGGCGTCATTCGCACCGGCGTCCTTGGCGGGTCATTCAACTTCCTCGCTTACGACCCCTTCGGTACGCTGGTCTGGATCGTCGCGATCCTTGGTTTCGTGCTCTGGGGCCGCGGCCTGTTCTGCGGCTGGCTTTGCCCCTTTGGCGCACTCCAAGAGTTCGCCCACCACCTTGGCCGCCTGCTGCGCCTGCCCCAGTGGGAGGTATCGCGCGCATGGGATCAGCGCCTGAAATGGATCAAATACGTCCTGCTCGCTGGCCTGATCGCGACCATTTTCATCGCGCCAGACAGCACCGACAAGGTGGCGGAAATCGAGCCGTTCAAAACCGCCATCACCGTGTTTTTCGTGCGCGATTGGTACTACGTCCTCTATGCCGCCTTCTGGCTGATCCTTGGCATGGTGACGTTCAAGGGCTTTTGCCGCTACGTTTGCCCGCTGGGCGCGTTCATGGCGATCGGCGGCATGATCCGCACACGCAGCTGGATTCCGCGCCGCGCGGACTGCGGGTCGCCCTGCCAACTGTGCAAGGTGAAATGCAAATACGGCGCGATCAAACAGACGGGCGAAATCCAATACGACGAATGCTTCCAATGCCTTGACTGCGTCACGATCCACGACGACCCCGCGCAATGCGTGCCGCTGATCCTTGCGGCCCGCGGCAAAAGGAAAGCCGCATGAAGCGCCGCCGTTTCCTGACCCTGACCGCTGCCGCCCTTGCGATACCGCGCGGCGCGCGCGCCTCAAGCTGGCAAGGGACCGCCCTTGGGGCCGATGTGTCGATCACGCTGACGGGACGCGGGTCGCAGGACGCCCTTGCAGGGGTGCGCCAGACCTTGGCCCGGATCGAAGGGCTGTTCAGCCTTTACACGCCGTCCGCCCTGACGCAGCTAAACACACAGGGCATCCTGCCCGCGCCGCCCGCTGATTTCACAGCCCTGTGCCAGATCATCAGCCGGGTCCACGCGCTGACCGGCCGCCGCTTTGATCCGACCGTACAGCCCCTATGGACCGCCTTGGCCACAGGCACTGATCCCCGCGCCGCCCGCGCCTTGATCGGCTGGGACCGCGTGACGCTCTCGCCTGACCGTATCACCCTTGCCCCTCATCAAGCGCTCACCTTCAACGGCATCGCCCAAGGCTTCGCCACCGATATCATCACGGCCGAACTCGCCGCCGCAGGCTTCACCCACGCTCTGATCAACATCGGCGAATACCGCGCCTTGGGCGGCCCATGGCACATCGGCATCGCCGATCCCGCAGCAGGCCAAATCGCGCAACTGGCGCTGACCGGCCAAGCCGTCGCGACATCCAGCCCCGCTGCAATCATGGCCGGGAATACGCCCCACATCCTGTCCCCCGCAGGCCATCCGCCGCTGTGGTCCACCGCCAGCGTCACCGCGCCCAGCGCCGCGCTGGCCGACGCGCTATCGACTGCGTTCTGCCTGATGGACCGCGCGGCGATTACCCAAACCCTCGCCCAGTTGCCCGGCACAGAGGCGCGTTTGGTCGACATGGACGGCAACCTCAGCCGCGCATAAAAAAGCCCCCGGTGCGGGTGGGCACCGGGGGCTTTTTACCGTCTAACGCTAAGCTTACTTCGCGTTTTTCACCGCCCGCTTTGCCATCACGCTGCACAAATGCGCGCGGTAGGCCTTGTCACCATGCAAGTCGGCAATCATCGGGCTGGAGTCCATGGCGATGCCGTCCAGCGCCTCTGGCGTAAAGTTCGCGCTCAGCGCCTCTTCCGCTGCGGTCCAGCGGAACACGCCTTCGCCTGACGCACCCGTGATCGCCACCCGTACGCCGTCTGCAAACTTGGCGACAAAGACCGCAACAAGCGGAAAGCGGGACGCGGGCTGGATGAACTTCTCATAGCAGGCCACTTGCGGGACCGGGAACTTCACCTCGATGATGATCTCGCCCTCGTCCAGCGCGGTGTCGAACATGCCTAGGAAATAGTCATCCGCCGCAATCTCGCGCCGGTCGGTCACGATCACCGCACCAGAGGCAAGTACACCCGCCGGATAGCACGCCGAAGGGTCGTTATTGGCAAGCGATCCGCCAATGGTGCCGCGCGTGCGCACCGCCGGATCACCAATACGGGCTGCCAGCGACGCCAGCGCCGGATAGCCGGACGCGCCGTCTGCCACTGCCCGGTGCACCGTCGCGCCCTTGATACAGATCCGCCCATCGCCGTCGGTGCTGATCCCCTTCAACTCTGGAATATTGTGCAGGCTCACCAGCTTCTCTGGGTCCGCCAGCCGCGCCTTCAGCGTCGGGATCAGCGTCTGCCCGCCGGACAATGCCTGTCCGCCGTCCGCAATCGCCGCCTTGGCCGCATCAAGCGTCGTCGGCCGTTCAATCTCGAATGCATACATGATGTCTCATCCTTATCCTGTGAACCAAAACCCGGGTCCCCCCTTCTTCTGGTTAAAAATACCTCGGGGTCCGGGGCAGCGCCCCGAACACCCTCTCATCCTTACTGCATCGCAGCCCAAACACGGCTCGGCGTCAGCGGCATGTTGATATGCGCCACCTTCTTGCCGGGACCAGAGTTAATGGCATCCAGCACCGCGTTGACCAGGCTAGGCGGCGATCCAATCGCCCCTGCCTCGCCGCAGCCTTTCACACCTAGCGGATTATGCGTGCACGGCGTCTGGCAGGAATGATCGACCGTATAGAACGGCACATCCCCTGCCCGCGGCATCGCATAGTCCATATAGGACGCGCTCAGCAGCTGGCCGTCGCTGTCATAGGCGCAGCCTTCCATCATGGCTTGGCCGATGCCTTGGGCGATGCCGCCGTGGACTTGGCCTGACACGATCATCGGGTTGATGATATTGCCAAAGTCATCCGCGGCGCAGAAACGCTCGATCTTCACATGGCCCGTTTCGGGGTCCAGCTCGACCTCGCAGGAATACGCGCCCGACGGGTAGGTAAAGTTCGCCGGATCGTAAAACGCCGTCTCCTCTAGCCCTGGCTCGATATCCGTCAGCGGATAGTTGTGTGGCACGTAAGCGGCCAAGGTTACATCGCCCCAAGCCACGGATTTATCCGTGCCCGCGACGCTGAACCGTCCGTCCTTCAGCTCGATATCACCCTCAGAGGCTTCCATCAGGTGGGCCGCGATCTTCTTGGCCTTGTTGATCACCTTTTCAGCCGCGCGGACCATCGCCGATCCGCAAACCGCCAAGGACCGCGACCCATAGGTCCCCATGCCAAACGGGATCTTTGATGTATCGCCATGCACGATGTCGATTTGATCCTCGGGGATGCCGATCATCTCGGAAATCACCTGCGGGAACGACGTCTCGTGGCCCTGCCCGTGGCTATGCGCGCCGACCATCACAGAAATGGACCCCGTCGCATTCACCCGCACCGTGGCTGCGTCATACAGACCCGCCCGTGCGCCAAGCTGCCCCACAAGGTTCGACGGCGCGATGCCGCAAGCCTCGATATAGCAGTTCACGCCCAGACCGCGCAGCTTGCCTTTGGCTTCGCTTTCGGCGCGGCGCGCGTCAAAGCCCGCAAAGTCCGCAATGTCGATCAGCTTGTCCATCGTGGCATGATAATCGCCGGTGTCATATTCCACCGCCACAGGCGTGGCATAGGGGAACTCGGTGATAAAGTTCTGACGGCGCAGGGCAATCGGATCAACGCCAAGCTCGTGCGCGGCCATATCGATGACCCGCTCCAGCTGGAACGTCGCTTCTGGCCGGCCCGCACCGCGATACGCGTCGACAGGCACGGTATTGGTAAACACGGCCTTCACGTTCACATAGATATGCGGCGTTTTATAGTTGCCCGCCATCAGCGTGCCGTGCAGCCAAGTCGGCGTGCAGGACGCAAAGGTGCTTAGATAAGCGCCCATATTGGCATAGGTCTCGGTGCGCACAGCAACAAAGTTGTTCTCCGCGTCCAGCGCCAGCTCGATCTTGGTCACGTGATCGCGGCCATGAGCATCGGACATAAAGGCTTCCGACCGGGTGCTGGTCCACTTGACCGGACGGTTCAGCGCCTTGGCAGCAAAGGTGACAAAGGCCTCTTCTTGATAGTGGAAGATTTTGGTGCCAAAGCCGCCGCCCACGTCAGGGGCCACGACCCGCAGCTTATGCTCTGGGATGCCCAGCACGAATGCGCCCATCAACAGACGGATCACATGCGGGTTCTGCGAGGTCGTGTGCAGCGTGTGGAAATCGTCAGCGCGGTTATACTCGCCTACTGCGACCCGCGGCTCCATCGGGTTGGCGATCAGGCGGTTGTTCACCAGCTCTAGCGTGGTGACATGCGCCGCGCCCTTAATCGCGTCATCCACGGCCTGACGGTTCTCCTCAACAAAGCCCCAGTCATAGCACAGGTTGCCGGTCAGATCGTCGTGCACCTTTGGCGCATCCGCGCCAATCGCGTCCTTCATATCAATGACGGCTGGCAGCGCATCGTAATCCAGCACGATGGCCTCGGCCGCATCGCGTGCCTGCGCCAGTGTGTCTGCGACGACTGCGCAAATCGGCTCGCCGACATGGCGGATTTTGCCATGGGCCAGCACCGGGTGGCGCGGCTCTTGCATCGGATCGC
The DNA here is from genome assembly GCF_900114485.1 of Loktanella salsilacus. Taxonomy (GTDB): domain Bacteria; phylum Pseudomonadota; class Alphaproteobacteria; order Rhodobacterales; family Rhodobacteraceae; genus Loktanella; species Loktanella salsilacus. Next base: position 76,725 of record NZ_FOTF01000015.1, on the reverse strand, counting down.
CATGGCGGTCCGTGATCAGCCAACCGCAGGGGATCGACCCCACCGCCTCAAAGTCCGCGCCGGTAAAGATGCGCTGCACGCCCGGCATGCCTTCGGCTGCCGAGGTATCAACCCCGTTCAGCACCGCATGGGCCACATCCGCACGCAAGAAATGCACATGCAGCTGGCCGTAAATATTGATGTCGTCGGTATAATTCCCCGTGCCGGTCAGAAACCGCACGTCCTCGCGCCGCTTGCTGCTCGCGCCAATTCCACTGTCCTTGGGCATCTTAAGCTCCTCTCCCCGCAGGACCGGGCGTCGCCGCCTCTCCCCCTGCTTCTTCTGGTCAAAAATACCTCGGGGTCCGGGGCAGAGCCCCGGTCCTCCCCCCGAAAATTACTCTGCCGCCAGCGCTGGCATCTCTTGCCCGCTTGCCGCCATGATCGCCTTGATGATGTTGTGGTAGCCCGTGCAGCGGCAGATGTTGCCGTCTAGGTGATGCCGGATTTCGGCCTCGGTGGGCTTGGGGTTGTCTTTCAACAGGCTCGTCGCGGCCATGACCATACCCGGGGTGCAGAATCCGCACTGCAAACCGTGATAGTCTTGGAATGCCTGCTGCACCGTCGACAACGTGCCGTCTGGTGCCGCAACACCCTCGATCGTTGTGATCTTCGCGCCCTCGGCCTCTGCTGCGAAAATCGTGCAGGCCTTCACCTGCGCGCCGTCGACATGCACGGTGCAGGCACCGCACTGGGACGTGTCGCAGCCCACGTGGGTGCCTGTCAGGTGCAGACCTTCACGCAGGAAATCCACCAGCAACGTCCGGCCTTCGATGTCGCCAGACACCGCGCGGCCGTTCACCTCCATTGATACTTTCATTCGCTTTCCTCCCCTTCGCGTTTCTTTAATCTTTACTGCCGATCAGGCGTTTCACCCAACCTTTTTTCTCTTCTGCTGGCGCGTCGGCTGCGGGCGCATCTTCGCCGCCGCCTTCGACCACTTTTTTGAAGTCATCGAAAAACTGGTCCGCCATTTTGGACGCAAAGCTATCGATCAAGCGGCTGCCCAGCTGGGCGATCTTGCCGCCGACCTTGGCGTTCACGTCATAGGACAGCAGCGTACCGGTCTCGGACGGCGTCAACACGACGTCCGCCCCGCCAGAGGCGAAACCAGCGGGGCCGCCTTTACCTGCACCTGCGATGGTCAGGCTATAGGGCGGCTTCATGTCGGATAGGGTGACTTCACCCTTAAAGGTGGCCTTCACCGGGCCGACCTTTTGCACCACGGTCGCGGTAAAGCCGTCATCGGCATTGCCGTCCATTTCGGTGCAACCGGGCACGCATTGGCGCAGCACGTCGGCGTCCAGCAGGGCGGCCCAGACCGCCTGAGGCGGGGCGGCGATGTCGCGTTCGTCTTTAAGTTCCATGGTGTATGCTCCGGGTATTAGCGCAAAGGCGCGTCAAAGGTCAGACCGTGTGCGGCAAAGATTGCCGCGATACGGCCATCAATCAGGGCGGCGCGGATCGCATCGTCGACCGCATAGCCAAGGTAGCGGTAGCGGGTGTGCACGGCTAGGCCGATTGTCCATGTGCCCACAGACAGCCCCGGCAAGGGGGGCTGGTGCAGATCCCCAGCCTCTGTCAGCCCCGCTTGCAATTGTGCGCGCGGGCCTGAGACGGCCATAACTTCGCCATCCGCCATCCCCTGCATGGCAAGGGCGACGGTGGGGTAATGGGCGATCTTGGGGATCAGCATGCCGTTGCCGATAGAGGCGAGGTAGAAATCCGCAATGGTGTCATTTTCCACGCCGACGGTGTCATAGCGAAAATAGGCAGGCACGGGCGGATCATCAGGATAATCCGCCTTATTGTAGGCGATCGCGATGCTTTCCTTGGCATATTGCCCGGTAAAGACAACCTGATCGACGCGGCAGGCAAAGTTCACGTCATAGGGCACATGCAACATCACGTTATTGACGGTGCCCCCCGTGGGCGGGCCCTGCCAGATATAGTTGCGCAGGTCCGCCTCGACCGTCTCGCCTGCGGGCAGCAGGTCAAAGCGGGCTTTGACGCCAAGTGTGTCTGCGATCAACTGGCCGATTTCGATATCGACGCCGACGGGCTGACCGTCTTGCAGATAGGACCAAGGCGGAAAGTTTTCATAGGCGGCAAAGGTGATCAGGTCGCGCGCCAGAATGGTGTCCAGATCCTGACCGACAATGTCGCGGCTGGCGTTCTGCGGCCGCGCCTCTGGCACGTAGCCTTCGCAGGCGGCAAAAGCGGGCGCGGTCCAGCCCAGCGCCAGACAGGTCAAGCCGGCCAAAGCAAAGGGGGACCGCGCTGTCATCAGTTGTGGACCGACAGACCGACGGTCAGCGTTTCCGCTGCGACGGCGTAGGATGCGGGTGTGCCGTCCAGCTGTTCGGATGCGCGGTACGCCACGCTGTCAGCGATGGGTGCGCTGGACAGGGTCGGGATGCGGGCCGCGATTTCGTCCAGCTTTGCCTTCATCGCAGGCTCGTCCGGGGTGCCTTCGCCCTTGGCCCACAGCGCCAGTTCGTCGCGCAATTCTTTCAGCGCCGGGCTTTCCGTCATGACGGCCTGATCGTCGGGCCGCGTTTCGACGTAAGTGCGGATCGCCCAAGCGGTTTTCTGGCTGAGCACATCAGCGAAGGCGGGCATCTTGGTGATGCCGTCCTGCGTCATGCCGTGCTGGAAGCGTTCAGCGAACCATTCGTCGTCGTAATCCGACGCCTCTAACATGCGCAGATCGGGGGCAAGCCCGCCAGAGATCGCGCCAAGACCGTGGCAGCGCGCACAGTTCTGGGTATAGGCGCTTTCGCCCACTTCGATCGCGCGGGTCCAGACGTCGTGGTCTGCGGCGCGGTACGGATTTTCCGCCAGCCAGTCTTCGCCGACGTCGGGCAGACCGGCGTTATCAACCTCTGTGATGCCAAGCGGTAGGCCTGCGGCAAAAGCGGTGCCAGCCATGACGGCAAAGGCGGCGGCCAGCGCGTGGCGCGGTGTGCGAAGTGTCATCGGTCTCTCCTCCCAGATGCGTTACGGTTGACTTAAACCCAAGCATCGCCTGATCGGTATTGGACCTTTGTGCCATGCCTTTGGGGAGGGCGACCTTGGTCGTATGCCGCGCGGCGCAAACCCGGTGCTAGGGTCCGGGTCAGGGGGAGTGCGTCATGCTGAAATGGTGTCTGGTTACAGGTCTTATGTGCTGGGCTGGCGTGGCTGCGGCGCAGGTCGATGTGGCCGTGACATACCTGCGGCTGGACGATCGCAAACCGCCCACCTTGTCCGATATTGACCCCGATCCGGCAGACCTTGGCATCGCAGGCGCGCAGCTGGGGCTGGCGGATAATGCGACGACGGGTCAATTTCTGAACCACACTTATGGGCTGACAGAGGTGGTTGCCGCGACGCAGGCCGATTTGCTAGCCGCTAGTGCGGGCGCTTCTGGGCTGGTTGTCGTGCAGGCCCCCGCCGCGACGGTGTTGGCCATCGCAGATGCCCTGCCCGGCGCGCTGGTGTTCAACGCGGCCGCCGCTGACGATTCGCTGCGCGGGACGGATTGCCGCGTGAACCTGCTACATACGGCCCCCAGCTATGCGATGCGCGCCGATGCCTTGGCGCAGTTTCTGGTGACAAAACGCTGGACCGATGTGGCGCTGGTCACGGGGCCCGCGCCCGCTGATCTGGGCTTTGCCGATGCGCTGCGGGGTAGTGCGGAAAAGTTCGGTCTGCGCTTGCGGGGCGATGCGCCTTGGGGCTTTACCGGCGACATCCGGCGCACCACAGGGGACGAGGTGCCGAGCTTTACTCAAAAGCTGGGCGATTTTGACATGCTGCTGGTCGCGGATGAAATCCACGATTTTGGCCGCTATTTGAATTACAACACATGGGAGCCGCGCCCAGTTGGCGGGTCCGAAGGGCTGACGCCTGTTGCTTGGTCCCCGGTCGTTGAACAATGGGGCGCGCAGCAGTTGCAAAGCCGGTTCCGGGACGCTGCGGGACGCGGCATGCGTCCGGTGGATTACAGCGCCTGGGCCGCCCTGCGCGCGATCGGTGAAGCGGTGACGCGCACCGGGTCCAATGATCCAAAGATTTTGCGCAGCTATCTGCTGGGGCCGGAATTCACGCTGGCGGGCTTTAAGGGGCGCGCCTTGTCATTCCGCGCGTGGAACGGGCAATTGCGCCAACCAATCCCGCTGGTCGATGCGCGCGCCGTCGTCGCGACGGCCCCGCTAGAGGGGTTTTTGCACCCTGTCACAGAGCTTGACACGCTGGGCGGCGACCGCCCGGAATCCACCTGCACTGCCTTCGGAGAATGACAATGAGAACGCTTGCCCTGCTGGCCTTGATCGCGACCCCCGCCGCTGCGGACGAGATTTGGGTGACGAACGAGCGTGACGACACGATCAGCGTCATTGACGCCGACACGTTGCAGGTCACCCGCACGATCAACGTCGGAGAGCGGCCGCGCGGGATCACCTTTGCGCATGATTACTCGGTCGTGTACGTCTGCGCGTCAGCCAGCAATGCGGTGCAAGTCATTGACCCCGAGACTGGAGAGATTTTGCACGACCTGCCGTCGGGCGAGGACCCGGAGCAGTTCGTGCTGCACCCCGATGGCAAGCACCTGTATATCGCCAACGAGGATGATGCGATCACGACCGTGGTGGACGTCGAAAGCCGCACAGTCGTCGCCCAGATCAGCGTCGGGATCGAGCCGGAGGGCATGGCCGTCAGTCCCGACGGCAAGACTGTGATCACAACGTCAGAGACCACGAATATGGCGCATTGGATCGATACGCAAACGCAGACGATCTATGCCAATACGCTGGTGGACAGCCGGCCGCGCGATGCCAATTTCGTCAAGGATGGCAAAGAGTTGTGGGTCAGCGCAGAAATCGGCGGCACGGTGACGGTGTTTAACACGGCGGACCAGACAGAGCTGTCAAAAATCCGGTTTGAAATCCCGGGCGTGCTGCCAGAGCTGATCCAGCCTGTGGGCTTTGTGCTGACGGAAGATGAGAAAACCGCATTTGTCGCGCTTGGCCCGGCAAACCATGTCGCGGTTATCAACGCGGATACCTACGAAGTCGAACGCTATATCCTGACGGGCCGCCGGGTCTGGCACATGGCCTTTAACGCGGATGAAACCAAGCTGTTCACCACCAACGGCGTCAGCAGCGATGTGACCGTGATCGACGTGGCCGACGAGGCGGCAGAGACCACGATTGCGGTCGGCCGCTTTCCGTGGGGCGCGGCGCTGCGGGTGACGGATTGAACGGGCTGGACGTCAGCGGCGTCAGTTTCGCCTATGGCGAAAAGCAGGCGCTGCGGGACGTCAGCTTTACCGTGGCTCCGGGGCGGTTTTGCGCCTTGCTGGGGCCGAACGGCGCAGGGAAATCGACCCTGTTTTCGCTGCTGACGCGGCTGTTCACCACGCGGGATGGGACGATTAAAATCGCAGGGCATGATCTGGAAACAGACGCCCGCGGGGCAATGGCGCGAATTGGCGTGGTGTTTCAGCAAAGCACGCTAGACCTAGACCTGAGCGTGCGGCGCAACCTTTTGTATTTCGCTGCCCTGCACGGGCTTGGCGGCGCGCAGGCGGCGCGGCGGGTGGATGAGGTGCTAGAGGTGATGGATATGGGCACGCGTGCGCGGGAACGCGCCCGCGATCTGAACGGCGGGCACCGCCGCAGGCTCGAGATCGCACGCGCCTTGATGCATGATCCGGCGGTGCTGCTGCTGGACGAGCCGACGGTGGGGCTTGATGCCGCGTCGCGGGCGGGGATTGTGGATCATGTGCACCGCTTGTGCGCGGATCGCGGGCTGACGGTGTTCTGGGCAACCCATCTTACGGATGAAGTCTGGCCAAGCGATCAAGTGCTGATCCTGCATCAAGGGCGGATTTTAGCGGATGAAACATGTGCTGATTTGACCCAAGATACGGATCTGCGCGATGTGTTTTTGATCATGACACAGGTCGCGGCGTGATCTGGTGGATCGCCCTGCGTGCGATTATGGCGCGCGAGGCGCTGCGCTTTGTCCAGCAGCGGGCGCGGTTTGTGGCGGCGCTAGTGCGGCCCCTGATCTGGCTGCTGGTCTTTGCCGCAGGTTTTCGCGCGGCGCTGGGGCTGGCGATCATCCCGCCCTACACGACCTATATCAGTTACGAGACCTATATCGTGCCGGGATTGTGCGGGATGATCCTGCTGTTCAACGGCATGCAGTCGTCGCTGTCCTTGGTCTATGACCGAGAGATGGGGTCGATGCGCCTGCTGCTGACCGCGCCCCTGCCCCGCTGGTTTATCCTGTCGGCCAAGCTGGTCGCGGGGGCGGCGATGTCGGTCCTGCAGGTCTATGCGTTTTTGGGGATCGCGGCGCTGTTCGGGATCACGTTAAAGCCTTGGGGCTATGTCGCGGCCTTGCCTGCGCTGGCGATCACCGCGCTGATGCTGGGGGCCTTGGGGCTGGCGTTATCAAGCCTGATCAAACAGTTAGAGAATTTCGCGGGGGTGATGAATTTCGTCATCTTCCCGATGTTTTTCCTGTCCAGCGCGCTGTACCCGCTGTGGAAAATGGCGGAATCGTCGCAATTGCTGTATAGGCTGTGTGCGGTGAACCCGTTCACCCACGGGGTAGAGCTGGTGCGCTTTGCGCTTTACGCCCAGTTCAATGCGCCCGCGCTGGGATGGACGGTTTTGGCGCTGGCGGTGTTCATGACGGCTGCGCTGCGCGGGTATGATCCGGCGCGCGGGATGATGACCAAGAAGGGATAAGCGATGCGGTTCATACTTGCGATTGCGATACTGCCGGGGCTGGCGTTTGCGGGCCCTGCCGTGCCCGAAGACTTTGGCACGACGAACCCCGAAGAGTTGACGATGAACAAGGTGCTAGAGGATATCGCCGCCGGACGCACCACAATGACGAACTGCGCGGCGGGCTATCTGATGACGAAATCAGGCCGCCATGGCGCGGCGCGGCAGACCTTTGGGGCCTGCGCGGATGACGGTTATACTGGGGCGATGACCTGGATGAGTTACCTGGATAACAACGGTTTCGGCGGGGATTATGACCCTGACGCTGCCGCCGCATGGGATCGAAAGGCCGCCGAGGCTGGCGATCCGGTCGGGCAATTTAACTATGGTCTATCGCTGCTGCGCGGCTATGGCGCGGCGCAAGACGAAGCCGCGGGGCGGGCGCTGATTGATGCGGCGGCCGGGACCGGGCTGCCGATTGCGCAGCGGTTGCAAGCGGCGGGGTATGATCCCGAAGAGGTGACGCCCGATGCGGACAACTGGCGCTATGCGCCGATGAACTGACACCTGCGGGCGGGGCGGTTTTCGGTGAGAGGCCCGCAAAGAAGGGGGCCAGCCCCCCGTCCCTGCGGGACGCCCCCCGCGGTATTTTTGACCAGAAGAAGGGTGCGGCCCTGCCTTTAGGAGAGGGTAAGTGAGGGCCAGCCCCCGCGCCCCCGGTATATTTGGGACGAGAAGAACGGGACTAAGCGGGCTGCGGGGTGAGTGCGGTGATCTGCGCCGGCGTGCCGGACAGGGTCAGGGTGCGGGTCGCGAGGCGGCGGGCTTCATCCGGGGCGTGGGTGACGATGACGGTGGCCATGGCGCGGCGGCTGGCGAGGGACTGGAACAAAGTCATCATCTCTGACGCGGCCTTCGCGTCGAGGGAGACGAAGGGTTCGTCCAGCAGCATCAGCCCCGGATCGCAGGCAAAGGCGCGGGCGAGTGCGAGGCGGCGTTGTTGGCCGAGCGAAAGCTGGTCCGGGTAGCGGTCTACAAAGGCGCCGAGGCCGACGTCAGCGAGGGTTTCTGCGGCTTTATCCGCGGTGACTTTGGCGGCGATTTCGATGTTTTGCTGGGCCGTGCGCCAGCGCAGCAGGGTTGGTTCCTGAAAAACAAAGGCGGTGCGGGCTGTCACATCCCGCGTGCCGGGGGCTGGGGTCAGCCCCGCGAGGATGCGCAGGAGTGTGGATTTACCGATGCCGGAGGGGCCTGTGAGGGCGATAACCTCGCCCTTTTGGACCGCCAACTTGACTGGGCCAAGAACCGGGGTCCCCCCATAGGAGAACCCCGGCAGATCAAGGGTGGCAACGGCGCTGGTCATTCAGCGGGCGGGGTATAGAACAGACCGTCCGGCAGGCTGGTGACATCGCCGACCAGTTCGGTGCCGCCAAGGTCCGCCATCAGTTGCAGCATTTTGTCGGCGGCAGCGGTGTCGACGGCGCCAGCCGCCGGGGTGCCTGCGTTAAAGCCGTCTTGCAGGGCGAGGAATTGGGCGTCGTCATCGACGCGCATCCGGTCCCGCAAGCGGTCCCATGCTGCGGGGTCGCTGGCGAGTTTGGCTTTCGCCGCGATGCTGGCCTTTGCCATGCCAGCGACCAATTCGGGATGATCGCGCAGCATGTCGCCGCGCATGACGTAGCCCAGCAGCGGCGTTGCGGGGTCTAGGCCCAGGGCGGCGGCGGCGGTATCGACAGAGATCAGCTCGCGCATGCCGGCGGCCTTCATCTTGGCGATGAAGTGCCAAAAGTTGATGGCGCCGTCGACTTCACCCGTGGTGCCTGCGTTCATGATCAGAGGCGGCGCGCCGAAGACTTGTTCGGTTTCTGCCGCCAGATCAAAGCCGTATTCCTGCTGGGCATAGGCGCGCAGGATGATCCAGCTTTTGTCCAGCTGGCCCCCGGCGATGCCGACTTTTTTACCCTTCATGTCCTCTAGCGTCTGGGCGGTGCTGCCTTCTGGCACCAACATGCCGCCGACGGCGCGGGAATAGGGAATGAAGATGAAATCTTCGCCAGCCGCGCGTTGGCGGGCGACCCAGATCCAGTCGCTGACGATCATATCGACCGCGCCGCCTTGGAACGCAATCTGCGCAGCGTCGCCGCCAGCCATGCCCTGCACGTCGAGGGTGAAGCCGTTTTCGGTATCAAGCCCGTAGTGCTTGATCGTGTCGAGTTCCCAATTCACCGTGCCCGATTCCTGCACGGCGGCGCGAATCGTGGCGTCTTGGGCCGCTGCCATGCTTGCGGTTGCGGCCCATGCGGCCATTGCGACTGCTGTATAAAATTTCACGTGTGGATCCCCCTTATTTGAGCCCAGCTTATAGGGTCATTCGCTGCGGGGAATAAGACCAAAGGAGTGGTTTACGCGGGCCAGCGACGCAATGGCTGCGCGACTACGACCATGGTGTCATTTCGCCGCAGCATGATCGCGCGGATAGTAAGCCTTAGGTCTTACCCTGCGTCACCGGCGCGGCAAAGGCCGGGGAGTGACGCGACACATCAACAGGGAGGACAAGCGGATGAATAGGTTCATTACCGCCGCAACGGCCATGATCATGGCCGGCACGATGGCGCAAGCGCAGGTGACCGAAGAGGACATCGCCAACGACGCCACGATCACCACGCAGGTCGTCACCAACGGGATGGGGCGCACATTGCAGCGCTATTCGCCGCTGGAGACGCTGAACAAGGAAAACGTCGCCAATCTGGTGCCGGCTTGGGCATTCTCGCTCGGCGGGGAAAAGCAGCGGGGCCAGGAAACCCAGCCGATCGTTTACGACGGCATGATGTATATCACCGGATCGTATAGCCGCATTTATGCGGTCGATCTGAAGACCGGCAAGGAAGTCTGGCAATATGATGCCCGCCTGCCAGAGGGCATTCTGCCCTGCTGTGACGTGGTGAACCGCGGTGCGGCGATTTACGGCGACAACATCTTTTTCGGCACGCTGGATGCGCGCATGGTCGCGCTGAACCGCAAGACGGGCGACGTGGTCTGGAACCAAAAGATCGCAGATTATAAGGCCGGCTATTCCTATACCGCCGCCCCGATCATCGTGAACGGTCTGGTCATCACCGGTAATTCGGGCGGTGAATTCGGCATCGTCGGCGAAGTGCAGGCGCGCAACGCCGAGACCGGAGAGATCGTCTGGACCCGTCCCATGATTGAGGGTCACATGGGCACGCTGAACGGCGAAGAGTCCACCATGACCGGAGAGCTGAACGCGACTTGGCCCGGCGATATGTGGAAGACCGGCGGCGGGGCCACATGGCTTGGCGGATCGTATGATATTGACACCGACACGCTGGTCTTTGGCGCGGGCAACCCGTCGCCTTGGAACAGCCACCTGCGCGGTGCAGGTGCGCCGACCGAAGGCAACACCGGCGATAACCTTTATGCGGCGTCCCGCGTTGGCATCGATCCGGCCACCGGAGAGATCAAGTGGCACTATCAGACCACGCCGCGCGAAGGCTGGGATTATGACGGCGTGAACGAAGTCGTCGCCTATACCGACCGCGAGGGGAACAAGCGCTTTGGCTCTGCCGACCGGAACGGGTTCTTTTATGTGCTGAACCGCGAGGATGGTGCGTTTGTCTCTGCCGATCCGTTCGTGACGCAGATCAGCTGGGCATCCGGCATCGACGACACAGGCCGCCCGATCTTTAACGAAGACAACCGTCCCGGCGATCCGGCGGCTGCTGCTGATGGCGCGAAGGGAGAGACTGTCTTTGCCGTGCCCGGTTTCCTTGGCGGCAAAAACTGGAACCCGGTGTCCTATAGCCAGAACACCGGCAACTTCTATATCCCGTCGAACGAGTGGGGCATGGATATCTGGAACGAGCCTGTGACCTACAAGCAAGGCGCGGCCTACCTTGGCTCTGGCTTTACCATCAAGCCGCTGTACGAGGATTATATCGGTAGCCTGAAGGCGATGGACCCCGACACCGGCGAGATCAAGTGGGAGTTCAAGAACCCTGCTCCGCTATGGGGCGGCGTGATGTCGACGGCGGGCGGTCTGGTGTTTACCGGCACGCCAGAGGGCGAATTTATCGCCTTTGACGACGAGACAGGCGAACAGCTGTGGTCGTTCCAGACGGGGTCCGGCGTTGTCGGTCAGCCGATCACCTGGGAAGACGACGGCGAGCAGTATGTCGCGATCATGTCCGGCTGGGGCGGCGCTGTGCCGCTGTGGGGCGGCGAAGTCGCGCAGACGGTCAGCTACTTGAACCAAGGCGGTATGCTGTGGACGTTCAAGCTGCCGCGTCAGTTCGCCCAAGCTAACTAAGCCAACTGGGGGCGCGCCGATCTGGTGCGCCCTTTTTCCGTCTGAACGCACTTGCCGCGTGGCGGCTGCTGCGTCACCTTGGCGGTAAAGGAACTGCTATGAGCATTGATCCAAACCTTCCCTTCGGCGCGGGTGCGCGCGCCATGATCATCGACGATCATCCGCTGTTCTGTGACGCGCTGCGCCTGACCCTGCGGGCTGTGACGGGGATTGAAGAGATCAGCGCGTTTGAACGGCTCGACCCTGCCTTGGCCGCTGTGCAGGCCGGGCCGGTGCCGAATGTGATCGTGCTGGATTTGAACTTGCCGGATGTGACCGGCCTTGATGGGTTGATCCGGCTGCACCGGTCCGTGCCGCAGGTGCCGCTGGTGGTGGTATCGTCGATGGCCGATCACCGCATTATCTGCGCCGCGATCCGGGCGGGGGCTGCGGGCTTTGTCCCCAAACATTCCCAACGCGACACCTTTCGCACAGCATTTCAAACGGTTGCGGCGGGCCAGACCTATTTGCCCGACGATATCGACATGACCGAAGGCGCCGATGTGCCTGTGACGGACCGCGAAGACGCTTTGGCGCGGCTGGGCCAGTTGACGCGGCAGCAAGGCACAATCCTGCAACTGATCTGCGAGGGCAAGCTGAACAAGCAGATCGCCTATGACCTGTCGATCGCGGAAACCACCGTCAAGGCGCATGTCACGGCGATTATGCGCAAACTTGGCGTGCAAAGCCGCACGCAGGCGGTGCTGATCGCGCAAGAAGCCAGCTACTCCAGCCTGTTGCAAAAGGCACCCTAACGCGGCAAGCTGAGGGTTCCTTGGGAGGGGAACATCCGTGATTTTGGCCAGTGAAGCTGTGCCGTCCGAACTGGTGCGCCGCGTGCATGTGGCAGAGCCGGGGCCGGACGCCGTGCAAGACATTTGCAAGGGGCTGGGGCCAGGTCCGCTGTCGCTGGTCGCGGTGTTTGCCGCGCCGGGGGGCGACTTTGCCGCATTGATCGCGGGGCTGTCGGCGGCGCTGGACGGGGCCTGCATCATTGGCTGCGTGACGGCGGGTGAAATCTTTGGCGGCTATCAGGATGGCGGGATTGTCGCCATTGCCCTGCCCGCCAGCCATTTTGAAACCGAAACCGTCCTGATCCCCGACCTGAACGCACTGAACCCCGACGCCACGGTGCGCGACATCATCCGCCGCCGCGCGGCGCTGACGGCGACGGCGCCGCATTGGCAGAACGAATTTGCCATCCTGTTGGTGGACGGGCTGTCGCGGCGCGAAGACGCGGTCGTCGCCATGGTCATGCACGGGCTGGGCCAAGTGCCGCTGTTTGGCGGATCGTCGGGGGATGGCACACGTTTTGCCAGCACCGCCGTCGCCTATCAAGGTCGGGTGATGCCCGATGTGGCGGTCCTGACCTGCGTGCGCACGATCTGCCCCGTGAAGGTGTTCAGCCTAGACAACCTGACACCGACCGAACGGCGCATGGTCGTGACCCGCGCCGATCCAGAAGCGCGGATCGTCCACGAGATCAACGCAGAGCCCGCCGCCAGCGAATACGCCCGGCTGCTGGGCAAGGATGCGGGGCAGATGGATACCTTTACCTTTGCCGCCCACCCCGTCGTTGTACGCTTTGGCGGGCACCACCATGTGCGCGCGATCCAGCGGGTGACCGACGACGGCGCGCTGGTGTTCTTTTCCGCCATCGACGAAGGCATGGTGCTGACGCTGGCCACGGCAGAGCCGATGGCAGGGCATCTGGAAAGCCAGTTTGCAGCGCTTTCTGCGCAGGCGGTGCCGGATACGATCATCGCCTTTGACTGCATCCTGCGCCGGATCGAGGCAGAGCAAAAGCAACAAGGCGGCGCGGTCAGCCGCGTGCTGGCAGATCATAACGTCGTCGGCTTTTCGACATACGGCGAGCAATACAGCGGGCTGCATATCAACCAAACCATGACCGGCGTGGCGATCTATCCACCGGGGGCCGTGGTGACATGACGACAGAGTCGCTGATCAATCCGGCTGACAGCACGCTGCGGCAGAATGAAAAACTGCTGACAATCTCGGCTGCGCTGATCCGGCGGGTCGAGCAGATGAACAACGATTCCGACGCCGCCTATGCGCAGTTTCAGCGGGCCGTCCTGCTGGAAGACACCGTGCGCGCCCGCACGCGGGAATTGGAACACGCGCTGGAACTGCTGAACCAGTCCAACGCGGAACTGGCAGAGGCCAAGCGCACCACCGACACCGCCCGCCGCGATCTGTCCAACGCGATTGAGACGATTGGCGAAGGCTTTGCCCTGTTTGATCCCAGCGATGTCATGGTGCTGTGTAACAGCCGTTTTGCAAGTGCGATCACCGGGGTCGTGCCGCAGCTGAAACCGGGCATGACCTTTGCGCAATATGTGCATCTGGTGTCGCGCAGCCCCAGCCTGCGCCTGCCAGAAGGCGTGAGCCCCGATGATTGGGTCGCCCAGCGCACCCTGCGACACGGCGACGATCAGGTCGTGTTCAACGTGCATATGACCGGCGATCGCTGGCTGCAGGTGTCAGAGCAGCGCACGCCGGACCGGCAGACCGTGATCATGCAAACCGATGTGACCGATATCATCCGGCTAGAGCGTGAAGAGCGGTCCCGCATGATGGACGACCACACCGCCCTGATCCGCGCGACGCTGGATCACATCCATCAGGGGGTGTGCATTTTCAACGGCGACAACCGCTTGGTGGGCTGGAACAGTCAGGTCGCGGGAATGCTGTCGCTAAAGCTGGCGCAGTTTCGGGTTGGGGCGGATTTCGACTTTTTGTTTCGGCGGTTGCAGGACGAAGTGCGCATCCAGACGGGCACCCGCCCGGCAGAGATCCTCGCTTGGGTCCAGCGCCCCGGAGCCCGCCCGCCCTTGCGGTTCGAAGTCCGGCAGCGGCAGGGCAAGGTGTTTGACATCTTTGCGCAGGACATGCCCGACCGGGGCTTTGTGATCAGCTTTACCGATGTAACCGCCGAACGGCAGGCCGCAGAAAAGCTGCGCGCCGCCAATGACTTGCTAGAGGCGCGGGTCGAGGCGCGGACGGCAGAAATCGCCGTGGCTTTGGCCGATGCGGAACGGGCGAATGCGTCGAAATCCCGCTTTGTCGCCGCCGCCAGCCATGATCTGCTGCAACCGTTGTCGGCGGCAAAGCTGTATTGTGCCTCGCTCGCGGATGACACGCTGGCACCGGGGCAGCAAAACGCGCTGTCAAAGGCGTTGTCGGCGCTGGGGTCCGTTGAGGAGATTATCGGCGCGCTGCTGGATATCAGCCAGCTTGACAGTGGCAAGGCGCCCGTGCGGCTGAGCGCCGTTGATCTGGGGCGGATCCTGCGCCAATTGGGCGACGAGCTGCGCCCGGCGGCCAGCGCCAAGGGGCTAGAGCTGCGGATCAGGCCCAGCACCGCGATGGTGCAGACGGACGCCAGCTATTTGCGGCGGATTTTGCAGAACCTGATCGGCAACGCGATCCGCTATACCGAGGCGGGGCGTATCCTTGTCGGCACGCGGGTCAGCGGCGACGGGGTCCGGATCGAGGTGTGGGACACCGGTCCCGGCATCCCCGAGGTCGAGCAAGAGAATATCTATAAGGAATTTCACCGCATTGATCCGGTGGCCAATACCGGGAACGGGCTTGGCCTTGGGCTGGCGATTGTGGAACGGGCTTGCGCCTTGCTGGATCACCACCACGGCATGCGCACGGCGGTGGGGCGCGGCACCTGTTTTCATCTGACCGTGCCCCTAGTCCCTGCCCTGTCCCGCGATCCCGCAATGCTGCCAGAGCGGGTGCCCGAGGCCGGCGTCGATATGGCGGGTCAGATCGTGCTGCTGGTTGAACCGGACGCTGCGATGCGCCGGGCGCTGGCGGCGTTGATGGAGCGGTGGGGCGTGCAAGTTCTGGATGTTGCAAGCGGCGTTGAGGCGGCGGCGCTGCTGTCAGAGATCGAACTGACGCCGGACGCGATGTTGCTGGGCGATCCCGCAGATGACAGCGTGGCGGGGCTGGCCTTGATCGCGGGCTTGCGCGCGCAATTCGGCCCGATCCCCTGCCGCCTGCTGACCGCAGACCGCGCACCGGGCATCGGGGCTGCCTGCGCTGCCGCTGGCGTCAGCCTGTTGCAGCGGCCCGTTGATCCGGCGGCGTTGCAGTTTTTCCTTAGGGCCGTGCGGGTGCCGACCTAAGCCTCTATCAAGATGGCCCGCAGATCGTTCACATTGGTCAGGGTTGGTCCGGTGATGACTTGGGTGCCCAGCGCCTCGAACACGGCGTGGGCGTTGTTGGCATCAAGTTGCGCACGCGGATCAAGGCCGAGGCCCTGCATGTGGGTGAGCGTGTCCGGGCCGATGGTCGCGCCTGCGATATCTTCGATCCCGTCGATGCCATCGGTGTCCCCCGCCAGCGCGTGAATCTTGCCGTGGCCGTTCAAGGCGATGGCCAGCGCGAGCAGGAATTCCACGTTACGCCCGCCGCGCCCTTTGCCGCGCAGGGTGACGGTCGTCTCTCCGCCCGACAACAGGATGCAGGGCGCGGAAAAGGGCACACTGTTGGCTGACACGCTGGTGGCGATGGCGCCAAGAGTGCGGGCGACATCGCGGGATTCGCCCTCTATCGCGTCGCCAAGGATGTGGCAGGGGATGCCCTGCATTTGCGCAACGGCAGCCGCAGCTTGCAAGGCAATGAGCGGCGAAGAGATCAGGTGATAGCTGGCCCCGGCAAGGCGCGGATCATCCGGCTTGATGCTTTCAAACAGATGCGGCGCGGTGATGCCGTAGCGGTCAAGGATCGCCTGCGCATCGCCGCAGGTGGTCGCGTCCCCGACCGTGGGGCCAGAAGCGATGACAGCGGGATCGTCGCCGGGCACATCGGAGATCGCCAGCGTGACGATGCGGGCGGGGTGGCAATGAGCTGCCAAGCGGCCACCTTTGACGCCGGACAGGTGGCGGCGGACGGTGTTCATCTGACCGATGTCCGCGCCGCTGGCGAGCAGGGCCGCGTTCACCGCCTGCTTTTCCGCCAGCGTCATGCCGGGGGCCGGATCGACCAGCAGGGCAGAGCCGCCGCCAGAGATCAGGCAGATCACCAGATCATCGGCGGTCAGATCAGCACAAAGCGCCCAAAGTTCAGCCGTGGCGGCCTGCCCCGCGGCGTCGGGCACGGGATGAGAGGCTTCGCGCACCGTGATCCGGTCGCAGGGCACGCCGTGGCCGTAGCGCGTGATGACAAGGCCGGACAAGGGACCGGGCCAGCGATCCTCGACCGCGCGGGCCATGGCGGCGGCGGCTTTGCCTGCGCCAATGACGATGGTGCGCCCTTTGGGCGGCGGCGGCAGGTGGGGCGGCACGCAAAGCGCGGGCTGGGCGGCGGCCACGCCTGCGGCAAACATGGCGCGTAGCAGTTCGGTCTGGTTCATCATGCCTCCGGCAACGGTTGCGCGCAGGCTAGGCGATGGCTGCGGGGAGGTCTAGCGCACGCGCAGATCGCGGCGGTGCATGTTGCGAACGCGGCGCGGCCAATACCTTGCCTTTCGGGGCAATCGCGCAGAGTCTGACCGCTTGACCGCTACCGCGCGGGCGCGCATCACCCCCGCAACAGGAGACAGCCATGTCAGACAGCGACACGCCGCAACGGTCCGGGATAGTAAGCGCGGTCCTGCAGTGGTCCGGCTGGCGACTTGTCGTGCCGCTGGTGATCATGTTGATCGCGCTGATCGTGCTGCGCGACCTGAGCCGCGATATCAGCCCCGGCGATCTGCGCCGCGATTTGGCCGGCTATGGCTGGGAACGGATCGCGCTGTCGATTGGCGCGATGGGGATCAGTTATCTGGCGCTGGCGCTATATGATCCGATCATCCTGCGCAGCCTGAGGGTCGAGAATATGCCCGGCTATGTGCCGGTGCTGACGGGCGTCAGTTCCATGGCCGTGTCGAACCTGCTGGGGTTTTCGTGGCTGACGGGCGGCGCGATCCGCTACCGGATTTATGCCGCCTTTGGCGTTGATATCGCCACGGTGGCCAAGCTGATTGCGACGTCTTGGCTGGCGTTCCTGCTGGGGCTTTTGGTGCTGCTGGGCGGGTTATTTGCGTTCCATCCCACGGGGCTCAGCGGCGTGATCCACCTGCCGGACGGGTCAGAGCTGCTGGTCGGTTGCGCAATCCTTGCCGGGGTCGCGGGCGTGTTGATCTGGACCGCGCGCGGGCCCAAGACGGCGTCTTGGCGGTCGGTGTCTGTCACCTTGCCCGCTGCGAAACAAATGATCGTGCTGATGGGCATCGCGCTGATTGATCTGACAGCAACGGCGCTGACGCTTTATGTGCTGTTGCCCCCTGATCTGGCGCAGAACTTTGTGCTGTTTTTCGTGCTGTTTATCGGGGCGCTTGGCCTTGGTGTGGTCAGTCACGCGCCGGGCGGCCTTGGCGTGTTCGAGGCGGCGATTATCGCGGGCCTTGGCGGCACGGGGCGGTCTGATCTGCTGGTCGCGCTGGTGTGCTACCGCGTGATTTATACGGTGCTGCCGTTTGTGATTGCGGTCGTCGGATTGGCGGCGGCTTGGGGCCTTGCGAACCGGGACAAGGCCAGCGCGGCGCATGCGACCTTGCTACGCGCGACGCAGCCGATCGTGCCGATCCTGTCGGCGGCGCTCGCGCTGCTATCGGGGGCGGCGCTGTTGCTGCGGGGCGATCTGCCCGCCGTCGGAGCCCGCGCCTTACTAGAGGATCTGTTGCCGCTGGGTCTGGTTGAAACATCGCACCTGCTGGCGAGCGTGGCGGGGGTTTTGCTGCTGATCGTCGCGCGGGGGCTTTATCGGCGAATGGCGCGGGCGTGGTTCATTTCGATGGCGCTGCTGGCCTCAGGGCTGGTGTTATCGCTGCTGAAGGGGGCAGAGCTGGAAAATGCCATGGCCCTTGCGCTGGCGCTGGCGGTGCTGTGGTCGTTTCGCAGCGCGTTCTACCGCGTGGGTCTTGGGTCTGCGCTGCGGCTGAATATGCGCTGGCTGATTAGTGTGGCGTTATTGGTGGTCGGGATCACGTGGATCGGATTTTTCGCCTATCGCAACGTGACGTATAGCGATGCGATGTGGTGGCAGTTTGCGTGGAACGGCGATGCACCGCGATTTTTGCGGGCGACAATTGCGGTGACGGTGGTGCTGATCGCTGTAGCGCTGAACAGCCTGATCAGCCGGTCCAATACACGGCTGATGCCCGAACCAATCCCAGATGTCGTGCGCCGCCTGACCAAGGCCAGCTATGATACAGAGGCCGCGCTGGCGCTGACCGGCGACAAGCGGTTCCTGATTGCGCCGGGGCAAGACGCCTATCTGGCCTATGCCGACACCGGCGCCAGCCTGATCGCCAAGGGTGATCCTGTCGGCGATCCAGAAGCGGGTGAAGCGTTGATCTGGGCGCTGCGTGATCAAGCCGACCGCATGGGGCGGCGCTGCGCGTTTTATGCGGTGCAGACGCATTATCTGCCGACCTACATTGATCTGGGCCTATCCGTCGTCAAGATCGGAGAGATCGCCCGCGTCCCGCTGGCGGGCTTTTCACTGGACGGGGCCAAGCGCAAAGATTGGCGCCACGCGAAGGCGCGGGCAGCGCGTGATGGCTACGCCTTTGCGATCATTCCGGCGGCGCAGGTTCTGGATCACTTGGGCGCGTTGCGCGCTGTGTCCGACACGTGGCTAGCGCTGAAATCGGGATCGGAAAAGGCCTTTGCCCTTGGCGCGTTTGATCCGGCGTATTTGTGCAACTTTGACCATGCGGTGCTGCGCCACGTTGAAACCGGGCGCATCGCGTCCTTTGCCACCCTGTTGCGCAGCGGCACAGGGGCAGAGGTTGCGATTGACCTGATGCGCTATGATCCTGCCACCACGCCCGCCGCGATGGACGGGCTGTTTGCGGATATGATGCTGTGGGCGCGGGACGCGGGGTATACGTGGTTCTCGCTTGGTGCGGCCCCGCTGGCAGGGCTAGAGAACCGCAAGCATGCGCCCGTCTGGAACCGGGTCGGCGGGTTCATCTATACCCACGGCGAGCGGTTTTATAAGTTTGAGGGCCTGCGCAGTTTCAAGCAAAAGTTCGATCCGGTCTGGTCGCCCAATTACCTTGCCAGCCCCGGCCGCATGGACGCGGCCCGCACGCTATACGAGGTGAATACGCTGATTTCGGGGGGCATGAGTGGCGTGATCCGGCGCAAGCGCGATTGATGGGTTAATTGGATCGGTCCGGGCAAGCCCGGACCGATCCGCGGGGGCGCTGCCCCCACCCCCCCGAGGTATTTAAGACCAGAAGAAGGGGACGCCCCCTAGTTCATGAACCAGCCGTGGCTGGCGACGATAGACTGGCCGGTCAAAGCATTTGTCGGGAACGCGGCGAAGAGCCAGGCGAGGTTTGCGATGTCTTCGATCGTGGTGAATTCGGTGTCCACGGTCTTGCCCAGCATCACTTTGCTGACGACCTCTTCTTCGGAAATGCCTAGGTCGCGGGCCTGTTCGGGGATCTGCTTTTCCACCAGCGGGGTTTTCACAAAGCCGGGGCAAATGACGTGGCTGCGTACGCCTTTGGGGCCGCCCTCTTTAGCCAAAGTGCGCGACAGACCCATCAGGCCATGTTTCGCGGTGACGTAAGCGGATTTCAGGGGCGATGCCTCTTTCGAGTGGACCGAGCCCATGTAGATCACGGTGCCGCTGCCTTGGGCGTACATATGCGGCAGGCAGGCCTTGGTCGTCAGGAAGGCCCCGTCGAGGTGGATGGCGAGCATCTTTTTCCACTCGGCAAAGGGGAAATCCTCGATCCGGTGGACGATCTGGATGCCAGCGTTGCTGACCAGCACGTCGACGCTGCCCAGGTCATCCACGGTTTTTTGCACGCCTGCGTTTACCGCGTCCTCGTCTGTGACGTCCATCTCAACCGCGATGGCGCGGCCGGGGCCCATGGCGGTCAGCTCGTCCGCGACGGCTTGTGCGGCGTCCAGTTTCAAGTCGGCGATGGCGACGTTGGCCCCGTCAGAGATGTATTTCATAGCGATCGCCTTGCCGATGCCGCTAGCGGCGCCGGTGACGATGCAGTTCTTGCCGGTCATATTCATGGTGATGTCCTTTCGCGCCCGCAGGGGCGTTGTTGTGAAACCAGCTGGCCCAATTTAGCCCATCGCCTGCAGACGTTTCAGCAGGCTAGAGGTATCCCAGCGGCCGCCGCCCAGTTTTTGCACATCTTTGTAAAACTGATCGACCAGTGCGGTGACGGGCAGGCTTGCGCCGTTTGCGTCAGCGGCGGCAAGGCAAATCCCAAGGTCTTTGCGCATCCAGTCGACGGCGAAACCGTGGTCCCATTTGTCGCCCAGCATAGTCTGATAGCGGTTCGCCATTTGCCACGATCCGGCGGCACCTTGGCTGATCACCTCGACCACGGCTTCGCCATCTAGGCCCGCCTTTTGGGCAAAGTGCAGCGCCTCTGACAGGCCTTGGACAAGGCCGGCGATGGCGATCTGGTTGCACATTTTGGTCATCTGGCCTGCGCCGCTGTCACCGATGCGGCGGCATAGCTTGGCATAGACCTGCATGACGGGTTCGGCGCTGGCGTAAGCGTCTTGGTCGCCGCCGCACATGATCGACAGCTGGCCGTTTTCCGCGCCCGCCTGCCCGCCGCTGACGGGGGCATCGACAAAGTGCAGGCCTGCGGCTTTGGCGGCCGCGTAAAGTTCGGCCGTGACCTGCGCGCTGACGGTGGTGTGGTCGACGAAGATCGCGCCGGGCTTCATGCCCGCGAATGCGCCGCCCTGCCCCGTCGTCACGCTGCGCAGGTCGTCGTCGTTGCCGACGCAGGCCAGCACGATATCCGCGCCGTTTGCCGCGGCCTCTGGCGTGTCCGCCATTGCGCCGCCGTGCTGATCGACCCAGGCCTGCGCCTTGGCGGCCGTGCGGTTATAGACCGTGACGTCGTGGGTTTTGGCCAGATGTCCGGCCATCGGATAGCCCATCACGCCCAGTCCAAGGAATGCCAGTTTCATGTCGTCTCTCCCGTTGATGCTTTGGCGGCAGAATGACGGGTTTGGCGCGGATGTGAAGCGGTGTCAGGACTTCTTGACGAATTCAGTGAGGATCACGATGCGCTGGCCTTCAACCCGGCCTTCGATATGGGCGGGATTGTCCGCGACAAGGGATATCCGCCGCACCGCCGTGCCGCGCTTGGCGGTAAAGCCCGCGCCCTTGACGGTCAGGTCCTTGATCAGCGTGACCGTGTCGCCGGTGTTTAGCGTGACGCCGTTCGCGTCCTTGTGCTGGCTGTCTGCGGCGACGTTTTCGGCCCAAGCGCGGGTGTCGTCGTCAAGGTACAGCTGCCCCAGCAGATCATCCGCCCAAGGCGCGTCGATCTTTTGCAGCGTGCGAAAGGCGAGGACCTGCACGGCAGGGTCTTCGGACCACATGGTGGTGGCAAGGCTGCGGAAGTGATCCGGGTTCGTCGGGCTATCATGCTGGTCGATACAAATCCCGCAGAGGTCCACGGACGCGTCCGCCGGGCCGCCGGGGACAGGTGTGGGGACGAGCGGGGTATTGGGGGTCGCGCAGAGGGGGCAGGTCATACTTCTAATCCAGCATTATGTGCTTCCGAAACAGAGGACTCATATGAAAGCAATCTGTCCTCAAAAACAGTTTTAAGCAGCAATAGCAAATTCTCAGTTTTTGAGGTGTGATCCAAGAAATCAACTTCATCAAGCTCAGGAACATCACCGTGTGCCACTTGATGTCGCCATTTAACCAACTCGTGCTTAATAAAGTTCTCATGTCGCAGCAAATCTGACAAGTCTAGGTCCAGAGTCGCCGCACATAACTTTAATCTTTCAAAATCAAGATTGGACGCAGCAGAAAGAAGTTTTAAATTTCCAAGAAGTTTTCTAGTTTCAACTTTCGAGTAAACATCTCGAGCAAACTTAGGTCGATGCTGAACTTTAAAGTCTTTTGATCGCAAGGAATCAAGAAAAGGATCGATTTCGCAGGCCAGAAGTGCTGGATTTATGTCTAATATTCGAACCCCAAGTGAGTTAATATATCTTACGTAAACCCTTGTGCAAAAATTATAATAACCTTCCCAATGGGCATAACACAAGACTATCAAACCATGAGACGCCGCCACTTTTAGTGAGTTACTGGCATCTATAAACAATAGCCTAGCATTTGACAGCTCCCGAACGCGGCGCACTCGCTCAGTCGCCAGTTCCGTTTCAAAATCAAAAGACATATTACCCTTTTGAGAACCAAGAGGCACCTAACGGAATAGTTCGAGACAAACGGTCAGTAGCGCGCATACCTGAACTAGTAATTGTCGAGCTATCACTTGACGTCCAAAACTCATCAACACGCTTCTTTACATAAGCAACAGGATCTGGCCGTTCGGCGATACTAGCATAATTTCGTGCAACTCCAACCAAGACTACCTCTAAGCCCTGCATTGTTAAAACCCGCCTCGATGCGCTTGGTGATATTAAAGCGTTCTCCCCACAAGCATCCATTACAAGTTGAGCAGCAGCGGCTGCATCGCCTGCTATTGCATGTACGCTAAAATCATCAAGCGCCTGAAGGATGGCCCGGTCAAGGAATTCATTTAAATCCTCACGACCAGTCAAATCGTAATAGGTATGGCAGATTAGTCTTGTTGCGTACTCTACGTCCTTCTGCTTCTTTATATCATCATCTGAGAGCTGGCAAATAGCAAGAAATGCTGAACTAGCTGCTAGTTCGACAATTTTCTCAGCATGATCAGGGGACTTCATCACAACAGTACAAGTTCTAACCTCTTGATCATTTGCAACTGAACCGCCCCTATTCAACCTTTGAAAAAGGTCGAATTTTGTAGCAGGATCGCTAGGCTGCTTCAACACCTCTACATTTATACGACAACGCTTTAGAAACAATTGAAGAGTAGGGTCCATTTCATTTTGAGAATCAATATCTAAATTCTCCACATCGGCACTCTTCTTCCAGACCAATCCTTCTAGCCCGTCCAAATACTTCGTGCCTACCAGAGCTGATGGAGGCTGCATTCCACCAGTTACCGCGTCCTTTAATACGCCCAAAAACTTAAAAATTGTAGAAGACCGCTGCAATCCGTCTACCAACTCCCATATTCCATTCGGATTTTCAAAAACGAATATCGAAGGAAGCGGCACACCTATCAGTAGTGATTCTATCAAATTAGATTGTTGCTTCACGCCCCAACGAAACGTCCGCTGAAACGCTGGGTGGATATTTATCTCACCTGCCTCATACATCCCGACAAATTCATTAAGCGAAAAGGAAAGAGAATCTGTATTGACTGATCTTTTGGCCAATGCAACTTGATCTACAAGCGATTTTGTCATGATTAGCTATCCATCTTCAACGCCGAAATAAACGCTTCCTGCGGAATGTTCACGCTACCGAATTGGCGCATCTTCTTCTTACCCGCCTTCTGCTTGTCCAGCAGCTTGCGTTTGCGCGTGGCGTCGCCGCCGTAGCATTTGGCCGTCACGTCTTTGCGCAGGGCGGACAGGGTTTCGCGGGCGATGACTTTGCCGCCGATGGCCGCTTGGATCGGGATTTTGAACATGTGGCGGGGGATCAGCTCTTTTAGCTTTTCGACCATGGCGCGGCCGCGCATTTCGGCCCGGTCGCGGTGAACCATCATCGACAGCGCGTCGACGGGTTCATCGTTCACCAGCAGCGACATCTTGACCAAGTTATCCTCTTGGTAACCGGTCAGGTTGTAGTCAAAGGACGCATAGCCCTTGGTCACGGATTTCAGGCGGTCGTAGAAGTCGAACACCACCTCGTTCAGGGGCAGATCATAGACGACCATCGCGCGGCTGCCCGCATAGGTCAGGTCTAGCTGCACGCCGCGGCGGTCTTGGCACAGCTTCAGCACGTCGCCAAGGTATTCGTCGGGCACAAGGATCGTCGCCTTGATCCGCGGTTCTTCGATATGGTCGACAAAGGTCAGGTCGGGCATGTCGGCGGGGTTGTGCAGGTCCTGCTGCGTCCCGTCCTTCATAAAGATGTGGTAAACCACCGATGGCGCGGTGGTGATCAGGTCGATGTTGTATTCCCGCTCGATCCGGTCGCGGATGACTTCAAGGTGCAGCAGGCCAAGGAAACCGCAGCGGAAACCAAAGCCAAGCGCGGCGGAGGTTTCCATCTCGAAGCTGAAAGAGGCGTCGTTCAGCGCCAGTTTGTCGATGGCGTTGCGCAGATCCTCGAATTCGGACGAATCGACGGGGAACAGGCCACAGAACACGACGGGCTGGGCAGGCTTGAAGCCCGGCAGCGCCTGCGTCGCGCCTTTGCGTTCGCTGGTGATCGTGTCGCCGACGCGGGTGTCGCGGACCTCTTTGATCTGGGCGGTAAAGAAGCCGATTTCGCCGGGGCCAAGCTGGTCCATCGGCAGCATGCCGGGTTTGAACACGCCAAGGCGGTCAATCAGGTGGACGGTGTCGTTGGACATGAACCGCACGCGGTCCTTGAGTTTCAGCACACCGTCGATGATGCGCACCAGCACGACGACGCCCAGATAGCTGTCGTACCAAGAATCGACCAGCATCGCCTTGAGCGGCGCATCGCGGTCGCCCTTGGGCGCCGGCAGGCGGTGAACGACGGCCTCTAGCGTTTCCTTGATGCCGACGCCGGTTTTGGCGCTGACGCGGATCGCTTGGGATGCGTCGATGCCGATGACGTCTTCGATCTGGGCGGCGACGCGGTCACATTCGGACGCTGGCAGGTCGATCTTGTTCAGGACCGGCACGATTTCGTGGTCAGCGTCCAGCGCGTGATACACGTTGGCCAGCGTCTGCGCCTCGACCCCTTGGGTGCTGTCGACGACCAAAAGCGAGCCTTCGACCGCGCGCATGGAGCGGGAGACCTCGTAGGCAAAGTCGACGTGACCGGGGGTGTCGATCAGGTTCAGGACATACATCTCGCCGTTGTCGGCCTTGTAGTCGATCCGCACGGTCTGCGCTTTGATGGTGATACCGCGCTCACGCTCGATATCCATAGAGTCCAGCATCTGTGCCTTCATGTCCCGGTCGGCGACGGTGCCGGTGGACTGGATCAGGCGGTCAGCCAGCGTGGATTTCCCGTGGTCAATGTGTGCCACGATCGAGAAATTGCGGATGTGCGAAAGATCGGTCATGGCGCGGCCCCAAAAGGTCTGAAATTAGCCCCTGTCAATGGCGGGTCAGCCGCGATTTTGCAAGGGCTGTCGGGCACGATGACACGGGCGCGGACATTTGGCCGCGAATAGGGTGGCCGCCCTCTGCCAGCGGGCAAATATCCCGGTGGGCCGCGCCGCTTTTCAAGGGCGCGCGGTGCGTCTAGGGGGCCAGCGCGAAACCGTTCGGGTCCACAGCTTCGCCCCGGTTGGCAATGCCGGACAGGATGTCGCCCGCCGGGATTGTCACGGGTGCGTACAGCAAATCCTGAACCGCGGCCGTGCGTTCGTGCTGGCACAGGTTGTTTGATGTGACAGCCGCCTTAATCGCAGCCATGGGATAGGCCTCTGACATATCCTCGCAGGTGCCATAAAGGGCGTTGGCGCACACTGCTTCGAAGACGCGCGACAGCCGGATGACGGGGCAAAGCTGCGCCGCATCGCGGGTGATGGCGGGGGCGGCATCGCCGGTCGCACCCGATAGCCAATCCTCCGTTTGCAGCGCACGCAGTGTCATGATCATGACCTGTTGCAGAATGCCAGCATCGTGCTGGCTGTAGTAGATCGCATTTTCGAAATAGGGGACGAACGGCGCGTCGTCATCGCTGTCCACGAACATATACTGTCCGGTTTCAAACCAGACCGCGGCGTCAAACGGATGCGCCAGGGTCAGCCGTTTGCGCAAGATGCGCCGGGTGCCGTCCGTTAACACAGGATGACCCGCCTTGCCGGGACGGGTGGACCAGGCCTGATTGAGCAAAAAGTCGATAACGCCGGCGTTAAAGGGATCGTGCCGCAACCCATCGCGCCTTCGCGACAAGGCCAGCCAGTCGATTGTCCGTAGTGCGTTGTCGATATTTGGCGTCACGTCAAAGGACTGTGCAAACTGGCTCGCTGTCCACCAATCGTCATTCCCGCGCCGCAGCAAATAGGCCTCCAGCACGGCGCGGTCCGCAGGGCTTCGCCGTTCAAGCGCCAGTTGCCGCCGCAGGCCGCCAAGATTGACGTGACCCGTTGTCTCGGCCAACTTCCGGGCCGCCTCAATTTCCGGCCCTGTGCGGGCATTCCAACCGACGATCCGGGCGATACAAACGTCGGTGGTAAACCCCGGCTCTGTTGGAATCAGGTCAGCAAAGGCGTCGCAGTAGCGTTTGATCTCTGGCAGGCCCGCCCCACCCCACTTCTCCTCTGCGCTGCTCAGCGCACGTTGCAGCGTGCCCAAATTGGGCGCGAACTGCATCACATCAGCCGTCAAGGCAAACTTCGCAGCGTCATCCAGAGGGTGCGTCACATTTTGCAACGACAGCAAAGTGTCCGCTGCGGGAACATAGTCAGGCGCGATGTCATACGCTTGCAGCGCCATCTGCGTCGCCGCCTCGCCCAGATCGTGAAAAGCCTGCAGCGCGTCAGGGTGGGTCCGATTGCTAAATTCATGGCCGCGCGCCCTAAATGCCGCATCAAAATAGCCGTTTGCCCGCAAGGTCAGCGCATAGGGCGACGCAGGATAGGCTGTCAGCCACTGCGATTGAAAAGCGATCAAATCAGGATGGGTAGTGTTCAGAACGCTGACCAAGCTGCGCAGGTCATCCAGTGGCAGCACACCTGCGCTGTGATCCTTGTGCGCCTGTGCAAACGCGGCTTCGACCGCATCGACATCGCCTGCATAAGCATCGCGGCGCACCTGCTCGGCTGCCGGGTCCGCCTGCGCACCGCCCGCGACAAGACACAGCGCCAGAATGAACTTTGAAATCCGCAACATGTCCCACCTATGCCTTTTACGACTGAGTGAGCGGCGAATGCGGTATTTTCTTGGCGGCGTCATGGTCATTGCGAATTGCAATGCAGGCGTTTTTCCGCCAATATGGCGATACGGCAGTAAGGACGATGACACTGGGCAAACCGGGCGCGTCAGATAAGACAGGCACATTTCATGCGTATTATTTTTCTGGGCCTCGCCCTCGTGACACTTAACTCTTGCGGCGCTGGCGTGCGCGGCGAGA
The DNA here is from genome assembly GCF_900114485.1 of Loktanella salsilacus. Classification (GTDB taxonomy): domain Bacteria; phylum Pseudomonadota; class Alphaproteobacteria; order Rhodobacterales; family Rhodobacteraceae; genus Loktanella; species Loktanella salsilacus. The sequence continues at coordinate 49,446 of NZ_FOTF01000015.1, read as the reverse complement.
TGGGCAAAGCTTGCATGGCCTCTGGCCGGTCTGCGGCGAATTCGGCCTTGTGTTCGTGCGTCCAAAAGACAGCAAACGGCACCCTGACCAACCGCGACCAGAAACTGGCTTCGACCTTTTTCGAAGACCCGCAAAAGGCGCAGGATATCCGCCAGTCGGACTCCAGCACGCACGAAGCCTTCTGGACCCGTTACCGCAAATTTACCGGCCAGGCCGAGCGTAGCTGCCGCTAACGCCCCCCTTCTTCTGGTCAAAAATACCTCGGAGGTGTGGAGGCAGAGCCTCCACCTTGACCCTGCAAGGGGCAAGCTGTCTGACCCTGGCCAGCCAAGACATATGCTGGACACAGACCGCAGGCCCGATATGTAGGGTGCATGCGGTTCGATATTCCCCTTCTGACTGAGCAAATCCGCGCCGGCGACCGGCGCGCCCTCGCCCGTGCGATCACTTTGGTCGAAAGCGGTCGGGACGATCATCGTAGCCTTGCCTTGGATCTGCTGGACCAGCTTGGCACGGACAGGCAGGCGCTGCGGATTGGTCTGTCGGGCACGCCGGGTGTTGGCAAATCGACGTTCATCGAAACCTTTGGCCTGATGCTGACGGCGCGGGGCTTGCGGGTTGCGGTGTTGGCGGTGGACCCCTCCTCTGCCCGCTCTGGCGGGTCAATCTTGGGTGACAAAACCCGGATGGAGCATCTGAGCCGCGATCCTGCGGCCTTTATCCGCCCGTCCCCCAGCCAGACGCAGCTTGGCGGCGTGGCCCGCCGGACCCGCGATGCCGTACGCCTGTGCGAGGCGGCTGGCTTTGACGTGGTGCTGATCGAAACCGTGGGCGTCGGGCAGTCGGAGACGGTCGTCGCCCAGATGGCGGATCTGTTCGTGCTGCTGCTTGCGCCTGCTGGCGGGGACGAGCTGCAGGGCGTCAAGCGCGGGATCATGGAAATGGCCGACATGATCCTTGTGAACAAAGCAGATGGAGAGCTAAAACCGCAAGCCATGCGCACCTGCGCCGATTACGCGGGCGCGCTGCGCCTGCTGCGCAAGCGGCCACAAGATATGGAAGGCTATCCGCTGGCTATGACCGTGTCGGCGCTGGACAGCACGGGGTTGCAGACCGCGTGGGACCGGATGGAAACGCTGGCGCACTGGCGGCAAGAGACAGGCATCTTTGCCAGCACCCGCGCCGATCAGGCCCGCCACTGGTTTACCGAAGACTTGCGGGCTGAAGTCATGGCGCTACTGACCCGTGACCCTGACCTGCGCGCGCGCATGACGACGCTAGAAGACGCCGTCGCCCGCGGCGAGATGACCCCCGCCGTCGCCGCCCGCGCGGCCCTTGCCCCCTTGCGCGGCGCATGACGGAGCCCGCTAAAATCACGCGCCTGCTGGACGGCGAGCATCTGCGCGCTGATCTGGTCCAGCGCGGCGCGGACCGATTGATGGTGACCTTTGATTATCGGCGGCTGGACCGGGATGGATTCGGTCCCGTGGTGCCGTCAGAGCAGTTTGCCAAGGCGGGATTTGACCAGCTGATGATCGCCACGCGCGACAATGACTGGTTTATAAATGCGGATACGGCGGCGCTCGAATCTGTCTGCCGCGATCTGCGCAAGAATTATACAGCTGCGCAGGCGATCGGCTATTCCATGGGCGGGTTTGGCGCGTTCCGCTTTTCACAGGTGCTGGGCCTGTCGCATGTCGTCGCCGTCTCGCCTCAGGTGTCGATCGCGCCGCAGTTGGTTCCGTTCGAGACCCGCTACCGCCGCGAGGCCCGCCGCTTTGATCCGGCGCTTGGCGATTTGACGGCCATCTTTGACGGCAGCTTGCGCGGCCACATCCTGCTTGATCCGTTCAACCTTGCTGATCTGACCCATGCGCGCATGCTGCAGGTGTTATTTCCCCGCGTGGCGCTGGTGCGCCTGCCTGGCGGCGGCCATCCCTGCACCCGAATCCTGCGCGGCGTGCAGCGGGCCGGCCTAATCCAGGCGCTGGCACTTGACCCCGCGCGCGGGGCGGGCCAAGTGCTATCCACGCACCGCAGCGCCCGCGCCAGCAACCCTGCCTATTGGCGCGGATTGCAGCACGCCAGCGCAGCCCGGCACCCGGTTTGGTCCAGCATTGCACGGCAAAGTGCCGCGAATATGGTGGATGCCGCACAGGACGGGGTTGACGAGGACAGGGATTCTGCGTAGGCGCTGCTAACTGAATTCACGGCCCCCAGTGCGGGGGTGTTTCAACCAATCGGACGGTCCATCAGGACCTGTCCCCTAAGACGGCCCGGACCATAATGGTCCCCGCCAAGCCACGAAGGATGATGCCCATGTCGCGCCGCTGCGATCTGACCGGAAAAGGCCCGATGTCGGGCAACAACGTGTCCCACGCCAAAAACCACACCCGCCGCCGGTTCCTGCCGAACCTGCAGGACGTCACACTGATGTCCGACCTGCTGGGTCGCTCGTTCAAGTTCCGCATCTCGAATGCGGCGCTGCGGACTGTCGATCACCGCGGTGGTCTGGACGCCTTCATGAAAAAAGCCAAGGACGCTGAACTGTCGCCCGACGCGCTGAAGGTCAAAAAAGATATCGCCAAGGCGACTGCTGCTGCCGCTACTGCGTAAGCACCTGCTTTGAAGAGTTGACGAAAGGCCCGGTCGCGCAAGCGCCGGGCCTTTTGCATTGCTGGATGATTTGGGCCTGCGGCGGGGTGTTTGTCATGCCTGCGGCATGAGGCCTCCGGCGGGAGTTTACCGGGCCAGATGAAAAGGGATGCCTGATGACGGACATGCTGCCGATTGACGACGTGCTAGGGGATGTCGTGTCCGCGTTGCGCGGTCATGGCCGTGTCGTGCTGCAGGCGCCGCCGGGGGCGGGCAAGACCAGCCGAGTACCGCTGGCGCTGCTAGAGGCGGGCTTTGCCGGGCAGATCATCATGCTAGAGCCGCGCCGTTTGGCGGTGCGGGCCGCGGCAGAGCGGCTTGCGCAGCAACTGGGCGAAGACGTCGGCGGCCGCGTGGGATACCGCATGCGCGGCGAATCGAGCGTTGGGCCAGACTGCCGTATTCTTGTGGTGACCGAGGGTATCTTGACCCGGATGGTGCAAACGGACCCAGAGCTGCGCGGTGTTGGCACTGTCATCTTTGACGAATTTCACGAACGGTCCTTGCATGCTGATCTGGGGCTTGCCCTTGTTTGGGAAGCACGCGGCGCGTTGCGCCCCGATCTGGCCTTGGTGGTCATGTCGGCAACGCTGGACGCTGCACCCGTTGCGGCAATGCTGGACGGCGCCCCCATCGTGACGTCCGAAGGCCGCGCCTTTCCGGTCGAGGTCCAATATCTGGACCGTGCCTTGCCGCCGCGTGCGCGCCTGGCCGAGGCGGTGGCAGATCATCTGATGCAGATCGTGCCGCAGACCTCTGGCGGTGTTCTCGTGTTTTTGCCCGGAGAGGGTGAAATCCGCGCGGTCGAAGGGGCCTTGAAGGGTCGTTTGCCTGATGGCTGCGCGGTCAGGCCGCTATACGGTGCGCTGCCCTTTGCCGCGCAGCGCGCTGCGATTGCGCCCGTGCAACAAGGGCGCAAGATCGTGCTGTCGACGGCGATCGCCGAAACGGCACTGACGATCCAAGACGTGCGGGTTGTTGTGGATGCGGGCCGGGCGCGGCGGGCGCGATTTGATCCGGGCAGCGGCATGGCGCGGCTTGTGACGGAACGGGTCAGCCGCGCCGAGGCCGACCAACGCGCCGGCCGCGCGGGCCGCGTCGCCCCCGGCACGGCCTATCGCATGTGGACCAAGGGCGAGGACGGGGCCCTGCCCGCCTTTGCACCGCCAGAGATCGTGAGAGCTGACCTGACCGCGCTCGCGCTGGAATTGGCGCTGTGGGGCAGCGATGATCTGGCGTTCTTGACGCCCCCGCCAGAGGTGGCGCTGGCCGAGGCCCGCGCCTTGCTCTGCGATCTTGGTGCCTTGGACGCGCGGGGTGGCATCACCACGCATGGACGCAAGCTGGCGTTGCTGCCTGTGCATCCCCGGCTGGGGCATATGCTCGCGCGGGCTGGCGCGCAGGCGGCCCCCTTAGCAGCGCTACTAGAGGCGCGTGATCCATTGCGCGGAGCGGGCAGTGATTTGGCGCTGCGGGTGGCGGCGATGCGCGGCGATGCAACGGCGGCCACAGTGCATGCCCCTGCCCTTGCGCAGATCCGGGCAGAGGCAAAGCGGCTGGCCAAAGGGTTGCCGCAGGGGCCCGCGCTGAGCCTTGGTCAGATGGCTGCGCTGGCCTATCCCGACCGCGTTGCGCTGCGCCGGGCGGGGGATGATCCGCGCTATTTGCTGTCGGGCGGCAAGGGGGCGATGCTGGATGCGGCTGATCCGCTGGCCGGGCAGCGCATGTTGGTCGTGACCGATACGGACGGCAACCCGCGCGAGGCCAAGATCAGGCAGGCCGCTGTGATCGGGCTGGCGGACCTGCGGGCCGTGCACGCGGATGCCATTGCATGGCATGACGTGTGCCGCTGGGATCGGCGCGACGCACGCGTTGTGACGGAACGGCAGGAACGCTTTGGCGCGCTGGTGCTGGACGCCCGGCGCTGGACTGATGCGCCGCAAGATGCCGTGGCGTTGGCGATGCTGGACGGCGTGCGCCAGCTTGGTCTGCGTCCGGGCAAGGCTGCGCAGCTGTTTCTGGCCCGCGTCGCCCTGGTGCCCGGCCTGCCGGATATGCGCGAAGAGGCGTTGTTGGACACGGTGCAGGACTGGCTGCCGCCACATCTGGGGGGCGTGCGCTCTGCCGCGGATTGGGGGCGGTTTGATCTGCTGGACGCGCTGCGCGGCGTGCTGGACTGGGACCAGATGCAGCGGCTGGACCGGGCGGCACCGGGGCATTTCACGACACCTTTGGGGCGGCGAATCGCGATTGATTACAGCGGGGATGCGCCGCAAATTACGCTGCGCATTCAGGAAATGTTCGGGCAAACCGCGCATCCAATGGTCGGCGACACCCCGCTGCGCGTCGTGCTGTTGTCGCCCGGGCAAAAGCCCGTGCAGGTCACGCAGGACATTCCCGGTTTTTGGGCCAGCAGCTATGCTGACGTGCGCCGCGACATGCGCGGGCGATATCCGCGCCACCCTTGGCCAGAGGATCCGACACAAGCTGATCCTACTTTGCGGGCAAAACCGCGCGGAACATGACAAAAATCACGCAATTGCAAGCGCAGTGACCCTGAAAATGCAGGATGTGTTGCGATTCCGCTGCATTGACCTATGTTATTCATAGATAAAAAACGATTTTCGTATTGAGTACCGAGTATGTCCATAACTGAAAAATTTGAAGACCACGTCATCGTCACGCCAGAACCACGGGTTCAAGTTGCCGCCCTTTGCCACCGCAAAGGGGCAAAAGGCCGCGAGGTATTGCTTGTCACCAGCTCTCGGGGGCGTTGGATTTTGCCCAAAGGTTGGCCGATTGACGGGCTAAGCGACGGCGATGCCGCGCTGCAAGAAGCATGGGAAGAGGCTGGCGTACGCGAGGGACGCGTGACGCCTAAGCCGATTGCCAAATTTGACGGCGTAAAGCGCTTTGACAGCGGCGAAGAAATCCCTGCCCGCGTCCGCGTTTACGGCGTGAAGGTGCGCCAGCTGGTGCGCAAGTTCCCCGAATACAAGCGGCGCGAGCGGCGTTGGGTCAGCTTGGCCAAGGCAGCAAAGCTGCTGACGGAAAAGGGTTATGTGAAGGCGCTGCGCGCCATCTGATCGCGCTGCGCGCGTGCCTTACGCCGCTGGCCAGACCACCGTATCAGCGGTGACAAGGCGCGCAAAATCCGCGCCGAGCGCGGCAAGCGTGACCGACAGCACAATGTCAGGGTCGTGCACAGCGCCGTCCGGGCCCGTGGCGGCAAAGCCGAACACCGCGTCTGTCACCAGATCAACAGCAAATCCCAGATCGGACGCCGCGCGCACGGTTGATGACACGCAATAGTCAATCGCGGCCCCTGCCACGATCAGCCGCGTGATGCCTATGTCCTGCAAAGCGGTGGATAACCCGGTACCGCTGAAACCTGATGATCCGGTTTTGAAAAACACCGGCTCGCCCGGCAAGGGCGCGGCGCAGGGCAGCGGCTGACCGCCCGGCTGGTCTGCGCGAAAAGCGGAGGCTGGATTAGGGTCGTCGTGATGGACATGCATGACCGCCACGCCCCGCGCGCGGGCCTGCGACACAAGGCGGGCGATCGCAGCCTCTGCCCCCGGATTGGACCGGGGCACACCGGCTGCGGTGCGCATGGCAAAGGCGTGTTGCAGGTCGATCAACAGCAGGGCCGTGGCGGTCATTGGGCTACGCCTCTGGCGCGGCCATGTAGTCGCGTTTGCCCAAGACCACACCGCTGTGGCGCAGGATCGCGTAGGCCATGCTCATGTGAAAATAGAACTGGGGCAGCGCGAAATGGGCGTAGTAGTCCTGGCCAGAGAGCGTCATCTCTGACGGGCCAGCCTTAAAGGTGATGGACCGGGTGGCGGCGTCTTTGAAGCCGTCCGGGGTCGCATTGGCCAGTTCGGCCTGCACGGTCGCGATGCGCGCTTTGAGCTGCGCAAAAGTGGTTTCCGTGTCGGGATGGTTTGGCACGGTGGCCCCGGTCAGGCGGGCGTTCATGCGGGTCGCAAAGTCGCAGGTCAGTTGCACTTGGCGCGACAGGGGCAGCATGTCGGGAAACAGCCGCGCGGCCAGCAGGACATCGGGTGCGATCTTGTGATCGGTGCAATGCGCCTCTGCCTTGGTCAGGATCCGCGCGAGGGCGGTGAGGCTGCGTTGCAGCGCAGGAATAACGATAGAATACATGGTGCTGTCCGATCCTGCAGTGCGGCCGGATCAGTCCGCGCCGCGCGCCACATTGGGCGCGGCGCGAACCGAAACGCAACGGTTATTTCAAGCAATACCGCATGACGGCCTTTTGGGCGTGCAGGCGGTTCTCTGCCTCGTCGAAAATGACGGAATGTGGGCCGTCCATCACAGCGCTGGTGACTTCGTCATCCCGGTGCGCCGGCAAGCAATGCATGAACAAGGCGTCCTTGTTTGCCTGCCCCATCAGCGTTTCCGTGACCTGATAACCGCGCAGCTGATTGTGACGCCGTTCACGCGCGGATTGGGGATCGTGCATGCTGACCCAAGTATCGGTGACCACAAGGTCCGCGCCTTGCACGGCCTTTTGCGGGTCACGTTCGATCGTATAGAGCCCATCGAGGGCGCGTTCGGGATCAAGCGGCGGCGGGCCGGAAAATACGAGGTCAAAGTCGAACTGCTTGGCCGCGTGGGCGAAGCTGGCAAAGACGTTGTTGCCATCGCCGGACCAGACGACTTTGCGTCCTTTGATCGGGCCGCGATGTTCCTCGAATGTCATGATATCGGCCATGATCTGGCAAGGGTGGGTGCGGTTGGTAAGCCCGTTGATGACTGGCACGGTGGCGTGTTCGGCCATCTCGTGCAGGGTTGCTTCCTCGAACGTGCGGATCATGATCATGTCGACATAGCGCGACAGCACGCGGGCCGTGTCGGCGATGGTCTCCCCATGGCCCAGCTGCATGTCAGCCCCCGACAGCACCATCGTCTGCCCGCCCATCTGACGCACACCGACGTCAAAGCTGACGCGGGTCCGGGTCGAGGGCTTCTCAAAAATCAACGCGACCATGTGGTTTGCCAAAGGCTGCTCTGTATCAGGGGTGCCTTTGGGCAGGCCGGCGCGGGCGTCTTTCATGCGGCGCGCATCGTCGATGATGGCGCGCAGATCGGCAGTGGGTGTGGTGTGGATGTCGAGGAAATGGGTCATAGTTTGGGCTTTCTTGCGGGCGTTGGACCGGTGGGCTTCACGCCCCCCGGACCCCCCGTGGAGTTTATTTGGCAAGGTGAAATCAGATCGTGGATGCCGCTTTGTCGAGAAGGTCTGCGGCGGCGGCGATGTCGTCGTCGGTCAGGTTAAGGGGGGGCAGCAGGCGGATCACGTTGTCGGCGGCCGGAACGGTCAGGATGCCGGCGTCATAGCCTGCCTTGACGATATCGGTGTTGGTGGCTTTGCACATCAAGCCCAGCATCAGGCCGGAGCCACGCACGCCGGTGAAGACACCCGGATGGGCCGCGGTGAGGCCTTCGAGTTTTTGGCGCAAGAGCGCGGCCTTGCGGTTCACTTCGGCCAGAAAGGCGGGGTCGGCGATGATGTCCATGACGGCATTTCCGACAGCGCAGCCCAGCGGGTTGCCGCCATAGGTCGAGCCGTGCGTGCCAGCGGTCATGCCGTTCGCGGCGCGTTCGGTGGCCAGCACAGCGCCAAGGGGGAAGCCGCCGCCGATGCCTTTTGCGACCATCATGATGTCGGGCGTGATGCCGGACCATTCGTGGGCGAAAAGCTTGCCGGTCCGGCCGACGCCGCACTGCACCTCGTCAAAGATCAGCAGGATGCCGTGTTCGTCCGCCAGATCGCGCAGACCTTTCAGGCATTGGTCGGGCACGGGGCGGATGCCGCCTTCGCCTTGCACAGGCTCGATCATGATCGCGGCGACTGTGGGGGACTTTACCGCCTCGCGCAGCGCGTCATGGTCGCCGAAGTCCAGATGCACGAAACCGGGCAGCAAGGGGCCGAAGCCTTTGGTCATCTTTTCCGACCCGGCGGCTGCGATACCGGCCGAGGAGCGGCCATGGAAGCTGCCGGAGAAGGTGATGATGTCGGTCCGGTCCGGCTGGCCTGCGTCATAGAAATGCTTGCGCGCCATTTTGACCGCAAGCTCGCACGCCTCTGTCCCTGAATTGGTGAAGAAGACTGTGTCGGCGAAGGTGTGTTCTACCAGTTTGTCGGCCAGCGCCTGCTGCGCAGGGATCTGATAAAGGTTGGACACGTGCCACACAGCGCCTGCCTGATCCGTCAGCGCCTTGATCAGGGCGGGGTTGGCGTGGCCGAGGCTGTTCACCGCGATGCCTGCGCCGAAGTCCAGAAAGCGGCGGCCGTCTGTTGTGGTGAGCCACGCGCCCGACCCTTTTTCGAAGGCAAGCGGTGCGCGGTTATAGGTCGGCAGAACGGTCGGGATCATGGGATCGGCCCTTATGACAAACGTGAAGCCCGATTGATGCCCGCAAGGGGACGCCGGGTCAACGATAATGGGGGGGAAGAATGGAACGTGCAAAGACGGACGCTGTTAGCGTCGGCGTCGAACGAAAAGGGGCGCACGGTTATCCATGCGCCCCTGTTAGCTGATGATGTGACTTTAGGGAAGTCTGTTTACGCCTTAAGGCGGTAGCCCTTATCCAGCCAGCGCCAGACGACCGACAGCACGACGACATTGGCGGCCAGCACAACGACCAGCCCGAGCCACGGCGAGCTGTCAGACACCCCGATCATGCCGCGGCGCACACCGTCGATGATGTAAAAGAACGGGTTGGCGTGGGACGCGATGCGCAGCGGCTCTGGCAAGGCGTCGATGCTGTAGAAGGTACCCGACAGGAACGACAGCGGCGTGACCAGGAAGTTCGAGATCGCGGACAACTGGTCGAATTTATTGGCAAAAATGCCTGCGATCATGCCAAGGCCACCCATGAACATGGACCCTAGCAGCACAAAGGTCAGCATCCAGCCGATGTTCTGTATCTGCACGCCAAGGAATATCCACGAACCGGCCGCGATGACCGTTGCCACGATCAGACCGCGCGCGACGGCGCCAAAAAGGTAGCCGAAAAGCAGCTCTGCTGCGGACAGCGGCGGCATCAGGGTGTCGACGATATTGCCGCCGACCTTGGCAGAGGCAAGGCTGGAGGAGGTATTGGCAAAGGCGTTCTGGATCACGGTCATGATCAAAATGCCGGGGGCAAGGAAGGTCATGAACGGCACGCCCATCACATCGCCGCGTTGCGGGCCGATGGCGATGGTAAAGATCATCAGCAGCAGGCCTGCGTTAATCAGGGGGGCCATGACGGTCTGCGACCAGACGTTCATAAAGCGGCGCACTTCGCGCAGGGCCAGCGTGCGGGTGCCTTCCCAGTTCACGCGGCCAAAGCGGCGCACGCCCATCGCTGACTTTGGCGCTGATTTAGCGCCTGACTGTGTGGCTGATTGGTCGGACATTGCGGCTTTCCTTATCTTTAGTGGGGCGGTCCTTCACTTCCGGCGCCCCAATGCTTAGAATAGGGGATCACGAGATTAGACAAGGCCTCATCTTTGAATGGGGTCAGAGCGAAGGAAGCCATATGTCCTGGACAGACGAACGTGTCGAGACCCTGAAGCGGATGTGGGGCGAAGGCCAGTCGGCGAGCCAGATCGCCAAGGAACTGGGCGGCGTTACCCGCAACGCTGTGATCGGCAAGGTCCATCGCTTGGGCCTGTCGAACCGCGCGGGTGCGGCGAGCGCAGAGCCTGCAACCGCAGTCGTCCCCGCCACCGAGGTCGCGCCTGCTGTGATCGATAAGCCGGTATCGGCTTTCGAAGACAAGCCGCACATGCGCACCGAGTCGGCGACCCCGGCCCGCAAGCCCAAGCCCGACCCCGATGCGGTCGAGGTGGAAGAGCTGGACGAGAATGGTATCCCGATTAGCGCAGCGCGCCGGGCGATCATTCCGGCTGGCCAGCCCCTGCCGCCGCAGCCCAGCGCGAACGAAATTTCGCCAGAGGCACTGGCAAAGGTCAACGAGGTGGAAAAAACCGCCAAACGGATCGGCCTGATGGAGCTGACTGAGAAGACTTGCAAATGGCCTGTGGGCGATCCCGCAACGCCTGATTTCTGGTTCTGCGGCCTGCCCAGCCAGCAAGGCAAACCCTACTGCGAGGCGCATGTTGGCGTGGCGTTCCAGCCCATGTCCTCGCGCCGTGACCGTCGCCGGTAAACGGACGATGACCCCGGTGCGCGCCTGATGGCGGCGCACCGGGCCCCTTCCCCCCCCCATATTTTAGGATGTGCCACGTATGACCAATCTGGCTTTGATCACAGGTGCGTCGTCTGGCATCGGCCGCGAATTTGCGCGCATTCATGCGCAGCGCGCCGGCGATATGATTATCGTCGCCCGCCGCAAGGACGAGCTGGATGCGCTAAAGGCAGAGCTGGAAACCGCACACGGCGTCAGCGTGCAGGTCATCGCCGCCGACCTGACCGATGCGGCGGCCGTGCAAGACCTATGTGACAGCCTGCGCGGGCAACCGATTGAGGTATTGATCAACAACGCAGGTTTTGGCGGCCAAGGCAGCCACGTTGACCGAGATCTGGGCAAAGAGCTGTCGATGATCGACCTGAACGTCAAAGCGCTGGTGACCCTGTGCCACGACATCGGCGGCCAGATGGCCAAACGCGGTGCGGGGCGCATCCTGAATGTCGGGTCCACCGCTGGCATGATGCCCGGACCGATGCAGAACGTTTATTTCGCCACCAAAGCCTTTGTCCGCAGCTATTCGCTGGCCTTGGCAGAAGAGCTGCGCGCCAGCGGCGTCACCGTGACCGTGCTGGCCCCCGGCTATGTCGAGACGGAGTTCGCCGATACCGCCGATCTGCGCGGCACGGCGCTGGTCAAAGGCGGCGGTAAGACGCCGCACAGCGTTGCAGCCTTTGGCTATGACAGCATGGTGGCGGGCAAGCTGCATGTGATCAACGAGGGCCTGCTGAGCTTTGCGCTCAATTGGATTATTCCGCTGATGCCGCATCGCCTTGTGCTCGGCATAGCGCGGCGGATGCAGACGAAGGCTTAATCCCAAGCCTTAGTCCTCGTCCTCCCAATCGCTCCCAATCGCCTCGCGGTCGTTTTTCTTTTCGCGGTCGATCATGTCTTCGACCTCGTCCAGCTCTTCTTCTGTCGCCTCTTCGGGGCGGGCTTCTGCGGCCTCAAGCGGGGTCAGCAAAAGCTTGAAATACATCGGAAAGTGGTCCGACCCGATATGCGCTTCGCGTCGCATATCCAGCAGGCGAAACTGGGCGTCGTGGAACAGGTGATCCAGCGGCCAGCGCATCCACGGCATCGTGGCGCTAAAGGTGTTGTAGAACCCGCGCCCAACACGCGGATCAAGCAGGCCAGACACCTCTTGAAAGCGGCGCGTCGTGATGGACCATGCCACGTCGTTCAAATCGCCTGACACAATGGCAGGCAACGGATCATCGCGCGCCTCGATCGCGGTCGAGGATAGCTCTGCGTCGCGCCCTTCGGTGTCTTGCTGCGGGATGGGCGGTTCGGGGTGCACGACGTAAAGCCGGAATGCCAAGCCGTTCGCCAGCGGCACCTTGGCCCGCAGCGATGGCACGCCGTCGACGATTTTCTCTCTGAACTCTGCTTCGTCAAACGGAATACGGCTATAGATCGCCATGCCGTAACCGGTATCCAGCGGATAGGCGTGGCGGTGCCGATAGATGTCGGTCAGGGCGTCCAGCGCGTCGATCCAGTCTTGATCAACCTCTAGCGTCATCAGAATATCAGGCTGCACGCGGCGCGCGACGTTAATCAGCTTGGCGTAGTCGCGGTTCGACTTTTTCACATTCGCCGCCAAAAAGCTGACACTGCGGTCGTCCGCGACGGGTTCATGCTTGCGCGGGCGCAGGGATTGCTTGTGCCAGACCGGCAGGTAGCGGCCGATGTAGAAGGCCTGCGCCAGCACGCAGGGAATCATCAGGCCGACAACCCAGCGCCACCCGGGCGGCGTGAACCACACAGCCACCACGATCAATACGACGGCGATGCCAAGCACCTGTTGGCGCGGGAAATCCGCACCCCGCACCATGCCGTGCGATACCTTGGAAAACGGGATCAGCGTTGCCGCGACGACCACGGCCACCACCAGCCACATTGCGATGAGTAGGAAAGTTGTCATGCAGCGGCGCGCCTTTTAATCCGTGTTGCGACGTATGAACGCACGGAACGGCGTTTCGGTCCATCTTGGGCATCTTTTAAGTGATCCGCGCCCCCTTTCCGCGCGGCGCGCCCCGCGCTAGAAGGGCGGATGACCCAGAACCCGCCAGAACTTCGCCCCGACCTTGCCCGCGCCCGCGTTGTGGACGCCCCTCGCCCCGGCCAGCCGACCATCGGCATGGTGTCCCTTGGCTGCCCAAAGGCGCTGGTGGATAGCGAACGCATCCTGACGCGCCTGCGCGCCGAAGGCTACGCGATCAGCGCCGATTACCACGGCGCAGAGGCGGTGATCGTGAACACCTGCGGCTTCTTGGATAGCGCGAAGGCCGAAAGCCTTGATGCGATCGGCGAGGCGTTGAAGGAAAACGGCAAGGTCATCGTGACCGGCTGTCTGGGCGCAGAGCCGGATTATATCCGCGAACATCACCCCAAGATTTTGGCCGTCACCGGCCCGCAGCAGTACGAACAGGTACTAGACGCCGTGCATCTGGCGGTGCCGCCTAGCCCCGATCCGTTCATCGACCTGCTGCCCGCCCGCGGCGTCAGCCTGACACCGCGGCATTACAGCTACGTTAAGATTTCCGAAGGCTGCAACCACAAGTGCAAGTTCTGCATCATCCCCGACATGCGCGGCAAACTGGCGTCGCGCCCGGCCCATGCGGTGCTGCGCGAGGCGGAAAAGCTGGTGCAGGCAGGGGTCAAGGAACTGCTTGTGATCTCTCAGGACACCAGCGCTTATGGCCTTGATCGCAAGTATGACCTGAACCCGTGGAAAGATGGCGAGGTGCGTAGCCATATCCTTGATCTGACACGGGAACTTGGCAACCTGGGCGCTTGGGTGCGGCTGCACTACGTCTATCCCTACCCCCATGTGCGCGACCTGATCCCGCTGATGGCGGACCCGTCGAACGGCGTGCTGCCCTATCTGGATATCCCGTTCCAGCATTCGCACCCCGACGTGCTGCGCCGCATGGCGCGCCCTGCCGCCGGATCGAAAACGCTGGAAGAGATCGCCGCGTGGCGCGCGATCTGCCCCGACATCACCCTGCGGTCGACCTTTATCGTTGGCTATCCGGGAGAGACAGAGGCTGAGTTCCAACACCTGCTGGACTGGCTGGACGAGGCGCAATTGGACCGCGTCGGCTGTTTCCAATATGAAAACGTTGCAGGCGCGCGGTCAAACGCCCTGCCCGATCACGTCGCGCCCGAAGTCAAACAGGACCGCTGGGACCGCTTTATGGAAAAGGCCCAAGCCATTTCCGCCGCCAAGCTAGAGGCCAAGGTCGGCCGCACGCTGGAAGTCCTTGTCGACGACATCGACGAAGACGGCATCGCCACCTGCCGCACCTGGGCTGACGCGCCAGAGATCGACGGCAACCTGTTCATCGACGAAGGCACCGAAGGGTTGTCTGTTGGCGATGTGGTGAAGGTGACTGTGGATGAGGCTGGGGATTATGATTTGTGGGGGGCTTTGCAAGCCTAGAACCGCTTGCAAGGCACTTGCGCAGGTACCAGCCCGGCTTTGCCGGGCAGCGCCCAGACCTCCCCCATGGGGAGGGCGCTTCTGACGCGCCTGCCGGGAACGATCAGCCGTCCCCCATCTCACCCAAATAAATCCACACCGCGTCCTGAACCCGCCTAAACCGATCTCCGCCCAAGTGGACCCCGCCGAACCAGCGGGTGACGACGATGATGTGGCCCTGCAGCCCTTCGCGTTCCAGCATGCGCAGGATGACGAGGCCGGCACCGGCCTCTCCGTCGTCGTTTTTGACGGGGCCGCCCGGCAATAGGACCGCCCATGTGTTATGGGTGGCTTTGGCGAATTTCTTATTGCGGCACAGGGTTTTGACGAAGGCTTTCGCCTCTTCCACGGACGCCACTGGCCCGCCGGAGACGGCGTATTTCGACCCGCGGTCGGTCAGGGCGTTGGGGATAATCTTCATGCGCCCTTGATGCGGCAGACCGGGGCCTGCCGCAAGTCGCGTCCGGGCTTAGTGGCTGTAGGTGACGCCGGTGGCGACGGCGCTGGCCAGCGATGCCTCTGCCCAGGTGCCGCGTCCGCCGCGCATGCGGATTTCGGTCAGCTGCGCGAGGGCCAGTTCGACGTCGCCCTGTTCCACTAGCGCTTGGCCCATGTAGGACCGCGTCAGCAGGTTGTCCGGGTTCACCGCAAGTGCGGTTTCATAGAACGCCATGCCGCCCGCCATATCGCCAGCTTTGCGCGTGGCAAAGCCGCGGTAGGTGATCGCCATGTCGCTGGACTGGTCCTGCATCGTGTCCAGCACGCGCAAAGCATCGGCGTAGCGGCCATCATAAGCCAGCTCGCGCACGTCGTTCATGCGGGCGCTGTCGTCGTTAGTGGACTGCTCGGGCGTCATGCAGGTCTTGGTGGCCAGATCATAGACCAGCCCTTCGGAGCATTGCTGCGTCGTGGCGGTGGGCTTGGGCGGGGCGGTGTCGGCCGATCCGGCGGCAAAGGCAAAGGTGGGGGCAAGGGTCAGGGCAAGGACGGCAAGGCGCATGGGAGAACTCCGATCAAGGTCTGTCGTTCAGGATGAACTGCGAACGTAGTTTGAACCACGGCGCGGACACGGGAAAAGTTTCACGCCAATGTGACCGCAGGTTATTGATGCGTTGGGCAGCGGGGCGGGTATGGTGCGCGCATGAGCAGATCGAAAACCGCATACCCCGTTTACGCACGGTCCGAACGGATCGCCGATGGCACCATGCATACGCTTGGCGTCGCCTTTGCCCTCTTGGGCGCTATTGCTTTGATCGTCTGGGCTATGATGCGCGGCGCGGGGGATATTCCCGCGCTGGCGGTCTACGGCGCGGCCATGATCGCAACCTTTACCGCATCGGCGTTCTATCACCTGACCCCGTGGGAGGCGCTGCGCCCCGTCCTGCGCCGGATTGATCACGCGGCGATTTATCTGAAAATCGCGGGCACCTTTACGCCGCTGGCAGCGATGATCGCCACGCCATTTGCCTATGCCATCCTTGGCCTGGTCTGGGCGTTGGCGGTCTGGGGCATCGCGCGCAAGCTATTTTTCTGGCAAGAGCCGGGGCGGTTTGGTCCGGCGCTGTATCTGGTGATGGGCTGGCTGGCGGTCTTGCTGATCCCGGCGATGATCCGCACCTTTCCCGTGCCCGCGCTCGCGCTGCTGGCCAGCGGCGGGCTGCTCTATACGGTCGGCGTTGTGTTCTACACGTGGGACGGTTTGAAGTACTCTACCGCGATCTGGCACGGTTTTGTGCTGGCCGCGGCGGTGTGTTTCTTTAGCGGCATCTGGCTGAGCGTCGCAGCGCTGGCCTAAGAATTCGTAAACCCCAGCCGCGCAGCCGTGCGCGTCACGACGCGCAGGCGGTCGGCATTGGCGGGGTGCGTGCCAAGGAATGTATTGCCCGGATCGGGTATGCGGAAAAAGAAATCCGCGCCGCGCAACGGGTTATAGCCCGCTTGCGCCGCGATGATGGTGCCAAGCGTGTCGGCCTCAAGCTCGAAGTCTTTGGAATAGGTCCGCGCGCCGATGGCCGCGCCGAACTCTGCCGCTTTGCGCCCCACGGCCGGGTCGTCGGACAGGCCGACAAGCTGTCCCATGATGGCTGCCCCGATGGTGGCATTGCGGCGCTGGCGGTCCAGGTGACCTTCGATATGGTGGGCGGCCTCATGGGACAGGATAAAGGCGATTTCGTCCGCGTTCCGCGTCTCGGCCAGCAAGGCGACGGTCATGGCGATCAGCGGGCGGCCTGATTTATCAAGCGTTTGGAACGCGTTCGGCTGGGCATTCGGATTCATATCGATCGCGAATTCGAAATCACAGTTCAGCGTGGGCGAGCGGTCACGGCACATCGCCTCTGCCACCGGCTCTATCGCGTCCACTGCTGCAATCAGACTACGGACTGACGCGCGGGCGTCCGGCTCTGCCGCGGCGACAGCGGCGGGCATGGTGTCGGGCATCACGTCTGGAACCACGGGTGCAGGGCTAGCCGTGGTCTGCTGCGGCGCGCGGGCGTCTGGTGACACGGCGCATCCGGCAAGGCTGGCCGCAACAATGATACCGAAAGTCAGGCGAAACATAGGTAGCCTTGCATACGAATGGGTTGCGCCCTGTCTATCAGCCCCGCGCGCCCGCGCCAGCCCCGCCCGGGTGCCGCCGCGCACGATTACGAGAGACGAGCCCCTTTTCGCGCCTGATCTGCCGCGCTAGGCTGGCCCTATGTTTACCATTGAACACGAATTCGACGCGACGGTCGTCACCTTGATCGACGATGCGGCTGCGCACCGGCAAGAGGACGTGACGATCAACGCGTTCGAGGATTGCGTGACCGTGTCCCAATTCGATCCGCGCCTGAATGCGGTGCACACGATTACACTGTCGCTGGCGCAATTGCGTGACCTTGGGGCTGCGCTGGATCTGCCAGAGGGGGCCTATCAGTTGGGGCCAGCCAAGGCGTGATGCGGCAGGGAACGTTAGCGAATGCATGATCACTTGGATGACATGGCGGGATCCGACATGACCCACTCTGGCGGCTGCAACTGCGGCGCGGTGCGCTTTACCGTAGCAGGCCCCCTGCCCGCGCCCAATGCGTGCCACTGCACCCAGTGCCGCAAGCAATCGGGGCACTACTGGGCCTCTGTCGACGTGGATCGCAGCGCGCTACACGTGAGCGGCGCGCCGCACTGGTATGCGTCATCGGAAAAAGTGCGCCGCGGTTTCTGCGGCACCTGCGGGGCGTATCTGTTTTGGGACCCGCTGCAGGGCGACAAGACTGCCGTCGCGATGGGGGCTTTTGATCAACCGACCCAGACCCAGCTAGGCCTACATATTTTTGTTGCGGACAAAGGCGATTATTATGAAATCGCCGACGGCCTGCCGCAGAACCAGCGCTGACGCGTTGCCCTGCGGGGCGCGCGCGCTTATCTGCTGATCAACCGCTGCACAAAGGACCTGCCATGTCTCAGACTAATCAAGCCGCCCTCGATTTCATGCTGACCCGCCGGTCCTATCCAGCGCAGGCGCTGAACGCGCCAGTGCCGGACCGCGATCAGCTGCGCACGATCCTGACCGCTGCATCCCGCAGCCCCGACCATGGCAAGCTAGAGCCGTGGCGCTTTATCGTGCTGGGCCGGGACGCGCTGCAAGCGGTTGCTGACGCGCTGCCCGCTGAGGGGAAGCGGATCGGCATTCCGCAGGACAAGATCGACAAACCGGTGATGACCTATAGCGGGGCGCAATTGGCGGTCGTTGTCGTATGCTCGCCCAAGGACTCCGAAAAGGTACCCCAGACAGAGCAGGTTTATGCCGTCGGCGGCGTCTGCCTTGGCCTTGTGAATGCGGCGCTGGCCAGCGGCTTTGGTGCAACCTGGTTGTCGGGCTGGTTCAGCCACAACCGCGACTTTATCCGCGATCATTTCAAGCTGGCGGACCATGAAACAGTCGCAGGCATCGTGCATATCGGCACCTGCGCCAACACCCCGTCCGACCGCCCGCGCCCTGACATCGACGCTATCACGGATTGGTCTGCCTTGTGATACTAACGGACTTTGCCAAGGCGCTGGGTCAGATGCCTGATCCGCGCTTTCGCCGCGTGCTTTGGCTCGGCATCGGCCTGACCATCGCGCTGCTTGTGGCGATCTATGCGGGGGTGCTGCTGCTGATTGACGTCGCCGCGTCGGGGCCCCTGACCCTGCCATGGATTGGCGAAGTCACGTGGATCGGCGATCTGCTGGGCTGGGGCTCGCTTGGCCTGATGCTGGTACTCTCGGTGTTTTTGATGATCCCCGTCGCCTCGGCCATCACGTCGTTCTTTTTGGACGACGTGGCCGACGCGGTCGAGGCAAAGCACTACCCCGCCCTGCCGCCTGCCCCGCGCACGTCGCTGGCCGATGCGCTGCGCGATACCTTCAGCTTTTTAGGGCTGATGCTGATTGCAAACTTGCTGGCCTTTGTCGCCTACGCGATGTTCCCGCCCTTCGCGCCGCTGATCTTTTACGCGATGAACGGGTTTTTATTGGGCCGAGAGTACTTTCAAGTCGCCGCCATGCGCCGCGAAGGCCGCGCCGGGGCCAAGGCGCTGCGCCGCAAGCATAGCACTACAATCTGGATCGCAGGTGTGCTGATGGCGCTGCCCTTGTCGATCCCGCTGCTGAACCTATTCGTGCCGATCTTGGGTGCGGCGACCTTCACGCACCTCTACCACCGGCTTAATTCCCGACCAGGGGCTGCTGCGCGGACGGCATCCGGTTGAACCAATCCAGATCGCGCACGCTGATCACGCCAGACAGGATGATCGTCGCAAAGATGATCCAAATCCCAATCGCCCAAACCGTCGTGATCTTGGCCTTGCGCTTCAGCTGAGGGTTGGCGGGCGCGGATTTATGCGTGCCCGGCACGACATTGCCGTCCTCGCCCTGCGTGACCATGCGCAGGGGCAGCACGATAAAGAAAATCATCCACCAGATCACGGCGAACATCACAATGGCTGACGTGATACCCATAGTCTTCTACCTTTCGCAGGACGCGCCTGCCTTCTTCTGGTTCTAAATACCTCCGCCGGAGGCATCGGCTTTTCTTGAAAAGCCGAAAAATCAGACTTCTTCGAGTTCGACCAGCGTGCCGTTGAAATCCTTTGGGTGCAGGAACAGGACCGGCTTGCCGTGGGCGCCGATCTTGGGCGTGCCGTCCCCCAGCACCCGCGCGCCGCTGGCGGTCAGGCGGTCTCGCGCGGCCGGCAGATCGTCGACTTCGTAGCAGATGTGGTGAATGCCGCCTGCGGGGTTCTTTTCCAAAAACTTCGCAATGGGGGATGCATCCCCCAGCGGATACAGCAGCTCAATCTTGGTATTGGGCAGCGTGATAAAGATCACGGTGACCCCGTGGTCCGGCTGATCCAGCGCGGGGCCAACGTCAGCCCCCAGCGCACCGCGATATTGCGCAGCCGCGGCCTCTAGGTCCGGCACGGCAATGGCGACATGGTTCAAGCGTCCGATCATGGTGATCCCTCCCTTGGATTTGGCCAACTTATGACCCGCCAGCAAACGAATGCCAATAAAGGCACTTGGTCGCAGGGGTATTAACCCGGTCTTTACGTTGCGGTGGTGTTCTAGGGGTGACTGAAACACGAATGGGGGCCGCAGACCGATGGATAATATTGACGACTTTATGACCACGCGCGCGCCGACTGCGCAACGGCCCCTGCTGGGCCTGACCGTGCTGGTTGTCGAAGACAGCCGTTTTGCCTGCGAAGCGGTCCGTATGCTGTGTTTGCGGTCAGGTGCACGCATCAGGCGGGCCGATACGCTGGCCAGCGCCCGCAAACACCTGTCAATTTACCGCCCTACGGTCGTTATCGTCGATCTGGGTCTGCCGGACGGGTCAGGCCTGGCGCTGATTGAAACGCTGTCACAAGCCCAGCCGCGCATTGATGTGATTCTTGGCACCTCTGGTGACCAAGTGAACGAAGAAGATGTCATCGCTGCCGGGGCCGATGGTTTTATTGCCAAACCCATCGCCAGTTTGGCGCAGTTTCAGGCCGCAATCCTGATTCACATGCCGCCGGATCGTCAGCCTCCGGGTCCGCGCCTGCTGAATGGGGATCAAGTGGAACCGGATATGCTGGCCTACCGTGATGACCTGTCGCATGTGGCGGATGTTTTGCAACACGACGAAAGCCCGCAAACGCTGGACTATGTGACGCAATTTCTGTCGGGTGTCGCCAACAGCGCCCGTGACCGCGATATGCTAGAGGTTGTTCGCCGCCTGATCGCGGAACGTCAGGCCGGGACTGGTGCCCGGCATGAACTGCACGATCTGAACGAAATGGTGCAGACGCGGCTCTCCGCAGCCTCTGGTTTCTAACGCTTCGGAATAGGGCGATGGGCGGCCAAGGCTAAGGGATCATCGCCCAAGGCACATCGCAATTACAAAGCTGGATCGCGGGACGCCAGATGCGGGGCGGTCAAAGCGCCAAGGCTTTGTTTTTGCTGGCCCCTTGGATCGAAATTCGACTTAGCAAGCCAAGCCTGATGCGCGGGCCCGATCCCGCGCCAATCGGCATCCGTCATTGCGAACCAAGCCGTATCGCGGTTGCGACCCTTCACGATCAGGTGGTTGCGAAACAGCCCCTCATAGCTAAAGCCAAGCCGCTGCGCCGCCCGGCGGGATGGCATGTTCAGCGCATTGCATTTCCATACGACACGGCGATAGCCGACATCAAAGCTCCACCCCAGCAGCAGCGAAAACGCCTCTGTCGCGAGGGCGGTGCGTTGCAAGGCCGGGGACAAGTTGACGTTGCCAATCTCGATATCGCCAGCCGCCGCGTTCACGCTCATCAAGCAGGCATAGCCAAGCGGTGCCTTAGAACCGGACGCCCCGATCGCAAAAAGCTCGCAATCGGAACGCGCAGCCCAAACGGCCAGAATGTGCTGCAGACCTTCTGCGGTATCGGGTGCCGCCTCTCCGAGATAGTCAAAGACCCACGGGCTGTCCGCGATTTGGGCAAACAAGGGGGCCGCGTCCTCTGCGCATCGCAAGGGGCGCAGCCAGCCGAATTGCCCCGCAAGGGTGACACCGCGCGGATGGGGCGGCGGCGTGAAATCGGGCAAGGCTATGCCAAGGGGTCGCGCGTCTTTCGTCACAGCAGAAATCCCGGTGCATTGCCAAGGTCCAGCCCCGGGAACACGATTTGCTGCACCTGCGTCGCCGTTAGCCCGAACAGATTCTGCATCACCCACCCCGCCGCGGCCCGCACGTCGCCGGTCGGCATCAGGTCACGCCGTTCGAACAAATCCGCCTCGGCCAAGCCCGGCCAGCGGCCAACCACCTGCCCCCCGCGCAGCGCGCCGCCTGCGTAAATCATCGCGCCGCCCGTGCCGTGGTCGGTGCCGCGGGTGCCGTTTTCCCGCGCGGTACGGCCAAATTCAGTCATGCAGAGCACGGCGGTTTTATCCCAGACCGGGCCTAACCCGTCGCGCAGGGTCAGGATCGTTTGCGACAAACGTTGCAGCGTCTTTGGCAGACTATTGGCCTGCGCCTGGTGCGTGTCCCACCCATTGACCGAGAAGCTGGCGATTCGTGTGTCTTCACGCAGGCGGGCGGCGGCGAATTGCGCCAGATTCGCCTCTGACCCTGGCTTGGCGGGTGCCATCATCATATCAAGGTCGTCGCCTTCGGCGGCCATCGCTTCTGTAGCCAGCGAATCCGCAATCGATACGGCCTGCAAAGCGGCGTCCCGGAACATCGCATCATCATGCAGCGTCAGTTCAAGCAAGCGGCGCATTTGCGGCGACAGATCGAACTTTGCCTCTGGGGCCCAGCGTAGATGCGGTGCCGGACCTTGCAGGATCGCCATGTTTTCCTGCCCCAGCGCATAGGCGGTTTCGGCCGTCATCCCCGGCACGACAGACATCATCCGGTTCAGCCAACCACCAGCACCGCCATTGATTTGCAGGCTTCCCGCCTCGAGGATGTCTTGTCCGTCAAAGTGGCTGCGCCCGTCGCGGTAAGGGGTCGACACCGCGTGCATCACGCCCATTTGCCCCGCCTGCCACAGCGGCATCAGGTCTGACAGGCCCGGATGCAGCCCCCAAAAATCACCAAGTGCCAAGGCCTTGCCGTCGTTCAGCGTGGGCCGCAGCGCGGCATAGTCGGGATCGCCCAGCGGACGCACCGCGTCGAGCCCGTCCATCGCGCCGCGCAGCACGATGATCACAAGCCGGTTGTCCCACGGCCCAGACGCCAGCGCCACCGGCGTCATAAACGGGCTGGCCGCAAGCGAGCAGCCCAAAGCGGCACCGCCAAAAAGGAAACCACGACGATCCATGCTCATATCCTTTGAAACGCAGGAGAGGTCAGCACAAGGGCGACCCCGTCGGCCAGACTTTCGGCAGCGTCGGCTGCAAAAATCAACTCTGGCGGCGCGGTGGGACCGACCGCCGTTTGTACGAATTTACGCGGATCGGGCAGCGTATCGACAAACTCCGCCGGGCTTGCCACCGCCCAACTGATCCGGCCGGCAAGGCCCTGCGGGGTGATCCAAGCCGCCGGCTCTTCGGCCCAGCCGTCCGGGCCGACGGGCTGCTCGAACGGTTGCCCCATCAGGCGCAAAGGGTCAGTCAGGTGACGTTTGAACTGCCCATTACCAAGCGGCATGATGCGGTCCGCCCGCACCCCAAGCGCCCGCAACCCGGCTGCAATAAAGATAAACGGCTGCCGCACCTTCGCGCGCACCGGCGACCACGCGGCCGGGTGCTGCAACATCGCCCCGGTCACCGCCAACAGATCGCCGCCGCTGTCCACAAAGGCCCGCGACATGCCTGCGATCAGATCCGGGTCCGGCGTATCCGACACGAAATGCACCGCAAGCTTGCGCGAGATATGCGCCGCTGTCTCTGGCCGGATCGCGATATCCTCAAGCGCGCTGGTGATCGTCGCAAGCGCCGAATCGGCGCTATAGCGGCGGCCCATGACAACCTCTGCCCCCGGTTCGGCCTGCTGCGCACGGTAGGTGACGCCATGCACAGCATTATAACTAAGCCCTGTCAGCAATTCAGCCATCTGGGTCACGTCAGTCTGATCGTAGCCGCCGCCCACGCCAATCAGGTGCAGTTCCAGCAATTCCCGCGCTAGATTTTCATTCAATCCGCGCCCGCTTTTCAGCCCCTGAGGAGAGCTTGGTCCAAGAGAGCGGGTTTGTTCCAAATAGAGCAGCATCATCGGATGCATGACCACGGCCTTCACCATATCGGCAAAGCGCCCAGCCACATGGGGGCGAATGGCATCGGCGATATAGGGTGTCACCAGATGGCGTTGGTTAAAGCCGCGCCCGATCACGGTGAAATGGTCGGCCCAGAATAGGGTCAGACGCTCGCGCAGCCCATCTTGCGCGGTGACGCAGCGGGCAAGGGTCGACAGGGTGTTATGGCGCGACACGTCTGACAACTCTCGGTTTTTTTGGCGGATCGCTTCTTTTGCGGCGGCCTCTCCGTCCGTGCCCCGGGCCTCTCGGTCTGCTTTGTTCAGTGCGCCGATAAAGGCCAGCGTCGGGGTCGTCGCCTCGAACCCGGCGATCGGCATCAGGGCCGCAGCCTGATCTGGCCCGCCCAGCTTGCCCAGCATGCTTTCCGTGTCCCATGGCGGTTCAATGACCGGCGATAGGCCAGTGCCGAACCGGGTTGCGGCGATGATCGGATCAAAGGTCATAAAGGCGGTCCTGCTTGCGTCGATACGTCCTATCACGTGCAACCCGCGCTGGCCCATCCCCTGCGGCATCACAACCACGGGGGCCTGCACGCCGCGCGAACCTTAAGCCATTGGAACTTTGGACGGCTTTAGCACGTTGATGGCTGAACACTGGCTAAAGGGGCCGGAATTTAACGCAAACGCCACGGATTGTCGCCAAAAGCTGCACATCGTTACGTTTTGCAACATCCAAGCGCGCAGATGTGACGCTGTAGTGCTTGCAAGACAGGCCCCTGATCGCCATTTTACACGCAATGATACGACCGACTGGAGTATGCCATGATTGACCGCCGCCGATTTCTAACCACCTCGCTTTTGGGGGCTGGCGGCTTTGCGCTTCCCACTTTGTTGTCCGCGCAAGACGTTGCCAACCCTGACGCCCCGATCGAGGACGTGCCACCGCCGTTCGATTTTACGCCTAAGCTGGTGCGTCTGGATAATCCGATGCCGCCGGGCGAAATCCACGTCGTGCCTGACGTCTATTCGCTGTACTGGACCCTGCCGAACGGCGAGGCGCTGCGCTATTACGTCGGCGTTGGCCGCGACGCGCTGTATATTTCCGGCACCTTTAACATCGGGGCCAAGAAAGAATGGCCTAGCTGGACGCCGACCAAAGATATGATCGAGCGTGAGCCAGACCATTATGCGAAATACGCCGATGGTATGCCCGGCGGCCCCAACAACCCCCTTGGGGCTCGCGCGCTGTATCTGTTCCAGCCAGAGGTTGGTGATACGTTCCTGCGTATTCATGGCACGAACAAGCCCGACACGATCCGCACCGACGTCTCTAACGGCTGCGCCCGGTTGGTGAACGATCAGGCGATTGACCTGTATGACCGCGTGCCGATTGGCACCACGGTGTATCTGTACGAAAAAGGTCTGCTGCCACGCGCAACCTAAGCAGCTGGCTTAGAACGAAAAAAGACCGCGCCAGAGTGATCCGGCGCGGTCTTTTTATGTCTGCGGCATCGCTAAGCCCGAAGGCTTAGCAATTGCGTTTCAGCTTTCCGGCGGCAACACGCGCAGGCGCAATTCGCGCAGCTGCTCGTTCATTGGCTCGCTGGGCGCACCCATCATCAGGTCTTCGGCGCGCTGGTTCATCGGGAACATGATGACTTCGCGGATGTTCGCCTCATCCGCCAGCAGCATTACGATCCGGTCGATACCAGCGGCGCAACCACCGTGCGGCGGGGCACCGTATTGGAACGCGTTGACCATACCGCCAAAGCGCTTTTCGACCTCATCCGCGCCGTAGCCCGCGATTTCGAACGCCTTGAACATGATCTCTGGGCGGTGGTTCCGGATCGCGCCCGACACCAGTTCGTAACCGTTGCAGGCCAGGTCATACTGAAAGCCCAGCACGTCCAGAGGATCGCCAGACAACGCGTCCATGCCGCCCTGCGGCATCGAAAACGGGTTGTGTTCAAAGTCGATTTTGCCGGTCTCTTCGTCGCGGGCATAGATCGGGAAGTCGACGATCCACGCGAATGCGAAGCGGTCCTTGTCCACCAAGCCCAGCTCTTCGCCGATCACGGTGCGGGCGCGGCCTGCGACGCTTTCAAACGCCTCTGGCTTGCCGCCAAGGAAGAACGCCGCATCGCCAACGCCAAGGCCCAGCTGCTGGCGGATCGCCTCGGTCCGCTCTGGGCCGATGTTCTTGGCCAGCGGACCTGCGGCTTCCATGCCCTCGCCCTGATCGCGCCAGAAAATGTAACCCATACCCGGCAGACCTTGCTGCTGGGCAAAGGCGTTCATGCGGTCACAGAACTTGCGGCTGCCACCCGTTGGCGCAGGGATTGCGCGGATCTGGGTGCCGTCTTGTTCCAGCAGCTTGGCGAAGATGGCAAAGCCAGAGCCTGCGAAATGATCGCTGACAACCTGCATCTTGATCGGGTTGCGCAGGTCAGGCTTGTCGGTGCCGTACCACAGGGCCGCATCGCGGTAGCTGATCTGCTCCCACGTCTGGTCGACCTTACGGCCGCCGCCGAATTCTTCGAACACGCCACCGATGACAGGCTGGATCGTGTCAAACACGTCCTGCTGCTCCACAAAGCTCATCTCTAGGTCAAGCTGATAGAAGTCGGTGGGCGAGCGGTCAGCGCGCGGGTCTTCGTCGCGGAAACACGGCGCGATCTGGAAATACTTGTCGTAGCCCGACACCATGATCAGCTGCTTGAACTGCTGGGGGGCCTGCGGCAGTGCATAGAACTTGCCCGGGTGCAGACGCGACGGCACGAGGAAGTCGCGCGCGCCTTCGGGGCTGGACGCTGTGATGATCGGCGTCTGGAATTCGCGGAAACCCTTGTCCCACATACGCTGACGCATCGACTTTACGACGTTGGACCGCAGCGTCATATTCTTCTGCATCACTTCGCGGCGCAGATCGAGGTAGCGATACTTCAACCGCGTCTCTTCTGGGTATTCCTGATCGCCAAACACTTGCAGCGGCAGCTCTTTTGACGCGCCAAGCACTTCGATCTCGCGGATAAAGACTTCGACTTCGCCAGTGGGCAGCTTGGCGTTCACCAGCTCTGGGCTGCGCGCCTTCACTTCGCCGTCGATGCGAATGCAGTATTCGGCCCGCACCTTTTCAACATCGGCAAAGGCTGCAGAATCGGGGTCGCACAGCACCTGCGTTACGCCGTAAGTGTCGCGCAGGTCGATAAAAAGAATGCCGCCGTGGTCGCGGATACGATGGACCCAGCCGGACAGACGCACAGTTTTGCCAACGTCGGCGGCGGTCAAATCAGCGCAAGTCTGTGTGCGATAGGCGTGCATGGGCGGTTCCTTCGGTCCAAAACGGGTCGCCCCGATACACCCCTTTGCCCTAGATAAGTCAAGCGTAGCACGCCCTTTGTTTATCTGGCCCTGTTCATCTGGCCCAGTAAACTCCCGCCGGAGGCGCCTGCTTTCGCAACAAAGCCGCACTCGCCCCTTGCACCCCGTCCCAGCGCTTCTATAAGGCGGAGAATTTGCTGAAATATGGGGGCCTGCCATGCCAAAACGTGATGATATTAAGTCGATCATGATTATCGGTGCGGGGCCTATCGTCATTGGACAGGCCTGCGAGTTTGATTACTCGGGCGCACAAGCCTGTAAGGCGCTGCGCGAAGAAGGTTACCGGGTCATTCTGGTCAACTCTAACCCCGCGACGATCATGACCGATCCCGGTCTGGCTGACGCGACCTACATCGAACCCATCACCCCCGAAATCGTCGCCAAGATCATCGAGAAAGAGCGCCCCGACGCGCTGCTGCCAACGATGGGCGGCCAGACGGGTCTGAACACGTCACTGGCGCTGGCCGACATGGGCGTGCTGGAAAAATTCGGCGTCGAGATGATCGGCGCAAAGCGCGAAGCCATTGAAATGGCAGAAGACCGTGGACTTTTCCGCGAAGCGATGGACCGCCTTGGGATCGAAAACCCCAAAGCGACGATCATCACCGCCCCCAAGAAAGAGAACGGCAAGTTCGACATCAAGGCCGGTCTGCAGCTGGCGATTGAAGCGATCGAATATGTCGGCCTGCCCGCCATCATCCGCCCTGCCTTTACCCTTGGCGGCACCGGCGGCGGCGTGGCGTATAACCGCGAACAGTACGAACACTACTGCCGCACCGGCATGGAAGCGTCCCCCATGGCGCAGATCCTTGTCGACGAATCCCTGCTCGGCTGGAAAGAGTTCGAGATGGAAGTCGTGCGCGACAAGGCTGACAACGCGATCATCGTTTGCGCGATTGAAAACGTCGATCCCATGGGCGTGCACACGGGCGATTCGATCACCGTCGCCCCTGCCCTGACGCTGACCGACAAAGAATACCAAGTCATGCGCAACCAATCCATCGCGGTCCTGCGCGAGATTGGCGTCGAAACTGGCGGCTCTAACGTGCAGTGGGCGATTAACCCCGCTGACGGCCGGATGGTTGTGATAGAAATGAACCCCCGCGTGTCGCGTTCTTCTGCGCTGGCGTCCAAGGCGACGGGTTTCCCGATTGCCAAGATCGCGGCGAAACTGGCAGTCGGCTATACGCTGGACGAGCTGGACAACGACATCACCGGCGTGACCCCTGCGTCCTTCGAGCCGACAATAGACTATGTCGTCACCAAGATCCCGCGCTTTGCGTTCGAGAAATTCGCAGGCTCTGAGCCGCACCTGACCACGGCGATGAAGTCGGTCGGTGAAGCAATGGCGATTGGCCGCACGATCCACGAATCGATGCAAAAGGCGCTGGCGTCGCTGGAAACCGGCCTGACCGGCTTTGACGAAATCGCGATCCCCGGCGCACCCGACGCCGCCGCGATCACCAAAGCGCTGGCCAAGCAAACCCCCGACCGTATCCGCGTCATTGCGCAGGCGATGCGTCACGGTCTGCCTGACGAAGATATCCACGCTGTCACCATGTACGATCCGTGGTTCCTGGCCCGCATCCGCGAGATCATCGAGGCCGAGGCCGTGGTCCGCGCTGATGGCCTGCCGACCAATGAGTCGGGCCTGCGCAAGCTAAAGATGATGGGCTTTACCGATGCCCGTTTGGCGACCCTGACGGGCATGGCCGAAGCCGATGTGCGCAGCGCGCGGATCAAGCAAGGCGTTGTCGCTGTATTCAAGCGGATCGACACCTGCGGTGCCGAGTTCGAAGCGCAGACGCCTTACATGTATTCCACCTATGAGACCCCCGTTATGGGCGATGTGGAATGCGAGGCGCGTCCCTCTGATCGCAAAAAGGTCGTGATTTTGGGCGGCGGTCCGAACCGGATCGGTCAAGGCATCGAGTTTGATTATTGCTGCTGCCACGCCTGCTATGCCCTGTCCGATCAGGGCTATGAAACCATTATGATCAACTGCAACCCAGAGACGGTTTCGACCGACTATGACACCTCGGACCGGCTGTACTTTGAGCCGCTGACATTCGAGCACGTCATGGAAATCATGCGCGTGGAACAAGACAACGGCACGCTGCACGGCGTCATCGTTCAGTTCGGCGGTCAGACGCCGCTCAAGCTGGCGAACGCACTGCAAGAAGCGGGCATCCCGATCCTTGGCACCACGCCCGACGCCATCGACTTGGCCGAAGACCGCGAACGTTTTCAGGACCTTGTGAACCGTCTGGGGCTAAAGCAGCCGATCAACGGCATTGCGTCCACCGACCAGCAGGCGTTCGATATTGCCGCTGACATCGGCTTCCCCCTTGTGATCCGCCCGTCCTACGTCCTTGGCGGCCGCGCGATGGAAATCGTGCGCGATCAGGCGCAGCTAGAGCGCTATATCTCTGAGGCCGTGGTCGTGTCGGGCAAGAGCCCGGTATTGCTGGACAGCTACCTGTCCGGCGCGGTCGAGGTGGACGTGGACTGTCTGTGCGACGGCACCAACACCCATGTTGCGGGCATCATGCAGCATATCGAAGAGGCTGGCGTGCACTCTGGCGATAGCGCCTGTTCGCTGCCGCCCTATTCGCTGTCCGACGCGATGATCGCCGAAATCCGCAGCCAGACCGAAAAGCTGGCGCTGGCGCTGCATGTTGTTGGCCTGATGAACGTGCAGTTCGCGGTCAAGAACGAGGAGGTCTACCTGATCGAGGTGAACCCCCGCGCATCCCGCACCGTGCCTTTCGTCGCAAAAGCAACGGACTCGGCCATTGCCTCTATCGCTGCGCGTCTGATGGCGGGCGAGCCGCTGTCGAACTTCCCGCTGCGTCCGCCCTACCCGCATTCGGAAAACCCGATGGATGTGCTGCCACTGGGCGACGCGTTCACGCTGGCTGACCCGAAAACACCATGGTTCAGCGTGAAAGAGGCGGTTCTGCCCTTCGCCCGCTTCCCCGGTGTCGACACGATCCTTGGGCCAGAAATGCGGTCCACCGGTGAAGTCATGGGCTGGGATCGCAACTTTGCCCGCGCCTTCCTGAAGGCGCAGATGGGCGCAGGCACGATCCTGCCGGAAGAAGGCTGTGTGTTTGTGTCGATCCGCGATGACGACAAAACGGACGCCATGGCGACCGCGTCCCGCGGCCTGATCGAACTGGGCCTGACCATCGCTGCCACACGCGGCACCGCTGGCTGGCTGAAAGCGAACGACATCCCCTGCGAGATCGTGAACAAGATCTATGAGGGTGGGTTGACCATCGTGGACCGTCTGAAGGACGGCCATATCGCGCTGGTGCTGAACACGACCGAAGGGTCGCAAGCCGTTGAAGATAGCCGCGAAATTCGTGCCGTCGCCTTGAACGACAAGATCCCCTACTTCACCACCGCAGCCGCCGCACAGGCCGCTGTGATGGCGATGCAGGAACGCGCGAGCGGCGCAATCGACGTCCGCTCGCTACAGGGTTAAGGCCTAGCCAAACCGGTTCGGGTGGGTATCCGGCTGTCTGCAATACCAGACCAGCAGGATGATCCACCCGATGATCGGGATCAGGCTTAGCAGGATCCACCAGCCCGATTTGTCGATATCATGCAGCCTGCGCGCGCTTAGCGCGAAGGACGGGATGATGGTCGCCAGCGCCCACAATCCGCCAAGGATGCCTGCGCTGGACGTGCCAAAGATGATCGCATCCAGAACGCCAAGGGCGAGGCTGACCAGAATGTTGTCCAGCTGCCAGAACCAGAACTCACCCCGGTTGCTGCGGCCGCTGAATTGCGTGTAGCGATTAAAGAACTGCTTGAACGCATCGCTTAGGCCCGATTGGCGACGATAATCGCGCGCGCCCATGGCGGCTTGTCCGGCATGCGTTCCGGCGAGCGCAGGATGCACCGGCACGGCGGGGCGCGGCGGGGTTACGCCCTCAATATGGCGGTGCGCGGGTTCCCAGTTTTCCAACGTATTGGTCCAGACCAGCGTATCAGGACCGACAGTGCCATCCCGCACCAGAGCGACGAATTCATCTTTTTCGATCGGCCCTGCCTCGGTCCCATCGTTTGCGTAATACCACTGTGCCATTGGCGAAATCCCTCATTTTATTATGCCTGCAAGCTGCCTTAAATCGCGCCGTGCTGTAAAGTGACGTAAAGGCGCAAAGCACGGCAAAGATGGACTTCTGCGTGCCCAACCGTCACAATCTGCCGGATCAAACGGGGGCCTTTTCATGTATCGCGCAGCTATTACCGGAACCGGGGTTTTCACCCCGTCCGAGGTTATCACCAACGCAGAACTTGTCACGGCGTTCAACGCCTATGCGGACAAGTATAACGCCGCCCATGCAGGCCAGATCGCGGCGGGCGATCTGCCAGCCAAGGCGCATTCGTCCGTTGATTTCATCGTCGCCGCGTCCGGAATCGAGCAGCGCCACGTGATCGACAAAACCGGCGTGCTGGACCCAGACCGCATGTATCCCCACCTGCGCGCCCGCACGGATGAAGAGCCGAGCCTGATGGCCGAAATCGGCGTTGATGCAATTAATACCGCGCTGGCGCAGGCTGGCATCAGCGCCGATCAAGTCGATCTGGTGATCTGCGCCGCATCGAACATCGAACGTGCCTACCCTGCCGTTGCTGTAGAGATTCAGCAGCTGATCGGTGCTGGCGGCTTTGCCTTTGACATGAACGTCGCCTGTTCGTCCGCGACCTTTGGCATCCAGACCGCCGCCGACATGATCCGCACCGGCTCTGTGCGCACCGCCGTTGTCGTGAACCCAGAGATCACCAGCGCCCACCTAGAATGGCGCGACCGGGATTGTCATTTCATCTTTGGCGACGTGGCCACGGCGACGGTTCTGCAACGCAGTGAGGATGCAAAAGGCGAACATTTCATCATCCGCTCTACCCGCTGTGCGACAGTGTTCAGCAATAACATCCGCAATAACGCTGGCTTTATGCGGATGGCGCGCGACCAGATGGAAGACCGCCGGGACATGCAGTTCATGCAAAACGGGCGCAAAGTGTTCAAAGAAGTGCTGCCGCTGGTCAGCCAGCATATGGCCGATCACATGGCGGACGAAGGCATCACCGCGGACGATCTAAAGCGCCTTTGGCTGCATCAGGCCAACAAGGCGATGAACGACTATATCGGCAAAAAGGTGCTTGGCCGCGAACCTGCGCCGGGCGAGCAGCCCAACATCCTGCAGGATTACGCGAACACGTCTTCTGCCGGGTCGATCATCGCATTCGCGCAGAATTCGGATGATCTAAAGCCGGGCGATTTAGGCATCATCTGCTCTTTTGGCGCGGGCTATTCCGTCGGCTCTGTGGTCGTCGAAAAAGCGTAAAGCGCGCCTTGGGCGGCGTCAGTAGGTGACGTCGCCTTCAAGGTGCAACTTCATACGCAGCAATACTTTTTGCAGCTGAGTCGTCTCAGCCAACAGACGCCGCGCCTCGTTCGCGCTGATCGTGCCGTCCTGAATGCTTTCGTGATATTCCGCCATCAGCTGCGCGAACCGCTGGCTAAGCTGCACGACGTCGGAATTGACGTTGCCAGACCCACTGCCTTCATCCTGCCCCAGCGAAAACGTCGCGCCGCGCAGTTCTGCGAGCGCGGCTGTGACATGAGGATGGCTTGCAGCCGCCTCTAACGCGGCCACGGCATCGACGGGCATGAAACGGCCGCTATGCTCGGCGTCCTCTGAATAATAACGGCCCAGCGTCGCCTTCGACTTGCCCGTCAGTTCGCACGCCGCAGTGATGCCCACATCCTTGACCAAAGCTTCGGTGTGCCGCTTAAGGTAGGTGTGAAAACGGGTCATCTGAGATCCTTCAAGGTCCGCCGCCGCGTTACGGCGTTGCTGCAATTGCATAAGGCTAAGTTTGCGCAATGTCATGACCTTTTGATAGGCAAGATCGTCTTGCGTCCGAATGTGATGCCCGCGTATCAGGGCACCCATGGCAAAGCTCTATTTCAATTACTCCACCATGAACGCGGGCAAATCGACCGTGCTTCTTCAGGCCAGTCACAACTATGTCGAACGCGGGATGCAGACGTTTTTGCTGACAGCGCAATTGGACACGCGTGCTGGGCAAGGCCGCATCGCCAGCCGCATCGGCATTGGCCAAGCTGCTGAAACCTTTGCGCCGGGCGATAATCTGTTCGACATGCTGCAGCGCCGGATGGCGCAGGGCCCCTGCGCTTGCGTGTTCATTGACGAGGCGCAGTTTCTGGAACCGGCCCAAGTCTGGCAGCTGGCCCGCGCAGTAGACGATCTGAACGTGCCGATCATGTGCTTTGGTCTGCGCGTCGATTTCCAAGGAGAGCTGTTTCCCGGCTCTGCCACGTTGCTCGCGCTGGCGGACGACATGCGCGAAGTGCGCACGATCTGCCATTGCGGCCGAAAGGCGACGATGGTGGTGCGCAAAGATGCGGCGGGCAACGTCGTGCGCGCGGGTGATCAAGTGCAGGTTGGCGGCAATGACCGCTATGTTTCGCTGTGCCGCCGCCATTGGCGCGCGGCGATGGAAGACGTGGAACCCGACCTACTGCTTTGACGTTGAACCATTTGAAACGGCGCGTATTTGCGGCGTCAGAGGGTTCTATGTCCGACACCAAATACACCGCCCCCCATATGATGCTGCATTGGCTGATCGCAGTTCTGGTTGCGATACAAATCGCCTTTGCCGGGGGGATGGAGGCAGCCTTTGATGCGAAATTCGAAGGCATCGAAATCGGCCTCGGTTGGAGCAGCGGCGCGATCTTTCACGCGATCCTTGGTGCCAGCATCGGTATCTTGATGGTCTGGCGACTTGGTTTGCGCCTAACGACCCAGATCCCGCCCCCGCCAGAGGCACCGCGCCTGATCCAAACCGTCAGCCGTATGACGCATTGGCTATTCTACGGCCTATTGATCGCGATGCCGTTTGCCGGGGCCGCAGCATGGTTCATCCCGTCCCAGATCGTCGGGACCGCCCATGCTATAGCCAGCAAGCTATTGATCGCATTGATCATCCTGCACATCGCAGGCGCGGCCTATCACCAGTTTATCGCCGGTGACAGGTCCGTGCTACGCCGCATGCTTGCCCGCTAGGCCGTCCAAAGCGCCTGCGGCAGCGGCTGCCCTTCGGCCCATGCGATGATGTTATCCAGCGCCATCTGCCCCATCGCCTCGCGCACCTCGAGCGCGGCAGTCCCAAGGTGCGGCAGCAGCACAGCGTTTTCCAGCGCCATCAGGCTGGCAGGCACCGCAGGTTCGCCATCATAGACGTCAAGCCCGGCGCGGATGCGGCCTGACTGCAGTTCAGCGATCAGGGCGCTTTGGTCCACCACATCGCCCCGCGCTACGTTGACGAAAACCGCGCCGTCATTCAGTTGCGCCAGCGCTTCGGCGTCAATCAGATGCGCATTGCTGCCGCCCCCAGGCACCGTCACGACAACGATGTCCGCTTGGCTCATCAGGCTGTGCAAATCCTCGACTTGGCGCGCCGGGACGTCGACCTCTTTGGGCGAGCGGTTGAAATAAATGACTGGCATATCAAAGCCGTAGTGGCCCCGGCGCGCAACGGCTTGCCCGATCCGGCCCATACCGATGATGCCAAGCCGCTTGCCCGTTACATGTGCGCCCAGCATCTGCGTCGGATGCCAGCCGGTCCATGCGCCGGCCCGGACCAACCGCTCGCCCTCGCCCGCGCGGCGGCTCGCCATCAGAATCAGCGTCAGCGCGATATCCGCCGTCGCGTCGGTGACAACATCGGGGGTGTTCGACACATGGATGCCAGCGGCCTGCGCCGCCGCAATGTCGATATGGTTAAAGCCCACGCCAAAGCTGCCGATCATGCCGCAGCGCTTGTGCGGCACAGCAAAGGCCATGTCGCTAAAGCTATCGCCAAGCGTGCACAGGATCGCGTCATAATCTTGCAGCGCGGCACCAGCCTCTGCCACGTTTAGCCCGTCGGTGCGGTCCAGCACGGTGACGTCAAACCGGGCCTGCGCCGCGGCGATTGTGGCGGCGGGAAAGGCCCGCGTCAGCAGAAGTTTCTTCAATGTAGCCGTCCTCCTAAAGGTACGTCTTTGTCAGGGGCAATCAGCACAACCGCGCCGTCTGCATCAGGCATGCCAAGCACCAGCACCTCTGACATGAACTTACCGATCTGGCGCGGTGGAAAGTTCACGACTGCGCAGACCATGCGCCCGATCAGCGCCTCTGGCGTGTAATGAACGGTCAGCTGCGCGCTGGTTTTGCGGGTGCCGATGTCCGGGCCAAAATCGATCCACAGCTTGATCGCAGGCTTGCGCGCCTCGGGATAAGCCTCTGCCTGTGTGACACGGCCAACGCGGATATCGACGGCGGCGAAATCGTCAAAGGTAATGTCAGCCACGCGACAATTCCTCGCTCCGCGCTGCTGCCGCCGCAACCGCCCGCGCCATCAACTTTGGCAAGCCGATTTCGCCGTCCATCAACACCTCTAGCGCAGCTTGCGTCGTGCCATTCGGGCTGGTCACATTGCGCCGCAGCTGCGCCGGATCCTCAGCGCTGTCTTCGGCCAGCTGCCCAGCACCGCCGACTGTCGCCTTGGCCAGCGCCATGGCAAGATCGGGCGCAAGGCCCTGCGCCACCCCAGCCGCAGCCAGTGTTTCGATCAGGTGAAAGACATAGGCCGGACCCGACCCGCTGACGGCGGTGACGGCGTCCATCTGCGTTTCATGATCAAGACGCACGGTCTGCCCTACGGCCCCCATCAGCGCCTCAGCCAAGGCGATATGATCTGCGCTTGCTGCGGCGTTACCAATCAAAGCCGAAATGCCGCGCCCGATGGCTGCCGGTGTATTCGGCATGGTGCGCACGATCGGCGTGGCCGCGCCAAAAGCGGCCTCGAACCGGGCCAGCGGTGTGCCGGCCGCGGCGGACACGAACAACGTCCCGCCCCCGCCCAGCGCCTGCATCGACGGCAGCGCATCGCCCATCATCTGCGGCTTGACCGCAACCAAGGCGACCGCAGGATCATCTGGCAGGCCCGCATTGATATGAACGCCGGTCTTTTGCAGCCAGTCGCTTGGCGCCGGATCAAGCACCCAGACCGATGCCGCGGGCAAACCGCCCTTCAGCCAGCCGTCCAGCAAGGCAGAGCCCATCTTACCGCAGCCCAGCAGCACCAGCCCGCGGCGCGCCACATCATCCATGTTCATCGCAAATCCCCTCGACTTTTCGCAAGACTAGGCAGCCGGATAAGCGGGCACAACATCTTGTGCCACGCAGCCGTCGCCTTCGCGCCGAAAATATTAAGGCCGCGGCCCGCGTCAAAGCCCGGCCCTACCTTCTTCTGGTTGAAAATACCTCGGGGGTGCGGGGGCTGGCCCCCGCTTATGCCGCGTCAGGCGCGACCGTAAGCCTCGCCAATGGCAATGCGAATGGCCTCGGCCGGTGTGCGCTCTGCCCAAGTGACCAGCTGCAGCGCGGGGTAATAGCGCTCGCAGCTGCTGACGGCCGTGTGGATCATGGTGTCAATTTGCTCTGGGCTTGCGACCTGCTCGCCTGCCAGCACAAGGCCGTAGCGGTAGACCATCATCTTTTGCTCTGGCCACCAAGTAAAAGTGCCCGCCCAGCTGTCGTCGTTGATCGTGTTCAGCGCTTCATACAGTGCCTGCGTGCGGTGGGCTGGCGGCTCCATCTCGAAGGTGCAGATCAGGCGCAGCGTCTCGTCGCGGTCGGACCAAGACAGGGTGATCGCATAGGTGCGCCACTGTCCTTCGACTTGCATCGCGATCTGGTTATCTGCAATGCGGTCAAATTCCCACGCATGGTGCTCTGCCAGCGACTCCACCAGATCGATAGGGTGCAGATCTTCGGTCTCGAAATAATGCTCAGTCAGTGCCATCGTCTCTGCCTCACTCTCATGTGCCAGGATCAAAGCGTGTCCCCAGCACTATGTCACTGCTCTAGTGACGGTATGGTTCTTGTTTGTCCCCTACGACATATGGTGCGGCCAAGGCGCAGCCCTGTAAAGACGGTTTATGGGGATAACTACCTGTTTCGCGCTTTTTCGCGCTTTTATGCACAAGATATCGCGATTTCAGCGCCAAATCCACTGGTCATCATGCGCTTCACCGCAATGTGCGAGCCAACCGGCAAGGGTCCGCCCATAGGCGGGAAGTGACGCACAAACGAAAGCCCCCCGCGCACGGGGCACGGGGGGCTTCGTATTCAATCTGCTCAATTGCAGATCTAAGCAGCTTACTCAGCTGGCAGCATCACGGTGTCGATGACGTGGACGACGCCGTTCGACTGGAACACGTCGGCTTGGGTCACGGTCGCAACTTGGCCGCGCTCGTCGGTCAGTGTGATCATCGTGTTGTCGCCTTCGCCGGACTTTTCGACGTTCAGGACACAGCCGCCAACGGTGGTGACAGGGTGCATGCCGCCATCATTTTCGATCATACCCATGATCGCGGTCGAGTTCGCGTCAGCCGCAACGACGTGGCAGGCCAGAATTTCGGCCAGCGCAGCTTGGTTTTCAGGCTTCAGCAACTCTGCAACCTGGTCTTGGTCCAGCTTTGCGAATGCGTCGTTGGTTGGTGCGAAAACGGTGAACGGGCCTTCGCCGGACAGCGTGTCAACCAGACCAGCGGCCTGCACGGCTGCGACCAGCGTGGTCAGGTTTTCGGCGTTGGACGCGTTCTGAACGATTGTCATGTCGGGCAGCATCTCTGCGCCGCCAACCATTGGGTTGCCGTCAGCGCTCATGTGGGATTCTGCGACTGCAGCGCCCGTGGTCAGGGCAAACACAGCAGCGGCGGTCATCATTTTGGACTTCATCGACATGAGTTACTCTTTCTAAACAATGCAGCCCGTTGTGGCCTGCGATGTCTAAGAAACGATTGCCCGTTCAAATTAGTTTCGCGCGATCACAAACTTTATTCACAAGCGCCGGGATGCCAGCCAATCAGGCAGATCAGCGATGCTGTTCAGCACAACGTCCGCCTGCGGCGTCAGATCATCAAAGGACGCAGGCCCGGTCAACACGCCGATACACACCATCCCCGCCGCCTGCCCCGCTTCAAGGTCATGGGTGCTATCACCAATCATGGCGCAATGCGCAGGGTCCAGCCCCGTTGCCTTGCAAAAGGCCAGCAATTGCCCCGGCGCGGGCTTGGCCCCGAAGCCGCTGTCATAGCCCGCAACAAAAGCCATTTCGTCCACGATCAGTGCGTCTTCTAGATGACGCATCGCAGGAGACTCTGCATCATTGGTCACGACGCCAAGCGTATGCCCCTGCGCGCGCAGCTGCGCCATCAGCACTTGTAAATCAGCCGCAGGCACTTGTGGCACCCCGGCCGATATTTCGTTCATCCGGTCCGTCAACGCCTGCAGGTCAGTTTGCGCAGTCAGGCCAGCGATGACTTCAGCCACGACATAGGTCGGCTCTGCAATCACCACGCTGCCGGGGTGGAACCTGTTGTGTGTCAAATCATAGCCCAAGGCCTGCGCAAGGCTGGTAATAAGAGCCGGATCACCGCCCGCCTCTGCCACCAAAAGCGTGCGCACAACAGCACCCCAGGTTGCGTTGAAATCAAACAGCGTGCCGTCTTTGTCGAAAATCAGCCCCTTGATCGGGCCTTTAGGCTGCACGCTTATGTCCAATGGATTTGCTCTGCGCCCGGCAGGGCATAGCGCGCCTGCAATGGGGCGTCATAGGGCAACGCACGCGCATCGCAAAAGGCCATGACCCAATCATCACGCTGCGTCAAAAAATCCAGAACAGACGCCAGAAACGATGGGTCCGTTGCGCCGCGGCGCATGTCGTCAGGTGACAAACCGCTGGCCCCCATAAAGGCACCTGACAATTCTTCGTCGGCCGCCACATGGCCCAGCGCCTGAAGCGCGAGGACCTCTGCATATTCGGGAGTCATCCGTGATCCTTTACGAAGGTGAACACTTTTTTAATCAATCAGCGTCAAAGTGGTGGGGCGATGGTGAAACCGTCAGATAAGGATTGCAAGATGTCCGGCAAAATATTGATCGTCGACAGTGTCTCGACCAACCGCATTGTCCTACGGGTCAAGATGCTTGCCGCGAAGTATGATGTAGAAGCCGTTGCAACCTGCGCCGAAGCTATGGTGCGAATCGCATCGGCTCCGCCTGATCTGGTGCTGATTAACCTGACAGATCCGACAGACGACGGACATGACTTTTGCCGCACCCTACGCGGCGATCCAGCGACCTGCCATATCGCGATTATTTCGGTCGGGGCCACGGATACCAGTACAGCGCGCTTTGGGGCGCTTGACGCAGGGGCCGACGACGTCCTGCCCCGCCCCATTAGCGATACCTTACTTCTGGCCCGGGTTCGCAGCCTGATGCGCCGCCGCAACCTATCAAGAGAGTTGCAAATGCGCGACGGCACCAATCGCAACTTTGGGCTAGAGGAAACGCGCGCCCCCCGGATTGCCCCCGCGCGCATTACCCTTCTGTCCGACTGCACTAACGCGGCAAAAAGTATGCAAGCGCAGCTTCAAGCCGGACTGAACCAGCGCATTCGGGTCACAAACTCTGACTGCGCCCTGATCGACGATGACAGCGTCGGCAAAACCGACTTGTTCGTGATCGATGGCAGCACGGCCCAGCTGTCTGCGGGGCAGCTATTCCGCCTTGTCGCGGACCTGCGCGCACGCGAATCCACGCGCTTATCGGCCCAGCTGATTCTATTGCCGCGCAAACATACGGAAACCGCGGCGATGTTGCTTGATCTGGGTGCCGACGATCTGATCTTGGGGGATGTGACAGCCGACGAATTGACGCTTCGGGTGCGATCCTTGCTGCGGCACAAGTTTAATCAGGATCGGTTGCGCGAAACGCTGCGCGACGGATTTAATGCGGCCATGACCGACCCGCTGACGGGACTGTATAACCGCCGATATGCCGAAACCCATTTGCGCCACATCGCGGAAAAGGCGCATGCGACGGGGTGCCAATACGGATTGATGATGATCGATATCGATCACTTCAAACGGATCAATGATGGCTTTGGCCATGCCGCTGGTGACCGGGTGCTTTGCGGTCTGGCTGATCGCCTGCGCCAGAACTTCCGCCCAGAAGACCTTGTCGCGCGCATCGGCGGAGAAGAGTTCCTGATCGCCATGCCACGCACCACCTTGGAAGAGGTGAAAGCCGCAGCGCAGCGTTTGCGGCGTCTGGTAAACATCCGGCCCTTTCCCATTGGCGACGGCAAAAGCGATCTGCATGTCACGATTTCGGTTGGGGTCGCGATTGATTCGCAAAACCCAGACGAGATGACGAGCCTTGGTGATCTGTTCCAAAGGGCCGATGCCGCGCTTTATGTCGCCAAAGCAAATGGGCGGGACGCCATTTCGGTGAGCCAGACAGCTGCTTAGCGGCGCGTTCGGATGCGGCAAGCCATCTTACCGCCCTGTTGGAAAATGGCGCACCGTTCATCAACGGTGCGCCATTATCGTGTCAAAATCCGGTGAAACTCACCCGAACGCAATATCAAGCCAATCAGCTAAGTGATAACTCACTTTTCGGGCCGTCGGCCCTCGCCCTGCTGCAAACGGCCCGCAAGCCCAAGGCGGTCTGCGGGGGACATGGCGTCGATACGGTCGGCCAGCACACTGGCAGCGATATCCTGCACTTTCGCGGCACGGCCGATAGGTTGCGCCAAAGTTGCACGTAATGCGTCAGGATCATACGGATCGGCGGACAGGGCAGTGACCAGATCAGCCAGATCATCCGCCCGCGCCCGGCGCGGCGGCATTTCGGGGCGCTGTTTTAGCGCATCACGGATCGCAAGCCGGTCTTCTGGCAGCAGCGCGCGGGCAACAGGGCCAAGGCTCATGTCAAAATCGCGCGGCGGCTTTCCATCGTGGCCCCGCACGGTAAATCCAAGCGCCAGCCCGGCGACGGCCAAGTTGACCGCTAAGGACAATGCCAGTGCGATCCGCATGATACGCGTGCGGCGCGAGGGGGGGAACGGATCAGCCATCGGTAGGGTCCTCGAACAACATAAGGTCGGTTTCAGGCAGGAAAGTCACAGATTGGGTCGTGCCAATCATCGTGGCGGCAAAGCTTTCGACCCCGGCGGGCGGCGCAACACCGACCCATAGGCCGGTCAGACCCGCAGCCAGGACACCGCTCCACGCAGGCCAGCCGCCAATCAGATCCCGCAGCCAGCCGATGCGCGACGCGCGCTGCTGCGGCTTGATCGTGCCGGGGGCTGGCTGCAGTGCAGCGGCATCCGCCAGCACTCGCGCCATCAGATCGTCCGAGGCAGGCACCGCCGTGCGCTGCGCCGCGTTCAGCAATTGGTCCAGATCGTTCATGTCCCGTTCAGTCATCATCATACCCCAAAGCTTCGCGTTGATCTGCCAAGGCCGCTGACAGCGCTCTTTTCCCTCGCGCCGTCAAGCTTTCAACAGCCCGCGGCGAAATATCCATAATCGCGGCAATTTCAGGGTTTGATAGCCCCTCTAGGTGCCGCAGTGCGACCGCTTGCGCCTGTCGGTCTGGCAATTGCGCCAAAGCATCCGACAAAGCGCGCAGACGTGTTTCGTCCTGAATGACCGCCGCTGCGCCCGGCGCTGTATCAGCCGGCTCTGCGATCTGGTCCAGACCGACACCGCCGCGTTTTCGCCGCCGAAGCCGATCTGTGCATAGGTTTGCGACCACGCGGTACAGCCATGTGCTGACCTGCGCTTCGCCTTGACGCCAGTCCGGCGCGATCTTCCACAGGCGCATCATCGCCTCTTGGGCGACGTCTTCTGCCTCGGCCCGGTCTTGCAACATCCGCACAGCCTGCCCCATGACGCGAGGTAATAGGCGCGCAGACAGATCACGCGCCGCCGCAGGATCGCCGTTGGCATAGGCCACCAGAAGGGCAGAGTCCGGGATTTGGTCCGCGTCTGATGACAAGTCGATCATATCCCGCATAACTTACGCCGTTCGCAAAGGGGTCGCAACGGCCGGGGGCGATGCACCACCCCGGCCGTTGCCGTTCAGTTTAGCCGCGCTGCTTGCGGCCTTTACCGTCACGCTCGCCATGGCCTTCGCGGTCACCATGACCGCGGCCCATATGGTCAGCGGCAGCGGCGAATTCGTCTGCGTCCACGGTGCCGTCGTCATTGGCATCCATGCGATCGAACATCTTCTCCATCCGGTCGCCTTTTGGGCC
The DNA here is from genome assembly GCF_900114485.1 of Loktanella salsilacus. GTDB lineage: Bacteria > Pseudomonadota > Alphaproteobacteria > Rhodobacterales > Rhodobacteraceae > Loktanella > Loktanella salsilacus. Next base: position 7,324 of record NZ_FOTF01000015.1, on the reverse strand, counting down.
CATCTCTTCGGCTTGCAGCAGACCGTCACCGTTTTCGTCGTGCTGTTCGATCATCTTGGCCGTGCGTTCTGCCCGGCGTTGATCGGCTTGCGCGGTCAGCTCTTCTGCGGACAGGCCGCCGTCGCCGTTCGTGTCAGCAGCGGCGAAACGTGCCGCGCCTTGCGCTTGCAGTTCTTCCAGTGTCAGCGCGCCGTTGCCGTCCGCATCCAGCGTGGCAAAGTCAGGGCGCTCTGGCCGGTCGGGGCGATCTGCAGGTGCAGTTGTTTCGGTCCCGGTCGCGTCAGCGGTTTGCGCCCCGGCAACACCAGACAGCGTCAAGCCAGCCAACAGAGCCGTCATCATCAAAGTCGTTTTCATTTTGCATCGTCCTTGTGTTTTCTACGTCGCGGCGACCTTGTCTGGCCGTCGATGCAGGTAATACGCAGCCCGCGATAACTTCCGTCGCACAGCACGCACTTTTTCTGCAGACCCCGCGACCATTGGACACAAAGGGGCCTGCGCCCCTTTCAATTTACACGCATTCGGTGCAACCAAGGCAGCGAAGGAGCCACCATGTCCAACACCGATCCAGTGCAGAGCGCGCCAGAGCAGACCGTGACAGAGCGGGATACAAAGAACGCCATGTGGCGCGGCTTTTGCCGGCGCTGCCCGAACTGCGGCGAAGGCCATATGTTCACTGGGTTCCTAAAGGTCGTGGATCGCTGCCCTGTGTGTCACGAAAACCTGTCGGGTCACCGCGCGGATGATGGCCCAGCCTATCTGACAATCCTGATCGTCGGGCATCTGCTTGCGCCGATCCTGATCTACAGCTTTGTTGAATTCCGCCCTGACCCCCTGCTGCTGGCGACGATCTTTACCGTTGGCACAGTGGCGCTGTCCTTGTTCCTGCTGCCGCGCCTAAAGGGGCTGGTTGTCGGGATCCAATGGGCTAACCGGATGCATGGCTTTGGCAACGCAAACTGATAAATCCGCCCTGCGCGACGCCGCCACGATCATCGTGTTGCGGCGCGGCGATACGCCGTCAGTCCTGATGGGCCAACGCGGCGCTTCGGCTGCTTTTATGCCCAGCAAGTTCGTGTTTCCGGGCGGCGCTGTGGATTTGGTTGACCATGACGTGCCTGTGCAGGGTTTGCCTGCGGGCCAAGCCGCATCACTGCAAGCCGACAGCCAGCTGCCCCCCGCCGCACTGGCCGCCGCCGCAATCAGAGAGTTGTGGGAAGAGACAGGCCATATCATCGGCGCGCCCGGCGACTGGCCCGATGCACCGCAGGGCTGGCGCGGTTATGCTGCGACAGGCCATGTGCCCGATGCCACCAACCTGCGCTATTTCTTTCGCGCGATCACACCGCAGGGCCGGCCCCGCCGCTTTGACGCGCGCTTCTTTCTGGCCGACGCGAGCGATCTGATCACCGACCCCGATGATTTCACCCGGGCCGAGGATGAGCTGTCATTGCTGCAATGGGTGCCGCTGGCGCAGGCCCGGACCTTTGATCTGCCCTTCATCACCGAAGTCGTCTTGGCCGAATTGGTCGCCCATCTTGCCGATCCGGACGCGCCCCTGTCTGTTCCGTTCTTTCGCAACGATGACGAGGCGCATCTGGTCACCCGGCTGGCGGGTGCACGGCTGATCTAACGCAGGGTCAGTTGACCGCGTCGAGGTCCTGCTGTTCCAGCGCTGCGTTCAGGTCCGTATCCGTCAGCGGATCGTCCAGCGCCTCTTGCGGCACGGGGTTACGGCGGACGGTTGGATCGCAGGCGGTCATCGGGCTGTTCACATCGCGGATGATGAAACCACCGCGCGCGCGGCATTCCTCGAACGGCATCGACGATCCGATGACCATAAATTCGCGAAACGCGGTATTCGTGCCGACGGTATCGCCGCCGCCTGGAAGCGCGCCCGTGCCAGCGCAGCCTGCCAAAAGGGCCAATGCCCCCAGTCCCAGAACCATCTTCATTGCGGCACCTCCACCAATTTGGCCAGATCGTAGCCATTGAACTCTAGCACATCCCGCGCGGCGCGCAGCCGGTCAGCGGGGATTTTTGGATCGCGGTTCAAAATCCAACCTGCCCGTCCGTTCGGTGTGCCGACGACTGCGGTGCGATAGCCTTCGTCGATCCACAGCACCCAATAGTCGGATGGAAAGGGGATCGTGTCAAAGCTGACCTTAAGCCGCCCCGGCCCGGTCACATCGGCGCGGCCCTTGATCGTGCTGCGCACAGTGCCGTCCACTTCCCGGCAGGTGTTCAACACCGACAACCCGCCATCGGGCAAGGCCGCGTATTCAGCCGTGACCCCTGCGCAACCTGTCTCGAATGGGACGGGAAAGCGGGCGATTTCATACCATTTACCCGCATAGCGTTCGGCGCTGAAGTTCAGGGCAGAACCGATGGGCACGCTGCGATCGCGGTAGACCTCGAACAACTGGCCGACCGGCTCATCCGGCAGCGGTTTGGCGCAAGCGGCCAGCAGCAACAATAAGGCAAGGCGTTTCATGATGGTGGCTGTCCCAGTGGTGGCGCTGCGGCATAGGCGTTGGCGGTCATAGCAGGCGGCAAGCGCCCTTAATGCGGTGATCGCGACGTTGTGCGATTCCCGCATTAAGGGCAAGGTCCGCTTGCTGGGCGGCTGGTTGTTGCCGATCAGTACGGGGCCGCATGCGCCCTATGCGCGGCCGAGATATCCTCGAGCACGGCATCAGACAGCACGACATCGCGGCCGGACAGGATCTGCGCCAACTGGTCCGCCGTGGTCGCGCCAAAGATCGCGCTGACCGCAAAGGGCCGCGTCGACTGCCACGCCATCGCCATATGGATCGGGTCAAGCCCGTGCTTGGCTGCAATATCCAGATAGGCCTGCGTCGCGGCAAAGGCTTGGTCGGTCTTGCGCCCGCCCAGATCGCCGTTCAGCGACATGCGGCTTGCGTCTGGCACGGCACCGTTCTGGTATTTGCCCGTCAGCAGACCCGCCGCGAGGGGAGAGTAGGACAGCAGCGTCACATCTTCATTCACCATGGCTTCCGACAGGTCGGTGTCGATGTGGCGGCACAGCAGCGAATATTCATTCTGGATTGCGGCCATGCGCGGCAGGCCGTGCTGCTCTGCCAGATCGCACCATTTGGTCGTGCCCCATGCCGTTTCATTCGACAGGCCAACGGCGCGAATTTTGCCTGCCTTGACGGCGCGGTCCAGCGCGGACAGCACGTCATGCATGTGGTCCAGCGTCTTGGCGCGGTCCTGACCTGATGGATCATAGGCCCAGTTCTGGCGGAACGACCACGTGCCCCGGTCCGGCCAGTGCAGCTGATACAGGTCAATCACGTCGGTTTTCAGCCGCGCCAGTGACGCATCAATCGTGCCTTCAATATTCGTGCCGTCAAAGCCTGCGCCATCGCGCGTCCAACCGGGGTTCGGGCCAGCGACTTTGGTCGCCAGCACCCAGTCATTGCGGCGGCCCGACTTTTCAAACCACGCGCCCAAGAATTCCTCTGACCGGCCGACGGTTTCTTTGGACACCGGGTTCACGGGATACATTTCCGCGCAATCCATAAAATTCAGCCCCGCATCCAGCGCCATATCGATCTGGCGGTGGGCGTCATCCATCGGGGTTTGGTTGCCGAAGGTCATCGTGCCAAGGCACCAATCGGTGACAGAAATATCGGTGCGGCCAAGGGTCAGGGTTTTCATCAAAGGCGTCCTTTTGCTGTTGCGCCCGACCTAGCCCGATGCAGCGCCAAAGGCAAAGCGCCAATGGTAAAATGCCCGGTTCTTCCCATAACCCTGCCCTTCCCATACCGTAGCCCCGGCGCTAGAAGGGCGGCTAAGCAACAGAAAGTCCCACACACATGGCCCGTCACCTGATCACCTCTGCCATTCCCTACATTAACGGGATCAAGCATTTGGGAAACCTTGTCGGGTCCCAGCTGCCAGCTGACCTGTTCGCCCGCTACCTGCGCGGACGCGGTCACGAGGTGCTGTTTCTATGTGCCACGGACGAACACGGCACCCCGGCTGAACTGGCTGCGGCCAAAGCAGGCAAGCCCGTCGCGGATTACTGCGCCGAGATGCACGATGTGCAGGCCAAAATCGCCGACGGCTTTGGGCTGTCGTTTGACCACTTTGGCCGGTCTTCCAGTGCGCAGAACCGCAAGCTGACGCAGGCCTTTGCTGGCCGGTTGCACGATCAGGGCCTGATCCGCGAAGTGACCGAAGAGCAGGTCTATTCCGTCACCGACGGCCGTTTTCTGCCCGACCGTTATATCGAGGGCACCTGCCCCAACTGCGGCTTCGAGGATGCACGCGGCGACCAGTGTGACAACTGCACAAAGCAGCTGGATCCGACCGACCTGATCAACCCCCGTTCCACCATTTCCGGCGCGACGGATCTAGAGGTGCGCACGACCAAGCACCTGTATCTGGAACAGTCCAAGCTGAAGGGCCAGCTGGCCGACTGGATCGACAGCAAGGGCGATTGGCCGATCCTGACGACCTCGATTGCGAAAAAGTGGCTGACCGACGGCGACGGCCTGCAAGACCGTGGCATCACGCGCGATCTGGATTGGGGCATCCCCGTCAAGGATGGCGACAAGGACTGGCCCGGGATGGAAGGCAAAGTCTTTTACGTCTGGTTTGACGCGCCAATCGAATACATCGCCTGCGCGCAGGAATGGGTCGATGCGGGCAAAGGCAGCGATTGGGAGAGCTGGTGGCGCACCGACAAAGGCGCGGCCGACGTGCGCTATACCCAGTTCATGGGCAAGGATAACGTGCCCTTCCACACCCTGTCGTTCCCGGCGACCATCATGGGCGCGGACGACAACTGGAAGCTGGTCGATTACATCAAGTCGTTCAACTACCTGAACTATGACGGCGGCCAGTTCAGCACCTCGCGCGGGCGCGGTGTGTTCATGGACCAAGCGCTGGAAATTCTGCCCGCCGACTACTGGCGCTGGTGGCTGCTGTCCCACGCCCCGGAATCGTCGGACGCCGAATTCACATGGGACACGTTCACGCAGGACGTGAACAAGGACCTTTCCGACGTGCTGGGTAACTTCGTTAGCCGGATCACGAAATTCTGCCGTTCCAAGTTTGGCGACGCGGTGCCAACGGGCGGCACGGAAGGTCCGGCAGAGGCCGCGCTGATCGAGGAATTGACCCGCCGCCTGAAAGCCTATGAAGGGCACATGGACGCGATCGAGGTCCGCAAAGCCGCAGCAGAGCTGCGCGCGATCTGGGTCGCGGGCAACGAATACCTGCAGGCCACCGCACCCTGGACCACGTTCAAGACCGATCCGGAACAGGCCGCGTGCCAAGTCCGCATGGGTCTGAACCTGATCCGCCTTTACGCGATCCTGTCCGCGCCCTTTATCCCTGACGCGGCTAAGACGATGCTGGCAGCTGTCCGCTCTGACGACGCGGATTGGCCCACCGATATCGCCGCAGCCCTGCACGCCCTGCCCGCTGGTCACGCCTTTGACGTGCCTGAAAATCTGTTCCGCAAGATCACAGAGGCAGAGCGTGACGACTGGGCCGAACGCTTTGCCGGGGTGCGGACCTAACCGGCAGTTAACCCCCGTCAAAGGGCGCTATCAGGGCTGTGATATTGGATAACGGTGCATTCGTGCTATGTAGCGGCCAAATCATTCCCAGCTGGAAAGTCTGATATGCGCCCCTTTGCCATCGCCGCCGCCTTGATCGCCGTCGCCTCTACCGCCGGAGCTGCCACCTGCGGCAATGACTCTGGCGGGTTCAATGCCTGGAAGCAGCAATTCGCCACCGAAGCCGCCGCCCAAGGCGTCGGTGATCGCGGATTGTCCGCGCTGGCGGCCACGCAATATGCAACCCGCACGATCAGCGCCGACCGCAACCAGAAGTCGTTCAAATACAGCCTTGATGAATTCCTGCGCATTCGCGGCGCGGACACAATCGTATCGCAAGGCCGTAAAAAGATCGCCAACAACCCCAACTTCTTTTCGGGGCTCGAGGATCGCTACGGCGTGCCCGCATCCATCATTGTGACGATCTGGGGCATGGAGACGGGTTTCGGTAACTTTATGGGCGACAGCAACGTGCTCTCCGCCATCTCGACCCTTGCCTATGACTGCCGCCGCAGCGATTTCTTTACCCCGCACGCACTGGCCGCATTGCAACTGGTTGACCGTGGCAGCCTGTCGTCCGGCACCATCGGCGCAATGCACGGCGAAGTCGGCCACACGCAGTTCCTGCCCGGCAACGTGTCGCGCTACGGTGTTGACGCAGACGGCAACGGCGTCGTCGACCTGACGAACCAGTCCGATTCCCTCGCGTCCACCGCGAACTTTCTGGCGCAAAAGGGCTGGCAGCGCGGCGCAGGCTTTCAAGAAGGCCAGCCGAACTTTGCAATCATTCAGCAGTGGAACGCTGCTGGCGTCTATCAAAAAGCCATCGCCCGGATGGCCGGCCAGATTGACGGCTAAGCGCAGTATTTAGGTGATAAAAAGGGGCGCAGGATCAAACCTGCGCCCCTTTGTCTGTGGTGCAACTAAAAGGAGAAACTTCGAACCGAATTTTTGATGAGCTTCAGAGGTGGGAGACACTGCTTAGTGTGTTGGTTTCCGAATAGAAATGATTGGGTGGATGCCCATTTCGAAGGCATCGAGATGTTCCAAAGCAACATTAGTCTAGCTTACATCAGGGCGTAAGCATCTATGGAAGAAGTTATCATTGTTGGACTGAATCTGGCAAAACGCGTTTCCAATTTTATGGCGCTAAAGCAGACGGCGAAGTTGCTTTTCGTCTCTCAAGCAGCGACAGGGCGCATCGTTCCCGTCGTGGCCATAATCGCATTTGCCGCCAACACCGAAGACCGCAGGCAGATCATCGACTTGGGGATTGGCCGATCCGAGGCAGAGACGTTCTGGACAGACTTCTTGCGTTACCTGAAGGTCCATTGGACCTGTCGCGGTTTGATGCCGCTCCTTTGATAGCATTTATGCATGTATGGATGCCCCCGTTGGTGCAAGTGATTTTTGAACGGTGCGAGCGTGTGATCGGGTGCTGTCATGTATCAGGCCTCTGTGTGCGGCGTTGATGTGACCGCGGGCCGGTATGGCGATGCGCGGACCAGAAGCAAATCAACAAACCGAGCTCTTTGGCTCCTGCGCAAATGCTGCTTTCTCTGACCCGGATCTGATCGATCCTTTGCCCTTACTGTTCAGTGACCTCCTCACACCCCCAACTTACCGGGACGTCGTGACGCGCAATCTTCGCTACGCCATCGTCGCCACCGGATTCCGGTAATCCTGTTGTTTCGTCATCATGGCCCAGAGGCCACGCGCCATCTTATTGG
>NZ_FOTF01000041.1 GCF_900114485.1 Loktanella salsilacus | reverse complement strand
CAATCCCACGGCCACACTCCAATCCTGCTTGATCAAGAGGGAAGTGTGACACTTCTACTTTGCAGATGTGAGACATTCTAACTTTGCGCGTACATTGACAAAGCGCATAATGAGAATTATGTAACATAAATTTATACCTACGGTAGGAAAGGCCGCCAATCATTCTTGGCTATGACAAAGTGCGCCTGGAAGGATCGCAAGGAGGTGGCTGCGGACCGGCTTGGCGCAGAGCCTGGCAGGAGGTGATTGCGTTCTTAGGCTTCGATCCGGCGATCCGGAAGATCATTTACACCACGAACGCGATAGAAAGTTTGAACAGAGTGATCCGCAAATAGATCAAAACCCGCGGATCATTCCCGACCGAAGGCGCCGTCACTGAGCTGATCTACCTGGCTATCCGCAACCTCGAAAAAGGTGGACGAAATGTTCGGGAATGGTTTGCCGCCCGCAACTATTTTGCCATAATGTTTGATGATCGCTTCGTGCTTGAACGTATCTGAAACCCGCATGGGCCAACCCGGCTAAACAAAATTCATGACACGTCCCACGAAATCGTTGCTTCAGAGCCCGCCGACTATGCTACCCTAACGCCAGCAACCCAGGTTGCGCAGAGGCGCGGCCGCACATCGGCGACAGCCACACGGATAATATCCGCGCGCAGGCCGATGGCCAAAGAGCCACGATCAGTCAGGCCGGTCGCCTGCGCGGGGGTCGTCGTCACCGTGGCGATCGCACGCGGCAGGTCATTCCAGATCTCACCCAGTGCGAAGGCTGCCTGTATTAATCCCGCGGGCACGTAATCCGATGACAGTATATCCAGAAGATCGGCGCGTGCCAATTCGGCAGCCGCAACATTCCCAGAATGCGAGCCGCCCCGGATCAGGTTCGGGGCCCCCATGATGACCGCAATGCCTGCGGCGCGGCAGGCGCTTGCCGCCTCGATCGTCGTGGGGAATTCGGCGAGCCTGATACCCAGACCCGCCGACGTTTGAACCTGCGCGGCCGTGGTGTCGTCATGACTGGCCAGCACTGCGCCCATGCGCCCCGCCGCTGCCACTGCGGCCGCCTCGTGCGCGGCGCCCAGACGGGCCTGCAACGCTTTCTGCTGGGCAACATGATCGGCAAAACCAGCCTCTGAAAGGCCGTGCTTGCCGCAGACATAGGCGCGCAGCTTTTCCAGATCGCGGAACTGGCGCTGACCGGGGGTGTGATCCATCAGGGAAATCAGGCCGACCGCGTCATCGGTCCCGAACTCGTCCAGCTCCGCTATCAGCGTTTCCGAACATACCTCGGCGCGCAGATGGATCAGGTGATTGATCCGCAGTGCGCCAGCCTTGCGCAGAGCCAGCAATTCGCTGACCAGCCCCCGCGCATATTTGGCATAATTGGCAGAAGTATCCGAAACCACCGACCCGACGCGCATCGCGTCAAAAACTGTCGTAATTCCGCAAACGGCCAGCTCAGCGTCGTGGGCGAGGATGGCAGCATCGTGGGGCCAGTCAACGCCGGGACGCGGCTGGATGTGCCGTTCAAGGTTGTCCGTATGCAACTCGATCAACCCCGGCATCAGGACATCCCCGCCGCAGTCGACCGCCCCCGCAGGCACGTCCGGCCCCTCATCAATCGCGGAAATCTTGCCATCGGAAAGGGTTACCCGTCCGTGCATGACGCGGTTTCCCAGAACCAGCATCGCGTTGGCAAGACAGACCGGCGCTGTCATGGCAGTGTCATATGGATCGGTCACAGCCGCGGCAACAAAGGTAGGGTTTATGTCAGAGTTCATGCGATATGCCATTTATTATGTGCCCCGGATGCAGCCCCTTGCCGCTGCCGGAGCAGCGTGGCTGGGCTGGGATGTGTCTGCGGGCTGCACCGTCGCGCAACCGGACGTGCCCGGCATCGCCGCGTTGGCGCAAGCCCCGCGTAAATACGGTCTGCATGCCACCCTGAAGCCGCCCTTTGCTTTGGCGGACGGCACGCGCGTCGATGACCTTGACGCTGCCCTTGCGCAGTTTGCCAAGGCGCAAGCCCCCGTTAGCTTGGAAGGATTGCAGCTGGATCGACTGGGCCGTTTCCTCGCACTGGTCCCGGTCGGCGATCAAACGCATCTGACCGCGCTGGCGGCAAATTGCGTGCAAAACTTCGACATGTTTCGTGCGCCTGCCTCTGAAACAGAGGTTGCCCGCCGCCGCGCCGCCGGGCTGACGCCGGCGCAGGACGCGTATTTGATGCGCTGGGGCTATCCCTATGTCATCGATCAATTCCGCTTTCACATCACCCTGACCGGGTCCTTGGGTGACGACCAGTTGCGTGTAGCGCAAGATTGCCTGAAACAAGCGTTGCCTGCCCTGCCCGCACCGTTTTTGATCGACCAAATCGCTCTTGTCGGCCAGCAGGCAGACGGCTTTTTTCGCCTGATCCATAGCTATCCCCTCGCCGGGTAAATTCCCGCCAAAACCCGCATGACGGTGTCGTCTAACGGGCCGTCATTCGATACCGACATGACATTCAGGTCCGCCGGGACGCAGGCTGCATCGCGCGCCAGCCTTGCCGCGATCTCTGCCTCCGTCTCGCGCGCACGGCCTGCCAGCCGCTCCTGCAGTACCTTTGGTGACGCGGTCAGCGCCAGAACGACAAAGTCCGGTGCCAGATGAGCCGCCTCTGCCAGCACGGCGCGCGACAGATTGACGATGCAATCCTCTCCCCGCGCCAGCCGCGTCAGGACATTGCTCCTGATGCCATAGCGCAAGCCATGCGCCGCCCAATCCAAACAAAATAGACCCTGCGCAACCATCTCCTCAAAGTCGTCCTGCGAACGGGCGTCGAAATCCTCGCCGCCCGCATCAGCGTCGCGTGTGATGACACGCCGCACCCGGTGCAAAGCGGGCCGCACCCGGCAAAGCCCGTCGATAACGCTGTCCTTGCCCACCCCAGATGGGCCGACAACCGCGATCAAGCGTCCATGCGTCACGCGGCCATCCCCGGCGTAAAACGTGCGACGTCGATGGTCCTATCGCAGACCTGGTCGCGTGCCTCTGTATCGTGAAAAATGCCAACAATGGCCGCCCCCCGCGCCTTGGCCGCAAGGATCAAGTCCAGCACGACGGCGCGGTTACGGGCATCAAGGCTCGCGGTCGGCTCGTCCAATAACAGCGCCGGATAGTCATGTGCGAACCCCCGCGCGATATTTACCCGCTGCTGTTCCCCGCCGGAAAAAGTGGTAGGCGACAGGCGCCACAATGTGCGCGGAATGTTGAGCTGCGCCAGCAAATCTGCGGCACGCGCCTGCGCCGTGGCCTCTGGCACGCCAAGCGCCAACAGCGGCTCTGCCACCACATCCAGCGTCGGGACCCGAGGGACGACCCGCAGGAACTGGCTAACATATCCCAAGGTCTCGCGGCGCAACGCCAAGATTTCGCGGGGGGCCGCCGTTGCGACATCGACGTCGCCCACAATGATCCGCCCGCTTGCAGCTAAATAATTGCCATAGATCATCCGCATCAGAGTCGACTTGCCAGCACCAGAGGCGCCGACAAGCCCGACGCATTCACCCGGGGCCACCGACAGCGCCGCATCGCGCATCACCTCAATCACCGCACCGCCCTGATTGTGCAGTGTGAATGTCTTCGTCAGGTCCGAAATTTCGATCATGGCGTCCATCTTCTTCTGGTTCCAAATACCTCGGGGGGGCGGCGCAGCCGCGGGGGCAGCGCCCCCTGTCACACCTGCAACACGGAACTCACCAACAGCTGGGTGTAGCCATGCTGCGGATCATCCAAAACCTGATCGGTCAGACCGGTTTCCACGACATCACCGCCCTTCATTACCATCAACCGGTCCGCCAGCAGGCGCACGACGGCCAAGTCATGCGTCACGATGATCGCCGACAACCCCATGTCCCGCACCAGACCGCGCAGCAGGTCCAACAGCCGCGCTTGCACGCTGACATCTAGGCCGCCCGTCGGCTCATCCATGAACACCAAACGTGGTCCGGTCACCAGATTGCGCGCAATCTGCAACCGCTGCTGCATGCCACCCGAAAAAGTCGTGGGCCGGTCATCGATCCGGTCAGCGCGGATTTCTACCCGGTCCAGCCAGTCAATCGCACTGGCACGGATCGCGCCGTAATTGCGCGCGCCCACCGCCATCAAACGCTCGCCAACATTGCCGCCCGCACTTACCCCCATCCGCAAGCCGTCGCGGGCGTGCTGGTGGACAAAAGCCCAATCGGTGCGCGATAGCATCCGCCGCTCTGGCTCACTCATCGCCCGCGTATCGCGGGGACCGGCATCGCGCGTGTCAAAGATCACCTGCCCCGCATCCGGCACCACATGCCCCGCCATACTGTTCAGCAGTGTGGACTTTCCAGACCCGCTTTCGCCGACAATCCCCATGACCTCGCCCGGGAATAAATCGAACGACACGTCCCGGCAGCCGATGTGCCGCCCGTAAGTCTTGGTCAGCCCCTTAACCTGTAACAAAGGCGTCATGCGGCATACTCCTTGTTATCGCTGCCCCGGTGGCCATCCACCTGCCGCCCGGCGCAATAATCCGTGTCCGAACATACGAACATGCGCCCGCCCGCATCGTCCACGATAACCTCGTCTAAATAGCTGTCCTGCGCGCCGCAAAGCCCGCAAGGATGATCTGCCTTGCTGGCGACAAAGGGATGATCCTCGAAATCAAGGCTGACGACACGCGTGAAGGGTGGCAGCGCATAGATGCGTTGCTCGCGCCCCGCGCCGAAAAGCTGGATCGCGGCCATCTCCATCTTGGGGTTGTCGAACTTCGGGATCGGTGACGGGTCCATGACGTAGCGGTCCGCCACCTTAACCGGATAGGCATAGGCGGTGGCAATATGCCCGTGGCGACTGATGTCCTCATACAGCTTCACATGCATCAGCCCGTATTCCTCCAGCGCATGCATCTTGCGCGTCTCCGACTCGCGCGGCTCTAGAAACCGCAGGGGTTCCGGGATCGGCACCTGATAGACAAGAATCTGACCGTCCCGCAGCGGCTCTTCGGGGATACGGTGGCGAGTCTGAATAACAGTGGCATCAGCCGTCGCCGTCGTCACCGCAATCTGCGCCGTGCGTTCAAAGAACCTGCGGATCGAAACTGCATTCGTCGTGTCGTCGGCCCCCTGATCGATGACCTTCAACGTATCCTCGGGGCACAGCACGGCAGCGCTGACCTGCACACCGCCCGTGCCCCAGCCATAGGGCATCGGCATTTCCCGACTAGCAAAGGGCACCTGATACCCGGGGATCGCCAAACCCTTTAGGATCGCGCGGCGGATCATCCGCTTGGTTTGCTCGTCCAGATAAGCAAAGTTGTAATCAGACACGCGACATTCCCCGTTGATCTTGCAAATTAAACGCCCACCCGAGGCTGCCCTGCGACACGCAAGGCATCATTCCGCACCCTGCCCGGTGGCATCCCGGCGCAGTTTGCGCACCAATTCCAGCTCTGACTGAAAATCAACATAATGTGGTAATTTGATATGCTCTAAGAATCCCGTCGCCTGAATGTTGTCGCAATGATACAGCACGAATTCCGCATCCTGCGCAGGCGCGCCCTGATCATCCTCGCCCAACTCTTCCCAGCGCAGCGCCCGGTCGACCAGCGCCATAGAGATCGCCTTGCGCTCAGTCTGGCCAAATACAAGACCATAACCACGCGTGAACTGCGCCGGCTCTGTCTTGGACCCGGTGAATTGGTTCACCGTCTCGCATTCGGTCAAGGTGATCTCGCCGATCTCGATACTGATCCCCAGCTCTGGGATCTCCATCTCGACCGGCACTGTCCCGATGCGCAATTCGCCGACAAAGGCATGGTTGCGGGCGTAGCCGCGCTGCGTGGAATAGGCCATGCCCAGCACAAAGCCTTCGTCACCCCGCGTCAATGCCTGCAACCGCAGCGCTCGCGCGGCGGGTAATTCTAGCGGCGCGCGGGTCAGGTCGGGCGCGGGTGTGCCATCGCAGGTTTCCTGTGCAATCAGACCCTCGCTGTTTAGAAACGACATGACATGCGGGACCGGAGCTGGATCGACCGGCATTTCGGGTGCCGCAGGCACGTCGCCGTCCGCAGCCAGCATGAAATCCAGCAGGCGGTGGGTGTAATCAAATGTAGGCCCAAGCACCTGCCCACCGGGCAAATCCTTAAAGGTTGCGCTGATGCGGCGGTCACAAGCCATTGCACCGGTATCCACCGGAAGGCTGGACCCGAAACGCGGTAAAGTGGTGCGATAGGCGCGGATTAGAAAGATCGCCTCGATCAGATCGCCCCGCGCCTGCTTGATGGCCAACGCCGCGAGGTCAGGATCATAAAGCGACCCCTCGGCCATGACCCGGTTCACGGCGAGCGTCATCTGTTCGCGGATCTGCGCTGTGGTCAGCTCTGGCACAGCTAGGTCACCGCGCCGTTCCTCGGCCAGCCAAGCATGGGCATTATCGATGGCGCGTTCGCCCCCCTTTACGGCGACATACATCAGCGGGCCCCTTTCGTCGTGCGCGGCAGGGCGGCAATACGATCGCCGCAGGTGAAATAGAAATCGATCCCCAAGGGATATCGGGCGACACGTGCGGCCAGCAGACCGTCCGGCAGCGATAGGGTCGCCGTCTGTGCAATGCCGGGGCCGGTCAGCGTAGCGCCGGTGTTCGTCAGCGCTGCGACTTCCACGATCAGCGTCGCGGATCGGTCGGGATAGTCCGGTGTGCCGACCGCGTATGCGTCCAGCGGCGCCAAAGCATCCCAGTCACCGACCGCGAACATGGCATCCGCCCGCCCCACCAATGGTGCGCCAAGGTGGAACCGCACCCACTTACGCACCCCGTCGGTGTCACAGGTCCCTGCCAGATGCAGCGGCGTTTCTGCGTCGCACAGAGTGGACAGCAGCGTCGCGGCCGCAACCGACATCGGCGCAGGCGCTGTGCAGCCATTCAGGGTCTGGATCGTGCCGGGGCGGGCCATCGCCTCCATGCCAGCGCGAAAGGCGCGGGCGGCGTCGCGGGCGGGGTCAATGAACCCACCTTGCAGGGCTGCGTTGTCCATCAGTCTTCCCCCCGGACCAGCGTAAAGAATTCGACCCGCGTCGCCGCAGCCTTCGCAGCGCGCGACTTTTGCCGTGCCGCCGCCTCTGCCGCGAGGGGGGCCGTTACAGTAGCGTGGACCCGGTCCGCGTGATCGGTTTGCAGCAGCGCATCCACGACGGCCGCCGCACGCGCGTCAGTCTTTGACCGGCCCTGCACATAACCATGCCCGACGGTGCCGCAGGGCAATTGCAAACTGCACCGTGTCACGGTCATCTCACCCAGATTGAACGCATTGCCGGTTCCGCCAGCACGCCCTTGCACCATGACGCTGCCGGCCTCTGGCCGTCGCAGATCGGTCGCGGGCGGAACCGGACCGACCTGCGACAGCAGCGATGCGATGCGGCCCTGCGGTGCGCGTGCCAGCAATCCTAGCCAGGTCTTGCGGTCGGTGCTTTCGGTCATCTCGACAACTCGATTAGATTACTATATAACTAGACAAATGTTACGCCCGCCCGCGATCCGTCGCAACACAAGAGATGTGAAACTTTCATGACGCGCACACCTGTCTGGTCCGCCATTGCAACAGCGTTACGCGATGACATCGCGCAGGGACGCTACACATCCGGCGACCAAATGCCGACAGAGGCCGCCTTAGCCGCGCGCTTTGGTGTCAATCGCCACACGGTCCGGCACGCATTGAAACATCTATCGGAAGAAGGCCGCGTGCATGCCCGGCGCGGCGCCGGCGTCTTTGTCACCGCAGGGGCGGCAACCTATCCGATTGGCGGGCGGGTCAGCTTTCACCGCAATCTGTCAGCCGCCGGGCGGATGCCCGGGCGGCAGATCCTGACGCTGGACCGCCGTCACCCGACCCCGACTGAGGCGCGTATCCTTGGTCTGGACGATCCAGCCACCATTATTCTGGCGACAGGCGTTTCCTTCGCTGACGGCACACCCATCGCGCTCTTCACATCATGCTTTCCCGGCTGGCTGCCCGACCGGTTCGAGGCGGACTTGAAAACGACAGAAAGTGTCACGCAAGCCTTGGCGCTGTCAGGGATTACAGACTGGACCCGGACATCAACACACATTTCGGCTCGCAACGCGTCGGCAGTGCAGGCAGGCCAACTGCGGGTCAAGGAAGGCGCGGCCTTGATCCTGTCAGAGTCTGTCAATCGCAGCGCCGACGGACGTGCCGTAGAATTCGGACAAACATGGTTCGCAGGGGACCGGGTGACGCTGCATATGCAAGGCGGCGACAGCGCAGCGTCACACGGCTGATACACGATTGCGCGACACCCGCCGAAACATCAGCGGAGCCAGCCCATGACACCTCATCTGACCCTCACAGGTGCCCGCGTATTGCAAGGCGATGACTTGCGTGATGGCGTCCTGTCAATCGACCAGGGCCAGATTACCGATACCGCAGGCCTAACCGTTGACCTGCGCGGCTATGACCTGCTGCCGGGGATCATCGATCTGCACGGCGACGCGTTCGAGCGGCATATCGCGCCCCGTCCCGCCGCGCCATTTCCGCTGATCGACGGGTTGCGCGGCACTGACCGGGACATGGCCACCCACGGCGTCACGACCGCATTTCTGGCCCAAAGCTGGTCATGGGAAGGCGGTTTGCGTGGTGCAGATTACGCCGAAACGGTGATGGCCGGGCTAGCCGCCTACAGATCAGAAGCACTTTGCGACCTGCACCTGCAAATCCGGTATGAGACCTTTGCGCTAGACACGGCTGACCGTCTGCTGGCGGCGTTGCACAAGCATGGCACAGGCTATGTCGTCTTTAACAACCACATGAATGAACCCGCGTTTCTGGCGCAGCATAATCCCGCCGCGCTGGCCAGTTGGGCGCTACGCGCTGGCTACAACATGCCGGACTTCGTCGCCCTTGCGGACGGCGTTGCGGCCCGCAGCGCAGAGGTTCCAACCTCTGTCGCGCGGCTGGCACGGGCGTTCAGAGCGATGGGCGTGCGCAGTGGGTCGCATGACGATACTGATGCTGCCACACGGCACCGCTTTGCCGCCCTTGGTGCGGATATCTGCGAATTTCCGACGACCGTGGCAGCGGCGCAAGCTGCCCGCGACTTAGGCAACCCTGTCCTGATGGGCGCGCCCAATGTGGCGCGGGGCGGCAGCCAGTCGGGCAACATCGCCGCCATCGACCTGATCCGCGCAGGGCTGTGCGATGCGTTGGTCTCGGATTACCATTACCCCGCACTGGGGGCAGCGGCCTTTCGGCTGGTTGATGACGGCGTCATGGGACTGGCCCAGGCTTGGGCCATGATCTCAACCGCGCCTGCCCGGATTATGGGTCTGACGGATCGCGGCACGCTGGTGCCGGGCCAGCGCGCGGACGTTGCGATCGTGAACCGCGCGACGCGCCGCATCGAAGGCACTATCGCGGGGGGCCGCATCGCTTATCTGTCGGGTGCAGTCGCGGCGCGCATGATCGACGCGTCAGCCGTAACGCTTGACAAACGCCGTAGCGCTTAGGCTGCGAAAATCGTCCAGCGCGGTGCGCAGGCGGTCATGGGGCCAGTCCCACCATGCCAGCGCCAGCAAGTCGGCCACCACCGCCGGATCGTGGCGATCCCGCAGTTTGGCCGCAGGCGTGCCCGCGACGATGGTATAGGGTGCCACGTCCCGTGTGACGATGGCACCGGATGCAACGATGGCACCGTGGCCAATCGTGACCTCTGGCTTGATCATCGCGGCGTGGCCGATCCAAGTGTCATGACCGATCCATGTCGTCCGCGACCGGCGGTGCGCAAAGAACACCGCGTCGTTTTCGGCATCATCCCAGTAGTCGGCGGCGCGATACAAAAAGTGATGCATCGACGCCGTGTCCATCGGATGATCCGTCGCCCCGATCCGCACAAAGGCCGCGATATTGGCGAACTTGCCGACTTGCGTATTGGCAATATCGGCGTATCGGTCGCAATAGCTGTAGTCATCCAAATGGCTGTTCTGGATCCGACTGCCGCGCCCGATCTCGCAGTAGCGGCCAAAAGTAACATCCGTCAGCTCGCAATCGGGGTGGACGCAGGGGTCTTCGGTCAAGCGTGCCATCATTCCCCCTTGATCAGCTTGCGCCGCAACCAGCCAGAGATTGTGTCCATCACCATCACCATCAGCACGATCAGGATGATATAGTAGGTCACCTCTTCCCAATCTTTCTGGGTTTGCATCGCCTGCGTCAGCAACAGACCGATACCGCCGCCCGTAATCGCCCCGATGATTGTGGCGGACCGGGTGTTGGATTCCAGAAAATATAGCGCCTGTGACAGCAGCACCGGCGTTACCTGCGGAATGACGCCGAAACGATATCGCTGGACGGTACTGGCCCCCGTGGATGCGATGCCTTCGATCTGTTTGTCATCGACGTTTTCCAGCGCTTCCGAGAAGATCTTGCCGAAGCTGCCGGTATCCGTCACCAGAATGGCTAGCGCCCCTGTCAGCGGTCCGGGGCCAAAGGCGCGCGACAGCATGATCGTCCAGATCAACGCATCGACCCCCCGCACGAAGTCGAAAACCCTGCGAAACCCGAAGCGGACGATGCGCAGCGGCGTAAAGTTGCGCGCCGCCAGAAAGGCCAGCGGCAAAGCGATCATCGCGGCCCCAAAGGTGCCGAGAAAGGCCATCAAGATCGTCTCGCCAATCGCCCAGACGACGTCGGAATGCCGCCACATTCGGTTCGACCAAAAATCCTGCCACACGCCGGTCAGGTTGCTCCGGTTCGCGTCCAGTTGCGGCCCGAATGCCAGAGCCAGCGGGCCGTGACCAAAGTACGGACTATCGAGCGTGAAAAAGAACAGCTCCCACCCCGGCTGATAGTGAAAAACCTCAGTCTTGGTCCGGGTCAGGGTGACGCGGCCATGGGGCGTTGTGATGCCAAGGCGGGTGCCGGACTGGCTGATCCAATCGGGGGCATCGCCGGGCTGATTACTGGTGACACGGCCATTCACAAGGGACGCCTCGATCAGCGGATAGCCCGGTAAGGACAGGGTAAAGGCATTATCCGGCAGCAGGGTCACGACCTCTTCACCGCCAAGGTCGATGATGGTCGTGTTACCGTCAGTCGTCATCCAGTCTGGGCGCATGCCGCCGGGATACGTGCCCTTACGCTCGCCCTCGATCGCGACCTCAATATCGCCGCTGCGGCTGTCGCGGGTCACGTGGGTTTTGTAGCTGACCGCGTCCGACAATAGGATCGCGGCATTGTCCAACCGCGCGCGCCCCGCCAGACCGGGCAGTTCAAAGGCAAAGAAGATATAGGTCAGATACAGCAGGATCACCGCAGGCACGGCAAGCGTGGCAATCTTTTTGCGCTGAACGTGGCGGGTGGCGCTGGCCTGCAACAGGCCCAGATCGGCAACGGTCATAGTGCGGCCCCTTTGGTCAAACGGTTGCGGACGATGGACGAAAGTTGATCGAACACCACGATCGTCCCGAATAGCAGCAGAAAGATCGCCGCCGCCTCGTCGAATTTGCCCTGCCCCCATGACATCGCGTTCTTCAGCTCGTAACCGATCCCGCCCGCGCCGACGAAACCAAGGATCGCGCTGGCGCGAATGTTGATTTCAAACCGAAGCAGGGCATAGGACAGGTAATTTGGCGCCACCTGCGGCAACACGCCCAGCAGCATCCGCTGAGACCAATTGGCCCCCACCGAAGACAGCCCCTCGACCGGTTTCAGGTCGGCGTTTTCGCTGACTTCTGAAAAAAGCTTACCCAGCGCGCCAGAGGTGTGAAACGCGATGGCGATCATCGCAGGCACGGGGCCGCCGCCCATGACAAAGATCAGTACAAGCGCGATGACGATTTCGGGCACCGCGCGCATGATGTCCATGATGCGCCGGAACAGCGGTGTCAGCCGGGGCCAAAGCGCCAGGCCGCGTGTCGACAACAGCGACAGGACCAGACCGAACAACGCCCCCAGCAGGGTCGACACGGCAGCGATATTGATGGTTTCCAGCAGCGCCGGGAAATAAGTCAGCATGTGGGCGGGCAATTGGGTGCGCTTCTGCCATGCTTCGCTTATCACGCCTGCGGGAAAATCCCCAAGCTGGGACAGGCCTGACCAGAATCCGCCCGCGTTGCGCCCGTCAGCTATAACAAATCCGCTGGACATCAGCAGCACAAAAATCAGCAGCGTCAGCCCGCCATAAAGCCGCCGGCGGGCCACCAGTGCAAGGTATCCGTCCTGGATGCCGCTTCGTCTGTCAGGGTCGGCAAAGGTCATGGTCTGTCCTGATGATCACATGAAAAAACGGGTCCCGGCCTGCGCCGGAACCCGCGATGTTGTCAAAAATGGCTTCAGTTCGACGCTGCTTTGCGAACCGCGATGATGCTCTCGTAATAGGAATGGTCGATCGGCACGAAGCCCGATGTATCGCCTGCCGCTACGCCGTATGCGCAGTCGGCATCCTTGGCCTGAAGTCCCGCGACCAGATCGGTCATGATCTGTTTGACATCATCAGGCAGCGCGTTGCGAACAACGACGGGGCCTTCTGGGATCGGCTTGGATTTCCAGATCTCGACCATGTCGTTCATGTCGACCAGACCCGCGTCCACGGCCTTGCGCAGTGCGCCAGAGTTGTAGCCGTCTTCCCAGTTGCCCTGACCGTCGGCCCAGGTCACGCCTGCATCGATATCACCGTTGTTGGCCGCAACGATGGTCTGCTCGTGACCACCGGTAAAGACGACCTCACCAAAGAAGTCTTCCATCGGCATGCCGATTTCGGCGGGGATTTCGACAGAGGGGATCAAAAAGCCAGAGGTGGAATTCGGATCACCGAAGCCGAATTTCTTACCCTTGGCGTCCTGCAGGGACGTAATACCGCTGTCTTTGCGCGCGATCCCGATGGAGTGATATGTATAAGAGCCGTCGAGGTTCGCCTTGACCAGCACAGGCGTCACGACCTCTGGATCTTCAAGGTAGACGGCGGCATAGGACGACGCACCCAGCCACGCCATGTCGAGCGTGCCGCCAAGCAGGCCTTGGATAACGCCGTTGTAGTCGGACGGGGCGAAAAGCTGCACTGGCACGCCAAGCGCTTCTTCGGTGTAGGACTTAAGGCACTCGTAAGAGTTCATGCGATCCTGCGCATTTTCGCCGCCCAGAATGCCAATGCGGAATTCAGTGATGGCGTCTTGGGCGTGAGCCGCACCCGTCAGGGCAGTAGTCGCGAGTGCGATGGCGATCAGTCGGTTCATGGTCGTCTCCGGTTTATGATCCTGTCGGCGCACCGATCAGGCAGGG
The DNA here is from genome assembly GCF_900114485.1 of Loktanella salsilacus. Taxonomy (GTDB): domain Bacteria; phylum Pseudomonadota; class Alphaproteobacteria; order Rhodobacterales; family Rhodobacteraceae; genus Loktanella; species Loktanella salsilacus. The sequence continues at coordinate 1,167 of NZ_FOTF01000041.1, read as the reverse complement.
TGGAAAAGGGTCAGACGAAGGCTTCCGCTTCACGGATCAGCGATTGCTCTAGCGTCTCGATCTGGGTGGATGTCGCGGCCTCTGAAAACGAGGCGTCCGCGCCATAAATGTCGCGGGCAACGCCGGTCGTTAGCTGCGCGGGCGTGCCGTCAAACACGATGCGTCCCTGCCGCATGCCGATTACGCGGTCGCAATAGCGGCGGGCCGTATCAAGGGTGTGCAAGTTGGCGATAACCGTGCGGCCGTCCTCGTCATGGATGCGGCGCAAGGCGTCCATTACAATCTGCGCGTTCATCGGGTCGAGCGAGGCAATGGGTTCATCGGCAAGGATGATCGCCGGGTCCTGCATCAAGGCGCGGGCGATGGCCACGCGCTGCTGTTGGCCGCCAGACAATGCCTCTGCACGTTTCGGCGCGTGATCGGCAATGCCAAGACGATCAAGGATCGCAATGGCGCGGTGAATGTCTTCGGTCGGATACAAGTTGAACATCGTCGACAGCGTCGACCGCCGGTTCAGCGTGCCGTGCAGCACGTTGCTGACCACATCCATGCGCGGCACAAGATTGAACTGCTGAAAGATCATAGCGCATTGCGACTGCCACTGGCGGCGCGCGCTGCCCCGCAGCGAGGTAACATCCGCGCCGCGGTAAGTAATCGCACCGCTGGTCGCATCCGTCAGCCGGTTCATCATGCGCAAAAAGGTGGACTTGCCGGCACCCGAGGCACCGATGATCCCGATCATGCAAGGGCCAGCCACGTCGAACGATATCTTATCCACCGCCGTGCGTTCGCCAAAGCGTTTCGTTAGTGTCTTGACCTGCAGCATAGACATCCCCCCGGGCGTTTCGATTGGGGGACACCTAGGGTCTGCAGGATTCAGTTTTGTTTAAGGGTTGTGACGGTACCGTGACAATGCAGGGTTCATTCCAACTTTATAGAGGTCGCAAGGAATGATGCACTATCCACATTTGCAATGAGGTTTCCCTTTTTTAGATCAGCGTTTTTGCTTTGATCTACCGAAGTACAAAGTCGCATTATTTATCTGAAGGCCGTAACCCGCTCCCTGCAAAGAGCGATCATCGCCTCTGCTCGCTCCTGGATATCACGGTCCATACCGGGAAGATCAGGCACAGAAACCCCCTCTATGGCTTCGGCGAAGCGCTGCAA
>NZ_FOTF01000006.1 GCF_900114485.1 Loktanella salsilacus | reverse complement strand
AGATATGCCCTGCGCCAGCCAAACAGTTGCGGCGGCGAAATCCCCAATCGACGCGCCAGCGCCGAAACATTGACATCCGGTGCCATGGCCGCGGCGACAGCCTGCGCCTTGAACTCATCAGACCAGCGACGACGCTCTCCGACGGGCGCACCGTCAAGACGTTCGACGACGGCTTCGATCAACTGAAAGCTACCATGCGTAGGCATAGGCGTAGGACTGGTCGTAGACATAAAACCCCGGCGCTTGCGTGAACGTCGCAAACCTACCAAGGAATAGGCCGCCCTTTAACCCACGGGGCTGCCTTGTCGCTTACCATCAATTCGATGCTTTTCGAGGTGGTAGGATCGTCTTCGACCAACAGTACACGCATCGGGGTTCTCCGCTTCGTTATGACCTGGTCACTTTGGCGGCCAATGATTAACTCTCCGTTACCGGATTACTAAATTATGATCATTCACCCTTAAGTTGTCTATAACGTTGTAGCGCTGTCGTCTTCAGCGCGTCCTGACCATGCAGCCGCACCGCGCTTTCCCATTCATCAAATTCATCGTCCGATAGTGCATAGGTGCTCAGCGCCAATTCACGTTCAATTAACCCATGCGCCACAGCAGCAACGACCGCAGCCTTGCGCGACGCCACCCAGCGCCGCGTGCGCGCTGGCGGTAAATCGGCGCGCGTCATAATAGACCCATCCGGCAGCATCACGGATCGCGGCCCGTCAATTTTCTTCAAAAACATACTTCACCCTCCTTCGGCGTCCCCGTGCTGCTTGGTGGCGCAAATTCTTTAAGGACTGGTAAGCCCCGGCACTTGGGTATATCGGGCATTTTCCTATATATTAGCTTAAGCCGACCTAAAGGTGTGCGATGTCACTTGATCAGCCCCTGAATTCCCTTGGTTTTGCCAAGCCCCCCGCGCAGACCCGCGTCGTGGTTGCCATGTCCGGCGGCGTCGACAGTTCTGTCGTGGCGGCGCAATTGGCAAGCGAAGGCTACGACGTCGTTGGCGTCACGTTGCAGCTGTATGATCACGGCGCGGCGCTGGCGAAAAAAGGCGCGTGCTGCGCCGGGCGCGACATCCAAGACGCCGCCCGCGTGGCCGAGGCGATGGGCTTTCCGCACTATGTCCTCGACTACGAAAACAAGTTCAAAGAGGCGGTGATTGACGAGTTCGCCGACAGCTATCTGGCTGGCGCGACGCCCGTCCCTTGCATCCGCTGCAACGAGCGTGTGAAGTTCAAGGACCTGCTGCAAACCGCGCGCGAGCTAGATGCCGATTGCATGGCGACGGGGCACTATATTCAGCGCAAAATGGGCACCGATGGGGCCGAATTACACCAAGCCGCCGACGCGAACCGGGATCAAAGCTACTTCTTGTTCTCGACCACGTCAGAGCAGTTGGATTACCTGCGCTTTCCCCTCGGACACCTGCATAGCAAGGCTGAAACCCGCGCGCTGGCGCTGAAGTTCGGCCTGACCGTGGCGGATAAACCTGACAGTCAGGACATCTGCTTTGTCCCCAACGGCAACTACGCCGCCGTGATCCAAAAGCTGCGCCCCGGCGCGGCAGAGCCCGGCGATATCGTCGATGTGAACGGCACGGTTTTGGGGCAGCACAACGGGGTGCTGCACTATACCATCGGGCAGCGGCGCGGGCTGGGGATCGGCGGATTGGCTGATCCTTTGTATGTGGTAAAGCTGGACGTTGATGCGCGCCATGTGATCGTCGGCCCAAAGGAAATGCTGGCGACCCGCCGCGTTCCGATCCGCGAAATCAACTGGCTGGGTCAGGGCGGCTTTCTTGCTGGCGGCACCCGCAATATCGCGGTCAAAGTCCGGTCCACCAAACCCCCGGTCGAGGCGGTGATACACCCCATTTCCGACACCGAGGCAGAGGTCGAATTGCTGGTCGCCGAAGAAGGCGTCAGCCCCGGTCAGGCCTGCGTGTTCTATGACCCGGACAGCAGCCGGGTCTTGGGTGGCGGCTGGATCTGGCGCGGCCATTAATCGCGGCAGATCCGAAAAATTTTAGCTAAAATTTTTCCCGCATCAAAAATCTTCTAGAAGATTTTTACGCCGCGCCTTAGGCAAGCGGTATGATTTATACATCCTCCGCCGAATGGCTGGCCGCCCCGCAAAAACGTGTTTTGTTCTTTGGCATGTCTGGCCTTGGCAAAACCCATATCGCCAGCCTGCTGCGCCGCACTGGCGACTGGTTCCATTACTCTGTCGATTACCGCATCGGCACGCGGTATATGGGCGAGCTGATCGCCGACAATGCCAAGGCAGAGGCGATGAAGGTGCCCTTTCTGCGCGATTTGCTGCTATCGGACAGCATTTACATCGGGTCGAACATCACCTTCGATAACCTGAACCCTGTCTCGACCTACCTTGGCAAACCGGGCAGCGCGGCGCTTGGCGGTCTGCCCTTTGCCGAATACACCCGCCGTCAGGACCAGTTCCGCCGGGCCGAAGTGGCTGCCCTATTGGACACAGGACATTTCATTGACCGGGCGACGTCCCTTTATAACTACCCGCATTTTGTCTGCGACACAGGCGGGTCGATCTGCGAATGGGTTGATCCGGATGACGCGAACGATCCCGTCATGCAACATCTGGCGCAGCGCACCCTGCTGATCTGGATCGAAGGCTCTGACGCCCACACCGCCGAACTGGTGCGCCGCTTTGATGCCGCGCCAAAGCCGATGTCCTATCAGCCGGGCTTTCTGCTCGATGCTTGGGCCGCTTACTTGCGGGCCCACGACTGCACGGAAAACGACGTCGATCCCGACGCCTTTATCCGCTGGACCTATGCGCGCGCGCTTGCCCACCGTCAGCCGCGCTACCGCGCCATGGCAGACCGCTGGGGCCTGACGATTCCCGCCAGCGACATCGGCGCTGTACGCACCGCCGCTGATTTTGACGCATTAGTCGCACGCGCCTTGCAACGGGTTGAGATGCAGGCCTAACGCGCCTATCTGTCATCCCCCGCGATCAAGGATCAAAGCCATGCCGATCAAACTGCCCTCCACCCTGCCCGCCTATGCCGTTTTGTCGCGCGAAGGTGTCATGGTGCTGGCCGAGGATGCCGCCGACCGTCAGGATATCCGCCCGCTGCGGATCGCGCTGCTGAACCTGATGCCCAAGAAGATCCAGACGGAAAACCAGTTTGCCCGTCTGATCGGCGCGACGCCGCTGCAGATTGAGCTGAGCCTTATTCGCATGACCGAACACCAGACCCGCAACACCGCCGCCGAGCATATGGAGGAGTTTTACCGCCCCTTTGCCGACGTGGTGGCAAGCGGAGAGAAGTTCGACGGTCTGATCATCACCGGCGCCCCGATCGAGCATTTGCCGTTCCAGGACGTGACCTATTGGCAGGAACTGGAACAGGTCTTTGCCTGGACCCAAACCCACGTGCATTCCACCTTTGGCGTGTGCTGGGGCGGCATGGCGATGATTAACCACTTCCACGGGGTGCAAAAGCATCTGCTGGACCACAAGGCCTTTGGCTGCTTCCGCCACACGGTGACCGCCCCGGCCTCGCCTTATTTGCGCGGGTTTTCCGACGATATCGTCGTCCCCGTCAGCCGCTGGACCGAGATGAAGCAGTCAGAGATCGACGCCCGCCCCGCGCTGCACACGCTGATCACCAGCGCAGAATCAGGCCCGTGTCTGGTCGAGGACCCGGCCCACCGCGCGCTCTATGTCTTTAACCACTTCGAATATGACAGCGGCACGCTGAAACAAGAATACGACCGCGACGTGGCCGAAGGCACGCCGATCAACGTGCCCTGCAACTACTACCCTCATGACGATCCCGCGAACGCCCCCCAAAATAGGTGGAGAAGTCACGCGCACCTTCTATATGGCAATTGGATCAATGAGATCTACCAGACGACGAAGTATGACCTGAATGAAATTGGCACTTAAAGCGCTCACCGTGACCGCCCTGACCCTTGGTCTGGGCGCCATCATAACCGGCTGTACCGACACCTACCGCGACCAAGCAGCAGAGCAGGCTTTTCCGCCCATCGGCCAGTTCGTCACGGTGCAAGGCGGCGCGAAAGTGCACTATATTCAGGCCGGGTCCGGCCCCGACGTGGTGCTGATCCACGGCGCGGGCGGCAACCTGCGCGACTTTAAATTCGACCTGTTTGACAAACTGACCGACCACTACCGCGTCACCGCCTTCGACCGTCCCGGCCTTGGCTATACAGACCGCTTCCCCGGCATCGACACCGGTGCGCTGGCCACCGCCGGCGAAAGCCCGCTGCAGCAAGCCACCATGCTGCGCGAGGCTGCAAGCCAGCTTGGCATCACCCAGCCCGTCGTTGTCGGTCATTCCATGGGCGGTATCGTTGCCTATGAATGGGCGCTGATGGGGCTACAGGGTGACAACGACGTCAACGCGGCTGCGATGGTCAGCTTTGCAGGCGTGGCCATGCCGTGGCCCGGCGGGCTGGGGCCGTATTACACCGTCAATGCCAGCGCCCTTGGCGGGGCGGTGACGATTCCCCTCATCTCGGCTCTTGTGCCGACGTCCAAGGTCGAGGGCGCGATCGAGGGTGCCTTCGCCCCGCAACCCGCCCCCGCAGGCTACGCGGACTATATCGGTGCGGCGCTGGCCCTGCGGCCTGAAACATTTCGCGCAAATGTGCGCCAAGTGAATAGTTTGCGCCCCTATGCGGTCGAAATGGCGAAACTTTACCCGGATTTAACACTCCCCATCGAAATACTGCACGGCACGGCGGATACGACGGTTCCAATTGATATCCATTCCGAAAAGGTCGCGGCGCTGGTGAAATCAGCGCATTTGACCCGGTTGGACGGGGTCGGCCATATGCCGCACCACGTCGACCCCGCCGCTGCGATTGACGCGATTGACCGCGCTGCCGCGCGGGCCGGATTGCGCTGATCTTATGCCGGGGCCATAGTGCCCCCAAAGCCGGAGGACTTCATGCCCAAACCCTTTGACGGTGGCATCAGCCGCTATTTCGAACAGCACGCGACGCCATCCGTGCGCGACGCCATCCGCGACTCTAAAAAGGGCGAGATTTTGCAGCCGAGTTTTCCCTATACGGAAAAGTGGGGCAAAGAGCCTTATGAGGATGCGCTGGAAAACCTGCAGATCGAACTGGCAAAGTTGCAGGCAGCGGCCCAATCTGACGGCCAGCGGATCGTCGTCTTGTTTGAAGGCCGCGACGCCGCAGGCAAGGGCGGCACGATCAAGCGCTTTCGCGAAAACATGAACCCGCGCCACGCCCGCGTCGTCGCCCTGTCCAAACCGACCGAGACAGAAGCGACAGAGTGGTATTTTCAACGTTATATCAAACACCTGCCAGCAGCGGGCGAAGTCGTTTTCTTTGACCGCAGCTGGTACAATCGCGGCGTTGTCGAACATGTTTTCGGCTTTTGCACCCCGGCAGAGCGTGAGGCCTGGTTCAATCAAGTCACCGCATTTGAAAAGCTGCTGGTGGATGATGGCATCAAGCTATTCAAGTTGTGGCTGAACGTTGGCCGGGCGACCCAGCTTCAGCGGTTTTTGGACCGCGAAAGCGATCCGCTCAAGCAATGGAAGCTGAGCCAAATTGACGTCGACGGCTTGCGCAAATGGGACGCCTACACCGCCGCGATCAATGAAACTTTGGACCGCACCCACACCCAAGCCGCGCCTTGGACCGTGATTCGCGCCGATGATAAACGCCGCGCGCGGGTCAATGCGATCCGTTCGGTCCTGTTGCCGCTGTCCTATGCTGGCAAATCCGCCGCCTCCATCGGCGATCTGGACCCAAAAATTGCCGGAGCGCCTACCCCCCGCCATGGTTAAACGCGGCTACCATCACGGCAATCTGGCGCAGGCCCTGGTCGAGGCCTGCCTGCGCCTGATCGAGGATCGCGGCCCCACGGGATTCACCCTATCCGAAGCCGCCCGCGAGGCTGGCGTCACACCTGCCGCCGTTTACCGCCATTTCCAAGGCCGTGATGACCTGATCGCAGAGGCAGCACTGCAAGGCTATCATCTGTTTGCCGAACGGATGGAGGCCGCCTATGCCAGCGGCATCCCCTCGGATTTGCAGGCTTTCCTAGCCACCGGGGCCGCCTATCTGGACTTCGCCCGGGAAAATCCCGGCCACTATGTCGCGATGTTCGAAAGCGGCGTGTCGATCAACCGATCGCCTGCGCTGCACAAAATCGCCACCCGCGCGCTGGGCGTGATGGAAAAAGCGTCAGAGCAGCTGTCCCAGCATATTCCGGCAAGCCGCCGCCCGCCGCCGCAGATGTTTGCAGCCCATATCTGGGCGTTATCCCACGGCGTTGTCGAACTTTTCGCCCGCGGTAGCCCCGGCACCAAAAGCCCCTATCCACCGCAAGATCTGCTGGAAACCGGCATCGGCATCTATCTGCGCGGCCTTGGCATTCTACCGCCAGACGCTTGATCCCATTGCTTTGGTTTAAGGCGCGCAGGGTTGAACCTTGCCAGCCCCGGCGGGATGCCTCAAAACAATGTTAACCTTATAGTGACCTAGCAGGAGCAATTGCATGGACGGTGCACTCGCCGCGTTTTTCATCATCACCAGCCTGACCGATATGGCACTGAATGACTGCCCGACCGGATGCTTAGCCACCACCGACGCACCGGCGCGCTTGTCATTCCAACTGGGCGATGTGCGATTTGACGAAGACCGCATCGGCAAAGAGTTTTACGTTGGCTATGACGCGGGTCAAAAACACGGGCCATTCCAGACCACCATCGGCGCGTCCGTGACCGAAGACGGCGCAGGCTGGATCGGTGCCGGGGGCAAATGGACCAGCACGGACATCTGGTCCGGCCCGTTCTTCCTAGAATCGACATTGATGCCCGGCATCTATTTCCAAAGCGACGGTCCGGATTTGGGCGGCAGCCTGCAATTCCGGTCCAGCATCGGCGTCGGCTTTGCCTTTGAGGGCGGCGCGACGGTGACCGTGGCCTATGACCACCGGTCCAACGCCGATACAGACGTCACCAATCCCGGGTTAGAAGTGCTGTCGATCCGCTACGCCATGCCGCTTTAAAAAACGACGATGGCCCGCTCGTCCCAGGCGATGCGGGTCTGCGCCCCGACGTCTAGCACGGGGCGGCCAATCATGTTTTTCATAGCGATCGTAAGGGGTTCTGGCACGTTGTTCACGCGAACATCGTAGTAGGTCATGTCGCCATAATAGACGACCTCGTCCACCACGGCCGCCGCTTCATGACGGCTGGCCTTTTCGCCATCGAACAAGATCGCCAGCGTTTCAGGCCGGATGCCAATCGCGGCCTCGCCCAATGTCGCGCCCTCTGGTGCTTGCACGGCAGGCACATCTGTGACGCCAAAACCCGCGATATCCAGCGTGATCGTGTCACCGGTAGCTGTCACGCGGCCGGGTAAAAAGTTCATCTTGCCGATAAATTCCGCCACACGGCGAGAGTTGGGCCTGCGATACAATGTCTCTGGATCGTCCAGCTGCCCGATCTCTCCGGCGAACATCACGGCGATGCGGTCGGACATGACAAGCGCTTCTTCTTGATCGTGCGTGACCAGAATAAACGTAATGCCCACAGCACGTTGCAGGCGGATCAGCTCGACCTGCATATGCTCGCGCATCTTCTTGTCCAGCGCGCTCAGCGGCTCGTCCAGCAGCAGCACTTTCGGCTTCAGGATCAACGCCCGCGCCAATGCAACCCGCTGCCGTTGCCCGCCCGACAGCGCATGGGCAGCGCGCTTGCCATAGCCCGCAAGGCCAACCATGCTCAGCGCCTCTTCAACGGCCGATGCCTTATCCGCCTTGTTCAGCCCCGATTTACGCAGGCCAAAAGCCACGTTTTCGCCGACGCTCAGATGCGGGAAAATCGCATAGGACTGGAACACCATATTGGTCGGCCGCTGGTTCGGCGGCACGTCAGCCATGTCCTTATCAGAGATCATGACCGTGCCGCCCGACACCCCCTCGAACCCGGCAATCACGCGCAGCAACGTCGTCTTGCCGCAGCCCGATGGCCCCAGCAGAGAGAAAAATTCCCCCGCACGAATCGTCAAGTTGATATCGCGCAACGCATGATAATCGCCGTAGTATTTATCTACGCCGCGCAGTTTGATCAGGTCGGTCACAGAAAGCCCCCGGTATCGGTGCCACCGGCGCGGCGCACGCCCCGGCGGCGGAATATTTCGGCAATGGTCAACAAGATGACCGACAGCGCCACAAGGATTGTCCCCAGCGCCATGATGACGGGCAGCGACTTTGGAAAACGTAGCAAGCCCCAGATATAGACCGGCATCGTCGGATTGGAGCCGGTTAAAAAGAACGCGATGATGAATTCATCAAGGCTGATGGTGAAGGAAATCAGCATGGACGAGATGATCCCCGGCATCACCAGCGGCAGCGTCACCAGACGAAACGCGCTCCAACGGCTCTCTCCCAGATCAAGCGCGGCTTCTTCCATCGACGGGTCCAGCGCGCCAAATGCACCATTCAGGATCGCGATGGAAAACGGCGTACAGATCAACACATGCGCCATGATAATCGTCCAATTGCCAAGACTTAGCCCCAGCACCTGCCGCAGGATCACCAGCAAGGCGACCGCGACGATAATCTCTGGCAGCACCAGCGGCAGCATGATGAAACCGGTGATGCCCTTTTTGCCGGGAAAGTCCGACATCGCGCCGGCGCGCGCGGCGCAAAGCCCAAGGATCGTGGCAAAGACCGCCGTGCACACTGCAATGATCAGCGAATTCTGCACCGCCGCATGCAAAGCCCGGTTCTGCGTCAGTTCGGCAAACCATTCGGTCGTAAAGCCCGACAGTGGAAAAGCGATAATCGTGGCATCATTGAATGCAAAGATCGGCAGCAGGATAATCGGAGCATACAAAAAGATAAGGTAAGCAATGGCATAGACACGCAACTTCATGTTCGCCCCCGCAAGTATTTCCGGTTCAGGAACACAAAGATCAGCGAAATCGCCGTCACACAGAGCATCGCGACAATCGCCAGCGCGGCACCAAGCGGCGCGTTATTAAGCTGCAAAAACTGCGTCTGAATCATATTGGCAATCAGCTTGCCGCCCGCACCGCCCATCAGCTCTGGCGTGACGTAATCGCCAATCGTCGGGATGAACACGATCAGAACCGCGCCGACAACGCCCGGCATCGACAGCGGCAGTGTAACGCGCAGGAACGTGGAAAACTTCGATTCGCCAAGGTCTTGCGAGGCTTCCAGCAGCGACCGGTCGATCTTTTCCAGCACGACGAAAATCGGCAGGATCGCAAAGGGCGCAAAGGCATGCGCCAGCGTGATGATGACGGCGTTCACGTTATACAGGATAAAGGTCAGCGGCTCGTCAATAATCCCAAGCTGTAGCAGGCCGGAGTTGATCACCCCGTTATACCCCAGAATGACCTTCCACAAAAACACCCGTATCAAATAGCTGGTCCAGAACGGAATGGTGATCAGGAACAGCCAGATGCTTTTCTTGCTCGGATGCACATGAAAGCTGATGAAATAGGCGACTGGATAGGCCAGCAGCACCGTCACCGCCGTAACGATACCTGACACCATCAAGGACCGCTGCAGCAGCAGGCCATAAATCGGGCTGTCATAAATCTCGCGGTAATTGGCGGTCGTGAACGTCGTGTCGACGGTCATGAAATCCTGCGTCCAAAAGCTGAACAACACGATCGCCCCCAGCGGAACGGCCAGCAGCAGCAGTGCATAGACCAAGGGCAAGCCAAGCAGCTTGATACTCCGGGTCTGGTCTTGGGTAAGAGTCGCGAATTTTGCCATGACACCAATCGTTTCGCCAACCGCGCGAAAGATCAATCCCGGATCGCACGCCCGCCCTTCTTCTGGTCAAAAATACCTCGGGGGACGGCCAAAGGCCGGGGGGCAGCGCCCCCTGCGCCCTTTCATCCATCACGCAACGAAAAAGGGCGGCCCATTCGGACCGCCCTTTCCCAAACCATAAATCCAAAGCTTAACGCTTGGAGAACTGGAAGCTCTTACGGGCTTTCGCCTTGCCGTACTTCTTACGCTCGACGACGCGGCTGTCGCGGGTCAGGAAGCCAGCAGCTTTCAGGGCTGCGCGCAGGGTTGGATCGTACAACTGCAGTGCCTTGGACACGCCGTGCTTGACCGCACCAGCTTGGCCGGACAGACCGCCGCCAGCAACAGTTGCCATCACGTCGAACTGGCCAACAACGCCAGCGATCTGGAACGGCTGCTTCAGGATCATCTGCAGAACAGGACGGCTGAAGTAATCGTCGATCGGCTTGCCGTTCACGGTGACCTTGCCGGAACCCGGCTTGATCCAAACGCGTGCAACAGCGTCCTTACGCTTACCAGTCGCATAGGCGCGGCCTTGTGCGTCACGGACAGGCTCGCGCGGGGCAGCCATCGGAGTTTCAGAGCCCTGCACACCACCGATATCGGCAGTCACGGCATTGCCCAGCTCTTCAAGAGAGTTGATCTGATCGGCCATTATGCGGTCCTCGTGTTCTTCTTGTTCATGGACGCGACGTCCAGAACTTCGGGCTTCTGGGCTTCCATGCCATGCTCAGTGCCCGCGAAAACGCGCAGGTGAGTCATTTGCTGGCGGCTCAGTGGACCACCGGGCAGCATCCGCTTGACGGCCTGCGTGACGACCCGCTCGGGGTGCTTGCCATCCAGGATCTCGCCTGTTGTGCGGAACTTGATGCCGCCGGGGTGGCCGGTGTGCCAGTAGTTCTTTTCTTCGCGCTTGTTGCCAGTGATCTGCACTTTTTCAGCATTGATCACGATAACATTGTCGCCCATGTCCATGTGCGGCGTGAAGGTTGGCTTGTGCTTGCCGCGCAAACGCATAGCGATGATCGATGCAAGACGACCAAGGACGACGCCTTCAGCGTCGACGATGATCCATTTCTTGTCGATATCCGCTGGGGTAGCGGTAAAGGTTTTCATATCTCACCAGAGTAATTTGGGGGCCATCACTGACCCGTCATTCGGATGAGCGGGTTATAACTGCAAGGAACGCACGGTCAAGCGCGCTAAACCGTATTTTACCAAGCAAAAACAGCGCCTTACAATTAAGGTATAATAATACCCCAGCCCAACAACCCGTTTACACAGCGATTCTGGCCGGCGGAGCATCTAAAAGCCCGCGCAACTGAATCATCGCGTTGTGAAATTCGGCGTGACCGACCTCTCCATTCACCGCAATCCGCACCGCATGCACCATGCGGCTATCGCGCTGCACAAAGGCCTCTGCCGATTTCAGCACGATGCCATACGTCTTGGCCGCGTCGACAAATGCGCCAGCCCGCCAAGGCGACGGCAGCGTCAGCCAGACAAAGGGCGCACCCTCGGCCCAAGCCAGATCATACCCGTCAAGCACCTGCACCGCGCTTGCCACATCCTGCGAGATACGCTTGGTCACGGCCGCGATAATCCCCGGCAATTCCGGCGCGGCCATCACATGCGCATAGGTATGACAGACCAGCTGCGACACGCCAAAGCTGTGCCCCGTCGCCGTACGGACCAGCGCCCGCGCGCAGGTCTGCGGGGCCACGGCAAAGCCAATGCGCAGCGACGGCGTCAGCGATTTCGAGGGCGAGGTCACATACCACCCCAGATCCGGCAGTAACGCCCGATAGCTTGGCCCAACGCGCTGCGTGCGGCTATAGCAATCGTCATCAATCACATGCACCCCGTGGCGCTGCGCAATCGCGGCAATCTGCGCACGCCGCGCAGGCGACGTCGCCCGCGTGGTCGGATTACACACCTCTGCCGCCGTGCAATACAATTGTACCCGGTGCTGGCGTACCAGCTGGGCAAAGACCTCGACCACCGGCCCCTCGTCATCCCATGGCACGGAAAACACTTCGGCCCGGCACAGCTCTGCCGCGCTGCGAAAACCATTATAGCTTAACTCGTCGACGATAATCGCAGGGGCCGGGCCGTGCAGCACAGTCTGCATAATCATGACCACCGCGTTCTGCCCGCCATGGGACAGCACAATATCCTCTACGCTTGCAGGGCCCACGGCATCAAGGTCGAGCACGGCGTGAAAGGCCGCCCGCGCCCCCGCATCCGTGGTCCGGCTGGGATAGCGCATCAGCAGCTGCGACGGCTGCGCTGCCACCTCGGCCAGCACCCGTGCCATCAGCGCCGCCTGCCCCATATCCGGCATCCGCGGGCTGACCAGATACCCCGGAGAGATCTGTTCTACATGGAAATCCGCCAGCAGCGACGGCGCCATATTCTGCGCGATATCCTCGGTCAGGCCCGGCGGGATATGGGCCGGCCGGTCCGCCACAAAGGTGCCGCGCCCCACGCCCGCCACCAAAACCCGGTCATCGACCAAGACGCGGTACGCCCGCGCCACGGTGCCCGGTGTCACCCCAACACGAAACGCCAAATCACGCACCGGCGGCAGTTGCGCGCCGGGTTGAAGCTGCCCCGTCAACACACCTTCACGGATCGCATGGGCCAAAGCCTCGTATTTTGACCGCGCGCCGCCGAGCGAAAGCTCAGGTGTCCATTTTGTATCGGATACAATCATTTTCTGGACGCCCCTGACTTCGCTTTGTATCCCCACACCATAGCAAATCGCTATTTTGTGTCAATACAATTTAAGGAATGATCCCATGGCCGTCGCACTGCACGCCGCACAACTCTCGCTTCTGAATAGCCAGGCATCCCTGCCAAAGCTGGCCCAGTTTTGCGTGATTGCTGCCGTCGCCGTGACCGTCTGGGACATGCGCCGAAAGACACGCAAAGCGCTCTCAAAGGTCGAGGCGCATACCCTGCGTGATATCGGCATGACCCCAGGACAAGCGCGCCGCGAGGCCGACAAGGCCTTCTTTCAGCGCTAATCAGACGACCCCGAGCGACTTGGCCAGCCTACGGGCTGGCCTTTTTTCGTCTATTCATCAGCTTGGCGGGATCGCATAGGTCAGGCTGGCGCGCGCCACCGGCTGATCCAGACCTTCGGAATGTATCAATACATCACCCACCGCCAGCAGCCGTCCCAGCTTGAGCAAGCGGCATTCGCAGAGCAGATCAACGCCGCTGGCCGGTTTACGCATGAAATCGATGCTACAATTCGTCGTCACCGCCAGCGCCACCGGCCCAAGCCGCGACAGAATCGCCAAATAAACCGCGACATCCGCCAGCGCGAACATGCTGGGCCCCGATATCGTGCCGCCGGGCCGCAAATGGCGCTCTGCCACCTTCAGCCGCACGCACAGCCCGCCTGCGTCCAGCCGCTCGATGCCGAAATCCGCGGACACTTGCGGAAACGCCTCCCCTAAAAACGCCTCAAGCGCGGCGATATCCATCTTGAGTTCCAAAAGCGGCCTCCCTGCCCTAACCTCGCCCCAGACAACCGCAAAGGGGTGCCCATGACAATCCTGACCAGAGACGACGACGCACATATCGCAACTTTAACGATGAATGCACCGGACCGGCTGAACGCGCTATCAATGGCCATGCTGCAGGCGCTGCACGACGCCTTTGATACAATCGCCGCCGACGATACAATTCGCGTGGTGATCCTGCGCGGCGCAGGCCGGGCCTTTTGCGCGGGCCACGATCTGAATGAACTGCGCAGCCTGCGGGCCCAGCCGGATAAAGGGGCAGCTGGCCTCAAAGCCTTGTTCGACCGCTGCACCGCCCTGATGACGCGCATCCAGTCCCTGCCCCAGCCCGTGATCGCGCAGGTTCACGGCCTTGCCGCCGCCGCGGGCTGCCAACTCGTCGCCACTTGCGATCTGGCCGTGGCCGAAGACGGCGCCCGCTTTGGCGTCAACGGCGTGAACATCGGATTGTTCTGCTCCACCCCCATGGTGGCCCTGACCCGCAACATTCCCACTAAATTGGCGTTCGAGATGCTGACGACAGGCCGCTTCCTGCTCGCATCAGAGGCGCAGCACCAAGGCCTGATCAACCGCACCGCCCCGGCAGAGGAGCTCGGCGAAGACACCCGCGCCCTTGCGCAAAGCATCGCGCAAAAACTGCCCGCCGCCGTGCGCATCGGCAAAGCGGCCTTCTACGCCCAATCCCACATGACCACCGCGCAGGCCTATGCCTTCACCGGCGATGTCATGGTGGAAAACATGGGCCTGGACGCAACAGCCGAAGGCATCGACGCCTTCTTGACAAAACGCCTGCCCGACTGGCCCACCTAAGGCGGCCCAGCCCCTTCTTCGCGTCCCAAATATCCCGGGGGAAGCGCGCAGCGCTGGGGGCAGCGCCCCCGGCAACGCCAGCGTATATCGTACCCCCACCTTCTTCTGGTCAGAAATACCTCGGGGGACTGCAAAGCCGGGGGGCAGCGCCCCCAGCAACGCCCCCGAAAAGCTCAAAGCCCGTAAATCGCCCCGAACTTCGCCTCTAGATAATCAAGCAGCGGCCCCTCGGACGGTGCCCCGCCCGACGCCCGCGCAATCACATCGCGCGGCGCGTACAATCCGCCATGGCGCTGCACCTTGTCGCTCAGCCACCCCGTCGCGCGCGACGTATCGCCCCGCGCCAGATCATCGTCCAGATCGGGCACATCTGCCCGCAATGCGGTATGTAGACAGCCCGCATAGACATTGCCCAGCGAATAGGTCGGGAAATAGCCGAACAGCCCCTCGGACCAATGCACGTCCTGCAACACACCGTGCGACGGCTTATCGACAGCAAAGCCGAAATCGCTGGCAAAGCGGTCGTTCCAAGCGGCCTCGAGGTCGCGCACCAGCAGATCGCCGGATACCAGCGCCTGCTCTAGATCAAAGCGCAGCAGCACATGCAGGTTATATTGCACCTCGTCGGCCTCGGTCCGGATAAACCCATCCGCCACCCGGTTCACGCAGGCAAAGAAATCATCCGCCGAAGCGATCCCAAAATCGCCAAAGCGGTCCTTCATCTGCCCAAACAGCCAGCCGGTAAAGGCACGGCTGCGGCCGATCTGATTCTCGTAAATCCGGCTCTGGCTTTCATGCACGCCCATGGACACCCCTGCACCTAGCGGCGTCAGCAGGTAATCGCGGTCGATGTTCTGCTCGTAACAGGCATGCCCGACCTCGTGGATCGTGGAATAAAAGCAGTTAAACGGATCATCCACATTGGTCCGCGTCGTGATCCGCACGTCCAGACCCGAGCCAGAGGAGAACGGATGCAGCGCCTTATCAATGCGGCCGTTGTTCAAATCATAGCCAAAGGCCAGCGCCAGATCGCGGGTCAGCGCCATCTGCTCACCTTCGGGGAAAGTGCCGCGCAGCATCGGTGCCGGGTCCTTATCCCGGATCGCCCCGCGCAGCGCCACAAGGCGCGGGCGCATCGCGCCGAACATCGCCGACAGCTGCGCTGCCGTGGCACCGGGCTCGTAATCATCCAGCATCGCGTCATAGGGATCAGCGCGGCCCGCAATCGCCTGCGCCTCTTCGCGCTTTAGCTGCAGCACCTTGTCCAGCGCAGGCAGAAAGGCCGCGACATCCTCGTCCGCGCGGGCCTGCGCCCAAATCCGGTGCGCCCGGCTGGTTTCCCGCGCAATGGCAGAGGCAAGCTGCGCCGGCACCTTGGCCGCCCGCTCAAAGCTGCGGCGGATGTGCCGGATTTGCGCTGCGGCGACATCGTCTTCGGCCACGGCCGTTTCCAGCCAGCCGCCAATGCGCGGATCAATCCGCCGCGCATGCAGGACAGAGGCCATGGCCCCGTGCTCTTCGGCCCGTTGTTCAACCGCGCCGCCGGGCATCACGGTCTCTTGGTCCCAACCCAGACGGCCCGCGACCTGCGACAGCGCCTCCGTCTCGCGCACGAAACCCATCAACTCATTATAATCGCTCATACTCACGCCTCTCTGACGGATTGCGGCAAGGGGTAGCGGGACAAGAACCGCGCGCGCAGGATCAGAACCCACAGCACGACAGCGCCGACTTGGTGAACGATGGCCACATGCGGTGTCGCCATGGTCATCACGGTCGCAATGCCCAGCACCATCTGCGCCACCATCATCGCCATCATCATGGCATAGGCGCTGCGAGTGCGCCGGTTCGCGCTGCGGCGGCTACGCCACCACACGAACAGACCATAGGCAAACAGGATGTAACCCATCATGCGGTGGATGAACTGCACCGTCCCCTCATTTTCGAACAGGTTCCGCCAAGCGGGCGTCAGCTGCCACATATCAGGGGGCAAAAACCCGCCCGCCATCAGCGGCCAGTCGGGATAGGCGCGGCCCGCATCAATGCCCGCCACCAGTGCGCCCAGCACGATTTGCACAAACGCCAGCACCATCAGTGCAGTGCCAAGAGTCCACAGCCGCGCATCCCCAGCGCGCCGCGCCACCAGCAAATCAGGCGATCGGCGGCCGATCTTTAGAATATACCACGTGATGAAACCAAAGATGACAAAGGCCAGCCCCAGATGTGTCGCAAGCCGGTATGACGCCACATCCGTGCGCGCGCCTTCGAGCCCCGATGACACCATCCACCAGCCAATCGCGCCTTGCAGACCGCCAAGCGCGCCAATGAAAAACAGCCGTCCTGTCCACCCAGCGGGAATCTTGCGTGCAGCAAGAAAGCCAAAGAATCCAACAGCCCAGACCAGACCGATTACCCGGCCCAGCTGCCGGTGGCCCCATTCCCACCAATAAATCGTCTTGAATTCCGCCATGCTCATGCCGGTGTTCTGCAACTGATATTCCGGGCTGGCTTGATATTTCGCAAACTCTGACTGCCACGTCGCATCATCCAGCGGCGGCACAGCCCCCGTCACGGGGGCCCATTCAGTGATCGACAGACCCGAATCCGTCAACCGCGTCAGCCCGCCGACGGCGATCATGACGGCTAGCAGCGCAAACAGCACCATCAACCAGCCCCGGATCGCACCGCGCGCGCCATGCCCGCGCTGATCGATACCGCCGGGGGTGGCGCTTTGCTTTTGCGAGGTGCCGACCTCTTCAAAAATACTGCGGGGTTTGGTGGCCATGCAAGAAACTCCTGTTATCGCGGCGCAACCTAAGCCCGCCCAAAGGCAGGGGCAAGCGACACAGGGACGCGGCCTGCCCCTTCATCTGGCTAAATAAACGCCCGTCGGAGGCAGCAGATCGAAATGCCTCGCGCCTCCGGTATCATCTTGCAACAAATACTCCCGCCGGAGGCAGCGCTACCCCGCCAGTGCCCGCAGCGCCCGCGCCCGCGGGGCCGGGACCGCATCCACGCTCAGCGCAGTGAACACATGCACGGTATTCATGACCTTATCGATAACCGCATGATCGCCAACCCAGCCGCCCAGCCCCAGATAACTGCGCAAAAGCGGCGGCAGGCCCGCCAGTGCGGCGCGGCGGTCCGGTACGGGCCCTGTCAGCGGCACCACCTGCGGCGCCCGCACGCCGGGCAACTGCGACACGGGGCCGCGATGATACTGCCCCAGCAGCGCAAGCGCCGCGGCATGCTGCGCCGGATTTGCGCCGGGAAAGCTGGAACAGCCGATCAAAAGCCCGGCCTCTTCGGCATCAACAATGCCCGTCAGCGCACCCCATGCCAGCCGCAAGACATCCGCGCTGGCACCGGGGGCGGCGCAAAAGCGGCCGACTTCCATCACCGGGCGGGCGTAGTTTGCCAAGGGCGACAGATCATAGGCGCTGGCGGTATAACTGGCCCCCAAAGCGGCCCCGTCCCGCAGCACCATGACGCGGCAGGTGCCGACCAATCCGGCGTCCCCGCCAATCATCACATGCTGGCACAGCGGGTCATAGGCGTCGGCATCCGCCCCCGGCGCGCCGAAAAAGCACGCGTGGCGCAACGCCTGACAGGCCGCCAGATCATCTGGCGTGCGCGCAAGCCGCACGCCAAGGCGTCCTTTGTGAAACGATGCCGTCACGCAACCCATCTCCTTGGCGAGCCGTCGCCTACGCCCTACATGTCACCCTATAAGTTTGCAGGAAAGATGACACAGATGGACAAGATCACCAAAACCGACGCGGAATGGAAAGCGGAATTATCGCCAGAGGCGTTCAAGGTCCTGCGCAAGCATGGCACCGAAAGGGCTGGCAGCCATGACGATTTCCCCAAGGACGCAGGCGTCTTTGCCTGCAAGGCCTGCGGCAATCCGCTGTTCGATCAGGACACCAAGTTCGAATCTGGCACCGGCTGGCCGTCGTTTTATGCGCCAATCGACACTGATGCGGTGGGCGAAAAAGAAGACCGCGCGCTCTTTATGCGCCGCACCGAAGTGCACTGCGCCCGCTGCGAAGGCCATCTGGGCCACGTTTTCCCAGACGGCCCAGCCCCAACGGGCCTGCGCTATTGCATGAACGGCGTCGCGATGACGTTTCAGCCGGACAACTAAACTCCGCCCAAAACGAAAAAAGGGGCGGCCATTGTGGCCGCCCCTTTTTCAAATGTGCGCGCTCAATGCTGCGTTATTCGCTGATCAGGTCTTCGGCGTTAAACCGGCCCACACTGCCCAGCAACTGGCGCAGGAATGTGTTGCTCGCAACGCTGTCTTCCGTCACGCGGCGCGACAGGGCGACGACATTGCCGTCCTGCAGGGTAAAGCGTTCGATATTCGACACGGTGCCCGCACTGTTAAAACTGATCGCCAGCACTTGGCGGTCAACCTCGACCGGGGCGCCGGGGCCAAGCGTTTCAAACCGGCTTTGCACATAATAAAATGCGCTTTCGCCGACCGTGCCCGTTGTCGTGGGCGTGCCAAAGGTTTCGGTGATGGTGTCGCGGGTGTCCACACCGACGGCGACTGCAGACAATTCCGCGTCCGTTGGGATATAACCATAGTTGCGCACAATCGGCGTACAAGCGACAGCAAAGGCGAGCCCGCATCCGATGATGAGACTGCGAAACCCTACTTTAGATCCGTTCGTCATGGCGCGCTCTTCCTCGTAACCGATGGGCATAGCGCCCTTGCCTTGGCGCGATACGCCTTTTAACTCACCTACAACATGCGACGCCCCTTGTTCAAGAATGGAACCGCCCGATGACAGACGCGCCTGAATTGCCGACGAAAATCCTGCGGCTGGCCGATCTGACCAACCGCCACGCCAGCACCTTTGATCTGGCCCCCACACCAGAGCAGCGCACAGCGATTGCAAACCACCTTGGTATCCCCGCCGTTAAAAAGCTGGTCTTTGCCGGGGAAATCACCCCGCTGGGCCGCGGCGACTGGCAGCTGACCGCCAAGCTGGGCGCGACCGTTGTGCAGCCCTGCGTTGCCACTCTCGCATCTGTGACCACCCGTATGGATGAAGTGATCCGCCGCGTTTA
Source organism: Loktanella salsilacus (assembly GCF_900114485.1). Taxonomy (GTDB): domain Bacteria; phylum Pseudomonadota; class Alphaproteobacteria; order Rhodobacterales; family Rhodobacteraceae; genus Loktanella; species Loktanella salsilacus. Next base: position 193,024 of record NZ_FOTF01000006.1, on the reverse strand, counting down.
TGCCCGCGATTTCGCCTATCCCGACGGCGCAGAGGCAGAGATGCCCGACGACGACGCAGTCGAGCCGCTACCCCAGACCCTAGATCTGGGCGCGGTGATGATCGAGGCGCTGAGCCTTGCCCTGCCCGCTTTTCCCCGCGCCGAAGGTGCAGAACTGGGACAAGTGCTGGTCGCGGCCAAGGGCGTGGCCCCGATGACAGACGATGATGCAAAGCCCTTTGCCGGTCTGGGCGCGCTGCGCGATCAGCTTGCAAAAGACGAAGATGACAGCGGTGAAAACAACGCGTAAAACCACTGTTACAAAAGGGTTGCACAAACATGCTTTCGCAGTATGTTCGCGACCTCTTGTATACCCCCCTCGACAGGGCGGCCCTGATGACATAGGACCGCCGCGAGATAACCAAAACACGGGCCATTCGCGCCCCTCACTTAACAGATAGGTTGCGACATGGCCGTCCAGCAGAATAAAGTTTCCAAATCCCGCCGCAACATGCGTCGTGCACACGATTCGCTTTCCAGCGCGAATCCAAACAACTGCACGAACTGCGGTGAAGAAAAGCGCCCTCACCACATCTGCCCGTCCTGCGGCCACTACGCGACTCGCGAAGTGATCACCGCTGACGCCGTCGAAATCGACGAAGACGCGGCGTAAGCCAAAAACCGGCGATCAAAACGAACAGAGGGGCATCACCATGCTTGATTCAGGGACGGCCCTGCAAGGTGTGGATGGCTCTCGCGTTTTGTCGATCGACGCCATGGGCGGCGATAATGGGCCTGCAACAGTAGTTGCGGGCCTTTCCCTGTTTCTGAAAAAGAATCCGGGCACACAGGTCATGCTGCATGGCCGCGCTAAGGAATTGACCCCGCTGCTGGCCAAACACGGGCTGACAGATATCGTCATCCTGCGCGACGCCAGCGATGTTGTGACGATGCACGACAAACCCAGCCACGTTGTCCGCCACGGCAAGGCCACCTCTATGTGGTCCGCGATCGAGGCTGTGCGCACCGGAGAGGCTGGCGTTGTAGTGTCCTGCGGCAATACCGGCGGGCTGATGGCCATGTCGATGCTGCGCCTGCGCAAGATCGACGGCGTGAACCGCCCCGCGATTGCCTGCTTATGGCCCTCGCGGAACAAGCAGGGATTTAACGTCATGCTGGATGCAGGCGCTGATATCCGCGCCGATCAGGACGATCTGTTGATCTATGCGCTGATGGGCACGTCTTACGCCCGCAACGCCTTTGATCTGAAACGTCCGCGCGTCGGCCTGCTGAATGTCGGCACCGAAGAACATAAAGGTCGCGCCGAACTGAAAGTCGCGCACGAGCTGATTGGTGCCTCTGCCACCAAGGGCGATTTCGAATATGTCGGCTTTGTCGAAGGCGGCGATCTGCCCGGTGATGCTTGCGATGTGATCGTCACCGACGGCTTTACCGGCAATGTCGCCTTAAAAACAGGCGAAGGCATTGCGAACCTGATTTCTGATTTCATGCGCGAATCGCTCAAGCGCACGCCGCTGTCGATGCTGGGTGCCCTACTGGCCCGCGGCGCGCTGCGGTCGTTGAAAAAGCGAATCGATCCGCGCCGCGTGAATGGCGGCGTGTTTTTGGGCCTGACCAAAACCGTGATCAAAAGCCACGGATCAGCCGATGCCACGGGCGTTGCAGCTGCCATTTCCTTGGCGCACCGGCTGGCGGATCAGCACTTTTCTGACCGCCTTGCATCCCGGCTGGCCGCATCCTTGCCGCACGAATCTGACCGTGCTGCCCCCCCCACACAGGAGCAGCCATAATGCGCCGCGCAGTCGTTCAAGGCGTCGGGCACTATCTGCCTGACCGGGTCGTGCCAAACGCATGGTTCGCGGAAACGTTAGAGACATCTGACGAATGGATCCGCAGCCGGTCCGGCATTGAACGGCGCCACTTTGCCGCCGAAGGGCAGACCACGTCCGACCTTGCGACCCGCGCTGCAAACGCCGCGCTGGCCGACGCCGGACTAGAAGGCGACCAGATCGACGCGATCATCCTCGCGACATCAACCGCCGACATGACCTTTCCATCCGCCGCGACGATGGTGCAGGCCGCCATCGGCAACACCCGCGGCTATGCCTTTGATGTGCAAGCCGTTTGCGCAGGATTCGTTTATGCGCTGGCACAGGCCAACGCGCTGATCGTGTCCGGTCAGGCGAACCGCGTACTGGTCATCGGGGCCGAAACATTCAGCCGCATCATGGACTGGACCGACCGCAGCACCTGCGTTTTGTTCGGTGACGGCGCAGGCGCGCTGGTGCTGGGGGCCGAAGACGGCACTGGCGCGGCGACGGATCGCGGCATCCTGTCCACCGACCTGAACAGCGACGGCCGCTACCGCGACCTGCTGTACGTCGATGGCGGTGTGGCCACCCAAAACACCGGCAAGCTGCGCATGGAAGGCAAAGAAGTCTTTCGCCACGCCGTTGAAAAGCTGGCCCTGACGGCCGACGCAGCCCTGCATAAAGCGGGCCTGAACGCGGATGACGTCGATTGGGTCGTGCCGCATCAGGCCAACATCCGCATCATCCAATCTACTGCGAAAAAGCTGGGCGTCGAAATGGACCGCGTCGTCGTGACGGTCCAAGATCACGGCAACACCTCGGCCGCGTCGATCCCGCTTGCGCTGTCGGTTGGCGTCGCGCGCGGGCAGATCAAACGCGGCGATTTGCTGGTCACCGAAGCCATCGGCGGCGGGCTTGCCTGGGGCGCTGTTGTCCTGCGCTGGTAGGGGATTCAACCAAAAGCAGAGCGGCACGCAACGGCTTGTTATTGACATTTAATTTGCCGCGACCGTAAGGTTCTTGAAATCTTGGGGGACAACATGACCGATAAAACGTTGACGCGCATGGACTTGGCTGACGCAGTCCACACGCAAGTAGGCCTGTCGCGCAATGAAAGCGCCGAGCTGGTCGAGAGTGTTCTGCAAGAAGTGTCCGATGCGCTGGTTGCTGGCGAATCGGTTAAAATCTCTTCCTTCGGCACATTTTCGATCCGCGACAAGGCGGCCCGCGTTGGCCGGAACCCTAAGACGGGCGAAGAAGTACCAATTCATCCGCGCCGGGTGCTGACTTTTCGGCCCAGCCACCTGATGAAAGACAAGGTTGCAGCGGGCAACAAACCATAAGGGACGACCCATTGGCCAAGGCTCCTGACGCCTTTCGCACGATCTCCGAAGTCGCAGAAAGTCTGGACACCCCGGCCCATGTGCTGCGGTTCTGGGAAAGCAAATTCACCCAAGTGAAACCCGTCAAACGCGCTGGCGGGCGGCGGTATTATCGCCCTGACGATGTCGCCTTGCTAGGCGGCATCAAAGTGCTGCTGCACGATCAAGGTCTGACCATCAAAGGTGCGCAAAAGGTGCTGCGTGATAGCGGGTTAAAAGCCGTGATGGACATGGCCGAAGCAGAGCCAGCGCGCGATGCTGACGTCACTGACGATGGCGATATCATCGACATCGTGGCGAATATCATGCCAGAGCCGATGCCGGTCCAAACCCCGCCCATTGCAGACAGCCCTGCCATGGAACTGCTTGGCCGTTCTGACGTCACCCCGCCCGATAATATCGTGTCGCTGCAAAGCGCGATTCCCCCGCACGTCTTACCTGCGGCCCCCGTACAGGTCACACCAACACTTGATCTGCCCGCCATGCCTGCCCCGCGCGCCGCCTGCGCATCGCGCGTGTTGCATGATTTGGCGTGCCTTGATCGCACCGCCTTGGCGCATAGGGCTGCCAAACTTGAACCCGTGGTGGCGCGATTGGCGCAACTGCACAGCCGCATGACGACGGGTTGAAAATAACCGAGGCTTAGGCGCAAATCCCCTCTTGCCCTCTGCCCCGTATCGGGTAAACAGCCCTCAGTCGGGCTATAGCGCAGCCTGGTAGCGCGTCCGTCTGGGGGACGGAAGGTCGCAGGTTCGAGTCCTGCTAGCCCGACCAAACAAACCGCCCGCTGGCACCTGTGCCGCGGGCGTTTTGCTATCTGATGCTTGGGGGGATCGTGCATGACCACATTTGCAAAAGGCGTATTGGCCGATCATCAGATTGCTGATCTGATCAAAAGCGGCGCGATTGCCGCCGATATCCCCTTTGACGATGGCCAAATCCAACCCGCATCCCTTGATCTACGCCTTGGCGATGTTGCCTACCGCGTGCGCGCATCCTTTTTGACCGGGCGCAACCGCACGGTCACCGAACGCCTGCAGGATTTCACCATGCATGCCGTCCCGCTGACCGGCGGTGCTGTGCTGGAAAAAGGGTGCGTCTATGTCGTGCCGCTGCTGGAACGGCTGGACCTGCCCGCAGGCATGACCGCCGCCGCCAGTGCGAAATCGTCGATTGGCCGGCTGGATCTGCTGACGCGGATCATCACCGACCGCGGCGAAGCCTTTGACCGCGTCCCTGACGGCTATACGGGTCCGCTGTTTGTCGAAATCTGCCCGCGCAGCTTTTCTGTTGTGGCGCAGCCGGGGCAGATGCTGAACCAGATCATCTTTCGCCAAGGCCAAACCTTGATGAGCGACGCAGAGCTGCTGGCCCTGCACGAGCAAACCCCCATCGTGAACACCCCGCCCGAGATTTCGGACGGCCTTGGCTTTTCCGTCGATCTGCGCCCGGCGCAGGGCACGCTGATCGGCTACCGCGCCAAGCCGCATACCGGGGTGGTCGATCTGTCAAAGCTGAACCACTACGCCCCCGCCGATTACTGGGAAGAGGTCCACACCGATACCGGCTGGATCATCCTAGACCCCGGCGCGTTCTATATCCTTGTCAGCCGCGAATCGATTGCGATCCCGCCGATGCAAGCGGCTGAAATGGCCCCGTATCTGGCGATGGTTGGGGAATTCCGCGTGCATTATGCTGGTTTCTTTGACCCCGGATTTGGCTGGGCTGCCGCTGGCGGGACCGGATCGCGCGGCGTGCTAGAGGTCCGCTGCCACGAAGCGCCCTTTGTGCTGGAACACGGCCAGACCGTTGGCCGCTTGGTGTACGAGCATATGTCGTCGCATCCGCAGGCGCTTTATGGGGCCGGGATCAAATCGAATTACCAAGGTCAGGGGCTAAAGCTGTCAAAGCATTTCGCTGCGGCAAAGCCGGCTTAAGCGACGCGGCTTGCAAAAAGGGGCGCGATGGCGACGCAATTTCGCCCCGCCGCCTTGGCCTGATACAGCGCCATATCCGCCCGTTTCACCGCATCATTATAGCTCGCGTCCGTCGCCTGCATGTCAGCGACACCGAATGACGCGCTGACACGGATCGGAGTCGTCTTGCTCTTGTTACCCAATTGGCGCGACAAATCATGGATCGCGACGCGCAGACGTTCGACAAGCTGTGTCAGCTCTTCTGGTTGGCGCAGATCAGCGATCAGCATAAACTCTTCACCGCCCCACCGGCCCAGCACATCGCCTTGGCGCAGCAGCGGTTCTAGGCAGCGGGCGACGCCCACCAACACGCGGTCGCCTTCATCGTGACCATGGGTGTCATTGATCCGTTTGAAATGATCCAGATCGAACATCACGATGCCGACGGGCCGGCCCGATTGTTTCAGATCAAGCATGCGGCGGCGCAGAACCTGCGTAATCCCGGCGCGGTTGCGCAGCCCCGTCAGCCCATCCGTGACGGCCTGTTCGACAAGTCTGCGTTCAGCGGCCTGCCGCAGTTCGTCGCCGACCTGATGCTGATACCCCGAAAAAATAGCCAAAATGATCGTCGTGCCAATGATGACGGTGATCATCAGCGCTACAATCGGAAATTCAAGCTTTGGCATGCCCCACAGGCGGTACAAAAACATGCCCGTGGCCCATGGCACCAATGTGCCCACCATCGCCATCACCCGCGCACGCACCCCTACCTCTGACGACAGCAGCAGTACCCGCACAAACGGGTCGTTGGCGTTGTTGGACAACGCCAGCAACGCTGCAAAGCACATTGACGCTAACGTCAGCGCGGCAAGATCACCGCCGACAAATGTCACGCCAAAGGTCGCGCCGATGATACAGTTCATGACGATCAAAAGGAACGCCACCAAACACACGATACCCTGCGTTTTCATGCGCCCCCGCAAGCCGGTGCAAAGCGATAGAAATACAATCGCCATGGTCGCTTCAACAGAAACACGGCCGTGAAAAAGCTGTGATGGGGTCGCTGGATATACCTCTAGCCAAGTCAGTGTATGATGCAGCAACACGGTCCCGCAGGCGAAGGCACAAAGGAACCGGACAGATCCCGTCGGCCGCGCGCACCGCCCGCCAAGGTGAAGGGCGACAGCCAGACAGCATAGGCATATCGCGGTGACCGGATGGGTTGCTGCGTCGCTAGAGGGCCCCTGCAGGAGCCCCGCAGACCCAGCCAGATTGAACGCCAGCCCGATCAGGGCACAGGCACACATGAACACGGAAAGGCAAAAGCTATTTTGCGACAGCCGGGCCACAATCTTGAGCCGGTCGTCAGAGAAATCCATCGTTTCAGTATAATTCAACACCGCATCACCCTCGCCAATTTGGCATGGAGGGAGACTAGCAACCATAAGATGTATGGATATTTAACAGATAAACTTTGAATTACTCTTCGAACAAATCGTCCTGACTATCATCAGCGTCCGGCTCTTCTGTGCCCGGCGGCGGCCGGTTTTCCAGCAGACCCGCAGCGCGCAATTCCTTAAGACCCGGCAGATCGCGAGCAGTTTCCAGCCCGAAATGGTCCAGAAAATGCGAGGTTACGATGAACGTCACTGGCCGCCCCGGCGACATGCGCCGCCGGCCCAGACGGATCCAGTCCAGTTCGATCAACTGATCCAGCGTGCCGCGACTGACGGATACGCCGCGAATTTCCTCGATCTCGGCCCGGGTGGCGGGCTGGTGGTAGGCGATAATCGCCAGCGTTTCGATGGCGGCGCGGGACAGTTTGCGCGTCTCGACGACCTCGTGCTGCATCAGATAGCCAAGGTCAGGCGCCGTGCGAAAGGCCCATGCTTCACCGATCCGCATCAAGGTCACGCCGCGCCCTTCGTAGCGTTTGCGCACATAGGCCAGCGCGGTCGCCGGATCGCAGCCATGTGGCATGCGTCCCGCCAGTTGCGCCAAGGTCATCGGGTCGGCGGTGGCAAACAGGATCGCTTCGATCATGCGTTCCTGATCGGCCATCGGCGGGGCCTCGAACAGGCTGTCACGGGGGTCAGCCATCGCGCGGCGTCCTTTTACGAATGTGGATCGGGGCAAAGGTATCGCCTTGCCGGATGTCGATGCGCCCCTCTTTCGCCAGCTCTAGGCTGGCGGCAAAGGTGGCGGCGGTGGCGGTGCGGCGGCGGACGGGGTCCTCTTGCCAATCCATCGGCAGATAGCTGGCGATATCGGTCCAGTCACCCGCAAAGCCGATCATCTCGCGCAGGCGATCAAGCGCCTCTTCCATGGTCATCAGGTTTTCGCGGTCCATCACGAAGGGCCGGAAATCGTCGCGGGTGCGGATGCGGGCGTAGCCCTGCATCAGGTCCAGCAGGCTGGCGGTATAGGTGACGCGGCGCACGCGGGCGACGTCCTCGGTGATGCCGCGCGGAAAGAAATCGCGCCGCAGCTGGTCACGCCCCATCAGACGGGCGGCGACGGTGCGCATCGCCTCTAGCCGTTCCAGCTGGAACGCCAGATGCGCGGCCAGCTCTTCGCCAGAGGGGCCGTCGTCGGTGGGATCGGGGGGCAGCAGCAGGCGGGATTTCAGAAAGGCGAGCCAAGCGGCCATCACCAGATAATCCGCCGCCAGTTCCAGCCGCAGCGACCTGGCCTGCTCAACAAATGCCAGATATTGCCGCGCCAACGCAAGGATCGACACCTGCCGCAGGTCAACCTTTTGCGTGCGCGACAGCGTCAGCAGCAGATCAAGCGGGCCTTCGAATGCGCCGACATCGACAATCAGCGCCTCTGCGGCAACGCGTTCGGCGACGCTGGCCTCGCCAAGGTCAAAGGGTTCCTGTGCCATGGCCTGCGTCCCTTACGTCAGAAGGGTCTCAAGTTCGCGAACGGCGGCGGCAATGTCAATCGGCTGCGGCGCGGCCCGCTGGTTCAGCGCATGCAGCGCGCGCGCCTGCGCAGGGGCGGACATGGGGCCAGCAGCGGCGGCGACGGCAGGCATTTCGGCCAGATCGCCATTGCAGTGCAGCACGATATCACAGCCCGCCGCGATCGACGCGGCGGCGCGTTCCGCCGGGGTGCCCGACAGCGCCTCCATCCCGATATCGTCGGTCATGATTAACCCGCCAAAGCCGATATCGTCCCGGATCACCTGCATCATGGTGGCAGAGGTCGTCGCGGGCGCATCAGGGTCGATATCGTCGAAAACGATATGCGCGGTCATGCCCATGCGGATGTCAGACAGCGCCTTGAACGGCGCAAAGTCGCGCGCCATCAGGTCAGCGCGGGGCGCATCCACACGCGGCAGGCTTTTGTGGCTATCCACGCTGGCGCGGCCATAGCCGGGGATGTGTTTCAGCACAGGCAGCACACCGCCCGCGACAAAGGCATTGGCGCACACACGCGCAGCCTCGACCACAATATCCGACGTCTCGCCATACAAGCGGTTGCGCAGCACGGGATGCGTCTGCGCCTCGACCAGATCGGCCAAGGGGGCGCAGTTCACGTCGATACCAACATCGTGCAGTTCGGCGGCAATCAGGCGATTGCGCAGCCAATGGGCGCGCATGGGATCGCTCGCGCGTGCCATCTGGTCGAGCGCTGGCAGGTATTCGCGCCAATGCGGGCTGCGCATGCGCTGCACGCGGCCGCCCTCTTGGTCGATCAGGATCGGGGCGGCGCGGCCAAGGCAATCGCGCAGATCGACCGTCAGGGCCCGCAACTGATCAGGGTTGTCCACGTTGCGAGCAAATAGGATAAAGCCCCAAGGGTTCGCGTCCTTGAAAAACGCGGCCTCTGCCTCTGTCAGCTTTAGGCCGGACAGGCCAAAGATCGCTCCGTTAGCGGACAACGACAGGTGTGCAAGCCGCGCGGCTTGCGTCCAAGGTTTCGCAGAACTGGCGTGCAGACGGCAGGTCGTCAAAGCCGCTGGCGCGCAAACGATAGAAGGTCGCGCCGCCCGATGATGCCTCTTGAATGATCTGGGTCTTACCGACGAGCATTTCGCCGAACTTGCCCTGCAGGCTGATCCATTCCTTCGACGCATCCTCTGCCGTCGGGAAAGCGCCAAGCTGCACCAGTTTGGTGCCCACGGGCAGATCGTCGGTCAGCACCGCGACGGATGGCAGCGTTTCTGGCGATGCAACTGCGGCCACGGTGACAGGCGCAGCAGCCAGATCAGCGGCAGTGGCCACGGCAGGGGCCGCGCGCATCGGGCGCACGGTCGGGCGCAGCACAGAGCGTACCGCGCCTGCGGCCACAGGGGTTGCCTCTGGGGCTGCGACATCAGACGACATCGCCTCTGCCAAGGCCATCGCGATGGGGTCTTGGGCGTCGATGTTCATGATCTCGGTGGTGCCGTCTTCTTCGCCCGGGACAGCTTCGCCGTCCAGCGTCATGACGGGGCTGTCGTTTGCGTCGTCCATATTGGCCAAGGGTGCCATGGGCGCGATCCCGGCCGAGATTTGGTCCGCCATCGCAAGGATGTCATCCGCGTTCATCGGGCCTGTCGGCACAGCGATGGTCGCGGCGGCAACCGCGTCCGTATCCGGGGCGGCGTCCGGCGTAGCACCCGTTAGCGGCGCGGTGTCCAAATCTTCGGCTGCAAGTTCGACCATCCGCGGGGCCAGCGTCACGCTGTCCTCTGGGGCTGCGGCTTCGCCTGATCCGGCGACAGTATTCACGGCCAGACCGCGGTGATCGGCGACATCGCCGCCGGGGTTTTCGGGGGCGATGCGCATATCGCCCTGCATGGCGCGCACGACGGGTACGCCACTGACATCGCGCAGGATCGTCTTGGTGCCCCAGACGGCCACGCCGATCATCAGCGTCAGGCTGACAGCCGCGCCAGCATATTGGGTGTAGCGACCGGCCAAGTCCGTCAGACTGCCGCGGGCTTGCGCCTCGTCATATACTGCCATTACTGCCTCGTTTCTGGCGGGTTCTTGCGACCCGCTTGCCTCTGACCTTATCGGACGCTTAGCGCATCTCTTCGGCCGGTGTGACGCCAAGGATACCCAAACCACCTGCGATCACAACCTGAACAGCCCGGATCAGCGCAATCTTGGCCTGCGATGTTGCATTGTCGCCATCCTGAATGAAGCGCAGATCAGTCTCTGCGTTGCCCAAATTCCACAAACCATGCAGGTCAGAGGCCAGATCATACAGGTAAAACGCGATCTTATGCGGCTCGTGGCCTTTGGCCGCGATTTCCACCATGCGCGGCCATTCGGCGACTTTACGCGCAACGGCAAGCTCTGCCGCGTGGTTCAGCTTGGTCAGATCAGCGCCGGCCAGCGTGGCATCATCCACCGCGATCCCCGCCTCGCGCGCCTTGCGCAGGACAGAGTTCACGCGGGCATGGGCGTATTGCACATAGAAAACCGGGTTGTCCTTGGACTGTTCGGTCACTTTTGCAAAGTCGAAATCCAGCGGCGCGTCGTTCTTGCGCGTCAGCATGTGGAACCGGGTCACGTCGGCACCGACCTCGTCCACCACGTCAGACAGGGTAATAAACGTCCCTGCCCGCTTGGACATCTTGAACGGCTCGCCATTTTTCGACAGCTTGACCAATTGCGTCAGCTTCACATCCAGCGGTACGCGGCCACCCGACAGCGCGGAAACCGCCGCCTTCATCCGTTTGACATAGCCACCGTGGTCCGCGCCAAAGACGTCGATCAGCGAGTCAAAGCCGCGTTCGATCTTGTCATAGTGATACGCAATATCGGGCGCGAAATAGGTCCAAGCCCCGTCAGATTTCTGCACAGGCCGGTCAACGTCATCGCCGTGTTCCGTGGACTTGAACAACGTCTGCTCGCGCGGCTCCCAATCTTCGGGCATCTTGCCCTTGGGCGGCTCTAGCGTGCCGCGATAGATCAGGCCAGCAGCGTCCAGCTGGGCAATGGCTTTTTCAATCTTGCCGGTGCCGTAGAGCGACTTTTCCGAATAGAAGTTGTCCATCGTGATGTTCAACTTGGCCAAGTCCGACCGGATCAGGTCCATCATGGCTTCGGTCGCGAACAGGCGCACCTCTTGCAGCCAGACATCCTCTGGCGCGTCCAGCCAGATATCGCCGACCTTGGCCTTCAGCGCCTCGCCGACGTCGATCAGATAATCGCCCGGATAGGTGCCCTCTGGCCAATCGACGGACAGATCATGCGCCTCTTGATACCGCAGATAGACCGACCGCGCGAGGACATCGACCTGCGCGCCGCCATCGTTAATGTAATATTCACGGGTCACGTCATAACCCGCGTAGTCCAGCAGGCTGGCCAGCGCGTCACCAAAGACCGCGCCGCGCGTGTGACCCACATGCAGCGGGCCCGTGGGATTGGCAGACACGTATTCCACCAACACCTTTTCCTGCCCGCCCATCGTGCTGCGGCCAAAACCCGGATCGGTCAAAGCGTTAACCACCAGCCCCTGCCAGACCGTATCGGCCAGCCGCAGGTTCAGGAAACCGGGGCCTGCAATATCGACGCTCGCGACGCGCGGATCGTCTGTCAGCCGCGCGGCAAGCGCGTCTGCAATGTCACGCGGTTTCATGCCAGCGGGTTTCGCCAGCACCATCGCGGCGTTCGTCGCCATATCGCCATGACCTGCATCGCGCGGCGGCTCGACCGACACAGCGTCGGTGGCCAGGCCGGCAGGCAGAAGTCCGTCTCGCTCCATCCCGGCCAGCGTGTCGATGACAAGGGTGCGCAGGTCGGCAAAGATGTTCATGGCATTAGCTTTCGTTCAGTGATCGTGGCGGTCATACCACCGCCACGGCAAAGGTCAACGCAGGCTGGCGTTACGCACTTGCTGGCGGCTGGACTGCGGGGGTGCCGTCCTCGGCCCCCTCTGGCGGGCGCAAGGCGATGATCCGGGTGTCCGGCACGCCGCGCATATCGGCCGGATCGGACAGCATCTTGAACTCTCCGTTCGGCAAAATACGCGCGACCAGATGGGACGCAGGCCGCTTGTCGATCCAGTGTTGCAGCGTGAACTCTTCGGTCAGGCGGGTAATGCGGAACGTCCAGCCTTGGTTCACAAGGCGGTTCATTTCGTCAAAGGTCGCGCCATGGGCAAAGGTGCGCCCGCCCAGCGTCGCAGGCAGCGCATGCCGCGCCGAGTCGGTCTTGGTGCGGGCGACCTGAAACACGCTTTCGCGGCCAAATTCCGGCGCAAGGTCGGTGGCAACCAGCGTATTATAGGCGTCGTTGTCCGTCGCCGCGAGCAACGTGGCGTAGCTGACCAGTTCTAACCGCTGCTCTGCCCCCTCGGACAAAATATCGCCAGAGAATGTCGCAATCCCCGCCGCCCGCGCCGCGCGCAGGTGGCCAAAGTTGGGATCGGTCATCAGCACTGGCACCTCTGCCTTGATCAAGGCCTCTGCCAGTGCAGTCGTCCACGTCGATCCGCCGATGATCACAACGCCCGGATTGCCTGCGCCTGTGAGGCCGAGGAATTGCGCGAAAGGTTTCAGCGTAAAGCCATGCAGCACCACCGTCGCCGCGACCAGCACAAAGGCCAGCGGGCTAATCAGGGCTGCATCCTCGAACCCCAGCGCCAGCAGACGTTCGGCGAACAGCCCCGCCACCGCAACCAGAACAACGCCGCGCGGGCCGGTAAAGGCGATCAACACCTGTTCGCGCCACGGAATGCCCGAACCCCAAAGCGAGGCGAAGACAGTCACGGGGCGCGCGACGAAAATAATCAAACCGACAAAGATAACAGAGCGCCATGTCAGCAGTCCCAGCGCCCCAAAATCAAGGTTCGCCGCCAGCAGGATAAACACGCCCGACACCAGCAGGATCGTCGCGTGTTCCTTGAAACGGCGCAACTCTTCGTAGGATGGCAAGTTTGCATTCGCGATCACGATACCCATCACCGTTACAGCCAGCAGCCCGCTTTCGTGCAGCACCGCGTCCGAAATTCCAAAGATCCCCAGCAGCAAAGCAAACAGGATCGACACCTTCATATATTCCGGCACCCAGCCGCGCCGGAACGCAGCCGCAAGGCCGTAGCCCGCCGCCAGACCAAGCGCGAGGGCAAAGCCGATTCCGACCCCTAATTCCCAGATTGCGCCGCCAATGGTTTCAGCTGTGTTAATGACCAAGACAACTTCGAAGGCCAAAACGGCAGCCATGGCGCCGATGGGATCGTTAACGATCGCCTCCCATTGCAACAACTGGGATGGGCGGCGCGACAGACGCGCCGTGCGCAGCAAGGGCGCGATCACGGTGGGGCCTGTGACGATGAGAATGCCGCCAAAGACCCACGACGAAGACCACGTGAGCCCCGCGCCATAGTGCAATGTTAACATTGACAAAACCCACCCGAGCGGTGCGCCGATAAAGACGAGCCGCCGCACGCCGACCGCCGCATCCAGCAGCTGGTGAAAGTTCAGCGTCAAGCCACCCTCGAACAGGATAATTGCCACAGCAATCGCGATGATGGGCCCCATCAGCGGGCCAATGTCGCGTGCCGGATCAAAGATGCCCAGGACGGGCCCAATCACAATCCCGGCGACAAGCATCAAAACGATAGCGGGCATGCGCAAACGCCACGCAAGCCATTGCGATCCCACACCAAGTCCGCCGACAAGCGCGATTGCAATAACGGGGCTTAGCGCGCCGGGAACGGTCTCAATGGCCATCGGTGACTCCTGGTGGAACGTCTGTACCGCCGATCAGGCGGGTGTGTTCTTGGATTGCGAAACGGTCTGTCATGCCAGCGATGTAGTCCGCTACAATTCTTGCCAAGGCTTCATCGCTCTGCGCCTCGGCCACTTCTTTGCGCCACTGCTTTGGCAGCTCGCCCGGATTGTGCAAATAGAATGGGAATAGCTCGTCAATCATATGCGTGACCGCATGGCGCATTTCGACGACGGCCGGGGCGCGATACATGCGTTCAAACAAGAACTTACGGATCACTTTTAAATCTTTCCACAGCGCAGGAGAGAACTGGATCATCATCCGCCCGGCGTTGCGAATATCAGCCACCGTCGCAGGGTTGAAATCCGCCAAATTTTTGCGGCTGACGTCAATCACATCCTCGACCAGCACACCAAAGAACCGGCGCAGCGCCTCGTGGCGGCGGCGGTAATAGTTCAAGCCGGGATAAAGCGCGTCGACGCGGGCAAAACAGTCCTTGAGGATTGGCATCTCAGCCAGCTCGTCGGTGCTAAACAGTTCTGCACGAAGACCGTCGTGTAAGTCATGGTTATTATACGCAATATCATCTGAAAGGGCCGCGACCTGCGCCTCTGCGCTGGCATGGGTGTCCAGCTCTAGATCATGGCGCTGGTTGTAGGCGGTCAGCGCCCATGGATAGGGTTTTGGCACCGGGCCATTGTGCTTGGCGATGCCTTCCAGCGTCTCCCACGTCAGGTTCAGACCGTCCCATTCGGCGTAGTGCCGTTCCAGATCAGTCACAATCCGTAGCGCCTGCGCATTGTGGTCAAAACCGCCGTAAGGCTGCATGAGGCGGTCAAGCGCCTCCTCTCCGGTGTGGCCAAAGGGGGTGTGGCCAAGGTCGTGGGCCAGCGCGACAGCCTCTGTCAGCTCTGCGTTCAGGTCCAACGCGGCGGCGACGGTGCGGGCGACCTGCGCGACCTCGATCGAGTGGGTCAGGCGCGTGCGGAAATAATCGCCTTCATGTTCGATAAACACTTGGGTCTTATGCTTCAGCCTGCGGAACGCGCTTGCGTGGATGATCCGGTCCCGATCCCGTTGAAAGGGCGAGCGAAAATGACTTTCCTCTTCCGGGTAAAGCCGTCCGCGTGCGGTGGCGGGATCTGTCGCATATGGGGCTGCCATGATGTTGCCTGCTTGTGACCTGTGCCTGTCCTTCCTATATTGAATGGAACCGCTGACCGATAGGTGCAACATGCTGACCCTGCCCCCAACCGTGACCCCCCGTGCCTTTGAACGGCTCGCCGAAATTGGCGCGTCTTCGCAGGGCAAGGCCCTGCGCGTTGCCGTCGAAGGTGGCGGATGTTCCGGATTTCAATACGAAATCGCGCTGGATGACGCGACAGACGACGACCTAAAGCTAGAAGCCAGCGGCGAAACTGTGGTGATCGATTCTGTATCGCTGCCCTTCCTTGCCTCGGCCGTGATCGACTTTACCGAAGAATTAATTGGCGCACGTTTCGTGATCCAGAACCCGAATGCGACGTCGTCCTGCGGGTGCGGGACGTCATTTTCAATGTGATGTGATGCGACATCGTGGAACTATCTTTCACGCCATAATGTTGTTACAGTAATAACTGACCAGACGGAGACCGCCATGACTGCCATCATCGCCATCACCATTCTTGCCGGAATCGCAGCTGCTGCCGCAGCAGGCCAGGTTGCAGAGCAGCCGGTGCGCATCCCGGTTCGCGTGCGCGACGACCGCTGATCTTGTGCCGCGCCGTCGCCACCGTTAGCGTGGCGAAAAATTGGGGCGGCTTATGAAAATTGCGACTTTCAACATTAATGGCGTCAAAGCACGTATCGAAGAGCTGACGACATGGCTGCAAGACAGCGCCCCTGATGTGGCGCTGCTGCAGGAAATCAAATCCGTCGACGACGGCTTTCCCCGACAAATCATCGAAGACCTTGGCTATAATGTTGAGACCCACGGACAAAAGGGGTTCAACGGCGTCGCCATTTTGTCCAAGCTTCCGCTGGAAGACGTCACTCGCGGGCTGCCCGGTGACGACGAAGACGAGCAAGCCCGCTGGATCGAGGCGACGGTCGTCGGCGACGTCGCGGTGCGGCTGTGCGGGTTGTATCTGCCGAACGGCAATCCTGCACCCGGGCCAAAGTTTGACTACAAACTTGCCTGGATGGACCGGCTTCACGCCCGCGCCAAGGACCTGCTGACGCAGGAAATGCCCGCTTTGATGGCGGGCGACTATAATATTATTCCGCAGGCCGAAGACGCCGCCCGCCCCGATGCGTGGCGCGAGGATGCCCTGTTTCGCCCTGACAGCCGCGCCGCGTTTCGCCGGATCGTAAACCTTGGGTTCACCGAAGGATTCCGCGCCCGCACCAGTGGGCCGGGGCATTATTCTTTTTGGGATTATCAGGCGGGTGCGTGGAACAAAAACGACGGCATCCGCATTGATCACATACTGATGACACCGCAATGCGCCGACCTGATGCGCGATTGCTATATCGAAAAAGACCTGCGCGGGCGGGAAAAACCGAGTGATCATGTCCCTGTTTGGGTCGACCTAGCGGCATAGGATAAGCTTTGCACCGTAAGTTATTGTTTTTCATATATCTTACGGTCGCAGCGGCACCTGCACAGGCGCAATGCCGTATGGCAGCAGCCGGGGCCTGCGTGTCAGTCCCGGTTAAAAAATCGCCGCCTCCGGTCACGATTGGAGAGGTCATTCAAAAGGGCCAATATTCCATGGTCATGGATGCCCGCTGGTACGGCCTGCCACCTGCGCAGGATGGCTGGGTGTATTTCAGGATAGAACGGGACGTCTACCGCGTGGACTATGTCACCATGACTGTGCTGGAACGCGCCACAGCAGAGACGGGCCGCAACTGGCCCTAAGCCGTTGCGTCATAACCGTAAAGCCAGTCCATCCGGCCAATGAAGGCCCCCGGCGCGACGAGCCCCAACCCCTTTAGTCCCAGATGCGCGACCCGGCGGCGCGCGCCGCGCAGGTGGTAGTTTCCGGCATTGGCACTGGCGGCTGTAATCGCACGGCGCACGCGGGGTTGGCGCAACGCTTGGTACCGCGGCAGGCCAGCAGCTAACCCATGCAGCGCAAGCTGGCGCGCCAGAACCGCAGCGTCTTCTAATGCCAGATTTGCCCCCTGCGCCAAAAAGGGCAGCGTTGGATGGGCAGCGTCACCGACGAGGGCGACGCGGTCCGTCACCCACACCGGCGCGACGGGATGCTGGAACAAGCCCCAAAGGTTCGGATTTTCAACCTGCATCAGGATGTATTGCAACGCACCGCAGCCGTCAGAAAAAGCCTCGCGCAGATGCGCGGGCTCGTCCGGGTGGTGCCAGCCTTCGTCGGCCCAGTCGCTGCGTTCTTGCACGGCCACGATATTCAGCCGCCCGCCGGGCAGCGGATAGGTCACGACGTGGCGGCGCGGCAGCATCCAGATGCGGGCCTCAGGCGCGGCCTCTGCCTTGATCACAGCACGCCAAGCGACTTGGCCGGTAAATTTGGGCGCAGCAGAGCCGTTAAGCATGCCCCGCGTCACAGACCGGATGCCGTCAGCCCCGATGACCAAATCAGCCTCTGGCAGGTCTTCGGCGCAGTGGTTCAGCACGATCTGGACACCGCGCCGGTGGCAGGCCGTCGCGAGCATATCGATAAGATCGGACCGCGCGACAAAGTGGTACGCCGGGTCCTGCGCGGACAGATCAAAGCGCGTGACTGCGCGCCCTGTTAGCCCGTCCATCGGCACCACGGCCTGGGCGGGCAAACCGGCAGCCTCCAGCGCCTCGGTCAAGCCAAGCCAGTTCAGAACACGCGCGCCGTTGGGGGTGATTTGCAGACCTGCGCCGACCTCTGCAATTGCGGGGGCCTGTTCGTAAACAACAACGCTGGCCCCCTGCATCGCAAGGGCCAGCGCCGTGGACAATCCGCCTATGCCGCCGCCAATGACGGCGACATGGGAATGGGCAATCATCTGATCAGTCGTCGCGGTGCACTTTTTCGCGGCGCTCATGGCGTTCCTGCGCTTCTAGCGACATCGTGGCGATGGGACGTGCGTCCAGACGCTTCAGGCTGATCGGCTCGCCGGTCATAGAGCAGTAGCCAAATTCGCCTTCGTCGATGCGGCGCAGGGCGGCGTCGATCTTGGACACCAGCTTGCGCTGACGATCGCGGGTGCGCAGTTCAAGCGACCGATCCGTTTCTTCAGAGGCGCGGTCGGCCACGTCAGGAATGTTACGGGTCTGATCCTTCATACCGGCGACGGTGTCGCGGGTGTCTTCCATCAGGTCGGATTTCCAGTTGAGCAGTTTGCGTCGGAAATATTCGACCTGACGCTCGTTCATGAATGGCTCGTCTTCGGCCGGCGTATAATTGTCCGGCAGGAAGGTCTCTGCTTTCATATTGGTGTCCCCACTTGCGCCAGATACTTTAACGGCGGTAACTCCGGACATCTGGCAAACTCCCCTAGATTGGCGTCCGTTTACCCCCATCGGGCGAGTCTGTCACCCCCCTAAACAGCAGTGATACATACCAATTCGATCTAAAATTAACCCTTGGTAAACTAGGAATAACACTTGCCCCCCGCAGGGCAACACCACACCCTGCGCCAAAGACAGGAGATGCGAATGACCCAAGCCTTTACTGGCACCGACGCCTATGTCGCGACCGATGATCTGACGATGGCCGTGAATGCGGCGATCACCTTGCAGCGCCCTTTGCTGGTTAAGGGCGAGCCCGGCACCGGCAAGACAGAGCTGGCGCGACAAGTCAGCGCAGCACTGAATATGCCGATGATCGAATGGCACATCAAATCCACGACCCGCGCGCAGCAGGGCCTGTATGAATACGACGCCGTCAGCCGGCTGCGCGATAGCCAGCTTGGCGACGAACGCGTCAATGACGTCGCCAACTATATCAAACGCGGCAAACTGTGGCAGGCCTTTACGGCCAAACAGCGGTCCGTGCTGCTGATCGACGAGATCGACAAGGCCGATATCGAATTTCCGAACGATCTGCTGCAAGAGCTCGACCGGATGGAATTCCACGTCTACGAAACAGGCGAGACGGTGCGCGCCGCCGTGCGGCCCATCGTGATCATCACGTCCAACAACGAAAAGGAACTGCCAGACGCCTTTTTGCGGCGCTGCTTTTTCCACTACATCCGTTTTCCTGACATCGACACGATGCGCAAAATTGTCGCCGTGCATCATCCGGGGATCAAAGATGCCCTGCTGACGACCGCTTTGACGCAGTTTTACGAGTTGCGCGACACGGCAGGGTTGAAGAAAAAGCCGTCCACGTCAGAGGTGCTGGACTGGCTCAAACTGCTGCTGGCAGAGGACCTTTCGCCAGAGGATCTGCGGCGCGATTCGAAAAACGCCCTGCCCCGTTTGCATGGCGCGCTGCTGAAAAATGAACAGGATGTTCATTTGTTTGAACGCCTTGCGTTTATGGCCCGCAGCGCCCGCTAAGACCGATAGATACGGTGCGCCCTGCCCGCGGGGCGCACAAATCACCGCGCCTTTGCCGCAAGCTCTGCTATCAATGAGGCAAGAATCGGTGCCGTGGACTCGATTCGCGACTGCGGTCCGGCCTTACGAAAGCCGCCCTTAAGCGTAATTCCACGGCAATGCCGCAATCTAGGCGCGAAGATAACGCAGTCCTGCTGCACACAGGATTTGTACGTAAAGAGGAGAGCGATTTTGACTCAGGCACATTTGCTGCCCGCTATGCGCTGTTGTTTGGTGACACTGGTAGCTGCTTCTGCGCGGCCCGCCGGTTTGTATTGCAATAACAGCGATGCGGGGGCGACGGCATCATGAACCGCGCGTCTACCTTTATGATGGCGGCGCTGCTGGCGTCTTGCTCTCCTGCTCCTGCGGCCCCGCCGACACGCGGCGCGACCGCCAGTGCGCTGCCAGCGATGCGCGGGTTCACAGACAACTATGTCGTGCCAGTCACGCGCAATAATCCCGAAATGGGACAGGACTTTTTGGACCTGTCGTTTCGCCTAGAAAGCGGCCGCGCTATCGCGGCCATGTCGCGTTTTGAGGGACCGATCAGCGTCCGCGTCGCACCGGGGGCGCCAGCCACACTGATCGCTGATCTAGAATCGTTGCTGGGCCGTTTGCGCAAAGAGGCGGCGATCCCGATTAGTCGCACCGATCAGGCCGATGCCAATATCATCGTGCAGACCGTGCCGCAAAAAGCCTTGCAGCGCGCGGTGCCGAATGCGGCCTGTTTCGTTGTGCCAAATGTGCGCAACTGGGACGAATACCTTGCCATGCGCAAGACCAGCGCCGTCGACTGGACCGCGCTGCAGACCCGTACAAAGGCTGCGATCTTTATCCCCGCCGAAGCAGCTCCGCAGGAAATCCGCGATTGCCTGCACGAAGAATTGGCCCAAGCGCTGGGGCCACTCAACGATCTGTACCGCCTGCCCGACTCGGTCTTTAATGACGACAACATTCACGCCGTTCTGACCGGTTTTGACATGTTGATCCTGCGCGCGACCTATGCGCCCGAAATGCACAGCGGCATGAGCCGGCAGCAAGCATCAGACGTGATTGCGCCAGTGCTGGCGCGGCTGAACCCGGCGGGCCAGCGCGGCGGCACCGGAGTCTTTCCAGACACATCGCGCGAATGGATTTCCGCGATTGAAGCGGCGCTAACCAATGCCTCTGCTGGGACGCGGCGTCAGTCGGCAGAGCGCGCCGTGAATATGGCGCAGCAATTCAGGTGGGGCGGCACCCGCGAAGGGTTCTCTTATTACGCGATGGGCCGTTTGCAGGTTGGCGTGAATGCATCCGCTGCGCTGGCCGCGTTTAACCGGGCCGACCAGATCTATAGCACCTCGCCATCGCTGCAAATTCACCGCGCCCATATCGCGGTGCAAAAGGCCGCTTTCACCCTATCTGCGGGCGATGCGGCAGGCACGATTAGCCTTGTCGACAGCGCTATTCCTATCGCACAGCGCCACCACAACGCTGCCCTGCTTGCGTTTTTGATGATGTTCAAAGCCGAGGCGCTGGACATGCAAGGTGACAGTGTCGCAGCCGAAGCGGTGCGGGTGGACAGTCTGGGATGGGCGCGATACGGCTTTGGCAGTGATGCAAATGTGCGCGCTCGCCTGGCGGAAGTCCGCGGGCTGCGCCCCTAGAGACAAAGGCGCAACCCGATGATCTTTCCCCTTGGCGGTATCATTATTGGTGCCCTGATCGGCGCAATCCGCGCGAAAAAGCGCGGCGGCACGGTCATGGATATGCTGCAATGGGGCACGGCCTTTGCGGTTATGCTGGGCATTGTCGGGCTGTTCGTGCTGGTTTTCATGCAGCGCGCCGCCGTCGCCTAGATGTTCCTGCGGTTCTTTGACAATCTGCGCAACCACGGTGTGCCGGTGTCGATCCGCGAGTTTCTGGCGTTCCTTGAGGGGATGAAAGCGGGCCTTGCGACCTATGATGTCGACGCGTTTTATCACCTTGGCCGCACGATCATGGTCAAGGATGAACGCCACATCGACCGCTATGATCGCGCCTTTGCCGCCAGCTTTGCCGGGTTAGAGGCAATCAGCGATCAACAGGTCATGGACGCCGTCGATATTCCCGCCGATTGGCTGGAAAAGCTGGCGGAAAAGCACCTGACCCCCGAAGAAAAGGCCGAAATCGAAGCGACCGGCGGCTTTGACGCGTTGATGGAGCGGCTCAAGCAGCGGCTGGCCGAGCAAAAAGAGCGCCATCAGGGCGGCAGCAAATGGGTTGGGACAGCGGGCACATCCCCCTTTGGCGCCTATGGTTACAATCCAGAAGGCGTGCGGATCGGCCAGAACGAGAGCCGGCATCAGCGCGCTGTGAAAGTCTGGGACAAACGCGAATTCCGCGATCTGGACGACACCGTCGATCTTGGCACTCGCAACATTAAAGTCGCGTTAAAGCGCCTGCGCAAATGGGCGCGGGACGGCGCGGAAGAAGAGCTTGATCTGGACGGCACGATCCAAAAGACGGCCGAACATGGCTATCTGGACGTGCAAACCCGGCCAGAGCGGCGCAATGCGGTTAAGGTGCTGCTATTCTTAGACATTGGCGGCAGCATGGACCCGCACGTCAAGGTGGTGGAAGAGTTGTTCAGCGCCGCCCGCGCTGAATTCAAGCACATGCAGCACTTCTATTTCCACAACTGCCTGTATGAAGGCGTGTGGACCGACAACCGCCGCCGTTGGAACGCGCAGACGCCAACCTGGGATGTGCTGCGCAAGTATGGCTCTGATTACAAATGCATTTTCGTCGGCGACGCCAGCATGTCGCCCTATGAAATTGCCAGCCCCGGCGGCGCGAATGAACATTGGAACGCCGAGGCAGGTGCGGTCTGGCTGGACCGTGCGCGCCAGCAATGGCCCGCCCATGTCTGGATCAATCCCCTGCCCGAACACTATTGGGGCCACACCCAATCGATCCAGATGATCCAGCAGCTCTTTGGTCCCGGCCGGATGCAGCCCATGACCCTTGGCGGTATTGGCGCTGCGATGAAGTTGTTGACCTAAGCTGCGGCGGACTTAACCTGTTGTTGCGTTCTATACTGGCATGATCAGAACGATCAGGCCGCGCACATGGATAGTATCATGATGATCCGCCACCTTTGGCAGCATAACCGAACAGCCTTGATCGCTTTTGCCATTGCCGTGGTGGCGCTGCTGTACTTTGGGTTTCAGACGCTATCGCAGGCGCTGTATTGGAACGATCCTGCGCACCGCGATCAGGCGCTCGCGGGGTGGATGACGCCGCGCTATGTCGCCCAATCCTACCACATCCCGCCAGAGGTGTTTGTTCCCGCGCTATTTCTGGACCCCGCGCAAAAACCGCGCCGCAAATCGCTGGACGCGATTGCCAAAGAAAATGGCGTGACGCTGGACGACTTGCAGGTGCGTATCGACGCGGCTGTCACAGATTGGCGCAACGCCCTGGTAGAGCGCGAGAGATGAGCGATCTCGCCCTTGCCCTGATCGCCGATTACGGCGTGCCGATCCTGTTTTGCGTGACCTTCCTGTCCTGCCTCGCGCTGCCTGTGCCGTCGTCCTTGCTGATGCTGGCATCTGGCGGCTTTGCCCAGACCGGGGACTTGTCGCTGATGGCGGTGATGATCGCAGCCTTTTCCGGCGCGGTACTGGGGGACAACAGCGGCTATTGGCTGGCGCGCGGCATGGGAACGCGGCTCAGCGACTGGTTGGCTGCGCGGCCCAAACGCGCAGCGATGCATCGCAAGGGGCAGGCCTTTATGAACCGCTGGGGCGGGTCGAGCGTGTTCTTCTCGTGCTGGTTGGTGGCACCGCTGGGGCCGTATATCAATTATGTCAGCGGGTTGACGCAGTTTTCGTGGCTGCGTTTTGCGCTGTGGGGCATTGCCGGGGAAATCGTCTGGGTCAGCCTTTATGTTGGGCTGGGCTATAGTTTCGCGGACCGGGTTGCTGAACTTACGTCTTTGATGGGCAATGTGTCGGGATTGATCCTTGCGCTAGCGGCAGTAACACTGCTGGGGCTGTGGCTGCTGCGCGCGCGGCATAAGGCGGTGATGGCTACGGATTGACGCAAGGTGCCATGATGCCTTGGCAATTGCGCTGCTGTGCCCCCATATGGGTAACATGCTCAAGTTTACCCCCATCCTGCTCGCCCTTGCTTACGGCCTTGCGCTGTACCACTTTTCTGCGTGGCGCACGCGGCGAGAGCTTGACGGTGCATCCACCGAACTGGCTGATCCGCGCCTGCGCGCCTTGACGGACCGGATGGCGCAGGCGCTGGATATCAAACGGATCAAGGTGCACATTTACGAGGTCGCGATGGTGAACGGCCTTGCCGCGCCGGATGGCCGCATCTTCATCACGCGCGGGTTCTTTGATCGCTACCGCGCAGGCGAAGTCACGGCAGAGGAGCTGGCCAGCGTGATCGCGCACGAACTGGGGCACGTCGCCCTTGGCCATTCGCGCCGCCGCATGACCGATTTCGCCGCGCAAAACGCGATGCGCACGGCGATTGCGATGGTGCTGAACCGGTTTTTGCCGGGCATTGGCGGCTGGATCGGCAACGGGCTGATGGCGCTGCTTGCCGCGCGGCTGTCGCGCGCGGACGAGTTTGAGGCGGATGCCTATGCCTCTGCCCTACTTGTGAAATGCGGGATCGGCACAGCGCCGCAGCAGTCGTTATTTCACAAGCTAGAGCACCTGACCGGAACCGCAGGTAAAGGCACGCCTGCTTGGATGCTGAGCCATCCCAAAACCGCCCTGCGCATTGCCGCCATCCAGCAGAACGAGGCGCGCTGGAACGCGTAACGCCGGCAATTTTTCGGCGAAAAATTGGAGTCTTCCGAATTTTCGACGAAAATTCGGCTACATTAGCCTTTTGCCAAAACGCGGCAGGCGGGCTTTTTTCATCAGCGCGCGGATGGTCCAAGGTTCGGGTGAGAGCCGGTTCGCCTCGGCCAAGACTTTGTGCGCGATATCGCTGACGACCTGAGGCGCTTCGTCATGCAGGCGCAGCAGAAATCCGTCGGGATCAGCGCGGAACAGGTCTTCTTCGGCCAGCAGATTGCCGGGAAAATCCTTGGCGTTCATGGTCAGGATTGCATCGCAATGTCCCGCAACAGCGGCAGCCAAAACGTGGATGTCATCCGCGTCCGGCAGCCACAGCCGCCGCAGCA
Organism: Loktanella salsilacus; assembly: GCF_900114485.1. Classification (GTDB taxonomy): domain Bacteria; phylum Pseudomonadota; class Alphaproteobacteria; order Rhodobacterales; family Rhodobacteraceae; genus Loktanella; species Loktanella salsilacus. The sequence continues at coordinate 168,531 of NZ_FOTF01000006.1, read as the reverse complement.
TACCGTCGTCCGGCGTCACAGAGGCACGGGGGAATTGGGCGGTCAGCGTCGCGATTTCGCCGCGGGCAAAGACTTCGGCCTCTGGTCCCAGTTTGACCGTCGCCCGCGCCCATTCTTCCAAGATGCGCGGCGACCAGCAGGGCTGAAACAGCCCTGCTGATGCGCAACCGATCAGCACTTCGCGCATCACGGTTGGATATAGAACGCAGGCGTCAAGAAGGACCTTCACAGGCAGGGCCCCTATAGCCGGAACGTCACCGCTTTCAGATAGCCGCTTTCAGCCAGATGCGGCAGCAGCGGGTGGTCCGGCCCGGCAAAGCCAGTCTGGATCACTTGGCTGCGCCGACCAGCGCGGCCGATACCGCGGGCAGAGGCATTGCGGAACCGCGTCAGATCAGCGGCATGGCTGCACGAACACACCATCAGATAGCCGCCATCAGCGACCAGCGTGGCCGCCAGACGGGCAATCCGCTCGTAAGCGCGCAAACCGGCCTCGAGCGAGGATTTGTTCGGCGCAAAAGCAGGCGGATCGCAGACGACCAAATCGAACTGCGCGCCCTCTTCGGCCAATGCGGCCAGTGTGTCAAAGGCGTCGCCCTTGCGCGTGGTGAACTTGTCCGACACGCCCATCGCGGCCGCGCCTTGATCGGCCAGCGCCAGTGCAGGCTCTGATCCGTCTACGGCCAGCACAGAGGCCGCCCCGCCTGCCAAAGCGGCAAGGCCAAAGCCGCCGACGTGGCTGAACATATCCAGCACCCGCGCGCCGCGCGACAGGCTGGCGGCAAAGGCGTGGTTCGGGCGTTGGTCAAAGAACAGGCCGGTCTTTTGCCCGCCCATCAGATCGGCCATATAGGTCGCACCATTCATCGGCACCGGGATCGCTGCCGTCGGCGCATCGCCGCGCAGAATGCCCATGCGGTCGTCAAGCCCTTCAAGGCTACGCGCGCGGCCAGAGGCGTTCATCACGACCGTGGTCACACCCGTCACCTGCACCAATGCATCGCACAGCGGCTCGATCAGCGCATCGGCCCAGGCGGCGTTCGGCTGGATCACAGCGGTATCGCCAAAGCGGTCGATGACGACGCCGGGCAGGCCGTCGGCCTCTGCATGGACAAGGCGATAGAAGGGCGCGTCATAGATCCGCTCGCGGTGGATCAGCGCGCGGGTCAGCTTGGCCGCGAACCATGCGGTGTCGATCACCGCTTCTGTGTCGCGGTCGATCATCCGGCAGATGATCTTTGACGCCGGGTTCACGGTGACAAGGCCCAGCGGCACGCGGTTGGCGTCCTCTAGTACGGCAAGCGCACCAGCGGTCAGCCCGCGTGTGCGGCGGTCAGTGACCAGTTCATTGGCATAGACCCAAGGGAAGCCGTGGCGGATTGCGCGGGCATCCCCCTTTGGGGTCAGGCGGACGGTGGGATAAGAGGGCATATTCATGAGCATTGCTTTAACTTGCGCAGGCCGCCTACGCCAGTGGCCAGTTTTAGGCGCAGCTGGGCCCGAAAGGGCCGAAAATCAACCTGACAAGCGTTGTTAGCGCTAACCGTTCATGCTAAGAAGGGTGCAATCCATCATACACACGGGAAGACCCATGGCCCTGCACCCTAAAATTGCCGAAGTCACCGACCGGATTCGCGCCCGCTCTGAAGGGCCGCGCCGCCAGTATCTGGACACTATGGCCCGCGCCGCCGCCGTCGGCCCGCGCCGGTCGCACCTGACCTGCGGCAATCAGGCCCACGCCTATGCTGCGATGGGCGATCAAAAGGACGCGCTGGTCGCGGACAAAGCCCCGAACATCGGCATCATCACGGCCTACAACGACATGCTGTCGGCGCATCAGCCGTTTGAAACCTACCCTGCGCTGATCAAAAAGGCCGCCATTGCTGCCGGCGCCACGGCGCAGGTTGCAGGCGGTGTGCCTGCGATGTGCGACGGCGTCACCCAAGGCCAGACCGGGATGGAACTGTCGCTGTTTTCGCGCGATGTGATCGCCCTCTCCGCTGCCGTGGGTCTGTCTCACAACACCTTTGACGCCGCGATCTACTTGGGCGTTTGCGACAAAATCGTCCCCGGCCTTGTCATGGCCGCCGCGACCTTTGGCTATATCCCCTCCGTGTTCCTGCCTGCGGGTCCCATGGTCAGTGGCTTGCCCAACGACGAAAAATCTAAGGTCCGCCAGCAATTCGCCACCGGCGAAATCGGCCGCGAGGAACTGATGGCGGCCGAGATGGCATCCTACCACGGTCCGGGCACCTGCACATTTTACGGCACCGCCAACAGCAACCAAATGCTGATGGAATTCATGGGCCTGCACCTGCCCGGCGCATCCTTTGTGAACCCGAACACGCCGCTGCGCGACGCCCTGACCGTGGCTGGGACAGAGCGTGCGGCCCAAATCACCGCGCTTGGCAATGAATACACGCCCACCTGCGATATTCTGGACGAAAAAGCCTTTGTGAACGGCCTTGTCGGCCTGATGGCCACGGGAGGATCAACCAACCTTGTGATCCACCTGCCCGCCATGGCGCGCGCCGCTGGCATCATCCTTGACCTGCAGGACTTCAGCGATCTGTCCGCCGTGACCCCGCTGATGGCGAAGGTCTATCCCAACGGTCTGGCCGACGTGAACCACTTCCACGCCGCTGGCGGTCTTGGCTATATGATCGGCGAATTGCTAAATGCCGGCCTGCTGCATGACGATGTGAAAACCGTCGCGGGCAATGGCCTGAACCTATATACGCAAGAGCCCAAACTTGATGCTGGCCGGGTGACCTATGCCAAAGGGGCCGGGGAAAGCCTGAACACGAAAATCCTGCGCCCTGCCGCTGATCCGTTCCAAAAGCACGGCGGCTTGGCCCAGCTCAAAGGCAACCTTGGCCGCGGCGTGATGAAAATCTCGGCCGTCGCAGAAGAGCGTCACATCGTTGAAGCCCCGGCCCGTATTTTCCACGACCAAGACAGCGTCAAAGCGGCGTTCAAGGCTGGCGAATTTACCTCTGACACCATCATCGTTGTCCGCTTCCAAGGCCCGAAATCCAACGGCATGCCCGAATTGCATGGCCTGACACCAACGCTGGCCGTGCTGCAAGACCGCGGCCTGAAAGTCGCCCTTGTCACTGACGGGCGCATGTCCGGCGCGTCGGGCAAGGTGCCGTCCGCCATCCACCTCGCGCCAGAGGCGGCCAACGGCGGACCGATCGCCAAGATCAACGACGGCGACATCATCCGACTTGATGCGATCAACGGGACGATTGACGTGTTGAATGTGGACCTTGCAAGCCGCACCGATGCAGTGGCAGACTTGTCCGGCAACGGCACAGGTGTGGGCCGCGAATTATTCGAGGTTTTCCGCCAAAATGTCGGCCAAGTCACCGAAGGAGCCGGCGTCGCCGTCTGATTCATCATCTTGCCAGAAATACTCCCGCCGGAGGCATCTGCCCCCGGCCCAGCATCGAGACGAAAGACATATACATGACTCCCGAACAAGCCTCCGACCTGAACCGCGACCTGTGCCTTCTGGCCCCCGTCGTCCCCGTGCTCGTGCTGGATGACGCAAGCCTTGCCGCCGATCTGGCCCGCGCCTTGGTGGCAGGCGGCCTGCCCGCGCTAGAGGTCACTCTGCGCACCCCCGCCGCACTGGACGCGATTCGCGAAATGGCTGCCATTCCCGGCGGTGTTGTTGGCGCAGGCACCCTGCTGACGCCCAAAGATGTGGAAAACGCGAAAGCGGCAGGCGCGAAATTTGGCGTCTCTCCGGGGGCGACAGACCTGATCCTTGACGCTTGCGAAGCGAACGACCTGCCCCTGCTGCCGGGCGTCGCCACCGCGTCAGAGGCGATGCGCCTGCTAGAGCGCGGCTATACCGTGCAAAAGTTCTTTCCCGCCGAAGCGAACGGCGGCGCAGCGGCGCTGAAGGCGATCGGCGCGCCGATCCCACAGGTCAAATTCTGCCCCACCGGCGGCGTCACACTTAAGAACGCGCCCGATTATCTGGCCTTGTCCAACACGCTTTGCGTGGGCGGCAGCTGGGTTGCGCCAAAGGATCTGATGGCTGCGGGTGACTGGGCCGGGATTGAAGCATTGGCCCGCGAAGCGGCAGGCTTGAAGCGCTAAGGCGTCTAGTTAGCGCGACATCTCAAGCCTAGGAGCGGGGGCCAGCCCCCGCACCCCCGAGGTATTTTTGACCAGAAGAAGGTGCCAGACAAAAAGGACAGTCAGCTTGCTGGCTGTCGCCCTGCCCGTCCGCCGCGGCGGGTGGGTTTTGCGGCGTCTTCGAGGCCCGCGCGGAGCGTTTGCGTCATCGGGTGTTGGGCGGGCTGATCGGCATATTGCGTGAGCAGTTTTTTGATCCCGGCGGGCAGGTCGTCCGGCGCGTCCGATTTTATGGCCCAGTCCAGAAAAATCACGCGGCAGTCCTGCGCGGTGATGCCGTCGATGCGGTAGGCTTCGCGGATCAATCCTGCGGGATCAAGGGCATCGCCCTTCATGATCCGGCCCCAAGGCGGGCCGAGATGGCGGCGTCAGCGGCGGCGGATATCTGTGTCATAGCGTGTTCCAGCGCGTCCATTGTTTCAAATCCAGTCTCTCTTAGCACCAAGCGGCGTCCGCCTTCGCCAAGGGCGTCCGGGTCAAGCACGCCGCCGGTCAAAAGCCGCCCCGTCGCCTGCAACTGCCAGAATAGCTGGGCCGCTTGCGCCAAGGCATCGCCCTGTGCGGCGCTCAGCCAGCCGCCAGCGACACCCGCTGCGATCTGCCCTGGCACATCGCGCAGATCGCTGCCCGTGACAAGGGCTGCGGTTTGGGCGGCGAGTTCCACGTCCATCAAGCGGCCGGGGCCCATTTTCGCGTCCCAATTGCCCTGTGCGGGTTTCGCCGATGCCAGCCGCGCGCGCATGTCGGCGACGTCGGTTTGCACCGTGCCGCCCTTGCCTTTGGCGTTCATCAATGTGTGGCGGAATGCTTCGACCCCGGCGATCAGCATAGGTGCGCCGGCAATGGGGCGCGCGCGGGTCAGGGCAAGGTGTTCCCAGGTCCACGCCTCGTCCTGCTGGTAGTCGCGGAAGGCCGACCAAGAGGTCGCCACGGGGCCTTGTTTGCCCGACGGGCGCAGGCGCATATCGACCTCGTATAGCTTGCCGTCGGCCATGGGTGCCTGCAGCGCGGTCACCAAGGCCTGCGTCAGGCGGGCGTAGTAGCTGCGCACCGGCAGCGGGCGCGGGCCGTCGGAATTGCCCCAGACGTCGGCGTCGTAGATGACGATCAAGTCAACGTCGGATTGGGCGTTCAAGCGCCCTGCCCCCAGTGACCCCATGCCAAGCACCACTGCGCCTTGCCCCGGCAACGGACCATGGCGGCGGGCGAAATCGGCGCAGACGATGGGCCAGATCGCGGCGATGACCGCCTGCGCCAGATCGGCGTAGTGCTGCCCTGCGGCGGGGGCGTCGATCAAGCCGCGCAGGTGATGCACACCGATGCGAAAGTGCCATTCGCGCGCCCAGCGGCGGGCGGTGTTGAGCGCGGTTTCAAAGTCGTCGGTGACGGACATCGCCTCGGACAGGCCTTGCGTCAGCGCCTCTGCCCCCGGCCAAGGGGCGAAGAAATCACCGCCGATGACCGCATCCAGCACGCCCGCATTGCGCGACAGGTATTGCGCCAGCGCAGGGGCCGTCGCGCAGATGTCGACGATCAGCTGGGTTAGGGCGGGGCTTGCCTCGAACAGGGAAAAGAGCTGCACACCTGCGGGCAGGCCTGCGAGGAAGGCGTCGAAGTTGATCAGCGCCTCGTCCGGTTTTGCGGCCTCTGCCAGCCGGGCAAGGATGCCCGGGCGCAAGCGGCGAAAGATTTGCACGGCCCGGTCAGAGCGGAGCGCAGGATAGTCGGGCCAGCGGCTGGTGATGTCCTGCCCCCAATCGGCGGGGGCCGCAGGCGCGGCGCTGCCCGGGGCAAAGAAGCCTTCGGTCAGGGTGTGAACCTGTTCCAGCCGCTGCGTCAGATCGCGGCGCAGATCCGCCGTGTCCATGTCCATCATAGCCGCGAGGCGGTCAAAGCCCGCGTCATCGCTGGGCAGGCTGTGGGTTTGGGCGTCGTTGATCATCTGCAAGCGGTGCTCGACCGTGCGGTGGGCGGTGTAGTGATCGGTCAGTTGTTGCTGCACGTCGCGGGCGATCCAGTCGGCGGCGGCAAGTCGGTCTAGACCCTGCAAAGTGCCGCGCACCCGCAGGCTTTTGTCGCGGCCACCGGCGATCAGCTGGCGGGTTTGGGTAAAGAACTCGATCTCTCTGATCCCGCCGCGGCCCAGTTTCATGTTGTGGCCTTCTAGGATCAGTTTGCCACCAAGACCTTTGTGATCGCGGATGCGCAGGCGCATGTCGTGGGCGTCTTGGATCGCGGCAAAGTCGAGGTGCTTGCGCCAGACGAAGGGCGTCAGGCTGTCCAGAAACCGTTGTCCGGCGGCCAGATCACCGGCGCAGGGGGCGGCCTTGATATAGGCGGCGCGTTCCCACGTGCGGCCAACGCTTTCGTAATAACGCTCTGCTGCCGTCATCGACAGGCAGACCGGCATCACGCTGGCATCGGGGCGCAGGCGCAGGTCCGTGCGGAAAACGTAGCCGTCTTCGGTGTTGTCGGACAGCAGAGCGCACATGCGGCGGGTGACGCGCACAAAGGCGGCGCGGGCGGTGGCGGTGTCTTCTGGTTCAAAGCGGTCGTCATCGAACAGGCAGATCAGGTCGATATCAGAGGAGTAGTTCAGCTCTCCTGCGCCTTGTTTGCCCATGGCGAGGACGGTCATGCCAGCAGCGCTTGCGGCGTCATCTGCGGTCATGCCGGGCAGTTTGCCGCGCGTGATTTCGGCCGCGACAAGGGGCACGATACAGGCATCCACGGCGGCGGCGGCCAGATCGGTCAGCGCTTGCGTGACGGTTTCCAGCGGCCAGACGCCGCCCAGATCGCACAGCGCCGTCAGCAAGGCGACGCGGGCCTTGGTCTGGCGCAGGCCGGGCCCGAGGTCTGCAAAGGGGATCTGCGGGATGTCCGCAAGGGTCTGGGCCAAGGCGGCCTCTGGATCGTCCACAGCGCCCTGCAGCCAGTCCGATTGCTGTGCGATCAGGCCGGACAGATAGGGGCTGCACCCCGCCGTGCCGCCGATCAAATCACGCAAGGGTCCGGCCGCCCAAGGCGCGGTGGCGATCGCATCGCCCGCCCGATCCGGGTCGAAAGGGCGCGGGTGGTGGGTGATGCGGTCGGCAAGGGTCATCAATTCGGCTTTCACTTGGTCGGCAAAGGGTCGGACCGGGTCCTATTCGTGCAAGCGTGACAAAAGGTTGCGCGATGAGCAAGGGTTTGAGGTCGCGCTGGACCGATAACGGGGCGGTAAGACGGCGAATAGCGGCTCGGGTCATATGCGACCGTGCGGGGCATGGACGCCCCAAATTAATAAAACCTACAAGAAACTGATATAAAATGAAAATTTCTGGCAATGTAAAAATCATTTACATCAGGCCTTGCGAGCACGCATCCGCATCCACATATCGGTAATGTGAAAAGCATTTACATTAACCCGACAGGAGCAACCCCGATGTATTCGACACCCACATACCCCCAAGCGTCCGGCCCCCAATCCGGCGGTTTAATGGCCTGGGCCCGCCGCGCCGAGGCTTGGCTTGATGCCCGCGGCCGCGGCGCTTGGATTGCCGCAATGGTCGCAGGCTTTGTGCTTGTCTGGCCTGTCGGCCTGGCCCTTCTTGCCTATATGATCTGGAGCAAACGTATGTTTTCCCGCGCTAGCAATATCCGCCCCGTCGCACGCCCCTTTGGTCGCAGCATGATGCAGTCATCCGGCAACAGCGCCTTTGACGCCTATAAAGAAGACACGCTGCGCCGCCTGCAAGAAGAGCAGGACAACTTTGCAGCCTTCCTTGGCCGGCTGCGTGATGCCAAGGACAAAGCCGAGTTTGACCAGTTTATGGCGGACCGGTCCGGTGATACGGCTGTAAAAGAGCCGCAAAGCGACAAGTAAATCGCCCCTTTGGCGGCCCCGATTTGCGGGGCCGCGACCCTACTTTGCACAAGGATGGACCCGCCCATGACCGCCTTCGCTGACACGCTAACCGCCCTGCCCGACCCAGATGCTGACGCCGATTTTTATACGGGCGTGCCGCTGAAACGCGCACTGGCATGGGTTGTTGATGCGTCGCTGGTGCTGATCGCCTCTATCCTGATTGTGCCGTTTACAGCCTTTACGGCGCTGTTTTTCTTTCCGTTTCTGATCTTGATGGTCGGCTTTACCTATCGCTGGTTCACCATCGCTGGCCGCTCTGCCACGTGGGGCATGCGGCTGATGGGGATCGAGCTGCGCGATCATACGGGTGCGCGGCTGAATGGCACGCTCGCGCTGTTTCATACGCTGGGCTATACCGTGTCGGTCGCTGCGATGCCGCTGCAATTCATCAGCATGGGCATGATGGCGCTGACCCCGCGCGGCCAAGGCCTAAGTGATACGATGCTGGGCACGGCGGCGATCAATCGGCCGGGCTAAGGCCAAGGCTGGGTCTAGGCACGCTTGGCGCGCAGGGCTTCGGGCAATCCGATAAGTAACAGAAGCACAGCCGCAATGACAAATAGCCAATAGCCAACCACCCCAAGCAGCACCGCCCCGCAAATGCCGCCGATGGCAAAGCAGCCAAGGGTCAGGCTGTGCAAGCTTAGCTTTGGCAAGGCGGCGCGCCGCAGCTGCGCCCCCCCGACCATCGCCGCAAGTTCGATGCCAATATCGGTCGCCATGCCCGACACATGCGTGGTCCGCACGCGTGCGCGTGAAATCATCGTTGTGACCGCATTTTGCAGCCCCATCACAAAGCTGAGGACGACCACCAGAAACGGTTGCTGCGCGCCAAGCGGCAACAGCGCAAGCACGGCGCTGAGGAGCAAAAGAATGCAAGCCTCTGCCACGATGGCGACGGCATAGATTGACCGGACCTGTTTGCGCTCTCCCATCTGTATAACGAAGGCGGCGATGCCTGCGCCGCAGATAAAGGCAAGGACGAGCCCTGCAAAACTGAGCGCAAGCAGGGCCGACCCGCCCGCGAGGTTATCCGCAAAGGCCGAGATATTGCCGGTCATATTCGCCGTGAACGCGCCTGCAATCAAAAACCCCGCAGCGTTCAGCGCCCCCGCGATCGAGGACAAAAGCCCCGCAAGAACAAGATCGATATGCGCGGGACGTGCGTCGCCGACTCTGATCAACATGGTGCAATCATCTCGTTTGGTGAAAGGGGGATGATACGGGACAGCCCCTACCTGCGAAAGCCGATTGCGATCTGCGCAGCTTTGGCGATTTTCGCCTATTGCATAAATCCCCAGCATCGGGGGCTTGTCAGCGGCAGCGTCACGCTACAATCTTACGACATGCGCCATATGCTTCCCACCACGCCGCAGTTCTATGTGACGGCCCCGCAGCCTTGCCCTTATCTAGAGGGCCGGATGGAGCGGAAGCTGTTTACAGCCCTGCAGGGCGAATCCGCATCCGCGCTGAATGACACGCTGTCCAAGCAAGGCTTTCGCCGCTCGCAAAACGTGCTGTATCGGCCCAGCTGCGCCGAATGCTCTGCCTGTATGTCGGCCCGCATACGGGTTGCAGATTTCAAGCCAAGCCGCAGCCAGCGCCGTGTGCTGAAACGCAATGCCACGCTGAAACGCCGGGCCACGTCGCCTTGGGCGACCGAAGAGCAGTACGAGCTGTTCCGCCGCTATCTGGACGCGCGCCACGCGACGGGCGGCATGGCGGATATGGATATGTTCGAATTCGCCGCCATGGTCGAAGAAACGCCAGTGCGGTCCCGCCTGATTGAATACACCGACACGGCGACGGGCGATCCGGACCCTGTGGCCGCGTGCCTGACCGACATTCTGGATGACGGCCTGTCGATGGTTTATTCCTTCTTTGCGCCAGAGCTTGAGCCGCGCAGCCCCGGCAGCTTTTTGATCTTGGACCACATCGCCGTCGCGCGCGAATTGAACCTGCCTTACGTCTATCTGGGCTATTGGGTGCCCGGCAGCCCCAAGATGGGCTATAAGGCGAACTATGACGCGCTAGAGGTGTTTCGCGGCGGCACGTGGTCCGACATCGGCGATCCAGAGGGATACGATTCCGCCCTGCACCCGCTGTCCACTGACCCGATTGCAGAGCAGGTCGCGCGGATCAAATTGCCCCACGGCGCGGGTATTGTGCGCACCGCAGACGACGCGCCTTAGGCCCGCAGGCCGTCCGGCCTAGGCCAGCAATGTGCCGTCATCATGGTTCACCAACATCACCTGCCCGTCTTGTAGCGCCACAAACGGCACCGCATGATCGGTCAGCCAATGCGCAGCGCGGTCAGCGCCCGGACTGTCGCGGTGGCCGGAACCCACGTGGGGCACGATAGATTTGGGGAACAGGTTTAAACCTTCGTAAGATATGGCTTCATCGCCAAAGGTGCCGACCTTTGGATCATCCATCAGATCAAGGCCCCGCAGACTGGGCGCTGCGACAATCGCGCCTGCGCTAAAGCCGCCGTAAACCAAGGCGTCCTGCGACAGCAGGCTGTGGATCACCCCGTCAAAACCGCTAGCCCGCATCGCGCGGCGCAGCACGAAGGCATTGCCACCCAGCACCCAAACCATCCCGCAGGTGCTAAGCTGGTCATGCAGACGAATGGGCGCGCCAATATAATCGCGCAGGTCCAGCCAGCTGGCAGGCAAGCCGATGGCGTTCAGCGCGGCCACCGGGTCATAGGTCGTGGCGGTATAAACCGCGCGGGCGGCGGCGGGGATATAGTCTAGCGCATTGCCAATCACCAAAGTGTTACGCCGCTGGCCTGCAAGCTGCACCAAGGCATCCGGATGGTGACCAAAGCGATGGGACGATAGAAAAAGACGCATTGGTTAAGTAATCCTAAAATAATACGGCATTTCTGCACCTTAGCCGCCCGCAGGCAAGAGAGAAAAATTGCGGACCGTTCCCCCTTGCGCACAGCCACCACAGCACCCGCGCACTTTGCGTTCTGCGCGCGGCGCCCTATCTAACGCGTAACGCAAGACAGGAGAGCTTTTCGATGACCGATTATACCCCGCCCAAGGTTTGGACTTGGGACGCCGAAAATGGCGGCGAATTTGCCAAGACAAACCGCCCTATTGCCGGCCCGACCCATGACAAAGTGCTGCCCCGCGGCGAGCATCGTTTCCAGCTGCATTCGCTTGCGACGCCGAATGGCGTGAAGGTCACAGTCATGCTCGAAGAGTTGCTGGAGGCGGGTTATAGCGGCGCGGAATATGACGCATGGCTGATCAAGATCGGTGACGGCGACCAGTTCGGATCGGGCTTTGTCGACATCAACCCGAATTCGAAAATCCCCGCATTGCTGGACACTAAAACCGACACCCGCGTGTTTGAGAGCGCGTCGATCCTGATGTATCTGGCCGAAGAATTCGACGCCTTCCTGCCCAAGGACCGCAAAGCGCGGACCGAGGCGATGAACTGGCTGTTCTGGCTGCAAGGCTCTGCGCCTTATCTGGGCGGCGGTTTTGGCCACTTTTACGCCTATGCGCCGGAAAAATTCGAATACCCGATCAACCGCTTTACGATGGAAGTGAAGCGCCAGTTGGACGTGCTTGACCGTAATCTGGCGGACCGCGAATTCCTGAGCGGCGCGGATTACACCATCGCCGATATGGCGACGGCACCGTGGTTTGGTTCGCTGGTCAAGAACGAGGTCTATTCCGCCGCCGCATACCTAGAGGCTGACACCTATACCAACGTGCAGCGCTGGGCCGATACCGTGATGAACCGCCCCGCTTACCGGCGCGGCCGCATGGTCAACCGTCCCTTTGGAGAGCCGTCAGAGCAGCTGCATGAGCGTCACGCCGCCAGCGACTTTGACACGCAAACCCAAGACAAGATTGGCAAAGACGCGAAATAAGCGGAACCAGGCGGGGGCGCCGGGCATTGATCACAGAATGATCAAGGATGTGTTATGCCCGGTGCCACCGCCCACCCCGCCGATATTTCGACCAAGGGGTGGCTTGCGCTGCTCAAGCGTGTGTTTTCCGAACTTGGCGAAGACCACGTCGGGTTAATTGCAGCAGGTTGTGCATTCTACGGCCTGCTTGCGATCTTTCCGGGGCTGGTGGCGGCAATGGCCCTTGCGGGGCTTTTCACCGACCCGGCCACCATCGTCGCCCAGCTGGAAACCCTGACCCGTTTCATCCCGACAGAGGCTGCGCAGATCGTCATTGATCAGGCAAAATCCGTCGCCGGCAGCGACAGCGGCGGCCTCGGCCTTGCTGCGATCATTGGTCTAGGCACGGCATTTTATTCCGCCACCGCTGGCATGGCCGCCCTGATCGAGGGGCTGAACGTCGCCTTTGACGTCACTGAACCCCGCAGTTTTCTGCGCACTCTGTTGGTCAAAGGCAGCTTGACGCTGGGACTGATCGCAGGGTTTTTCGGCATCGTCCTTGTGCTGGTTGCGATTCCGATTGTCCTAAGTTTTCTGCGCCTGCCCGCTGACACCGAATGGTTCGTCATGCTGGTGCGCTGGCCTGTCGTGCTCATCTTAGTCGCCGCTGGGCTGGCGGTGCTGTACCGCTATGGCCCCGCCCGCACCGATCGCCGCTGGCGCTGGGTCACGCCGGGTGCTGCGATTGCCTGCATCCTGTGGCTGCTGGGGTCTATGGCCTTTGGGTTCTATGCCAGCAACTTTGGCAGCTATAACGAAACCTTTGGCGCGCTGGGCGGCGTGATCATCCTGCTGATGTGGCTGTGGCTGTCCGCCTATATCGTGCTTTTGGGGGCCGAGATCGACTCGGAGATCGAAGCACAAGCCAAACAGAACCCAAGCCCCGCCAGCACAGACCCAAACACCGCCGATGCGGACCTGCTGGAAGGTGGTCATGCTGCGGATACACCCGCGCAAAAAACGAAGCAGTCGGACGCGCATCCTGCGCCAGAAAACCGCCCCGCTCCTGTCACGCGCAAAGGGTCAAAGCTGTCGGTTGGTGGATTATTTCTTCTGGCGGGGGCTGCGCTTTTCGCAAAACGCGAAAAGTAGCGCTGCGCTTTACGAATGTTGCGAAAAATGTGCGGGCGGCGACATTTTCTCCATTGCGGCGGTTGACCCTGCCGCAATCGCCGCCTAGAACACCTTTATGCAAAGGAAACCCGCATGAAAACGGTCGTACTCATTCTAGGAAAGACGCGCATGGGCCGGTGACGGTTTGACCATTCAGGTTCCCCATGCGCCCCCGCCAAACACGGGGGCTTTTTTGTGCGATACGACCAAAGGCGATGTGCCGCTGACAAGGACAAGACGATGACAAAGACGATGACTGGCGCGAAAATGGTGGTGCAGGCTTTGATCGACCAAGGGGTCGAGGTGGTCTTTGGCTATCCCGGCGGTGCCGTTCTGCCGATCTATGACGAGATCTTTCAGCAAAACAGCATTCAGCACGTGCTCGTCCGCCACGAACAAGGCGCAGTTCACGCCGCCGAAGGCTATGCCCGGTCCACCGGCAAACCCGGCGTGGCGCTGGTGACATCTGGCCCGGGCGCGACAAACGCCGTGACCGGCCTGACAGACGCGCTGCTGGACAGTATCCCTATCGTCGTGCTGACGGGCCAAGTCCCGACCTTTATGATCGGCACCGATGGCTTTCAAGAAGCCGACACCGTTGGCATCACCCGCCCCTGCACCAAGCATAACTGGCTGGTTAAAGATACGGATAAGCTGGCCAATACCATTCACGAGGCGTTCCACGTCGCGACCTCTGGCCGTCCGGGTCCCGTGCTGATCGACATCCCCAAGGATGTGCAGTTCGCCAATGGCACCTATAGCGAGAAGTCCAAGCGCAAGTCGCATTATGCGCCGCAGGTCAAAGGCGATATCGCCATGATCACCGAGCTGGCAGAGGCGATGGCCAAAGCCAAGCGCCCGCTGTTCTACACCGGCGGCGGCGTCATCAACTCTGGCCCCGCGGCCAGCCAATTGCTGCGCGAGCTGGTCGAGGCGACAGGCTTTCCCATCACGTCCACCTTGATGGGTCTGGGCTGCTATCCAGCGTCCGGTCCTGCGTGGCTGGGCATGCTGGGCATGCACGGCACCTACGAGGCAAACCTTGCGATGCACGGCTGCGATCTGATGATCAACATCGGCGCGCGCTTTGATGACCGGATCACGGGGCGCCTTGATGCGTTCAGCCCCAAGTCGACGAAAGCGCATATCGATATTGATGCGTCTTCGATCAACAAAGTGATCCAAGTCGATATGCCGATCCTTGGCGACGTGGCCCACGTGCTGGAAGACCTGCTGAAGGTCTGGAAGGCCCAAGGCCGCAAGACCGAGAAAGAATCCGTCGCGAAGTGGTGGAAGCAGATCAACGAATGGCGCGCCAAGGATTGCCTTGGGTTTACGCAGGACGGCCCGATCATCCGCCCGCAATACGCCCTGTCCCGGCTTGAGGCACTGACCAAAGACCACGACCGTTACATCACGACCGAGGTCGGCCAGCACCAGATGTGGGCCGCGCAGTACCTTGGCTTTGAGGACCCGAACCGCTGGATGACATCGGGCGGCCTTGGCACCATGGGTTACGGCACACCTGCGTCGATCGGTGTGCAGATGGCGCACCGCGATAGCCTTGTGATCAACGTGGCCGGCGAAGCGTCTTGGCTGATGAACATGCAGGAAATGGGCACGGCGATGCAGTATCGCCTTCCGGTGAAGCAGTTCATATTGAACAACGAACGCCTTGGCATGGTGCGTCAGTGGCAGCAGCTGCTGCACGGAGAGCGGTATTCCCAGTCTTGGTCCGAAGCCTTGCCTGATTTCGTGAAACTGGCCGAAGCCTTTGGTGCCAAAGGCATCCGCTGCGACAACCCCGACGATCTGGACGAAGCAATCAAGGAAATGATTGCCTATGACGGCCCGGTCATTTTTGACTGCTTGGTGGAAAAGCACGAAAACTGCTTCCCCATGATCCCGTCGGGCAAGGCGCATAACGAAATGCTGCTGGCCAATGCGCAGGTGCAAGGATCGATCACGGCAACAGGGGCAGTGCTGGTCTAAACGTCTTCGTAATGAAGGCATTTGACCCCAGAAGACTTTTCGCAGTGAAAAGTCTTCGCCCCCCCCTTTTCGCCAGAGACATAAGGATACGAACATGTCGGCACTGAACATCAAAAAAGGCGCAAGCAGCCATTCCGCCTATGACCTCCGCTCAACCTTTGGGGATACCATCGAGCGGCACACATTGGCGGTCATCGTCGAGAATGAACCAGGGGTTCTAGCCCGCGTCATCGGGCTATTTGCCGGACGCGGCTATAACATCGAAAGCCTGACCGTCGCCGAAATCGACCACACCGGGCACCTGTCGCGGATCACGATTGTGACCACCGGCACCCCGCAGGTCATCGTGCAGATCAAGGCGCAGCTGGGCCGGATCGTGCCTGTGCACGAGGTTCACGACCTGACGGTCGACGGCCCGTCGGTCGAGCGTGAACTGGCGCTGCTAAAGGTCGCGGGCCAAGGCGAAGCGCGGGTCGAGGCGCTGCGCCTTGCCGATATTTTCCGCGCCAGCGTCGTGGACAGCACGTTGCAGTCTTTTGTGTTCGAAATCACCGGCACGCCTGAAAAGATCGACGCTTTTTCCGAATTGATGCGCCCGCTTGGCCTGCAAGAGGTCGCCCGTACCGGCGTTGCCGCCCTTGCGCGGGGCAAGGAAAGCCACGTTTAAACAAAACAGACTGATCCGGCGCTGCGCCGGATCAGTCCTTGCGATGTATTAGGACGGGACAGCGTCCATGCTCAGCGCGCCCGCGGTGCCACCGATACCGTCGGAGCTGGACGATTCTTGAAACACGGCCTGTTGTTCGAAGCTATCCAGCAATCCATTCCCATCGGCGTCAAAGGACGCATAAATTTCCTGCGTCATACCGGGGTATTGCAGCTGCATCTGATCCAGCGTTTTTGACAGACCGTTGCCAGCGTCAATCGCACCCGTGCCCGCGCAGGCAGAGGTCAGGGCAAGGGCAGCAAGAGCGGGCAGAGCGGTTGATAATTTGGTCATAACAGTCACCTTTTGTTGAAAATCTATACCTTGCAAACGCATGCCGGGCAGCATTCGTTCCGCTTAGGTCCAAAATGGGTGTGCAAGCCTTTGCGCGTGACCACACGGCCCCCTTGCCCCTGCCCGTCCACCCCGCCACACTGCGCCAAATCGCAAGGAAAACGCATGCCCCGCCAGATTATCATCGACACCGACCCCGGACAGGACGACGCCGTCGCGATCCTGCTCGCCCTCGCTTCGCCAGAGCTGGAGGTGCTGGGCATCACCGCCGTGGCGGGCAATGTGCCACTGGCGCTGACGCAAAAGAACGCGCGCATTGTGTGCGAACTGGCCGGGCGCAGCGATATGGCGGTCTATGCGGGCTGCGATGCGCCGCTGGTGCGCAAGCTGGTCACGGCAGAGCATGTGCACGGCAAAACTGGCCTTGATGGCCCGCAACTGGCGGACCCCGTCATGCCGCTGCAGGCGGAACACGCCGTTGATTATATCATCGACACCCTGCGCAGCGCACCCAGCGGCACGATCACGCTGTGCCCGCTTGGCCCGCTAACAAACATCGCGCAGGCCTTTCGCAAAGCGCCCGATATCATTGAACGCGTGCAGGAAATCGTCCTGATGGGCGGCGCCTATTTCGAAGTCGGCAACATCACGCCCGCCGCCGAATTCAACATCTACGTCGATCCAGAGGCGGCTGCCGAAGTCTTCTTAGCTGGGGTGCCGCTGGTCGTCATGCCGCTGGATGTGACGCATAAAGCGCTGACAACACAGGCCCGCGTCGACGCGTTCCGCGCCATGGGCACCCGCGTGGGCGATATGGTTGCCGAATGGACCAACTTTTTCGAACGCTTCGACAAGGAAAAATACGGCTCCGAAGGCGCGCCGCTGCACGACCCCTGCGTGATCGCCTATCTGCTGCAACCAGAGCTTTTCACAGGCCGCCATGTCAATGTGGTGGTGGAAACCGGCTCTGAACTGACCCTCGGCATGACCGTCGCCGATTGGTGGCGCGTCACGGACCGCGCGCCCAACGCGATGTTCATGGGGGATCTGGACGCCGACGGCTTCTTTGCCCTGCTGACCGACCGTCTGGCCCGGCTATGAGCACCGCAATCGCCCTTGCCGGTCCGACTGAGGCCGAACGCGTCATGGACTTGATGGCCCGCTATCACGCGGACGCAGCGCTGCCCTATGACGACGCGCACCGCGCACAAGTGACCGGCCCGCTGCTGGACGGCTCGCCCCTTGGCGCGGTCTGGCTCATTGGCCCGAAAAGCAGCCCGCTTGGCTATGTCATGGTGACCTTCGGCTGGTCGATGGCCCATGGCGGCATGGTCGGCTGGCTCGAGGAATGCTACATCCGCCCCTCGGTCCGGGGACGCGGCATCGGCACAGAAGTGCTGCACGCCGTCGCCGTCAATCTGGGCCGCGCGGGTATGCAGGCGATGCACGCCATCCTGCCCCCCGCTGACCCAGACGCCGCCGCGCGGTTCTGCACCCGCGCCGGATTTCGCCCGGTCCGCGATGTGCGCATGATGACGGATCCGCTGTGATAGACTTCGACAACAGCTTCTCGCGCCTGCTGCCGCAGATGTTTACAGCGCAGGACCCGACCCCGGTGCGCGCGCCGCAGATGTTGGCCGTCAATGCGGATCTGGCCGCGCAGTTGGGGATCGACGCGGACTGGCTCACCAGTGACGGTGCCCTGCGGGTGCTGTCGGGGAATGTGGTGCCAGACGGCAGCGCCCCGCTGGCGCAGCTTTATGCCGGCCACCAGTTTGGCAACTGGAACCCGCAGCTGGGCGATGGCCGCGCCGTTCTGCTGGGCGAAGTCATTGGCACGGACGGCATCCGCCGCGACATCCAGCTCAAAGGCTCCGGCCGCACCCCCTACAGCCGCGGCGGCGATGGCCGCGCATGGCTTGGGCCTGTGCTGCGCGAATATCTGGTGTCAGAGGCGATGGCCGCCATGGGCGTGCCCACCACCCGCGCCCTCGCCGCCGTCGCAACCGGAGAAGACGTCATGCGAGAGGCCGCCCTGCCCGGCGGCATCCTGACCCGCGTGGCCCGCAGCCATATCCGCGTCGGCAGCTTTCAGATACATGCCGCGCGGCAAGACATCCCCGCGCTCCAAGCGCTGGCGGATCACGTCATCGCGCGCCACTACCCGGATGCAGACGGCATCCCCGCCCTGCTCAGCGGAATTGTCGCCGCGCAGGCGCAGCTCATCGCACAGTGGATGGGCCTCGGCTTTATCCACGGCGTGATGAACACTGACAACATGGCCGTCAGCGGCGAGACGATCGACTACGGCCCCTGCGCCTTTATGGATGCCTATAACCCGGCCCAAGTCTTCAGCTCGATTGATCGCGGTAGCCGGTATGCCTATGCCAACCAACCCGGAATAGCGGTCTGGAACCTGGCGCAACTGGCCACCGCGCTGATCCCGCTGATGCCGGATCAAGACGCCGCGATCGAGGATTTCACGCAGCGGATCAACCATTTCTCGGACCTCTATCAGGCGGCTTGGGTGCAGGTCTTCGGGGCAAAGATCGGCCTGAGCGACCCACAACCTGCCGACGCGGACCTGATCCAGCGCCTGCTGACGTTGATGGCGCAAGACGGCGCTGATTTCACCAATACCTTTGCCAATCTGGCCGGGCCACATGCGCAAGATCAGTTTACCGACCGCGACGCCTTTGCCGCGTGGGTCGGCGATTGGGAACAGCGCCGCGCCCCAGATTACGCGCAGATCATGGAACGCGCCAATCCGCAGATCATCCCGCGCAATCACCAGATCGAGGCGATGATCTCCGCCGCCACCGCCGGCGACATGGCCCCTTTTCATGCGCTACTGCGCGCCGTCACCCACCCCTTTGATCCGCTGACCGCTGGCCGCGCACCATTCGCTAAACCGCCAACCATGCAAGAGGTCGTCACCGCCACCTTCTGCGGAACCTGAGCGTCTCTCTGTTTTAAAAATATCCCCGCCGGAGGCTCCTACCCGCGCCTCTGGCACAGATGCCTGCATCAGAACCATCCATCGCAGACAGCAAAACGGGCCCCGCAGGGCCCGCTCCGTTTTATTAAAACACCGTAGTGTTTATTCGGTCACGACAACCTTGGTCATCACGTCAGGCGCGCCTGTCACGGACCCGTTCGGGCCGTCACCCAGCTTGATCTGATCGACCACATCCATGCCTTCGGTGACTTGACCGACGATGGTGTATTGGCCGTCCAGAAATGGGCCGGGCGCGAACATGATAAAGAATTGGCTGTTCGCCGAATCCGGGCTCTGGCTGCGGGCCATGCCGACGACGCCGCGGTCAAAGCTCAGCTCGTTGCTGAACTCGGCCTTGATGTCGGGCAATTCGGACCCGCCCATACCAGCGCGGGCTGTATCGCCGTCGACCTTGCCGAATTCGACATCGCCAGTCTGGGCCATGAAGCCTTCGATCACGCGGTGAAAGACGACGCCGTCATAGCCGCCTTCAGTCGCAATCGCCTCGATCTGGGCGACGTGCAGCGGTGCGGTGTCTTCAAACAGATCGATGTGGATCGTGCCGTTGGCCTGACCCGCGACCGTGATGTCCAGACCGTCCGCCATCGCAGGCGCAGCCAGAACGGTCAGCGCTGCTGCCAGCTTAAACATCGGCAGCCACCTTGACCGAGATCATGCGGTCGGGGTTGCGGGGCGGCTCGCCTTTGGCGATCGCATCGACATGGGCCATACCTTCGATGACATGACCGTAAACGGTGTATTGGCCGTTCAGGAAATCGTTATCTTTGAAGCTGATAAAGAACTGGCTGTTGGCCGAGTTTGGGTTGGCGGAACGTGCCGCACCCAGTGCGCCGCGGGCGTGCGGCACTTTGGAAAACTCTGCAGGCAGATCGGGCATATCAGAACCGCCAGTGCCAGCGCGGCCGGGGTTGTAGTCTTTTTCCATGTTCGCATGCTCGACATCGCCGGTCTGCGCCATGAAGCCGTCGATCACGCGGTGGAATGCGACGTTGTCATATGCGCCAGCGCGGGCCAGTTCTTTCATGCGCTCAACGTGCTTGGGGGCGACGTCGGGCAGCAGTTGAATGACGACGTCGCCGTCCTTCAGGGTCATGATGATCGTGTTTTCTGGATCTTTGATATCGGCCATTGGGGCACCTCTTTGTTGAAAACTTGAGGATGACATATGGTGGATGCGCCCCGATGCCAAGACACGCCCGGTTGACGCGGGCGCAACCTTGCCACAGGAATACCGTCAAACAGCGGATGGAGGCCAATATGGCTTGGAAGACCCTTGATGACATGGACCTGAACGGCAAACGCGTGCTGGTGCGGGTGGATATTAACGTGCCTGTCGCAGACGGCAAAGTCACCGACACCACACGGATCGACCGCATCGTGCCGACGGTTAAGGATATTCTGGCCAAGGGCGGCACGCCGATCTTGCTGGCGCACTTTGACCGTCCCAAGGGCAAGGTCGTGCCGGAAATGTCGCTGGCGCAGATCGTGCCGGCATTGTCCGCCGCGCTGGGCCTGGACGTCACCTTTATCGACGGCGGCTACGGCGAAGCGGTTGGCAAACTGGCGGCTGGCGATGTGGCCCTGCTGGAAAACCTGCGCTTTAACCCCGGTGAAGAGGCGAATGACGCAGGTTTTGCGCAGCGTCTGGCGTCCCTTGGTGATGTTTATGTCAACGACGCGTTTTCCGCCGCGCACCGCGCCCATGCCAGCACCGAAGCCCTTGCGCACCTGCTGCCCGCCTGCGCTGGCCGCCTGATGGCAGAAGAGTTGTCGGCGCTGGATAAGGCGCTTGGTAGCCCCGAACGCCCCGTCGTGGCAGTTGTTGGTGGCGCGAAGGTGTCGACCAAGCTCGACCTGCTGTCCAATCTGGTCGAAAAAGTCGACGTCTTGGTCATCGGCGGCGGCATGGCGAACACGTTCCTTGCGGCCAGCGGCATCGATGTTGGCAAATCGCTGTGCGAGCATGATCTGGCGCAAACTGCCCGTG
Organism: Loktanella salsilacus; assembly: GCF_900114485.1. GTDB lineage: Bacteria > Pseudomonadota > Alphaproteobacteria > Rhodobacterales > Rhodobacteraceae > Loktanella > Loktanella salsilacus. The sequence continues at coordinate 147,427 of NZ_FOTF01000006.1, read as the reverse complement.
ATATCGCGGCCAAGGCTGCGGAAAAGGGCTGCGCGATTCTGTTGCCCCGCGACGTGGTGGTGGCGCGTGAATTCAAGGCAGGTGCCGCGAATGAAACCGTCAAGACCGAGGACTGCCCGCCCGATGCAATGATTCTGGACGCTGGGCCCGATTCTGTCGCGCATATCGTGCAGGCGCTGGAACGGGCCAAGACTCTGGTCTGGAACGGCCCGCTGGGCGCGTTTGAAATCGAACCATTTAACGCCGCCACCAACGCGGCTGCCAAAGCGGCGGCTGACCTGACGCGGGACGGCAAGCTGATTTCCGTCGCAGGCGGCGGTGACACGGTTGCAGCGCTGAACGCGGCAGGTGCGGCGGACGATTTCACCTACGTCAGCACCGCTGGCGGCGCGTTTCTGGAGTGGATGGAAGGCAAAACCTTGCCGGGTGTTGCCGCTCTTTCGGACTAAACCTACGCGTTAGCGCTATCACTGCTTAGCGTTAGCGCAACCATAATTGTCACTCCGCTGCCCCCTGCCTATGCAATGGCCGGGGGCATTTTGCCTAAGCAATTTCTACGGGAGTGATAGTGTGAACAAGGACATGGCAGCGCAGGTCCGCGCGGGTAACGGTTTTATCGCAGCACTGGACCAAAGCGGCGGCTCTACCCCGAAGGCGCTGGCCGCTTACGGCGTGAACGCAGACGCCTTTGGCTCTGACGCGGAAATGTTCGACATGATCCATGCGATGCGCGCCCGGATCGTCGCAGCCCCAACCTTTAACGGCGATCAAGTCGTCAGCGCGATCCTGTTCGAGGATACGATGGACCGCCAGTTCGCAGGCCAGCCTGCGGCAGAGCACCTGTGGAGCGTGCAGCGCGTCGTGCCTTTTCTGAAGATCGACAAAGGCTTAGAAGACGAAGCGAATGGCGTTCAGATGATGAAGCCAATGCCGGGTCTGGATGCGCTGCTGGACCGCGCCCATGCGCTTGGTGTGTTCGGCACCAAGGAACGGTCGGTCATTCATGCCGCCAATGCCGCTGGTATTGATGCCATCGTCGCGCAGCAATTCGAGGTCGGCAATCAGGTGCTGGCGCACGACATGATGCCGATCCTAGAGCCCGAAGTGACGATCAGCATTTCCGACAAGGCCGAGGCGGAACAGATGCTGCTAGACAGCGTGCTGCGCCACCTTGATGCCGTGCCAGAGGGCGCTGAGATCATGATCAAGCTGACCCTGCCAGAGGTCGCCGGCACCTATCAGCCGCTGGTCGATCACCCCAAGATCATGCGCGTCGTCGCCCTGTCCGGTGGCTATGATCTGACCGAGGCGACCCGCCGCCTTGCAATCAACCCCGGCATCATCGCCAGCTTTAGCCGCGCGCTGACGCAGGATTTGTCGGCGCAGCAGTCCGACGATGAATTTAACGTCGCGATTGCCAAGACGATCGACACGATCCACGCCGCGTCCATCGCAGGCTGAGTCTTGCGTGCCACGGTTGCAATTCAATTTGCAACCGTGGCGAAAAGGCTGTTTTACCGCCCGCTTAGGTATGCAATTTTGCCTGCAATGCGCCCGTCAGAGGCGCGAGTGAGGCACGTATGAACGAGAGCAGCCGCCCCGGTTTGGGCACCTTAATCTATTTCCTGCTGACCCTGATGCTGGGGCTGTATTTCACCTTTGCCGCCATTCAAGGCGACTATGGCATCTTTAAACGTGCCGAAGTGGACGCCGAAGCGCAGGCCTTGGAAATCGAACTGGCGGCTTTGCAGATCGAACTGGATGGCATGGAGAATCTGACGAAACGCCTGTCAGATGACTTCCTTGATCTGGACCTGCTGGACGAGCAGGCGCGCGATGTGCTGGGCATGGTCCGCACCGACGAAATCGTCATTCAATAACCGTAGCCAGCACCGGACACAGGCGGCGTGCATAAATCCGCGTGATCGGATTGCCTTACGTCACTTCAGGCTTTATCATCCCTAGTTAGTTTAACACTAAACTATCTGTTCTAGCGCAGAGGGAGCGACCATGCCGCCGAAGAAGCCAGATACCAATTCGCAAAAACGCGGGGCGAACGTCTCTGCCGAGGAATTGCTGGGTCATTACCGCGAAATGCTGATGATCCGCCGTTTTGAAGAAAAGGCGGGCCAGCTATATGGCATGGGCCTGATCGGTGGCTTCTGCCACCTTTATATCGGACAAGAAGCGGTCGTCGTCGGCCTAGAGGCTGCTGCCTCGGAAGGCGACAAGCGCGTCACATCTTACCGTGACCACGGCCACATGCTGGCCTGCGGCATGGACCCCAAGGGGATCATGGCCGAATTGACGGGCCGCGAGGGCGGCTTTTCAAAGGGTAAGGGCGGGAGCATGCATATGTTCTCGAAGGAAAAGCATTTTTACGGCGGCCACGGCATTGTGGCAGCGCAGGTGCCACTAGGTGCCGGTCTGGCGTTCGCCGACAAATACCTTGGCAACGACCGCGTGACCTTTGCCTATTTCGGCGACGGCGCGGCGAACCAGGGCCAGGTCTATGAGACCTACAACATGGCGGAACTTTGGGATCTGCCGGTGATTTTCGTGATCGAGAATAACCAGTACGCGATGGGCACATCTGTGCAGCGGTCCACCAAGTCGCCATCCCTGTGGGAACGCGGCGCGGCCTACGGCATTCCGGGCGAAGAAGTTGACGGCATGGACGTGCTGGCGGTCAAGGCTGCTGGCGAAAAGGCCGTGGCGCACTGCCGCGCTGGCAAGGGTCCATATATCCTTGAAGTGAAAACATACCGTTACCGCGGGCATTCGATGTCGGACCCGGCGAAGTACCGGACCCGCGAAGAAGTGCAAAAGATGCGCGACGAGCGTGACCCGATCGAGCAGATCCGCGAGATGCTGCTGACCGGCAAGCACGCCACCGAAGATGACCTGAAGGCCATCGACAAGGACATCAAAGCCATCGTCAACGAAGCTGCCGAATTCTCGAAAGAGAGCCCGGAGCCCGCGCTTGAAGAGCTTTGGACCGATATCTACGCAACTGAAGCTCCGCAGGAGGCCTGAGCCATGGCAACTGAAATTTTGATGCCCGCCCTGTCCCCCACGATGGAGGAAGGCACGCTGGCAAAGTGGCTGGTCAAAGAGGGCGACAAAGTCGCCTCTGGTGACATCCTCGCCGAGATTGAAACTGACAAAGCCACGATGGAATTCGAGGCTGTCGACGAAGGCGTGATCGGTAAGATCGTCGTGGCCGAGGGCACCGAAGGTGTGAAGGTCAACGATGTGATCGCTGTCCTGCTAGAAGACGGCGAGTCGATGGACGACGTGAAATCCGAAGCCCCCAAGGCAGCGGCCCCTGTCCCCGCCGACAAAGAACAGTCGTCCGAAACCGCACCTGCGGCGGCGATGTCGCACCCAGAACCCAAAGCCCCCGACGCCAGCCCCGATTGGCCCGAAGGCACGGAAGTGAAATCCACGACCGTTCGCGAAGCCCTGCGCGACGCGATGGCCGAGGAAATGCGCCGCGACGACACGGTGTTCCTGATGGGTGAAGAAGTCGGCGAATACCAAGGCGCGTATAAGATCAGCCAAGGTTTGCTGGACGAATTTGGTGCCAAGCGCATCATCGACACCCCGATCACAGAGCACGGCTTTGCCGGTATCGCGGTCGGTGCGTCCTTTGGCGGTCTGCGTCCCATCGTGGAATTCATGACCTTCAACTTCGCCATGCAGGCGATGGACCACCTGATCAACTCTGCCGCCAAGACGCTGTATATGTCCGGCGGCCAGATGGGTGCACCCATGGTGTTCCGCGGTCCAAACGGTGCGGCGGCCCGCGTGGGTGCGCAGCACAGCCAGGATTTTGCCGCATGGTTCATGCAGATCCCCGGCCTGAAAGTTTGCATGCCGTATTCGGCTGCTGACGCCAAGGGTCTGATGAAATCGGCGATCCGCGATCCGAACCCGGTGATCTTCCTTGAGAATGAAATCCTGTATGGTCGCAGCTTTGATGTGCCCGTCATGGTCGATTTCACGATCCCCTTTGGCAAGGCCAAGATTGAACGTGCCGGCGACGATGTGACCATCGTATCCTTTGGCATTGGCATGACTTACGCCCTGCAAGCTGCTGAAAAGCTGGCAGAAGACGGGATCAGCGCCGAGGTGATCAACCTGCGCACGCTGCGTCCGATGGATACGGAAACCATCCTCGCGTCCGTCCGCAAGACCAACCGCTGCGTCACCGTCGAAGAAGGCTGGCCGCAGGGCAGCGTCGGCGGCTACATCAGCGGCGTGATCATGCAAGAAGCGTTCGACTATCTGGACGCGCCGGTCATCACCTGCACCGGCAAAGACGTGCCGATGCCCTATGCTGCCAACCTTGAAAAACATGCCTTGCTGACCGTCGATGAAGTCATCGCCGCGGTCAAAAAAGTCACCTACCGGTAAGGAGCCAGAGCGATGCCTACAGAAATTCTGATGCCCGCCCTGTCCCCCACCATGGAGGAAGGCACGCTGGCGAAATGGCTGGTCAAAGAGGGCGACACCGTGTCGTCCGGTGACTTGCTGGCTGAAATCGAAACGGACAAGGCCACGATGGAGTTCGAGGCCGTCGACGAGGGCGTGATCGGCAAGATCATGGTCGCCGAAGGCACCGAAGGCGTGAAAGTCAACGCTGTGATCGCCGTGCTGTTGATGGACGGCGAAAGCGCTGATGACATCGGTGCGGCGTCTGCGCCAAAGGCTGCGGCGTCATCCAACGCGGCCCCAGCCGATGCGCCCAAAGCGGAAGAGCCCGCCAAGGGCTATGGCCGCGACGGTGATGCAGCGCAGGGCGATAAGGCCCCAGTGAAAGACGGTAACCGCGTGTTTGCTTCGCCTTTGGCGCGGCGCATTGCGGCGGATAAGGGTCTGGACCTGTCCGGCATTCAAGGCTCCGGCCCCAAAGGCCGGATCGTGAAAGCGGACGTCGAAAACGCGACAGCCCAGCCCAAAGCTGCGGCCTCTGCGGCCCCGGCAGCCAAGGCCGACGCGCCAGCGGCTGCGAAGGGTGCGGCGATGGCCTCTGGCCCATCGACCGAGCAAGTCATCAAGATGTATGACGGGCGTCCCTTTGAAGAGGTCAAGCTGGACGGGATGCGCAAGACGATTGCAGCCCGCCTGACCGAAGCCAAGCAATCCGTGCCGCACTTCTATCTGCGCCGCGACATTGTGCTGGACGATCTGATGAAGTTCCGCGCCCAGCTGAACAAGCAGTTGGAAGGCCGCGGCGTCAAGCTGTCGGTCAACGACTTCATCATCAAGGCCTGCGCGCTGGCCCTGCAACAGGTGCCAGAGGCGAATGCCGTCTGGGCCGGTGATCGTACGCTGAAGTTCACAAAATCCGACGTCGCGGTGGCTGTCGCCATCGAGGGCGGGCTGTTCACCCCGGTGCTGAAAGACGCCGAGATGAAGTCCCTGTCCGCCCTGTCGTCCGAGATGAAGGACCTGGCCACCCGTGCCCGCGACCGCAAGCTTGCGCCGCATGAATATCAAGGCGGCAGCTTTGCGATTTCGAACCTTGGTATGTTCGGCATCGACAACTTTGACGCCATCATCAACCCGCCGCACTCTGCGATCCTTGCGGTTGGCGCTGGCGCGAAAAAGCCGATTGTCGGCAAAGATGGCGAACTCGCCGTCGGCACGGTGATGTCTGTCACCCTGTCCGTTGACCACCGCGTCATCGACGGCGCGCTGGGGGCGAACTTGCTGAATGCGATCAAGGACAACCTTGAAAACCCGATGACGATGCTGGCCTAAATCCAGCTTTGGCCCGGGCGTTGATTTGGATCAACGCCCGGCGCAAGACATCATGCGAAACGGGCTTCTGTAGCGATACAGGAGCCCGTTTTCGTTCATGGATTGGAAAAATCACCTTGCCGAGGCGTCGGCCAACCTAGGTAAATTCCGCAAGGCCGCGCCAGAGACCGCCAAAGGTTTTGGCGCGTTGTCGCAAGCCGCCCTTGCCGAGGGCCACGTCAGTTTGCGTCATAAATAGCTGATGTGCATCGCGATTGGCATCGCAAAGCAGTGCGACGATTGCATTGGCTTCCACGTCAAAGCGGCCATCGCCGCAGGTGTGACCCGCGAAGAGATTGCAGAGACGATATCGGTGGCGATGTATATGGGCGGCGGGCCGTCGTTTATGTACGGAGCCCGCGCGCTAGAAGCCTTCGATCAGATGAGCGTCTGACCTTCGTCCGCCAGAATATGGTTCATCGACAGGGCGGGCTGCGCGCAGCCTGCCTCGCCCACGATTTTAGCAGGGACGCCAGCGACGGTTTTCATCGGCGGCACATCGTGCAGCACAACCGAACCCGCAGCGATCCGACTGCAATGGCCGATCGTGATATTGCCCAGCACCTTGGCACCCGCGCCGATCAGAACGCCGTTCCCGATGGTCGGGTGACGCTTTTCCTCTTCCTTGCCGGTACCGCCCAGCGTGACGGAATGCAGCATGGAGACGTTGTCGCCGATCACGGCAGTTTCGCCCACGACGATGGAATGCGCGTGGTCGATCATGATGCCCTTGCCGATGGTCGCGGCGGGATGAATGTCGACGCCGAACACCTCTGACACGCGCATCTGCACGAAATACGCCAGGTCGAACTGTCCGTCTTTCCACAGCCAGTTGCTCAAGCGAAACGCCTGAAGTGCCTGATATCCTTTGAAAAACAGCAGTGGCTGCATTAGCCGGTGGCAGGCGGGGTCGCGTTCCATCGTGGCGACCAGATCGGCGCGGGCATCTTGCACCAAACCGCGTGTCTGGGCGTAAGCGTCATCCGCGATATCGCGGATGTTCTGCGCCGACATTTCGGACGATTCGAGCTTCATCGCGATTCGGTAGGCCAAGGCGTCGTCAAAGCCTGCGTGCTGAATGATACCAGCATGCAGCATTGATCCCATGCTGGGGGATGCGGCAACGGCGCTGCGCGCCTCTTCGCCGATCTTTTCCCACACCGGGTCGATGCTATGAAGTTTCGCCTGAATATAGGCCATTGCAAACTTTCCTCGCCGTTCCTCGCATAGGATATAGCGTCTGTTGCGGAAAATCAAAGGGGCCGCTTTCTGACAATGCCGTCAAAACAGATTGCAACGCGCGGCGATAGGCGGTGTCGCAGCGCTGAGGCGGCGCAAGTTTGCCCCCCGCGAAGGCCATCGCTGCCGCCGCTACTGTGCCATCACCCCAGACCGGGTGCCGCCGCCCAAGCCGTTTGCGAAACCGGTCCGCCAGCCGCGCGCCGGCAACCAGACGGGCGGCCGCATCATCCTGCACGCCCGCTGGCTGCGCCAAGACGGCGCGGGCCGCAAGATCCAGATCGGTCAGATGCACCGGGCGCATTAGGCCACCGCAATCCCCGTAAAGGGACCAGTGCCATAGCGCGCGGACAGCTGCGCCACCGTCACCACATAGCCGCTGGACACACCGTCAGCCGCCTGCATCGCGGCGGTATAGACCCAGCCGGGCGCATCCACGCTTTCTTCGCGGCGGACCGCATCGCCTTGGCGGACTTGCACGACATAGGTCTGCGTTTCTTCGCCCAGTGGCACGTCACCGCGCCCCCACAGATCACCGTCGATCCGCGTTTGCCTGATCCAAGCAAAGCGCAGGTCGCCAGCGCTGCGGGCTGCGCGCAGATGCACCACCGGATAGGGGCGCAGGCCATTGCCCTTGATCGTTTCCACCACATGACGATAGCTGCCGTCAGTGACGGCCCGTTTCACAGGGCCATAGCGGAAATGACGCATCCGCCCCCGCGCGGCGGTGGGGATCGTGATCTGCGCGGGCCGGCCATCCATGATGACAACGCGCGATCCTGCGGGCCACGCATCCGGCATCATAGCGCTGCTGCCACGCTGCCCGCGCAGCAGTTCCGTCAGTTGATAGGTCAGATTACCCGTCAGCTGCGCCTGCGCAAACTGCACGATTTCCCAGTTGTCTGCGCTCCCGTCCCCGATGGCCAGAACGTTTGCCCCCGCCAAAACCGCCTCTGGATCGACCGCCTTCAGCGCGCCGCTGACCAGCTTGACGGTCAGCGTCTGGCGGTCCCATAGTCCGGTGCGCCCGCGTGGCAGCGGCGCTTGCAGCGTGCCAATCACGCTGCGATTGCGCAAAACGTCTTGCAGGACATAATCACTGTCCTGCGCCGCCGCATAGAGCGCCACGCCCCCCGCCCATGGGGTCGACGTCGCTGCAAAATACGGCTCGTGCTCGCTTTCATCGCCGCGGATCAGGGGCAGGTCCATGAACAAGCCTGCGATCGGTGTCGGCGCGGTATAGGACGATAGACGCGCGCCTTCTTCTAGCCGCTGCTGAGGGGCGTAGATTTCGGGATCAACGCGGGTGGCATCGACCAGCCGCAAGCCCGCCTCCTCGATCCGGTCAATCCGGTAGAGGCCAGACGCCGCGCCGTCGTCCAGGTCAATCACATCACCCGCCCCAAGGTCGCCCTGCGACGGTGGCAGCGCCAGCGTCAGGCCATCGCGGGCGACGGCGGCCTCGTTGATCCAGCGGGCCGCGATCCGCGCGCCCTCGCCCCGGGTCAGGCCCAGCGCAAATTCGCTGCGTGTGACGCCGGTCGTGGCATGGCTTGGATGGATCGCCTCGGCCACGGCGACCTCGTAGTCGCCCTCTGGGTCGACATAGCCGACCTGCACGCGGCCCTCGACCTCTGCCTGCGGCTGGCGCGTCATGACGACGTCAGAGGCATGTTCCGGGTCCTGCGCCAGATCGTCCCGCGTCAGCCTGCGCAGGGGCAGACCGTCGCGGTTGGTAAAGACCAGCGCGCCGCCGCGTTCCGCGACCTCTATCCCGTAGGCTAGCAGCAAAGGCTGCAATTGCGCCCGGGCAGAGCTGATATTGTCCACGGCATAGCCGCGCACCACGCCGTATAGGCGCGAGACATCAACCGCCGTCACCCCGGCGTTTGCGCAAATCTCGGCCACGACACCGGCAAGGGTGCGCGACACCGCCCGCCCGTTCAGCCAATGCCCGCGCATGTAATTGTCGCCATCCGACCACAGCGCCGCATTGCCCGGAAAGAACGGATAAGGCCGCGCGTCCCAGCACCAGACATGCGCCCGCGCCATATCCAGCATCGGCCCGTTATAGGTGGCAGAGCGGGATCGCGGGTTCGCCCCCGGCGCGGCAAAGTGGCGATAGATCGCCCGCAGATACTGCATCTGCATGAAATCGTCCCGGCTGCCGTTGGAATAAAAAGGCAGCAGACTCTCCGATGACTTCGGGTCCAGAAACTTGTTCGGCTGGTTGGTGCCCTTGTCGATGGCGGCGCAGCCGAATTCGGTGAACCAGAACGGCTTGCTTTCCGGCACCCACGCGGTTTTCGCCGCCACGCGCTGGCCGCCGATGCGGTTGTGGTGATCATTCTGCCACCATCCCGTCAGGTCCTTGTAACGCCAGACCCAAGGCTCGCCGTCGCCGTCCGTAATCGGCGTGCGAATTTGCGCATCGCGGGCCTCTGGCGAATGGTAGAACCAATCATAGCCTTCGCCCCCCGCCACGTTCCCCGTCAGGTAATCAAGGTTGTAGATCGCGCCAAAGCCCGCATCGGCATGGTCGGTGCCATCGCGCCAGTCTGACAGCGGCATGTAGTTATCAATGCCAATGAAATCGATATTCTCGTCCGCCCAGAGCGGATCAAGGTGGAAATACTTATCCGCCGTGCCGCTGGGCTGATAGCCGTGATATTCCGACCAATCCGCGGCATAGCTGATCTTGCAATCCGGCCCCAGAATGGCACGTACTTCGCCTGCCAACTGCCGCAGCGCTGTCACTGCAGGAAAGCTGTCGCCCGCCCCGCGGATTTGCGTCAGGGCCACCATCTCTGACCCGATACAGAACGCCCCCACACCGCCCGCCGCCTTACACAGGTTGGCGTAGTGCAGGATGAAACGGCGATAGCGCCATTCAGACGGGCCGCTATAGCGCACCGCGCCATCCACAATGCTGAAATCACTGGGCTGCGCAGTCCCCATAAAGGCGTCAACCTGCGCCTGCGCCGCCGCGCTGCGGTCGGGCGAGCCTGCCTGCCCCGGTGCCAGCGACAGCGTCACCCTGCCCCGCCACGGCAGCTTGGGCTGGCCAGCATCCCCCGTCCACGGGTTCGGCAGGGTATTGCCCGGCATCTGCTCCATTAAAATGAACGGATAGAACATCGGCGCAAAGCCTTTGTCCTTGAGCCCGCGAATGCTTTCGATGACAGAGGCATCCGACGGTGTGCCGCCATAGACGGGCCGATCGCCCTGCCGCGGCACCAGCCCCGCCTGCCCGCGCGATGTATCCGCCACGCGCCAAGGCATCGTGTCGCCGTCCACCTCTTGCTGCTCCACCAGCGGCCTGACTTCGCAATCGGCGCAGCGCAGGTCATTGCCAAACCACGACACAACCAGACTGACAGAACCGCAATCCGGCAGCTCCTCTGACAGCGCAGTGATAGAGGTGGCGAAATCCGTCTCTCCGCTGGGCGAGTTCACGTTGATCGCGACCTGCTCGCCGTAGGCCGCCGACAGGTTCACCTGCGTGGTGGCAAGCGAATACTCTCCGGTTCCCGGGATCAGCGCCACGCCGCGCACGGCGCGGGCGATATCGCTTTGATCCTGCGGCGCGCCGTCCTGTGCCGGGCGCATGACCTCGAATGTGAACTGCGGGACGCGGTTGCCGAACTGGCCCAGCGCAAGGTCTTCGAACACGACATAGGCCGTGCCGCGATAGGCCGTGCCGCGATAGGCGGGCGCATAGGCGGCCCCCTCGACCGCCGCAATCTTGGGATCAGACGCTTGGTCCTGCGCCCCTGTATAGACCCGCATATTGAGCGCGAGCGGCGACACCTCTTCGCCGTCCGCCCAGATACGGCCAACGCGCGCGATCTCTCCCTCGCACAGCGCCACCGCAAGGCTGACGGTATAGCTATAGGTCGTCGTGGCAGGCTGCGCCCCCGCGCCCTTACCGCCCCCTGTGGTTTCGGCGCTTTCGGCAAAGCGGCTGGCCCAGATCACATGGCCGCCCAGCCGCATACGCCCGTGCAGACGCGCAATCGCGCCGCCCTCGCCCGTGCCGGTCAAACGAAAGCGGTCCACGCGGCCGACTTCGACCGCTTCGCTGCCTGCGCCAAGGATCCGCTGGTCGATCACCCGGCCCAGCACCGCCCCCGCCGCGCGCCCCACCGTCGCCATCGACAGCCCCATGACAGAGCCCCCAAGCGATCCGCCCAGCGCCATGCCTGCGGCCGAAAGAACCAGCGTTGCCATGTGTTATCCTTCCTGAAATTCGAAACGTGCCACGATCCGCCGTACCCAAGGGTCCGGCAGCGGGCTCTCCACCACGCCGTGGCGGGTGTATGCATGGATAAAGGCGGGCGCGGCCCCTGCAGCTGACACGATGCCCAGATGCTTGGCCACAGCGCCCTGCCGCATGCGAAACAGCAGCACCTGCCCCGGCACCAGTGTATCGCCCTGTGCGGGCCGCAGATGCCGCCGGGCCGCGTGCCACAGCACTTCCTCGCCCTGTGGCTCTGCCCAATCGAGTGTATAGTTCGGCAACCGCTCCGGCTCGGCCCCATACAGGTGCCGCCAGACACCGCGGATCAGCCCCAGACAATCGCATCCCGCCTGAAAGCTGGACGCTTGGTGCACATAAGGCGTGCCGATCCAGCGCCGGGCCTCGGCCACAACGGCGCTCATCGCCAAAGGCTCCCGCCGTCACCGGTATCATCGCTACGCGGCACGCTCATCAGCCAGTCGTCGGTTGGCATATCGGGAAAGCCGCGAAAGTTCACAAGGTTGGCGAATTTCGCGCGGCAGGTGTCCGCCCGGCGGTCACACCCCGCGACCAGCCGTACTGTATCCCCCACAGCGACGTCCGCCCGCAGCGCCTGCCACAACACGATCTCGCGCAGGCTCCCCTTGATCCGGTCCACCTTGATGCCAGCCTTCAGCCCCTTGGCAGCCCCTGTCAGCACCTCGAAGTGTCCTTGTTCGAACCAACGGTCGGTATATCCCGCGCTTGCGACCACAAAGGCACGCTGATCGGTCAGCGACTGCACCCCCAGCGTTACGGCAAAGGCGGCGTCTTGCGTATTCACACCGCAGGCCGCATCCCCCAGCACCGCATCACAGGTGCGCAAAAACGTGCGCCCTGTGGGTTGGTTCAGCAGATCCGTCAGCCCGCGCAATTCCACCTGAAACTGCCCCGCGTGATGGGTAATCTCGCCCACCTGCCCGCGAAACCGCAACTGCCGCGCGCTCACGTCATCCCAGCGCACCAGCCAATTGCGCACTTCGGCCCCGTCATAGCGCCCAGCGCGAATATCCTCCGCTGTGATGACATCCGCTTGCAGCAGCCCCACCGCCTCGGAATTATCCACCGCAAGGCCAGAGCTTGCCGCCAGCGCCCGCGCGCTGAGCCCGCTATCCGCCAGAAAGGTGATCCCATCGAACGCAAGCGGCTGGTCGTGGTCGGTAAAGCCAAAGGTCACGCCGTCATCCCGCGTGATCGACCAACATTGGCACACATGGCTCGCGCCTGTGCCCAAATGCGCGAATAATCCCGCCTCGCTCATACCCGCACCTCGACCACCGGCACGCTGGGCGCTTGCCCCGCCTGAAAGCTGGACACAGAGGTTTCGATCCGGTCGGTGTCGAACCGCACCGGCACATCGAACTCAAAGCCCGCCGTGACCTCTGCCCCCGCATCCGGCGCATCGGCAAAGGTCACCAGCCCCGTGGCGGTATCCACGGTAAAATCGATGCCCTCTTGCACCTCGTCCCCGCCCACAGCAATCCGCACAGTCCCGGCAACAGGTTTGGCGATCGGGCGGGCATAGGTCTGCTCTCCGCTCACGTATCGCTTCACCAGTTGGATCACGCGGGTCACATCGTCCCCCATCGCAATCAGCTGATCGCCATAGGCCGGCGTCTTGGACGGGGCGCAGGATTTGTAATCGCCCCAGTCCTTCCAGCGAAACCCGTGCAACTGCCCCTCGCGCGCTTCAAAGAACGCGGTCATCTGGGCGATATCGTCCAAGGACCGCAGCCCCACCCCCGCATCAAAGCGGCGGCGCGAATGGGCCCAGGGCGTGTTCCGTTCCTCATAGCCATTGGCCAGCGTCACAATCTCGGTGCGGCGCTCTGGCCCGCCGGTCGCGCCAAAGCTTAGGTTCGCCGGAAAGCGTATGTCGTGAAATGCCATTATCCTGTTCCCCTACCTGTTCCGCTGACCGCGCCCGAGTACGCGCCCCATCTGGGCGGCGATCTGGGCTTGGCTGCGTTGAAAACTTTGCGCGTCTGGTGTGGTGACATGCATGGTGACGTTCACGCTGGAACCGCCCCCGCCGCGCACCCCAAGGCGGCCATCCGCGCCGCGTGCCAGCGGCATGATCGCCTCTGGTCCCGCCTCGCCCATCAGGCCGGTGCCGCCGCGCATCCCGAAGGTCGTGGGGCTACTGACCACGCCCCCCTTGGCAAAGGGCATCACCCGACCTTGGGCAAAGGGCGCGCCTTGGGCAAAAGGCATCACACCCGACACAGCGGCGTTGATCCCATCCGATAGCAAACTGCCCGCCTGCTTCATCACCGGGTTGATCGCCGCCGCATAGGCCGTGTCGATCATGGATTTCGCCACACCGCTCAGCGTGTCCGATAGGGATTTGCCGTCAAAGATCAGACCGTCAAACGCCCGCCGCAGCCCGCCCGCAAAGCCGCGTTCCAGATTGCCCAGATCCCGCGTCGTCTCTCCTAGGCTCACCTGCATATCCCGCAACGTCGCATCAAAGGCCGCCGCCATCCCCGCGGTGTCGCCCAGTGTGCGTTCCAGCGCGGCGGCATTCGCATCCAGCCCGTCTATCTGATCAAGTTCATTCATCTGTCCGGCTCCTTTTGCGGGCCGTCCGGAAACGCCCGCAGCAATGCGTCAAAACCACTGCGCCTCAGCGGGCGCAGGTCCACCCGCTGCCCCAGCATCAGCGCAAGCTCTGCCGGGGTCAGACGCCAGAACTGATCCGGCGTCAGCCGCAGGCCGTGCAGGCCCGCCTGCATCAGCCCGGCCCAATCCAGCCCCGCGCTCATGTGGGGGGCGTAAAGGCGCGCGCCAGCAGCTCTGCCGCCACGCGCGCCGCCCCCACAGGCCCGCCCGCCAAATCCGCGCTTAGCAAATCCGCCGCCGTGCCGCGCCAGCCGCCGCCGCGCAAACCCGCGACCAACAGCGCCATCACATCGGCGCCGCGATAGCGCCCCGCCTCGAACCGCTCGACCAGATCGACCAGCGATCCCGCCGCCAGCGCGGCCTCCAGCTCTGCCAGCGCGCCTAATGTCAGCTTGGCGACATGGGGCACACCGTCGATGGTCACGCAGACCTCTCCTGCCAGCGGGTTCACCATCTACAGCGCCGCGACAAAGCTGATCTGGCCTGCGCTTGTCAGCGACATCTCATAGGTTGCCTCGCCATCGAACGTGCCCGCGTATTCGATAGAGGTAATCTGAAACGCCCCCTCGATCGTGCCAAAGGACGGGATGATCACCTGAAACTTCGGCGTCTCACCGTCAAAGAACACCTGACGCATCCGCTCGTCCGTCTCGGCATCGCGAAAAATACCAGAGCCTGAGATGCTCGCTGTTTTCACCCCCGCGCCTGCTAGCAATTCACGCCAGCCGCCCGCGCTCTCTAGGCTGGTGACATCTACGCTTTCGGCGTTGAAACTGATCCGCGTCGCCCGCAGGCCTGCCGCGCTTTCGAACAGGCCGTCGCCGGTCATGTCCACTTTGACCAACAGGTCCTTGCCACTTTGTGCTGCCATGTCATTGCTCCTTGATTGAATACGTTAGGCGTCAGTCGTCCGACACGCGCGCCCGGAAAATCAGATCGATGCGGCGGGTGTCGCCTGTGCCCACCCGCGCCGCTGCGGCCTTGTGAAAGCGAAAGCCAATGACGCGACCCCGGCTCAGCGGCAGCGTCGCTCCCAGCAGCGCATCACTCACCGCTGCCGCCGCCCCCTTGGCTGACGCAAAGCCCGCCCGGTCCGTCACCACCGACACCGTGAATTCATGCACCGCGCCCGCGCCGCTGCCGTCAGAGGCATCGGTCACCTTCTCGGTGCCCAGCGCGACATAAAGGGTCGGCACATCCCCCGGCGGCAGCGCGTCAAAGACCGCCGTGCCCACCAGATCGCCTAGCGCCGCATCCGCTGTCAGCCGGGCAAAGACCGCCGCCTGCAGCGCCAAAGACATCGCATAGCTCATCGCGCCACCTCCTCTGCCGCGTGGCAGACCAGATACCGCGCGCGGCTGTCCTGCTCTGTCACCGCCAAAATCGCATAGACGCGGCTGCCTTCGCGAAACCGTTGCCCGGCGATGGGCCGCGCATCGGACCCCGCCTGCGCCGCGCGCACCGTGATCTTCAGCGGCACCCGGCTTAGCTGCAGCGCATTTGCGCCCCGCGCCGCCCCGTTGCCCGCCTTGATCTCGACCCACAGCGTGCCCAGCGGCTGCCAGCTTGTGGCAAAGCCCCCCGCCAGATCAGGCGTGCGCTGGGCGGCCTCTAGCACCAGCTTGCGGTTCAGCACTGGCAAGGTCATGTCCGCCCCCCCATGAACAGGCGCACCGTGCGATAACGTTCGATCAGCCCTGTCACGGTGAACGGCATGCTTGCGCCATGCAGCGCACCATCGCTGCGGTATTCGTAAAAATGCGCCGCCAGCAGCATGACCGCCTGCGCCAGATCAGGCGGCAGGTCCGACCACTCTGGCCCGTAGCCTGCCAGCAAGGTCACATCGACCCGCCCGCCGCGCGGCACACAAGGCAAGGTCGCCCCCACCGCGATCAGCGCAGGCCGCTGCATATCCGGCTCCAGCGCATAGCGCTGCGCCGAGGCGGGCACCGCCGTGCCATTGCGGTCGATCTGCGTCACAGACCCGACCGCGCTGACCGGAGCCAGCGGCAGCGGCTGGCGATCAACCTCGCGCCACGCAGTCACGCTCCAGCGAAACTCCCGCTCTAGCAGCACCTTGCCCGTGCGCGCCTCGATCGACGCCAGCGCCGCACGCAGAAACGCCTCCAGCACCTCGTCCTGCAACCCGTCATCGGCAAAGCCCGACCCCAGTCGCAGATGGTCCTTCAACCCTGCCACCGGAAGCGCGGCGGCTGGCGCGCTGCTTAATTCGACTAACATCATGGAAATTCTCCGCAAATCTTGGTGGCATCTGGGTCTGACCGGTGGTCCGGGTGCGCTGCCACCCCGCATTGCTTGACGGAAGTAAGCAGCTGGACAACGCAGGGGTGTTCTTCCTGCGCAGCGCACCCGGCGTCTGCGCTGCGGCTGCCTCCCCAGGCCCGCAGCGCAGATCCTCGATCAGGCGACCGCGAACTTCAGCAGCTTGATCGCTGCAAAGTCACTGACGGCACCGCCAACGCGCTTGGTGGCATAGAACAGCACATGCGGCTTGGCGCTGAACGGATCGCGCAGCACGCGCAGATCGGGGCGTTCGGCCACAGTGTAACCTGCGCCAAAGTCACCAAAGGCAATCGGCGTGGTGCCATCACCCGCATCGGGCATGTCTTCGGCAATCAGCACCGGATAGCCCAGCAAACGCGCAGGCTCCCCCGATGCCAGACCGTCGGACCACAGGAAACGGCCATCCGCGTCCTTCAGCTTGCGCACTGATCCCGCGGTGCGAGAGTTCATGACAAACACAGCGCCCGCGCGGTATTCAGCGCCTAGCGCATAGACCAGATCGATCATCGCATCGGTCTCGCCCAGCTCGCCATTCACGCCCGTCGGCACATAGCCGATGTTGCCCCAGGTCCAGACGTCGTTATCCACGCTGGGATAGGACAGAATGCCCTTGGGCTTATCCACGCCGTCACCGTTCACAAAGGCAGCCGCTTCAGAACGGGCAAACTTGTCCGCAATGCGCTGCGCCAGCCAGCCTTCGATATCGAACGCGCTATCATCCAGCAGACGCTGGCTTGCCTTGGGCAGCGCCGACAGCTCGTGCAGCGGGATGGTGATGCGGTCGATGACGGGCGTGTCAGTTTCGTCCTGCGATGCGGTCTCGGTCGCCCAGCCCGCACCCATTTCGGTGTGATCCACCAGCACGTCATAAGACGTCGCATCCACATTCACGACATTGGCAATCGCGCGGATGCTGGCCGTCGTGGACAGCGTCGACTTGATCGTGTCCGACGTCTGCGGGTCCACCAGATAACCGCCGTCGCCCGACACCGCTGTCGACATGCCTTTACCTTCCAGCGCCAAACCGCGCAGACCGTCATCCTCGCCAGAGCGCAGATAAGCGGCAAAGGCTTTCTGGTGCGGTGCCTCCAGCTCAGCGCCCATCGCCAGTGCGGGGCGGTTCATCATCATCGTCTTGCGATCCAGCTTGTTCATTCGGTCATCCTGTTTTTGCAAAGTGGCGGAAATGCCGGTGGAAAAGTCTTTAAATTCAGCCACAAAACCGCTGATCGCGGTTCGCAGCTCCTCGGCCGGAGAAGACAAAGCTTCCCCGGTCCGAGACTCTTTCTCGGGTGTCGTCATCATGATCCTCTCGAGGTTGGTTTGGCTGCGATCAGCCTTGGCGCAGCGCCGCCGCGGCATCGGTAAACACCGCCGCCAAATCACGCAGCGCAGCACCGCCCGGGTCCTCGGCCTTGGCCGCAACCCGTGCATCGGGAAGCATGGGGAAGGTCACCAGCGACACCTCCCACAGCTCCAATTCTGACAAAAGGCGCCCGCCCTTGTCGTCCTTTGTGGCCCGCAGCGTGCGATAGCCGATGGACAGCCCGTCAATCGCCCCCGCCGCCACCAGCGCCGCCGCCTCGCGGCCCTTGGCCACATCGGTCAGGATACGCCCCTTGACCCACAGGCCCCGCGCATCCTCGCGCACCTCGTCCCACACGCCAATCGGCTGGGCCGGGTCGTGCTGCCACAGCATCTTGACGCTGCGCCCCTTGGCCTTCAGCTGCGCCAGGGACGCGGCATAGGCCCCCTTGGCCACACGGTCGCCCCCCTGATCGCGCTGTTCAAACAGCGACGCATAGCCCGAAATCTCGGTCCCATCCGTGACCTGCAACACCGTCTCCGGGGCGCAAAACTTATGCTCTAGCGTCATCCTCAATCCCTCCTGTCACTCTTACACTCGCGCCAGATGGCGCAAGATTTCCAGCACCAGCAGACCGCTCGCCCCGCAAGCAAGGCCCCAGACCTGCCATTCCAGCCGCCGCAGCAGACGCTCGATCCCCGACAGGCGCGCGCCAATCTGCGTGTTCCAAGGGTCATCCCCCCGCACGGGCGCATCGCTGCGCGGCGCAACCGTCAGTTTGACGATCTTCTCGCGCATCACTCCACCTCCTGCGCCGGCAGCCCCAGCAACCGCCGCTTTTCCGCGTCGCTTAGGAAACTGGCCTCTGACACCCGCCGCCACTGACTGTCACGCTCGCCCGACAGCGCCGCGATCTGGTCAAGGTCGGGGCGAATATCCAGCCGCTCGCCGCTGAAATCGGACAGCCAGTCTGCAATCGCGCTCGTCACCCGCGTCGCAAGCGGCAGCACCGTTAGCCGGTAAAACGCCCGGTTCGCCTCTTGGTAATTGGCGTAGGTCGCGTCCCCCGGGATCCCCAGCAGCATCGGCGGCACACCAAAGGCAATCGCGATCTCGCGCGCGGCGGCCTCTTTGGTTTTCTGAAACTCCATATCGGAGGGCGAAAAGCCCATCGGCTTCCAGTCAAGGCCCCCTTCCAGCAACATCGGTCGCCCCGCATTGCGCGCGCCTTGATGCTGGCTCTCCATCTCATCCACCAAACGCGTGTACTGATCGTGGCTCAACTGGCTCTGCCCATCCGCGCCGCGATAGATAATCGCGCCAGACGGCCGTGCCGCATTATCCAGCAGCGCCTTGGACCAAGCGCTTGCCGCGTTATGCACATCCACCGCATTCGCTGCCGCCTGCATCGGGCTGAAACCATAGTGGTCGTCTTGCGGATGAAAGCTCTTGATATGACACACGGGGCTGACATCCCCCGCGACGTCAAAGCGCGCCTTGCGCCCGCCGACCGTGTATTCATAGGCGGCAGGCCAGCCATCCGCGCCAGGGATCACCCGCATCCGGTCCGACCGCAGCACATGCATCTCGACCGGCAGACCGCCCTCGCCGACACCTTCCAGATAGGCGTTACCGTTCAGCAAAAGCTGCCCGTAAACCGCCTCCAGCAGCTCTGCCGTGCCCTGCGCGCCGTTAGGACGCGCCAGCAGATCCTGCACCGGATGCGTGTCATACCGCTGCACGCGGTCCTGCACGACCAGCGGCAGCGCAGCTGCCGCCTCTGCAATCAGCTTCACCGCGCGAAATCCCACAGGGTTCGTCAGAAACCCGGACCGCGTCAGCGTGCCCGTATCCCGCGCACCCCATGCCGCCCGGCCATGGCTGGCAATCGCCACCAAAGGACCCGCAGCAGAGGCTTTGACCTCTGGCACCGCCTCCGCGCGCCCAGCCCCCTTGCCGAAGAATTCAAACATCGCCACCTCCTTGGTCCCGCCGCACGTCATTCGATATCAAATGTTCTGACATCCAAATCTGAACGATCCCCGCCCCCACCGCCCGCGCGGCAAAGGCGGGGCGCAACGCCCTACAGGCTGCGCATACGCGGCGCGTGCCAGCCCTGCGCCGGGCCGATCATCAACTCGTGCAGCGCCCAGACCAGCGCATCCACCCGGTCAGGCGACCCTGACCCCGCAAAGCCGCCCGTCGTCATCAGACACATCTGATCCTCGAGCGTGGACAGCCCCCGCACATGCGCCACGCAGCCCTGCTCGTACAGCGCCGCCACAGGCTCGGCCCGCGCCACCTTGCCCTTGATCGCCGTCACCTTGCGATACGGCACCAGCGGGTCGACCTGCCGCACAATCGCCTCGACCATATCGCCGCCCTGATTGACCTCGGCCACCAACCGGTCCGCATTATGCCGCCGCAAGGCCGCCACCGCCGCCCGCGCCCATTCCAGCGGGGATGCCGCCTGCACCGTTGCGTCCTCTAGCACATAGGCTTTCCAGTTCTGCGGCGGCCCCTGTGTGATCGCGCCTGCCACCACGATCCCGCAGGCGTCCGATCCCTTGTGCCCCGTCGTCGGCGGGTCCACCGCCACGATGATCCGGTCCAGCGTGGGCACCGCCGTCACTAGCGCGTCCTCCAGTGCCCCGCTCGACCACAGCGCCCCCGGCGCATCCGACAGCAGCACCCCGTCTAGCTCTTGCCGCCCCTGCCGCGTCCCGGCAAAGCGCCGCTGCACCTCCTCTAGGAACCCCAGCGCAAGGTTCGCCGCATTGGCAAAGGTCGTCGCATGGGTCTGCACCGTGCTGCCCCGCTCCAGCATATCGCGCAGCACCGGCACATTGCGCGGGGTCGTCGTGATGCACGCCCGCGGATCACGCCCCAGCCGCAAACAAAACTCCACCATGTCCCAGGTCGCCTGCCCCTGCTTCCACTTCGCCAACTCGTCCGCCCAGACCGCATCAAACTGCGGCCCGCGCAGCGCCTCTGGGTCAAACGCCGAATACAGGAACGCCACCGCGCCATTTGGCCAACGCAGCATCTTGCGCCCCGCGATCCATTCAGGCCGCCGGTCCTTGGGCGCGCAGGCCATGATGCCACTGTCGCCGAATACCATCACCTCGCGCGCCTGATAATAGGTTTCGCCAATGATCCCCACACGCCGCGCCCGCCCCTTGGCGCGCGGCACTGGCCCCTCGACCATCGACCGCACCCATTCCGCGCCCGCCCGCGTCTTGCCTGCACCCCGCCCGCCAAGGATCACCCAAGACCGCCAGTCACCCTGCGGCGGCAGCTGGTGCGGCATCGCCCAGAACTCAAACAGATGCGGCAGGGCCCGCAGTTCCCGGTCGCTCAGCCCGGCTAAAAACGCCGCCCTCTGTTCGGGCGGCGCGGATGCGATCAAGCCTGCGCCCAATGTCATCGCGGATGTCGTCATGGTTGATGTCCGCGTCGTCCGTGCCTTGCCCGAATTTCTCAATGAACTGTTCCTCGGCTTTCAAAAGGTGAACATGGGTCGCCTGTAGTTCCGCCAGCTTCACGGCATGCGCCTTGGACGGCAGCCCGCCCGGCCCCCCGATCAGTCCAAGTTGTTCAAGAAATGTCGCCTTCAGCGCGGTATAAAACCCCGCCAGCTCGCGCACCCGCGCAAGCGCCTCCGCCCGCCCAAAAGGCGCCGCGTCATCCGGTTCTGTCATATGATTAAAACCTGTCCGAAAGCTTCCGTGACAGTAGAGTCCGTCCCAAGCCCCAATCAGATGGGAGGCAGGCGCAAAGGGATCAGTCTTCCAGCTCGCGCCCAGCCTGCGGCAAAAACCCTAACAAAGCATGAGCCACAAAAAAGGGCTGCACGGTCCTGTTAAGAAACCGTGCAGCCCCAATTTTCGCGCGCAGTCTGGCTTAGTTGCCGCTCGCTTGCTCCGCCTCGATCTTGCGCCACGCCGCAACGTTGCGGTTGTGCTCGTCTAGCGTCACGGCAAAGGCGTGACCGCCGCTGCCATCCGCCACAAAGAACACAAAGTCCGTGGTGTCCGGGTTCAACGCAGCCTCGATGCTGGCCTTACCGGGGTTCGCAATCGGGGTCGGCGGCAGCGCTGGAATCACATAAGTGTTCCACGGCGTCGGCGCATCCAACTCACTGCGGCGCAATCCGCGCCCCAGAATGCCTTCGCCCTTGGTGACGCCGTAAATCACCGCCGGGTCCGTCTGCAACCGCATGCCGCGCTCCAGCCGGTTGACGAAAACACTGGCCACCTGACGCCGCTCTGTCGGCACGCCGGTCTCTTTTTCGACCAAGGACGCCAGGATCAAGGCTTCCTCTGGCGTCGTCACAGGCAGCCCGTCAGCCCGCGCAGCCCAAGCGTCAGCCAAAATCTGCTCCTGCGCCGCCTGCATCCGCGCAATAATCGCCGCCCGGTCACCGCCGGGCAAGAACTCATAGCTGTCGGGCGCAAGGCTACCCTCTGCTGGCGTCTCGGCAATCTCGCCGTCCAGAATATCAATCTCGCGCAGCGCATTGGCAATCTGCCAGCTCGTCACGCCCTCGGCCACAGCCAGACGATAGCGGGTATCAGCCTCTTGCTTGACTGCCTCATACTCTGCCGGGGCTTCGTCCACCGCAGGATCGAACTCTGCCACTTCGGCATAGTTGCTCGTCGCCGGATCCAGCTCGCGCACCTGCACCAGATTGCGCCGCACACCCACGCGGTACACCACTTCGGTGCCGCAAGTGCTTTGCCCGCTGCTGGTCACCAGATCAACGATCTCGGCCATCGACGCGCCTTCGGGCACCAAAAAGCTACCCGCTTTCAGGCTTCCAGACCGATCCGTATAATCAGCCCCCATCCGGAAAATCGCACCAGAGCTGACAGCCCCCTGATCTTCCAGCTGCGCGCTGACCAGCCGCATGTTCGACCCCGGCGCGACCTGCAAACAAATGCCCTGCGCCAAAGGCCCCGCAGCCTTATAAGACTGCGTGCCCCAGACGATCACGCCGGCCCCTAGAAACAGGGCCACAATCAGAAACGTAATGCCGTTCGCCGCAATATGTCGCCACATTAGCGGACTTTCCCCAGCACCAGCGTCGCATTCGTGCCGCCAAAGCCGAAGGAGTTCGACAATACCACGTCGATCTTACGTTCAACCTTGCCGTTTGCGCACAGGTCAACGGTCGTCTCGCAGTCCAGATCCTCAAGGTTGATCGTCGGCGGCGCGACCTGATCGCGGATCGCCAAAACGCCAAAGATCGCCTCGATCGCGCCAGCGGCGCCCAGCAGGTGCCCCGTCATCGACTTGGTCGACGACATCGTCAGCTTTGCTGCCGCTTCTGGTCCAACCAGACGCTCGACCGCGCCCAGCTCGATGGTGTCGGCCATCGTGGACGTGCCATGCGCGTTCACATAGTCGATCTGGCTTGGCTCAATGCCTGCATTGCGGCAGGCCGCCCGCATCGCCCGCTCTGCACCCTCATGATCCGGGGGGGGCGCGGTGATGTGATGCGCATCGCCAGACAGGCCGTAACCCAAGACTTCCGCATAAATCTTCGCACCGCGCGCCTTGGCGTGCTCGTACTCTTCCAGCACCACAATGCCCGCACCTTCGCCCATGACAAAGCCGTCGCGGGTCTTGTCCCAAGGCCGGCTCGCCTTGGCAGGATCATCGGTGTATTTCGTCGAAAGCGCCTTGCAGGCGTTAAAGCCCGCAATACCAATCTTGCAAATCGCCGCTTCCGCGCCGCCCGCAATCATCACATCCGCATCGCCATGCTGGATCAGACGGCTCGCGTCGCCAATCGCATGCGATCCGGTGGAACAGGCCGTCACGACCGAATGGTTCGGCCCGCGGAAACCGTAACGAATGCTGACCTGACCCGAAATCAAGTTAATCAACGCGCCGGGGACAAAGAACGGCGACACGCGGCGCGGGCCCTTCTCTGCCATCATCACAGCCGTGTTGGCGATGGAATTCAAACCGCCAATACCGGACCCGATCAAAACGCCGGTGCGCTCTTGATCTTCGCGCTCTGTCGGCATCCAGCCGCTGTCTTCCACAGCCTGCTGCGCCGCCGCCATGCCGAACAGAATAAAGGTATCAACCTTCCGCTGCTCTTTGGGCTCCATATACTTGTCACCGTTAAAGGTGCCGTTCGTCCCATCACCCAGCGGTACTTCGCAGGCATAGTTCGTCACAAGCCCTTCGGTATCGAAACCCTTGATCGTCCCGGCCCCGGACTGACCGTCCAGAATACGCGACCAGCTTTCCTCAACTCCATCCGCCAGCGGCGTGACAAGTCCAAGTCCTGTTATAACGACGCGGCGCATCATTGATCCCCTCAACACATAATTCCGGCCCTGATACCGCGACAGGGCGCAAATGGGCAAGAGGCGAGCCTCATTCCTGCGTGATCCGCCCAAAGCTTGCCAACGCCGCGCGACACCTCCATCTCCCCCCCCCCTTTCTTCTCGTCACAAATACCTTGGGGGGACGCCGGTTGGTGCGCCACTGGTTCAAGAACCAGCCGGCGGCGGGCAAAGCCCCCAATGGATCGGACCAGCACCGCTGGTCCGATCCCTCATCACTGCACAACAAAAAACGGCCCCCGCTTTACGCAAGGGCCGCTTTAAATCAAAGCCCCCGACCCTCAGGTCAGCGGCAAAGGGATACGCTTACTGCGCGCCCTTGATGAACTTCACGGCATCGCCGAAAGTCTGGATCGTCTCGGCGGCGTCGTCAGGGATCTCGATCCCGAACTCTTCCTCGAAGGCCATGACCAGCTCGACGGTGTCAAGGCTGTCTGCGCCCAGGTCGTCGATGAACGACGCGCTCTCGACAACTTTGTCCTCTTCAACACCAAGGTGCTCCACAACGATTTTGCGTACGCGGTCTTCGACTTCGCTCATGAACAATTCCTCACGTTCCAGATGGGCCGTCACCAATTATCGGTTAATGCCCGGTTGTTGAACTGGCCGCCGAAGGGGCCCGTCCGATGCTGCGTGGCCTATAGCAGAGATTTGGGTGCGCGCAAACGCTTTCCCGCCCCCCGCAAAGGCCTTGCGTCAGAGCATGGCCATTCCGCCATTCACATGCAAGGTCGCACCTGTGACATAGGCCGCTTCCTTGCTGGAAAGATAAAGCACAGCAGCCGCAATCTCTTCGGCCTCGCCCATGCGGCCCGCTGGGATCTGCCCCAGAATCGCACCCTTTTGGTCGTCGTTCAGCTTGTCCGTCATCGCCGTGGCGATGAAACCGGGGGCGACGCAGTTCACGGTGATACCGCGGCTGGCGACCTCATAGGCAATCGACTTGCTCATGCCGACCATGCCCGCCTTGGACGCGGCGTAGTTTGCCTGACCGGGGTTGCCCGTCGCGCCAACCACCGAAGAGATGTTGATGATCCGGCCCCAACGCGCCTTCATCATGCCCCGGATCGCGCCTTTGCACAGACGCATGGTGCTGGTCAGGTTCACATCAAGCACGCTGGACCATTCATCATCCGACATCCGCATGAACAGGTTATCGCGGGTGATGCCCGCGTTGTTCACCAAGATATCCAAGGACCCCATCGCCTCGATCGCCTGCTTAGGCAGGGCTGTGACAGCCTCTGCATCGCTCAGGTTGCAGGGCAGCACATGCACACGGTCGCCCAGCTGCGCCGCCAAGGCCTCCAGCGGCTCTACCCGCGTACCGG
Organism: Loktanella salsilacus; assembly: GCF_900114485.1. Classification (GTDB taxonomy): domain Bacteria; phylum Pseudomonadota; class Alphaproteobacteria; order Rhodobacterales; family Rhodobacteraceae; genus Loktanella; species Loktanella salsilacus. The sequence goes on along the minus strand of NZ_FOTF01000006.1, from coordinate 122,179 downwards.
ACAGACCAACCGTGGCCCCCGCATTATGCAGCGCCGTCGCAATCGCGCCGCCAATGCCGCCGGATGCGCCAGTGACCAGCGCCGTCTTACCTGTCAGATCAAACATTATGCTTCTCCTTTGATGGCGGCGGCGACAGCCACGGCCTCTGCGGCAGTGCCGACATTCGCCGTGCCCGCCTCTTTTGCAATGCGCCGGATCATGCCCGACAGGGCCTTACCGGCCCCAATTTCAATAAATGACGTGACGCCCTGCGCCGCCATCCACTCGACCGACGACGCCCAGCGCACCCGGCCCGCGACTTGGCTGACCAGCTGCGCGCGGATCGTATCCGGGTCCGTCACGGGCAGCGCGGTCACGTTGGCGACCAAGGGCACCGCTGGCGCCTGCATCGGCGTGTCATGCAGCGCGCCACGCATTACATCGGCCGCAGGCTGCATCAAGGCGCAGTGGAACGGCGCAGACACCGGCAGCATCAACGCCCGCTTTGCACCCGCCGCCTTCGCCAGCACCGCCGCCCGCTCGACCGCCGCCACATGGCCAGAGATCACGTTCTGCGCCGGATCGTTTTCATTCGCGAGCTGGCAAACTTCGCCCTGCGCCGCATCCTCTGCAATCTGCGCCACCGTCGCCGCATCCAGGCCAAGGATCGCCGCCATTGCGCCCACGCCCTGCGGCACGGCCTGCTGCATCGCATCACCGCGCACGCGCAGCAGCCGCGCACAATCCGCGATCCCCAGCGCACCAGCGGCGGCCAAGGCACTATATTCCCCCAGCGAATGGCCCGCGACGAAATCCGCATCCGTGATCGCGATGCCTTCCGCCTCTAGCGCGCGCATCGCGGCCATCGACGCCGCCATCAGCGCAGGCTGCGCGTTGCGGGTCAGCGTCAGCGTTTCCAGATTGCCGTCAAAGATCAGCGCCGACAGCGCTTCACCCAGCGCGTCATCGACTTCTTCAAACACGGCACGCGCCGCTGGATAGGCGTTTGCCAGATCCTGCCCCATACCGATGGCCTGTGCGCCTTGCCCTGGAAATACGAATGCCCGCATGGATTTGCCCCTTTTGCTGCGTGTCGGGCATGGGTCTAGCCTGCACCGCGCCGCCGCACAATGCCCCTGCGTCATCGCAAATTGTGCCGCAATGCAGCGCAGGCTATCGTTGGGGCAACTTCGCAAAAGGACGCGCCATGACCCATCCGACCACCTACGGTACAGTGACGAAGGTGCTGCACTGGCTGACCGCCGCCTTGATCCTGACCATCATCCCGCTGGGGATCATCGCGTCCGACATGGCCTATGACACCAACGAGGCGCTCGCCCAAAAGGCGCAGCTTTTCACGATCCACAAAACCCTTGGCGTCGCTGTCTTCTTTGTCGCGCTTGCCCGTATCATCTGGGCACTTAGCCACCCCAAACCCGGCCCCCTGCACCCCGAACGCCGGGCAGAGACGTTGCTGGCAGAGGTGATCCACTGGCTTCTATACGCCGCCCTTGTCATCACCCCCCTGACTGGCTGGATCAGCCATGCCGCCACAACAGGTTTCGCCCCCATCTGGTGGCCGTTCGGCCAATCCCTGCCCTTCGTATCCAAGTCCGATGCGACCGCACATCTGTTCGACAGCTTGCACTGGGTCTTTGGTAAGGTGATGATCGGGGCCCTGCTACTGCACATCGCTGGCGCGCTGAAACATCACATCATCGACCGCGACGCCACGATCCGCCGGATGTGGTTTGGCAAAACCGTCGCGCCTGACGCCGGGTACCACCGCACCCCCATCGCTGCCCCCCTGCTGGCCGCCGCGATCGTCGCCATCGGTGCCCTCACCGCATTTGCCCTGAACGGCCCAGCCGAAGACGCCCCGCAGGCCGCCGCATTGGATCAAGTCGCCTCTGACTGGACGGTTCAAGACGGCTCCCTTGCCATCACCGTCACGCAATTCGGCAAGCCCGTGCAAGGCAGCTTTGCCGACTGGACCGCCGCCATCACCTTTGATCCCGATGCGGACACTGACGCGGGTCAGGTCGAGGTCACCATCGCCATCGGCTCGCTTACCCTCGGCTCTGTCACCGATCAGGCCATGGGCGCGGATTTCTTCAACGCCGAATCCTTCCCCACCGCCACCTTCACCGCGCCGATCACCAAAACGGCGGACGGCTACGTCGCGGACGGCACCCTGACGCTGAAAGACACCGCCGCCCCCGTCACCCTGCCCTTCACCCTGACGCTGGATGGCAACACCGCCACCATGCAGGGCAGCACCACGCTGAACCGCCAAACCTACGCCATCGGCGACAGCATGAATGACGAGACGAACCTTGCCTTCGATGTCACCGTCGACATCGCCCTGACCGCCACCCGGGCCGAATAAGCCCAGCCCTAAAAACCCGCCGCAGTCTGACTGCGGCGGGCATCACGTCACACGCCGCACACATAACACTTGACCGCCATTCATCATATCAATACCTCTCGATATATGGATAAAGAAAACGCCCTCGACGCCTTCGCAGCGCTCAGCCAAGCCACCCGCCTCGACGTCTTCCGCCTTTTGATCAAGGCGGGGGACGCGGGCATGTCGGCCGGCGACATCAGCGACACCCTTAAGGTGCGCCAAAACACGATGTCCGCAAACCTCTCCATTCTGGCCCGCGCGGGCATGATCCGCAGCACCCGCGAAGGGCGCAGCATCCGCTATTTCGCCGACATGGACGGGATGCGCGGCCTGCTCGCCTTTTTGATGGAGGATTGCTGCGGCGGTCGTCCCGACCTGTGCCAACCCGTCATCAACGAAATCGCCTGCGCCTGCTAGGCGCAGATGCCCGCCCCCTGCACATCAGAAAGCCCGACATGACCGACACACCGCTTCCCGCCGCCGCTGGCCTTGGCACCTTTGAACGCTGGCTGTCCGTCTGGGTCGCGCTGGCGATTGGGGCCGGTCTTTTGCTGGGCAACCTCTTTCCCAGCGCCTTTGCCGCCCTCGCGTCGCTGGAAATCGCATCGGTGAACCTGCCCGTCGCGGTGCTGATCTGGGCGATGGTCTATCCGATGATGGTCGGCGTCGACTTCGGCGCGCTGCGGCAGGTGGGCGACAAACCCAAGGGGCTGGTCGTCACGCTGGTGGTCAACTGGCTGATCAAACCCTTCACCATGGCCGCGCTGGGCGTATTGTTCTTTAACTACGTCTTTGCCGGACTGATCCCGCCGGATGACGCGCAGGCCTATCTGGCAGGCGTCATCCTGCTGGGCGCGGCCCCTTGCACGGCGATGGTGTTCGTCTGGTCGAACCTGACGCGCGGCGACGCCACCTATACGCTGGTGCAGGTCAGCGTAAACGATGTGATCATGGTTTTCGCCTTTGCGCCCATCGTCGCCTTTCTGCTGGGTGCGACGAACATTGTCGTCCCATGGGACACCCTGCTGCTGTCCGTCGGTCTTTACGTCATGCTCCCCCTGCTGGCCGGATACCTGACGCGGCAGCGCCTGATCGCGAAGGGAGGAGAGGCCGCCGTCGCCACCTTCAAGTCTCGCGTGCAGCCCTTCTCGATCATCGGCCTACTCGTCACCGTCGTGCTCCTCTTCGCCTTTCAAGGAGAGGTGATCTTCGATCGCCCCCTCGTCATTGCCATGATTGCGGTGCCGCTGCTGATCCAGTCCTACGGCATCTTTTTCATCGCCTATGGCGCGGCGCGCGCTTGGGGTATCCCGTTCAACGTCGCGGCCCCCTGCGCCCTGATCGGCACATCCAACTTCTTTGAACTGGCCGTCGCCGTCGCGATCAGCCTGTTCGGCCTCGGCTCTGGCGCCGCGCTGGCCACCGTTGTCGGCGTCTTGGTCGAAGTGCCGGTGATGCTGTCCCTCGTCGCCTTTGCAAACAAAACACAACACTGGTTTCCCAAAGATAAAGGTGCCGCATGACCATCGTCATCCATCACAATCCAGACTGCGGCACGTCGCGCAACGTGCTGGCGATCATCACGGCCGCAGGGCAAACCCCCACCGTGATCCCCTACCTCGATACTGGGTGGACCCGCCCGCAACTGCTGGCCTTGTTTGCAGCAGCGGGCCTGACACCGCGCACCGCTCTGCGCACATCCAAATCGCCTGCCGCCGAACTGGGCCTGCTGGACCCTGCCGTCGGTGACGACGCCCTGCTGGATGCGATGATCCAGCATCCTATTCTGGTGAACCGCCCCATCGTCTGCTCGCCCAAAGGCGTGCGCCTGTGCCGCCCAAGCGAGGCTGTGCTGGACCTGCTCGACCGCCTGCCCCCCGGCCCGATGACCAAAGAGGACGGCACACCCCTGATTGACGCCGAAGGAAACCGCCTTGACTGACACGCCCAACCTAGACGCCGCGCATTTTGAGGCCCCCGCCCCGGACCGCCTGACCGCACCTGCGCAAAGCGCCCACGCCCCGCGCATCCTGCTGCTCTATGGATCCCTGCGGGACCGGTCATTCAGCCGCCTTGTGACAGAGGAAGCCGCGCGCATCCTGACCCAGCTGGGCGCAGAGGCGCGCACCTATTCCCCCTCTGGCCTGCCACTGCCGGACGATGCGGACGCCAGCCATCCCAAGGTGCAGGAACTGCGCGATCTGGTCACTTGGTCCGAAGGCATGGTCTGGTGTTCCCCCGAACGCCACGGCGCGATGACGGGCATCATGAAAACGCAGATCGACTGGATTCCCCTATCCCTTGGCGGGGTGCGGCCCACGCAGGGCAAGACACTGGCCGTCATGCAGGTCAGCGGCGGCAGCCAAAGCTTCAACACCGTCAACCAGCTGCGCATCCTTGGCCGCTGGATGCGCCTTCTGACAATTCCCAACCAATCCTCGACCCCAAAGGCATTCTTGGAATTCGACGATGCGGGCCGGATGAAGCCGTCGCCCTTCTACGACCGGATCGTCGATGTGATGGAGGAGTTGATGAAGTTCACACTGCTGACCCGCGACAACAAAGAATACCTTGTCGACCGCTATAGCGAACGCAAAGAAAGCGCCGCAGAACTGTCAAAGCGCGTCAATCAAAAGGCGATCTAATCGCCCCTATCAAAAACAAAAAATGCGAGGGCGGCCTGTCCACCCTCGCATCCTTTATCTTAGCCGTTAGCTGCCGCCCGCAACGCATCGCGCCGCAGGCAGCAATCTGGCTTATTCAGCCTTCATCGCCTCGATCGAGATTTTCACGTTCACTTCGTCGCTGACGAAGGGTGCGAACTGGCCGACGTTGTAGTCAGAGCGCAGCAGCGTCGTGGTCGCGTCAAAGCCAGCCCAAGGCTTGCCTTCCATCGGGTGATCGGCCGCTTGGTTCAGCTTGGCGTCCAGAACGACCGACTTGGTCACGTCGTTCAGCGTCAGATCGCCGGTGATCAATGCGGTGTTGTCGCCGGTCACTTCGATGGCGGTGGACTTGAACGTCACCATTTCGTCTTCGGTCGCGCCAAAGAAGTCAGCGGACATGAAGTGCTCGAAACGGGCTTCCCAGCCGGTCATCATGCTGCGCACAGGGAACGCGACTTCAACGGATGAATTGGCAGGATCTTCTTGATCGAACTGGATCGTGCCCTCAAAGCCCGAAAACATGCCCATCCCGGTCGAGAAACCAAGGTGGTTATAGTCGAACACGATCTGGCTGTGGCTGGAGTCCAGCGTATAAGCCTCTGGTGCAGCAAAAGCAGGTGCGGCCAGCAGGGTCATGGCGGCGGCGGACGTCATCAGGATCTTCATAATCTGGTCTCTCCGGTGGTTGGTTAACTTGAACCAACAGATGACGGCACAGACGTCGCAGAGCAATCCAGCAAGAATGAACATGTCCTGTTCGGCGATGCCTCGCCGTTTTGTCGGGCGACGTTAAAGTGCCGCCCGCCGCAAAGTTCTAGGTCCGCTGATTAAGCAACGTCGCGGCTGACGATCAGATCGCGGCCCATCCGGTCACGCAGACGCGCCAGATCAGATTCCGAACCCGACGCAACGGCCAAGGTCCGCGCCGTATTGCGATACCGCAGCATCAGTGTCGCAGTGCCAGCGGTAGGGCGCTGGATAAAGACGCTGCCCACGCAATCAAACCCGTAGCGAGAGATGACAGACATCCCCCCTGTCCGGTTGCGCACAACTTCGCGCACCTCACCCGCCATCGAATCTACCTCGATGTTGATCATGGTGCCCCGGCTCGCGAACCACATCAAAGTGGTGCCGGCGGCCAAAATCAACATGATCGCTGGGATCATGAACACGAAATCCGTCGACCGGCTTGCGAACATCAACGCAACAGACGCAGCAATCAATGCAGCCCCGCCCAGCATCGCGATGGACTGCATGATAACAAGCCGCAGCGGCGGCGCGCCTTCGAGGGTGACGCGGTAGCCCCAATACGCCTCTTGCAGTGCAAAGCCTGTCACAACCATTTCTGCCGGTTTTACGCGGCGCGACGCGACTGAAACGGTGCGGCTGGTATCTGGCATGTCCGTCATGGCTGGACCTTCTCTTTGCTATTGGTTCAAGTTTTATTAGAAAGCCCCGACTTCGCGGCGAAAACATGGCGGCGTTAAGGCTTTGTTAAGTTTTAGCCTTCTGCTCTATTTTCTATCCTTAATTCCCGCCCGTCCGCAGCAGACGCCAATCATCGCCCCGCGCAAGCGGCGGGTTGCGCGATCCACGGCGTTGTGTATAAGCGGCCCACTTCCGCAATGGTTATTCACTGCGCAGTCTCTCGTGGTCGGGGTGCGGAAGTCTTTAGTCCCGTCCTATGAAATGCGTCGAACAATATGAAAAGGAACGCCATGCCGCTTTACGAGCATGTGATGATTGCGCGTCAGGACTTGTCCAACACGCAAGCAGAAGCCCTGATCGAACACTTTGGCACTGTGCTGGCCGACAACGACGGCAAGCTGGTCGACAGTGAATACTGGGGCGTCAAAACGATGGCCTATAAGATCAACAAAAACCGCAAGGGCCACTACGCCTTTCTGCGCTCTGACGCGCCTGCGTCTGCCGTGCAGGAAATGGAACGCCTGATGCGCTTGCATGAAGACGTGATGCGCGTTCTGACCATCAAGGTCGACGCACACGCCGAACTGCCTTCCGTGCAGATGCAAAAGCGCGACGAACGCGACACCCGTCGCGAGCGCCGTTAATTTAGATCAGGAAAGGACCATAAATCATGGCAACGAAACCATTTTTCCGTCGTCGTAAGTCCGATCCGTTCGAGGGCGACGAAGCCCCCGCGATCGATTACAAAGACACTCGCACACTGCAGCGCTACATCTCTGAGCGCGGCAAGATCGTCCCCGCCCGTATCACAGCCGTCGGCTCCAAGAACCAGCGCAAGCTCGCACAAGCGATCAAGCGCGCACGGTTCCTGGCCCTGCTGCCCTACGCCGTGAAGTAAGGAGCATACATCATGCAAATCATTCTTCTGGAACGTGTGGCCAAGCTTGGCCAAATGGGCGAAGTCGTGAACGTCAAGGACGGTTACGCCCGTAACTTCCTGCTGCCACAAGGCAAAGGTCTGCGCGTTAACGCTGCAAACCTGGCCCGCTTCGAAGCTGAAAAAGCTGCCCTGGAAACGCGCAACGCTGAAACGCGTGCGACCGCTCAGGCTGAAGCAGACAAGATCGATGGCGCAACCTTCGTCATCATCCGTTCTGCGTCCGACGCTGGCTCGCTGTACGGCTCCGTCACACCACGTGACGTGGCTGATGCCGCTGCTGAAAACGACTTCAAGATCGACCGCAATCAGGTCGTTCTGCAGGGTCCGATCAAGGATCTGGGCCTGCACGACGTCACGCTGAACCTGCACCCCGAAGTCACGGCAACGGTCACTCTGAACGTCGCCCGCTCCAAGGAAGAGGCAGAGCTTCAGGCCGCCGGCAAGTCCATTCAGGAACTCGCCGCTGAGGAAGAAGCAGCAGCTGAATTCGAAATTCAGGAACTGTTCGACGATCTCGGCTCTGCCGGGAACGACGACGACGAGTAAGTTACTCGACCTGCTACAGTTTAAGGCCGCTCCTTCGAGGGCGGCCTTTTTCGTTGGGCACGCCCTAGTGACCCAGCACCCTTGCCAAGACCGCCCAATCGGACCACATCAGGCCAAGCCCAAAGAGTGTCCCGATGCCCAGCCCCACCAGCAGCTCCCGCTTGACCAATATGCGCAGCGTTTTGCGCAGCAGGACCACGCCCCTGATCGTCGCGACCGCGCTGCTGATGGAAAACATCGACGCCACCGTGCTGTCCACGTCGCTGCCGCAGATCGCCGCCGACCTGAACACCGACCCGATCCACCTGAAACTGGCGCTGACGTCCTACCTGCTGGCGCTTGCCGTGTTCATTCCCGCCTCTGGCTGGGCTGCTGACCGCTTTGGCGTGCGCCGCGTGTTCCGCCTTGCGATCATCACCTTCGCGCTGGGCTCTGTCGCCTGTGCGATGGCCCCGACGCTGGGCACCCTGATTCTGGCGCGCATTGCCCAAGGCATTGGCGGCTCGATGATGGTTCCCGTCGGACGCCTGATCGTACTGCGCGCCGTGCCAAAGGCAGGCCTTGTCAACGCGTTGGCATGGCTCACCGTGCCGGCGCTGATTGGCCCGGTGCTAGGCCCACCCTTGGGCGGTTTCATCACGACCTACGCCGACTGGCGCTGGATCTTCTGGATCAACATCCCCATCGCGGGCCTTGGCCTTGCGCCCGTGCCGCTGCTGGTCGCCCTGATCGGGACAGGCGCCGCCCTCACGCTCGCCTATGTGCGCCACGCCCGCATCACCCCCACGCCGCTGGTGGACCTGCGCCTGCTGCGCATCCCCACCTTCCGCGTCGCCACCATCGGCGGCACCCTATTCCGTGTCGGCGGCGGCGCACTGCCGTTCCTGCTGCCGCTGATGTTTCAAATCGGCTTCGGCCTTAGCGCGTTTCAATCCGGCATGATGACCTTTGCCACCGGCATCGGTGCGATGCTGATGAAGTTCATCGCCCAGCCCATCCTGCGCCGCTTCGGCTTTCGCCGGGTGCTGGTCGTGAACGCCGCACTGGCCGCACTGATGTTGCTGGCCCCCGCAGGCTTCACACCGCAAACACCTTATTTGCTGGTGATCGCCACGCTGTTTGTCGGCGGCATCTGCCGCTCGCTGCAATTCACAGCCATCAACGCCATTGCCTATTCCGACGTAGAGCCGCCGCAAATGGGCAGTGCGACCAGCTTTAATTCAGTCCTGCAACAGCTGTCAGCCTCCATGGGCATCACCCTCGCCGCCTTCGGGCTAGAGGCGATGCAGGGCATCTATGGCGGCGCGGCCATCGACATCGACCACTTTCCAGCGGTCTTTGCGATGCTGGCGCTCGTCTCGGTCTCGTCAACCATCTGGTTCTTGCGCCTCACGCCCACGGCGGGTGCCTCTGTCCTCGCGCGGGACCCCGCCCGCGCGTAATATTTGACCTTTCGTTAAAATATCTCCGCCCAAGGCACCAAAATGCTGCGCTGCGTCGTGACAGCGTTACCAAAGACAGCGCAGGATTGACCTATTCAAACCCTGCGAAAGTCTGAACCCTCATGTCCTTTACCCTGTCCCGCCGTTCCTTTCTGGCCTCGACCGCCGGTTTCATCGCGCTGCACCCGTTTTCTGCGCGCGCGCAAGCAAACCAAGTCCACCTGCGCCTGATGGAAACCACCGACCTGCACGTACATGTCTTTCCCTACGACTACTACTCGGACCAGCCCGTCGACACGGTCGGCCTCGCGCGGACAGCGTCCATCATCGAAAACACCCGCGCCGAATCGACAAACTCCCTTCTGCTCGACAACGGCGACTTCCTACAGGGCAACCCGATGGGCGATTACATCGCCTATGAACGCGGCATGAAAGAAGGCGACATGCACCCGGTCATCGCCGCGATGAACACGCTGGGCTTTGACGCATCCACCTTGGGCAACCACGAATTCAACTATGGCCTGGATTTCCTAACAAAATCCTTAGCCAGGGCGAATTATCCGGTGGTCAGCGCCAACGTGGTGAAAACCATGGGCGCGACCCCGCTGGACGATGACACGCTGATCCCCCCCTACATCATCATCGACCGCGAACTGACTGATGGCGCTGGCGAAAAGCATGCCATCAAGATCGGCCTGATCGGCTTTGTGCCGCCGCAGATCATGAACTGGGACCGCCAACATCTGGATGGCAAAGTCCAAACCCGCGATATCGTTGCCACCGCGCAGGCTTACGTGCCGCAGATGAAGGAACAAGGTGCGCAAATCATCATCGCCCTGTCCCATTCAGGCATCGGCGCGGCGACCGCGACGGACGGTATGGAAAACGCCTCTATCCCGCTGGCTGGCGTTGAAGGAATCGATGCGGTGATGACAGGCCACAGCCACCTTGTCTTCCCGTCCTCAAGCTACGATGGCTTTGACGGTGTCGACGTCGCTGCTGGCACGCTGATGGGCAAACCGGCTGTCATGGGCGGGTTCTGGGGCAGCCACATGGGCATGATCGACCTGATGCTGGAACGCGACGGCAGCGATTGGAAAATCGTCAGCCATACCTCAGAGGCGCGTCCGATTTCCCAGCGCAACGAAGATCGCAGCATTACCGCCTTGGTTGAAAGCGATCAAAAAGTGCTGGACGCCGTGCAGCAGCAACACGACGAAACGCTGGAATACGTCCGCCGTGCCGTCGGCCAGACCGATGCGCCGCTTTACAGCTACTTTGCGCTAGTCGCCGATGATCCGTCCGTCCAGATCGTGTCGAACGCCCAGACATGGTACATTAAGAAGATGATGCAAGGCACTGAAAACGATGGGCTTCCCATCATTTCCGCAGCAGCCCCGTTCAAGGCAGGCGGTCGCCAAGGGCCGGAATACTACACCGACGTGCCCAAGGGCGATGTGGCGATCAAGAACGTCGCTGACCTGTATCTGTATCCCAACACGGTCCGCGCGGTGAAGATCACCGGCGCGCAGGTTAAGGACTGGCTGGAGCGGAGCGCAGGCATGTTCAACCAGATTGCGGAGGGCGCACAAGACGCGCCGCTGCTCAACGCAGAATTCCCCAGCTACAACTTCGACGTTATCGACGGCGTCACCTATCAGATCGACCTCAGCCAACCGTCCAAGTTTGATCGTGAAGGTGCCGTGGTCGCCGCGGATGCAAACCGCATCATCGACTTGAAGTTCAACGGCGAACCCATTGATCCCACTGCGGAATTCATCGTTGCCACCAACAACTACCGCGCCAGTGGCGGCGGCAGTTTCCCCGGCGCTGACGGCAGCACCATCGTGTTCGAAGGCCCGGACACCAACCGCGACGTCATCGTGCGTTATATCGTCGATCAAGGCACAATCAGCCCTAACGCGGACGCGAACTGGTCGTTCAAACCGATGCCAGGCACCACGGCGATGTTCGAAACCGGCCCCAAAGCGGCCGCATACGCTGAAACGATTGAGAGCGTCTCGCTCGAACCCGCTGGCAATACGCCAGAAGGCTTCGCGCTGTACCGCATGATTCTGTAGGCAAAACCGGGCCATCCGCCTTGCGGGTGGTCCATCAATACCCGGCGTAGGTCTGTAAATTCAGCCGCGCCCGGCATTGCACACCATCCACTGTGCCAACCCAAACCGCGATTTTACCGCGGCCCGGATGGCGCAGAATCAACCGTGGCTGCCCCGCACCCCGGCCGCTATCGTCAAAATACCAATGACCATCCTCGGTGCGCACCAGCAGCCCCGTCGGGCAATCGCCCTCGGCGCGAATCTCCATCGCGAGGCCGATCATCCCGCTCAGATCAGCGCTAAAGCTTGGCGCATCATTGAACATCACCGCAGGCACCTGCGGCAACGCGATGTGATCGCATCCCGCCAGCCCGGCCTTGCCACCGGCAAAGACGCGGCGATTCTGTCCCAGCCGCAGCGCGGCCCCGTTACTGCTGATCTGCCGCGCGGTGGCCATGTCGGGATTTGGACAAGCCACAGCCGCGCCAACCATCTGTGTCACAGCAAAAAATATGCCAAGCACTGCAATGCGCCAAAAGGACATCACCGCCCCTAATATCTAAAGGAATTGTGCGGCCAATATGCCGCCTATCCCTTAGATATGCGGCATCCGCCCCAAGGCAACAAGGGCAAACGAAAAATGGCACCCCGATCCGGGGTGCCATTCCAACAAGCCTTCGTGAATGAAGGGCTTGGTTTAGTCTTCGCTTTCCAGCGCCTCAACGGCGGTCTGCAGCTCTTCTTTGGTGACGGTCTTTTCAGTGACAGTCGCCTTTTCAAAGATGTGGTCGACGACCTTATCTTCGAACATCGGCGCCTGCAGCTGCTGGCGGAACTGGGCGTTCTGCTGCACGAACTCAAAGAACTGACGCTCTTGGCCCGGGTACTGACGTGCCTGGTTCATGATCGCCTGCGTCATTTCCTGATCGCTGACCTTCACTTCTGCGTTCTGACCGATGTCAGCCAGCAGCAAGCCCAGCTTTACCCGGCGCTGCGCGAGCGTCTTGTGCTCGTCGGTCGGGTTGATTTCTGGGTGATCGTGGCCCTGAACGTCAGGGTTCTCTTCGTGCCACAGCTGGTGCGCGATCTGGTTTGCTTCAGCTTCGACCAGCGATTCTGGCAGATCGAAAGACACCAGCGTGTCCAGCTCGTCCAGCAGCTTGCGCTTGGCGATGGCACGGGACGCACCGTTGTATTCAGCTTCCAGACGCTCACGGATCTGGCCCTTCAGGGCGTCCAGATCTTCTGCGCCGAACTTCTTGGCCAACTCGTCGTCGATTTCCGGTGCATTCGCAGCGCGGACTTCTTTAACGGTCACATCAAACACGGCTTCTTTGCCGGCCAGATGGGCAGCCTGATACTCAGCAGGGAAGCTGACCGTGACGGCCTTTTCTTCGCCAGCTTTCGTGCCGACCAGCTGATCCTCGAAACCGGGGATGAAGCTGTTGGAGCCCAGAACCAGCGGATAATCGTCGCCTGCGCCGCCTTCAAAGGCTTCGCCGTCGATTTTACCCACGAAGTCGATCACAACTTGATCGTTGTTCTCTGCTGCTGCGTCTTTTGCCTCATAGGCAACAGCCTGCGGGCTTTCAGCCAGATTCTTCAGCGCTTCTTCAACAGCCGAATCGTCTGCTTTAACGACCATACGCTCCAGCTTGACCTTGCTCAGGTCAGTTTCTGGCACATCGGGCAGCTTTTCGTAGGACACGTTGACGACGACATCGTCGCCCTCTTTCCAGTCCTCGTTGGCCATCTTCATCTCGGGCTGTGCCGCGGGACGGTCGCCAGAGGTGGTCATGTGCTCGTTCAATGCACCGTCGATGGCTTCTTGCATCGCTTCGCCCATCAGGCGCGGGCCAAACTGCTTGCGCATCATGGCCATTGGGACTTTGCCCTTGCGGAAACCCTTCATCTCGACTTCGGGTTGCGCTTCTTTCAGCTTGCCGACCACTTTGTCGTCAAGTTCAGCTGCCGTCACCGTAATGGTGTATCCGCGCTTGAGGCCGTCGTTCTGGGTCTCTTTGACCTGCATGGGTTTTCCTTCTGTCTATAAATCTTGGTGCGGGTGAGAGGACTCGAACCTCCACGCCTTGCGGCGCCAGAACCTAAATCTGGTGCGTCTACCATTCCGCCACACCCGCATTAAAACAGGGGCGAATTTCATTCACCCCCGGCTTTGCGCGGTGTCTATCAAAGGTCACACAGGGATGCGAGTGCAAATCGTCATCCTCAAAAAGGCGGGACTCTGCCCTTTTTACGCCTTAGTTCTAAACCAGAGATTGAGGCAGACATTAGCAAGAGCGGGAAACACGCCATGCAGACCGGGACAATGACACGCGACACCGTCGCAAAAGCAGCCGTAACCCTGACATCCGGGATATGTGCAGAGACGACGATTCTGACACTGAACGGAGAGATGTGCGTCGAGGACCTGACGTCAGGTACCCGCATCATCACCCGCGACAGCGGTATGGCTGTCCTGCGGTCGATCACGTCGGAAACCCTGCGTGTTGCACCGATCCGCATCAAGGCCGGCAGCCTTGGCCACACCCGCCCCGACCGCGACATGCTGGTCGCACCGGGCACCCAGATCCACATCCGCGACTGGCGCGCAGAGGCGCTGTTTGGCAGCCCCGCCGCCATGGTAGAGGCACAGCGCCTTGTCGACGGCGAATTCCTTGCCGTGCAAGACGCCTGCGAGATGACAGTCTACACCCTGACATTCGACCGCCAGCACATTGTCTATGCTGACGGAATCGAGATGGCGTCCGCCGCCGTCTAAACTCTTCATGTGATACATGAACTTCAAAGGTCAAAGCCGGGGCGGCTTTGACCTTTTTTTATTTCTCCAAATCGCGCAAGACGCCGGGCAGCGCCTCGGGCAAGTCTTCTGCGATAAGCCCCGGCCCGAACGCGCGTGCGCATTCGACATGTAGCCAAGCGCCAACCTCTGCCGCGTGCATCGGTGCGAATCCCCGCGCCATCAGCCCGGTAATGAACCCCGCCAGCACATCACCAGCCCCCGCCGTCGCAAGCCACGGCGCACTGCGGTCGTAAACCGCCGCGTTGACGCTGCAGCGCCCCGACGGGTCCGCAATCACCGTATCGGGCCCCTTGAACAGTACCGTGCATCCCGCCTGCTGCGCCGCTGCGCGCGCGGCGTCCACCTTGGAATAGGCCGGGCCGGTCAATGCAGGCGCATCCAGCTTTTCAGCAATACCCGGAAACAGCCGGGCAAATTCGCCGCCATGCGGCGTCAGCACACATTTGTTATGGAGCAACGCAAACAAATCCGCATCTTGGGACAGTAGCGTCAGCGCATCTGCATCCAGCACCAGCCCGCGTCCCGCCGTCAAAGCCGCACGCACCAAATCCGCCTCGCGCGCGCCAGTCCCCAGACCCGGACCCAAACACAGCGCATTGATTCGCTTGTCCGTCAGCACCTCGCTCAGCGCATCAGCGCCCGGCACCCGGCGCAACATCACCGCATTCAGCTGCGCCGCATTCTCGATCAGCGCTGATGGCGGACACCCAACAGTCACCGCCCCCGCACCAATCCGCAAAGCCCCCCGCGCCGCCATCCGCGCCGCGCCGCCCTTGCCAACCCCGCCGGAAAGAATCAGAGCGTGGCCATGCGAATACTTGTGACTTGCTTCTCTCGGATCCTTACTCGTCCATGGTAGGTCACTTACATACCCAGCCTCAAACCATTGTCGCTCAGCCATTTTGACTGTCGTCGAGTGATCGATATAAAGCGTCCCGTTCTCGTTCCGTTTGTGATGCAAAACTCTGTACGGCAACGAGCGGTCGATACCCAGCGGCACTGTTACCAGTCTGGCCGCGCTCACACCGCCGCTGGACAACACATGACCATGCTTAGCAAACGCGAAGGTCACAGTCAGATGCGCGCCCACGGCAAGACCTAAATCGTCGCCTATGATCCGGCCACTATCAGCACACAGCCCCGAAGGCAGATCGACCGCGACAACGTAAGGCCCATCGTCACCAAGATTCGCAGCATAAGCCAAATAGCACGCATCGAAGAAATCCTTGAGCCCGAACAATGGTCGCGTCAGGCCGGTGCCAAACAAGGCATCCACACACAATGTCACGTCAGTAGTGGCTCCCCTTAGAAGATGAGACACCTTTTCTTCATCATCTTCAGAAGGCTTGGGAAAACATAGCCGCTGCACAGCCCCGACCTCCGCCCACCGCTCGTAATTCACCCGCGCATCCGGCGGCAACGCCTCGGCATCGCCGTACAGAAAAACCTCTACCGCCCACCCGGCCTCCCGCAACAACCGCGCGACGACAAACCCGTCACCGCCGTTATTGCCCGGACCACACAGCACCACCGCGCGCCGGGTCCTCCCTTCTTCTGGTCTTAAATACCTCGGGGGTGCGGGGGCTGGCCCCCGCTCTACATCAGCGCTGCCCACAAACTCCGGCCACTGCGCAAAAATCGCGTCCACGACGCCCTGCCCGGCCCGCTCCATCAGTTCCAGTCCAGTCACGGCCCCAGACTCAATCGCGCTATGCTCAACGGCGCGCATTTGGGCAGCGGTCAGCAGTTCGGTCACAGTTTCAGCACCTTTAGTTTTCATATCGCACAAAAAACAATCAAACCGCACATTTCTGCAGCGCGCCGCCTAATTTGTGCCGGTCTTCGCTTGCACCTTGCGCGCCGTGAATTGTTCCTGTCTGTCTATGATGGTCTGACCGCGACAAGACCGCAACCAAGGGGGGCGAAACCTGTGAAAAAGATCGAAGCCATCATCAAGCCGTTCAAGCTGGACGAAGTGAAAGAAGCCTTGCAGGAGGTTGGCATTCAAGGCCTCTCCGTTGTCGAGGTGAAGGGTTTCGGCCGCCAGAAGGGCCACACCGAACTTTACCGCGGCGCTGAATACGTCGTCGACTTTCTGCCAAAGGTGAAACTTGAAATCGTCATCGCTGACGATCAGGTCGATGCCGCCATTGCGGCGATCATCGCGGCAGCCAAAACCGACAAAATCGGCGACGGCAAGATTTTCGTCTCTCCAGTCGAGCAGGCGATCCGGATCCGCACCGGCGAAACGGGCGATGACGCGCTGTAAGCGCTGAACCGCGACACTCCACACGATCAAGACTGAAAAGGACCTCTCTCGATGAGCACCAAAGATTTTCTAAAACTGATCAAGGATGAAGAGGCCGACTACGTCGACATCCGCTTCACCGATCCAAAAGGTAAACTTCAGCACGTCACTCTCGTGTCTGATCTGGTGGACGAGGACTTCATCGAAGAAGGCTTCATGTTCGACGGCTCTTCCATTGCTGGCTGGAAGTCGATCGACCAGTCCGACATGAAACTCGTGCTGGACACCACCAGCGGCTACGTCGATCCGTTCTACGCGGAAAAGACCGTCTGCGTGCATTGCACCGTGGTCGAGCCCGACACGATGGAACCCTACGACCGTGACCCGCGCGGCACTGCAGAAAAGGCTGAGTCCTATCTGAAGGCATCGGGCATCGGCGACACGTTCTATTGCGGCCCAGAAGCTGAATTCTTTGTCTTCGACGACGTGCGCTACAGCGTTTCGATGAACAAAGTGTCCTTCCAGGTCGATGCCATCGACGGCGCATGGAACACCGACACCGATTTCCGTTCGGAAACTGGCGTTGGCAACACGGGCCACCGTCCGGGCGTCAAGGGCGGCTACTTCCCCGTCAACCCAATCGACGACGCACAAGACATGCGCGGCGAGATGCTTTCCACCATGAAGCGCATGGGCATGAAGGTCGACAAGCACCACCACGAAGTCGCATCGTGCCAGCACGAACTTGGCCTGATCTTCGGCACGCTGACAAAGCAGGCGGATGAGATCCAGAAGTACAAGTACGTCATCCACAACGTCGCGCAAGCCTACGGCAAGTCGGCAACCTTTATGCCAAAGCCAATGTCCGGCGACAACGGCACCGGTATGCACGTCAACATGTCGATCTGGAAAGACGGCAAGCCGCTGTTTGCGGGCGACAAGTATGCTGACCTGAGCCAGGAAGCGCTGTACTTCATCGGCGGTATCCTAAAGCACGCTAAGGCGCTGAACGCGATCACCAACCCGACCACGAACAGCTACAAGCGTCTGATCCCCGGCTTCGAAGCCCCGGTTCTGCGTGCGTTCTCTGCGCGTAACCGTTCGGGCTGCGTACGTATCCCTTGGTCCGAATCGCCCAAAGCAAAGCGCGTCGAGGCACGTTTCCCCGATCCAGCAGCCAACCCCTACCTGTGCTTTGCAGCACTGCTGATGGCTGGCCTTGACGGCATCAAGAACAAGATCGATCCGGGCCCCGCGTCCGACAAAGACCTTTACGATCTGCCGCCAGAAGAGCTGGCCGCAATCCCCACCGTCTGCGGCTCGCTGCGCGAGGCTCTGGACGAGCTGGAGAAGGATCACGAGTTCCTGCTCGCTGGCGACGTGTTCACCAAAGGCCAGCTGGAAGGCTACATGGCGCTGAAGTGGGAAGAGGTTTACGCCTACGAGCACACACCGCACCCAATCGAGTACAAGATGTACTACAGCTGCTAATCCACCTCGGATTACGGCAAGGAAGGGCGTCCCATCGGGGCGCCCTTTATCCTTTCAGGATCGGCCCGTCGGATCATAGTGTTACCGGATCGGCCCGCGGTCGTGCGCAGGCCCCCGGCTTGACACGCGTGAATTGCCATTCCCTCATCGCCGAAAATCTGCAAACTGCCTTCTAGGTATATTCAAAGGTTATTCATGATAATTCGGCACATTTTTCTTCTGGGCGCGCTGGCAGGCGTGTCGGCCTGTGGTGGCGGCCTCAGCACGGGTGGTTCCGGCCCCGGCGTGACGCGCTCCGGCGTTGTCACGGCAGCAGCGGACGGCAGTATCCCCACGGCATCAGACGCGGAACAGCTCTCCGTTCGGTCAGTGAACCTCGGCGGCTATGGCGCAACATACGCCGTTCAATCGCGCGGCAACGACGTGTCGGCCCGGGCCGCGCTGGTCAATCCGCAGATCTTCAATGTCGTAACCACTAGCGGACGCGCGACGTTTGACACGAACTACAGTTTGTCGGAAATCCGCAATACCGCAACAAGCCGTGAAATCACCGACGCCGAGGGATCCTTGCCCATCACGATCGATTTCGCGACCGGGCGCGTGCAGGGCCAGGGCGACGGTCTGCGCGTTGCCGGCCAGATGATGGCGGGTTCGGCCGGGTTTACCGGCACGACCACCTGGCGCGGGATCGAAGGCGACCTGCGCGGCCGCGCGGACGAAGGCAACCTTGTGGGTGCCTTCGCGGGGAATGCACCGACGTCGGTCTATGCCGGGGCAATCGAAGGCTTCGTGCCGTCAACAATCCCTTGAACGCTGGTGGCACCGCCCCTCGGCTAGCACTAGCGCCGCTGCCACATCGTCCGCATCGTGTAATCTTTGCGCGGGCCGGTCACGGTCCAGACCGCATGCCACTGCGGCCAGCGGCTGAAATCATGGTGCGCGCGGTAGGCGTCGGGATCGCAGGCGTGCACGGCCTGATGCACTGACGCCGGGTTGAACTGGATGAAATCGCGCCCATCGGCAAAGCGGATCGTGATCATGCCGCCCGAGAAGTCGTATAGATAGCGCCGCTCTGCCTTTAGCGGGGCGGCGCTGCCAATGTGCAGCAGGCCCGATTCGTCATAGATTGCGCCGCTGTCACCGTCCGCCACGAATTGCGCCGTGCCCTCGAACAGCCCCGCCTGCCCCGCATGGCGGTCCTCAATGCGGCGTGTCAGCACCCAATCGCCCAGAAAATCGTCCCGTGATCTGCCTTGTGTCCATTTGGTTTCCGCCACGGCAGCCTCCGCTTCTTTTCATTCTGGCCCGGTCCCAGTATGACGCCCACAGCGTCGCTGCCAATCCCGAAAGGTTCTGCCCATGATCCCGCGTTATTCCCGTCCCGAGATGGTTGCCATCTGGGACCCGGCCACAAAATACAAAATCTGGTACGAGATCGAGGCGCACGCCTGCGACGCCATGGCAGATCTGGGCGTGATCCCGCGCGAAAACGCCGAGGCCGTGTGGAAAGCCAAGGACGTCACCTTTGACGTGGCCCGCATCGACGAGATCGAAGCCGTTACCAAGCACGACGTCATCGCGTTCCTGACGCACCTGTCCGAACACATCGGCGCAGACGAGGCACGCTTTGTGCACCAGGGTATGACGTCCTCTGACGTGCTGGACACCACGTTCAACGTCCAGCTGGTGCGCGCCGCCGACATTCTGCTGGCCGACATGGACCGCGTGCTGGCCGCGCTGAAAAAGCGCGCCTATGAGCATAAGGACACCGTCCGCATTGGTCGTAGCCACGGCATCCACGCCGAACCAACCACGATGGGCCTGACCTTTGCCCGATTCTATGCCGAAATGGACCGGGGCCGCGCCCGTCTGGTCAACGCCCGCGCTGAAATCGCGACCGGCGCAATCTCTGGCGCTGTCGGCACCTTTGCCAACATCGATCCGGCTGTCGAAGAGCACGTCTGCAAGCAACTGGGCCTGACGCCAGAGCCGATCAGCACGCAGGTCATCCCGCGCGATCGTCACGCGATGTTCTTTGCCACGTTGGGTGTGATCGCATCCTCGATGGAAAATATCGCCACCGAAGTGCGCCACATGCAGCGCACCGAAGTGCTAGAGGCCGAGGAGTTCTTCTCTCCTGGTCAAAAGGGATCGTCCGCGATGCCGCACAAGCGTAACCCGGTGCTGACCGAAAACCTGACTGGCCTTGCCCGTCTGGTGCGCATGTCCGTCACCCCTGCGCTGGAAAACGTCACGCTGTGGCACGAGCGCGATATCTCGCATTCGTCTGTCGAGCGGACCATCGGCCCAGACACCACCGTCACCCTAGATTTCGCGCTGAACCGTCTGGCGGGCCTGATTGAAAAGCTGGTGATCTATCCCGAAACCATGCTGGCGAACATGAACAAGTTCCGCGGTCTGGTGATGTCGCAGCGCGTGCTTCTGGCCCTGACCCAAGCCGGCGTCAGCCGCGAGGACAGCTATAAGCTGGTGCAGCGCAACGCGATGAAGGTCTGGGAAAAAGGCGCTGATTTCAAAACCGAGCTGCTGGCCGACGCTGAAGTCACCGCGGCCCTGTCACCTGCGCAGATCGAAGAAAAGTTCGACATTGGTTATCACACCAAACACGTCGACACGATCTTTGCCCGCGTGTTCGGGAAAGACTAAACAAAGGCCCTTTTGGGCAACAGTGGTATGGCCGGGCGAGCATAACAGCGCGCCCGGCCATATTGCGTTAAACAGATGGCGCGTGCAGCGGCTGCGGCTGCGCACGGTGGGTGGCGCGGGGCACATCGGCGACACTGCGCGTGACCGGCATCGACAGCACCGCATAGCGGCGACCATCGTTGTCATTGGTATAAGGCGCGCCAATCCGCTGCGCCCCAAAGCCCAACTGCCGCAGCGCCCGCATCAACGCCAGCGGCGACAGCGACATCAGCTGCGTTGCGCCCTGATCTGCTGCGACATTGATCAAACCCTGCACGATCATCGTCAGGCAGGCGCTCCGCTCTGCCTGCGTTTCAACAGTTTCTGACATCACCAAACGGGTGCATTCCCAGATATCCGCGCTGACGATATCTTCGCCCAGCACCTCTGGCGGGATGTCGATCAGCTTACCCTGCACGGCGTCGCGCAGCATATAGCTATGACTGCCCCAGGTGGCCGTCGTCGCCATTGCCCGTGCGCCGCCGATGACTTCGCCATCTCGCAGCACAAGCGAATACCATGCCTTTGGGTTGTCGTATTGGTCCATCTCGACAAAGTCGTCATGGGGGATGTGCCAGCCCAGCGTGTCGACAAAGAACCGCTTACGCAGGCGCAGAAAATCATAAAAAGCAGAGCCATGCAGGTGCAGGGTCGAAAGATTGAAGGTAATGTTTTCCATGGTGGATTCTCCTTTAGGATGAATCCATTTTTAGGCAAAGTCGCTGTAGAAGTCTCAACCGCAGTTCACATCCCAAAAAGAATGTACAGCCCAGAGTGGTATTGGGTGCAACGAAACACCAAGCCGCAGCCGCCGTTTGATCGGCCCTTAGATCAGCTTAAATTGCCGCGCCATGGTGGCCGCCTGCGTGCTGGTATGGGCCCCCAGCTTGACCTTGGCGTTCTTAAGCCGTTGCTTCACAGCCCCTTCGGTCACGCCCAAATCAAAGGCAATCTGCTTTAGCCGCTTGCCGTCCTTCACCATCGCCAAGGCTTCCAGCTCTGCATTGGTCAGGTTCGTGGGCGGCAGCATTTCAAGGTGGCGCCGGGTCAAAAACGCAACCAATAGCCGCGCCTCTAGATCCTCAAATTCGCGATCTGGGCGGGTGAAACTTGCAAAAGACCGGTGGCCTTCTAGGTTCTCATCAAAGACAGCCACCGTAAGACCAAAACGCAACCCAAAGGCAGCAGCCATGGTCAGAACCCCATGAGGATCATCGCCGCGCAGGTCCGACCAGCGCATAAAGCCTGTATTTGCATAGGCCCACCGCATCACAGGGTCGAACAGCATCAGGCGGTTCTTGGTGTAATGGTCAATCCAGTCGGTCGGAAGCGCATTGATCTCTTCCATCGGGAAGGCAAAACCGATACGCAATGCGATATAGTGTCCCGACGGCGACACACGTTCAACGTCCTGAGGCGTCATCTGTCGGACCATCAGTTAACGTCGCCTTATAGTTAAACTGCGCATTACACTTTTGGATAGTAAGCTACCCGACCGTGAAAGAAAATCAGCTTTTCGCTGTTAGTGAAACCTGAACCACCAAGCCACAGGATTGTGAAAAATGTCAGACGTTACGCAGATGCTGAAACGGTTAGAACATGCTTCGGGTCTTGCACCTGCAGGTTATGCGCTGGCTTTTCACATTCGTTACACAACACCGACATTCTTGCTACAGGCCTACCCTAAGGCGTGGACGACCTATTATTCGCTGCATGCTTTGGTCATGGCCGATCCGACCGTGTCATGGGGCTTTAGCAACGACGGCAGCTGCCGCTGGTCTGATCTGACCGACGATCCATCGCGGGTGATGCAGCGTGCGGCGCAGCATGGTCTGAACTATGGCATCGTTTGCGCGCTGGAAACCGACGGCAGCCGCAGCTTTGGCAGCTTTGCACGGGCGGACCGCGAATTTACCCAAGACGAAATCGACGAGCTGTCCGAAGTGCTATCCGAACTGCACGACGCGACCAAATCCGTAGAGGATCTGTCGCCAGAAGCGATCGAAGCGCTGCGCGGCATGTCGATTAACTACGCCAAGGGCTAGGCACGTTTACCATTCATTGACCGCTCTGACGCTAATGTCGGGGCATGCTCAATGCCTTTGATCCCCTTCCCGATTCTGCGCCGTTTGGTGCGCCCAGTCCCTCTGGCACGCTGCGGCTAACGCGCAAGCGTAAGGCGGCGCTGATTGTGCAATTGCTGATCAGCGACGGCAATAAACTGGCGCTGTCCAGCATGCCCGACCATGTGCAAGAGGATTTGGCCCGCGAACTTGGCGCGATCAGGCTGGTGGACCGGGATACGGTGAACGCCGTGGCCACCGAATTTGCCGACCTGCTGGACGCCATCGGCCTATCCGCCCCCGGCAACGTCGATGCCGCGCTAGAGGCGTTGGCCGGTCATATCTCTCCGCATCTCGCCGATAAACTGCGCGATCAGCTTGATAACCGCACTGGGCGCGATCCGTTTATCCGGCTGCAAAACCTGACCACGGATGAGGTGGTCAAAGTCTTATCGAATGAAAGCATACAGATCGGGGCAGTTCTGTTGTCTAAACTTCCCGTGGCCCGCGCGGCAGAAGTGCTGGGCAAACTGCCGGGCGAACGCGCACGGCGCATCACCTTTGCCGTGCGCCAGACCGCTGATATCGCCCCGGACGCCGTCACGCGGATCGGGCATGCGCTGGTGTCCGACTATTGCCGCACCCGCCTGACCGCCTTTGAAAAGGCCCCGGTTGAACGGGTGGGCGCGATCCTGAACTCTAGCCCGGCGCTGACCCGCGACGACGTGTTGGTTGGCCTTGACGAATCCGACGCCGACTTTGCCAAGGATGTGCGCAAGGCGATCTTTACCTTCGAAGACATCCCGGCCCGCGTGCGCCCCATCCACGTCCCCGGCTGCCTGCGCGTGATCGAAGCAAGCGATCTGGCAACCGCCATGGCCTTTGCCCTTGGCAACGGCGGCAAACGCGAAGAGGCGGCGAATTTCATCCTCGATTGCATTTCCCAACGCATGGCATCCAGCATGAAAGAAGAAGCCGCCGAACGCGGCACCCCCAAAACCGTCGACGGCGAAGCGGCGATGAACGCCGTCAGCGCCGCGATCCGCGCACTTGCCGACGACGGCACCATCAGCCTGATAGATCCCGACGCCGAGGAAGAGGGTTAAGTCATCCCAGCCCGCCGCGCCCAATTGGCGGCCCTGCCCCAACGCAGGACGCAAGCTGCGGGGCTTTTCAAAGTCGCGCTTGGGCACTACCTGACTGATATGACCGATAACGCTCAAACCGATACAACCGACTCTCAGGCCGCCCCCAGCGGCAGCCGTGGCCAATGGCTGCAAAATCTGGTGCTGCGCGCCCTGATTGGCGGCATGAACCTGCTGCCTTACCCCATGCGGATCGGCGGAACCGGTGCCATTGTGGCCCGCGTGATCGGCCCGCTGGCAGGCTATCGCCGCCGCGCCATGATTAATCTGGCTGATGCCTACCCGGATATGGACAAAGCCGCCCGCCGCGATCTGGCGACCCGCGTGCTGGATAACTTTGGCCGGACGTTGATGGAAAACTACGCCAACCGCGACTTTGCCGCGCAGTTGGCGCAAACGATGCCGCGCGGCGACGGCGTGGAGGCCGTGCGCACGGCGCAGGCCGCAGGCCGCCCAATCATCTTTCTGACCGCCCATTTCGGCAACTTTGAAGCGCCGCGTCACGTCCTGACCCGCGATGGCACGCGGATTGGCGGACTTTATCGCCCCATGGCGAACGCCTATGTCGATGCGCACTACCGCGAAACCATGACCAGTTGGGGCGGCCCCGTCTTTGCCCAAGGCAAGCGCGGCACGATGGGATTTGCCCGGCACATCAAGGGCGGCGGCATGGGCACGCTGCTCTTTGACGTCCATGTCTACGGCGCGCCGGCGATTGATTTCCTGCACCGCCCGGCGCTGACGTCAATGGCGGCTGCGGAAATGGCGCTGCGCTTTGACGCGCTGCTGGTACCCTATTTCGGCATCCGCCAGCCCGATGGCCTGTCCTTTGACGTGGTCGTCGAATCGCCCATTCCGCACAGCGATCCCCTGACCATGATGACTGACGCCACAAAACGGCTAGAGGCGCGGATCGCTGATCACCCCGAACAGTGGTTCTGGGTGCATCGCCGTTGGAAATAAGGCGCTAGCGCAGCTGAACTGCGCCTAGCACCGCGCCCGCAGGGCCGTCTTGGATGATGGCCACCACTGGCTCGTCGCCCGTCACGTTGACCTGCAATGACAGCGGCTGCGACGTGTTCCACTCTCCTGCCTCGGCCCAGCTGGTCACGACATTGCGATACACCACCGTCTTGCCAGCATTCTCGCCCTTATGAATCTCGCGCGTAATACGGGGCGTATAGCGCACGATCTGCACCAGTGCGCGGGCAGGCACAGCGCCAACGGCAGTGGCGCTGATCGTCGCCACATCGCCAGTGCGGCGCAGTGACACTTCAACCGGATTATTTTGCGCCGGATGGGCCGCAATCGCGTCCATTGCTACGACCGGATGGCTGCCTACTAATTCCTTGACCCCAGCCACAACCATTTGCGGCGTATAAACATTCCGCGCCTGCCACTCCTGCGCGTAGCCCCGCTGGCGGGCGGTATAGGCGGGGCTGCCTAGATCGTCTTTCCAGCCGATATAATCCCAATAATCCACATGCAGCGCCAAGGCGATCACGTCATCGCGGTCTGCGATCTGTTCGAAAATGCGGTCGGCAGGCGGACAACTGGAACAGCCCTGAGAGGTGTAAAGCTCTACCACCGTGCCCCAGTCCTGAATCCCCCGATCCTGCGCAACCAGCCCAGATCCGGCGAATAACGCTCCGATAACAGAGGCGGCGAAGACGTGACGCATGGCAGCACTTTCCAGACAATTTCTATTTCTATGGTGTAAGAAAAAGACTTTGTAATGACCAATCAAGCATTTGCGACGAGGGTGTCGCAACGTCTTGCCGGCCATAGCAACCCACACGCGCCAAGCTGCTCGCACGGCGGTATACAATTGTATACCTTTTTTCGCAGGCACCCCTTGAACGCGTGCGCAGCTTGGGGCAAAAGTGACACAAGCCATAGTCCTCAACCCTAAAGGGATAGCCATGACAGTCACAGTCGGCACAGATACCGCAAAAACCCGCAAGACCCTGACGGTCGGCGACCAGTCGGTCTCCTACTACTCGATTGATGCGGCCACGCAGGCCGGTCTGGGCGATTTCAGCAAGCTGCCCGCCGCGCTGAAGGTCGTGCTGGAAAACATGCTGCGGTTCGAGGACGGCAAGACCGTCACCGTGGATGACATCAAAGCTTTCGCCGAATGGGCCACCTTGGGCGGCCAGAACCCGCGCGAAATCGCCTATCGCCCTGCCCGCGTGCTCATGCAGGACTTCACCGGCGTGCCCGCCGTGGTTGACCTTGCCGCCATGCGCGACGGCATCAAGGCACTGGGCGGCGACGCACAGCAGATCAACCCGCTGGCCCCTGTCGATCTGGTCATCGACCACTCGGTCATGATCGACGAATTCGGCAACCCGCGTGCGTTCCAGATGAACGTCGACCGCGAATACGAGCGTAACATGGAGCGTTACCAGTTCCTGAAGTGGGGCCAGAACGCGTTTAACAACTTCCGCGTCGTCCCCCCAGGCACCGGCATCTGCCACCAGGTGAACCTGGAATATCTGGCCCAGACCGTCTGGACCGACACCGACCAGAACGGCGACATGGTCGCATATCCTGACACGCTTGTCGGTACCGACAGCCACACCACCATGGTCAACGGCCTTGCCGTTCTGGGTTGGGGCGTCGGCGGGATCGAGGCTGAGGCCGCGATGCTGGGCCAGCCGATTTCCATGCTGATCCCCGAAGTCGTCGGCTTTGAGCTGACCGGCGCGATGGTCGAAGGCACCACCGGCACCGACCTTGTGCTTAAGGTTGTGGAAATGCTGCGCGCCCACGGCGTTGTGTCCAAGTTCGTCGAATTCTTTGGCGCTGGCCTTGATAAGCTGCCGCTGGCCGACCGTGCGACGATTGCCAACATGGCGCCCGAATACGGCGCGACCTGCGGCTACTTCCCCATCGACGACGAAACCCTGCGTTACCTGCGTAACACGGGCCGCGACGAAGACCGGATCGCACTGGTCGAAGCCTACGCCAAGGCAAACGGGTTCTGGCGTGACGCGGATTATGCACCGGTCTACACCTCGACCCTGCACCTCGACATGGGCACCATCGTCCCTGCCATCTCCGGCCCCAAGCGCCCACAGGACTACATCGCCCTGACGGACGCGGCCGGCGCATTTGGCAAGTACATCGCTGGTCAGCGGTCTGAAAAGTCCGTGCCCAAGGATGAAAAAGCCGACTGGACTGAGGAAGGCGGCGCACCTGCCCCGCATCACATCCCCGGCAACGAAGGCCACCACAAGTCGCAGAAGGTCGAGGGCGAGGATTACACCCTGCACGACGGCTCTATCGTGATCGCGTCGATCACGTCCTGCACCAACACATCCAACCCCTACGTCATGATCGGCGCAGGTCTGGTGGCCCGCAAGGCCGCCGCCCTTGGCCTGAACCGCAAGCCTTGGGTGAAAACATCCCTCGCGCCCGGCTCTCAGGTCGTGTCGGCCTATCTGGAAGCGGCTGATCTGCAAAAGGATCTGGACGCCATCGGCTTTAACCTTGTCGGCTATGGCTGCACCACCTGCATCGGCAACTCTGGCCCGCTGCAAAAGGAAATCTCCGAAGCGATTTCGGCAGGTGACCTGATCGCGACGTCGATCCTGTCGGGCAACCGCAACTTCGAAGGCCGCATCTCCCCCGACGTGCGCGCGAACTACTTGGCAAGCCCGCCGCTGGTCGTGGCCTATGCGCTGGTCGGTGACATGAACGTCGACATCACCAAGGACTCGCTCGGCAAGGATCACGACGGCAATGACGTCTACCTGAAAGACATCTGGCCAACCTCCGACGAAATCAACGCGCTTGTCGAAAAGACCGTCACGCGCGAAGCGTTCCAGTCCAAGTATGCCGACGTCTTCAAAGGCGACGAAAAGTGGCAGGCTGTCGAAGTCGTCGACAGCGAAACCTACAACTGGCCACCGCAGTCGACCTACGTCCAGAACCCGCCCTACTTCAAAGGCATGTCCAAGGACTCCGGCACGATCCACAACGTCAAGGACGCGAAAGTCCTGGCCGTCTTGGGCGACATGGTCACCACCGACCACATCAGCCCTGCTGGCTCGTTCGCCGAAAGCAGCCCTGCTGGTCAATACCTGCTCGATCATCAGGTCCCCGTGCGCGAATTCAACTCCTATGGCTCGCGCCGCGGTAACCACGAAGTCATGATGCGCGGCACCTTCGCCAACATCCGCATCAAGAACGAGATGCTGGACGGCGTCGAAGGCGGCTACACCAAAGGCCCCGATGGCAACCAGACCTCCATCTTTGACGCGGCCATGGCCTATGAGGACGCAGGCACCCCGCTGGTCATCTTCGCAGGCGAGCAGTACGGCGCAGGTTCCTCCCGCGACTGGGCAGCCAAAGGCACAGCCCTGCTGGGCGTCAAAGCGGTCATCGCCGAGAACTTCGAGCGCATCCACCGCTCCAACCTCGTCGGCATGGGCGTCATCCCGTTCGAATTCACGAACGGCGACACGCGCAAGACGCTGGGCCTGACCGGCGAGGAAACCGTCAGCATCGACGGCCTCGACACGATCAAGCCACTGGAAGTCGTGAAAGCGCACATCACGATGGCCGATGGCGCGACCAAGACCATCGACATCAAGTGCCGCATCGATACCGCGATCGAGATCGAATACATCGAACACGGCGGCGTGCTGCACTACGTGCTGCGCGATCTCGCCAAGGCGAAGTAAGCCCTAAAACATAGCACGACAAAAGGCCGCGCCTCCCAGCGCGGCCTTTTTGATGTCCGATCTTCTTCTGGTTAAAAATACCTCCGCCGGAGGCTTCGCCATTGCAAGGCAATGGCGATCACCGAATTTTCGTAGAAAATTCGGCACGCGGGGCGCTGCCCCGCACCCCGAGGTATTTTTAACCAGAAGAAGGAGGGTCGCTATTCGGCGGCGGCGGCTTCAAGCATCGGCAGGAAGCGCTGCTCATAGTCGGAGCCAATGAGCGGTCCGATAAAACGGCTAAGCACTTTGCCATCGGGGCCGACGATGAAGGTTTCAGGCGGCGCGGTCACGCCCCAGTCGATGGCGACGCGGCCGCGCAGATCAAAGCCTGTGGCAAAGAACGGGTTGCCTTCGTCTGCCAGATAGCTAGCCGCATCGTCAGCCTGGTCGCGAAAGTTTACGCCCGCGACGCGGTAGCCTTGATCGGACAGCGCCTGAAGTGTTGGGTGTTCGGCGCGGCAAGGTGGGCACCAGCTGGCCCAGAAGTTCACGATCGTAATCTCGCCCGTATTCAGGTCGGCGGCGGTCAGCAGTTGGGTGCCTGCGACCGCTTCGGTCGGCAGGTTCGGCGCGGGCTGACCGATGAATTGCGACGGCAGCTCACCAGCGTTTTCGCGCATCAGCCCGCCCCAGAACAATCCGGCAAGCGCGGCAAAGATCAACGGCGGGACGACGAGCAGAGGCGAAATTTTAGCCACGTTCAACAGCCTCCAGCGCGGCTTTCACCCTGCGCGACCGGCGCAGACTTGCCCCAATCAGCACTGCAAGCACGGCAATGCTGCCGGCATAGGCGGTCAGCACTTCGAAGGCGTATTTTCCAAGATCAGGCACGTTGGCTCCTTGCGATCAGGGCGGCGGTTCGGCGGGCGCGGATTTCGGTACGGGTGCGCAGCAAGACAAGTGCCACGAACAACGCGACAAAGCCTGCGATGCAGATCAGCAGCGGGATGTAGAATACGTCGGCGACGTTTTCCTCTTTGTCCAGCGACAGGGATGCCCCCTGGTGCAGACCTTGGTTCCAGAAGTTCACCGCATAGCGCGACAGGATCGCAAAGACTGACCCGACAAGGCACAGCACGGATGTCAGATCGGCGGCGGTATCCGCGTCTTCGATTGCGGCCCAAAGGGCGATGTAGCCGAGGTAGAACAAAAACAGGATCAGGAACGATGTCAGGCGCGGGTCCCACGCCCAATAGGTGCCCCACATCGGGCTGCCCCAGATCGCGCCGGTGATCAGTGCGATCACTGTCATCGCAAGGCCGATCGGCCCGGCGGCGCGGGCGGCCAGTGCGCTGACGTGGTGGCGGCGCACCAGCCAGACCAGCGATGTCACGAGCATCATGAACCATGCGTTAATCGCCATCAGCGCGCTTGGCACGTGCAAGTAGATGATCTTAACCGTCGATCCTTGGCGCGTCTCGTCCGGGGTGAAAAAGAAGCCCCAGATCAGGCCAACCACCAAACAGGCCGCAGCCACGGCAAAGGCCACGCGCATGACAGGCGCGGTCCAGTCCATGAACCTTTTCGGATTCGCATATTCCCAAATCGACATGTGTTATCCCTACCCCGGCGCCCCGCGCCCCTCAATCCCTGATCACCGCAGGTTGATGCGCAATACCGCCGCAGAGGCGAAGGGCAGCAGCGCAAAGCAGCCCAGTGTGATCGCCCCCATCAGCATCAGCGGCGCTGTCGCCCCGGTGCCATCGACGCCGCGGCGCACCGCCTCTGCACCGAAAATCAGTGTGGGTACATAAAGCGGCAGCACCAGCAGTGACAGTAGCAACCCGCCCCGCCGCAGACCCACTGTCAGCGCCGCGCCAAAGCTGCCAATCATCGACAGCGCGGGTGTGCCAAGGGCAAGGCTGACCAGCAGATAGCCGTAGGCGTCGGGTGCCATGTTTAAGAAAAATCCCAGCGCCGGGGCAACCAGCGTCAGCGGCAGGCCTGTGGTGATCCAATGGGCCAGCGCCTTGATCAGCGCGATGCCTTCCAGCGGCAGCGGCGCGGTGGCCAGCAACGCCAGCGAGCCGTCTTCGAAATCGAGCGCAAAGATCCGGTCCAGCGACAGCAGCGCCGCCAGCAGCGCCGCGACCCAAAGGATGCCGGGCGCGATCAGCGTCAGCGTGCTGCGGTCGGGGCCCACGCCAAAGGGCACCAGCACGACGACGATCAGGAAAAACGCAAGGCCAAGACCAAAGCCGCCGCCGGCCCGCACGGCCAAAGCCAGATCACGGCGGAGCAGGGCAATCACAAGAACGCCTCGTCCGCGCCGCCATCCGCATCAGGCTGCGCCACATAGGGCGTCAGGTCCAGCGCGGGCGCATCAAGGCCAAGGTCGATATGCGTCGCGATCACGGCGCAGCCGCCGCCCGCCAGATGCACATCGCGCATCCAATCGGCAAACATGCGCACGGAAAAGCCGTCAAGGCTGACCGTCGGCTCGTCTAGGAATAACACGCTGCGGCCAATGACGCCCAGCCGCGCAAGGCCAAGGCGCCTTTTTTGCCCAGCCGACAGGGTGCCAGCGGCGCGGGTACGCAATGCGTCCAGATCAAAGGCGGCATAGACGCTACCGGGCACATCGCGGCCGTAGACTTGCGCCCAAAAGGTCAGGTTTTCCGTGACGGTTAGCGCCGTCTTGATCCCGTCAGCATGGCTGGCGTAAGCGCCGGTGGCGCCCGGATATTCAACCGTCCCATCCAGCGCGGGCTGCAGGCCTGCAAGCGTGCGCAAAAGGGTGGTTTTGCCGACCCCGTTGGGGCCGCGCAGGATCAGCGCTTCGCCTGCTTTCACGTCAAAGGATACGCCGTCCAGCACCGGCACACCGCCGCGCGCGCAGCGCAGGGCGCGGACTTGCAGCAAGGCGGTCAGACCGGAAACAGCGCGAGCGCGACGCGGCGGCCTTCGCTAAGCAGCACGTTATAGGTGCGGCAGGCGGCGGGGGATGCCATGGTTTCCACGCCAAGGCCCGCCGCCTCTAGCGTTTCGCGAAAGGCGGCGGGCGGATGGGCGATTTCCGCGCCAGTGCCGACAAAGATCACGTCGACCTTGTCCGCCATCGCCAGCAGCGCGGCGGTGTCGTCATAGCCGCCCCAGCTGGCGATGCCGGACGGCATGACGGTCACCGCCCCCTCGATCACCTTGCCGCCAATACGAAAGAAACCGGGGCCATAGCCGTCGATGGGTTTCGCGTTGTCGTAAGTGATCTCGGTCAGACGCATTTATTTGCCTTCCACGTCGGCATAGCGACCCACGGTGCGCGGGTCTTTCTTGGACCAATCGCGCTTAACACCCAGCATCAGCACGATGTTTTTCGCGATGTAGATCGACGAATAGGTGCCGACAACGATGCCCCAAGTAATCGCAAACACAAAGCCCCGGATCACATCGCCGCCCAGCACCAGCAGCGCGATCAGCGCCAGCAGTGTTGTGCCCGATGTCATCATGGTGCGCGACAGAGTCTCGTTCGCGGATAGGTTCAGAATGTCGATCAGAGGCATGATCTTGTACTTGCGCAGGTTTTCGCGGACCCGGTCAAACACGACCACGGTATCGTTGATCGAATAACCCACGATGGTCAGCAGCGCCGCGATGATCGCCAGATCGAACTTGATCTGCAGCAGCGCAAACAAACCGATGGTCAGGCCCACGTCATGCACAAGCGCCACAATCGCGCCCACGGCGAACTGCCATTCAAAGCGCAGCCAGATGTAGATCACGATAGCACCGATCGCGCCGACGACGGACAGGATCGCAGATTGAATAAGCTCTCCTGACACCTTCGGGCCGACGCTTTCGACAGAGGCGAATGTCACGTTGGGATCAACAGCCGTCAGCGCGGCTTCCATCGCGGCGATGGTTTCTGGCGCGATGCTTTCCGCGTCGCCTTGGGCCTGGATGCGGACCTCTGCAACGTTGCGGTCGGCGCCAAAGCCGGGATCGAACACCTCTGTGATGGCGACATCGCCTAGGTTCAGCGGTTCCAGCGCAGCGCGGTAAGCACCGACATCAATGCTTTGCGTGCTTTCGGTGCGGATCGTGGTGCCGCCCTTAAAGTCGATGCCGTAGTTCAGGCCAAAGGCCAGAAAGGCGACGATCGACAGCACAAGCAGCACGACGGACCCGCCAAAGGTGACCTTGGCAAAGCCGAAAAAGTTGATCTTGGTATCGTCGGGAATCAGACGCAGACGCATAGCCTTAGACCTCGATTGTTTTCGGACGCCGCCAGGCGAACCAGATGACGATCAACGACCGCGTGACAAAAATCGCGGTAAAGATCGAGGTGATGATACCCAGTCCCAGCGTGACAGCAAAGCCGCGCACCGGGCCAGAGCCCATGTAGAACAGGATGAAAGCGGTGATCAGCGTGGTGACGTTACTGTCCACGATGGCCGACAGTGCACGTTCATAGCCCAGCTCGATCGCGCGGGCGGGGCCCTTTGCGGTCTTCAGCTCTTCTCGAATCCGCTCGAACACCAGCACGTTCGCGTCCACCGCCATGCCGACGGTCA
The DNA here is from genome assembly GCF_900114485.1 of Loktanella salsilacus. Classification (GTDB taxonomy): domain Bacteria; phylum Pseudomonadota; class Alphaproteobacteria; order Rhodobacterales; family Rhodobacteraceae; genus Loktanella; species Loktanella salsilacus. The sequence goes on along the minus strand of NZ_FOTF01000006.1, from coordinate 88,986 downwards.
GCACGATGCCCGCGATACCCGGCAGGGTCAGCGTGGCCCCCAGCAGCGACAAGCCGCCAAAGATCAGGCCCATGTTGATGATCAGCGCGATATTGGCAAAGAAGCCGAACAGCCCGTAGGTCATCCACATAAAGCCGACGACCAGCACGGAACCGACCATCGCGGCCTTTTTACCCGCATCAATCGAATCCTGCCCCAGCTGCGGGCCAATGGTCCGCTCTTCTAGAAAGTTCAGCTTGGCGGGCAAGGCACCCGCGCGCAGCAGCACGGCAAGGTTAGTCGATTCCTCGACCGTGAAATTGCCGGTGATGATGCCAGAGCCGCCGGGGATATGGCTTTGAATGGTCGGCGCGCTGATCACTTCGTTATCCAGCACGATGGCAAAGGGCTCGCCGATATGGTCCAGCGTATAGTCGCCAAACTTACGCGCGCCGCTTACGTTAAAGCGGAAGCTGACCGCAGCGCGGCCGTTCTGGTCGAACGACGGCTGGGCATCCACAAGCTCTTCGCCGCTGACGACGGGGGCTGTATCCAGCAGATAGAAGGTGCCGGGCGAATCTACGCTTGGCAGGATTTCTTGGCCCGCGCTGACCGGATCGCTGGTGCTGCCCGCGCCGCCGATAACAGGCTGAAAGGTCAGCTGCGCGGTGGTGCCGATGATGTCTTTGACTTCCTGCGCCGATCCGACGCCGGGGACTTCGACCAGAATACGGGTATCGCCCTGACGCTGGATTGTCGGCTCTCGCGTGCCGACTTCGTCGATGCGGCGGCGAATGATTTCAAGGGACTGCTGCATGGTGCGGTCATCGACCGCCAGCTTTTCCGCGTCCGACAGATTGATCGTCAGCATCGGACCGTTACCAGCCACTTCGATGTCGGTTGATCCAACGCCGGTCAGCGATGTGATCGGCCGCGCCAAGCCGCGCACGATTTCCAGCGCACGCGCCGCCCCTGCGGGTTCAGAAATCCGCACGATCAGCTGGTCCGGGCGGCTTGCCTCGCGGGTGACGAAACCGACCGTGTCCCGGTCGGCCGCCAGCGCGTCGCGCACCTCTGGCCAGGTGGCATCCATGATCGTGGCATAGACGTCAGCGGTCTGCACCTCGGCCAACAGATGCGCACCGCCGCGCAGATCAAGCCCAAGGTTCACCAACCCCGACGGCATAAAGCCGGGCCAGGATGTATCATCCTGCCCCTGCGCCAACGCGTCGTTGTGGGTTTCAACCCTAGAGTAAAAGGCATTCGGCAGGGCCAGCGCCAGACCAACCACAACGGTCAGCCAGATCATGACCTGCTTATAAGCAGAAATGTGCAGCATGTAGCAAAGCCCCTTGGGCCAAAGGTGTCGCGGCTTACTTTGCCGGTTCGGTCTTGTTCAAGACGGTTGCGATGGTCGAGCGGATGACGCGGACCTTCACACCGGCTGCGATTTCGACTTCGACCTCTTTGTCGGCCTCGTTCACCGCAGTCACTTTGCCCATGATCCCGCCTTGCGTGATGACGCGGTCACCCCGGCGCAGCGCGTTTACCATCGCCTGATGTTCTTTCAGCTTTTTCTGCTGGGGACGGATCAACAGGAAATACATGATCCCGAAGATGATCATCATCAAAATAAGCGATTGGCTGCCCTGCATGGCGGTTCCTTTTCTATTCGTCGCGCAGGGCAATGGCCCCGCATCAAAGTCGCGGCACATTAGGTCTGGGCCACCCGATTGGCAACCGCAACCCGCGCACGTCTGCCGCGATATCGGGGCGATCATGCCTTGCGTCAATGGCGGGCGGCGCGAATGCACCCCTATGCGGTCACAATCGCGGGGGCGCGGGCGGCTTTCCCCCCTTCAACGCAGGCCCCCAATGGTGCATACCCGCTCTGAACACTTCGACAACAAGGACCAGACACATGCATGACATTCGCATGATCCGCGACACTCCAGACGCGTTTGACGCCGCCCTTTCCCTGCGCGGCCTCGCACCGGTGTCCGGCGCTTTGCTGGCCCTTGATGCCGACCGCCGCGCCGCGATCAAACAGGCGGAAAACGCAAAAGCGGCCGCTAACGGGCTGTCCAAGGCTGCGGGAATTGCCAAGAGCAAGGGCGACGAGGCTGAATTCGAGAGATTTCGTGAAGAAGTTTATCAAGAAAAAGCTCAAATGGTGGAGCTAAACCAAGTAGCGGCAGATGCCGACAAGAGGCTTAATGAGCTTCTGATTGCCCTGCCCAACCTGCCCTACGCCGATGTGCCGCCGGGCAAGGATGAACACGACAACGTCGAGCAAAAGCGCACCGGCACCCCGCGCGCGTTCGACTTCAAGCCCGTCGAACACTTCGACATCCCCGCCGTGCAGCCCGGCATGGACTTTGCCGCTGGGGCCAAGCTGTCCGGCTCGCGCTTTGTCGTGCTGCGCGGCGCGGTGGCCCGCGTCCACCGGGCGCTGTCGCAGTTCATGCTGGACACCCATGTGGACGAACATGGCCTGACAGAGACGAACACACCCGTCATCGTGCGCGAAGAAATGCTGTATGGCACCGGCCAGCTGCCCAAATTCGGCGAGGACAGCTATCAGACGACCAACGGCTGGTGGCTGATCCCCACGGCAGAGGTGACGCTGACCAACCTTGTGAATGGCGAAACCGTTGACGCGGGCACCCTACCCCGTCGCCATGTCGCGCACACCCTGTGCTTCCGCTCAGAGGCCGGCAGCGCGGGCCGCGACACCAGCGGCATGCTGCGCCAGCACCAGTTCGAAAAGGTCGAGATGGTCAGCATTACCCACCCGGACGAAAGCGACGCCGAACATACCCGCATGACCCAATGCGCCGAGGCGATCCTAGAGAAGCTGGAACTGCCCTACCGCACCATGCTGCTCTGCGCGGGCGATATGGGCGCAGGCGCGCGCCGCACCTATGACCTAGAAGTGTGGCTGCCCGGTCAGGACACCTACCGCGAAATCTCCTCCATCTCGACCTGCGGCGATTATCAGGCGCGGCGCATGAACGCGCGGTTCAAGCCTGCGGATGGTGGCAAGCCGGAATTTGTGCACACGCTGAACGGCTCTGGCCTTGCTGTGGGACGCACATTGATCGCGGTGCTGGAAAACGGCCAGCAGGCTGATGGGTCGGTTGTTTTGCCCGCCGTTTTGCACCCCTATCTGGGCGGCAAAAACACGATTTCGGCAACAGGCGATTTAATCTAACGCCGCGCTGAACAATAAGGGCGCGGGCCGCGTTGGCTGAGTATGAAACATAGTCTTGCTTATCTCACGTTCGCACTGAGCCTTGCCTTCGCGGTCGCCCCGTTTTTTTCGGGCGACTTTGCAGGCTTTGCATCTGACATGCTGCCCAATCCGCAGATCAACCCGCCGGTCCAACCGGCGGGTTATGCCTTTGCGATCTGGGGGCCGATTTACCTTTGGCTGATCGCCTCGTCGATTTATGGCGTGATGTATCGCAAGGACGACGTGGACTGGGACACGGCCCGGTTGCCGCTGTGCATCAGCCTTGCGGTTGGCGTGCCATGGCTGCTGATCGCGCAGGTCAGCGTTATCTTGGCGACGATCACGATTTTCATCATGGCGGGCGCTGCGATTGCGGCGCTCATCCGCAGCCCGGTGCAGGATCGCTGGTGGGTGCGCGGGCCGGTCGGGCTTTATGCAGGGTGGCTGACAGCGGCCAGCTTTGTGTCGCTGGCGACAACGCTGGCGGGCTACAACATCGGGTTTGACAGCTATGGCTGGGCCATCGCCGGGATTATCGCAGCCTTGACCGTGGCGATCGCCACCTATCGCCGCGTCGAATCGTCGACCTATATCGTGGCCGTTGTCTGGGCGCTGGTGGGGATTTGTGTGGCCAACGGCATGGCGAACTTTGTCGTCACCGCGCTGGCCATCACAGGCATCGTTATTCTGCTGTGCGTGATGGCGATGCAGGCCCCGCGCACACCGCGGACCCTGTCATAACCAATTAGGTCCTACCGATCAGGGCCCGGCGCCTTTTTGTGCTTGCTCAGACGTGACGGCTGGGACGACTTTTTGCCCTTATAGGGGTTCTTGTCGCCCTGATCGCGCAGCGTCAGGCGGATCGGTGCACCCGGCATGTCAAAGTCATCGCGCAAACCGTTGACCAGATAGCGCGAATAAGACGCCGGCACCAAATCAGGGTGCGAAGTCATGACGACAAAGCCCGGCGGACGGGTTTTCACCTGAGTCGCATAACGCATCTTGATCCGCTTGCCGCCCGGTGCGGGTGGCGGGTGCTGTTCCAGCATGCCCGTCAGCCAGCGGTTCAGCTGCGCGGTCGTCACGCGGCGGTTCCAAACGTCATAGGCCTTCATGATCGCCTGTTGCAGACGGTCCAGACCCTTGCCCGTTTTCGCGGACACAGTCACCAGCGGCGCGCCGCGCAGCTGTGGCAGCAGGCGGGCGAATTCTTCACGCAGCTCGCGCAGCTTGTCCTGCTTGTCGTCCTCGGTGTCCCACTTGTTGACCCCGATCACGACGGCGCGGCCTTCACGCTCTGCCAAGTCGGCGATGCGCAAGTCCTGCTGTTCAAACGGAATATCCACGTCCAGCAGCACGACCACGACTTCGGCGAACTTGACCGCACGCAGGCCATCACTGACCGACATCTTTTCCAGCTTTTCGTTGATCCGCGCCTTTTTGCGCATACCAGCGGTGTCGAAAATCCGCATCGGCACGCCCACACCGTCCGGCCCGGCCCATTCGGTCATGACCGAAATCGCGTCGCGGGTGATCCCGGCCTCAGGCCCGGTCAGCAGACGCTCTTCGCCGATGATCTTGTTGATCAGCGTGGATTTACCTGCGTTCGGGCGGCCCACAACGGCAATTTGCAGCGGCTTGGCGCGTGTTGGCACGCGGGGCGCATCGGGGTCTTCGTCGTCGACGCCCACATCCGTTTCCGGCGCAAAGGACAGATCGGCCTTGGCGCGCTCCTCGAACTCTTCGGACAACGGACGCAGCACGTCCATCAGCTCTCCCATACCCTCGCCGTGTTCGGCGGACAGGCGGATCGGCTCTCCCAGTCCCAAGGCATAAGCCTCTAGGATGGTGATATCAGCGGCCCGGCCCTCGCCTTTGTTGGCGGCAAGGATGACATGGGCGTTTTTCTTGCGCAGAATGTCGGCGAAAATCCGGTCGGCCGGCAGAACGCCGACGCGGGCGTCGATCATAAACAGGCAGACATCGGCCATTTCGACTGCGCGTTCCGTCAGCTTGCGCATCCGGCCCTGCAGCGATTCGTCCGTGGCCATTTCCAGACCGGCGGTGTCGATCACCGTGAACTTAATGTCGGCAATGCGCCCCGGCCCTTCACGCAAATCGCGTGTCACGCCGGGCTGGTCATCCACCAAGGCAAGCTTTTTGCCCACCAGACGGTTGAACAGGGTGGATTTGCCGACATTGGGTCGGCCCACAAGGGCAAGGGTAAAGGTCATGGCGCACAGGCTCCGGCTATAGTCAGAGGCGGGCCATACACCGCTTTGCCCTTAACGGAAAGCCAGCAGTTGCCCGTTCTTGTTTACGACGTAAAGCACGCCGTTCGCAATCGCAGGAGCAGAGGCCGCACCGCCGGGCAAAGCGACGCTGCCCAGTAGCGCGCCAGAGGTCGGATCGAACGACCGCAGCTGCCCGTCAGAGGACGCCACAACAAGCCGATTGCCCGCCATGATCGGCCCGAAATGCGCATAGACCGTGCGGCCTTTGCGCAGGAACGATCCGGTTTCGACAAAGTCCGGCAGGGTTGTGCGCCAAATGGATTCGCCTGTGTCGCGATCTAGGCGCACCAGTTCATTCAGGTCGTTGACCATGAACACCGAATTGCCCGCTGGCCACACAGGACCTGCTGCGCCTTCGCCTGCGGTCCAGATCCGTTCGCCGGATGCGCTATCCAGCGCGACGGTCACACCGGAAAAGTTGCCGACGTAAACGCGGTCACCGTCAATCACCGGATCGCCGCCGATGTCCGACAGATCGCCAACAGCCTGACCGGGACGGTCGCCGCTGATCACCGAAGACCAACGCTGAATGCCGCCCTGCGGAAAGACCGCCATGACTTCACCAGACGAGAACGGGAAAACCGCCAGATCATCCGTCACCGCCGGGCCAGCGCCGCCCGCAAAGGACGTGGTCGACGGAATACCGCTCAGCTGATAGCGAATCCGGCCGTTGGTCACATCAATCGCCCAAGCGCGGCTGTCGCGGCTGACGACATAGGCCAGATCGCCCACAACCGTTGGCGCAGATGTGCCCGGCGCGTCAAGTTCCTGCACCCAGATCACGCCGCCCGTGGCCGGGTCCAGTGCGGTCAGCGTGCCGTAGCCAGTGGACACAAACAAACGCCCGGATCCAAAGGCCAGACCGCCGCCCGACGCATCGCTGCGCGTATCTGTCGGCGGGGTGATATCCGCGCTCCACACAGCAGCGCCGCCGGTCGTGGTCGCCGTCACATGGCTGCGCGCGTCCAGCGTATAAACGATGCCGTTCGCGACAACCGGGTCCGCCGTGATACGCGCGCCCTTGCTGTCGCCTTCACCGATATCGACAGCGAAAATCTGGCTGAGCGATCCACCAAGCGCCGGCTGCGGGCTATTGTGGTCGGCCCCGCCATTGCGATGGGTCCAGTTGGCATTCGCCACAGGCGCCGCAAAGCTGATCGGCAGCGCGCGGTTGACTTGCGTCGCCTCGGCGCGGATCGGCTCGCGCGTGCCGGGCAGGATGATATCCTTTTCGCCGCAGGCGGACAGGGCAACAAGCGCCAAAAGGCTGATCGACAGGGTCTTGGATGTCACGGCGCGGTTCCCTTTCACGGGTTGGTCGAAGTAGCGTCAGGGGCCGCAACGGCAGCCGCATCGCCGGATGGAAGTGCGTCAGGCAGCGGGGCCCCCAGCGATACCATCAGGGTTTGGACGCGGTCACGCAAGCCTTGGCTGACGCCCGCGTCTTGGATGATCGCGTTCAGGCGGGTGATGGCTGCATCACGCTCGCCCGCCGCCAGATCGGCCAAAGCCAGCTGTTCCTGCGCCAGCAGCGCAAAAGGCTTACCGGGGTTCGCAAGCGCCTCTAGCCGCGTGCGGCGTGCAGCAGGATCAGTGCCAGCGTCGAGCATGGCCGCCTTAAAGCTGGCCAGATCGCGGTAAATGGCCGGCACATCCGTGCGGGCTGCCAGCGCATCAAGCGACGCAACTGCGGTGTCCAAATCGCCAGCTTCTTCTTGTGCGGCCGCAGCGATCAGCAGGCTGACCGCCCCTGCGCCGCCGTCCGGCGACAGGCCGTCCAGCGCAGCGGCACGTGCCTCGGGATCGCTATTAGACAGGGCATCCAGCAAGGCATCGCCAGCGGCCTCTGCCTGCGCCGCGTCGCGCGCACGGCTGTATTCGGTCCACGCCGCGCCGCCCACCAGCAGAACGACGATCACGATGGCAATCCAGCCATAGCGTTTCATCAGGCCGAACAGGCGGTCGCGGCGCACCTCTTCACTGACTTCATTGATAAAACTGTCGCTATCGCTCATGACCGTCCCCCGCGTCCGCCGCCCGTTGGGGCGGTGATGTTGGCAGCTTCTTAACGTGAAGCGCCCCGGATTGCCAAGACCCGCGCCGTTGCCGCCTGCGTGAATGTGCCGCTTGCGGGGCCATCCAGCAGACTTGAGGCGGCGTTCATTGTCCCTTAACGTAGCGGCGGCATATGATCTTGCATCGCTGCCGCCCTGTTTCAGAGGTAAAGGACCACAATGAAACTCGTGCCAGTGCTGATCGCGATTATCGTCTCTATCGCTTTGTATTTCGTCGTGTTTGAACGCGATACCCTTCTGACTTTTGCAGGCCGCGCACCCGAAGCAGCGGCCCCCGCGCCGCAGGCCGAACCCGTCCAAGACACCCCCAGCGGCGTGCGCGTTGTCGCCATGAAATCAACGGCCCAGACCGTCGATAGCGCCGTGATCCTGCGCGGCCGGACAGAAGCTGCACGCCAGGTCACCATCGCCACGGAAACCGCAGGGCGCGTCACCTCTGATCCGCTGCGCAAGGGCACCTTTGTGACCGCTGGCGACACCCTGTGCCGCCTTGATCCCGGCACCCGTGACAGCCAGTTGGCAGAGGCGCAGGCCCGCCTGTCAGAGGCGCAAAGCCGCGTGCCAGAGGCGCAAGCCTCGCTCGCCGAAGCAGAGGCCCGCATCCGCGAAGCTGACATCAATGTGAATGCAGCACGCCAGTTGAACGAGGGCGGATTCGCGTCCCAGACCCGTTTGGTCAGCGCAGAGGCGCAGCGCGAAGCCGCCAGCGCGGGCATCCAGCGCGCCAATTCCGCCATCACCAGCGCCGAAGCCGGGATCGAGGCTGCAACTGCCGCCGTCGCCGTCGTCACCCGCGACATCGACCGCCTGACCATCACCGCGCCCTTCGCGGGCCTGCTGGACACCGACACGGCAGAGCTTGGCACCTTGCTGCAAACCGGCAATGCCTGCGCGACCATCGTGCAGATCGACCCGATCAAGCTGGTCGGCTTCGTGCCCGAACTGGACGTCGACCGCGTCACCATGGGCGCTGATGTGCGCGCGCAGCTTGCCTCTGGCGGCGCAGCGCAGGGCAAAGTCACCTTTGTATCGCGCGTCGCGGATGAAACCACGCGCACCTTTCGCGTCGAAGTCACCGTGCCAAACCCCGACCTTGCGATCCGCGACGGGCAAACGGCGGAAATCATCATCGCATCGAACGGCGCGCTGGCGCATCTGGTGCCGCAATCGGCGCTGACCCTGAACGACGACGGGGACCTTGGCGTGCGCACCGTGGCCGCTGACGGCACCGCGCAGTTCGCCCCTGTCACTTTGCTGCGCGACACGGTGGACGGCGTCTGGCTGACCGATCTGCCCGATACGGTCAATATCATCACCGTCGGCCAAGATTTCGTCAGCGACGACGTCGCGGTTCTGCCGACCTATGCGCAGGTTCAGCCATGATCGGCCTTGTCGACTGGGCCGCGGCCCGGGCGCGCATGGTCATCGCCTTTATCGCGCTGTCCCTATTGGCGGGCGGTTTCGCCTATGCCAGCCTGCCGAAAGAGGGTGAGCCGGATATCGAAATCCCGGCGATTTTCGTCTCTGTACCCTTCCCCGGCATCTCTGCCGCCGACAGCGAAACCCTGCTGGTCAAACCGATGGAGACTGAGCTGTCCTCGCTGGACGGTCTGAAAACCATGTCCTCGACCGCGTCGGAAAACTACGCCGGGGTCGCGCTGGAATTCGAATTCGGCTGGGACAAAACGCAGGTTCTGGCTGACGTGCGCGACGCGATGAACGCGGCAGAGGCGAAGTTTCCCGCCGGCGCCGACCAATATTCCGTCAACGAAATCAACTTTTCCGAATTTCCGATCTTGATCGTTAACCTGACCGGCAACGTGCCCGAACGCACCCTGCTGCGCCTTGCCCGCAGCCTGCAAGACCGCATCGAAGGCATCGACGCCGTGCTCGAAGCTGGCCTTGCTGGCCAACGGGACGAGATGCTGGAGGTCGTGATCGATCCCCTGCGGCTAGAAGCCTACGACGTCACCGCAGGCGAGCTGATCAGCGTGGTGAACAACAACAACCTGTTGATCGCCGCAGGCGAAGTTGAAAGCGCGCAAGGCAGCTTTGCCGTCAAAATCCCGTCGTCCTTTACCGAAGCCGCCGATGTCTACGAGCTGCCCGTCAAGCGCAACGGCGACCGCGTCGTGACGATGGGCGATCTGACCGACATTCGCCTGACGTTTGAGGATCGCGCCGGCACCGCCCGGTTCAACGGCGTCACTACCGTCGCCTTGCAGGTCGTCAAACGCAAAGGCTTTAACCTGATCGACACCGCCGCTTTGGTGCGCGAAGCCATCGCGGCAGAGCGTGCCACCTGGCCAGAGGCCGTGCAGCAAGCCGTCGATGTGGGGGCCAGCAACGACCAGTCACGCGGCGTGGCCTCTATGGTCAGCCAGCTTGAAGGATCCGTTCTGACGGCCATCGCGCTGGTGATGATCGTGGTCCTTGCCGCCCTTGGCACACGGCCTGCGCTGCTGGTCGGCTTTGCGATCCCGACGTCGTTCCTTTTGTGCTTTGCGCTGCTGGCGGTCATGGGCATCACCATTTCCAACATCGTCATGTTCGGCCTGATTTTGGCCGTCGGTATGCTGGTGGACGGGGCCATCGTCGTGGTCGAATACGCCGACCGCAGGATTGCCGAAGGCACCGGCCCGATGCACGCCTATACGGAAGCGGCCAAACGCATGTTCTGGCCGATCATTTCATCCACCGCGACAACGCTTTGCGCGTTCCTGCCCATGCTGTTCTGGCCCGGCGTGCCGGGGCAGTTCATGGGCATGTTGCCCGTCACGCTGATCTTTGTGCTATCCGCCGCGCTGGTTGTGACGCTGGTCTATCTGCCCGTCTTGGGCGGCGTCACCGGGCGCGTCAGCCGTGCCTTTGATCATGCCTCTGCCCGCCTGCGGCCCCTGCCGTGGATGGTCCGCGCGGGCCTTGTGCCAGTGGCGATGCTGATCGTCTTTACCGGCGCGATGCTGACGCTGAACCCCGGGTATTTGTCCGGCAACGCATCCCCTGTCGCTGGACTGTCCGCCGCCCTGCCCGGCATGGTGCTGTTCACCTTTGGCGCAATGGCGCTGGCGATCACCATGGGCGCGGCGAAGATCACCCGCGCGCCAAAACGCATCAACGCAGGCTATCGCCGCACGCCCTTTGGCCACCTGATCGCCTTTTTGACCGGCAATCCGATCATGCCGCTGGTCACGATTGCCGCCGTTCTGGGCTTTGTCATCTGGACCTTTGGCTACTTTGGCAAAAACAACAACGGCGTTGAATTCTTTGTCGAATCCGAACCCGAACAGGCCATCGTCTATGTCCGCGCACGCGGCAACCTGTCGCTGAACGAAAAGGACGGGCTGGTCGCGCAGGTCGAACAGGTCGTCCTTGCCCACCCCGGCGTCGACACCGCCTTTGCCTTCGCGGGCGAAGGGGGATTGAACTCCAACACCGGCGGCGCAACCGCCCCCCGCGACACGATTGGTCAAGTCCAGTTCGAGACGATCCCGTGGGAGGACCGCGCCGACCGCCCCGAACTGGACGGCGATCTGGTGATCTCGGAACTTGAAACCCAGCTTGCCCTGATCCCCGGCATCCAGACCGAAATCCTGGCCCAAGCGCGTGGCCCCGCATCGGGCAAACCCGTGCACCTGCGCCTCAAAGGCGACGATTGGGACGCCCTGCGCAACGCCGCCGCCGTCGTGCGGGAAATGTTCGACGCAACGCCGGGCCTGACGCAGGTCGAAGACACCCGCCCCCTGCCCGGCATCGACTGGCAGATCGACGTCGATACCCGTGCCGCTGGCCGGTACGGCGCGGACGTCATGGCCGTCGGCGGCATGGTGCAATTGGTCACGCGCGGCATCCTGCTGGACACGATGCCCGTCGACAGCTCTGATGAAGAGATCGAGATCCGCGCACGCCTGCCTGAAAAAGACCGCGTGCTGTCCACGCTTGATACGCTGAAAGTCCGCACCGATCAGGGGCTCGTGCCGCTGTCCAACTTTACCACGCGCCAGCCGGTGCCAAAACTGGCGCAAATCGACCGCGTGGACCAACAGCGCTACTTTGACGTCAAGGCCGGCGTGGCATCCGACATGGTCGTGCTGAAGGGGGGCGACGGCGTCGTCACCGCCATGCCGCAAGCGCGCTATGACGCAGACGACGCCGCGCAGGCCTTGGTGGCAGAGGGCGATCTGACCCTGCAAGTGCTGACCGCGAACGAACGCATTGCCACCCTGACCGATTGGCTGGACACCGCCCCCCTGCCCGCTGGCGTCGCCTGGGAATGGACCGGCGATCAAGAGGATCAGGCCGAAAGCGGCGCCTTCTTGCAAACCGCCTTTTCCGGCGCGCTGATGCTGATGTTCATCATCCTGCTGGCGCAGTTCAACAGCGTTTATAACGCCGTGCTGGTGCTGCTGGCGGTCGTGCTGTCCGTGGCCGGCGTGCTGGTGGGCATGCTGGTGATGGATCAGGCGTTTTCGATCATCATGACCGGCACGGGCATCGTCGCGCTGGCGGGGATCGTGGTGAACAACAACATCATCCTGATCGACACTTACCAAGAATACGCAGCCTATATGCCGCGCCAAACCGCTATCGTCCGCACGGCAGAGGATCGCATCAGGCCCGTTCTGCTGACCACGATCACCACCATGGCGGGCCTTGCGCCGATGATGTTCGGCCTCAGCCTCGACTTTATGCAAGGCGGCTATACCATCGACAGCCCAACGGCGCTGTGGTGGAAACAGTTGGCGACGGCCGTCGTCTTTGGCCTTGGCATCGCGACAGTGCTGACGCTGGTCTTTACCCCCGCGATGCTGGCGCTGCGGGTCTGGCTGTCGACCTACGTTGCCATGGCCGGACGCGGGATTGCGGCGCTGACCGGCGGGCGGTCGGGCCGCGCGGCGCAGGACTGGGCGCTGGCAAGGTCGGCGGCCAAGATGACCTCGACCGAGCTGATCTGGCTGGACGATGAACCCAAACCCCGCCCGAAGACGGTGCGCGCTGCCGAATAACACAGCAAAAAGGCCCGGACGCGATTTGCGCCCGGGCCTTTAAGTTGCGGTTAAGGCGTGGGGTCAGACCATCTGCGCGCGCGACACCCGGCCCAGCGTCATCAGCGCCAGCACCAAGGCCGCGACAGCGCACAGCGCAATCGCCGCGACCATCGGCAGCGCGGTGCCGTCAAAAAACAGACCCGTCAGCGCGATCATCACGCCGCCAGCCACCATCTGCAGCGTGCCGCCAAGGCTGGATGCGAGGCCCGCGATCCGGCCATGGGCGTCCAGCGCCATGACCATCGTCGTCGGGATCACAAGGCCAAGGCAGGCGTTCGCCAAAAACAGGCCCGCCACGATGATCGGCAGCGACACAAAGCCCGCCAGCACCAGCGCCAGCAAGGCAACGGCAAAGCCAGCAAAGCCCATCACGCCCCAGCGCATCAGGCGCACGATGCCAAACCGTTCGCCCAGCGGGCCCGCAGCTTGGCTGGCGGAAAAGAAGCCCACGGCGTTGATCGCAAAGGCCAGCGAAAAGCCGGTTGGCGTCAGGCCGAACTGGTCGACGTAAACAAAGGACGCAGAGGCGATGAAGACGAAAAAGCTCGCCATGCCAAAGCCGCCGATGAAGGTCAGCCCCATGAACACCGGGTCCGTCAACAGCACCTTAGCGCTGGCCAGCAATGATCCCATGTGGATTTTTTGGCGCTGCGCCGGGGCCAGTGTTTCAGGCAAGGCAAAGCCCGTGATCAGCAAGGCGACAACCGCCGCGCCGCACAGCACCCAGAAGATCAGGCGCCAGTCGCCCAATTGGATCAGACCAGAGCCCGCCAAGGGTGCCAGCATCGGCGAGACCGAGATCACCAGCATGACCATGGCCATCATCTTGGTCCCGTCAGTGCCTGTCGCCGAGTCGCGGATGACGGCGCGCGGCACGACCATCAGTACTGCGCCGCCGATGCCTTGCACCGCGCGGGCCGCGACCAAAGCGCCGATTGTCGGTGCCAGCGCCGCCATGGTGCTGCCGACAATGAAAATGGCCAGACCCGCGTACAAAGGCCGCTTGCGCCCCGACTGGTCCGACCACGGGCCATAGACCAGCTGCGCCAAACCGAAGGCGACGAAATAGCTGGTTAATGTCAGCTGCGCCGCGGTTTCAGTGACACCCAGCGACGCCGCAAGGGCGGGCATCGCGGGCAAATACATGTCGATCGCAAAGGGGCCGACAGCAGACAAAAGGCCCAGGATCAGGGCCATATGAAAAAGTGACATGGAAACGTCCTGATCTATGGGTGGTTTTGCCATAGCTACGCTGCGTCCCCGCGCCGCGCAATCGCCCGCGCCTGCGGCCGCTCTGCGCGATAGCGCACAGGGTCAGCTTAGGCCAACCTGCTGCGTCCCCGCATCCAGCCCCGCCCACCAATCCGCATAGCTGGTGTTTTTGGGATGTTTGCCGCCCTCGTCCGGGGCACCGTCGTCCCACCAGACCGGCCCGCGCTCGCCCAAGGCCCGCTTGGCTGCGTCCACTTTATCACGGGCCGCGCGGGTGGCATCTTCGCTATCCGCCTGCCCAACGCCGCGGCGCGCCTGCATCAGCGCCTTGACCGCAGCCCGCCGCGCGGTGTCATCCAGCGCCGGGTTCGTTTTGCGCCACATCCGGCCTTTTGCCACGAAATAGCGCCCGTCAGGCGTTGTGGGATAGTCTTTGGCGCTCACGCCGCGTCCTCTTCCTCGCTTTGGCGATTCCACAGATGGGCATAGCGGCCAGCCTGCGCCAGCAGCGCGTCGTGGGTGCCGGTCTCGACGATCTCGCCATCCTCAAGGACAACAATGCGGTCGGCGTCCTGAATGGTGGACAGGCGGTGCGCGATGGTGATGACCGTGCGGCCCTGCCCCATCTGGCGCAGTTCTCGCTGAATTTCCCGCTCTGTATCGGTATCAAGGGCGCTCGTCGCCTCGTCCAGCAGCAGGATCGGTGGGTTCTTCAGCAAGGTGCGCGCAATGCCAACGCGCTGCTTTTCGCCGCCCGACAGCTTGAGCCCGCGCTCGCCCACGGTCGTGCCATAGCCGTCGGGCAGGCTCATGATAAAGTCGTGGATATTGGCCGCCCGCGCCGCCTCGCGGATTTCAGCCTCGCTCGCGCCTGGGCGACCGTAAGCGATATTGTAGTGGACCGTGTCGTTAAACAGCACCGTATCCTGCGGCACGACGCCAATCTGCGCGTGCAGGCTTTCCTGCGTCACGTCGCGCACGTCCTGCCCGTCGATCAGCATGGCCCCGCCGGTCACGTCATAGAACCGGAACAGCAGCCGCCCAATCGTCGACTTGCCAGACCCAGAAGAGCCAACAATCGCCACGGTTTGCCCCGGCAGCACGTCCAGATCGACGCCTTTTAAAATGGGGCGCGCCGCGTCATAGCCAAAATGCACATCGCGCAATGTGACTTGGCCGCCGGTGACCTTCAGCGCGGCGGCACCGGGCTTGTCCACGACCTCTGCTGGTTGTTCCAGCAGGTCGAACATGCCGCCCATATCGATCAAGGCTTGGCGAATTTCGCGGTAAACGGTGCCGAGGAAGTTCAGCGGCATCGTGATCTGGATCATATAGGCGTTCACCATGACGAAATCGCCGACGGTCAGATTGCCCGCCTGCGCGCCCATCGCGGCCATCACCATAACGATCACCAGACCCGCTGTGATAATCAGCGATTGGCCAAAGTTCAAAAACGCGAGGCTATAGTTTGTGCGCACTGCAGCGGTTTCATACTGCTTCATCGCGCCGTCATAGCGCGCGGCTTCCCACCGCTCTGCGCCAAAGTATTTCACAGTCTCAAAGTTCAGCAGACTGTCGATCGCCTTTTGGTTGGCGTCGGTGTCTTGATCGTTCATCACCTTGCGGATCTTCACGCGCCATTCTGTCACCGCAAAGGTGAACCAAACGTAAAGCGCGATCGTGACGACCACGACGACCATATACCAGACGTCGAAATTAAAGAACAAAACCACGGAAATCATGATCAGCTGCAACAGCAGCGGCCCCATCGAGAAGATGAGGAAGCGCATCAGGAAATCAACGCCTTTGACGCCCCGCTCGATGATGCGGGACAGCCCGCCCGTCTTGCGCGTGATGTGATAGCGCATGGAGAGGCGATGAATATGGGTGAAGGTTTCCAGCGCTAATGTGCGCAGCGCCCGCTGGCCAACCGGGGTAAAAATCACGTCGCGCAACTGCGTCAGGCCCGTCGTGGCCAGCCGCGATACGCCGTAAAGCACGGTCAGCCAAACCGCGCCAAGGGCGATCAGCCACGTATCATCCCGCGCCTCTGCCGCCAGCGCATCGACGGCGGCTTTGTATAAAAACGGCGTGCCGACGGCGATGGCATTGGCAACCAGCAGGACGCTGATGGCGGCAACAACGCGGATTTTGGTGTTCTTGTCGCCCGCGGGCCAAAGGTATGGCGCAACCCGGCTGATGACGTTCCAGCCTTCGATTTTGGCGTTGGGGTCGAAATTGGCATCGGTTTTGGACAGGCGGCGCATGAAAATTCCTTGGCTAATGCCCTTACCTAGGCAGGTGGGCGGGCGATGGCCAGCGCCCTAGCGGCCCGGGATAACAAAGACCTGCCCCGGATAGATCAGGTCAGGATCACGGATTTGATCGGCGTTCGCCGCAAAAAGATCGACATACATGATGCCGTCGCCAAGGTTGTCGCGGGCAATCGCCCAAAGCGTATTGCCCGGTTGCACGGTCTGCGTGGCAGCGCCCGTATCCCCTTGAAGCGCGGCGACATTGCCCGGCTCCTCGCGCCGGAATGGCGTTTCCACGCGGCTGGCGACGGTGCCGTCCTGTGCGACTTCGTCGATGCGCAGCGTGTAGGTACCAGCGTTGATGTCCGGCAGGGTCACGCGCCAGTCGCCTTGCGGGCCCACGGGGCCAGCGACGACAGGTTCGTTATCGACATAGACCTGCAAGTTCCCATCGCCGGGCGCGCGCCCCGCCAATTGCACACCGCCAGCCGTGTCATAGGTGATCGCGTCCAGCGCGACGCGGTCCATAACCTGCGGCCCCGGCCCCAAGACCCGCGCGCCTTGATTATCAACAACGACGGTGGGTTGCGCGGGGGCCTCTGCGACGGCCGCGGTCGCCTCTGCTGCGGCAGGCGCATCTGCACTGGCGATGGCAGGGGTTTCCGTCGCGGTTGGCGCGGCCTCAGCGACGGCGGCCTCTGCTGGCTCTGATGGCACCGCAGTTTCCGCGACCGGCGCTTCGGCAATTTCAGCCTCAGCCTCTGCGACCGCAACTGGCTCTACTGGTGCGCCGGTGCCGGGGCGGACCAGCACAGCTTCACCGCTGGGGGCCGCGCCGTTTTCAGCGAATGTCAGGCTGCGAGGCGTATCCGATGCCGTAACCTCTGCCGTGGTGGCAAAACTGCCCGCGCCGTCGGCGGTCGCGGTTGCAATCGCCTCTCCCTCTAGCAGCAAGGTGACTTCAGCGCCCGGCGCGGCGTGGCCAGCGACAACCGCGACCCCGTCCGGGCCTAGCAAAAAGGTATCGACGGTGGGGCCAGCCGCCTGCATCACAGGCGCGGCCTCTGGCACGGTGTCTGCCGCTTGAGCTGGCGCGGCAGCGGGCCCATCGTCCACCTGCGGCACATCGCGGGGGAAAAGCGCGATCACGAAGACGGCCAGCGCCACCGCCGCCCCTGCGCCGCCAATCAACCGTGCTGTGTTATTTGCCATAATCCTTCGCCCCCCAGCGATCCCGTCTTGGCGAAATCCCGCCCAAAGACAGGCTGGCGCAAAGCGGTGGCCGCTGCAAGCGTCCGTCGGCGCAAGGATTTCAAGCGATGGCGCGCGCAACACACATTTGCGCGGTCAGATCACCGCCCGCGCCCGTCGCCGTGCGCGGCGATCCGCGGCGATAGTGGACACCGAATACAGCGCCAACGCCGCCCAGATCATGGGAAAGGCGATGGCGTGCCACGGCGTCAGCACATTGCCAAAGAACAGCACGGCGCAGCCAAATTGCAGCGTCGGGTTCAGGTATTGCAGCAGGCCGACCGTCGACAGCCGCAGCCGCCGCGTGGCAAAACTGAACAGGATCAGCGGCACCCCAGTCAGGATGCCCGATAGCGCCAGCAGCGCCATATCGGGCCAGTTCATCGCGTGATTGCCAATTTCGGTGCCGCGAAAGATTAGCCAAAGCAGCGCCAGCGGGGCCAGCACCGCGACCTCTGCCGTGACCGACACCACGCCGCCCAGATCAAGGCCCTTTTTCAGCACGCCGTAGGCCCCAAAGGTCAGCGCCAGCCCCAGCGCGATCCACGGCGCGACGCCAAGGCCGATTGTCAGCACGATCACGGCGACAGCGGCCAGCAGGACGGCCGCGATCTGCGCCCGGCTTAGGCTTTCGCGAAACACGAGCCAGCCCAGCACCACGGCGACCAGCGGAAAGATGTAATAGCCCAGCGACGCCTCTAGCGCGTTGCCGATGGAAATACTGTAGATAAAGCCGAACCAATTCAAAGAGATGGTCACAGCAGAGGCCACGATCAGCAACATGGTGCGCCGGTCGCGCAATGCGGCCCCAACCAGCCCCAGCCGCCCCTGCACCGCCAGCAATGCGCCAAGAAATATCAGCGACCAGACCGTGCGATAGCACAGCACCTCTAGCGGGGGGACGTGGGCCAGCAGGTGATAATACAGCGGTGACAGCCCCCAGACCGTGCAGGCCAGAATAAGGGCGAGCACGCCTTGAACGCTTGGGGAAAATCGCATGGGAATGGCCTTGATCAGTCGCGCCCATCTGCTTCGAAATCGGCGGCGGTCACAAGGCGAAACGACAAGGCCGCCCGCGTGTTTCGCAGGCGGCCTCTGATCTGTTGGTGCGACAAGGTCGGTTTAGGCGACGAGGTCGGCCTTCACGATGTCCTCGATATCCTTGACCGGATGGTTGGTCAGGGTCTTGGGGATCTCTCCGACGATTTTGTCGGTGACTTCCTGATGCAACTGCCCGCGCAATTCGCCCAGCACGCCGGGGCTGGCGACCAGCACAAGGCTGTCGAATTTGCCCTTATGGGCGCGTTCATACAGGATATCTGCCAGATCGGCGGCAAAGCGGTCCTTGGCCAGCTCGTGCCAATCGGTGTCGTCATAGGCCGACTTGCCCGGATTGGCGGATTGGCCAACGCGGCCGGGGCGGTTGGCGGATTGGTCGATATCCTTGGGGTTATCCTGCTCTTCTTTGCGGATCACCTCTAGGTTTGGGTTGGTCCCGTCGGTGATGTTGCGCAAAAAGAGTGCCTTTTCGCCATCAGCCACCACAACCCATGTGCCATTTTTGATCTGTGTCATGCTCGGATCTCCTTTGGTTATCACTTGGGAAACCAACGATCCGCGCGGGCGCATTGTTCCGCCCTACCCGGCCATCACCGTCTGCCACCGCGCCACAGACACATTGGACCCGCAGGCGATGATGCCCACATGCTTTCCAGCCAATTCATCCCGCAGCGGCCCGCAGATTGCGGCAAGGGACGCGGCGCAGGCGGGTTCCGCCAGCAGACGCAGCACGTCCATGTAATGCCCCATGCCGGCGCGCATCTGCGCGTCCGTCACGTGCACCATGCGGTCCACAACCTGCTGCGCCACGGCAAAGGAATAAGGCATCGCCTTGGGTGCACTCAGGCTGTCAGCAATCGTGGCGATCTTGTCCAGCGCAACCGGATGGCCTGCCGCAAGGCTGCGAGTCATGCTGTCAGCGCCGGTCGGTTCCACCCCGATCACCTGCACAGCAGGGTTCGCCAGTTTAAACCCATGCCCCAGCCCGCCGATCAAGCCGCCGCCGCCCACAGGCACGACCAGCGTGTCAATCTGGGGGGCTTGGGCCGCGTATTCCGCGCCGCAGACGGCCGCGCCAAGGGTCATATGCGCGCCGTCAAACGGATGCAGGATCGCGCGTCCCTCTTGCGCGACAACGCGGTCCATTTCGGCAAAGGCGGCGGGCATGTCGTCGCACAGCGTGACTTCGGCCCCCATCGCGCGGCAACCTTCGATACGCAGCGGGTCCACCGTGGATGGCATGGCGATCCGGGCGCTGACGCCTGCCGCCTGCGCCGCCCAGCTGACCGCCAGCGCGTGATTGCCGCCAGACGCTGCCACCACGCCAACGCGCCGCTGCACCGCGTCGAGCCGACGCAGGCCCAGCAAAACACCGCGCGCCTTGAACGATCCGGCCTGCTGAAACAGCTCTAGCTTGACCGTGATGCTAGCCGCATCCGGCAAAATCCCGCGCCAGCGGTCAGAGGTCAGGGAAAGCACAGGCGTGCGGATCGTCTCTGCCGCGATGTCGGCGGCGGCAGCGGCGATTTCATCAAAGGTGGGCAGGCTTACGTCGGTCATGGCATCATCCAAAGCAAAAGGCCCGCGCACAAAACGCGGGCCCTTGTTAGTCTAAGTGCAGGCGAATTACATCCGGCCCGCGACGTTTTCCCAGTTTACCAGGTTGTCGAGGAAGTTGGTCAGGTAAGCCGGACGCTTGTTGCGGAAGTCGATGTAGTAGGAGTGTTCCCACACGTCGCAGCCCAGCAGCGCGGTCTGACCAAAGCACAGCGGGTTCACGCCGTTTTCAGTCTTGGTGATCTTCAGGCCGCCATCGGTGTCCTTGACCAGCCATGCCCAGCCAGAGCCGAACTGACCGGCACCAGCAGCCGCGAACTCGTCCTTAAACTTCTGTACGGACCCAAAGCTTTCGGCCAGTGCCAGCTCTAGCTCGCTTGGCATTGCCTTAGTGTCGGGGGTCATCATTTCCCAGAACTGGTTGTGGTTCCACAGTTGCGACAGGTTGTTGAATAGACCGCTCTGCGCCACGGCACCGGACTGGTAGGTGCTGGTAATCGCGTCTTCCAGCGACATGCCTTCGTATTCAGAGGCAATCAACAGCTTGTTGGCGTTGTCGACATAGGCTTTGTGGTGGATATCGTGGTGATACTCCAGCGTCTCTGCGGACATGCCCTTGGATGCCAGCGCGTCGTGGGCGTAGGGAAGATCGGGAAGTTCAAAAGCCATGATGTGACCCCTTTTATAAAGTGTATTTCGCTGCCGCGAATGGAAGCGCGATTAGCTGCAGGGTCAACCCCTGAAAGCGGATCAAGTTCCGCGTGGAAAGTGCCCAACTGGCCCCGCAGCCGCCGATGCAGCCAGCAAATCAAAGGCATATTCGGCAACAGAGCGGAAACAGATGACTTCAAACGTTTGCGGACCGCTCATCCAAAAAGCCGCCGCGATCTGCCCGAGTCTGGACCGCAGCACTTGGCCTTCGCCGAATGCGCCGGGGTACAGATCAACGGGGGCCAGCTTGGCGATGACTTCGCGGGCGAACGGCCCGTCCACCCGCAGCATGGTGCGCGCATCAGAGACGTCGACCGCCAGATGATGCTGGCCTTTCAGCACTTTGGCGATGCGGGCCAAACTATCCGCCACACTGCCATAAGGCAGCACGAACAGCAGCTCGTCCGGGGACATCCACAGCACGGCGGCGTCGCCTTTGACCTGCACTTCACGCGGCGCAGGGGCTGGCAAGCCAACCAAATCCTTGCAAAGCGACCGGATTTTCGAGGACGCCAGATCGCCGCGCAGGGTGATCATGCCGTGCACGCCGGTATCGCTGACTTGGACGCTGCCGTGCGTGGCCCGCAGGCTAAGGGCGCTGATGGGATCAGACATTCTGCTTCTCTCCGTCCTTGTCATAGAACACCGGATCGACGATGCGCGCATCGACAAACCCGCCGCCCTCTTTGGTAAAGGCGATCACTTCGCCCATGCGGGTGGGGCCGTGTTTCACCAGCCCCATCGCGATGCCCTTTTTCAGCGTCGGCGAATAATAGGTCGATGTGACGCGTCCTTGGGTGTTGCGCTGGCCATTGGCATTTACGCCCTCTGCCACCGCATAAGCGCCGTCTGCCAAGACCGAGCCATCCACTGTTTCCAGCCCGACCAGTTTCCAGCGATCCGGGTCGACCATATGGCTGCGCAGCTGGCCGCGCTTGCCCAAAAAGTCGTCCTTTTTCTTGGAAATCGCCCAGTTCAGATTCAAGTCCTGCGGAATGACCGTACCATCGGTTTCATCACCGATCATGATAAAGCCCTTTTCGGCCCGCAGGACGTGCAGCGCCTCTGTCCCGTAGGGCATCAGGCCGAAAGCCTCGCCCTGTTTGACCAGCATATCCCAGAACGCAGCCCCTTGGCCCGCGGCGACGGCGATTTCATACGACAACTCGCCAGAGAAACTGATGCGGAACACCCGCACGTCAAAGCCGCCAATCTGCCCGCTTGCCCATTGCATAAACGGCAGGTCATCCTTGGTCAGCGCCATGCCGCCAATCGCCTGCAACAGCTGCCGTGCCTTGGGGCCAACGACAGCAAATTGAGCGTATTGCTCGGTGACATTGGCCACATAGACCTGCCAATCCCACCATTCGCACTGCAGCCAGTCTTCCATATGCGCCAAAATACGATCAGCGCCGCCGGTGGTGGTGTGGCAAAGCCAGGTGTCGTCATCCATCCGGGCGACAACACCGTCGTCCATCAAGAAGCCGTTTTCGCTGCACATCAGACCATAGCGGCATTTGCCGACGGCCAGATTGGACATCATGTTGGTATACATCATGTCCAGAAACTTGCCCGCGTCCGGCCCTTTGACGATCAACTTGCCAAGGGTGGACGCGTCCAGCAGGCCGACGTTTTCGCGGGTGTTCACCACCTCGCGCGTGACCGCGTCATGCGCTGTCTCGTCCCCGCGCGGATAGGCATAGGGCCTGCGCCATTGGCCGACAGGCTCGAACTCTGCACCCTGCGCATCGTGCCATGCGTGGACCGGCGTTTTGCGGATCGGCTGGAACAGCTCGTCCCGCGCCACACCTGTGATCGCGGCTAGCGGTAGCGGTGTATAAGGCGGACGGAAGGTCGTAGTGCCGACTCGCGGGATTGCTTCACCCAGTGCATTAGAAAGCACCGCGAGTCCGTTGATATTGCTCAACTTCCCCTGATCCGTTGCCATGCCCAGCGTGGTGTATCGCTTGGCGTGCTCAACAGACTGAAAGCCCTCTTGCGCGGCCAGTTGCACGTCGCTGACTTTAACGTCGTTTTGGTAATCCAGCCACATCTTTGACCGCAGCTTGTACGGGGCCTGCGCGGGCATGATCCAGACCGGGGTCAGCGCATCCTCTGCCACATCGTCGCCCATCGGGGCTTGGCCCGGTTTGCGCGTATGACCCGCCACCTTGGCTGCCTTGCGCCCGGCGCTAAAGCCGTCGGCAATCGCCTCGGCGGTGAACAAATGGCCGTTGGCAGTGCCAACCGCGATGACGAAGCCTTCGCCGTCCGCGCCCAGCGGCGGGCGATCCGCGTCGGGGCGGAAAAAGGCATGCGGCTCGTCCCAGACCAGCTTGCCGCCGCAGTGGGACCACAGGTGCACCACGGGGGACCAGCCGCCCGACATGGCAACGCAGTCGCAGGGGATCGTTTCCGTGACCGTGCCTTCGCCGTCCTGCGCGCAGACCTGCACGCCGGTGACGCGCTTGCCGCCATCGACGGATGCGATCCCGCTGTTTGTCAGCACTTTAATGCCAAGGGCGCGCACTTGCTCTGGCAGCTCGCCCTTCGCAGATGTGCGTGCGTCGATCACGGCGGGCACGTCTAGCCCTGCGTCATGCAGGGCAATCGCGGTGCGGTAGGCGTCGTCGTTATTGGTGACAATCACAGTGCGTTCGCCGACAGCGACGCCAAAGTTTACGACGTAATCGCGCAGGGCAGCCGCAAGAAGAACGCCCGGCACGTCGTTGTAAGCAAAGGACAAAGGCCGTTCAATCGCGCCCGTCGCGGTGACTATGCGTCCGGCCCTGATCCGCCAAAGCCGCTGACGCGGACCGCCCTGTTTGGGCGCGTGGTCGGTCAGGCGTTCGTGCGCCAACGCATAGCCGTGATCGAAGACGCCAGCGCCCTGACAGCGCAGCCGCACATCGACGTTGGGCATGGCGTCCAGCTCTGCCAGCGTCGCATTCACCCAGTCCTGCGCACTGATGCCTTCAATGCTGGGCCGGTCCACAACAGCCCGGCCACCCCAGCCAGAGGTTTGTTCCACCAGCAGCACCCGCGCACCCGCACGGCCCGCAGCCAGCGCCGCTGCCAGACCCGCAATTCCGCCCCCAACAACAAGCACATCCACAGTGACGTTAAAGTGCTCGTAGGTGTGATCGTCGCCGGTTTCCGGCGCACGGCCAAGGCCGGCAGAGGCGCGAATGATCGGCTCATAGACATGCTTCCAGAACGCCTGCGGCTGCATGAAGGTCTTGTAATAGAAACCTGCGGGCAAAAAGCGCGACAGCTTGGCGTTGATGACGCCGACGTCGAATTCAAGGCTTGGCCAATGGTTCTGGCTGCGGGCAGCGAGGCCGTCAAACAGTTCGACCTGCGTGACACGCGCGTTGGGTTCCTGCCGGTCGCCGCGCCCCAGTTCCACCAGCGCGTTCGGCTCTTCTGCGCCAGCGGCGACAAGGCCGCGTGGGCGGTGGTATTTGAACGAGCGGCCGACCAGCAGTTGATCGTTCGCCAACAAGGCAGAGGCGAGCGTGTCGCCAGAGTAGCCCTGTAACCGTTTGCCGTTAAAGGTAAAATGCACTGGCCGGTTCTTGGCGACCAGCCTGCCGTTTGTGCGCAGCCTCATTGGAATGTCCCCCACGACCAGCCCGGTTGCTTTGCGGATATCGCGTCGCGGATCGCTTGCGGCGGCTCCGTCGTTTGCGCGGAATAGGTGCCGTAAACTTCTAGCGTCGCAGTGTTGCGGGCGGCCAGAAACCACTTGCCGCAGCCGTAAACATGACGCCAGCGTTCAAAATGCACACCCTTTGGGTTTTCGCGCATGAACAGGTAGTTCTCGAACTCCTCCGCCTCTGATCCGGGGCCAAAGCGTTTCACATGCGCCTCTCCGCCGGCGTGCAGATCGGTTTCATCGACCATCCGGTCGCAGTGCGGGCAATGCAGGATCAGCATGGGATAACCTTTGAAGTGAGGGCCGAAAACGACGAAAGGCCGCCCGGTCCCATTGGGAACCGAGCGGCCTTAGCGTCGCGGATAATCTGTAGTGCCTTAGTTGCCAGTCGTCGCGTCAGCCGCGCCTTCGGCAGCATTGCCAGTCGCTTCGGCTGCGCCAGCAGCTGCGTCGCCAACGGCGTCAGCGGTGCTAGCCGCTGCATCGCCAACAGCATCAGCCGTCGCCGCAGCAGAGGTGTCGGTCGTGGCTGTCGTGCCAGCGCCGTCGCCGCCGAAGAACAAGAATGCCAGAACGGCAAGAACGATGACCACGATGCCCAGAATGACGGCTGTGCCGCCGCCGGACTTTTCCACGACCGGGGTCGTGTTGTGGATGTTTGTCGTGTTCGGGCGGGTTGGGTCAGTGTTGTTGTTGTAGTCCGACATGTTGCGGGCTCCTGATAAGGTCTATTTGGCGACAAAACGTCGCAACCTTGCCATTGGTTCCCAAGGTCTGCACAAATATCAGGCTGATCTTGCGTCATGCTCTTAAACTGCATGATTAATGCGCCACGCCAGCGGCGACGCTCTCGTCGATGAACTTGCCATGACGGAAACGGTTCATCGAAAACTCTTCGGTCAGCGGCGATGCGCCCTTGGCCATCAGCTCTGCCATGGCCCAGCCAGAGCCCGGGATCGCCTTAAAGCCGCCCGTGCCCCAGCCGCAGTTGACAAAGATGCCTTCCACCGGGGTTTTCGACAGGATCGGCGACCGATCCCCCGTCACGTCCACAATCCCGCCCCACTGGCGCAGCATTTTCAACCGCCCGACGATGGGGAATGTTTCGACCAAGGCGCGGACGGTTTCTTCGATATGATGGAAACTGCCGCGCTGGGTATAGTTGTTATAGCCGTCCGTGCCGCCGCCGATGACCATTTCGCCCTTGTCGGACTGGGACATATAGCCGTGCACCGTGTTCGCCATGACGACGACATCCATGCAAGGCTTGATCGGCTCGCTGACCAAGGCCTGCAACGCGACGCTTTCGATGGGCAGTTGAAAGCCCGCCTTTTGCGCCAGAACGCTAGCGTGGCCTGCGACGACCATGCCCAGCTTGCCGCATTTGATATCGCCGCGCGTGGTGTTCACGCCGGTGACTTTGCCAGCCTCAGTCGTGACGCCCGTGACTTCGCACTGCTGGATGATGTCCATGCCCATATCGGCGCAGGCGCGGGCATAGCCCCACGCGACCGCATCATGACGCGCCGTGCCGCCGCGCGCTTGCCACAACGCGCCCAACACCGGATAGCGTGGGCCGTCGATGTTCATGATCGGGCACAGCTCTTTTACCCGCGCCGGGCTAATCCATTCCGTCGTCACGCCCTGCAAGTTGTTGGCATGCACCGTGCGCTGATAGCCGCGGATTTCGTGCTGGGTTTGCGCCAGCATCATCACGCCGCGCGGGCTGAACATGACGTTGTAGTTCAGGTCCTGAGACAGCCCCTCGTACAGGCTGCGCGCCTTTTCATAGATCGCGGCAGAGGGGTCCTGCAGATAGTTGCTGCGGATGATCGTCGTGTTGCGGCCCGTATTGCCGCCGCCCAGCCAGCCCTTTTCCAGCACCGCGACATTGGTGATGCCGAAATTCTTGCCAAGGTAGTAGGCCGTCGCCAGCCCGTGGCCGCCAGCACCGACGATAATCACATCATAGCGCGGCTTTGGTTCGGCCTGCCCCCATGCGCGGGTCCAGCCGCTGTGCTGACGAAAAGCTTCGCGGGCGATGGCAAAGGCGGAATAGCGTTTCATGAGGCTCGAATCCTTCAAGGCCTGTGCGGGTCTTACCCGCCTTTCCTGAACAAAACAGACATACCGAAGCTGTGCGCCAGCGGCAAGACAGACGAGGTTTGCGACATCCCCTGCGGTTGGGCAATGCCCGCGTTGTCGCAGGGGGCCTTACGCGGGGTTTTCACAGGGGCCGTGACCGCTTAGGTAAGGCGCGAACCCAAGGGGGAACAGCATGTTCTGGATCATTTGCATTGTCATGGCGCTTGGCCTTGCGTCGCTACTTGCGGCGCCGTTACTGCGCCCGGCAGTTGCGCGCGATGACCACCCGCAGGTGGCGATCTACAAAGGCCAGCTGGAAGAGGTCGACCGCGACATCACCCGCGGCGTGTTGAACGCCGATGAGGCAGAGCGCGCCCGCGCCGAGATCGCGCGCCGTCTGCTGGCCGTCAGCCGCACGCATCAGGTCACAGGCACCGCGCCGCGCAGTGCAAACATCGCGGTTGCGGGCGTTGTGGGCGTCATGTTGCTTGGCGTTGGCGGTTACACCTACCTGCAACTGGGTGCGCCCGGCGATCCCGATCAGCCCCTCGCTGCCCGCCATGCCGAGGCCGAGGTGATGCGGGACACCCGCCCCGATCAGGCCGCGCTCGAGGCTGCAGCCCCGACCCTGCCCCCGGTCGATGCGCCCACCGACTACCTAGAGCAGATCAACCAGTTGCGCACGATGGTGCCGACCCGTCCCGATGACCTACAAGGCTGGACGCTGCTGACCTTTCACGAAACCCGCTTAGGCAACTATGGCGCGGCGGCCCGCGCACAGGCGCGCGTTGTCGCGCTGAAGGGTGACGACGTTCCGATGGAAGACCTGGAACGCGAAATTGACCTTATGGTGGCCGCCGCGAATGGCATCGTGTCGCCAGAGGCTGAAACCGTCGCCCGCGCGATCCTGACCCGCGATGAAGCAAACGTCGCCGGGCGGTATTACATCGGTGCGATCTATGACCAAACCGGACGATCCGACATTGCACTGCGTTTTTGGCGCCCCATTGCCGACAGCGGCGACACGTCCTTTCACGGCGAATTAATCCGGTCCCAGATCGCAGGTGCCGCCGCCCGCGCGGGTGTGGAATATGAATTGCCCGATCTGCGCGGTCCCGGCGCGGCGGATATCGCAGCCGCCGAAGACATGACCGAAGAAGACCGCACCGCGATGATCGGCGGCATGGTGGCACAACTGGCAGGCCGTCTGGCCGCCGAAGGCGGGCCTGCTGCGGACTGGGCGCGGCTGATCTCTGCCTACGGCGTGCTAGGCCAAACCGAGGAAGCGCGTACCGTCTATACCGAGGCGCAAACCGCCTTTGCCGGTGACAACATCGCCTTGCAAACGATTGAAACCGCAGCGCAATCTGCCGGGGTCGCGGAATGATCTGCGAAGACGTCAGCAGCTTTTTGGGCAACGTCCCCGCCTTTGGCGCACTGGCGGGGCTGGACCTTGGGACTGTGACGATTGGCGTTGCCGTGTCCGACGTGATGCGCGGCGTGGCCACCCCGACGGAAACGATTAAGCGCAAGAAATTCGGGCTGGATGCCGCCGCGCTTTTGGCGCTGTGCGAAAAGCGCCAGATCACCGGATTGGTGCTGGGCCTGCCGCTGAACATGGACGGCAGCGAAGGACCGCGCTGCCAAGCCACCCGCGCCTTTGCCCGCAATCTGGAACGGCTGACACCGCTGCCAATCACCTATTGGGACGAGCGTTTATCCACCGTCGCCGCCACCCGCGCCCTGCTGGAGGCTGACACATCCCGCAAGCGCCGCGCCGAAGTGATCGACCACGTCGCCGCCGCCTATATCCTGCAAGGCGCGCTGGACCGGATCACCCATATGAAGGCCAACCCATGACCGACGATGTCTGGAAACGCGACGAAATCGACAGCCCCTGCATCAAGATTTGCGTCATCCACCCGGCCAGCCGGCTGTGCACCGGTTGCCTGCGCACGATTGACGAAATCGGATCCTGGTCGCGCATGACGCCTGACGCGCGGCGCGCTGTGATGGAAGAGCTGCCAAACAGGTCCGGCCAGATCACCCAGCGGCGCGGCGGGCGCGCGGCGCGGCTGGGCAAAGATCTCTCGGACGAAAAGCCTTAGGGTCCTAAACGTCTCTGGACGAAGACTTTTTACGCTGCTGCCGGAAACACAAAACACCGATCGCGGCGGATCATGATCCACAGCGGCGTGCCGGGTTTGGGCAGGAACACCGACGGGATTTGCGCCCGCAAGATCGTGCCATCGTAATCCATGCGGAATTCCACCAAGGATTCTGATCCCATGAACCGCGCCCGCTGCACGACACCGCGCGCGGGCGTGCCTTCCATCGGGGTTGGGTTCGGGCCACGGCCCGCGCGGTCAAAGTCGATTTTCAGGTGCTGCGGGCGGATGCAAATATCGACCGCCGTGCCGTCCGGCACACCGGGAGCAAGGAATTGGCCGAAGGGCGTGTCGGTCAACGCCCCGCGCACTTCGCCCCGGATCACGTTGATATCGCTAAAGAATGCCGCCGCCTTGCGATCAACCGGCGTGTTGTAAATATTGTAAGGCGCGCCGCGCTGCACGATCCGGCCATCGCGCATCAACGCAATCTCGTCCGCCATGCGCATCGCCTCGCCCGGCTCGTGGGTGACCAGCAGCACGGCGGTGCCTTCGGCCTTGAGCACGTCCAAGGTTTCATCCCGGATGTCATCGCGCAGACGGTCATCAAGGCCCGAAAACGGCTCGTCCATCAGCATGACTTTGGGCCGCGGTGCCAGTGCGCGGGCCAGTGCAACGCGCTGTTGCTCTCCGCCCGACAGCTCGTGCGGGAAGCGGTCGATATGGCGGCCCATGCCGACTTTGCCCAGCAATTCTTCGACGCGGGCGCGGGCCGCGCGGCGGTCAAGCTTTAGGCCGAAGGCCACGTTTTGCGCGACGCTTAGGTGCGGAAACAGGGCGAAATCCTGAAACATCAGACCGATCGACCGCGATTCAGGCGGCACGTCGCGCCCGTCGCCGCAAATCAGCTGGCCATCGACGTGGATTTGCCCCGCATCGGGCGATTCCACCCCAGCGATCATCCGCAATGTTGTGGATTTGCCGCAGCCAGAGGGGCCCAGCAGGCAGGTCACCTGCCCCGGCATCACGCTCAGGCTGACATCATCGACGACCTTTTGGCCGCCAAAGCTTTTGGCAATGTGACTGATTTCAAGGCGCGGCGTGGCGGTCATGGCATACTCTAGCGAAATACTAAGGCATGGCCTAGCAATCCCTGCCCCCAAGGGCAAGGCAGCACGCGCGGCACTGTCAAAGCGCCGCGCATGCCAAATGTTTTACAGCGTCGCGTTGACCGCGCCGCCGTCCAGCAGGATGTTCTGCCCGACGATAAACTGCGCCCGGTCAGAGCACAGGAACGCACACATCGCGCCAAAATCGGCGGCCGTACCGTAGCGGCGGGCCGGGATCGTCGCAATCCGCTGCGCGCGGGCATCTTCGACCGAGATGTTCTGCGCCTTGGACACGCCACCATCAAGCGATGCGGCGCGGTCGGTGTCGTGGATACCGGGCAGCAGGTTGTTAATGTTCACGCCAAATGGCGCAACCTGCCGCGAGGTGCCGGCGACATAGCCGGTCAGGCCCGCGCGGGCGCTGTTAGACAGGCCCAGCTGCGGGATCGGTGCCTTGACCGAACCAGAGGTGATGTTCACGACCCGGCCCCAGCCCTTGTCGATCATGCCCGGCAGCAGGGCCGTCATCAGCGCGATGGGGGCCAGCATGTTGGCGTCCAGCGCCTTGATGAAATCGTCGCGGTTCCAATCGGACCACAGGCCCGGGGGCGGGCCGCCAGCGTTGTTCACAAGGATATCAACGCCCTGCGCCGCTTTGATCAATGCGGCGCGGTCGTCCTCGTTCGACACATCGCCTGCGACGGTTGTCACCTTGACGCCCCAGCGGTCGCGGATCTCTTGCGCGGTCTGCTCTAGCGCCTGCGCGCCGCGAGCGTTCAGCACCAGATCAACACCAGCCTCGGCCAACGCTTCGGCGCAGCCGCGCCCAAGTCCACGCGAAGATGCGCAAACCAGCGCGGTTTTCCCCTTGATGTTCAGGTCCATCCTGTCACTCCCTATCCAGCAATAAGCCGGTTTATTAACACTACATCGGTTAACATACAGCAATCGCTCGGCGATCATAGATTGACTGCGATAACATTGACCCCAGATGCAGACTCGTTAACTTGCATCTAATTGTTTAAGAGTGTCCATGACGCAAAAAACGGCCCAGGTTCAAAGCGTGCAGGTGCTCTCTGCCACCACGTTTTGCGTGACTGATGGCGTCGCCTTTGGCGAGCCGTTGACCTTTGCTGACGAATTGGTGCTGGACGACATCTATGAAATGTCGCCCGTATCGCGCGCTTTGGCCCTATCGCTGAGCGCGACGGACGTCAGCGGGCAGTTTAAGGTCGCACCGGGCGGGCAAACCGGGATGCCGGACAGCGATGTGTTTCTGGATTGCTGCATCACCTTGATGGCCGTCGATGGCAAAACCTACGAGGCGCTCCTCCTGGTCGAGGTGGTCGCTGGCGGTGTCGAAGCCGTCTATATGCTGCCGCTTGCGAACCTGAAATCGGGCACGCCTTATCGCTTGGTCGGCGTCGACCGGCAGATCGCGCCCATGCGCTTTGCAGAGGTCGCCAGCGTATCCTTTACCCGCGGCACCCGGATCACCATGTCATCGGGTGCGCAGGTTCCGATTGAAGACGTCCGCGTCGGCGACAAGGTTCTGACCCGCGATGACGGCCCCCAGCCGGTGCGCTGGGTGGGCGAATCGACCCTGCGCGCCGTCGGTGAATTTGCCCCCGTCGTGATCCGCAGGGGGGCGCTGCATAACGCCAATGACCTGATCCTTAGCCCCGATCACCGCCTGTTCGTCTACCAACGGCAAGACCGTTTAGGCGCGGGCCGTAACGAGGTGCTGGTCAAGGTCCGCCACCTGATCAACGGAGAGACGGTATTCCAGCAAGCCGGCGGATTTGTTGACTATT
The DNA here is from genome assembly GCF_900114485.1 of Loktanella salsilacus. Taxonomy (GTDB): domain Bacteria; phylum Pseudomonadota; class Alphaproteobacteria; order Rhodobacterales; family Rhodobacteraceae; genus Loktanella; species Loktanella salsilacus. Next base: position 57,536 of record NZ_FOTF01000006.1, on the reverse strand, counting down.
TCCAGCTGCTGTTTGATCAGCACCAGATCATCTATGCCGAGGGGATTGCCGCAGAATCCCTGCTGATCGACCCGCGCACCCGCGCGGCGCTGCCCGACCATCTGGACGAAGAAGTGCGCCGGGGGCATGGGCACCGGCCGCATCATGACTATGAAGTGCGCGAATCCTTGCTGTCGTCAGGCGATGCGGTGTCATTGCTGCGCCAGGCCTCGCGCGACTGATCACTCTGGAATGCGCGTTCCGGCAAAGGTGCCGTCAAAAATATCCTGCCCTGCCGGTCCTGTGATATCGCCAAACACCAGCCCGCGCACGGCGGTTTGGGTCTGGTTGATAAACTCGCCGTCCATACTGGCATCAATGGTGTAACTGGCCCTGCCGTCCGACAGGGTGCCGTCCAAATCAGCATCAAAGCTATAAGCGGCGCTGCTGTCCGTGCCGCGAAAAATGCTGCCATCGGTGATTGCCAGACCGCCGGACAAAGGGACGCCGTCGCGCGCCTCGAACCCGCTGGCTTGGCCGCGGATCTGGTCAAAGCCCGCGCCAAAATTCACCGCCAGCGTCAGATCGGCGAGGTATTCGACGCGTGCGCCGTCCTCTCCTGTTGGTAGGGCGGCGCGCATGTAGCCGTCATAGCTGGCGCGGCCTGTCGTCGGCAGCAAGCTCGGGTCGCTGACATCTTGGCCGTCAATTTGGCCGTCAATCTGCCCCGGCGTCGGCCCGCCGTTTTCATTGCCGCCCCCGCCACCACCGCAACCGGCTAAACACAGCAGCATCGCACCGCCCAAGCACCGCGTGATCATCTGTTCAGCCCCCATGATCTGATGGGGGCTAAACTGACGCCTCGCGGTTAATCAAAGATTAATCCGCCAAGCCCCGCAGGATTATTCGCGGGCCAGAATGCCGGTCAGGCCAAAGGTGCCGCCTTCGACCGCATTGCCATTGCTGACAGTGATATCGCCATACATTGGCGCGCCGATGAACTGACCGCTTGAGCCCTTAAAGCCGCCGTTGGTAATGACGCCGTCAACGCGGACCGTCTCTCCTGCGCCGGTGCGCAGCGTGCCATCCACGTCGGACCGGATCGTCACCTGAGAGCGGTTCAAATCGCGGTCAAGCCGGCCGTTCGACAAGGTCAGTACGCCGTCAATCGGTGCACCTTGAGAGGTCACAAAATTACCCGCCGTGCCGCCCACGCGGTCCGTGCTGAAATCAACGCCCATCTGCATGACGCCAGCAACATCGGTGCGGCGGCCCGGCACGCTCAGATCGCCGGTCACATAGCCTAGATAATTGGACCCGCCGCTGACCGGCACCTGCTGCTTTAGTGTCGGGTCGGTTCTATCGTAGGCGGGCGCAATCTGCTCCTGCACGCTTTGAATTTCCGCAAGGCTAAGCCGGCTATTATCGGGCACCTGCGGCAAGGTCGTCACGGGCACGCCAGCGCCGCCGCAGGCTGTCATGACGGCAAGGGCGGTTACGCTGATCGCGGTGCGAAGGGGATTGACGGTCATGGCAGTGATCCTGTTGCAAACAAAAAGGGCAAAGCCCCGCAAACCGCGCGGCCTTGCCCCAATCCTTGCACCAGACCCGGCCCGTCATGCGATGACGGGGGGTGTGCTATCGTATAGCGGCCTTAGTTTTCGCCCACGAAAGCAAAGTCGGCAACCGCAGAGTTGCCGTTCATCGTCGCGGTCATCGAAGGTGGAAACCCCTGGTCGGCGAAGAAGGAGCCGCTGGTGCCGCTGAAGGCCTGAATAGCCCGCGTGCGGATGGACCCTGACGTGCGGTTGCCTTCGAAATAGCCGATGGCAATCCCGTCCAGTGCAATCCGGTCTGAACCGGCGGTCAGGTTGCCGTTGAAATCGACGGCAAACAGCCCGGACGTCTCGTCCGAGCCGACAAGACCATCGGTAAAGGCGATCTGCCCCCCGACATTCACACCGCGACCGTTTTCATCCACGCCCCTGAAGTTCGTGACACCGCCGCTCATGTCGTCATTGGCAAAGTTGACGGTCAAACGCGAATCGCCCGTCATGGCATAGCTGTTTGTGAACCCGTCCACCGACAAAAGCGCGGGACCACTGAACGTCGACGTGCCCGTAGAGGGAATATTGCGCGGTACCGTATCGGTCATGCTGTCGATATTGTCAGCCGTCGCGCCAAAGCTGCGGACGCTGGTTTCAAACTGCGATAAGGTCGGCACTTGCGGTGACAAGTCTGTCCCGGCTCCGCCGCAGGCTGCAAGGCTAGCCAAAGCGATCGCACTCATTACTAATTTCATCAAAGCATCTCTCTTGGTTCTTCCAATAGTTGCTAAATGATTAATCACAAAATGGTTCGGCAAGAATATGGCGAAAGCAGCCCACAGGTTGATTTAGGCTAACTTCTTTTCATGACAGGGATGCAGCGCGTGACGCACAGCCCCGCATTGCCCTTACCCCTGCCGCAGGTTACAGGATCAGCCATGACAAATCGCCCTGCCCTTCCGCCTGAAATCGCCCGCCGCCGGACCTTTGCGATCATCTCGCACCCGGACGCTGGTAAGACGACGCTGACTGAAAAATTCCTGCTGTATGGCGGCGCTATTCAGATGGCTGGACAGGTGCGCGCCAAGGGCGAAGCGCGGCGCACGCGCTCTGACTTTATGCAGATGGAAAAGGACCGGGGCATTTCCGTCTCGGCCTCGGCGATGTCGTTCGATTTCGATGGCTACCGGTTCAATCTGGTGGACACGCCCGGCCACTCTGACTTTTCCGAAGACACCTATCGCACACTCACCGCCGTGGACGCCGCCGTCATGGTGATCGACGGCGCAAAGGGTGTGGAAAGCCAGACGCAAAAGCTGTTTGAAGTCTGCCGCATGCGCGATCTGCCGATCTTGACGTTCTGTAACAAGATGGACCGCGAAAGCCGCGATACCTTTGAAATCATTGACGAGATTCAGGAAAATCTTGCGATTGACGTGACGCCTGCGTCTTGGCCAATCGGCAAGGGCCGTGAATTCATCGGCACCTATGACATCCTGAACGACCGGCTGGACCTGATGGACCGCGCCGACCGCAACAAGGTCGCGCAATCCGTGCGCATCAGCGGGTTGTCTGATCCGAAACTCAAGGAACTGATCCCCGCAGAGCTGCTTGGTACCTTCTTGGAAGAGATCGAGATGGCGCAAGAACTGATGCCAAAGCTGGATCACGACGCGATGCTGGCGGGCACTATGACCCCGATCTGGTTCGGCTCTGCCATCAACTCTTTCGGTGTTAAGGAACTGATGGAAGGCATCGCGACCTACGGGCCAGAGCCGCAGATCCAGCGCGCCGAACCCCGCATGATCGCGCCAGAGGAGACGCCTGTCACCGGCTTTGTCTTTAAGGTGCAGGCCAATATGGACCCAAAGCACCGCGACCGCGTGGCGTTTGTCCGCATGTCGTCGGGCCACTTTGAACGCGGGATGAAGCTGACCCACGTGCGCAGCAAAAAGCAGATGGCAATCACCAACCCGGTGATGTTCCTCGCCGCCGACCGCGAGTTGGCCGAAGAGGCCTGGGCCGGCGATATCATCGGCATCCCCAACCACGGCCAGCTGCGGATCGGCGACACCCTGACCGAGGGCGAAGCGCTGAAAGTGACCGGCATCCCGTCCTTTGCGCCGGAGCTGTTGCAAACCGCCCGCGCGGGCGACCCGATGAAGGCCAAGCACCTTGAAAAGGCGCTGATGCAGTTTGCCGAAGAAGGCGCGGCCAAGGTGTTCAAGCCGACCTTTGGTTCTGGCTTTATCGTCGGCGTCGTCGGGGCCCTGCAGTTCGAAGTGCTCGCAAGCCGGATCGAGATGGAATACGGCCTGCCCGTCCGCTTTGAAGGCTCGCAATTCACATCGGCCCGCTGGGTGCACGGCACCCGCGACGCGGTGGATAAATTCGCCGCCGCCAACAAACAGCACATCGCGCTGGATAACGACGGCGACACCGTGTTCTTGACCCGCCTACAATGGGACATCGACCGCGTGGGCCGCGATTACCCGGATATCAAGCTGTCGGCGACCAAGGAAATGATGGTCTAAAGGACATCGATTGGGGCGGGTTTTGCCTTGTGAAAAACCCGCCCCGTTCCTATTCTGTTCGAAGCTGAAAGGACAGAAATGACCCCGCCCACCCCCAGATTTTCCGAATTTTTCGCGGGTGCGGGCATGGTCAGGGCGGCCTTGTCGGATGGCTGGGATTTAGCTTTTGCCAATGACATTGATGCGGGCAAATGCGCAGCCTATGCGGAAAATTGGGGCGCTGATGGTCTGATCTGCGGTGATATCGCAGCGCTAGACCCTGCCCTTTTGCAACAACCGATTGATTTATATTGGGCCAGCAGCCCTTGTCAGGACCTCAGCCTTGCTGGCCACCGGTCCGGCCTTGCGGGGGCGCGGTCATCAACGTTTTTTGCATGGATCGAACACGTTCGCGCGGCGCGCGCGGGCGGCTTTGCGCCCGGCATTCTTGCGTTTGAAAACGTCACAGGCCTGCTGTCCAGCCACGGGGGCCGGGATTTTCAGGCGGTCGTCGACGCCTTCGCTGCCTGCGGCTATCGCTGCGGCGCGATGGAGATTGACGCCCGCCATTTCCTACCGCAAAGCCGTCCCCGCGTCTTTGTCATCGCCGTGCGCGATGATCTGGACCTGCCCGCCGGGTTGACCCAAGATGCCCCCAGCGGCACCTTTCATACGGACCGCATCCGCGCCGCCCATGCCGCGCTACCGCGCAAATTGGCGCAGCGCTGGATCTGGTGGACCCTGCCCGACCCCGCGCGCCCCAATGCGGCGCTGGCCGATCTGATCGACACCGCTGCGCCCGACGTCATGACACCCACCAGCCTAGACCGCTTGCTCAGCCTCATGACCGCCCCCCACCGCGCCCGCGTGCAAGATGCAGTCGACGCGGGCGGCTTGCACGTGGGCACCGTCTATAAACGCGGCCGTCCTGATGGGCTGGGCCAAACCGTGCAGCGGGCAGAGGTCCGCTTTGACGGCATCGCAGGCTGCCTGCGCACGCCGGGTGGCGGATCATCCCGGCAGACTGTCCTGATCGTGCGCGACGGCACCGTCACCGCTCGCCTGCTCTCAACACGCGAGGCCGCGCGCCTGATGGGCCTGCCCGACAGTTACCGCCTGCCCGCGCGGTTTAACGACGCCTACCGCCTGTCCGGTGACGGCGTGGCTGTGCCCGTCGTGCGCCATTTAGACACCCATATTTTCCAACCGCTGATCCGCCATACGCGTCGCATCCGGTCCGCCGCGTGATCGATCCCAAGGCTTACCGCGCGCGCCAGATCAAGGATCTGACCGACCAAATCGGCGTCTACGCCCTGTGCGACCTGGACGGCGTGCCGATCTACGTCGGCCAATCCGTTGACGGCATCCGGTCCCGCGTGCGGCGACACCTGACATCTGCTCGGTCAGACATCATCGCCAACCGCATGATCGACGTCTGGGAAATCGCCTATGTCAAGGCGTGGCCCGTCGCCGACCCAAGCGCCATTCCCGCGCTAGAGGCTTATCTATTCGCAACATTCGACGCCCAGAACCAGCTGATGAATGGCAAGGCCATGACCAGCGACACCGACCTGTCCGCCGACCTGCCCGCGCCGCAGATTGTGCAGGTCATCGCCGAAGACGAACGCCAAGACCGCCTGCGCCCCGCGCAGCGCCTGCCCCGCCAGATCGCGCATTACCTATCGCTGGTAGACTATATTCAAACCGTTAAGGACGAGCGGCACCTCAAACGCTCTTTGCAAGCTCATTTCGATCGGCTGGTCGCCTATCACACGACGTTTTTGTCTTAGATTCGTTCAGTAATAGTTAACCCGGTACGTCCAAAGTGACGTTATGCGATGGTTATGTTTGATTCTGTTTTTATCCGCCTGCATCCCGATCAGGGATGACGTCTTGCAATCCTACGATGGCTGGCGCGGCACGACGACATTTACAACGCAGGAAAGGGAAGTGTTCCGCGGCGCGGATGGCAATGGCCTGATGACCGCGCGGCCTGTCATTACGCTGGGGCCGGACGGGCGTGCCTTTGGCGTTTTCACCAATGTCCGAAGGCGGGACGCGAATGGCCCGCGGATCGGCCGCATGACCTCTGGCGGGCAAACGCTGGATTATACAGCCCATGATCGCCTTCTGACCCATTGCATAGACGGCTGCCAACCGGCCGAAGTGGGCGTTGTTACACTCAGCGAAACCGCGTTCCGCCTTGCCGCGCAAACCGGCCTGCCGCTGCGTGTTTGGGGACTGCGTGGACGCTATAACGGCACCGTCCCGGCAGAGGCATTTGCCCGCGTTTTAGCGAAAGTGGATGACGGATAGTGGGACAGTCCCAACGAAAAGGGGCAGCAAAGTGCTGCCCCCATCATCATACGCACAAAGTCGAAAATCAGACGAGCTTGGCATCCATCGTGATTTCAGCATTCAGCAACTTGCTGATTGGGCAACCTTTTTCCGTAGCCTGCGCGACAGCCAAAAAGTCTGCATCCGAAATTCCGGGGATCGTCGCAGTGACCTCGATATGTGCCTTTGTGACAGCAAAACCGCCATCGACCTCTTCGAGCGACACCGTTGATTTGGCGTCGATGTTATCCGCCGTATAACCCTTTTCACCAAGGTTCAGCGACATCGCCATCGCGAAACACGCGGCATGGGCTGCGCCGACCAGTTCTTCGGGATTGGTGCCGGGGCCATCCTCGAACCGGGCCTTGAAACCATAGGGGTGATCGTTCAACGCATCCGTCTGAGTCGACACCTTGCCGATTCCATCTTTCAGCGTGCCCTGCCAGTTTGCCGTGCCATGCTTCTTGATCATGTCGTGTCCTTTCGGTGTTATTTGCACCTCAACGCCCTCAAAGACGGTGCTGTTCCGCCTAAACCTTGACGATTGGGCATTATTGGCGTAACGCGATGCCTGTCGAACGCCCCGACAATCCGGTCGGGCGGGCCGCGCAGTTCTGCGGCCGGATAAGCCGCATTTCTGAAAGGGCTACATGACCAAGTTTTCTGACCTTAACCTCGATCCCAAAGTGCTCAAGGCAATTGCCGATACGGGCTACGAGACGCCGACGCCGATTCAGGCTGGCGCGATTCCCCCCGCCCTTGAAGGGCGCGATGTGCTTGGGATCGCCCAGACGGGCACCGGCAAAACCGCCAGCTTCACCCTGCCGATGATCCACATGCTGGGCCGCGGACGTGCCCGGGCGCGGATGCCCCGGTCGCTGGTGCTGGCCCCAACACGGGAATTGGCGGCGCAGGTTGCGGAAAACTTTGACGCCTATGCCAAATACACCAAGCTGACGAAGGCGCTGCTGATCGGCGGCACCTCGTTCAAAGAGCAAGACCAGCTGATCGACAAAGGCGTCGATGTGCTGATCGCGACGCCCGGCCGCCTGATCGACCATTTCGAGCGTGGCAAACTGATTCTGTCCGACGTGAAAATCATGGTCGTCGACGAAGCTGACCGCATGCTGGACATGGGTTTCATCCCGGATATTGAACGTATCTTCCAAATGACGCCCTTCACGCGTCAGACGCTGTTCTTCTCGGCCACGATGGCACCGGAGATCGAGCGTATTACCAATACCTTCTTGTCCAATCCTGCCAAGATCGAAGTCGCACGTGCGGCCTCGACTGGTGCGAATATCAAGCAAGGTGTGGTACTCTTTCAAGGCTCCAACAAGACCAAGGCCGATGCGGAAAAGCGCGAGCTGCTGCGCCGCCTGATCGCCGCCGAAGGCGACGCTTGTTCCAACGCGATCATCTTTTGCAACCGCAAGTCCGACGTGGACGTGGTCGCTAAGTCGCTGAAAAAGCATGGTATGAACGCCGAGCCGATCCACGGCGATCTGGACCAGTCGCACCGCACACGTACGCTGGACGGCTTTCGCGATGGGTCGATCCGCTTTCTGGTGGCGTCCGACGTCGCCGCACGCGGGCTTGATATTCCTGCCGTGACACACGTTTTTAACTTCGACGTGCCCAGCCACGCCGAGGATTACGTCCACCGGATTGGCCGCACCGGCCGTGCTGGTCGGTCCGGCGTTGCGATCATGATTTGCGCGCCGCGCGATGAAAAGAACCTGGCTGACGTCGAACGTCTGGTACAAGCCCCGATCCCGCGGCTTGAAAACCTGATGGGCGATGTGACACCGCCGACGACGACGTCCCCGATTGACGACGTTGATGCCCCGCGCGAGGAAAAGCCGCGCCGCTCGCGCACACGCGGTCCACGCAAAGCAGCCACTGCCCCGGTAGAAGCGGTTGCAGATCAAACGACCGAGGCTGCACCGCAAGCCGAAGCCGCACCTGCGGCAGAAGCAACCGACGCACCGCGCCCCGAACGCCGCACACGGCGCAGCCGCACGCGCCGGGACACTGCGCCAGAGGCTGTAAACCCAGTGCCCGCAGCGCCAGAAGTTGTCGCAGAAGCTGTTGCAACGCCAACGCCGGTCGTTGTTGCAGACCAAGAACCTGCGCAAGCGCCTGACGCGGCGCAAGCCAATCGCCGTGGCGGCCGCAACCGTGGCCCCCAAGATCGCGGGCCGCAAGATCGCAATGCATCGGACCGGAACGGAAACGACCGGAACGAACGGCATGACAACAATCGCAATGGTAACGACCGCGGCAACCGCGACCGTGGCGGGCGCGCTGACAATGTGATTGGTATGGGTGACGACACACCTGAATTCATTGCGAAAAGCTTTCAAGAGCGTAGCAACGGTTAAGCAAAATGGATCGACTGGGTTTTGCCCGGTCGATCCGTCGGGGCGCTGCCCATCGCTGGCTGGTTCATGAACCATTGGCGCACCAAACAGCCACCCGATATATTATCAACCGAAAGAATGAAGGACAGCGACGGTCTGTTCGGACATGAAAAAGGGCGCTGGATCAATCTGATCCAGCGCCCTTTTGCTTTGCCTGATGCGGTGATCAGCCCAGACGGCTGATCACAACGATGACTTCGGGCTTTTTGCCAATCTCACCTTGGGCAGAGCGGCGCGCGACGTTCTTCAGCTCTTTTTCAAGCTTCACATCATCGCGGATCGTCTTGGCGTCTGCGCGGCCAATGAATTGCGCCAGATCGGCCTCCATGATTTCTGCAAGGGCAGAGTCGGAGCGTCCTGTTTCCGTCAGACCCGACAGTTCGACCCAAGGATCGCCCAGCGGTTCATCGTTTTCGTCGATGATCACCGTGACCACGGCAAGGCCATTCAAGGCCATCCGGATCCGGTCACGTACAACGCCGTCCATCGCGCCAATCTGAACCGAGCCGTCCAGATAGGTGCGACCGGTTTCGACGTATTCAGCAACGGTGGGCTGGTTGCCCGACAGGTCGATCATCATACCGTTGACGGCCACGATACCGGGCAGGCCGAACTGACCCGCGACCTTCACGTGTTCACGCAGGTGACGGTGCTCGCCGTGCATCGGGATCAGGAACTGCGGCTTGATGATCTGGTGCATGGTTTCCAGATCAGGGCGGTTCGCGTGGCCAGAGACGTGATACTTGCCGCCATCGTCGTCGACGATATCAACGCCCAGCTCGCTCAGCTGGTTCATGATGCGGATCACACCCTTTTCGTTACCCGGAATCGTCTTGGACGAGAACAGGAAGGTGTCGCCTTCTTTCAGCTTCAGCCCCAGATAGCTGCCTTGCGACAGCTGGGCAGACGCAGCGCGGCGTTCACCCTGAGAGCCGGTGACCAGCAACATCAGCTGATTGCGCGGCACGTTGACCGCATCCTCTGGCCCGATCGTGGCGGGGAAGTTGGTCAGCAGACCGGTTTCCTTGGCCGCTTCGACCATGCGGTTCATCGACCGGCCCAGCAGGCAGACCGTGCGGCCAGCGGCCACAGCGGCGTCAGCCAGTGTCTTTAGGCGCGCGATGTTTGACGCAAAGGTCGTCGCCGCGACCATGCCGGTGGCATTGCGCATCAGTTCCGTGATCGCTGGACCGATGGACATTTCCGAACGGCCCGCGTGCGGAGAGAAGATGTTCGTGCTGTCGCAGACCAGCGCCTTGACGCCGTCCTTGGCAATCTCTTCCCATAGGGCGGTGTTGAACGGGTCGCCGACCACGGGGGTCATGTCGACCTTAAAGTCGCCCGTGTGCACGATGCGGCCAGCGGCCGAGTCGATCACCAGACCCGCGCTTTCGGGGATCGAGTGGCTGATCGGGACGTAGGACACCTTGAACGGGCCGCAGTCGATCACGGCAGGATAAGGTTCAACCACGGTGACGACGTTGTCGGGGTGGCCCTTTTCCTGCAGCTTGCGCCGCGCGATGTTCGCGGTGAATTTACGCGCATAGATCGGCGCGCCCAGCTGTTCCCACAGCAGGCCAACCGCGCCGACGTGGTCTTCGTGGGCGTGGGTGATGAAAATACCCTCGATCTGCGCCCGGCGTTCTTTCAGCCAGGTGATATCGGGGAAAATCAGGTCAACGCCGGGCGTGCCATCCATGTCGGGAAAGGTGACGCCCAGATCGATGACGATCAGACGCTCTTTGCCTTTGGGGCCATAGCCGTAGACGTAGCAGTTCATGCCGATTTCACCGGCGCCGCCAAGCGCCATATAGATCAGTCGGTCGTTTGCTTTTGCAGCACTCATGTAAGGTCCTTGTTGTATTGATGAATCACGGTCAGCCCGTGCATCGTCAGGTCATCCTCGACCCGGTCAAATAATTGGTCGCCTTGTGCAAACAGAGAGGCCAGTCCACCAGTTCCGATGACGGTCATCTGTCTGCCGCGTTCGGCTTTGATCCGTGCGGTTATCTCTTTCACGAGGCCAATGTAACCCCAGAACGCACCAGACTGCATGCAGGCGACGGTATTCGTGCCAATCACGCGCTCTGGCTTGGTCACATCGACGTGCGGCAGCGCAGCGGCGGCCATGTGAAATGCCTCTAGGCTGACCATGACGCCGGGGGCAATCACGCCGCCGACATAGGCGCCGTCATCGTCAACCACATCCAGCGTTGTTGCCGTGCCGAAATCCACCACGATCAGGTTGCCGCCGTGGCGATCAAAGGCACCAGCGGTGTTCACCAGCCGGTCCGGACCAACGGCGGTGCCGGGATCGACGCGCGGCTGCGTGGGCAGTTTGCATTCAGGCTTGCCCACGACAATGGGGCGGCAGTTGAAATAGCGGTCGGCCAGAACACGCAAGTTGAACACCACGCGCGGCACTGTCGCACTGACGATGACTTCGTTGATGGTCACATCAACCTTTTGCATCTGCATCAGGGACGTCAGCCAGACGAAATACTGGTCAGCCGTGCGCTGCCAGTCCGTCTTGGTCCGCCAGGTCGCCAAAAAGCGGGTGCCGTCCCAGATGGAAAACACCGTATTCGTATTGCCGCAGTCGATGGCCAGAAGCATGGGCAGCGCCCCTTTAGAAATAGATGTCGGCGGCAGGAATGACCTTGCGCCCCTCGGGGGTGGTTAAGATCAGATTGCCGTCGGTGTCGATGGTGTCAAATGTGCCGGTGATCTCTTCACGGCTGGTGCGGGCGGTAATCACCTCGCCCAGACGGGCCGCATGGCGGAGCCAGTCACTGCGGATAATGTCAAAGTCGAATTCCCACAGCTTCGCCTCTTGCGTGGCGTAGTCATTGGCAAGACGCACAAGGAAATCACCCGGCGTGACCTCTGGCCCGCCTTCGCCGCGCAGGGACACAGGCGCAAAGGCCGCGTCGCGGACGTCGTCGGGCACAGCAGCAAGGTTAACGCCGATGCCAACAGACAGCCAATCGACGTAAGGCCCCTGCCCGCTGGTTTCCAGCAGAATGCCAGCGATCTTGCCGCCGTTCAGCAGGACGTCATTGGGCCATTTCAGGCTGAGCTTGGTGCGGTCAATATACATCGCCAGCGCCTCGAACAGGGCCACGGCGGCCATAAAGGATCGCAGGCTGGCCTGTTGCGGGGTGCAGTTGGGGCGATAAATCAGGGTGGCGGCAAAGTTGCCCGGCGGGCTTTGCCATGCGCGGCCCCGGCGACCGCGTGCGCCGGTCTGGATATCAGCGATCACCCAAGTTGGCGCTTGCAGGGTTGGCGCAATGCGCACCGCCTCTGCCATGGTGCTATCCACCTGCGTCAGGTGGTGGCACAGCACGCCCTCTGGCCAGAGGGCGTGCTGTGTTGGATCAGTTGACAAGGGCCGCAGCGGCAGCAGCCGCAATCGGCTCTACGCCGAACAGGTTGACCACGCCGACGACCATGATCAGCGCAGAAGCGATCAGGAACGCGCCAAGGATGGGCTGCGACGGGGCGTCCAGCTTTTCGGTCTCTTCGCCGAAGTACATGTAGTAGACGATGCGCAGGTAGTAATACGCGCCGATCACGGATGCGACCACACCGGCCACCGCCAACCATGCAAGGCCCGCGTCATAGGCGGCACGCAGCACATACAGCTTACCAAAGAAGCCGACCATCGGCGGCACACCAGCAAGGCTGAACATCAGCACCAGCATGGCCAGTGCCCGGGTGGGCTGGTCTTTGGCGTACATTTTCAGGCTTTGGATATCCGTCACCGGACGACCATCGCGCTGCATGCCAAGGATAAAGGCAAAGGTGCCGATGTTCATGGTCACATAGATCGCCATGTAGATCAGCATCGCTTGCACACCCAGCGCAGTGCCAGCCGCCAGACCCATCAAAGCATAGCCCATGTGCGCGATGGACGAGTAAGCCATCAGACGCTTGATATCGCGCTGGCCAATCGCCGCGATCGATCCAAGGAACATCGAGATCACGGACAAGAAGGCAATGATCTGCTGCCAGTCGCCAGTAATACCGCCGAAGGCATCAAACATCAGGCGGGCGAACAGCGCCATCGCCGCGACCTTGGGGGCCGTTGCAAAGAACGCAGTGATCGGCGTTGGCGAGCCTTCGTAAACGTCCGGCGTCCACATGTGGAACGGCGCGGCGCTAACCTTGAACGCAAGACCCGAGATCAGGAACACGAGGCCGAACAGCAGACCCAGCGACGGCTGATCCTGCACGCCGGCCATGATGCCAGAGAACAAAGTCGTGCCAGTGAAGCCATAGGTCAGCGAGGCACCGTAAAGCAGCAGACCAGAGGACAACGCGCCCAGAACGAAATACTTCAGGCCAGCTTCTGTCGATTTGACACTGTCACGGCGCAAGGACGCGACGACATAAAGCGACAGCGACTGCAGCTCTAGGCCCATGTAAAGCGACATCAGATCACCAGCGCTCACCATGACCATCATGCCGACGACGGCAAAGACCACCAGCAGCGGATATTCGAACCGCAACAGGTTACGCGCGACCATGTATTGCTCGCTCATCACCAAGACGGCGGCGGCGGACAGCAGGATCGTGACCTTGGCAAAGCGCGAAAAGCTGTCGGCGACAAACATGCCGTCAAAGGCTGTCTGCGCATCGGCACCGTTCGTCATCAGCCAAGCGGCCACCAGCACAAAGATGCCAGAGGTCAGCCAGACCAGCAACGACGCCGCCCCGTCTTTGACGGTGTAAACGGCCGCCAGCAAGGCGGTGATCGCATAGACCGCCAGTGCGATTTCCGGCAGGACAATCTGGATATCGGCAGAAATCATGGGTCCGTTTCCTTAGTGCAAAGCGACTTGAGTGGCTGCGGTAAACGCCGCGGTCGCCGTGTCGTATTGATCGATCAGCGCGCCAACCGACGGCCCGATGATATCGGTAACAAGGCTAGGATAGACGCCCAGCAACAAGGTCATCACCACCAGCGGGGCAAAGATCGCCCGCTCGCGGGTTGTCATATCGGTGATCGACTTCAGGCTTTCCTTGATCAAATCACCCATGACGACGCGGCGATACAGCCACAGACCGTACGACGCCGACAGGATCACGCCAGAGGTGGCGATCACGGCGACCCAGGTGTTCACCTGGAAGATGCCCATCAGGACCAAGAATTCACCCACGAAGCCAGATGTGCCCGGCAGGCCGACGTTGGCCATGGTGAAGAACATGAAGATCAGCGCATAGGCGGGCATCCGGTTCACCAGACCGCCATAAGCGTCGATGTCGCGGGTGTGCATCCGGTCGTAAATCACGCCAACGCAAAGGAACAGCGCGCCAGAGATAAAGCCGTGGCTGATCATCTGGAAAATCGCGCCATCAATGCCCTGCTGGTTCACCGTAAAAATACCCATGGTCACGTAACCCATGTGTGCAACGGACGAATAGGCGATCAGCTTTTTCATGTCCTGCTGCACCAACGCAACAAGAGAGGTGTAGACGATCGCAATCGCCGACAGCCACAGCACCAGCGGGCCGATGACTTCGGACCCGATGGGGAACATCGGCAGCGAAAAGCGCAAGAAGCCGTAGCCGCCCATTTTCAGCAGGATCGCGGCCAGCACGACAGAACCCGCAGTCGGGGCCTGCACGTGGGCGTCAGGCAACCACGTGTGCACGGGCCACATCGGCATCTTCACCGCAAAGCTGGCAAAGAAGGCAAGGAACATCAGCGTCTGCGCGCCGCCAACAATGTTGATCCCCAGCACGGTAAAGGCGTCCGACGGGAAAACCGTCGTCATCAGCGTCGGGATGTCAGAGGTGCCCGCGATGTTGATCATGGCGACCATGGCCACCAGCATCAGGACCGATCCAAGGAAGGTATAAAGGAAGAACTTGAACGACGCGTAAATGCGGTTCGCCCCGCCCCAGATGCCGATGATCAGGAACATCGGGATCAGGCCTGCCTCGAAAAACAGATAGAACAGGATCATGTCCAGCGCCATAAAGACGCCCAGCATCAGCGTTTCCAGCAGCAGGAACGCGATCATGTATTCCTTAACGCGGCTTTCCACGCCCCAGCAGGACGCGATCACCAGCGGCATCAGGAACGTGGTCAGCATCACGAACAGCACGGAAATGCCGTCGACGCCCATTTTATAGTTCAGACCCAGAAGCCACGAATGCTCCTCGACCATCTGAAAGCCGGTATCGGCAGGATCGAACTGGAACAGAATGAACAGCGAAATCAGGAACGTCGCGGACGTGGCAAACATCGCCACCCACTTGGCATTGCGCTGTGCCGCCGCGTCATTGCCCCGCAGGAACAGCGCCAGAATGGCAGCGCCGATCAGCGGAATAAACGTGGTGAGTGAAAGCAGGTTGCCCATTAGTTGGCCCCTCCGGTCAGAGTGACCCAGGTCAGCAGGGCCGCGATGCCCGCCACCATGGCAAAGGCGTAGGTGAACAAGTAGCCGGACTGCATCCGCCCAGCGGTGCGGGTCAGGAACGGAACGATACCAAGGGCCAGACCGTTGATCCCGCCGTCAATCGTGCCTTCGTCGCCGCGCTTCCACAGGAAGCGACCAATCGCCAGCGCAGGCCGCACGAAAAGGAAGCCGTAGATTTCGTCAAAGTACCATTTGTTCAGCAGGAACTGATACAGATGCGACTGGTTCGCTGCCAGCTTGCCCGGCAGATCCGGACGGCGGACGTAGAACATGTACGCGGTGACAAAACCGATTAGCATGGCGATGAACGGCGACAGCTTGACCAAGACAGGCGCGTGGTGCGCGTCATCAATGACGTGATTGTCGGCGGCCATATAGATGGCACCCTGCCCCGGCGTGTAAGTGTTCGCAGCAACGTCGCCGTGATCAGCTTCGCCTTCAACCGCAGCTTCGGACTGGGCAGCGTGCTCGGCCCCGGCCCCGGCAACAGCGTGGTCACCCTCTGCGGCAGCCTCTTCGCCGCCTTCGGTCGCATGTGCCTCTGCCGTGGTCATGCCAAAGAACTGTTCGACTTTGTGGTGATCGCCGAAAAAGCTGTTGTACCAGACCATGCCGCCAAAGATTGCGCCAAGGCTTAGGACACCCAGAGGGATCAGCATGACCATCGGGGATTCGTGGGCGTGATCATGTGTATGGTGATCGCCGCGCGCCTTGCCGAAGAAGGTCATGAACATCAGGCGCCAGCTATAGAAACTGGTGAACATCGCCGCGATGACCAGCATCCAAAAGCTATAGCCCGTGCCGCCAGCCCAAGCGGATTCGATAACCGCGTCCTTGGACAGGAAGCCAGCGAAACCAAAGTGGGTCAGCGGGATGCCGACGCCGGTGATGGCCAGCGTACCGATCATCATCGCCCAGAAGGTATAGGGCAGCTTTTTGCGCAATCCGCCATAGTTCCGCATGTCTTGTTCGTGGTGCATCCCATGGATCACAGAACCCGCGCCAAGGAACAGCATCGCCTTAAAGAAAGCATGCGTCAGCAGGTGGAACATCGCGACGGAATAAACGCCCACACCAGCGGCCACGAACATGTAGCCCAGCTGCGAACAGGTGGAATATGCGATGACGCGCTTGATGTCGTTCTGCACCAAGCCCACGGTCGCAGCAAAGAACGCGGTCGAGGCACCGACGAAAACAATCATCTGCTTCGCCTCTGGCGCGTATTCGAACAGCGGCGACATGCGGCAAACAAGGAACACACCGGCGGTGACCATGGTCGCGGCGTGGATCAGCGCGGACACAGGTGTCGGGCCTTCCATCGCGTCGGGCAGCCACGTGTGCAGGAACAGCTGGGCGGATTTACCCATCGCACCAATGAACAGCAGCACGCCAATCAGGTTCGCGGCATTCCATTCAGTCCACAAGAAATGGATCTGGGTCTGCGCGATATCGGCCACTTGCGGAAAGATGTCAGCGAACTTGACCGAGTCCGTCAGGAAGAACAGGCCAAAGATACCAAGGGCAAAGCCGAAGTCACCCACACGGTTGACGACAAACGCCTTGATCGCTGCGGCGTTGGCGGACGGCTTGCGGTAGTAGAAGCCAATCAAAAGGTAGGACGCAACGCCCACGCCTTCCCAGCCAAAGAACATCTGGATCAGGTTGTCGGCGGTGACCAGCATCAACATGGCGAAGGTAAAGAACGACAGATACGCAAAGAAGCGCGCGCGATAAGGCGTGCCGTCTTTGAAGTTGTCGTCATGCGCCATGTAGCCAAAGGAATACAGGTGCACGAGCGCGGAGACCGTCGTGATCACGATCAGCATCGTCGCGGTCAAACGGTCCAGACGGATCGCCCAGTCGGTCGCAAGCGAGCCGGATTCGATCCAGCGCAGCACCGTGATGTCGCGCGTGACGCCATCAAAGCCCAGAAACACGATCCAAGACAGGAACGCGGCCAAGAACAGCAGACCAGTGGCCACCCACTGCGCCGGCTTTTCGCCAATGATCCGCCACGTAAAGCCGCAGATCAGGGCCCCGACCAGCGGTGCAAATAGGATAATCGTTTCCATGGGTTCAGCCCTTCATCACGTTGACGTCTTCAACGTCGATGGTTCCGCGGTTACGGAAGAAACAGACAAGGATCGCCAGACCAATCGCGGCCTCTGCGGCGGCGACGGTCAGCACGAACAGCGTGAACACCTGCCCCACCAGATCCCCAAGGAAACTGGAAAAGGCGACGAAGTTGATGTTCACCGCCAGCAGCATCAATTCGATGCTCATCAGCAGGATGATGACGTTCTTGCGGTTCAGAAACAGGCCAAAGATGCCAATGACGAACAGCGCCGCCGCCACCACAAGATAATGCTCTAGTCCGATCATGTCGTGTCCCTCTGGGCGTTCGCCCTTCGTTTTATGGTCTTAGCCGAAAAAGGTGTAGCCGCCGCCGAAGACAAGGATCAGCACAACGATCAGCGCAGCAATGGTGGTATTCGACATCAGCTATATCCTTCGGTCAAAGAGAGCGCCTTACAGGCCCTGCCCCGGTTTCACGTCTTTGAGTTCCATCGCCAGCTTGGGGTCGCGGTGCATCTGCGCCATGACGTTCTGGCGCTTGATGTCCACGCGGTGGCGCAGGGTCAGAACGATCGCGCCGATCATCGCCACCAGCAGGATCAGACCCGACAGTTGGAACAAAATGATGTAGCGATCATAGATCAACAGACCAAGGCCGGTTGTATTGTAGGTGTCCGGCACCGGCGCAGCGAGGCGCGCATCAATCCCGTCCGAAAAGCTCCATGCGCCGACGGCGATGGCCAGCTGCATCAGAACGACGACGCCGATCAGCAAACCCAGCGGCAAGTATTTCGACATCTCTGCCTTCAACTCGGCAAAGTCGACGTCCAGCATCATGACGACAAACAGGAACAAGACCGCAACCGCGCCGACGTAGACGATGATCAGCAGCATGGCGACAAATTCAGCGCCAAGGATCACGAACAGACCTGCCGAAGACAGGAAGGCCAAGATCAGCCACAACACCGAATGCACCGGGTTGCGCGACAGCACCGTCATCAGGCCGCCCATGATCGTTGTGATCGCGAACAGGTAAAAGGTGAAAACGAAAGGGGTCATGCCTCGGCATCCTTTTTCATCACGTCGTTGGCGATTTCCATCGCCTTGGTCATCGACGGCACGCCGCCAAACATGGCCGCCATCGCAATCGTCTCGGCGACTTCTTTTTCAGTGGCCCCGGCCTCGACCAGATGGCGCACCGTCATGCGCAACTGCGCCTCGGCTTGTGCGCCCATGATCGTCAGGCCCATCAGGGTCATCAACAGCCGCGTCTTGGCGTCTAGACCGTCCGGGTTCAACCCCTTGCCAAAGAAGGTTTCCATCATTTCTTTGGGCATCGTCGGCCAAAGCGTCTCGAACCCTTTGGGCGTAAAAGATTCCATCGCAGGATTGAGCTGTTTCACCCAGTCCTGCCCCATGGTCATCATGGCCTCAAAAGGGTTCTTTGCATCGCTCACGCCGCATCCTCCGCTTCAAAAACCTCAATCGCGGCATTCAGCGCGTTAATCATCGCAGGAAAGCCGCCGTAAAGCGTCATCTGATAGATAATCTCACAGACCTCTGCGCGGCTCGCACCAACAGCGCGGGCGCTGGCGATGTTGACCTTAAGCTGGGGCTTGGTCTGCCCCCCCATCGCAGTAAGGGCCGCAATCGTCGCCAGCAGACGGGTTTTCTCTTCCACAACGCCGCGGCTGTAGAATGTACCGTAAGGCACCTCGACCACCATGCGCGACAAGCCAGGCACCAAAGCATCGTAACGCGCTGCAAGCGCGTCTTCCATGCCCGGGTTCACTGCCTCAGACAGTGCCTTGCCGCGTTCATATGTGGCTTCATCAAGGCTCATCTGTAGGGCGCATCCATTTCGAGGTTGCGCGCGATTTCGGCTTCCCAACGGTCGCCATTCGCCAGCAGCTTTTCTTTATCGTAGTAAAGCTCTTCACGTGTCTCGGTGCTGAACTCAAAATTCGGGCCTTCGACAATGGCGTCCACAGGGCAGGCTTCTTGGCAGAAACCGCAGTAGATGCACTTTGTCATGTCGATGTCATAGCGCGTCGTGCGGCGCGATCCGTCATCCGTGCGCGGGGCCGCGTCGATGGTGATCGCCTGCGCGGGGCAAACGGCCTCGCACAGCTTACAAGCGATGCAACGCTCTTCGCCATTGGCATAACGGCGCAGGGCGTGCTCGCCGCGAAAACGCGGGGACAGCGGGCCTTTTTCATGCGGATAGTTCAGCGTGGCTTTGGGGGCAAAGAAGTACTTCATCCCCAGCCCAAAGCCTTTCCAGAAGTCCGACAGCAGGAAGTATTTCGCAGAGCGTGCGTAGTCCATCGTTAGACTCCCCAAGTGTAACGGGCCCAGAAGCCACCCATTACTTCAAATTTTGCAAGGAATGCGATCAGCACGACCCAGATCAGCGAGAGCGGCAAGAAGACTTTCCAGCCGATCCGCATCAGTTGGTCGTAGCGGTAGCGCGGGGTGATGGCCTTCACCATGGCGAACATAAAGAAGCAGGCCATCATCTTAAGGATCATCCACAGGATGCTGTCAGGCAGACCGGGGATCGGGGACAGCCAGCCGCCCAAGAACAGAAGCGACACCAGCGCGCACATCAGCACGACGGCCATCAGCTCGCCGATCATGAACAGCAGGAAGGGCGTGGACGAATATTCAACCTGATAACCAGCGACCAGTTCCGATTCGGCCTCTGGCAGGTCGAACGGCGGACGGTTGGTTTCAGCCAGCGCCGAGATGAAGAACAAGAACAGCATCGGGAAGTGGGCGACCCAGTACCACGACAGCAAACCAGCGCCGCGCTGCGCCTCGACGATGTCGCCAAAGTTCATCGACCCGGTCGAGATGATGATACCGATGATGATCAGGCCAAGCGAGACTTCATAAGAAATCATCTGCGCGGCAGACCGAAGGGATCCAAGGAACGGATACTTAGAATTCGACGCCCAACCGCCCATGATCACGCCGTAGACTTCCAGCGAAGACACGGCAAAGACGAACAGGATCGCGACGTTGATATCCGACAGCACCCAACCGGTGTTGAAGGGAATCACCGACCAGGCAATGACTGGCAAAACAAAGGACAGCAGCGGCGCAATGAAATAGACCGCCTTGTCAGCGCCCGCAGGCACGACGATTTCCTTGACGATATACTTTAGAAAGTCGGCAAAAGACTGCAGCACGCCCCAAGGGCCCACCACGTTCGGGCCGCGACGCATCTGCACAGCAGCCCAGACCTTACGGTCCGCATACATCAGCATGGCCAGCGCCAGCAAAAGCGGGATCAGCAGCAGCAAACACTGCCCCAAGATCAACAGGACGATGCCCGTGTTCGTCGTGGTGAAGAAGTTGACCATAATTCCCTCTGACCCTTCGTCCTTCAGACCGTCGGTATGCCCGACGTTCCGCAATCTGCAACCGTTACTACCGCGTCAATCGTCGCCAATCCGCGCGGCAGGTCCGACGAGATGGTGTAAACAGCATCCGCGCCCCAAGTGCCACCCTCTTCGGTGACGTTCGTGCGCACCAAACGCGCAAAACTGTAACCTCGGATTAACGCATATTGCGCCGCAGCACATTGCGCATATTTTTCCACCGCATCCGGTGTCGCGGCCCCTGTCAGGGCCACGTTAAAGTTCACAAGATCCCCGTCCAGCAAGCTGGTCCGGACACCCAAATACGTCGGCCCACCTGGCGCGGCCTGCGGTGGCACGCAGCCCGCCAGCAGCAAGGCCGCAACAACGGCGGGCCGCATCATGTTCACTCGGCCGCGATCTTTTCCGCGCCGCGCAGTTTGGCGTTCGCGCTCAGCTCTGCCATCAGGCTAGAGGCCCGTGCGATCGGGTTGGACAGATAGAAGTCCTTGACCGCATAGCCGAAATCACCGCTGCCCAGCGTACCCGCGTCCAGCGCAGCGCCTTCGTTCGCAGCGACCACGTCGATCTGGCCCAGATGCGGGTGCGCCGCAATCAAGGTCCGGCGCAGCGCGGCCAGCGAATCAAACGGCAGGACAGCGCCCAGCTCTGCGGACAAAGCCCGCAGAATCGCCCAGTTTTCCTTAGCCTGCCCCGGAGGGAAGCTGGCGCGCATCGCAAGCTGCGGGCGCCCTTCGGTATTCACGAACAGACCGTTTTCTTCGGTGTAGGCCGCAGCCGGCAGGATCACATCAGCGCGGTGCGCCCCGCGATCGCCGTGGCTGCCTTGGTAGATCACAAAGGCACCGGCAGCGATTTCGACTTCGTCTGCGCCAAGGTTATAGATCACCTCTGCACCGTCGATCGCCGCAGTGATGCCGCCATCGGTCACAGCGCCCACATCCATCGCGCCAACACGGCCAGCGGCAGTGTGCAGCACCAGAACTTTGCCGCCAGCGCTTGCGGCGATCTGTGCGGCATGGCCCAAAACAGCCTCGCCGTCAGAGCCGGTCAATGCGCCCTGCCCCACGATCACAAGCGTGCCTTTGCCAGCGTGGTCCTGCTTTGCAAAGTCGGTCAGCGCGTCGCGGCCTGTGCCGCCTTCGATGACGTCATAGGTCAGATCGACTGGCGTGCCAAAGCGCGTCACGTCACCGCCCCGCGACCACGCGCGGCGCAGGCGGCTGTTCAGCACAGGGGCTTCAACGCGGGGGTTGGTGCCGATCAGAACGATGTTCTGCGCGGTATCAATGTCCGCAATCGTCGCCGTGCCGACATAAGCTGCGCGGTTGCCCGCAGGCAGCTGGGCGTTATCGGTGCGGCATTCGACGTTGCCGCCCAGACCTTCAACCAATTGCTTCAGCGCAAATGCTGCCTCAACGGGGGCCAGATCGCCGACCAGACCGGCCACCTTTTTGCCCGTCATCGCAGCAGCAACAGCGGCCAGCGCCTCTGGCCAGTCGGCTTTACGCAGCTTGCCGTTTTCGCGGATGTAAGGGGTATCCAGACGCTGCTTGCGCAGACCGTCAAACACAAAGCGGGATTTGTCGTTGATCCACTCTTCGTTCACTCCGTCATGGTTGCGCGGCAAAATGCGCATCACGTCACGGCCTTTGGTGTCCACGCGAATGTTCGATCCCAGCGCGTCCATCACGTCGACAGATTCGGTCTTCGACAGCTCCCACGGACGGGCGGTAAAGGAATAAGGCTTCGACACCAGCGCGCCCACTGGGCACAGGTCAATGATGTTGCCCTGCATGTTGGACGCCAGCGTTTCGCCCAAATAGGACGTGATCTCTGCATCTTCGCCGCGGCCTGTCTGGCCCATCTGGTGGATACCTGCGACCTCGGTCGTGAAGCGGACGCAGCGCGTGCAGGAAATGCAGCGCGTCATGTGGGTTTCGACCAGCGGTCCAAGGTTCAAATCCTCGGTCGCGCGCTTTGGCTCGCGAAAGCGGGAAAAGTCGACGCCATAAGCCATCGCCTGATCCTGCAGGTCACATTCACCGCCCTGATCGCAAATCGGGCAATCCAGCGGGTGGTTGATGAGCAGGAATTCCATCACGCCCTCGCGGGCTTTCTTCACCATCGGCGAATTGGTCTTCACCACAGGTGGCTCGCCGTCTTTGCCGGGGCGCAGGTCGCGGACCTGCATGGCGCAGGATGCGGTCGGTTTCGGCGGGCCGCCGACGACTTCGACCAGACACATGCGGCAGTTGCCAGCGATGGACAGACGTTCGTGATAGCAGAAACGCGGGATTTCGATTCCCGCGATTTCGCAGGCTTGAATGAGCGTCATCGCCCCTTCAACCTCGATCACTTGACCATCAATGTTGATTTTGCGCAGATCGGACATGAACGCCTCCGGCTTCCGGACCCAAGCCCGGCCACAAGAAGCCGGGTGTTTGGATGGCGTTCTAACCCGTTGCGAACGCGTATGCCAGACGCAGCGACGCTTTTTTCGCCGCTGCTTGCCCGCGTCTTAGTGAAGCAAGCGGCCAACGCCTGTATTCTTGCCCATCTGGTCGCGTCCGACGGTGCAATACGTCTCTTCCACGCCGGGGGTCACACCCAGTTGGACCAGCTGCGCACGGGCAATACCCTCTAGGCGCTTCTTCTCGGGCTTGTTGTCGACATAGGCGTCGATTTCGCTGTTGGAATAGCCCAGCTCGCGCGCGCGGGATTTCAGGTTCAGCAAGGTTGTGATGCCGCGCAGGGTCCGCGCATCAATGCTGCCGCATTTTTCGCTGATCTCATAGGCCATGCCGACCACCAGCAAACCGTTGCGGATTTCAGCCTCGTCCTTAAGGGCGGCCTGCGCGCTGCCCGCAGCCGTCAAACCCATCGCCAAAACGGCGGCACTCATCAGAAAATTGCGCATGTCTCTGCTCCTGTAGGGCGGGAACGTGATGTCCCGTTGACGTTCTACATTGGGCCAGCGGGCGTGTTATGCAATATCGCCCGGATGATTGTGGGTGACAAACCCCTTGTTTTCATGCGTCCGGTGCAACGTGCGCGGCACCGAACGCAGGCCCGGATGGGCTTACTTCATGCTCGAGTCAAACACCGGCTCTGCTGGCGGTGTGAATGTGACAGGGGACATCGGCTCTGGCTGTTTGGCACAGGCAGCAGCAAGCAAGACGGTCGCGATCAAAGCGTATTTCATTAGATGCATCCTCAATAACCCGATTATATGCGATGCGACATCCAGCGGACGGGATAAGCCAAAGGCGCAAACGGTCAAAGCGACCATCGCGGATCACGATAGATGCGGCAGCGGTTTAGTCGAGCCGGCGCGCGATAGATTTATCACGCCCTGTCATGCAAAAAGCACGCCCCGGGCGGCACTTGGGCGGCTTTACGCCGCAACGCAAAACGCCGGCCCAAAGGCCGGCGTTTGCAAGAATGTCGCTTATTCCGCGGCGATCGGTCCGCGCTTGTGGCGGATGCGGTCTTCGATCTCTCCGCGGAAGTTGCGGATCAGACCTTGAATCGGCCAAGCCGCCGCGTCGCCAAGGGCGCAAATTGTGTGGCCTTCGACCTGTTTGGTCACGTCCAGCAGCATGTCGATTTCATCGACCGAGGCATTGCCCTGCACCAGACGTTCCATCACGCGCATCATCCAGCCCGTACCTTCACGGCATGGCGTGCACTGGCCGCAGGATTCGTGCTTATAAAACTTGGACAGACGCCAGATCGCTTTGATCATGTCGGTCGACTGGTCCATCACGATGACCGCCGCCGTCCCCAGACCCGACCGCTGTTCGCGCAGCCAGTCGAAATCCATGATCGCGTCTTCCATCTGCTCTGCCGTCAGGCAGGGCACGGACGATCCGCCGGGAATCACAGCCTTCAGGTTCTTCCAGCCGCCGCGGATACCGCCGCAATGCTTGTCGATCAGCTCTTTGAACGGGATCGACATCTCTTCTTCGACAACGCAGGGGTTGTTGACGTGGCCGGAAATCGCAAACAGCTTGGTGCCCGCGTTGTTCGGCCGGCCCATACCCGCGAACCAAGCGCCGCCACGGCGCAGAATCGTCGGCACAACCGCAATTGATTCGACGTTGTTCACCGTCGTCGGGCAGCCATACAGACCTGCGCCCGCAGGGAATGGCGGTTTCATCCGCGGCATACCCTTTTTGCCCTCAAGGCTTTCCAGCAGCGCAGTTTCTTCGCCGCAAATATAAGCGCCCGCACCGTGGGCGACATAGATGTCAAAATCCCAGCCAGAGCCGCAGGCATTTTTGCCCACTAAACCCGCGTCATAAGCTTCATCAATCGCGTTCTGCAGCGCTTCTTTTTCGCGAATATATTCGCCGCGAATGTAGATGTAGCAGGCATGCGCTTGCATCGCGAAGCTGGCAATCAGGCAACCTTCGATCAGCGTATGCGGATCGTGGCGCATGATTTCGCGGTCTTTGCAGGTGCCCGGCTCTGATTCGTCAGCGTTCACAACCAGATAGGACGGACGACCATCCGATTCCTTTGGCATGAACGACCATTTCAGACCGGTCGGGAAACCCGCACCGCCCCGGCCACGCAGGCCAGAGGCTTTCATCTCGTCCACGATCCAGCCAGCGCCCTTGCCAAGAATGTCCTTGGTTCCGTCCCAATGGCCACGCGCTTGTGCGCCTTTCAGCGAACGGTCGTGCATCCCATACAGGTTGGTAAAGATGCGGTCCTGGTCTTTCAGCATTGGATCATCCCTTGAAAGCTGGGGCTGTAACAGCGGCGCAAAGCGGCGCGGCACAAATCAATTACGGGTCTTCTGCCAGATTTTCAGCGTGACAGCCAGTGACCAAATGAACGCAGCCATCGACACCAGATACATCAAAATTTCATACTTCGGCGCAATTCCAGTCTGCGCCACAATCCAAGGGGCCAGCATCGCCAGCACCCCGGCCAACGCGATCACGACAGCGGCGATGCGCCCCTGCCGTGCCGTGTTATCATCATGTCTATGCGTCATAATTTAGTAAACGCCGCCTTTTCCAACCTTAGAAGAAAACTCAGTCTCGCCGCCGGCCGCAAGAACCTGCGCCTGCGCGATCCATGTATCGCGGCTGACGCGGCCTTTGAACCCTTTCAGGTTCTGATCCATCCAAGCGACCTCGGTTTCGGACCAGCTTGCAATCTGGTCGAAATGGTAAACGCCCATCTCGTGCAGCAAGGTTTCCAGTTTCGGGCCGACACCTTTGATTTCTTTCAGATTATCGCCGCCGCCATCGCGCGGGGCAGTCAACATCTCAGGCTTGATCGACGGACCCGCTGTCGCTTCTGCGTCGGGCAAAGCCTGCGCCTCTGACGCGCCTTCCGCACCCGGGTGGGCCACCGGGGCCGCATCGGCGTCCGGCATAGCGTCTACGGCAGAGGCACCTTCATATCTCCAGCTGCCCTTACGGCTGGCCAGTTCGTCTTGCCCAGCAAGGCGGGCTGAAGGTTTCAAAACGGACCCGGTGTCCGCAGCAGGGGCCGCCGTTTCGACGCCGTCGCCCTGCCCCGCATCAACGACTGGGGCAGCAACAGGATCAGTCGCGACAGGGCTCGCTGCAACAGGACTGGCAACAGGCGCAGCAACAGGGGCTGGATCCTGCGTCACAACCGCATCATCGCTTCGCCCCATCAGCCAAAGGATTACCGCGACGATCAGGCCGATGATCAGCCCCGTCATCACAGCCCCGGGAAATCCGAACCGCAGCAGCAGATAGCATAAGGCCGCGACCACAAGTCCCGTGATCGCGGCAATTTTTAGGATGCGCTTTTCGCGTGTAACGGTGTTGTTCATCTGTCCCTCCGTGCGGCGGTCTGGCAGGACCGACGTCAGTTTAATTTCGGACAGCCTGCACGTGGCACGGACAGCCCCCCAAGGGGAATGTTAGCCACTTTTTCACCACTCACAAAGATTATCGTGCAAATCAGGCAGATTAGGCGCCAACAAGGCCCTTTGCCTGATTGACCCAGTCTTCGCGCTCGATCCGGCCTTTGAACTTCAGACGGCTATCGACCCAAGCAATCTCTGCCGGTGTCCAATTCGCAATCTGGTCAAAATGCCAAAAGCCAAGCTCTTGCAGGATGCCTTCGATCTTGGGGCCAACACCATTCATTCGCTTCAGATCATCGCCCTTGCCGCCACGCGGCTCGGTCAGTGTCAGCGGCTTTTCCTCAGCGACAGGTTCCACGGCGACGCCGCTCTCGGCCTTAACCGCAGTCTTCGCGGCGGGCGCAACGCTGCCCTCTTTCGGCTTACCCTTGCGCTGAACGCCAGCGGCTTCGCCCTCTGCCTCTGCCACACCGTCAGAGGAATCGCCGCGATCACGCGGCGCTTCTGCCTCGCTTGCCGTGCGGCCGCCTTGGGTCCCATCGGGGCCAGCGGGCGGCATCATGTCGTCGCGGACGGGCTTGCCGCCCGTCTTGGACAGGTTCCACGGCGTAAGCAGCGGCACTTCGGTGCCGTCGATCCGCTTGATCGTGTCGCCAATATCCACGGCCAGTTGGGCGCTGGCGTTATACTGATGCTTACCGCTTTCGTGGTCCTTCAAGCTGGTCAGGCCAGACTTCGGCTCAGAGCCATAGCGGCCATTTTGCGGGCCGGGCACGGGGACGCGGCCAGCGGCCATTTCGTCGATGATCTCGGCCAGCTTTTCGGCGGTTAGGTCTTCGTAGTAATCCTTGCCGATCTGCGCCATCGGCGCGTTGGCGCAGGACCCAAGGCATTCGACCTCTTCCCACGAAAACTTGCCGTCGGCGGACAGCTGATGCGCTTTTGGCGCGATCTTGTCCTTGCAGACGCTGATCAAGTCTTCGGCGTTGCAGATCATGCAGGACAGCGTGCCGCAGACCTGAATATGTGCAACGGATCCAACGGGTTGCAGCTGGAACATAAAGTAGAATGTCGCGACCTCTAGGACGCGAATGTATTCCATGCCCAGCAGGCGCGCGACGTATTCAATCGCGGGCCGTGTCAGCCAGCCATGCTGTTCCTGCGCACGCCACAGCAGCGGAATAACCGCGCTGGCCTGACGCCCTTCGGGGAACTTCGTCATCTGGCCTTCTGCCCAAGCCAAGTTGGCTGGAGTGAACTCAAAGCTCTCGGGCTGGTCGTGGTAAAGGCGTCGCAGCATATCAGGGTCTTCCGGTCTACTCAGGCGCCGCCGCCGTCATGGCGGGGCGCGTCATTGGGGTCAGATGCAGCGGTCGCTGGTCACACGGATTGCACCGTCGCCAGAGGTTTCCACCCGGCCTTCGGCCTGCAGTTGCGGCGTCAGCTGAACCAGTTCTTCGCGGCTGATCGTCGCCTGCGTCAGAACCGCACCGACATTGTCGGCCGTCAAGGCGCAGCCATTGGATTCAATCGCGCCAACAAGGCGTTCTTTCGCGGTCAGCACGGCAGGCTGCGGCGTGGCGACAGGCACCGGGTTCGCCGGCAGGTTGTTGCCCAGCGGACGAATGCCCGTGCCACTGCTGGCGCAAGCGGCCAGCGACAATACGGCGACGGCGGAAGCGATACGTGCGATCATCGGTCAATCTCTCCGAAAACGACGTCCATGGTGCCGATAATGGCGGCCACGTCAGCCAGTTGGTGCCCAGTTGCAATATAGTCCATCGCCTGCAAATGCAGATAGCCCGGCGCGCGGATCTTGGCGCGATATGGCTTGTTGCTGCCGTCAGCGACCAGATAGACGCCGAATTCACCCTTCGGTGCCTCGACCGCGGCGTAAACCTCGCCCGCGGGCACGTGAAAGCCTTCGGTATAAAGCTTGAAGTGGTGGATCAGGCTTTCCATGTCGGTCTTCATCGCGTGGCGCGTCGGCGGGGTCATCTTACCGCGGGCCATGATGTCACCCTTTTCATGGCGCAGCTTTTCGCAAGCTTGGCGCATGATGTGGATCGACTGGCGCATCTCTTCCATGCGGACAAGGTAGCGATCATAGCAGTCGCCGTTCTTGCCCACGGGGATCTGGAATTCGAACTCGTCGTAGCACTCGTATGGCTGCGCCCGGCGCAAATCCCATGCCAGACCAGAGCCACGGACCATCACGCCGGAAAAGCCCCAGTCCTGAATGTCCTGCTCTGTCACCACGCCGATGTCAGCGTTACGCTGCTTGAAAATGCGGTTTTCCGTCAGCAGACCGTCGATGTCGGCCAGCACCTTGGGGAATTCCACACACCATGCGTCGATATCCTCGACCAACTGGTCGGGCAGATCCTGATGCACACCGCCGGGGCGAAAGTACGCTGCGTGCAGACGTGCACCGCAGGCGCGCTCATAGAACACCATCAGCTTTTCGCGCTCTTCAAAGCCCCACAGCGGCGGGGTCAGCGCGCCAACGTCCATCGCCTGCGTGGTCACGTTCAGCAGGTGCGACAGGATGCGGCCAATTTCGGAATACAAAACGCGGATAAGCTGCGCACGGCGCGGCACTTCGGTCTTGGTCAGACGCTCGATGGCAAGGCACCAAGCGTGTTCCTGATTCATCGGGGCCACATAATCCAGCCGGTCGAAATACGGAAGGTTCTGCAGGTAAGTCCGCGATTCCATCAGCTTTTCAGTGCCGCGGTGCAGCAGGCCGATATGCGGATCGCACCGCTCTACAATCTCGCCGTCAAGCTCTAGCACCAGACGCAAAACGCCGTGCGCCGCAGGGTGTTGCGGGCCGAAGTTGATGTTGAAGTTCCGGATCTTCTGCTCGCCCGTACGCGCGTCCGTGGACCCGTCGTCATAGGTGTTCACGCGAATATCGCCGTCCATCATTTCGCTGCTCCCTTGGAGACATGGCCATCCGGCGCAACCTTGTCGTCGCCGGGCAGAATATACTCGGCACCTTCCCAAGGCGACATAAAGTCGAACTGGCGGTATTCCTGAACAAGGCTCACCGGCTCATAGACAACGCGCTTTTGCACTTCGTCATACCGCACTTCGGTGTAACCCGTCGTCGGGAAATCCTTGCGCAGCGGGTGGCCACGGAAACCGTAGTCGGTCAGCAGACGGCGCAGGTCCGGGTGGCCGGAAAACAGGATGCCGAACATGTCGAACACTTCGCGCTCGAACCAGTTGGCGGACGGGTGCACGGTGATGATCGACGGCACCATCTCGTCCTCGCGCACGTCGACTTTCAGCCGGATGCGCTGGTTCTGGTACATCGACAAGAAGTGATACACGACCTCGAACCGCTTGGGCCGCTGGGGGTGATCCACAGCCGTGATATCGACCAGCGACGAAAACCGGCAGGCCGCATCCGTTTTCAAAAACTCGACAAAGCCCACAATGTTGGACAGCGCGACTGTCACGGTCAGCTCGTCATGGGCAACAGCCCACCCCAGCACGCAATCGTGGCGCTTCAATTCCAGGTGCTGGCCAAGTTCGTTCAAAGCGTCAGACATAAGATCCCCTTAGCGGACGATGTTGCCGGTACGGCGGATTTTACGTTGCAGCTGCAGGATACCATACAGCAACGCCTCTGCCGTCGGCGGGCAGCCTGGCACATAGATGTCAACCGGAACGATCCGGTCGCAGCCACGCACCACGGAATAGCTGTAGTGGTAATAACCGCCGCCATTCGCGCAGGACCCCATGCTGATCACGTAGCGCGGCTCTGGCATCTGGTCGTACACTTTGCGCAGCGCTGGTGCCATCTTGTTGGTCAGCGTGCCTGCCACGATCATCAGGTCAGACTGACGCGGGGATGCGCGCGGCGCGGTGCCAAAGCGTTCCAAGTCGTAGCGTGGCATGGACGTGTGCATCATCTCGACCGCGCAGCAGGCCAGACCAAAGGTCATCCAGTGCAGCGATCCGGTGCGCGCCCAGTTCACAATGTCAGCGGTGGACGTGACAAGGAAACCCTTGTCGGTCAATTCGCGGTTCAGCGCTTGCGTTGCGACCTCGCGGTCGGGTCCGACTTGCGTCCCGGTCATCACTCCCATTCGAGAGCTCCCTTCTTCCACTCATAAGCAAAGCCTGCGGTCAGCACGGCCAAGAAAACCATCATCGACCAGAAACCGGTCATCGAAATGTCTTGGAACGCGACGGCCCAAGGAAACAGAAACGCGACCTCTAGGTCGAAAATGATGAACAGGATCGACACGAGGTAGAATCGCACATCAAATTTCATCCGCGCATCATCGAATGCGTTAAAGCCGCATTCATAAGCTGACACCTTTTCAGGGTCGGGATTGCGCACAGCAAGCAGGGCAGCTGCCAGTATCAGAATAAGGCCTAACGCAATGGCAAGGCCCAGAAAAATCATGATCGGCAGGTATTCGTTCAGCATCGATTCCAAGGGGTGATCCTTTTCCCGTGGCACCCGGTAGCGAACGGCCGGGCGCGGCTGGGGTCACACTTAAACCCGTGCCCCGGCAGGGTCAACCAACCCGCCGCCTGCCGCTCCGCTTTGTCGCGGGGGTCAGGTGCGGGGTTTAGGCGGCATCCTCGGGTGCCAGTGTCACCAGCGCGACGCCTGCCTTGACCTGATCGCCCGCCGTCACCGCGACCTGCGCCACGATCCCGCTGCGCGGTGCGCGCAGGACGTGTTCCATTTTCATCGCCTCTAGCACGACCATGCGGTCGCCTTCTGCGACGCTTTGCCCCTCGGTCACCGCCACCGCCGCCACCAGCCCGGGCATTGGCGACAGGACGACATCGCCCCCCGGCCCCGCACCGCCCCGCGCCAGCGGATCAGGCAGATCAAGCGTGAACGGGTCCGCACCAAACACGGTCACCGCCGCGCCGTGCCGCAAGGCGTGCGGCATCAGCGCGCCATCTACCCGCCAGTTCGGGCCGGCACGCCGCAGCTGCACGATCTGCTCGCCCACCTGCACATCCCAGCCGCCCTGCGCCGCTGTGACCAAAACGCTTTCTTCGCCGATAAGCACCCGCTGCGGCGCGCCCTGCCACAGGGCAAAGCCTTGCCACGGCGCACCCCGGTCCAGCCCCGCCGCAATCAACGCGGCATAGGCCAGCCTTTGCGCGCCCGGCACGGCGGATGCCGCCAATTCCGGCATCCGCCCAATCAGCCCGGTATCCATCGTGCCCGCCACAAAATCCGGCGCGGCCGCTAGCCGCTGCAAGAACCCAAGGTTCGTCACCGTCCCCGCCACCTGCGTCTGCGCGAGGGCCGTGGACAGCGCCGTCAGCGCCGCCCCTCGGTCCGGGCCGTGCACCGTAATCTTGGCAATCATCGGATCATACCAAGGAGAGATTTCGCTACCCGCCGCAACGCCGCTATCAATGCGCGCCAGCGCCGGAAAGTGCAGCGCAGCCAAGGTGCCCGTCGCAGGCAAGAACCCGGCGGGCACGTCTTCTGCATAAAGCCGCGCCTCGAACGCGTGGCCGGTGATCTGCAACTGATCCTGCCGCAGCGGCAAAGCCTGCCCCGATGCGACGCGCAGCTGCCAGTCCACCAGATCAACGCCAGTAATCGCCTCTGTCACCGGATGTTCGACCTGAAGGCGCGTGTTCATCTCCATGAACCAAAAGCCGTCCGTGCGCAGGCCGTTCTTGCCGTCGACGATAAATTCGATCGTGCCCGCGCCACTATAACCAATCGCCCGCGCCGCCTTGACCGCCGCGTCGCCCATCGCGGCGCGCACTGCGTCCGTCATGCCCGGCGCTGGCGCTTCCTCGATCACCTTCTGATGCCGCCGCTGCAAGGAACAGTCACGCTCGAACAGATGCACCGCATCCGTGCCGTCGCCAAAGACCTGCACCTCGATATGCCTTGGCTGCTGGATATACTTTTCGATCAGCACATCGGCGTTGCCAAAGGCGGTCCGCGCCTCGGCCTTGGCGCTGTCTAGTGCATCCGCGAAATCCGCGGCCGCCTCGACCAGACGCATACCTTTGCCGCCGCCGCCCGCCACGGCCTTGATCAGCACCGGATAGCCGATCTTGCCCGCCTCAGCGGCCAGCACATCGGCGCTTTGATCCGCGCCAAGGTATCCGGGCACCACCGGCACCCCCGCCTTGTCCATCAACGCCTTTGCGGCATCCTTAAGCCCCATCTTGCGGATCGCATCCGCAGACGGGCCGATAAACACCAGCCCAGCAGCCGTGACCGCATCCACAAACCCCGGATTTTCCGACAGAAAACCGTAACCCGGATGGATGCCCTGCGCGCCCGTATCCAGCGCCGCCTGTACAATCAGATCGCCGCGCAAATAGCTATCCGCCACCGGCGCAGGCCCAAGGCGCACCGCCTCGTCCGCCATGCGCACATGCAGCGCATCCGCATCGGCGTCGGAATAGACCGCCACCGTGGCCACGCCCAGCTTTTGGCAAGAGCGGATGATCCGGCAGGCAATCTCGCCCCGGTTCGCAATCAGAACCTTGTTAAACATCGCACATCCCCCCGTGCAGGCGCGTCATGTCCCCTGCGAAAATCATCACATCCGGAACACGCCAAAGCGTGTCTCCTCGATGAGCGCATTGCAGCTGGCCGCAAGGCTCAAGGCCAGCACCGCCCGGCTTTGACGCGGGTCAATCACCCCGTCATCCCAAAGCCGCGCAGATGCATAAAGCGGATCGCTCTGCTCAGCGAACTGGTCCAGCACCGGCTGCTTGAAGGCAGCCTCCTCCTCTGCCGACCACGCCTCGCCGCGCCGCTCCATGCCGTCACGCTTTACCGTCGCCAGCACGCCCGCCGCCTGTTCGCCGCCCATTACAGCGGTGCGCGACGTGGGCCACGTCCACATGAAGTCCGGGCTGTAAGCCCTTCCTGCCATGCCATAATTTCCCGCGCCGTAGCTGCCGCCGACCACCATCGTGATCTTGGGCACTTTGGTCGTCGCAACAGCCGTGACCATCTTGGCCCCGTGCCGCGCGATCCCCTCGTTCTCGTATTCGCGCCCGACCATAAAGCCGGTGATGTTCTGCAAAAAGATCAACGGGATCCGGCGTTGAGAGCACAGTTCAACAAAATGCGCCCCCTTTTGCGCCGCCTGACTGAACAGCACCCCGTTATTCGCCACAATCCCGCAGGGCCAGCCGTCAATATGCGCAAATCCCGTCACCAGCGTCTCGCCAAAACGGGCTTTGAACTCGTCAAAGCGCGAGCCGTCGACGATCCGGCGAATAACCTCGCGGATGTCATAGGGCGTACGCAGATCCGCCGGGATCACGTCGAACAGGCTATCCGGATCAACTGCAGGAACTTCGCTTTGCAACCGCTTGATATCGCCCGTATTCCGAGCAGAGATCGAGGCAACCGCCTGCCGCGCCAAAGCCAGCGCATGGGCGTCATCCTCGGCCAGATAATCCGCCACGCCAGACAGGCGCGTATGCACATCGCCGCCGCCCAATTCCTCAGCTGACACCACTTCGCCCGTCGCCGCCTTGACCAAGGGCGGCCCCGCGAGGAAGATCGTTCCCTGTTCTTTCACGATGATCGACACATCGGCCATCGCCGGGACATAGGCACCGCCCGCCGTGCAGGACCCCATGACCACTGCGATCTGCGCAATCCCCGCCGCCGACATATTCGCCTGATTATAGAATATGCGGCCAAAGTGGTCGCGGTCGGGAAACACCTCGTCCTGATTGGGCAGGTTCGCCCCGCCGCTGTCCACCAGATAGACGCAAGGCAGCCCGCAGCGCGCCGCAACCTCTTGGGCGCGCAGGTGTTTTTTCACGCTGACGGGGTAATAGGTGCCGCCTTTTACGGTCGCATCATTGCACACGACCATGACCTGCACGCCGCTGACCCAGCCGATCCCCGCGATCACACCAGCCCCCGGCGCGTCGCCGCCATACATGCCATGCGCCGCCGTCACGCCGATTTCCAGCCAGCTTGACCCCGGATCAAGCAGGTTGGCGACCCGTTCACGCGGCAGCATCTTGCCGCGACTGACATGCCGCTCCCGCGCCCGCGCGCCCCCGCCCGCCATCGCCGTGGCGGCCGCATGCGCCACGCGGTCCAGCGCCTCCATGTGCGCGGCGCGGCTCATGGCCGGTCCATATCGCGCAAATCCAGCGCACGGCTGGCGGTCATCGTCATTTCGCAATTCGCTGCCACAACACCTCTGATGGTCCCGCCCTCCCAGACTTTGTAACGCAAGCCGCAATCGGCATCGCGGTATGCGATCCACGCTCTTTGCGCATCGCGCAGCGCGATCTTCAGCTCTGCATTCGTCACCGCGCCACCAGCCCAGCCGCGGGCGCTGAAATTGCGCTGAAGCCGCGTGTATTCCTCGTTCAGCATGTCATCCCAAACCGCCGTCTCTGCCATGATGCATTCCGTCATCCCGATGGTCGTGCTGCCCCCATCCTGATCTTGGCAGACGTTTGCAGCAGCCCCAAGGCAGTCCGGATAAATCGCACCAATGGGCGTATCCGCAAAGCAGGCCAGCACATCGCCCCGGTCGACTCCCAAGTCCTGTGCCATTACTGGCAGCGCGTGTAATGCTGCAATCACAACGGCATATCGACCGATCTTCATGTTCAAGACTCCTGTTATGCTTGCGGCCCGGACCGCTCGAACACTTCGCCACGGTTCCCCATGACATAGGAAAACTCACGCCCATCCGCCGCGTGGCACACCACGATCATCCGCGCATCCGGATGCGCCGTCGCCGCACAATCTGTCCGCTGCGCACCCGGCCCCGCCTCTGTCAGATACCGCGCCGCGGCCTGTTCGATGATCGCCGTGTCATCCAATGGCTGCCCCAGCCGCAGCCCCAGATACCCGGTCAGCACAACCAGCGCGGCCAGCGGCGCGAAAAGGCGCCAGCGGGTCATCCCACCGCGGCCATCAGCTCGCGGCCGACCAGCATCCGGCGGATCTCACTTGTGCCGGCCCCGATCTCCATCAGTTTGGCGTCCCGGAACAGCCGGGCGACGGGCGCGTCGGCCATAAAGCCCGCCCCGCCCA
This sequence comes from Loktanella salsilacus, assembly GCF_900114485.1. GTDB lineage: Bacteria > Pseudomonadota > Alphaproteobacteria > Rhodobacterales > Rhodobacteraceae > Loktanella > Loktanella salsilacus. The sequence goes on along the minus strand of NZ_FOTF01000006.1, from coordinate 21,944 downwards.
GCGCCTGCACGGCCTGATGCGCCTGCTTCATCGCCTCTTCGGACGCGTACAAACAACACGCCGCCGCATCCGCCCGCGTGACCGTGCCCCGGTCGCAGGCCCGCGCGACCTCGTAGACATAGGCGCGGGCAGAGTTCATCGCGGTGTACATATCGGCGATCTTGCCCTGCATCAGCTGGAACGACCCGATCGGCTGGCCGAACTGCTTGCGCTGCGCAAGGTAAGGCATCACCTCGTCCAGACAGGCGGCCATGATCCCCAGGCCAATGCCCGCCAGCACCACCCGCTCGTAATCCAGCCCCGACATCAGCACGCGAACACCCTTGCCCTCTTCGCCAAGGACGTTTTCAAAGGGCACCTCGACATCGTCAAACACCAGCTCTGCCGTGTTCGATCCGCGCATCCCCAGCTTGTCGAAATGGGCGCTGGTGCTGAACCCTTTCATCTCTTTCTCGATCAGGAACGCCGTAATCCCTTTGGACCCCGCCGCCTTATCCGTCTTGGCATAGACCACCAGCGTATCCGCATCCGGCCCGTTGGTGATCCAGTATTTCGTCCCCGACAAACGGTAATGATCGTTGCGCTTCTCGGCAGCCAGCGACATCGACACCACGTCCGATCCAGCGCCAGCCTCGCTCATCGCCAGCGCGCCGACATGTTCGCCGCTGACAAGACGCGGCAGATACTTGGCCTTTTGCGCGTCGGTTCCATTCAGCTTGATCTGATTGACGCATAGGTTCGAATGCGCACCATACGACAGCGACACCGACGCACTCGCCCGCGCGATTTCCTCGACCGCGACGGTATGCGCCAAATAGCTCATCCCCGCGCCGCCGTACTGCTCTGGCACCGTGACACCCAGCAGCCCCATCTCGCCCAGCTCGCGCCACAGCGTCGGGGGAAAGGCGTTTTCGCGGTCAATCGTCGCCGCCATCGGCTTTATCCGGTCCTGCGCCCAAGCATGCACCATATCGCGCAACGCATTAGCATCTTCACCCAGATCGAACGTCATAGAGCCGTGGAACATTGCCGCGCATCCTTTATTGAACACTTGTTCAATTGTTAGGCCATGCCCCGCGCGCAGGTCAAGCCTCTTGCATCATCCCCTGCGCAAACTACATCGCATGTCATGAAACATATCCCCGCGCTCGCGACCGCCCTCACCCTGATGACGCAACCTGCCTTCGCCGATGTGGTTGGCAAAGTCGGCGTGGACTGGGTCGGCAATGATATCGTGATAGAGGCTGTCTCAGACCCCAAGGTGCAGGGCGTGACCTGCCATCTGGCTTATTTCGACCGCTCGATCATCGACCGGCTGTCCAATGGCAACTGGTTCGAAGACCCCTCGAACTCGTCCATCTCTTGCCGCCAGACTGGCCCCATCGTGCTTGGCAATATTGACCGCAGTGCCGACGGCGAAAACGTCTTTAGCGAACGCCAGTCGATCATCCTCAAATCCATCAAGATCAAGCGCATCTTCGATGAGGCGAACAACACCCTGATCTACCTCGCCCATGCCAACGAGCTCACCCAAGGCTCGGCCAAAATGTCGATCAGCACCGTCCCCCTCTACACGCCCAGCGAATAACCCAGCCAAACGCCCGCCCCCGCCTGTCCTCGCTTTTTCAAAAAATACTCCCCCCGAAGGGGATCAGACCCGAGCCCGATGCACGTCGCCCAGCGCGGCCCACAGACCCCCGCGCGAAAATCCACCCGCATTCACCTTGCCAGATAAACTCCCGCCGGAGGCATCCAGCCGCGCCGAAAAAACTTCACTTCACCCCGTAGGCGCTCAAATCAAGCCTGCGAAAGTTCTCGTGCTCGCCTTTGGTCAGCGGATACCGCCGCAGCATGGCGTCGTTTTCGGTATGCACGCGGGCGCCCCAGTCGCTGCGCAGATGGGTCATCAAGCGGATATGCCCGTCGATCCATGTCCCCCGCGAATAGTCGTCGCTGCCAATCAACCCCTCCAACGCGCCGGGCCACCATTTGCGCAGCGCTTTCAGCCAGCTGGGGGCGGTGTCCGTGCGGGTGCGGCGCTCTTCGGCCATGGCGATCAGGCGCATGTCGCGGCGCAGGATGCGGAACAACAGCTCGTGCCCATCCACAGTCTCGCGCGACCGCTCCATGCCGTCATCATCCACGATCAGATCAAAGAACGGCCCCTCGCCCTCGATATGCGGTGTGCCGTCGCCGCGCGGGGTGCGGTCGATGGTATAGCCGGGAAAGGGGCGGTTGATCCGGCCCAGCGCCTCGCGAATGGCCGCTTCGACTTCAGTGACCCTCATGGTGTCCCCCGCACTTGCATGACGACATCGCGGATGATCCGGGCGATCAGCGCGCAATCCTCCAAGGAAAACGTCAGCGGCAGGCGCATATCCAGCAGCCCTGCCAATATTCGGTCCGTCGCGGGCAGCGGCGGTGTGTCCGCATATCGCCAGCTGTCATAGCGCGAGGTAAAGCCCGCAGGCTCTGCCGCGCCAAACCATTTAAGCGCAACGCCCCGCGCAGCGCAGCCGTCCACCACGGCGATCACATCGGGCGCGGCCCAATCCAGCAGCAGAAATTGGAACGACGACGCCACGAATTGCTCTTTCGCGCACCGCACAGGCAGCGTCAGCCCCGGCACATCCGCCAGCCCCCGCGCCAACCGCGTATAGCGGTCATTCCAGCGCCCCGCCTGCCGCGTCAGCGCTTTCAGCTGCGGGCGCAGGATTGCGGCGCGCAGATTATCCATCCGGCCAGAGATATTGGGCACGTCATACCGCAGCCCCGCGAACACCTCGGCCGGGGGCGCGGCGCGGTGGTGGTCATACAGCATATAGCTCCCCGACAGCAGCACGGCGCGGGCCATCGCCTCTGCATCATCGCTGATCAGCAAGCCGCCTTCGCCTGCGTTGATGTGCTTATAGGTTTGCGTGGAAAAGCAGCCCATCTTGCCAAAGCGACCCGTGGGCGTGCCGTTCCAGCGCGCACCCATCGTATGGGCGCAATCCTCGATCACCGTCACGCCAGCCGCATCACACAGTGCCATCAGCGCATCCATGTCGCAGATATGCCCGCGCATATGGCTCAGCAGCAGCACGCGGGCGCTCTCCAGCTTCTTGGCCAGATCATCCATGTCGATCACCAGCGCCTCGGTCACGCCGACGAACACTGGCACGGCCCCCACCCCGGCAATCGCGCCGGGTACCGGGGCCAGCGTAAAGGCATTGGTCAGCACAGGCTCGCCCGGCACGACACCGCAGGCGCGCAAGGCGCAGCCCAGCGCGTAACCGCCCGATGCCACCGCCAGCGCATAGGCCGCCCCGGTGCTGGCGGCAAAGTCTTCCTCGAGCCGCGCAGTTTCAGACACCTCGCCCTCTGCCACGTTGTAGCGGTGCAGGCGGCCATGGCGCAAAACGACCTCTGCTGCCGCGATGGACGCCTCTGGCAGCGGTTCTTGCTGCGTGAAATTGCCGGTAAAGACCTCTGACATAAGGTTAACCTTCGCGCCGGGCTCTGGCGGCGTCAATGGCTTACCCGATCAGCCTGCGCACAACCGCCCCTAGGTCATCGTAGTGATCCAGCAGCGCGTCGGGCATCAAAGCGGCCATATCCTCGCCCGCGGGACCGAAGGTCACCAGCACAGACGGCACGCCAGCGGCGCGGGCAGTCTTTGAGTCTGTCTCGGTATCGCCCACCAGCAAACAGCGCGTGGTATCACCGCCTGCGCGGCGCACGGTTTCGAACAGATGCTCTGGATCAGGCTTGCGCACGGGCAACGTGTCGGACCCCAGCATGGCGTGGAAATGGTCCAGCACGCCCAGCGCGGTCAGCAGCTGGATCGCCAGCGCCTCTGGCTTATTCGTGCAGATCGCCACGCGGTAACCTGCGTCCACCAAGCCGTTAATCGCAGTGATCGCGCCGTCATACAGATAGGTATGGGTGCTGATCGCCTGCCCGTAGTAGTTCAGCAGCGGCTGATACTGCGCATCCACCACATCCTCGTCCGGCACACCGGCGCGTTCCAGCCCTAGCCGCAGCATCGCCTTGGCCCCGCGCACGGCGGTCTTTTGGTCCAGAGCCGCGTCCAGCTGATCGCCCAAACCCAAATCGCGAAAACAGGCGTTCGCGGCGGCAATCAAATCGCCGCTTGTATTGGCAAGGGTGCCATCCAGATCAAAAACCACTGTGCGCATGTCGTAAATCCCTGTGTCACCCCGCGCCCACTGTTACGATCCGTAAACCTTCGTGACGCCCGCCTCCCTTGTATCGGCAGGCGGAATGGATACAACCCACGCCAAAGACGACATGATAAAGGCAGGCATATGAACACGGCATTAATCGTCCTTGCAGCAGGCAAGGGCACGCGGATGCAGTCCGACCTGCCCAAGGTGCTTCACCCCCTTGCCGGTGCCCCCCTGCTGATCCACGCGCTGCAGTCAGGCGGCACGCTAGACCCGGACCGCACCGTTGTCGTCACCGGACATGGCGGCGATCTGGTGACACGCGCGGCGCAATCCTTCGACGACCGCATCACCTGCGTGCAGCAGACCGAACAACTGGGCACCGCCCATGCTGTGGCCCAAGCCCGCCCCGCGCTGGACGGCTTTAGCGGCAACGCGGTCGTGCTTTACGGCGACACCCCGTTCATCAGCCCCGACACGCTGGATTCGATGATCACCGCCCGCGCCAAACATGACGTCGTTGTGCTGGGCTTTCACGCCGCCGATCCGGGCCGCTATGGCCGCCTTGTGATGGACGGCGACACACTGGCCGCGATCACCGAATACAAGGACGCAGACGAGGCGACCCGCGCGATCACCCTCTGCAACTCCGGCGTCATCTGCGCCGATGCGGATACACTGTTCTCGCTCATCGACGCGGTCGGCAACGACAACGCCTCGGGTGAATACTATCTGACGGACATCGTTGGCCTTGCCCGCGCACGGGGCCTGTCCGCTGGCGTGGTCACCTGCGACGAGGCTGAGACGCTTGGCATCAACTCTCGCGCAGAGCTTGCCGCGGCAGAGCAGCAATACCAGCGCCGCGCCCGCAGCAATGCCATCGCCGACGGCGTCACCATGCCTGCGCCCGACACGGTGATCTTTGCCCATGACACCTATATCGGTGCCGATGCGCTGATCGAGCCCTACGTCGTCTTCGCCCCCGGCGTGACGGTCGAATCCGGCGCAACCATTCGCGCGTTTTCCCACCTCGAAGGCTGCCACGTCAGCCAAGGTGCCGTCGTCGGCCCCTACGCCCGCCTGCGCCCCGGCGCGGAACTGGCCGAAGGCGCGAAGGTCGGCAACTTCGTCGAAATCAAGAACGCCCTGATCGACACAGGCGCCAAGGTCAGCCACCTGACCTATATCGGCGACGCGCAGATCGGCGCTGGTGCCAATATCGGCGCAGGCACCGTGACCTGCAATTACGACGGCTACTTCAAGCATCAGACCGTCATCGGCGCTGGCGCTTTCATCGGCTCGTCCACCATGCTGGTCGCCCCCGTCACCGTCGGCGCTGGCGCGATGACCGGCTCAGGCTCTGTCATTACCCGCGACGTCGCCCCCGGCGATCTGGCCCTTGGCCGCGCGCCCCAAGTCAACAAGGTGGGCCTCGCTGCGCGCTTGATGGGTAAACTCAAGGCCCTCAAGGCCGCCACAAAGAAAGGCTGACCCCATGTGCGGTATTGTCGGAGTCCTGTCGAACCACGAAGCTGCCCCCATTTTGGTGGATGCGCTGAAGCGCCTTGAATATCGCGGCTATGACAGCGCCGGGATTGCGACGATCAACGGCAAGACACTCGACCGCCGCCGGGCCATCGGCAAGCTGGTCAACCTGCAAGACTTGCTGGTGCATGATCCCCTCGCGGGCAAATCCGGCATTGGCCACACCCGCTGGGCCACACACGGCGTGCCCTCTGTCACCAATGCGCATCCGCACCGCGCAGGCCGCGTCGCCGTCGTGCACAACGGCATCATCGAAAACTTTCGCGAACTTCGCGCCTTTCTGGCCGACAACGGCATCAGCTATGAGACCGACACCGACACGGAAACCGTCGCCCTGCTGGCACAATATCACCTTGATCAAGGGCAATCCCCCCGCGAGGCGGCTGCCGCGACCATCGCCCAGTTGCACGGTGCCTATGCGCTGTGCTTTTTGTTCGACGGTGAAGACGACCTGCTGATCGCCGCCCGCAAAGGCAGCCCGCTGGCGATCGGCCACGGGGACGGCGAAAACTTCGTCGGCTCCGACGCCATCGCGCTGGCCCCAATGACTGACACGATCACCTATCTGGACGAAGGCGACTGGGCCATCGTGACCCGTACCAGCATTGAGATCCGCAATGCCGCTGGCGAACAAGTTAGCCGCCCGCGCAAAAAGATCGAGACAGGCTCTGCCGCCGTCGACAAGTCCGGCTACAAGCACTTCATGGCCAAGGAAATCGCCGAGCAGCCCACCGTGCTGCAAGGGGCCCTCTCCCATTACATCAACGCCGCTGGCACCGAAGTTACCCTGCCCGAGCCCGGCATCGACTTTGCACAGGTCGAGCGTCTGACGCTGGTCGCCTGCGGCACGGCCTTCTACGCCTGCATGGTCGCGAAATACTGGTTCGAACAGATCGCACGCATCCCGGTGGAAATCGACGTCGCGTCCGAATTCCGCTACCGCGAACCGCCCGTCACCCGCGGCACCGTGGCGCTGTTCGTCAGCCAGTCCGGCGAAACCGCCGACACCCTTGCTGCCCTGCGCTACATGGTGGGCAAGGCGGACCGGATCCTGTCCGTCGTGAACGTGCCCGAGTCGTCCATTGCGCGCGAAAGCGATCTGGCCCTGCCAATCTTGGCCGGCATCGAAGTCGGCGTCGCCTCGACCAAGGCCTTTACCTGCCAGCTGACCACGCTGGCGCTGCTGGTCCTGAAAGCCGCCGCTGATCGGGGCGAGATTGACGAAGATACCCTTGCCAAGCGCCTGACCGACCTGCGCCACCTGCCCGGCATCATGAACGCCGCACTGAATATCGAAGGCGCGACGCAAGCCCTGGCGCAAGAACTGTCAGAGGCCCGCGACATCCTGTTTCTGGGCCGCGGCGCGATGTACCCTCTCGCCCATGAGGGCGCGCTGAAGCTCAAGGAAATCAGCTATATCCACGCTGAAGCCTATGCCTCAGGAGAGTTGAAGCACGGCCCCATCGCGCTTGTCGACCCTGCCGTCCCCGTCATCGTCATGGCCCCGACCGACGCGCTTTTCGACAAAACCGTATCTAACATGCAAGAGGTCATGGCCCGCGGCGGCAAGGTGCTTCTGATCACCGACGCCGAAGGTGCGCGCACTGCGTCAGAGGGCGTGTGGAAAACCCTGATCCTGCCCGATGTGCCCGACTTCCTCGCGCCCATCCTTTACGCAATCCCGGCGCAACTGCTGGCCTATCACACCGCCATCGCCAAAGGTACGGATGTGGACCAGCCCCGCAATCTGGCGAAATCCGTCACGGTCGAGTAAAACAAATGGCCGGCCCCGCCTAGACGGTCCGGCCGCACCCACGACAGAGCCGGCAACCGCCCGGCGGAACCCCGTCCACCCTTCTTCTGGTCAAAAATACCTTGGGGTCCGGGGCAAAGCCCCGAAAGGGGTGGCGGGCGGGGCCGCCAGCCACCTTACTGCGCGCAAATTACTGCGCTTAAACTACTGGGCGTAAACCGTAACTTCCGCGATATCCGTCAGTGGAATGTCCAGCAACCGCATCGCCGCCAGCGAAATCTGACTGCCAGACCCGGCAGCCCCGCCAGAGGGGCGCAGTTCAACATTCGCGTCTTTGCCGTTGTAGGACACCCGTCCCATCACCAAGGCCTTAACCAAGGGCGTTTTCATCCAGATGCCCGGCTCTGCGGGCGGGCCAAGCGTTGCTTGCGTGGTGCCCAGCGCAGATACCGGCGCATCCACCTTAACGTCCAAAGCCTCGGCCTTGTCGGCGGCGCTCGTTGTGTCGAACTGATCGACAGTGCGCGCGGCGGCGGGCGGGCGCGGCGGCGGTGTGGGGTCTAGCGTCGGCGCAGGTGTGGCGACTGCATTCACTGGCGCAGCAGCGGGGGCTGTTGCGGCGGCGGGGACCATCATCGCCTCACAGGCGGACAGGGCGAAGGCGGGGATCAATAACAGGATTCTCATGGGCCTCACGCTATGACCCGTGCACAAAACTGACAAGTGCCCGCCTTGTCCTTGCGCAGACATGCGCGCAGCCCTAGGTTCATGTTTATGAATGCACCATTGATAGACCCTTTCGCCCGCGCGATCCGTTATCTGCGCGTCTCTGTGACGGACCGTTGCGATTTTCGCTGCGTCTATTGCATGTCGGAAAACATGACCTTTTTACCCAAAAAGGAGCTGCTGACGCTGGAAGAGCTGGATCGCATGTGTTCCGCCTTTGTCCGTCTTGGCGTTGAAAAGCTGCGCATTACCGGCGGCGAGCCTTTGGTGCGCCGCGAAATCATGACCTTTTTCCGCGCCATGTCCCGGCATCTGGAAAGCGGCGCTCTCAAAGAGTTGACGCTGACGACCAACGGCAGCCAGCTGGAACGCTTTGCCGCCGACCTTTACGCCGCTGGCGTGCGCCGGGTGAATGTCTCGCTCGATACGCTGGACGAGGATAAGTTCGCCCGCGTCACCCGCTGGGGACGTCTGCCGCAGGTCCTGCGCGGCATTGACGCGGCCCAAGCTGCTGGTCTGCGCGTCAAGATCAACGCCGTCGCGCTGAAGGACTTTAACGAGGACGAGCTGTTCACCATGACCGAATGGGCCGCGTCCCGCGACATCGACATGACCTTTATCGAGGTGATGCCCATGGGCGATATCGGCAACGAGGATCGCATCGGCCAGTTCTGGTCCCTCAAAGACCTGCGTGCGGACCTCGCGGGTCAGTATACCGTGACGGACCTGCCCGATAACTCCGGCGGCCCGGCCCGTTATGTGCGGCTTGAGGAAACCGGTCAAAAGATCGGCTTTATCACGCCAATGACCCATAACTTCTGCGAATCCTGTAACCGCGTCCGCATCACCTGCACTGGCGAGATCTATACCTGTCTAGGGCAAGAGGGTCACTCTGACCTGCGCGGTCCGCTGCGGTCATCCGAATCCGATACCGTGCTGGATGACGCCATCCGCGCCGCCATTGCGCTGAAACCCAAGGGCCACGATTTCGACTATTCGCGCCAAACGGTCGATGGCCAAGTCAGTCGCCACATGAGCCACACTGGCGGCTGACGTGACACGCCCGCCCATGGCCTTGCGCGTCTACGGGCGGGTTGCGAATGTCGCAGCGCCGTTGCTGTTTCGCCGCGTCCGCGACCGCCTGATTGCCCACGGTACCGCCCCGGCGCGCACGCGCGAACGGCTGGGCCATGCCACGCTGCCGCGCCCCGCCGGACGGCTGATCTGGTTTCACGGTGCCTCTGTTGGCGAAAGCCTCTCTGCCCTGCCTGTGATCGCAGCGCTGCTGGACCAGCCGGACGCGCCGACAATCCTTGTGACATCGGGCACCGCCACCAGCGCGCAAATCTTGGCGCAGCGCCTGCCGCAGGGGTGCATTCACCAGTTTGCCCCTTTGGACAGCGCCGCCGCCCTGCGCCGGTTCAATGCCCATTGGCAGCCCGATCTGCTGGTGCTGATGGAATCCGAAATCTGGCCTCAGATGATCGCCACCGCCCCTTGCCCGGTTGTGCTGCTGAATGCCCGCCTGTCGCCGCGCGCGCTGGCGCGTTGGCAGAAACTCGGGGCCTCGGCAGGTTGGCTGCTGGGCCAGCTCACGTTGATCATCGCCCAGACAGAGGCTGTGGCGACAGGCCTGCGCAGCCTTGGCGTCACGCCAGGCCGCATCCGCACCGGCGCGAACCTAAAGGCCGCCGCAGCGCCGCCATCCGCCGACCCAAATACCCTCGCGCAGATGAACAGCGCCCTGGGCCCCCGCCCCCGCTGGCTTGCCGCATCCACCCACGCGGGCGAAGAAACCTTGCTGCTGGACGTTCACAAAGCATTGCTGGCCACATCGCCGGACCTGTGCCTGATCCTCGCCCCCCGCCACCCCGACCGCGCGGACCGCATCGCCCAGTTGATCGCGGACGCAGGCCTGACCCTGACCCGCCGCAGCGACGGGGACACCCCCACCGCGCAGGTCTATCTGGCCGACACATTGGGAGAGATGGGACTTTGGTACCGCACCGCGCCCCTGACCTTCATTGGCGGATCGCTCACCCCCAACGGCGGCCATAATCCGTGGGAGGCCGCCCCCTTGGGCACCGCCCTGCTGACGGGGGCAAACCTGAACAATTGCGCCGCTGACTGGCACATGCTGGCAGAGGCGCGCGGTGCCACCTCGGGCCTGAAGCCGCAGCAGCTGACGGACGCCCTACGCACGATGCTGAACGATCCTCAGATCGCCCGCGACATGGCATCCAATGCTGCCGCCTGCGCCGCCGCCCAAAAGGGCGACCTTGCCCGTATCGCCGCAGAATTGACCGCCCTGCTGCCCGCAAAGGACACCGCATGATCCGTGATCCAAGCGCGATTTCAGTGATCGCACCGAACCTGAAACGCAGGCTTTCTGGCGTAACCTCCACCGTGCTGCGCCTCGTGCCGCTGCAGTCGCGCGATATCGCCATTGCCGCGACCGGCCCAGTTCTACCCGCCAGCGTGCCACAAATCCCGCTGCGCCGCCTGCTGACGATGTCCCGCCAAGGCCCCGGCGGCGGCCCCCGCGTCTGGCACGCCCGCCGCAATATCGAAATGATCGCGGGGCTTGGCCTAAAATATCTGCTGCGCAAAGACTTGCAACTCATGTTCACCTCCGCCTCGCAGCGGCAGCACACCGGCCTGACCCGCTGGTTGATCGGCCAGATGGACGCCGTCGTTGCCACCTCTGCTTTGACGCAAGCCTATCTGAAGGTGCCAAGCACCGTGATCCACCACGGCATCGACACAGACACCTTCGCCCCCAGCGCGGACAAAGCCGCCCTGCGCGCGCGTCTTGGCCTGCCGCAGGATGCCCTGCTGATCGGCTGCTACGGCCGCATTCGCGAATCCAAAGGCACCGATATCTTTGTCGAGGCGATGCTCGACGTCCTTCCCCGCCACCCGAACGCGGTCGGTCTTGTCATGGGCCGCGCCGTGGGCCGCGACACCCCATTCTTGCAAGCCTTGCGCGACCGCGTCCAAGGCCACAAGCTGGTAAATCGCCTGCGGTTCCTGCCCGAAGTCCCCGCTGACGCCACCGCCCCGTGGTATGCCGCCCTTGACCTTTACGTCGCGCCGCAACGCCACGAAGGCTTCGGCCTGACCCCGCTTGAAGCCATGGCCTGCGGCGTGCCCTCCATCGCGACCCGCACAGGGGCTTTCGCTGAAATCGTAGGCGAGGGCGTCACAGGCACCGTCATTCCCACTGACGACACCCCCGCGCTGATCGCCGCGCTGGACAACGTGCTGTCCGACCCCGCAAGCCTGACGCGCTGGCAAGCCGCCTGCCGCCCCCGCGCCGAGGATGGCTTTCGCATCAACGATGAAGCCCAATCGCTGATCGCGATCTATCGCAAGCTTCTTAGCAGCAGCACTGATTGAACCCTACAACTGGGGGCTGTCTGCCCCCAGACCCCCGAAGGTATTTTCAACCAGAAGAAGGGCGGCCCCGCCGACGCGAAACCGCCCCCCTCTCTGTTTTACAAATATCCCCGCCGGAGGCTTGCCCTGCAGCGCAGGGCAAATCCTTTAAGCCGCAGGCATCCGCTTTTCGACAATCTCGGCCCACCAGCTGCAGCCGGCCGGAATCACATCGTCGTTAAAATTGTATTCGGGGTGGTGCACACTGGCCCCTTCGCCGTTGCCGACCAAGATGTAGGCCCCCGGACGCTCTTCAAGCATAAAGGCAAAGTCCTCGCCGCCCATCACCAAAGGCGCCTCCGTGCAATCGCCCGATACGCTGCGGGCTATGTCTGCAGCAAACTCTGTCTGCTCCGGGCTGTTGACCATGACGGGGTAGCCTTTGATGTAGTTCACATCGGCCTTTGCGCCAAAGGCACTTGCGGTGCCTTCCGCCAAGGCCTTTAGCCGGGTTTCAGCCAAGGCGCGCATGTCTTTGGACATCGTGCGCACGGTGCCCTTTAGCATGACCCGCTGGGCGATCACGTTAAACGCTTTGGAGGAGCTTTCGATGCTGGTCACAGACACCACAACCTGATCGGTCGGATCGGCGTTGCGGGACGCGATGGATTGCAGGGCGACGACGACGTGGGACGCGATCAGCGTGCTGTCGATGGTTTCCTGCGGCTTGGCCGCGTGGCCGCCCTTCCCCTCTACGGTGATTTCAAACTGATCGGTCGCGGCGAAAAACGCGCCTGTACGGATGCCGAACGTGCCCAGCGGCATGCCGGGCCAGTTATGCATGCCGTAGACCTCGTCGATGTTCCAGCGGTCCATCATGCCGTCGTCGCACATTTCCTTGCCGCCCGCGCCGCCTTCTTCGGCGGGCTGAAAGATCACGACGACCGTGCCGTCGAAATTGCGCGTTTCCGCCAGATATTGCGCTGCGCCCATCAGCATGGCCGTGTGGCCGTCGTGGCCGCAGGCATGCATCGCGCCGGGGGTTTTGCTGGCATAGGGCAGCCCTGTTGCCTCTAGAATCGGCAGCGCGTCCATGTCGGCGCGCAGGCCGATGACGCGGCCTTTGGTGTCGGTCTTGCCCTTGATCACGCCCACCACGCCGGTGCGGCCGATGCCGGTCACGACCTCTTCGCAGCCAATCGCGGTTAAGTGGTCGGCGACGACTTTGGCAGTGCGATGCGTTTCAAACAGGATTTCGGGGTGTTCGTGCAGGTCACGGCGGATTGCGGTGATATCGGGCAGCAGTTCGGCAAAGCGGTTCTTAACGGGCATTTAAGCTCTCCATTCTAGACAACGTCAAAGCGCCGCCGTGGTGGCGGCGCGGATTACAAATTCGGCCTACAAATTTGGGCCGGCGATCAATTTTGATCCGTCGGTAAAGCGTGACAGGCGGAAGCGGCTGAGATCAAAGCCCGGCGCCTGCCCCAGCGCCAGCCGCGCGGTGATGCGGCCAAAGGCGGGGCCGATGCCAAAGCCGTGGCCACACATACCCGTGCAGACGGTCAGGCCGGGGATCTGGTCGACATGGTCCACCACTGGCACGATGTCGGGCAGCGTGTCGATCATGCCCGCCCAACTGCGCGCGATTGTGACCTCGCCCAGTCCCGGAAAAGTATCGGCAAAGTCGCGGGCCATCTTTTTCACGCGCCCGGCGTTGGGGGATGGATCAAGGATGCGGCACTGCTCGAACGGGCTGATATCGCCATCGTCCCATTGGCGCGGCGTGCGCCAGCCGTCCGGATAGCCGCTTGGCGCGGCCAGCAGCAGTTTGGTGCCAAGCGGGTCCTGCCACAGCAAGCCCGCGAAATTGCGCAACGCGCGAAAGGCATCGGGGCCGACGAACAGCTCGTGAAAGCCAGCGGGCGCAAGGGTATAGCCGCCATCGGCGCGCTTGCGCCATGCCAGCCGCTTGTCGACCGCGCCGCCAAGGTTCACGTCGCCCATGCGCGTCGTCGCGGCTACGGTCGCGCGCACGGACAGTTGCGGGATGTTCACGCCGTGGCGGCGCAGGAACAGCGATGACCACGATCCGCCCGCCAGCACCACGGTTTTCGTGCGCACCAGCCCCTGTTCCGTCACCACACCCGCCACGCGTCCACCGACCAGATCAAGCCCGCGCACGGCGCAGCCTTCGACGATCTGCACGCCAGCCTTGCGGGCGGCGGCGGCGAATTTCGGCACGGCCAGCCATGGCTCTGCCTTCATGTCGGTTTTGGTCCACAGTGCGCCCGCATAGGCGCGCTTGGCCCCCGGCAAAGCCTCGGCCAGACGCTGCCCCGTCAGCATCATCGCGCCGGGGCGATGCGGGGCTGCGGCGCGTTGCCATTCCTCGAATCCAGCAAGCTGGGCCGCGTCTTCGGCCAGATAGAGCGTGCCTGTCTGGCGCAGCCCGATATCGCCCACCTCGGCGGCAAGGTCAGGCCACATCTTCTGCGCCTCTTGCATGATCGGCAGCTCGTCCAGATCGCGGCCCTGCGCGCGAATCCAGCCCCAGTTGCGGCTTGATTGTTCACCCGCAATGCGGCCCTTTTCCAGTAAAACAACGCTTTGCCCGGCCCGCGCCAGTTCCCACGCGGTCATAACGCCGATGATACCGCCGCCAATCACGACGGCATCGGCCTGTGCGGGCAGCGCATCGGTGAATTGCGCCGGGGTGGTCATTGTAAAGGGAAAGGTCACTTTAGATGCGCCACCAAGGCGCGCATAAAGTCCTGCCCGGCAGCGAACTGATCCACCGTGATGAATTCATCGGGCTGATGCGCCTGTGCGATATCGCCCGGTCCCACGACGCAGGCGGAAAAGCCGCGTTCCTGAAACTGCCCGGCCTCGGTGCCATAGCTGACGACATGGGTGCCGTTGTCGCCGGTCAGGCGGCGGGCCAGCTCTTCAGCTTTGCCCTGTTCCTCTGGCGCGAGGCCCGGCAGGCCGAAGCTTTGCACGACGTCGATGCCGGTCTCGGGGTGGATCGCCTGCATTTCGGCCTGGATCTCGGCGACTTTTGCCATGAACAGATCGCGCCATGTCGCCACATCTTCGCCTGGCACAGTGCGAAAGCTGAGGTCAAAGTGGCAGTCTTTGGCGGTGATATTGTGGGCGGTGCCGCCCTGAATGGTGCCGACGTGCAGGCTGGTAAAGGGCGGGTCAAAGGCGGCGGCCATCGGCGCGGGTGTCTTTGCCACCTGCTGGGCGTTGATCTGGTTGGCCCAGTCGATCAGCCTTGCAGCCTGCATCACGGCGCTGACGCCTTCGGTGATCTTGGACGAATGCACCTCGAACCCGCGCACATGCACGGACAGGCCGATGCCGCCTTTATGGCCGGTGACAACCTGCATCATGGACGGCTCTCCGACCAGCACCGTATCGCCGCGCGGCATGTTGTGGGCGACCATGTGGTCGATCATCACGGGCGCGCCGGTGCAGCCGATTTCTTCGTCATAACTCAGCGCGATTTGCAGCGGGCGGCTGACGCCTTGGCTAGCGGCCAGCCCCATCGCCCACAGCGCTAGCGCATCGAATCCCTTCATGTCGCAGCAGCCACGGCCAAACAGCTTGCCGTCCTTTTCCACCACCGTGAACGGGTCCGTCGTCCAGTCCTGCCCGTCCACAGGCACCACATCCGTATGCCCCGACAGCACCACAGCGCCCGGCACCATCGGCCCGACATGGGCATAAAGCGCGGCCTTGTTCCCGCAGGGGCTGGGCACGCGCACCACAGATGCCCCGATTCCCTGCAAGTAGGTTTCCACCCAATCAATCAGGTCCAGATTGCTGTCGCGGCTGACGGTGGGAAAGCTGACAAGCTTGTCCAGCAATGCGCGCGGGCTGGGGGTAGCGGTCATTTGCGCAGTCCTTGAATGGGAAAAATGAATGCGCCCACCCTGCCCGCCGAATCCCAAAGGTCAAGGCACCCCGCGACCATCACCGCCACACTTTCGCGCAAAACCTTTGCAAACGCTCGTTTTTTCAGCGCAAAGATTGTTGACCATACGGTAAATAGCTTTCCACTTGCGGGCCTCGGAAACCATGTTACCGTCCGACACCAGACGACCTGCACTAAAGACAGGCGTATGCTTAAAAATGAACCGGGGAGGTTCGCTTATGCCCGATGGGGCGCTACAGCCGGGATCGGCTGATCCTGTGCTGGACGTGCGGGGTCTAAAAACCGTTTTCAAAGTGCGCGGCGGCGAAGTGCATGCCGTGAACAATGTCAGCTTTGACCTGCGCGCCGGAGAGCTTCTTGGCGTCGTCGGCGAAAGCGGCTCTGGCAAATCGGTGACCATGATGTCCTTGCTGGGTCTGCTGCCCAGCCCCCCCGCCGATGTGCGCGGCGGTTCGGTCAGGTTCGAAGGCCAAGACCTGTTGCATATCACACCGGAACAGCTGCGCGCCGTGCGCGGCGGGCGCATTGGCTTCGTGTTCCAAGACCCGATGACGTCCCTGAACCCCGTGTTCACCGTCGGCTATCAGATCATGGAGCCGCTGCGCGCCCACATGGGTCTGAACAAAAACGCCGCCCGTGCCCGTGCGCAGGAACTGCTTGAACTCGTCGGCATCCCCGGCGCGGCGCAGCGGCTGGACGATTACCCTCACCAATTTTCCGGCGGTATGCGCCAGCGCGTGATGATCGCGATTGCGCTGGCCTGCGATCCCAAAGTGCTGATCGCGGACGAGCCGACGACCGCCCTTGATGTCACCATCCAAGCGCAAATCATCGAGCTGATGAAGGAATTGCGCGACAAGCTGGGCATGGCGGTGATCTGGATCACCCACGACCTTGGCGTCATTGCCGGAATCGCTGACCGCGTGTTGGTGATGTACGGCGGCCAAGTTGTCGAACATGCGCCGGTGCAGGAATTGTTCCGCAACCCGCAGCACCCCTATACCCGCGCCTTGCTGACCACGATTCCGAAAATCAGTGGCGAGCGTGCCCGCCGCCTGACGGTCATTCAGGGCCAGCCGCCGATCCTTGGCGATGCGCCCACAGCCTGCCCGTTCCGCGACCGTTGCGATGTGGCAATTGCGCGCTGCGCGACAGAAAACCCGCCCCGCTATGACCTTGGCGGCGGCCATGATGCGGCCTGTTTCGTTGCCAAAGGGGCCGTCGATGCTTGATCAAACCAACACAGCATTGGTGCGCGTACGCGACCTTCAGATGCACTTTCCCATCTATTCCGGCCTGCTGCGCCGCCAGACTGGCGCGGTAAAGGCCGTGGATAGCGTCAGCTTTGACGTGATGCAGGGCGAAACGCTGGGCCTTGTCGGCGAATCCGGTTGCGGCAAATCCACCTGCGGCCGCGCGATCCTGCGGCTGTACGATATCACCGGCGGCGAGGTCACAATCGACGGCACCGACATCGGCCAGATGTCGCAGTCCGACCTGCGCACAAAGCGGCCCACCATGCAGATGGTGTTCCAAGACCCGCAGGCGTCCCTGAATCCCCGCATGACGGTCGAGGCGATTATTCGCGAACCGCTGGACGAGCACACGAAGCTATCGGCAGCCGAGAAGGAAGCCAAAGTCGGCGAGCTGATGGACGCCGTCGGCCTGAACCGCCGCTTTGCCAAACGCTATCCCCATGCCTTTTCCGGCGGCCAGCGCCAGCGCATCGGCATCGCCCGCGCGCTGGCTCTGAACCCCAAGTTTATCGTCTGCGACGAGCCGATTGCCGCGCTGGACGTGTCGATCCAAGCGCAGGTCGTGAACCTGCTAGAGGATTTGCAGGAAAAATACGGCCTGACCTATCTGTTCATCAGCCACGACCTGTCGATGGTGCGCCATATCGCGACGCGCATCGCGGTGATGTATCTGGGCAAGATCGTCGAACTGGCCCCCCGGGCAGAGCTGTATAGCGACCCGCTGCACCCCTATACCAAGGCGCTGCTGTCTGCCGTGCCCGAACCCGATCCGGCCATCGCGCAAACCCGCGAACGGATCGTGCTGCAAGGCGACGTGCCGTCACCGGCCAACCCGCCAAAGGGCTGCAATTTCTGCACCCGCTGCCCGGCCGTCATGCCGGTCTGCAAAGACATTGAACCCACATACCAAGAGGTGACGCCGGGCCGTTTTGTGGCCTGCCACCTGTTCGAGACAACCGGCACGGCGGAGAAAACCGCTGGCTACATCTGATCATCAACAAGGGAGAGTTACCTGATGAAAATGAAAACAATGCTCATGGGCGCTGCCGCCACGATGGCCTTTGGCCAAATGGCAAATGCAGCCGCCCACGAAGGCGAGCGGGGCCGTGATGGCGCGCTTGGCATCATCTATTGGCAAGCGCCATCCATCATGAACGCCTATCTGTCGGGCGGCACCAAGGACATCGAGGCCGCATCGCTGGTCACCGAACCCCTTGGCCGCTATGACGAAACCGGCGCACCTGTTGCTTGGTTGGTTGACGAAATCCCCACCGTCGCCAATGGCGGCGTGGCCGAAGACCTGACCTCGATCACGTGGAAGCTGTCCGAAGGTCTGCTGTGGTCCGACGGCACGCCCGTCACCTCTGCCGACGTTAAGTTCACCGCTGATTACTGCATGGACCCCGAAGGCGGCTGCGCGCAGCTGGCCAAGTTCGAAGGCGTCGAGTCCGTCGAAGTCATCGACGATCTGACGGTCAAGGTGAACTTTGCCGCGCCAACCCCGAACCCATATGGTCCCTTCATGGGCAACCAGTCGCCCATCATTCAGGCCGCACAGTTCGCCGAATGCACCGGCACACGCGCGCCGGAATGCACCGACGCGAACTTTATGCCCATCGGCACCGGCCCCTTCGTTGTGACGGATTTCCGCACCAACGACGTGATCCAGCTGGAAGCCAATTCCAACTACCGTGACCCGATGAAGCCGGCCTTCCAGACCGTGACCTTCAAAGGGGGCGGCGACGCAGAGGCTGCTGGCCGCGCTGTGCTGCAAACCGGTGAATTCGACTACGCTTGGAACCTGC
The DNA here is from genome assembly GCF_900114485.1 of Loktanella salsilacus. Lineage (GTDB taxonomy): Bacteria > Pseudomonadota > Alphaproteobacteria > Rhodobacterales > Rhodobacteraceae > Loktanella > Loktanella salsilacus. Next base: position 3,372 of record NZ_FOTF01000006.1, on the reverse strand, counting down.
AGCTGGCACCCGATGTCATCGCAGCCATGGCTGACGGCGGCGTCGGCACACCTGTGTCCGCATTCGGCACACTGGTCGAGCGGATCGAGATGAACATGACCGATCCGTCATCCGATCTGCCCGAGGGCGAGCGTGCAACCGCTGCACACCCGCACCCGTTCCTGTCGGACGAAAAAGTCCGCCGCGCCCTGTCCATGGCCATCGACCGCGATCTGCTGGTTGAAGTCGGCTACGGCGATGCGGGCCGTGCGACCTGTAATCTGGTCCCTGCCCCTGCAATGTACGCATCCGACAACACCGACTGCCTGGTGCAGGACATTGACGGTGCCAAGGCGCTGCTGGACGAAGCTGGCTGGACCGACACCGACGGCAACGGCATCCGCGACAAAGACGGCGTAGAGATGAACATCCTGTTCCAGTCGTCCACCAACGCTGTGCGTCAGGACTTCCAAGCCTTGATCAAAGACTGGTGGGAACAGATCGGCACCTCTGTCGAGCTGCGCAACATCGACGGTTCGGTCTTCTTTGGCGGTGATCCGGGTTCGCCCGATACCTTCCAGAAGTTCTATGCCGACGTGGAAATGTATGCCAACAACTTTGACGGCACCGATCCTGCGTCCTACCTCGCGTCCTACACTTGCGAAAAGGCACCGCGCCCGGACTCTGGCTGGCAGGGCGAGAACATCAACCGCTATTGCGATCCAGCATACGACGCACTGGTGGCTGAACTGAACGGCACCGCCGATCTGGACGAGCGTTCGCGCATCGCCAAAAAGCTGAACGACATGGTCACCAAAGAGTCCATGACGATCGTGCCGCTGGTCGACCGTGGCCGCGTGTCTGCCCACGCCAACACCCTTGGCGGCGTGCTGCTGAACACATGGGACTCAGAGCTGTGGAACGCAGCCGACTGGTACCGCATCAAGGAATAAGTCTTCCGTTTGGCGCGGGCGGGGATTATCCCCCGCCCCGCCGTTTTCCTGTCTGCCGCTTTGCCCGCAAAGCCCTGAACCAAGGCGCCCCCCGCAATGCTGACCTACACCTTTCGCAGGCTGCTGATCTCGATCCCGACGCTTTTGTTCATCGCTTTCGTGATCTTCATGCTGCTGGAACTCGCCCCCGGCGATCCCATGGCGAACATGCCCCTGACCATCCCGCCAGAGGTCAAAGAGAAAATGCGCCTTGCGCTGGGATTAGGAGAGCCGTGGTGGATACGCTTCCCGCTCTGGCTTAAACAATTCTTTATCGTAGAGCCGCAGTATTGGTTCGATAGCGCCTTTGGCACGAATTTCGCAGATGGCGCACAGCGCATCATCAGCTTTCAATCGCGCAGCCCCGTGTTTGACACCATCGCACAGCGCATGCCCCAGACCCTGTGGGTCGTCGGCATGTCCTATGTCGTCGGCGTGCTGATCGCCCTGCCCATCGGTATCATCAGCGCCTACCGCCAGTATTCGGTGTTCGACCAAGTCGGCACCTTCGTGTCGATGATCGGTTTTTCCGTGCCGCCGTTCTTTTCCGGCGTGCTGCTGATCGTGATTTTCTCGGTCACACTCGGTTGGCTGCCGTCGATTTATGACACCACCCACGTCGTAAACGACTGGGCCAGCTTTAAGGTGCAGCTGATGCAGATGGTCATGCCCGTCATGGTGCTGGCGCTGCAAACCACCGCGCAGGTCAGCCGCTACATGCGGGCGTCCATGCTGGATAACCTTGGCCAAGACTATGTGCGCACAGCGCGCGCCAAGGGGATGAAGGAAAGCGTCGTGGTCATGCGCCATGTGCTGCGCAATTCCATGATCCCCGTCATCACCGTCATCGCCCTTGGCATCCCCGCCATCTTTGGCGGCGCGATCATCACAGAGCAGATTTTCAAGGTGAACGGCCTTGGCCAGTTGCTGATCATCGCCCTGCAAGGCAATGACATTCCGATGGTGATGACCCTGACCTTCCTCTTTGCGATCCTGATCGTGATGTTCAACCTGATTGCCGACGTCCTGTATGGCGTGTTCGACCCAAGGATCCGCTATGACTAATCGTGCCCCCCACGCAGATGCTGACAACTTGCTAGTGGCGGGCGATCCCACCGCCCCCGTAGAGGCAGTCAAGGCCCGCAACCAATGGCTCGACGTTTGGGACCAGTTCCGCACCCACAAGGGTGCTGTGGCCTCGCTCGTCTTTCTGATCGCCATCATCCTGTTTACGCTTGCAGGCCCGCTGGTCTGGCGGCTGGACCCCGCCGCGCTGGATATCCGCAACAAGGACCTGCGCCCGATCATTAACGCCCTGTGGGGCGCGGAAAAGGTCGCTTGGGCCCACCCCTTTGGCACCGATAACCTTGGCCGCGATTTGATGGCGCAGATCATGCAGGGCGGCCGGATCAGCCTTGCCGTCGGGGCCGCCGCGATGATCCTCGCGATCCTGATCGGCACCTTCGTCGGTGTGATCGCAGGCTACTTCAACCGCCTTGACGGGCTGCTGATGCGCCTGACCGACCTGTTCCTTGCCCTGCCCTTGCTGCCCTTGCTGCTGGTGATGATGCTGCTGTTCCGCGATCCGCTGCGCAGCGCCTTTGGGCCAGAGCAAGGCATCTTTATCCTGATCGTTGCCGGCATCGGCATCACCAGCTGGATGCACACCGCCCGCATCGTGCGCGGCGATGTGCTGGCGCTGAAAGAACGGGAATACGTCCTTGCCGCCCGCAGCATCGGCACGCCCAGCCGCCGCATCATCACGCGGCACCTGCTGCCCAACGTGCTATCGCCGATCATGGTCAGCGCCACCCTTGGCCTTGCCACCGCGATCATCACGGAAAGCGCGCTTAGCTTTCTTGGTCTTGGTTTTCCGCCGGACTTTCCGACATGGGGTAAAATCCTTGCCGATAGCGTGCCGCGTATGACCGCCTTCCCCGAACGTGTTGTGCTGCCGGGTCTGGCGATCTCGCTGACGGTGCTGGCGGTGAACTATATCGGCGATGGTCTACGCGACGCCCTCGACCCGCGCATCCGCGGTCTTTAGCGCCCGAAGACTTTTCCCAGCCCTAAGAGTCTGATTCAAAACTAACTGCACCTTCTCAATCCCTTGCGAGATGCCGTGTGACGCGTCTGATGTGTGCGATGAGGATCCAAGCCTCTGCGCTTGCGATGGATTTTTCCCAATCTTTCGATAGGCGGCGACATCGGTTCAGCCAGGCGAAGGTGCGCTCGACGACCCACCGTCGCGGCAGCACTTCAAAGCCCTCCGCGGTGTCAGAGCGTTTGACGATCTGGACGGTCCATCGGCCGAGGGCCTTTAGCGCGTCCCGCAGTTTGGGCCCTGCATACCCGCCATCCGCAAATACATGTCGCAATGATGGATAGCGCGAGGCGATCG
>NZ_FOTF01000019.1 GCF_900114485.1 Loktanella salsilacus | reverse complement strand
AAACCGGCGGGAAGTCGTTGGGCAACATACGCCATTGGCATCCGGTCGTTGCAATGTAGAGGAGTGCGTCGACCACGTCGCGCAAACATGTCGTACGGGGCCGACCAGTTGTCTTCGGCGGCGACATCGAAGGCGCTATCAACGCCCATTCCGCATCCTTCATATCGCTTGCGTATTTATCGCCTTTTCGATCATGTTGACGGCGGGTGAGTTCAGTCCAAGCCATTGTGATCTCCATTCAGCTTCACAACCGAACAGAATCACAAACCACTGAACTCACTCAAATAGTTTTAAATCGGGCTCTAAGGCGCGCCGTCTTCGGTGCCGATCATCCAGCGGATACCGAAACGGTCGGTGAAGGCACCAAAGCCGGGCGTCCAGAAATGCGCCTCGAACGGCATACGGACCTCTCCGCCCTTTGATAGCGCGTCAAAGTGTTGGCGGGCGGTGTCCGCGTCCGGCAGTTCGACCATCACGTTACAGCCTGCCATGGCCGCGCCCGGTGTGGGATCCAGATCGTCGGAGCCATAGATTTGGCCGCTGCCGATCTTGAGGCTTGCGTGCATGATGGCATTGGCGGCCTCTGGCGGAAGGTGTTCTTCCATGGGTGACCCTTTGACGCGCATGAAATCAGGCGCATTTCCAAAGACAGAGGCGTAGAACAGGAATGCGTCTTCGCAGGTGCCATTGAAGAAAAGGTAAGGGACGGGCTGCATTTTCACCTCCTGTGGCGGAATGTCGCGGCAGGATAGCACGGATCGGTGCATTCCCAAAGCCTTTGGCTTGCGCGGACAGGGCTGCGGGGCTATGCCCCAGCGGGATTTAAAACAGGAGATGCGTCATGGGCTTCAAGATGGGGATCGTTGGTCTGCCGAACGTCGGCAAGTCCACGCTGTTCAACGCACTGACGCGGACGGCGGCTGCGCAGGCGGCAAATTTTCCGTTCTGCACGATTGAACCGAACGTCGGCGATGTGGCTGTGCCCGATGCGCGTTTGGACAAACTGGCGCAGATTGCGGGGTCCAAGCAGATCATTCCAACGCGGATGACCTTTGTCGATATCGCAGGTCTGGTCAAAGGCGCGTCCAAGGGCGAGGGGCTGGGCAACCAGTTTCTGGCGAACATCCGCGAGTGCGATGCTATCGCCCACGTCCTGCGCTGCTTTGAAGACGACGATATCACCCATGTCGAAGGCCGTGTTGACCCAGTCAACGACGCTGAGGTGATCGAAACTGAATTGATGTTGTCCGATCTGGAAAGCATCGAAAAGCGCCTGACGAACCTGCAGCGCAAAGTGCGCGGTGGTGACAAAGAGGCCGGTCAGCAGGTCCGTCTGCTGGAAGCCGCGCAAAAGGTGCTGGAAGACGGCAAGCCTGCGCGTACCGTCGATGTCGACCCCGAAGACGCGAAGGCGTGGCGGATGCTGCAGCTGCTGACGACGAAGCCAGTGCTGTATGTCTGCAACGTCGAGGAAGAAGCCAGCGCCACAGGCAACAGCCAGTCCGAGCGCGTGCGCGCCATGGCCGAGGCAGAGGGTAACTCTGCCGTCGTGATCTCTGCCCGGATCGAGGAAGAGATCAGCCAGTTGGACGCCGAAGAAGCAGAAATGTTCCTGTCCGAAATGGGTCTGGCCGAGGCCGGCCTCGATCGCCTGATCCGTGCGGGCTATGCCTTGCTGCATTTGCAGACCTACTTCACCGTCGGTCCGAAAGAAGCGCGCGCTTGGACGATCAACGCGGGCACATCGGCACCTAAGGCGGCTGGCGTTATTCACGGCGATTTCGAGCGTGGATTCATTCGCGCTGAAACCATTGGCTATGATGATTTCGTCACGCTGGGCGGCGAGCAGGCTGCGAAAGAAGCGGGCAAGATGCGGTCTGAAGGCAAGACTTATACCGTCAAGGACGGCGACGTTCTGCACTTCTTGTTCAATACCTAAGATGCGTGCAGAGGCCAGATTTTCGCCGAAAAATCGGCGCGCCGCGCGCTGATGCCGCGTGTGATTTCTGACTTTCGCATCGCGCGTCTGCCGGTTGGGCGGGGCAAGCTTGGGATGTGTCCGATGCCGGGGATTGGGGGCGACTATGCCGCTGATTTCCGGGCCATCCTGCGGTGGCAGCCTGCGCTTGTTGTCTCCTTGACCGGGCCTGCGGAAATGGCTGCGCTGGATCATGATCTGGGCACAGACCTAAGTCATGCGCCGCCTGATTGGACCGGGTTGCCTATGCCCTTCTCCGGTGTGCCGGACGCCCCAACAACAACGCGGTGGATTGGCCTTGAAAGCCGGATCACTTCGCAACTGGCAGCGGGTCGCCGGGTTTTGTTTCATGGCAATGGGGACTGCGGCAGGGCCGGGATGGCCGTGTTGCGCCTGATGGTTCTGCATGGCGAGCCGCCGAAGAATGCGCTGGCGCGATTGCGGGCGGTGCAGCCGGGCGCGGTCGAGGCGCACGCGCAGCAGATTTGGGCGACGCGTTAGCGGCGGCGACTGGCAGATTTGGTTGGCTTGCCCGTCCGGCGCTTGCGGGCATGGGCGGCGGCCGTTGTCTCGGTCGCTTGAGCGTCTTCGGCCCGCAGTTTGCGATAGCGGCGAACGCGTTCAGCATCGACAAGGCCTGCGTCCACGGCAGCTTGCACCGCGCAGCCCGGCTCGCCCTCGTGCTTGCAATCGCGAAAGTGGCAATCGTCAGTCAGGGCACTGATTTCCGGAAATGTCGCGTCGATGCCAAAGGTCACATCGGCGACCGCAAGGCCGCGCATGCCAGGGGTGTCGATCAGCCAGCCGCCGGTGGGCAGGACGTGCATCGACCGTTTCGTTGTGGTGTGGCGGCCGCGGGCGTCGTCTTCGCGGATATCTTGGGTTTCATCGACGCGGCCCGTCAGACCATTCGCCAGCGTTGTTTTGCCCACGCCGGATGATCCGACCAAAGCGACGGTTTTGCCCGGCCCGCACCACGGCGCGAGCGCGTCCGCGACATCCGCGCCTTTGGCGTTGATCGCGAGCACGGGGAAATCACCAAGGGCCTGCGCCTGCGCGATGTAATCGGCGGCTTCATCAGTCTGATCGGCTTTGGTCAGCAGGATCGCGGGGGCAATTTCGGCGTCATGCGCCAAGGCAAGATAGCGTTCCAGCCGGGCGACGTTGAAATCGGCGTTGCAGGACGTGACGATGAACAAGGTATCTAGATTGGCTGCGATCAGCTGGCGCTGGCTTGATTTATACTCTGCCCCGCGTTGCAGCAGGCTGCGGCGATCCAGGCGGCGGACCAAATGCGCTGATTCCAAATCGCACATCACCCAATCGCCGACGGCAAAGCTGGCGGTCGTCACGCCGGGGTCGGCAACAAGGGTCAGGGGGCCGCTGGCCGTCAGCGCGGATACATTGCGCCGGTGCACGCTGGTGATGCGCGCGGGGTGCAGGTTTGCGTCATCTGCCGTCAGCTGTTCAATTTCGAACGCCGACCAGCCCAAGGCATCAAGCGTAAGGTCGCTCAACGGGAATACTGCTTGGGAAAGGGGTAGGGCAAATGCGTGTGACCCTGACAAATGCGGGGAAAACTTAGGTGAGAGGCTGACAACGACCCAAGCGGGGCTCGTTATGGCTGCTTCCTTCCGGACCTGACCAGGTTGGCGAGGCGCTCGCCCGCGCCAACCTCTCAATTTCCATATAGCGAGGCGTAGGGCGCTGTGCAACCCGCTGCGATGTAAATGCTGATGCCGCAAGGCCGGGTTTAGGGGGAATTCCGCCCCATTCAAAACATTGCGCATTGCAGCGGCTCATGCGATTGCAAGTGCATGAAAATTGCAGAGACCGTGACATTCGCCGGAGGCGGCCTTGATCGTGCGGCAGAGTGGCGTTCAACCGCCGCTGACCGCGCTAAGCATGCCGATTCGCGCGTGATCGTTTTGTGGCAGGGCAAGCCGCTGATGGATGACGCGGGTCTTGTGATGCTGCCGCCCGATCACCCTATTCTGGACGATGCCGCGCCCGATTGGCTGATGCTGGGGCGTGTGGACGGTGCAGCGGTTTTTGCCGCCGATCTGTCAGGCTGGACGCCGCAAGACGATGCGGACACCGGGGCGCTGAACAGCTTTATGGATGCCAGCCTGCAGGTGCATCCCGCGCTGCCGGGCGGTCCGGCCTTTTCCGAATTGCGCGGCGTCATGACTCGCCTGACCCCGCTCGAGGCTGAACTCGCCGCCACCGCGCGGGCGATGTTCATGTGGCACGGCAGCCACCGGTTTTGCGCCAATTGCGGCACCGCCAGCGATCTGGCGATGGGCGGATGGCAGCGCAATTGCCAGACCTGCGAACGTCACCATTTTCCGCGCACCGATCCGGTCGTCATCATGTTGATTACGCATGGGAATTCTGTCCTTGTCGGTCGTTCGCCCGGCTGGCCAGAGCGGATGTATTCCCTGCTGGCCGGCTTCGTCGAGCCGGGAGAGGCGCTGGAGGCTGCGGTGCGGCGCGAAGTGTTCGAAGAATCAGGCGTGCGCGTGGGCAATGTACGCTATTTGGCCAGCCAACCTTGGCCGTTCCCCGCATCTTTGATGTGCGGCATGGCGGGCGAGGCGACGAGCCGCGATATCACGATCGACCCCGCTGAAATCGAGGATGCCCGCTGGGTGACCCGCGAAGAGATGGCTGACGTTTTCGCCGGACAGCACCCGGACATTAACCCAGCCAGAAAAGGTGCAATCGCCCATTTTCTGCTGGAAAACTGGTTGGCAGACAGGCTCGGTTAAGCTTTTTACGCGCATAAAGTACCGGGGCACCGGACAGGACAGGACAAGGCAGACTCAATGAAATTCAGCGCCCGCGAAGATATCGAAGCACCGATTGAAAAAGTCTATGCGCAGGTCACGGATTTTGCCGGGTTCGAGCGTCAGATGATGCGGCGCGGGGCCGATGTGCGCCGGATGGATCCGGGGCAGGCGGTGACGATTGGATCTGCATGGGATGTGGCGTTTACGTTTCGTAGCCGCGAACGGCGGCTGCGGGCGGTTGTCGCGAGCCTGAAGTCGCCCACGGATGTGGTGATTGATTTGGCCTCAAACGGGCTTGATGGCAAAACAACTGTGGAACTGGTGGCCCTGTCGCCCCAGCGTACGCGGCTGTCTGTGTCGATTGATCTATCGGCGAAATCGCTTTCGGCGCGTCTGCTGCTGCAATCGCTGAAGCTGGCGAAATCGAACCTGACCAAGCGCTTTAAAAAGCGGGTTGCCGATTTCGCCGTGGGCATCGACGGCGAAAAGCGCAGCGTTTAATCGCTGCGCTCGTGCCGGCGCGGGGCTGCGGGGAAGACGCCCATCAGCTTGATGTGGTCGGTAAAGTAATCCAGTTCCTCTAGCGCGAGCTGCACGTTGCGATCGTCTGGGTGACCTTCGATTTCCGCATAGAACTGGGTTGCGGTGAAGTTGCCGCCGACCATGTAGCTTTCCAGCTTTGTCATGTTCACGCCGTTCGTCGCAAAGCCGCCCATCGCCTTATATAGCGCGGCGGGGATGTTGCGCACACGGAACACAAACGACGTGACCATCGGGCCGCGGCCGCGGCGGCGCAAATCAGGCTCGCGCGACATGATCACAAAGCGAGTCGTGTTGCGGGCGTGATCCTCGATGTGGCGAGCCAGAACGTGCAGGCCGTAGATATCGGCGGCTAGTTCTGACGCCAGCGCGGCTTGGGTAATGTCGCCGCGTTCGGCCACTTCGCGTGCGGCGCGGGCGTTGTCGGCGTTGACGATTCCCTTGATGCCATGTTCGCGCAAAAAACTGGAACACTGCGGCAGAACAACAACATGACCATGCGCCTGTTTCACGTCGGAGACTTTGGCACCGGGCACGCCGAGCAGATTGACGTGCACGCGCACAAACGCTTCGTCCACGATATGCAGGCCGCTGCCGGGCAGCAGGGAATGCACATCGGCGACGCGTCCGTAGGTCGAATTTTCAATTGCGATCATGCCCAGTTCGGCATCGCCCTTGCGCACGGCCTCGATCGTGTCCTCAAACGTGCCGCAGGGCAGGGGGTCATGATCAGGCCGCGCCTCGGCGCAGGCTTGGTGGCCGTAGGCACCCAGTTCGCCCTGAAAGGCGATTTTTGCGGGCATAAGTGTGTCCCCCCAGACAAATTGGCAGCATTTGCGACAAACAGGTCGTTTCGTCGCGCCACTATAGCTTGCGTATCCGGGGGGGAAACGGATACTAGGACGCAACTGATCAAAGCGGGGTGGAACGCGACATGTTCGACACAATGACGATGACCAAGGTGGTCGGCGGCCTTTGCGGCACGTTTCTGGTGTTTTTGCTGGGCGGCTGGGCGGCTGAAGCCATTTATGTAGGGTCCGAAGGCGGGCACGGCGAAGGCGAGCACGCCGCCTATGTCATCGAGGTTCCAGAAGCTGGAACTGGTGAAGCCGCCGCTGTCGAAGAAGAAGTGCCGTTCGACGTCGCTTTTGCTGCTGCTGATGCGGCTGCAGGCGAAGGCGTGTTCCGGAACTGCCGGTCCTGCCACGCGCTAGACGGTGCCAATGGCGTCGGCCCCCACCTGGACGGTGTCGTCGGCCGCGCCGTCGATGCGGTTGATGGCTACGCCTATTCCGGCGCACTAGAGCAGGTCGCCGAAGTCTGGAGCGAAGAGAACCTTTATAACTTCCTGCAAGATCCCGCAGGTTATGCCCCCGGCACCAAAATGTCGTTCAAGGGTCTGGCCAAGCCAGAGGATCGCGCGAACCTGATCGCATACCTCGCAACCATTCCGGGCTAATTGCTCGCGCAGGTTGCGCAAGATTTGAACCGCGCCCTGCAATGGGCGCGGTTTTTTGTTGCGCCAGCCGATGTTCACGCAGACATTACATTTTCGCAACTTGTGCCGCCCGCTTTCGGGGCGCTACGCTGTAGCTTAGCCCATTGACCGGAGACTTCGATGCCTCAGACCCCCCGCCGCCCCCGCGCCCTTGCTGTGCCGCGTCCACTGGATTTACTGGCTGGTTCGGTTTTATTGCTGGGTGGCATGTTTTTGGCAGGGCAGGCGGGCGCGCAGGATTTGGTCAAATCCCACGGCTATTCTTATTTCGGCGATCTGAAATACCCCGCCGATTTCCCGCATCTAGACTATGTAAACCCGGACGCCCCCAAGGGCGGGGAAATCTCCGAATGGGCCCCCGGCACCTTTGACGGCTACAACCCGTATTTCCGCGGTGGCAATACCGCCGTAATGTCCACCGCCCCGTTCGAGGCGATTGTGACCACCACGGCGGACGATCCTACCGCGCTATACTGCTATTTGTGCACAACGATGGAGTATCCGCAGGACCTGTCCTACGTCATCTTTAACCTGCGCGACGACGTGACATTCAGCGACGGCAGCCCGATGACCGCCGATGATATCAAATTCAGCTACGACACCTTTATGGAACAGGGCCTGCCCGAATTCCGCGCTGCCTTTGACGGCCAGATCACACTGGTAGAGGTGCTGGACCCTCACCGAATCAAATTCACCTTTGGCGATGACGCGCCCCTGCGCGACCGCATCGGCCTTGCCGCGACATTCCCGCCGTTTTCCAAGGCAGAGTGGGAGCGCGATGGCCGCCGGATCGACCAGACATGGAAAACACCGCCCATGGGCACGGGTCCCTATATGCTGGCAGATTTCGACTATGGCCGCAGCCTGACCTATGGCCGCAATCCAAACTTCTGGGGCGCGGACCTGCCGATCAATCTGGGCCGCAACAACTTTGATTCCATCCGCATTGAATACTTCGCCGACGGCGATACCGCGTTCGAGGCGTTTAAGGCGGGCGAATATACCTTCCGCGTGGAAAATTCGTCCCTGAGTTGGGCGACGGGATACGATTTTCCCGGCATCCAGAACGGAAGCGTGATCAAGGCAGAACTGCCCAACGGCAGCCTGCCAAGCGCGCAGTCATTTATCTTTAACCTTAAGCGCAGCCAGTTTCAGGACCCGGCGGTCCGAGAGGCGATCAGGCTGATGTTCAATTTCGAATGGTCGAACGAGACGCTGTTTTACGGCCTTTACGACCGAGTCGAATCCTTTTGGGCCAACACAGAGATGGAGGCGAAGGGCACGCCCACGCCAGAAGAGCTCGCCGTGCTGCAGCCGCTGGTCGATCAAGGTTTGTTGGACGCCGCCATCCTGACGGACGAGGTCACGATGGCCCCGACATCCAACGCAAACCAGCTGGACCGGGGCAACCTGCGCAGTGCATCTGCCCTGCTGAACGATGCGGGCTGGATTGCCGGTGATGACGGGATTCGCCGCAAGGATGGCAAGACGTTGGATGTGGCTTTCCTAGAAAGCAGCCCGGCGTTTGACCGCGTGATTAATCCCTATGTCGAAAACCTAAAGCGGCTGGGCGTGAATGCCAAACTGGACCGCGTTGATCCGGCGCAGGAAACCGAACGCACGCGGTCGGGCGACTGGGATATCGTGACGCATAGCTTCTCGATGCAGCTAGAGCCGGGGACAGAGCTGAAGCAGTGGTTCGGATCCGAGACCGCCGAGGATAGCAGCCGCAACCTGATGGGCCTCGCCGATCCGGCTGTCGACAGCCTGATCGACACGGTCGTGGCCGCCCAGACGGCCGATGACATGCATGCCGCAACCCGCGCGCTGGACCGCGTCCTGCGGGCCAAGGGGTTTTGGGTGCCGGAATGGTTCAAGGCGGTCTATACCGTCGCCTATTACGACATGTTCGAGCATCCAGAAAACCTGCCGCCCTACGCGCTTGGAGAGACGGATTTCTGGTGGTTCAACGCCGATAAAGCCGAGGCGCTGAAGGCGTCCGGCGCGCTGCGCTGACCTGACATGAGCGCCTATATCCTACGCCGCTTGCTGCTGGTGATTCCGACTCTGATCGGGATCATGGTGGTGAACTTTACCCTGACGCAATTCGTCCCCGGCGGCCCGATTGAACAGATCATCGCCCAGATGGAAGGCGGCGGTGACGTGTTCGAGGGCATCTCTGGCGGCGGCGGCGGAGAGCTGGTTGATGGCGGCGGCAGTGACTACATTGGATCGCGCGGCTTGCCGCCGGGGTTCATTGAAGAGCTGGAAAAAGAGTTCGGTTTCGATAAGCCGCCGCTGGAGCGGTTCCTGTCGATGATGTGGAACTACGTGCGGTTCGACTTTGGCCAAAGCTATTTCCGGTCGATTTCGGTGTTCGATCTGGTCATGGAAAAAATGCCCGTGTCGATCACGCTAGGCCTGTGGACGACGTTGATCGCCTACGCGATCTCGATCCCGCTGGGCATCAAAAAGGCGGTGCGCGACGGGTCAAAGTTCGACACTTGGACCAGCGGTGCGATTATCGTCGGCTATGCGATCCCGGGCTTTTTGTTCGCGATCCTACTTATCGTGCTTTTTGCAGGCGGCAGCTATTGGCGCATTTTCCCGCTGCGCGGACTGACGTCGACGAACTTTGACGACCTGTCGATGCTGGGCAAGATCGGCGACTACTTCTGGCACATCGCCTTGCCAGTGCTGTCGATGACCATCGCCAGTTTCGCAACGCTGACCTTGCTGACCAAGAACAGCTTTCTGGACGAGATTAAAAAGCAGTACGTTCTGACCGCCAAGGCCAAGGGATTGGGAGAGCGGACGATCCTGTATCGCCACGTCTTCCGCAACGCCATGCTGATCGTGATCTCTGGCTTTCCGGCGTTGTTTATCTCTGTCTTCTTTGGCGGCTCGTTGATTATCGAGACGCTGTTCAGCCTCGATGGTTTAGGCCGTTTAGGGTACGAGGCCGCTGTGGCCCGCGATTATCCTGTCGTCTTTGGCACGCTGTTTGCGTTTTCCTTGATGGGGCTTGTCGTCGGGATCATCACCGATCTGACCTATATGTTCATCGATCCGCGCATCGATTTCGAGGCGAGGGGCTGACATGACCAATATCGACCCAAATGAACAGGCGCTGATGGGCGCAGCCAAATCCCGCGCGCCGTACCTGTCGCCGCTTAACCAGCGCCGCTGGCGCAACTTTAAACGCAACCGCCGGGCCGTCTGGTCGCTTTGGATTTTCGCGATCCTGTTCGGCCTGTCGCTGCTGGCCGAATTCATCGCCAACGACAAACCCCTGCTGGTCGACTACCGCGGCGAATTGCGGATGCCGATCTTTGGCTTCTATTCAGAGGCGGACTTTGGCGGCGATTTCCTGACCGAAGCGGGCTACACCGACGTCGAGGTGAAGTGCCTGATCGCCACGGGCGGCCTTGCGGATATGTGCTTTGACGATCCCGAAGCCACCATTGCGGCGTCGAACGCAGGCACGATTGACGATCCGAACTACCAAAAGGGTTGGATGGTCTGGCCGCTGATCCCCTATAGCTACAACACCATCGTTGACGTGCCGGGCGTGGCACCGTCCGCCCCTGACGCCAACAACTGGCTGGGCACGGATGACACCAAGCGCGATGTGGTTGCGCGTGTGATCTATGGCTTCCGCCTGTCCATCGTTTTTACCCTGATCGTGACCGTGGCGTCATCGTTGATTGGCATCGTGGCCGGTGCGGTGCAGGGCTATTTCGGCGGCTGGGTCGATCTGACCTTTCAACGCGTGATCGAGATTTGGACCGGTATCCCGTCGCTTTACGTCATCATCATTATGTTCGCGATTCTGGGGCGAAGTTTCTGGCTGCTGGTGTTCTTAATCGTGCTGTTTGGCTGGACGTCACTTGTGGGCCTTGTGCGCGCGGAATTCCTGCGGGCGCGTAACTTTGAATACGTCCGTGCGGCGCGGGCCTTGGGCGTGCGCGACCGGACGATCATGATGCGGCACATCCTGCCCAACGCCATGGTCGCCACCGTCACAATGCTGCCCTTCCTGATCACAGGGGGCATCAGCACGCTCGCGACGCTGGATTTCCTTGGCTTTGGCTTGCCATCCTCTGCTCCGTCATTAGGCGAGCTTACGTTGCAGGCCAAACAGAACCTGCAGGCACCGTGGCTTGGCTTCACCGCCTTCTTTACCTTTGCGATCATGCTGTCGCTGCTGGTGTTCATTTTCGAAGGGGTGCGTGATGCGTTCGACCCCAGAAAGACCTTCTCTTGACCGTCCTGCTTGATGTCCGCGACCTGAACGTTTCCTTCCGGCAGGACGGCGACACGACCCACGCCGTGCGCGGGGTGTCGTTTCAGGTGCATAAGGGTGAAACCGTCGCGATCGTCGGCGAAAGCGGGTCGGGCAAATCCGTGACCGCCTTGTCCACGGTGCAGTTGCTGGGCGATTCGGCGCAGGTCACGGGGTCGATCACCTATGACGGCACCCAGATGGTCGGCGCGCCGGAACGCGACCTGATGCGGGTGCGCGGCAACGACATCAGCTTTATCTTTCAAGAGCCGATGACATCGCTGAACCCGCTGCACACGATCCAGCGGCAGTTGGGCGAATCCATCGAGTTGCACCAGGGCCTGCGCGGCGACGCCGTCCGCGCCCGCGTGATCGAACTGCTGACGCAAGTTGGCATCCGCGAGCCTGAGGAGCGGCTAGAGGCCTATCCCCACCAGCTGTCCGGCGGCCAACGTCAGCGCGTGATGATCGCGATGGCGCTGGCGAACGGCCCGCATCTGTTGATCGCGGACGAGCCGACGACAGCACTGGATGTCACGATCCAAGCACAAATTCTGGAACTGATGGCAGAGCTAAAGCGCGACACAGGGCTGTCGATGCTGTTCATCACCCATGACCTGACCATCGTGCGCAAGATCGCCGACCGGGTCTGCGTGATGAAGGACGGCGTCATCGTTGAAACCGGCCCCACGGCCGAGATTTTTGCCAGCCCCCAGCACCCCTATACCCAGATGCTGTTGGCCGCTGAATCCGTCGGCACGCCCGGCCCGGTTGCTACTGACGCGCCAGTTATCGTTCAGACGGATCATCTGAAAATCTGGTTCCCGATCCGCCGCGGGCTGATGAAGCGCACGGTCGGGCATATCAAGGCCGTGAACGACGCGAACCTGTCCGTCCGGGCAGGCGAGACGATAGGCATCGTCGGCGAATCGGGTTCCGGCAAGACGACCATGGCACTGGCGATCATGCGTCTGATTGCATCAGAAGGGCGGATCCGCTTCCAAGGGCAGGACATTCAGGACCACAACCAACGCCAGATGCGCCCCCTGCGCTCTGCCATGCAGATCGTGTTTCAGGACCCCTTTGGCAGCCTGTCGCCGCGCATGACGGTCGAGCAGATTATCGCAGAAGGGCTGACGATCCATCGCATCGACCCGGCCCGCAAACCGCGCGACATGGTGGCAGAGATCATGGCAGAGGTCGGCCTTGATCCCGTCCTGATGGACCGCTACCCGCACGAATTCTCTGGCGGGCAGCGCCAGCGCATCGCCATCGCCCGCGCAATGATTCTCCGCCCCAAACTAGTGGTGCTGGACGAGCCGACAAGCGCCTTGGATATGACTGTGCAGGTGCAGATCGTTGATCTGCTGCGCGATCTGCAGCAGCGGTACGGGCTTGCCTATATCTTTATCAGCCACGACCTGAAGGTCGTGCGCGCCATGTCGCACAAGGTCATGGTGATGAAACAGGGCGACGTGGTCGAGGCGGGCAGCGCGGCAGATATCTTTGACGCGCCCCAAACTGACTACACCCGCGCCCTGATGGCTGCCGCTTTTGAAGGGCGGGCCGTCTGAAGGATTTGATCCGGGGATTGTGACTTGCTGATTGGGAAAGTTTTGGGCCAGTGTGCCGCAAGCCATTTCTTAAACCAAATCAGTAGGACAGCAGATGACCACAGCCAAGCCGAACGTCGGCGCACAAGTCGAACAGATGACCTTTGCCATCGCAGGGCAGGACGGAACCGTCACGATTGGCGCGCCAAAGGATCGCTGGACGATGCTGTTCGTCTATCGCGGTCGCCACTGCCCGCGGTGCAAACGCTTTTTGAACAAGCTGAATGCCGTGCTGCCGCAGTGGACGGACGTCATGGACGTCGCGGTCGTGTCGGCTGATACGCAGGACAAGGCAATTGCGGATAAGGCGGAATTCGGCTGGGACTTCGATCTGTGCTATGGCCTTAGCGTCGATCAGATGCGCGCATTGGGGCTTTACGTGTCAGAGCCACTGTCGGATGCGGAAACGACCGAAATGTTCGCGGAACCAGGCGCCTTCGCGATCCGGCCTAATGGCACGCTGATGCTGGTCGATATCTCGAACGGGCCAGCTGCACGTCCTGATCTAGAAGAGTTGCTGGACGGCATGAAGTTCAACATCACCAACGATCGCCCCGTGCGCGGCACCGCCTGATGGCGGGGCAGGGGGCTAAAGCGCCCTCTGCCACCCCCCCCCAAACGAAAACGACGCCGCCGGTTTCCCGGCAGCGTCGGCATCACAGATGGCGAACGATCGTCCAAATCGGCCATCCGATTGTCGCTAGCGAGGGCTATTAACCCTCTGACCCGATCATGAAGCACGATTGGCTACGGGCCTGCAAGCGTCGGCAGGCTAAATCGGCACCTTCTCGCGTTAAACCCATAAAGTTGGCATCAAAGCCACGGGCATTCTGCGTTACGCGGCGCACAGCACCGTCTAGCGTGCTCATTTCGTTCAAAGCTACGCGCAAAAGCACCTTTTCCGCTTCATAGCGGGAATTGTAACGGCCGACGTTAACGCCCCAATGGCGCCCGCCAGACGTCGAGATCCGCGTGACAACCTCTGGTGCGGCGGGGGCAGATGCGATGGCTCCGGCTGCAGGGGCGACGGCGGCGACCTGAACGGCCTCTGCCAGAACCGAGTTGATCAGGTCCGTGTCGACGGCCAGCTGCACGGGTGCGCTGACGGCCTGTGTTGGACGCGCGGCGGGGCGCAAGCTGCGGGATACGCGGCCAGACACGCGGACGGTCTTGCCCGCGCCGCCATTCGTGGCCGGGCCAACGTTGGAGGATACGAGCAAGGGATCGGTCGCAGGTGCAGCCGAAGGCGGCTGGGGCCGCTGCAGCGTTGCGTTCGCTGGCGCGCGGTTAAAGCCCATGTCCATCAGCTCTTTGATCTTGCCGTTGCGCTGCGCGGTCGATGTGCCGCCAAAGACGGTCGCGATAATGCGTTCTTGGCCGCGCTGCGCAGAGGCAACAAGGTTAAAGCCGGCCGCATTGGTAAAGCCGGTCTTGATGCCGTCGGCACCTTCATAGCTGTCCAGAAACCGGCGATTCGTGTGGCGTACTTCGGCGATGCCTGCATCAGCGGTGCGGCGCGAGAACAGGTTATAATACTGGGGGAAGTCATAAATGACGTGGCGGCCTAGCACGCTCATGTCGCGGGCGGTGGACAAATGGCCCTCTTGGGTCAGGCCGTTGGCGTTTTTAAAGGTCGTGTTGGTCATGCCCATCGCAGCGGCGGTACGGTTCATGCGGACGGCGAATGCCTCTTCAGATCCCGAAATCGCCTCGCCAATCGCGGTGGCAGCGTCGTTTGCCGATTTCACAGCCGCAGCGCGCAAAAGATAGCGCAGCTTGATCTGCTGGCCGGTCTTTAGACCCAGTTTGCTGGGCGGCTCTGCCGATGCGTTGCTGGTGACGGTAACCATTGAATCAAGCGTGATCTCTCCGCGCTGGATCGCTTGGAAGGCGATATAAAGGGTCATCATCTTGGTCAGGGACGCGGGGTGCAGGCGGGTATCGGCGTTTTGCGAATACAGCTGCTCTCCGGTGCGGGCATCCATCACGTAGGCGGCGTAGGGGGCAGCGAATGCGACCACCGGCGTCAACGCAAGGAATAGCATCACGGAAATCGCACGCATAGCGCGGGTATGGGGACGGTTTTGCACGTCTCTTGCCTCTTTTTACGAATCTGCCTCAAAGCCCCGAATTTTTTCGGTGACCATTGTTATTACATTAACGCTAACACAGGCGCGGTACAGGCGAAAATAGCTAATTTTCAAAGGCTTTGACTGTGGTCTTTCTGCACAATTTCCAGATGTAGTGGGGCGTTGTGGTGCGCACGTCTAGATGCGGTGGGTCGGCGTGGTTGCGACGTAAAGGCCTCTTACAGATCGCACGCCAGTTTTGTATGCGTTGGCAATGATCCGCCACCTGCGCCACACCTTGCTGACCCTGACTGCGATTCTTGTCGTTGCGGTGTCCAGCATCACGTCTGCTGCGCAAAAGGCACCGACACCTGCGCAGGCTGCTGCGGTTCAGATGCTCGTCGCCCTTGGTGCGTCGGCAGATGATTTGTGCGGCGATGGTCCGATTTCGGGCCACAATCATTGCCCGTTTTGTCACCTGCTGCCCGATCCGCCATCCTGTCACGCCAGTCCGCGCGAATTTCGCCTGTCCACGGTGTTCGATCTGGCGGATCAATCCGACCTGATCGCCGGATCGCAAAGCGGCGATCCCCATGTCCGGTCCCGCGCGCCCCCCACTTCGGTCTGATCCACCGCGCCCCTTAGGCGTGTTTTTCAGTCAATTCCACAGGCGCGGGTTGCGGTGTGTCCGCACGCGTCCAGCGATACCGGAGATATGTTATGAAACTGACAACACTAACACTTGCAGCCGCCCTGACCCTTTGCGCCGCAGCACAGGCTCAAACTGCAGACGGCACGATGATGCACGGCAACGTGGATCATAGCGCAATGGATCATGCGGGCGGCGCCACCTACACGCTTGGCGATCTGACCATCGCAGGTACATTCACCCGCGCAACCCTGCCGAACGCCCCTGTCGCGGGCGGTTTTCTGACTGTGACCAACGCGGGCACTGTCGATGACACGCTAATTGGGGCCACCAGCAGCATCGCAGGTGACACCCAGATCCACGAAATGGCGATGCAAGGCGACGTGATGAAAATGCGCGAGCTGCCAGCAGGTTTGCCGATCCCAGCGGGTGAATCCGTGACCCTGCAACCCGGCGGCTTTCATCTGATGTTCATGGATTTGAACCAGCCTTTGGTTGAAGGAGAGGTCGTCACCGTCACCCTGACGTTTGAAACCGCCGGCGAAATTGACGTGGTGCTGCCCGTTGGCGCGACCGCGGCCAAGATGGCGCACTAGGGGCTTTTGATGACACGCAATATGAAACGCGCAGGCTTTGCGCTGTGGGGTGCCGTGGTGGTGGCCCTTGGCGCTTTGGTCTGGCTGCAACTGGCCGGGCCGGACGGCAGCGATCCGTTGAATTTGACCGATACGCTGGGGCAGGGCGATTACGCGCTGACGACAACCGACGGCGGGGCCTTCACCTCTGACAACCTGAAAGGCGGCGCGACAGCGGTGTTTTTCGGCTTCACCCACTGCCCAGAGGTGTGCCCGACAACCCTAGGCGATGTGTCGATGTGGCAAGAGGCGCTGGCCACGGACGGCCAAGCGCTGAACGTCTATTTCGTCACAGTTGATCCCGAACGTGACACGGTGGACACCCTGCGCGACTATGTCTCTTGGGTGCCCGGCGTGACCGGTGTGTCTGGCACGCCAGAACAGGTAAAGGCGGCAGAGGCGGCGTTCCGAATCTATGCCCGCCAAGTGCCGCTGGATGGCGGCGGCTATACGATGGACCATTCCGCCTCTGTGCTGTTGTTCGACGATCAGGGCCGCTTTTATGAACCGATCGGCTATCAAGAAGGCACCGATCGCGCGCTTGCGAAAATCAGACGGATGATCGCCAGCTAGGCAGGGGCGGCATATCGACCCCCTTGCGGTCCTGCCGGATCGCAGGGGGTTTTCTTGTGGCCATTTCCGACTATATAGACAGCCTTATTCACATGGATGCAGGACCGGAGTCTCGATGCAGACGCGACACGACATCATGGCGGCCAATAACGACGATGACGGCGAAAGCGACATCGGCGTCGTGCTGAAGACAAAGCCAAAGACGGCCAAGCCTCCGCTTTATAAAGTGCTGATCCTGAATGACGATTTCACGCCGATGGAATTTGTCGTCATGGTGCTGGAACGCTTTTTTGGTATGACCCACGCGCAGGCGTTCGACATCATGTTGACCGTCCACAAAAAAGGCGTCGCGGTTGTCGGCGTCTATAGCCACGAAATCGCAGAAACAAAGGTGGCGCAGGTCATGGATTATGCTCAACGTCACCAGCATCCGCTGCAATGCACGATGGAGAAGGAATAGCGCCGCCGCGCTGTTCCGCCCCTGATGGCCGCAACATCCCGCCTTTTCACCGTCTTGAACGACGAACTTGTGACCCTGCCTGCAGGCCCTGTCACAGTCATGCGCCCCGCCGCCGACTATGACCTGTCGCCGCTGGCGGACCGCGATATTCGCATCAGTCATGGCTTTGCCCCCGACGCCAACGCCTTTGCGCAAGCAGGCTATGCCGTCGGCCAAGACACCGCCGCATCGCCGACGATGATCGTCACTGTGCCCCGGTCCAAGGCGCTGGCGCGGTCGATGATCGCGCAGGCCTGTGCATTGGGGCAGGTCGTGATTGTTGACGGTCAGCGTACCGACGGCATCGATAGCCTGTTCAAGGATGTGCGCGCCGTGCTGGGCGATCTGCCATCCCTGCCCAAGGCCAAGGGCCGTCTGTTCTGGTTCAATGCCACGGACAAGCTGGCAGACTGGGCCGCTCCGCCGCCCGAAGTTGGCGATCACGGCTTTTACACCACCGCTGGCGTCTTTTCTGACGGCGCAATCGACAAGGGCTCTGCCTTGCTGGCGGGCGCGTTGCCTGCGAAACTGCCCAACCGTATGGCCGACCTTGGCGCAGGCTGGGGCTATCTGAGCCAAGCCGTGCTGGGGCGCGATGGCGTCAAATCGCTGGACTTGATCGAAGCAGAGGCGCTGTCGCTGGATTGCGCACGCCTTAACGTGACCGACCCCCGCGCCGCGTTCCACTGGGGCGATGCGCTGACGTTCAAGCCCGCCACGAAATACGATGGCATCGTGATGAACCCGCCGTTCCATACCGGGTCCAAGGGCACACCATCGCTAGGCCAAGGCTTTATCGCGGGTGCTGCCCGGATGCTGGCCGCGCATGGCAAGCTGTGGATGGTCGCAAACCGCCACCTGCCTTACGAGGCGGCGCTGCGCGAGCATTTCCGCAATGTCGAAGAACTGCCGGGCGACGGCGGCTTTAAGCTGTTTCACGCGACCCGCCCGCTGAAATCCTGATCAAAGGACTGCTTCATGTCTTTTTCCATCAAAGGCCGCACGGCCATCGTGACCGGTGCTGGTAACGGCATTGGTTTGGCGATTGCCCGCCACTTCGTTCGTGCCGGTGCCAACGTTATGTTCGCTGATATCAACGAAGAAGCGTTAGAGCGTGAGATTGCTGATTTGTCCGCCGATGAGGACCGCGTGCGGATGTTTACCGGCGATCTGCGGCAAAAGCTGTGCGTGGCGAACCTGATTTCGGCGACAGTGGATGCCTTTGACCGGGTCGATATTCTGGTGAATGCGGCGCGTCTTGTGACTGGCACTGCGCCGCTGGACGCCGAAGATAACTCTGTCGAAGAACTGATGCAGCAGAACCTGATGATGCCGCTGCGCCTGTCGCAGGCCATCGCGCGGCGCTTTGTCAAACAAAAGGCACCTAGCGAAGACGGCCCCATCGGGTCCATCGTGAACCTATCATCCATCGCAGGCCAGCGGGCGCATCCTGACTTGATGGGCTTTTCCATCGCGAATGCGGCGCTGGATCAGATGACACGCTCTATGGCGGTCGCGCTTGCGCCCCAGCAGATCCGGGTGAACGGCGTATCCGTCGGATCGGTGCTGTCCAACAATTTGCTCGGCTGGATGCGCGATCACGAACACGCCCGCAGCGCGATCCTAGACGCCACGCCCATGGGCCGCCTTGCCAACGCGGCAGAGGTCGGGGACACGGTGCAATACCTTGCCTCTGATGCGTCGAGCTTTGTGACGGGTCAGATCGTGACGCTGGACGGCGGTCGCACGTTGGTCGATCCCGCCGCCATCGCTGTTCACTAGGCGCTATTCAGGATACAGCAGGCGGCATTGGTTTGTCGCGGCGCTAGCCTGCTTTTCCAAAATCGCTTGCCGCGCCAGCAGTTGATCGAGCGTTCCGCGTTCCACATCCATATTGATCGCCTGCGGCACATTGACTGTCTTCACCCGCGTTGTGGGACAAAGCGTGGTCGACACGTTGCCGTCGCGGTCACGCTGGCGGCACATATCAAAGCCCCGGCTGACGCGCTGCTGCTGGTCAACGGCAAAGCCGCGATCCAGATTAGCCTGCGTTTGCGCAATCAAAAAGGCGTTCACACGCAGCGGCTCTGACACATTGTTCAGGCATTGCTGTTGCGGCGTGGCGCAAGCGGCCAGCAGGGCAAGTGGGGCGAGGGGCAGAAGATACCGCATATCAGGGCTCCGGTAGAGGGTGTGCCAAGGGGCTGGCGCTTGGCTTTACCCTTAGTGTCCCTTTAAGATGATATGCAATAACAGCAGGGCAAGGGCCAGATGACCGACACGATGGATACTGAAAAAGCGCGGGCAAGCGCATGGTTCGAAACCCTGCGCGACACGATCGTGACCGCGTTCGAAGGATTAGAAGACACCCAGACCACAGGCCCCACGGCAGCGCTGCCCGCAGGCCGGTTTGAACGCACGCAGACGCGTCGCACCGCCGATGATGGGTCAGAGGCGGGCGGCGGTTTGATGTCTGTCATGCGCGGCGGGCGGGTGTTTGAAAAGGTCGGCGTAAATACCTCGACCGTCCACGGCGTATTGGGCGAGGCCGCGCAGCGCGCCATGGCCGCACGCGGTGTGCCGGGCATGGACAGCGATCCGCGCTTTTGGGCGTCTGGCATTTCGCTGGTCGCGCATATGCAAAACCCCCATGCGCCTGCCGTGCACATGAACACCCGCATGTTCTGGACGCCGCACGCGTGGTGGTTTGGCGGCGGGTCCGATCTGAACCCCTGCATTGAATACGCAGAGGACACGGCCCATTTCCATGCAGCCCAGCAAACCCACCTCGACCCGCATGGCACCGACCTTTACCCCCGGCTCAAGGCTTGGGCGGATGAATATTTCTATATCCCGCACCGGAACCGTGCGCGGGGTGTCGGCGGCATCTTTATGGACGACCACTGCACCGGCGACTGGGATGCTGACTTTGCCCTGACCCAAGACATTGGCCGCGCCTTTCTGCCCGCTTATCAGCCGTTGGTGGAAAAGCGCCGCAGCCAAGACTGGACCGACGCCGACAAGGACACGCAGCTGATCCACCGCGGCCTTTATGCGGAATATAACCTTGTCTACGACCGCGGCACCAAATTCGGCCTGACCACTGGACACGACGCCAACGCGGTCCTGATGAGCCTGCCGCCGATGGCCAAGTGGGTCTGACAGGGCCCATGCGGATCGGCGAGTGTCCGCCTGCGGGCGGGCACGGGCCGCTTCATGGGCAGAGCGGGGCTTGAGCGCAGCGTATCGCCCCGCATAAGGTGCCTTCAAAATAGGGGCGGGGGCCATTCAATGAACCAATCGGGCAAAGCACTGCGGCTGGCAGGTCTGATCGCTTTGGCGCTGACGGCTGCGGGATGCGGCATGGTCGGCGGCAAAAAGGATGACGTTGCCGCGCGCAGCTTTGCCCGCGTGGACACAGATGACCTAGAATGCCTTGAGCGGGCGATGTTTTTTGAATCGAACCGGTCGAGCCGCGACGGGTTGGTTGCCGTCGGAAATGTTGTGATGAACCGTGTTCAGTCAGACGCATATCCCGATACGGTCTGCGGTGTTGTGGGGCAAAAGAACCAGTTTGCCCCCGGCGTGATGTCGCGCCCGATGTCCGCCAGCGGCCTGCCGACGGTCCAAGAGGCGGCGATTTCAGTCATGCTGGGCGAGCGGCATCCGATGATTGGCGATGCAAAGTTTTTTCATCAAGCGGGTCACCGGTTTTCCTACGACAACATGAATTACGTCGTCACCGCTGGCGGCAATGCATTTTATGAAAAGCGCAAAAGCGCCTATGTGACCCAGCCCGTGCCGCTGCCAGCAATCGAGGGGCTGACGGGGCGCTAAGCCTCCGGCTTTAGCACTTGGGCAAGGGCGCGGCCCATCTCTCCGCTGTCTGCTAGCCCCTGCGCTGTGCCCGCGCGGTCGGCCTCTGACTTGTGCTGGTTCACCTTCCACGCCCCTGTCAGCCGTGTGACAGGCATGCGCAGTCCAACGATCCCGCGCTGCAGGCTGGCGATATAATCGGCAGGTGCGTCGTCCACAGCCCAAGGGGCAGGGCGGCCTGTTTCCATCTTATTGGTCATCGCGGTCACATGGGCATGCAGCCAGTCGCCGTCCTGCACAGCGGTCAGCATCCCGTGCGCGTGCACCGCGATATAGGTCCAAGTCGGTACGACCTTGCCCGTTTCCGCCTTTGACGGATAAAACCCCGGCCGGATATAGGCGTGCGGCCCTTGAAAGATCGCGACCGTCGGCCCTGCGTGGCGCCAATGCGGATTGCCGCGGGCGACATGGGTTTCCAGCACCATGGTATCGTCCGGCCCGGTCAGCATCATCGGCACATGCGTGACGACCGGACCATCATCCGTTTGCGTGACCAGCGCGCCAAAGGTGATATCACCGATGGCGGCGCGCAGGACGTCAGTCCGGTCCTCTTGAAAGGCCGGGGGGGCGTACATCAGATGCCGCGCACCGTGTCGATCATCAGCTGCACATTGGCCGGATCGGCGTCGGGCGTGATGCCGTGACCAAGGTTAAAGATGTGCGGCCCATTGCTAAAGGCTTGCACGACTTTGCGTGTCTCGCGGATCAGATCCTTGCCGCCGGTGACCATGTGCCGTGACGCCAGATTGCCCTGCACGCAGCCATCGATCTGGACATGACCAGCCGCCCAGTTCGGCGTGACGCCGTCATCCAGCGCGATGCAATCGGCCCCGATCGCGGCATGCAGCCCCTCGTACCGGTGACCTGCGCCACGCGGAAAGGCGATGACCGGGATATGCGGATACTTAGCCTTGAGCGCCGCCGTGATTTCGCGCGCGGGCTCTACTGCGTATTTTGCGAAATCCTCGCCTTGCAGCGATCCAGCCCAGCTGTCGAAAAGCTTGACGACTTCTGCCCCGGCGTCGATCTGGCGCGACAGATAGTGGATCGTGCCTGCGGTGATCTTGGCAAGCAGCGCTTCGAACACGGGGCGGTTTTCGTTTTTCAGCGCGTGCGCCGGGCCTTGGTCCGGGGTGCCTTGGCCTGCGATCATATAGGTCGCGACGGTCCAGGGGGCGCCAGCGAAACCGATCAGCGTGGTATCAGCAGGCAGTTCACGCGACAGGATCTTGACGGTTTCATAGACGGGCGACAGCACGGCGTCGATCTCGTCCACGGGGCCGAGTTTATCCAAACCGGCCTGATCGGTGATCGTGGACAGACGCGGGCCTTCGCCCGTGACGAACCACAGGTCCGCACCCAGCGCTTGTGGCAGCAGTAAGATGTCCGCAAACAGGATCGCCGCGTCAAAGCCGTAGCGGCGGATCGGCTGCAACGTCACCTCTGCCGCGAGTTCGGGGTTGTAGCACAGCGACAGGAAATCACCGGCCTGCGCGCGGGTCGCCTTGTATTCCGGCAAGTAGCGTCCGGCTTGGCGCATCATCCAGATCGGCGGCGTGGGCAGTGTTTCACCCGCAAGGGCGCGCAGAATGGTCTTTTGCTGAGGCATGTGACGTCCTTTGTGTTGTGGGTTTCGTCGCAACGCGCAGGGCTGTTGTCAACCCGGATTGGCAGGGCTAACAGTTGTGTCATGATGCTGAATTTGCCCACACCCGCCGCCGCGTTCAAGATCGGAACCAGAGGATCGCCTCTTGCGATGGCGCAAGCCAACGAGACGCGTGCGCGTCTGGCGCAGGCTTTTGATCTGCCGTTCGAGGCGTTTACCATCGTCATCATCAAGGTGACAGGCGATCAGATCATTGACCGCCCGCTCAAAGAAATCGGCGGCAAGGGCCTGTTTACCCGCGAGATCGAAGAGGCGCTGTTGTCAGGCGAGATTGATATCGCGGTGCATTCGATGAAGGACATGCCGACTCTGCAACCGGGTGGATTGCTGTTGGATACCTATTTGCCGCGTGAAGACGTGCGCGACGCCTTTGTATCCCGCAATGCCGCCGGGCTGGCTGATTTGCCGCAGGGGGCGACGGTCGGATCATCATCTTTGCGCCGCCGCGCACAGGTCAAGGCGCGACGCCCCGACCTGAACGTGGTCGAATTTCGCGGCAACGTGCAGACACGTTTGAAAAAGCTTGATAATGGCGTGGCCACCGCGACGTTTTTGGCCATGGCGGGCCTGAACCGTCTGAAAATGGACGACGTCCCGCATCACGGCATCAGCGCCGACGACATGCTGCCCGCGATTGCGCAGGGTGCCATCGGGATTGAGCGGCGCACAGACGATAGCCGCGCCGCCCAGATGCTGGAAGCGATCCACGACGCCGAAACCGGCTACCGCCTTGCTGCAGAACGATCCTTGCTGCTGGCGCTGGATGGGTCGTGCGAAACGCCGATCGCGGGTCTGGCAGAGCTTGAGGGCGGCAATCTGCGCCTGCGCGGCGAGATCCTGCGCGAGGATGGCACCCGCGTGCTGTCCGACGATATGACAGGCCCCATTGCCGACGGCGCACAGATGGGCCGCGAAATGGCGGCCAAGCTGCTGGAACGCGCCGGGCCGGGGTTCTTTGACTAAAGTTTAGCGCTTTGGCGGGATCACCTTGCCGGGGTTCAGGATGCCGCTGGGGTCCAGCGCGTCCTTGATCGCGCGCATCACATCCAGTGCGACCGGATCCTTGCGCTTTGCCATGCTATCCAGCTTTGACAACCCGACGCCGTGTTCGGCGCTGAATGATCCGCCCAGATCTTGAACCACATCATCTACCATCTCGCGGATCGCGGCGCTTAGGTCGGGGTCCTCTTTGCTGGGGTATGCGGTGTAGTGCACATTGCCATCGCCCAAGTGAACGACAGACAGATCATCTGCGCCGGGGTCCAGCGCCAGAAGGCGTTTGCGCGCTTCGGTTAGAAAGGTTTGCACGTCGGGCAGGGCGACGGCGATATCCGTGTTCACAAAGGGGCGGCGGTCAAAGATCACCTCTGATGCTGCCTCGCGCCGGGCCCACATGTCGCTGCGCTGCTGTTCGGATTGGGCGGTCACGGCGTCTAGGATCAGACCGTCCTCCATCATCTCGGCCAGCGTTTCCTCTAGCAAGGTGACGATGGGCACAGAGCCGTCGTCCAGCGGGGTAGCATCGCGGGGTGCGGTGGCACCGACCTCTATCATGATGTTGACGTCGTGGCGGTCGGCAAAGGGTGCCTTGGTCCCCGGGGTGATGCGCAGATGGGTGTCGATGTAATTGGCAGGCATGTATTCAAACGCCTCGACCGCACCCCCTGTGGCAGCTTGGATGCGGTGTAGCAGGGTCAGGGCGGCATCCAGCGAAGCGGCCGCGACCATCGCCGTGGCGTAGGCGCGCGGCTTGGTGAACAGCTTGACCGTGGCGGCCGTGATGATGCCAAGCGTCCCCTCTGCGCCGATCATCAGGTGCCGCAGGTTCAGGCCGCTGTTATCTTTATGAAGCCGCCCCATCAGATCCATGATCCGACCATCCGCCAGAACGACGGTCAGGCCCAGCACCAGATCGCGGGTATTGCCATAGCGCAGCACGTTCGACCCGCCCGCGTTCGTCGAAAGCGCACCGCCGATCATTGCAGACCCGCGGGCGCCAAAGGTGAGTGGAAAGATCAGATCATGGGCGTCTGCCGCGTCGTGAAGGCGTGAAATGATAACACCAGCCTCTACCTCGGCCGTACGAGAGTCTGGATCGACGTTGCGGATGGCCGTCATCCGGTCCAGCGACAGGGCAATAGCCCCCATGGCGGACGCGCCGCCATTCAGCCCGGTATTGCCCGACACGGGCACCACAGCCTGGCCGGCAGCGTGACAAGCGGCCATCACAGCGCTGACCTGCTGCGTCGTGGTGGGCCGCGCGACGGCCAGCGGGACAGAGGGGTAATAGCCCGTCCAATCGTTGGTCCAGCGCGCCATATCGGCGGGGTCGGTCAGTAGGCCTTGGGGGCCTAGAATATCGGCAAGTGTCGTGAGCAAAGTCATCGTGGTCCCCCGGTCTGTTGCGCAGACCCTGAACCTGCTGTGGGGACGTTGCAAGATGGTATGCCAAATATTGAGGCGCGCTAAACAGCAAACGCGCGTGAGCGATCTGCGGTGGCTGCTTCGCGCTTCGTTTTGAACTGGTGGACTGTGGTGGTGGCGTGGGGGAGACTTGAACTCCCGACACAGCGTGGCTTGCGCAGCAAATGCGCCGGTCGGTCCGGGGTGTCGGTTTCGCGGTGCATTTGAGCTGGGAGACTGTGGTGGTGGCGTGGGGGAGACTTGAACTCCCGACCTATCGATTATGAGTCGATCGCTCTAACCAACTGAGCTACCGCGCCTCACCACGGCGCATCCGATAAGCGGACCAGGGGGCGGTGTCAAACGCATTTTTCCACTTTTATGCGCGGGATGCGGGGTGCAACGATTTTTCGATGAATAATCGTCCGGTGTTAAACCTTTTGGGCGAAAAGTTTTAGGCTCCGGCTTGGTGCTGGCCGGGTTGACAAGCGGGGAAGCAGGCCGCTTGTTCACAGGCGAAATGAAAAGGAGTGCGCGTATGTCGCAGGGATATTTAACGACCCATGTACTTGATACTGCACGCGGTTTGCCTGCGGGCGGGTTGCAGATCGTGCTGTCGCGGATCACAGACGCGGGCCCGGCAGAGATCGCGCGCATGACGACGAATGCTGACGGGCGCACTGATGCGCCGATCCTGCCCAAAGGGCAGTTCGCCGTCGGCACCTATGAGTTGACATTCCACGCGGGTGACTACCTGCGCGCGACCGGTCAGGACGGGGCAGAGCCGCTCTTTCTGGATATTGTGCCGATCCGCTTTGGCATCACCGATGCAGAGGCGCATTATCACGTGCCTCTGCTGCTGTCGCCTTACGGCTATTCGACCTATCGCGGCAGCTAAGCCTGCGGCTTAGTCTGGCTTGGCGAAGGTATAAGTCGTGAACTGGCGATAAGGTGTGTGCTCGCCCACGCGGATGGACGGGAAATTCGCGTGGGTGGGGGCGTCTGGCCAGCCTTGCGCCTCGAACGCCAGCGCTTCGTATTGCGGCTTGCCGGGGCGGATCGCGTGGCGACCGTCAAAGACCTGCATGCCGGGCTGATCGGTCGCGATGGTCAGCTTTACGCCGGATTGCCCGGCGAGCCACAGAACATCACGCAGGGGCACCTGTCCATCTGACAGACACATGTTGTGGTCCATCTCGGGGTTCTTGACGCTGATCTCGCGCGGTGCGCGGAAATCGAGCGGGGTGCCGTCTACATCGGCGATCTCTCCGGTGGGATAGAAGTCCTCGGTTGTGGGCAGATAGCGGTCGGCGGCGACTTGCAAGGTGTGGCCGTCCCATGTCGGGGTGCCGTCCAGGTTCCAATAAGAGTGGTTCGCGAAGTTCATCAGCGTCGGCTGGTCGGTGGTGCCCGTGATTTCCATCGTCAGGATGGCGGGGGCGATCACGGTGAACACAGCGCGAATATGCCGGTCGCCGGGCAGACCGCCGTCACCATCGGGCAGATGCAGTTTGAACACAGCACGGTCGGCCGAGGATTCGTGCAGCTTCCATGGCCGCAGGTGCGTCGCGCGGCTGCCGGAATGCAGGTGGATGCGGTTCTTCAGGTTCCGCTCCAGCTCGTACATCATGCCGTCAATCTCGACCCGGCCGGTGCTGATCCGGTTCACAACTGGACCGATCAGCGATCCGCTATAGCGCATCTCGCCCTCGTAATCGGCCAGAAGGTCAGAGCCGCGGGTCAGGGAATAGTCAACGCCCGCAAGCCGCACGTCCTGCACGACGCAGCCCCATGTCAGCAGGGTGACGGACAAGTCGCCTGCATGCAGTGTGACGCTGTCGATGTCATGACCAGCGGCGGATGTGCCAAAATGTGCGATCATCAAAGTGCCTCCCAGTGGACCCCCGCGGCGGGGATGATTGTGTCTTTCCATGTGACAGGCTTGGGACCGTAGTTGAAGAAAAATCGCGTGGTGGCCGTGTCGCGCACGCGCAGGCCATCTGGCAGGCGCAGGGTCGCAATGCCCGCTGCGTCGCAAAGCCCGCCGATGATGCCGTCAAAGGTCGCGTCATCTGGCCAGCCGGCCAGATAGCGCAGGTGATCGCCGCCCATGATCGCTGGTTGGCCTGATTTCGTGGACAGATGCACCGGCGCTGTGCCGTCCAGATGTTCGAACCAATGGCGGAAACGGCCGCCGCCTTGCAGCTTGATCTTGTCGCTGGGAGGCAGGCTTTCGGTCAGTGTGACGGTGACGTCAGTGTCGGGCAGGGATGGGCCCATGGGCACGGGGATCGCCATGTCGCGGGTTTTCAGATCGCTGCGCGGGCCGATCAGCGCGATGCCTTCGTATGTTGCCAATGCGGCGCGCAGGTTGTCCGAAATCGTCATCAGACCGGGGGCAAGGACCAGTTTATAGGCCGACAGATCGCCCGTATGGGGCGGCAGGATGTCCACGGACAGACCCGCCCGGCGCAAGGCGCGGTAGGCGGCAAAGGCAAGGCGGAACATGTCAAAGTCCGCACCCTGCGGCTGCGTGTCCCACGCCCATGCGCTTTCGTAATCAAAGATCAGCGCGGCAGAGCCTGTGGCGTGATCAAGGTCTGGCATGGCAGCGATTTCTGCCGCGACCTGCGCGGCCTCGCCCAAGGCCGGGGCGGGTTCGCTGTCGGGGCGCAGCAGGCCTGCATGCATTTGTTCCTGCGCAAAGGGGGCCTGACGCCAGCGGAAATAGCAGACGGCCTCTGCCCCGTGGGCGAAGGCTTCCCATGCCCAAAGGCGGGCCATGCCGGGCAGGGGGGCGGGGTTGTAGGGGGCCCAGTTTACCGGGCCGGGTTGCTGTTCCATCACCCAAAGGCGGCCATTGCCGACAGCGCGGTACAGATCGTGGTGAAAGGCTTGGTTGTCCGGGTGACCTTGGCGCAGATAGGTCTGCTTTTCCTTCGTCGTCCCTTCGATCCTGTCGGACAGAAAGCCGATGGGGTAACTGTCCCACGACGCGATATCGAGGTCGGCACCGACTTTGAAATGATCAAACGTCAGCGTGCGGCCCATGTAGTTGTGGATCAGCGGCGTGTCGGTCAAAGGACGCAGGGCGTCGACCTGTACGCGGTTGAACGCGGCGACTTGGTCAGAGCTGTAGCGCCGGAAATCCAGCACATGCGCGGGGTTGGGTTCGGTGACGGTCAGGTTCGGCAGTTCGATCTGGTCGAAGGTGTCGTATTGCATTGACCAAAAGATATTGCCCCAAGCCCGGTTCAGCGCGTCCGTGCTTTGGTATTTCTGCGCAAGCCAATCCTGAAACCCCTGTTTTGCAGCACCCGAATATGACAGCGTCGTATCGTGGCAATCGTATTCGTTATCGATCTGCCAAGCTGCGACATGGGGATTGCGGCCATAACGCTCGCCCATCGCTGTTGCGATGCGGCGACATGCGTCGCGGTAGCCCATATGGCTGAAATCATAATGCCGGCGCGAGCCAAAGCCCCGCGTGCGCCCCTGCGCGTCGACGGGCAGCATGTCGGGCATGCTGTCCACCAACCAGCGCGGCGGGGTGGCAGTGGGTGTGCCCATCACGACCTTGAGGCCAGCATTGCCAAGGGTTTCTACGGCCCGGTCCAGCCAATCCCAGTCGTAGGTGCCAGGGGTGGGTTCCATCAGGCTCCAGGCGAATTCGCCAATGCGCACCCACGTCAGGCCGGTGGCCTTCATCTGGGCGGCATCAACGGCCCATTGGGATTCGGGCCAGTGTTCGGGGTAGTAGCAAACGCCGAGCGTGCGGGTCATGTCTGGGACCTTTTTGAGTATTTTTGGCAAGATGATGGGGGACGCCCGCGTTTAAAGGATGACGCGGTGTTCCCGTTGGCCGGTGTAGCTGGTTTTGATCGCGTAAGTCGCGCCTTGGGCTTCGTCAGGGGCATCGATGCCTTGTCGGGCCGAGGTGACGTAGAGCGTCGACAGGTCCGCGCCGCCAAAAGTCGGGCAGGACGTATGGTGCGCGGGGAAGGCGAAGGCTTCGATGAACTGGCCATGTGGGTCGTAGGCGGCGACGCGGCCCGCACCCCATTGCGCATTGAACAGGTTGCCCGCGGCGTCCACGACAGAGCCGTCGGGGTTATAGTCCGTGCCGGTCAGGTCAATATGGACTTGCGGTGTGCCTGATGGCCAGCCAGCGGCGTCCAACGCGACGCGCATGATTTGTTTGGTGGGGGTGTCGGTGAAATAGGCGGTTTTGCCGTCTGGGGCGAAGCAGATCGAGTTGCTGATCGCAAGGTCGGCGTAGATCTTGCGCAGCGCGCCCCGGTAATAGCGCCAGATGCTGCCGTGGCCTGCCTCTGCCCCTAACCCCATCGTGCCAATCCAGAAGCCGCCCTGTGGGTCAGCGCGGCAATCGTTGGACCGGTTGCCCGCCAGATCGTGTTCCAGATCCATGATCTTGACGGTGTCGCCAGAGGCGATGTCAAAGCGGCTGAGCGCGATATCAGATGCAACGAGCAGCGTTTCATAATCCACCCAACCAGCAGCCGAGACATGGCCGGGGAAATCCCAATGCTGCCCTTTGGTGTGCATGCGGCGCGACAGGATATCGAACCAGAACAGCTGATCGCGTTCGGGGTGCCAGAGCGGGCCTTCGCCCAAGGTGCAGGGAGTAGCGTCGAAGATCATTGGATGGCTGCGTCAAAGGCGGCCACGATGTCGCGGGCGCGGGTGGCAACGTCTTCGGCGCTTAGACCGGGAGTGTAAATCGCGGTGCCGATGCCGAAGCCGTCGGCGCCTGCCTTGATCCAGTCGCCAAAGTTATCGGGGCCAGCGCCGCCGACGGCATAGACCGGGCAATCCGCAGGCAGCACGGCGCGCATGGCTTTGATGCCGGCGGGACCGATCAGCGAGGCGGGGAAAATCTTGAGCCCGTCAGCGCCGGCTTTCAGCGCCGCAAAGCATTCCGTTGGTGTCATCACGCCGGGCCAGCTGGCCATGCCTGCGGCCTTGGTCGCCATGATCACGCGCGGGTCGGCATTGGGGGATACGATCAGCTTTCCGCCAGCATCACGCACGCGGTTCACGTCGTCTGGCGTCAGCACGGTACCTGCGCCAATTTCAGCAATATCCCCGTGCGCGTCAGCCATACGGCGGATGCTGTCGAAGGGTGCGGGGGAATTCAGCGGCACCTCTATCCGTGTGATGCCTGCGTCGATGCAGGCGCGGGCGACGGCGACGGCATCGTCGGGCGTGACGCCGCGCAGGATGGCGATGATGGGGCGGGTCATGTCTGGTCCTTCCAGCTGCGATAGGCGGCGGTTAGCCCGGCCAGTGTGGCGCGGTCCGCGTTGACTTGGGTCGCCGGGGCAGCCTGCGCCCCAAGGGCCGTCACGTAAAGCCCCGCCAAGGTGCCAGCGCCGATCACGGCGATTTGCTGCCCAAGCCAGTAGGGCTTGGTCGCGGCAAGTTCTGCCCCGACGAGCAGCCCCGACAGGCGGGCGCGCGCGGTGGCATTGGGCAGATCGTTCAGTAACCCTTCGGCGCGCAAGGAAAACAGGCGCGCGGCTAGCTTTTCCGGGCGGGCGATGGCGTCATCGACGCCTTGCAAAAAGCCCGCGTCGTCCCAGCCGTCGGTGCACGAATGGCGCAGCACGGTGTGGCCCGTGATGGCGGCGAACAGATCGCCGGTCATCACAGTCTGAAAACTGACGACTTCATCCGCGCTGACGTGCACCCATTTGGTGTGGGTACCCGGCAGGCAGATCACGCCGTCCCAGCGCGGGTTCAGCGACAAAAAGCCTGCGATCTGGGTCTCTTCGCCGCGCATGACATCGGCGGGGCTGGCTTGTTTCAGCCCCGGAATGATGTGGCAACGGGTGCCTGCAAGGGTCAGGTTGCTGGCCAGCGCGGGGCAGGGGACGGCGGAATAGGGTGCCTCTGTCCAGCCTTGGCGGGACCCGACCATGCCGCAGGCAATCACGGGCACGGCGGGCCAATCGGCGGTCAGGGCGTCCAGCGCCGGGGCAAAGCCGTCGCGGGTCAGCGTGCCCATGCCGTCGGCGGACCCAGCCGCCGCCAGCACGGTGCCACTGTCCGACATGGCCCAAACGCGCAGATGCGTCGTGCCCCAATCGGCGGCGATCCATGTGGCGGCGGCGGCACTCATCCTGTGAACGCCAAGCCGCCGTCAATGAACAGGCACTGCCCGGTCATCATGCGCGACAGATCAGAGGCAAGGAACAGCGCGGTGCCCGGCACGTCTTCGGGATAAAGGTTTTCGGGGATGCACTGCTTTTTGCGGAATTCAGCAAGGTCTTCATCGGTGTGCACCTCTTCAATCTGCTTTTTGGTCAGCACAAGACCGGGAGAGATCGCGTTCACGCGAATAGCGCGCGGGCCCCAGTCGCGGGCCAGCGAGCGTGTCAGCCCGAGGATGCCTGCGTTTGACGACACATAGGGCGCAAGCTGTTCCCCCGCGATCTGGTAGCTGGCGGACGAAAAATTGATGATTGAACCGCCATCCGTCATCAGCGCACCCGCCTTTTGGCAGGCAAAGAAGTAGTGGCGCAGGTTCACGGCAATTTGGTTGTCCCAATCTTCGACCGTGATGTCGGCGGGGTCCATGCGCGTGTCGGCAGCGGCGTTGTTGATTTGGACTTTCAGTGCGCCTTGCTTGGCGACGGCTTCATCCATCGCGGCGTGCAGCGCCTTGGTGTCGGTGACGTCGCATTGCTGAAAGAACGGCTTGGTGCCGGTTTTTTCCGCCATGTCGTCCGCGAAATCGCTGTAGTCAGAGCGGCCGACAAAGCTGACCTTGGCCTTTTGCGTCAGAAAAGATTCCGTCAGCGCGGCACCGATGCCGCCGCCGCCGCCGGTGATAAAAACGTGGGCATTTTCAAGGTCGTGAAACTGGGCTGTCATAGGCGATGTCCTTCGATGATCCATATGCTGTCGGGGACGGCATAGGGTAGGGCAATGCCCTGTGACATCAACGTACGGCCCGTCAGGGTCAAGGGGCCAGATTTCAGCGCAGGCGTGCCGCGTGACAGGGTGGATAGGTCGTCTTTGTTCGCGATATCAACCGTATAGGTGGCATCCGGATCAAGCCCCGTCAGGCGCAGCGGGCGCGGCGCGATCTGTGTGCTGGTGCCTGCGTGGCCCGCGAAGACGACAAACCGCGTGCCATCGGCGGCTTGCTGCTGTTCGGCGATGATGGCGGGGTCCGCGCTTTCCAGCCGCAAGATATCGGCGCTGCGCATCCAGTCGCGGTTGGCTTTGTACCACGCGGTGACCCGCGTGAGGGTCGCGGCCTCTTCCTGTGTCAGCTCGCGCGGGTCCATCTCGAACCCCATGTGGCGCTGGGCGGCGACCCATGCGCGGAAGCTGATGGAATGGACGCGTCCGGTCGTGTGGCAGTGGCGCGGGCCAACGTGGCTGCCGGTGACGCAGGATGGCAAGAACAGGGCCGCATCGTGCTGAATGCGCAGGCGCGTCAGGGCGTCGTTGCTGTCGGACAGCCAGACGCGCTGGGTGTGCTTCAAAATGCCAAAGTCGATGCGTCCACCGCCAGAGGCGCAGGATTC
Source organism: Loktanella salsilacus (assembly GCF_900114485.1). Classification (GTDB taxonomy): domain Bacteria; phylum Pseudomonadota; class Alphaproteobacteria; order Rhodobacterales; family Rhodobacteraceae; genus Loktanella; species Loktanella salsilacus. The sequence continues at coordinate 38,766 of NZ_FOTF01000019.1, read as the reverse complement.
AATCTCTACCTCTGGATGGGCTGTGCGCAGGCGGTCCAGCAGGGCGTAAGTGCCGCGTGTCTGGGCCGCGTCGTTATGGGGGAGCACACGGTTGTGGTCCCACTTGATATATTCGATGTCGTGGCTGGCTAGAATACTGCTGATTTGATCAAACAGATTTTCGCGCAGATCGGCGTTCGCCATGTCCAGCACATATTGGCCCCGGCCAAGCGGCTGATCCATTGGGCCAAGGATCCAATCTGGGTGATTGCGGGCCATGTCGCTGTCGGCGTTGACCATCTCAGGCTCGAACCACAGGCCAAAGGTCATGCCAAGGCTGTGGACATGGTCGATCAGCGGGGTCAGCCCGTCTGGCCATTTCGCGGCGTCGATGGTCCAGTCGCCAAGGCTGGTGGTGTCGTCATTGCGGGCCTTGAACCAGCCGTCGTCCAGCACGAAACGCTCTGCCCCTAGTGCAACGGCGCGGTCGGCGATGGCGGTCAGGGCAGACAGAGAGTGGTCGAAATAGATCGCCTCCCAGCAGTTGTAATGCACGGGGCGGGGTGTGTTTGGCTGCGGCCAGGTGATGATGCGGTCGCGCAGATGGCGCTGAAAGCTGACAGCGCAGCCGTTCAAGCCTGTGTCCGAATAGGCCACATAAAGCGGGGCGCTTTCGAAATGGGTGCCGGGCAGCGGATCGCTGCCGCTGGCGTGGCCGAACTGGATCTGGCGGCGTCCGTCGGGAAGCTCCTCTGCGATCATGCGGTGGCCGCCGGACCAGCCATAGTGCAGGGCGTGCGCCTCTCCGCCCGTATTGGTGCAGCCGCGGGCGGGCAGGATCAGCGCGGGGAAATGTTCGTGCCCGGTGCGGCCCGTGCGGTTGTCGCGGGCGCGGATGCCAGCGGCCCAAGGTGTGCGGACGGGCTGGAATTCATCGCACCAGCGGCCCGCGAAATCGATCATCTCGTCGGCCAACTGCGGGCCGGGCAGGGTCGGCGCGGACAGCCAGTCGCACAGGACAGGCTGTGTTGCGTCCAGCGTGGTTTGGGCGGTGATGATTCCAGTCTCGGCATCGGCGCTGAACTTGAAGGTCAGGGTCAGCCCAAGGGCGGCGTCAGCATAGGACAGCGCTAGCGCCTCTGCCCGTTTGGTCGCGGTTTGTGCAAAGACGGGGCGCAGGGGCGTGCCATCCTTGCTGCGCACCTCTAGCCCCGGCTGCCCCGGAAAGGCAGCCGCGGTTTGCGGACACAGCGTGACCAGCGGGTTCGCATCCAGCATACCGCCCGTCAGGTCGATTTCGGCGGCAGCGGCAATCGCGCTAAGGTCGGTCCCGTCCGGCAGCCGCGCACCCCAATAGGTGCAGTGCGGCAAACCGTTCGCGGGGGCGGCCAGAACGATCGTCTGGCGACCGGCATCAAGACGATAGTGGGTCATTTACTTGACGGCTCCGAGGGTGAGGCCAGCGATGAAGTGCTTTTGCATCAAAAAGAACATCGCGACAGGGGGCAGGGCGGCGACGATAGACCCGGCAGAGACCAGATGCCACGCAGCGACCCATTGGCCGTTGAGCGATGACAGGCCAGCGGTGACGGGACGGGTTTCGGCGCTGGTGGTCAGCACGGTCGCCCAGAAGAAGTCGTTCCAGATGAAGGTAAAGATCAGCACCGATAGCGCGGCAATCGCGGGCTTCATCAGGGGCAGTACGACGAACCAAAAGATGCGCCATTCGGCCACGCCTTCGACGCGGGCGGCCTCGATCAGTTCGCGCGGCAGGGCGGCGATGAAATTGCGCATGAACAGGGTGCAGAACCCGGTCTGAAAGGCGATGTGGAACAGGATGAGCGCCTGCGGTGTGTTGTACATGCCAAGGTTCAGCGTCAGGTCACGGACCGGGACCATCAGGATCTGGAACGGCACAAAGTTACCCGCCACGAACATGAAAAAGATCAGCAGGTTGCCTTTGAAGCGGTAAATGCCAAGGGCAAAGCCGGTCAGGCAGGACAGGGCGACCGACCCGATCACGGTCGGGATCGTGACGATGAAGGAGTTGCGGATGTATTTCCACAGGTCGAAATCGAACAGGACCGTCCAGTAGTTTTCGATCGCGATATGCGTGGGCAGGCCAAAATAGTTGCCAGCCGCCAGATCGGAGGACGGTTTGATGGACGTCATGGCGATGCCAAGCAAGGGCAGCAGCCACAGGATCAGGGCCACGGGTAGCAGGGCCTGATATGTCAGTTGTGCGGCGCGGGACCGCTGGGCAATGGGGCGTGGGAACATCTTAGTGGCCTCTCTCGTCGCGGACCATCTTCCAGACAAAGCCGGCGATGAAGACCATCATGATCAGGAACAGAACAACGGCGATGGCAGCGCCATAACCCATGCGGTAGCCGTATTCCGACAGCGCTTTTTCATACATGTAGAACGACAGCACACGGGTTTGGCCAAAGGGGCCGCCGTTGGTCATGATCGACACAAGGTCAAAGCTGCGCAGGGCGCCGATGACTGTGACGACGACGGCGATAAACGTGGCGGGGCGCAGCTGCGGCAGCACGACATACCACAGCATTTTCAGGCCCTTGGCACCGTCCAGACGGGCCGCCTCGATCTGGTCGGGGGCGACGTTGTTCAGGCCGGTCAGGTAAAGGATCATGCAATAGGCAATCTGCGGCCACAGGCCGGCGACGATGATGCCATAGGTCGCGTAGTCGGGGTTCGCCAACACGGCAGTGCCGGTGCCAAACAGCCATTCGGTCAGCTGAAAGAATAGGCCGAAGTTGGGCGCATAGAACCACGCGAACATCAGGCCGACGACGACTTGGGAAATCACGAAAGGGAAGAAGAACAGGGACTTATAGATGCGGATACCGCTGACCGTCTGGTTCAGGAAAATCGCGATCCCCAGACCTGCAGGCACGGCAAGCATGTAAAGCACCAGCCAGATCAGGTTGTTTTTCAGCGAGATGATGAAATTGCGATCACCCCAAAGCTCTTGGTAGTTGCCCCAGCCGACCCATTCTTTGGGCGACAATCCGTCCCAATCATAGAACGAGAACTGGAATGACGCGAAGATGGGCCAGACGACGTAGACCGCAAACATGAATATGCCCGGGGCCAGAAATAGCCAAGGCGTCAGCTTTTGTTGGTTGGATTTCCACCAAGACCGCTTGGGTCCGTGGGCGTCGGGTAGTGCGGTCATGGTGTAGTCCCCCCTTGCGATGAACGGCGGCCCCCGCAACAGGGGCCGCCATCAAGTTTTACTTTGCGTAGATACGCTGACGATCGGATTCCAGACGGGTCAGGATGTCTTCCAGATTGTCTGGGTACGCCATGAACTCTTGGAAGCCTTCCATGCCCGATGCGGCCATTTCGGCAGGCGCGTCACGGTCAAAGAACTGCGCCAGACCAGATGCGGTCGACAGCATCTCGAAGCCTTGGGACAGGAAGGGGTCAGCTTCGTCCACGGTGGACTCGTTGTTGACGGGCAACTGGCCAAGGGCGGCGTTCAGCTTGGTCTGCACATCAGCGCGGGCCAGAAACGCAAGGAAGGTCTTGGCGTCTTCTGGGTTCTTTGCACCGGCAGGGATGTGGACCGTGTCGGTCGGCGCGTCTTCGGCGCGGGCGACGTCAGGGTTGATCGTTGGGAACGGGAAGAAGCCCAGCGTATCGTCGGTCATGCCGCCGTCTTTGAATGTGGCCACGGCAAAGTTGCCCATGACGTAGTTCGCAGCCTTACCTTGGCTCATCAGGGCCGCAGCGTCCTGCCAGTCGATAGCAGCTGCGTTGGCAGTGATATAGCCCGGCTCGACCAGACGGTTCCACTGCGCAAAGGTTTCGCGCACACGCTCGTCTGTCCACGGGATTTCGCCGCCGGTCAGCTGCATGTGGAAGTCGTAGCCGTTGGTGCGCAGGTTGAAATAGTCAAAGATACCAGCGCCGGGCCACATCGCGGATGTGCCAGTGGTCAAGCAGTCGATGCCTGCGTCTTTGAACAATTTGCAGTTCTCGACGAATTCGTCATAGGTTTCAGGAACCTTTGCGCCGACCTGCTCGTACAGGGCTTTGTTATAATACATGCCCCACTGGTAGTAGGTATAGGGCACGCCCCACTGCTTGTCGTCGATGGTCATGGACGACGCGGCAGAGGCCAGCTGTTCGTTCAGGCCATTGTCGGCCCAAACGTCGGACACATCCATGAACTGGCCTGCGTCAACGAAAGGCTTCATGCGGTTGCCGGCGTACCAGTTGGCAAGGTCCGGGCTGTCGGCGGTCAGGAAGTTACGGATCGCAGTCTTGTAGCCCTCGTGGTCAAACAGGTTCACCTGCACGTCGATGTCGGGATACTCGGCCTCGAAATCAGCGATCAGCGCTTCAAAGGCGGCTTTGGGTGCGGGGTCAGACGTGTCGGTGTTGAACGTCAGCACGCGCTGCTGGGCGATGGCAGATGTGCCAGCAAGCAGAGCGATCGAAAGTGCCAGACCGGCGGTGAGTGGTTTGCGCAACATTTGGTTTCCTCCCTAAATTTGCGTCCAATGGTTTCATTATTTGAAACTTGGTTTTGGATATTGATACTTAATCGCGAATCCCCTAGGCTTGTCAACACACCCGTTACGCGGCAGCGCAGCATTCGGGTGAGGGAGAGGGATGGATATGGCAGGCAGCGGCAGCGGCGATGGCACAGTCGGCAAAGCACTAGAGGTGTTAGATCAGGTGGCCAGCTTTGGCCGCCCGGTGCGATTTTCTGAGGTACTGGCGGATAGCGCCTATCCAAAGCCTACGCTGTATCGCCTTCTGCAAACCCTCGTGAGCCAGAATATGCTGTCCTATAATCTGGACCGGCAAACCTATGCCCCCGGTGCGCGGCTGGTGCGGCTGGCCCATGCCGCTTGGGCGCAATCAAGCCTTGTGCAAGTCGCCAGCCCGCATTTGTTGCGGCTGTCCGTTGCCACCACCGAAACTGTGCATCTGGCGCAGCTGGATCACGCGCAGGTGCTGTATTTAGATAAACGCAACGCCGCCCACCCGGTCGAGATGTTCTCTCAGGCGGGCAAGGTTGGACCCGTCTATTGCACGGGCGTTGGCAAAGCGATGCTGGCCTTTACCGATGACGCGCAGGCGGATGACATCATCGCGCAGCAGTCGTTCCACAGATTTCAGCCCGGCACCCTGACAACGCCCGCCGCCTTGCGGCAGGAACTGCAGGCGATCCGGGCACGCGGCTATGCCTTTGACCGCGAAGAACACGAGCCGGGGATCATCTGCATCGCCATGCCAATTCTGACGCCGTCAGGCAGGGTGCTGGGCGCGGTGTCCGTCACCAGCACAACAGCGCGTACCGATCTAAAGGGGCTGGAAACACTGGCTCCCAAAGTGCGCGACGCGGCCGATGCCATCGCGCAGGACGCGGCGAAATGGAGCTTTCCCGATCACGGGACACACACACTGAAACTCGCGGGGGAATAATTCATGTCGGGCGTAACGCTTAAGAATACGATCAAGAAATATGGCGACATCCAGGTCGTTCACGGCATCGATCTAGAAGTTGAACATGGCGAATTCTGCGTCTTTGTCGGGCCGTCAGGCTGCGGAAAATCCACCCTGCTGCGCATGATCGCAGGGCTAGAGGAAACGACCGCAGGCCAGATCAACATCGGCGCGCGGGACGTGACGCGCCTTGATCCGTCCGACCGCGGCGTGGCCATGGTGTTCCAAACCTACGCGCTTTACCCGCATATGACCGTGCAGGATAACATGGGATTCGGCCTTAAAATGAACGGCCACCCCAAGGCGGAAATCGCTGCCAAGGTGGCAGAGGCGTCGCGGATCCTAAAGCTAGACGAATACCTCAGCCGCAAGCCCGCCGCTCTGTCCGGCGGTCAGCGCCAGCGTGTCAGTATCGGCCGCGCCATCGTGCGCGGGCCAGAGGTGTTCTTGTTCGACGAGCCGCTGTCGAACCTTGACGCTGAACTGCGCGTCGAGATGCGCGTCGAAATCGCCCGCCTTCACAAGGAAATCGGCGCGACGATGATCTATGTTACCCACGACCAGGTCGAGGCGATGACGCTGGCTGATAAAATCGTCGTGCTGCGCAAAGGCGTGATCGAACAGGTCGGCGCACCGATGGACCTGTACCGCGACCCAGACAACAAATTCGTCGCCGGCTTTATCGGCAGCCCCGCGATGAACTTTATGGCTGGCGAAATCGCGAATGGCACGGTCGCAGTCCCGGGGATGAAGGCACACTTCGACCTTGGCGTCACATCGCATAGTGGCCCTGTCACCGTCGGTATGCGGGCAGAGCACCTTGTCGTGGATGCGGACGGCGACACGCATACGGTCGACTTGACCGAAAGCCTTGGCGGTGTGTCCTACGTCTATCTTCTGGGCGACACCGGAGAGCGGATCGTCATTGAGGAACGCGGCGACCAGCGCTCGCGTCTAGGCGACCGCGTTGGCATCACCATCGACGCAAACCGTGTCTACCTGTTTGACGCAAAGACCGAAGCGCGCATCAGAACGTAAGGTCCACCCTTCTTCTGGTCAAAAATACCTCGGGGTTTGGGGCAGCGCCCCAACCCGATTTTTCGCCGAAAAATCGGACCGCCCCACCGCTATCGCTTGCCATAATACAGGCCGACCACATGTTCGGCCTGTGCGAAAAACAGCCAACGCAGGCAGAGCACGCCGGCGATATGGGCCAGTACGGCGACCAGCGCTGTGATATGACCAAGCCCGGCCGCAATCAGCGGGATCGGCACGCCAAAGGCCAGGATCAGCCCGATGGCGCGCAGCTGCAGCGCATGGCGGCGGCCGACAACATAAACAAATTCCCGTAGCAGATAGTTTGACCCCGAGTGCGGCGGCAGGAATGCGCGGACCCGGCCGATATCACCCAGCCCGGTGGCAGTGCCCAATGTCGTGCCAGACTGCTGCAAGCGCATATCGCCCGTGATCCACGCAACCAGTTGCAAGACGGCGGCCAAGGCCAGCAGGACCAGCGCGGCACTGCCGCGATTGGCCAAGATGGCCCCGCCCGCCAGCGACAGCGCTAGAAACAGCGCGGGCGTCGTCCAGTGGCGCCAGCGCGGCACGGTGCGCATTTGGGTATAGATCATCGCGGTGGTGAAAACGGTGGCAAGGCAACCCAGCGATACCAGCCATCCCAAGGGCGCGGCCGAGATGTCCCAGATCCGCAGCAAGGCGAACACCCCGCCTGTCAGCAGCGTCGCAATCGCCGCGATCGCTTCGCGGGACAGCCAGCTGGTGCGCCACTGGGTGACTGCCAAATAGGCACGCTCTGGATGGCCAAGGTGGAATGTCGATGCCAAAAGCCCGCCGACCGCCATGGCATAGGCCAGCGCAAAAAACGCAAAGGCGACCCAGCCGGTGGGGGCGGGTTGGCCAAGGCCAAGCCAGAACAGCAGGCCGAACCCGAGCCCGGAAAACGTCGTGAATAAAATGACGGAAGGTGCCGGATGCATCAGGCATGTCCCCCCGGCAGCTTGGACAACGCCTTGTCCAGCCACGCAATTAGCCCTTTGCCGTCGCTGGCCACGGGGGCCAGCAAGGGCGCAAGGATATCGATCTGATCGGCGTCGCGGGGCCGCGGCGGCAGATATTTGTTCACGGGCTTGGTCCCCATCTCTGGCATCAGATCAAAGCCGCCGCGTTCGGCCACCAGCTTGCTGACGTCCGAGTCCGCATCGCCCAGATCGCCAAAGTGCCGCGCGCCTGCGGGGCAGGTCCGCACGCAGGCGGGGGTGCGGTCGACCTCTGGCAGGGCCTCGTTATAGATGCGATCGACGCAAAGCGTGCATTTCTTCATCACCCCCGCCGCCGGGTCCATTTCCCGCGCGCCATAAGGACAGGCCCAAGCGCACAGCCCGCAGCCGATGCAGGCGTCCTCGTTCACCAAGACGATGCCGTCGGCCTGCCGCTTATAGCTGGCACCCGTGGGGCAAACGGTGACGCAGGGCGCGTCGTCGCAGTGCAGGCAGGATTTGGGAAAGTGGACTTGCTGCGTCGGGCGGTCCTGCGGGGTCACCTCGTAGCTGTGCACGCGGTTCAGGAATGTGCCGCTGGGGTCCGCGCCGTAAGGGTCTTGGTCCGAGAGCGGCGCGCCCAGATCGCTTTGCGTGTTCCAGGCTTTGCAGGCTACGACGCAGGCATGACAGCCAACGCAGGTATCAAGGTCGATCACAAGGCCGAGCTTTACGGCAGAGGGCGGCGGCAAGGTTGTCATGTGGTGCAGCCTTTGCGGAAGGGTGATTTTTCGGTGAAAAATCGGGGGGGCCAGCCCCCCGTCCTGCGGACTCCCCCCGAGGTATTTCTGACCAGAAGAAGGAGGGCGGGGCGGTGCGAAAGAGCGATCATGCTTTGCCAACCTTCCAGCGCAGGCTGCGCGGTGCCTGCGGAAGCGGGGACGCGATGGGCGGCAGGATCGGTTGCGATTCTTGCGGCGCGCCGGATTTTTCGATTTTGACGCGTAGGTCGAACCACGCGGCCTGGCCGGTAATCGGGTCGGAATTGGACCAGCGCAGGCCGTCGCCTTTGGGCGGCAGCAGCTCGTGGATCAGGTGGTTCAGCAGGAAGCCTTTTGTTGCCTCAGGCGCGTCCTTGTCCAGCGCCCAAGCGCCCTTGCGTTTGCCAATGGCGTTCCACGTCCAGACTGTGCTTTCGTTCAGGGATTCCTGCAGCGCGACAGGCACGGTGATCGACCCGTGGGCAGAGGTTACGCGGGCCCAGTCGCCGTCCTTGAAGCCGTGCTTAGTCCAGATTTTCGTCGGTACATAAAGCGGGTTATGCCCGTGAATTTGCCGCAGCCACGCATTCTGGCCGCCCCAGCTGTGATACATCGCCATGGGCCGCTGGGTCAGGGCGTGCACGTCATATTCGGCGGGGTCGATATGGCCATCCTCGAACGGGGGATACCAGATCGGCAGGGGGTCCATGGTGACTTTGATCTGGCCGCGCAGGTGGTCGGGGGGCTGGCGCAAACCGTGCCCTTCGGCGGCGAGCTGAAAGCGGCGCATCGGTTCGACGTAAAGCTGAAAGATATAGGGCTGCGGCGCGTCATACAGACCCATGGTCACCGCCCAGTCCTGATAAGCGCGGTTGAAGGGTTTGTAGTATGCTGCCTCTGCCGGGATATGGCTGGTCCAGAAGCCGCCGTTGGCGATGTATTCGTTCAGCTGGTTGCCGTTCGGCTCACCGCGCCCGCCTTGCAATCCGTTGTCGCCTATGCGCCAGCCCGCAAGTGGGCCGATGCCGGGGCGGCGCAGGTGGTGGGTGATGTAATCGGCGTAGTCGGCGTATTTGGCGCTGCCGTCGGCGTTTACGAAACCAGGCAAGTCCAGCCGCGCGCCCAGATCGCAGAGCACGGATTGAAAGGCGCGCACGTCGCGGTCCGGTGCGACCACGGGCCAGCGGATCGCGTCAGCGACGGCGTCCGCCTCGCAGATTGGGCGGTCGAGCAGGGAAATGCAGTCGTGACGCTCCAGATAGGTTGTATCGGGCAAAATTAGGTCGGCGTAGGCCACCATCTCAGACGCATAGGCGTCGGAATAGATGATCCGCGGGATGACATAGTCGCCGTCCTCGGTTTGGTCGGTCAGCATGTCGATCACGCCGCGCGTATTCATCGACGAATTCCAAGACATATTCGCCATATACACAAACAGCGTGTCGATTTTATAGGGATCGCCGGCGTGGGCATTGCTGATGACCATATGCATCAGGCCATGGGCGGACATGGGGTTTTCCCAGGTGAAGGCCTTGTCGATGCGGGCTGGATCGCCAGCGTCGGTCAAGCACAGATCCTCTGGCCCTTGGGGATAGCCAAGGTGCGGGCCGTCCAGCGGCTGACCGGGGACAACTTTGCAATGCGGTTTGGGGTGGGCCGTCGCGGGCTTGGGGTAGGGCGGTTTAAAGCGCATGCCGCCGGGGGTTTCCACCGCGCCGAGGATGATCTGCAGCGTATGCAGGGCGCGGCAGGTCTGAAAGCCGTTGGAATGGGCGCTGATGCCGCGCATGGCATGCACGCTGACGGGGCGGCCAATCATTTGGTCGTGCTTTTTGCCGCGGAAATCGGTCCAAGGCTGGTCCAGAATGACGGGCTGATTGAAGGCGACGTCGGCCATATCGGCGGCCAGCTGGCGGATGCGGGACGCGGGGATGCCGACGCGGTCCGCCACGTTTTCGGGCGCATGGACCGGGTCGGTATAACGGTCGGCCATCAGGTGAAACACGCTGCGGTGGGTGAAACCCGCGTTGCGCCATGTGCCAGTCAGGCTGGGTTCAACGCCGATGCCGTTCCACGGGGCCAGCTTGCCGGTGCGGCGATCGATCACTTGCGGGCGCAGTTCGTCGTCGCGGATGAACAGGCCATAGTCTGGCGATTTGGGGTCTTGGTTCACAAGGACAGAGGCATTGGTGAAGCGCGCCAGATAGTCGGTGTCGATCTGGCCTGAGGTCATCAGGCAGTGGATTAGCGATAGGATCAGCAGCCCGTCATTGCCCGGGGTCACGCCGAACCAATCGTCGGCAACAGCATTGTAACCGGTCCGGATCGGGTTCACTCCGACGATGCGGGCACCGCGTCCTTTTAGCTTACCGATCCCCATTTTGATCGGGTTGCTGTCGTGGTCTTCGGCCACGCCGAACAGCAGAAACAGCTTGGTATGGTCCCAATCCGGCTGGCCAAATTCCCAGAACGCGCCGCCCATCGTATAGATACCCGCCGCCGCCATGTTCACGCTGCAAAAGCCGCCGTGGGCTGCGTAGTTCGGCGTGCCAAAGCCCTGCGCCCAAAGCGAGGTAAAGCTTTGCGACTGATCGCGCCCGGTAAAGAACGCCAGCTTTTCCGGCGCTGTTTCGCGCAGCGGCTTGAGCCAGGATGTCGCAAGGTCCAGCGCCTCGTCCCAGGTGATTTCTTCGTATTCCCCCGACCCGCGCGGGCCAGTGCGTTTCATCGGTGCCCGCAGGCGGGACGGCGCATTATGCTGCATGATACCCGCAGAGCCCTTTGCACAGAGCACGCCTTTGTTCAGCGGGTGGTCGCGGTTGCCTTCGATATAGGCGGCGCGTTTTTTGCCGTCAGGGCCGTCCTTCATATGCACGTCGATGCCGCAACGACAGGCGCACATATAGCAGGTGGTTTTGCGGATTTCGGTGCCAATGGGCTTGGACAGGTCGAGCACAGGGTCGGTCATGGGTTCGCCTTTCGTGCCGGATCGGCGCAAGGTTGCGGCTTGGTCGACGTGCGGATCATGTGCAAACGGGCCCCTCCTGTCGCATTGGCTGCCGTGACCCGGCCCGGTCCGTCATGGACCAGCCCCCCTTGCGGGTCGCGGCGCTGATGGTGCGGGTATTGTTCATGATGACAGGCGCAATGACCAGTGTATCAATTTGGTAATCTCTGCAGCGGTTTGCGGCGCAAGGGGCAAGAATACCGACGTAAAACCGCGCAGAGCGGGCCGTATCAATCAGGTCAGGCTGCGCAGAACACCAAGCACTGACAGGCAAAGCAGCAACCACGTGGCAAAGCGGCGAAAGGTAGCGGGCGGCGCTGCGGCAAAGCGGCGATTGCCAAGCAGGATACCAGCGGCAAGAAAGGGCGTCGCGATCAAGGCTGCGGCAAAGGTGTCCGTCGTGATCTGGCCGCCAAGCCCCAGCAGGGGCAGGGTCATCAGATCAAGGCCGGTCAGAAACACGATCATCGTCGCGCGAAAAGTTGCGGCGGGGATCGGCTGCGCCCCAAGGCAGGCGGCAACGGGCAGCCCGCCGACACCTGCTGCATTCGCGCTGCCTGCAACGATGCCCGTGAGGACATGGCCCATGCGGCCTAAGGGCTGCTGGAGCGTCCAGCCGCTGAGCATGACGAGAGACAGAACCCCGATGATGGCGCTGATCAACAGTTGGACCGTTGGCGCGGGCAGTTGCAACATGACCCAGATCGCGGCGGGGAGGGCCAGTGCCGCCCCCGCCAGCAACGCGCCCGCGCGGTGCCAGTCAATGTGCCCCCGCATGCCCCGTGCTTGCAGGGATGTCATGGCAATTTCTGCCATGAAGACGACCGGGATCAAAGGCAGCGGGTTTGTGACAAGGCTCGCGCAGGCAATGAAAATCGCGGAAAAGCCAAAGCCTGTGTAGCCGCGTATGATCGCGGCCCCAAGCAGGGCGCATGCCAGAAAGGCCGCTGCGGCTGGGGCGAGGTCAAAAGGCATATTTCACGGCCTAACATCCGGGGGCGATCCGATTTTTCGGCGAAAAATCGGGTTAGGGCTCTGCCCTAAAACCCGAGATATTTTTGACCAGAAGAAGGACGGACCCTTACCCGAGGACGCGGGTCAGGGCCTTGTCGACGGCACCGGTGATTTCGTCGATGTCATCTTTCGTCGCGATCAAGGCGGGGGCGAACAGCAGGGTGTTGTTAAAGCCGGGGACAGAGCGGTTGGTTGCACCGATGATCACGCCTTGCCCCATGCAGTCTGCGACGATGGCGCCGACCTGCTTTTCGTTCAGCGGATCCTTGGTGCCACGGTTTGTCACCAGTTCCGCACCGGCGAACAAGCCTTGGCCGCGCACGTCGCCGATGACGGCGTGTTTGTCCATTAGCGCATGTAGATTGCTCAGCAGGTGGGCACCCATGGTGGTGGAGTTGTCCAGTAGACCCTCTTCTTCGATGATTGCCATGTTTTCGATTGCGGCAGTCGGGCCTGCGGTGCAGCCGCCGAAGGTCGAGATGTCGCGGAAATAGGACAGGTGGTCCGTGTCGTCCTTGAACTGTTCGAACACCGCATTCGTCGTCACGCAGCACGAAATCGCCGCATAGCCAGAGGCAACGCCTTTGGCCATCGTCACGATGTCGGGCTGCACGCCGTAGTGCTGATAGCCGAACCATGTGCCGGTCCGGCCAAGGCCGCAGACGACTTCGTCGATATGCAGCAGGATGTCGTATTTTTTGCAGATTTCCTGCACGCGGTCCCAATAACCCTGCGGCGGGGTGATGATGCCGCCACCTGCGGTGATTGGCTCTAGGCACAGCGCACCGACGGTGTCGGGGCCTTCGCGCAGGATCACCTCTTCAATCGCGTCGGCAGCGCGGCGGCCGTAGTCGGCGTCGGTCAACCCGTCTTGGCGGCGGTATTCAAGGCAATGCGGCACCATGATAAAACCGGGCGTGAAGGGGCCGTATTGCGCATTCCGCTCTTCCTGGCCGCCAGCGGACAGGTTGGCGATGGTGGTGCCGTGGTAATCCCGCTCGCGGTACAGGATCTTGTATTTGCGCCCGCCGTGGTGCTTGTGCGCAATCTGGCGCACCATCTTAAAGGCTTTCTCGTTCGCCTCGGACCCGGAGTTGGCATAGTAGACGCGGTCCAGCCCCGGCATTTTGGCGGTGAGCATTTCGGCAAACTGTGCGGCAGGGATGTTGCCAGCGGCGCCAGCATAAAAGTTCAGCTTGGTCAGTTGAGCGGCCATCGCATCAGCGATCCGCTTGCGCCCGTAGCCGACGTTCACTGTCCAGACCGCGCCGGACACCGCGTCCAGATGCTCGCGCCCTGTGATGTCCCAGACGCGCAGGCCTTTGCCTTCGACCATGATGCGCGGATCAACGGTTTCAAAAGGTTTGTGCTGCACCAGATGGTGCCAGACATGGGCCTTGTCGGCAGAGATGATTGCGGCGGGATCGTTCGACAAGGCGTGCTGGTTCATGGCTGGGTTCCGGTAAGCTGGTGCAATGCGATGGCAAGCCCAATCTTGAGATCAGGCCCGATCATTTGCAAGAGAATGTGACCAAATGGTTAAAATTGCAGCAAGGACCGCGACAGTTCGCAGTCTGTCCGCGACACGCGGGTTCGCGCTTCACCCCATTGCGCGGGGGATACGTAGGATCGCGGTTGCTTTGGAATGTCAAAGCACTGATACCACAACCGTAGGTTTTGACGTTTGCGTGATCGCCGGATGCCGCCCTTGTGGCGGCGGCGCTGCGCAAAAGGGCTAAGGCGAAGATCATGTTGAATGTCGTAGGGGCGCTGGGCGCGCTGTTCGTGCTGGGCGCGCTGGCGGGGATGGATCCTGCCGCATTGCGCGCGCTTGGCGTGGCGACGTTGATCGTTTTGGCGCTGGGTCTGTTGTGGGACGGGCTGTCGTTGCTGGTGCAGCGCGGGCCTGCCCGGCAGCGGGGGCGGGTCAGGCCGCGGCGGCCGACGCGGCCAGCGCCACGCGCACAGGCCCGTCCGGCAACCTTGATCGTGGACGGATCAAACGTGATGCATTGGAACGGCGAGGCGTCCCATATGGTTCTGACTCGCGTCATCGCCAAGCTGGTCCAAAGCGGAGAGCGCCCTCATGTCTATTTCGACGCCAATGTTGGGTATAAACTGAAAGGGCAGTATCTGGGCGATCGCGCCATGGCGGCGATGCTGGGCCTGCCTGAAAAGCGCGTGACTGTCGTCGACGCCGGCGTCCCTGCCGATCCTGTGCTGCTAGAACATGCGATCAAGGCGGGTCTGCGGGTTGTCACCAATGACCGATTTATGGAGTGGCGGCCGCAGTTCCCGCAAATCGGAAACCGCGGCTTTTTGGTCAAGGGGCGCTGGCAGCAGGGCACCCCAATGGTGCAGCTTTAGCCTTCGACGCGGGTGATGCTGAGGAATTTGCCGACGCCGTTGTCGCCATTGCTTTGGTAGTCGATCAGGATGCGATCACCGGCGATCAGATCCGTCGGCAGGGCGAAGTCAGCGGGGACTTCCCAGATGGACCGGTCGTCCAGCACGATCACATGGGACACGCGGTCATAGGCGACAACGGTGCCGGTGGTATCATCCGCAAGCGCGGGCAGCGCAAAGGCGGTCAGGGCAGCAGAGATCAACAAAAGGCGCATGGCCGGTGTCCTTGGGTAAAGTGTTACGAAATTGTAAGTGGCGTGAATTTTGAGGCGCACAAGTAGGGCGCGATCCCGCATGCAAAATATATAATTCATAGACGGCGCAAAATGGTGGAGCCGATCGGGATCGACCGGCCAGCTTGTCGTTGCGAACGACGCGGCCTCCCGGCGGGGCTAGGTTCCCACCGCTGCACATAAGGTGGTGCGGGGCAGGTCCCATTGCGCCGCTGCGCATCATCCATCATGCTAAATCAAGGTTAACAAATGGAGACGGTGATGGAGACGTTTTTCGAAGTAGTCGGCTGGGGTGCGCTGACATTCCTTGCGATCATCGGCCTTGTGGCCGGGTTGATTGCATCCGCTGTTACCGGCGGCAACCGCGCCGCCTATGTGATCGCAGGCATTCTTGGCGCAATTGCGCTGCCCTTTGTGCTGGCGCTTCTGGGCGTCACGGCTGCCATCGGCGCAAGCCTGATTGCGATCTTGGTGATGGGGATAATTGGCGCGGTGCTGCTGGTCGTGTTGTTCAAGGCGCTGACGGGACGTGCCGACACGCCCCGCCGTTAGGAATTACTTCTTCTTGCCGCCATATCGGGACTTGCCGCCGCGCATGCCGCCGCGGCCACCAGTGGATCGGCCTGACGCCTTGGCCGAATCCTCGACAGCTTTGTCTACGGCCTGCTGGCGCGCCAGTGGGTCGTCGGCGATGGCCAGTTCAACCGCCTCAAGCCGCTTCAACTCGTCGCGCAGGCGGGCGGCTTCTTCGAACTCTAGGTTCTCGGCCGCTTTGCGCATATCGGTGCGCAGACCTTCCAGAACAGCCTTCATGTTCGACCCTTGGCGTTCCACTTTCGCGGTGACGCGGTTCATGTCCACGTCGCCTTTGTAGAGGCCGGCCAGGATATCCTCGACGTTCTTTTTCACGGTCATCGGCGTGATGTTGTGTTCGACGTTATAGGCCATCTGCCGCGTGCGGCGGCGTTCGGTTTCCAGCATCGCCCGTTCCATCGAACCGGTGATGCGGTCGGCGTACATGATCACGCGGCCTTCGGCGTTCCGCGCGGCGCGGCCGATGGTCTGCACAAGCGAGGTTTCAGAGCGCAAGAAGCCCTCTTTGTCCGCGTCCAGAATAGCGACAAGGCCGCATTCGGGGATATCCAGACCCTCGCGCAGCAGGTTGATGCCGATCAGCACGTCGAATGCACCAAGGCGCAGGTCGCGCAAAATCTCGATCCGTTCGATGGTGTCGATGTCAGAGTGCATGTAGCGCACGCGGATGCCCTGTTCGTGCATGTATTCGGTCAGGTCTTCTGACATGCGTTTGGTCAGGGTCGTAACAAGCGTGCGATAGCCTGCGGCGTTGACCTTGCGCACCTCGTCCAGCAGGTCGTCGACCTGCATTTCGACCGGGCGGATTTCGATCTGGGGGTCGATCAGGCCCGTGGGGCGGATGATTTGTTCGGTAAAGACGCCGCCTGTCTGCTCCAGCTCCCACGCCGCTGGCGTGGCGCTGACGAACACGGATTGCGGGCGCATGGCGTCCCATTCTTCGAACTTGAGCGGGCGGTTATCCATGCAGGACGGCAGGCGGAAGCCATGTTCTGCCAGCGTCATCTTGCGCCTAAAGTCACCCTTATACATCGCGCCGATTTGCGGAACGCTGACGTGGGATTCGTCAGCGAAAACAATGGCATTATCGGGGATGAATTCGAACAGGGTGGGGGGCGGCTCTCCTGGGGCGCGGCCGGTCAGGTAGCGGGAATAGTTCTCGATCCCGTTGCACACGCCGGTGGCTTCTAGCATTTCCAGATCGAAATTAGTGCGCTGTTCCAGACGTTGCGCCTCTAGCAGTTTGCCGTCGGCGACAAGCTGGTCCAGCCGCATCCGCAGCTCTTTTTTGATACCGATGACGGCCTGCTGCATCGTGGGTTTTGGCGTGACGTAGTGGCTGTTGGCGTAGACGCGGATTTTCTGAAAGGTATCCGTGCGCTCTCCGGTCAGGGGGTCGAATTCGGTGATCGCCTCTAGTTCCTCGCCAAAGAACGACAGCTTCCATGCGCGGTCATCCATATGGGCGGGCCAGATTTCCAGACTATCGCCGCGCACACGGAAACAGCCGCGCTGAAAACCTGCGTCGTTGCGGCGGTACTGCTGCGCGATCAGGTCGGCCATGATCTTGCGCTGGTCGTAGGACTTGCCGACGTGGATGTCCTGCGTCATCGCGCCGTAGGTTTCGACAGACCCGATACCGTAGATGCACGACACGGACGCCACGATGATCACATCGTCCCGTTCCAGCAGCGCCCGCGTGGCCGAGTGGCGCATCCGGTCGATCTGCTCGTTGATCTGGGATTCCTTCTCGATATAGGTATCCGACCGCGCGACGTAGGCTTCGGGCTGATAATAGTCGTAGTAGCTTACGAAGTATTCGACGGCGTTATCGGGAAAGAAGCCTTTGAATTCGCCGTAAAGCTGCGCCGCCAGCGTCTTGTTCGGCGCAAGGATGATCGCAGGGCGCTGGGTGTCTTCGATCAGTTTCGCCATGGTAAATGTCTTGCCAGTGCCGGTCGCCCCCAGCAGCACCTGATCCCGTTCGCCGGCGCGCAGGCCGCCCGCGAGTTCGACAATTGCCTTGGGCTGGTCGCCTGCAGGTTCGAATTCGGTTTTGAGCACAAAGGCGCGCCCGCCTTCCATCTTTTCCCGGTCGCGCACATTGGGCGCGGGATTGGACAGATAGGCAGCGTCAGCAATTTCACGTTTGTCGGTTTGGGCGTAGGCCATGCGGAATCCTTTGGGGCTGCGTTATATTTGACCTCGAAGCGCCCCGGTTCAAGGGGCACTGCTGACAGGATACGTCAGCAGGCGCGCGCTGCTTGACGATACGCATAGCGGGCGTAGGTATGGGGCACATCTGAAAAGGACACATTATGTCATCCCACCTAGACCCTGAAAAAATAGACCGTCTTGCCGAAGTTGCCGTGCGCACCGGTGTGAACCTGCAAAAGGGGCAGGACTTGATCATCACCGCAAACATGTCTGCCCTGCCGCTGGTGCAGCGGATTGCGGTGCACGCCTATAAGGCCGGTGCCGGTCTGGTGCTGCCGTTCTTTACCGATGATGCGATCACGCTGGCGCGGTATGAAAACGCTGATGACGCCAGCTTTGACCGGGCCGCCGACTGGTTCTACGAAGGTCTGGGTAAAGCCTATAAGGGCGGGGCTGCGCGCATGGCGATCACCGGCGACGACCCGATGCTGCTGGCAGACCAAGACGCTGGCAAGGTCGCCCGCGCGTCCAAGGCTGTGTCCATCGCTGGCAAACCCGCGATGGGCCCGATTGTCGGGTTCGAAGTGAACTGGAACATCGTCGCCTTTCCCGGTGCCGCATGGGCCGCGCGCGTCTTTCCCGATGTTCCGGTGCAAGAGGCGCAGTCCAAATTGCTGGACGCGATCTATGACGCATCCCGCCTTGATGGCGCAGACCCGGTGCAGAACTGGGCTGACCACACGGCAGAACTGAAAACCCACGTGAAGTGGCTGAACGCGCAGAACTTCGAAGCGCTGCAATACACTGGCCCCGGTACCGACCTGCGCCTTGGTCTTGCCGAAGGTCACATCTGGAAGGGCGGCGCATCGCCTGCGCTTAATGGTGTCGTGTGCCAGCCCAACATTCCGACAGAGGAGGTCTTTACCTGCCCGCACGCCTATAAGGTCGACGGCACCGTGTCCGCGACCAAGCCGCTGGCCTATCAAGGCACAGTGATCCGCGACATCTCTGTCCGGTTCGAAGCGGGCAAGATTGTGGATGCGACCGCGTCAGCAGGCGAGGCGGTGTTCCGCGACTTGCTGGGCGTTGATGACGGGTCTAGCCGTATTGGCGAAGTCGCCCTAGTGCCGCATTCCTCGCCGATCTCTCAGTCCGGAACGCTGTTTTACAACACGCTGTTCGACGAAAACGCCTCCTGCCACATCGCGCTGGGCCAGTCCTATGCGGACACGGTCGCTGGCGGGTCAGAGCTGGGCGAGGACGAATTAAAGCAAAAGGGCGCCAACCAGTCGCTGATCCATGTCGATTGGATGATCGGGTCTGGCGATGTCGATATTGATGGCATCACCCGGACGGGGGACATCGTCCCGGTGATGCGCAAAGGCGAATGGGCGTTTTAAGTTATTCGCCAAACACACCGCAGGCGATCCGGTCGCCTGCGGCACCCGACGGCTGGCTGGCGTAATCGTCAGTCCCGGCGTGCACGATGAAAGCAGAGCCGTCTTCGTCGTTCATCAGCTCTGGCGTCAACATCGCGTTAAAGAATTCCATCTTCGCCGTGCCGTCTTCTGCCACGGTGATGTTGGGGATATCGCCCGGATGCGGACCATTGGCGGCCATCACGCCGTGGTCGTGCCCGTCCGCCAAGTGACCGCCAGCGCTGGTGAAATCAGCGGCGGAACAGTCGCCGGTTTCATGCACATGGATCGCATGCTGACCCGCAGGCAGGCCGGACAGATCGATTTGGACCAGCGCCGCGCCTGATTCTGTGGGCGTGACGGTGACGGTGCCAGCGGCACCATCTGGGCCGGAAATGGCGGCGGTCATCGGCGTCATATCAGCATGTGCTGCGGCAAATGCGCCGGCGGGCAGGACGCTCAGCGCAGCAATAAGAGGAAGCATTTTCATGGGTTCAGCCTTTGTTAATGTCTGTGAGGGATCAACGCGGCGATGTGTCTGCGGGTTCCTCTTGCCCTTGGCACTGGTTTTGCCGATAACAGCGGCGGTTCAACAGGAGCACAGTCCATGCAGGCCCGTATCTATCGCCCCGCTAAAACCGCCATGTCATCTGGCACAGCCAAGACTCACGTCTGGGTTCTGGATTTCGTGAAAGACAGCGCAAGAGAGATCGATCCGCTGATGGGCTGGACCAGCTCTACCGATACGCAAAGCCAAGTGCGCCTGCAGTTCGACACCAAGCAAGAGGCGGTCGATTACGCCCGCGACCACGGTATCGACGCTGTCGTGACCGAACCCCAAACGCGCCAAGCCAACGTGCGCGCTGG
The DNA here is from genome assembly GCF_900114485.1 of Loktanella salsilacus. Classification (GTDB taxonomy): domain Bacteria; phylum Pseudomonadota; class Alphaproteobacteria; order Rhodobacterales; family Rhodobacteraceae; genus Loktanella; species Loktanella salsilacus. Next base: position 18,849 of record NZ_FOTF01000019.1, on the reverse strand, counting down.
CGGCTACGGTGAAAATTTCGCGACCTTCCGGCGCGGTGTTTGGACACACTGATTATGTAAATCGGGGCAAAGTTGTCGCGGAATCGGCGTAAAGATCCCGCGATGGCGACATGGCATCAGCATGTTGGGTTCAAATCTGTGCGGCATCTAAATGTAGGGATCGACGAGTCGGCTCGGATAGCCGCCTATTGTTGATTTCCGGATCGAAATGACCCGTTTTTTCATTTCGCGTTGACCCCTCTGGCTTATGATAACCTCATGGAAAATCGAAGGAATTAATGGCAGGTTGTGGGTCACGACGTTTCGGAAAATTGGGTCAATTTCTCGCACAATTCAACACCGGGTGGCCCGACAGCCTTCATCGCTGTCTGCACGATGAATACCCTGAACGATGCGCCGACTGCACGGCATCTCGATTTCCTCTTGGTCGCGGTCGAAACTTGGCTCGATGTAACGAACGGCGACCGCTCAATGTGGCATGAGCTCGGCATTGGTCGAAAGGTCGCTGAATGGTTTGAGACGGCGGCGGTCGATGATCCGTCTCTGTATGGCCAGTCTCACCCATCACGCAACCGCATCGACGCGATCCTTGGTCGTCTTGTCAGCCTGGGCGTCTCAGAAGCCCATGAGTTGGAAGTACGCATCCAAACGGAAGCGAACAGTCAAACCCCACGTTTATAAACGTTCAGACTGGACACGATGGTGCTGGACCAGCGCCACGAGGGCGTCATTGACCTGCCCCCAACCGGTACCCAAGTTCGTCCTCTCCGTCACGGTATTTCGACGACGAAGCCTTCGGGTGGTTTGTAGAGCAGTGAGCGCTTGATGCGTGCTTCGTCGATGCTTGTTCGCGCGACGAGCTCGTCCTTGAATGTGCGGAATTTCTTGTAGGACAAACGCGGGTCGATCATGAACTGGTCAAACGCGGCAAGCGGGTCGAGTGTGTATTTGTACACGCCGCCGTCGTGCTGTTTGTTTTGTCCTTCGAAATAGATCAGTCGGACTTCGGCCTCGTGTTCGAAGGCATCCCGTTTTTTAAGCAGGGACCTGGCAACCGCTTCGGCGGTCAGACCGTCCTTGAAGACCGTACGCGCGAATTTCATGAGCTTGAAATCAGGAGGATAGTCGACCTTGCCGATGAAGCAGCTATCGTTGGTCACACCCTTGTTGGCAGCGCAAAGGCTGTCGATCAGTCTGCCAACCGTTGTTCTGACTCGGACGGCATCCGTTTTCGGCGAGTAGATGCGCCACATCGCATCCGATCTCTTCTTGAGAGTCCAGCACTGGCCGTAGACATGCCCGTGGAAGGCGAATGCTCCGGTCTCGCCAGCGGCAGTGCGGACAGGCGATTTCAGGATGAAATTCTCGAACGGGTCTTCCCACATGGTCGGCTGGACCAAGGCGTTCTTCTTCTCGTCAAAGAGTTCAAAGAAGCGATTGCGCGGGAACACCCTGTAGATGGTGGTGCGCCGTGTGATGTCGCCGATAATTGTGCTGCGTTGTGCCATTTAGGCTCCTTTCACATCGAAGCCGAGGAACCGCAATGCTTTAGCCATGCGTCCGTTCATCGGCGGGCATTCGTCAGGTTTGATAGTGCCGTAGAGTTCGAGGGCGCAGAAATAAGCAAAGCGTTTCAGTTTAATCGAGCGGTCATAGATTACATCGGGGAAGCGCTGGATGAAATCGCCGGGGCCGTGCAGCAAGTAGGTCCGTGTGGATTTAACGCGGTCGACATCGTCGCTGTTCGCCTTCCAGAATTCAGCGGGAAGGTTTTTCAGGCCTCCTTTGACGAAGCGCAGCTGTTCTGTGAAGGCGTGCAGTGACATCAGGCCGTCGGTGAGTTCTTCCTTGCTGGCCGCTTCGATGGCCTCGCGTGTGCCAAATGCTCGTTTCACCGTCTCAAGCCAAGCGGCGTAGTCCTCCGGTACACTGTTATTGGCTGCATCAACCCATTCCTGCGCGTAATGCATAATCTTCTTGCGGCGGTCTTCGGCGCTGCGCAGCGGGGCAGTCTGCCATGCCTCATCGCCGATCACATGTGTCAGTCTGGCCAGATTTTATGTCCACTCTACTCCTGAATTTTGGCCAGCGTCGTCTTTAATTTTGTCTTTTCCGGACAATCCGTGACATTCACTGCGCGGTGTCACGCGTAGCAGTTCTGCACGAATGGCCGATGAGTTGGCCGTCAAGTCGACGGTCATGAACCTAATTTTGTGGCCCTGAATGATAACAGATTCGTCGAAGGTGGTGCCGACCGCGGGATGCAGCAACAGTCCCTCCGCATCGTCTGAATATCCGTCGCCGGAGCCTTCCTGTGATCGCAGATAGGCGTACATCTGGTATAGGTATCCGCTTCGGAGACTTTCTTCCCGGTACCAACCGTTTGTCACAATCGTATTGAACTTCGTATCGATGACGATCCTTCGTTGGCCGACTTTGTCATCAAGGACGATGTCGGTTCTCATCCCGGGGAGGATACGACTAATTCCGTCCGTACTGGCTGACGTTGGCCAGGCCAATGTACCGCCGGTCCTGACGTGCCAATCTGTGGGCGGCAGGACGACCTTAAAGAAGCCACCGACAGCACGCTCGAACAGTTTCCGCACCCAGCGCTCATCGCGGTCCGAAAGCGGCATTTTCTGTGACCCTGCGTTTTCGGTGGGAATGGCTAACTCGAATGCCAGCTTGGCGGCCGCGACCATCTCCTGGTCTTCGACGTCATGCCTGCCAAACCGATCCGTGCTGATTTCGCGTAACGTCGGTGGAGTGCCGGACACTCCCATCATTTTCATGTCGTTCGCTAACCTGCGGCAGCGACGGACGACGTCTGGTCGCGCTGCAATGCGCGATATCAACTCCAGTGCAGCGCGAACAAAGCGATTTCGTGGCGTATTAATTGTGAGTTCGTCGAACCTGCAGGCCACCAGTCCGCGCGACAACAATTGGTGGCGCTCTGTCTTAAGAACATCGATTCTGCCGCGCACCCGGTTGAGAGCAGCCGTTCGTGTTCTGTAGCCAAGACTTAATCTTCGGCGTTGCCGCTGTTCGACTGCGTGCGCCAATATCTCTCCCACCAAGTCGGGGAGATCATCAGGCATATCCTCAATACCATTGCCATCCATCCCTTTTATGCGGAACAGATCGGATGCGTAGAGCATCAGCAGCCAAATGTTCCTGACCGGGATTGCGCCAATATAACCGTGTTCGGGCACGGTATAGTCATCCGGCTGGATGAGAGGGGCTTCCATCACCAGCCTGCAATCAGCTTTTCAAGCGCACCTTTGGCGATCTTGGGAGAATCGAACCAGTATTCTTCCAGCAACGGGCCAATTTCTGTTTCTGCGACTTGAAGAAACCAGTCGCGCGTTGATCCTAGTTCGATGCGTCGGGGTGGGGTTACGTAGCTGTGGCCTATCCGGAACTGGGTGCCTAGATCCTGCTCTATCTTCTGATTGAGGCTAGAAATGCGCTGTTCGATTCCCGGTGCCAACTCGGGATCAATCCCACAATGCTGGATCACCCAGTTTTGCCAAGATTCCCCGAGCTTCGGTTCCAATGTTGCAAAGGCAAAGCGCCGGCGAAATGCCAGATCCACCAAAGCAAGCGAGCGATCAGCGATGTTCATCGTACCGAGGACATAAAGATTTTCTGGCACATGCACGGGCCGCCGCTTGCCGTCCGCATCTGGATAGCAGAGTTCAAGGGCCTCACTTGGAGTGCGCTTTCCAGCCTCCAGCAGCGTCAATAGTTCCCCGAATATCTGCGCAGGGTTTCCGCGATTTATCTCTTCTATCACCACGACAAACTTTGAGGTCGGGCTCTTTGACGCTGCGCGTATCGCTTCCATGAAGACGCCTTCCGCAAGGGTCAATTTGCCATCCCCTGTTGGCCGCCATCCCCGCACGAAATCCTCATACGAAAGGTTTGGATGGAACTGGACCGCTCGGATCTTGCCTCCGTCTTTTTCACCCATCAAGGCGTAAGCAAGCCGCTTGGCGATCCAAGTTTTACCCGTTCCCGGCGGGCCCTGAAGGATTAGATTCTTCTTTGTCCGCAGCCGTTCCAGAAGCCGCTCGATCTCTGCTCTAGGAAGAAAGCAACCGTCTTTGAGAATGTCGTCCACCGAGTAGGATTCAAAGATAGGATCTGGCTGTACAGCATCTTGCTGCAGATCTTCGGTATCATCAAGGTCGGCTGGCGAGGCGTCATCCGTCACTAATTCTCCTGAATCTGCCGGATCTTTGAACTGCCAGGATGCCAGCGACAACTCAGGAAAGCTGTGCACTGGGTAGCTGTCCTCGGTAAATCTGGCCCTAAGGTCGTCGATCAGCTTCAGATAGCCATTTGCATCAGCGGGCTTTTGTTGCCCTGACGTAGGAACAGGAATGCTGAGGCGCTTTGCAATATAGTGGCGAGACTGACTGTCGAGCGTGGGGAAGTTCCACGGATGGGCCCAGTAGAGGCCAGTGGAAAGGTTCCATGCAACCCCCCACACTTGCGTCGCGGCATCATAGGCGTGAGCCAGCTCGATGCGATGTTCGGGAAGATCGGAGTCGACGGACTCAGCTGCCGCGACGAAAACGCGCCAGAGTGCTTCGATGTCACCGTCGCCACGCTTTTCGGAATATGAAAAGAACCATGATCTCTGGTTGTTAAGGACGGGGATACCATCGAATGTGTCAGGAACAGGTACGGAAACGCCAAGTAGCTCGGCGATTTCAGTCGCGATCGCCTTCCTGTTCGCGTCGGTCATCGACCGATTGAATGTGCCCATTGCCGTAAAGGGGCAAATGTCCTTAAGCGGGCCTGTCGTGCCATCTGCGAATTTGTCCTGAAGGTACGAAAGACCCGTCACCTTAGTGGCGATCTGGTGAATCCCCTCGATCAAAGGCTTTCGATCCGACCGAAAATCCAACAATTTTTCAGCCACAGCCTCATAGAACTCAGTCCAGAGAAATCGCTGTCGGACCGGTCCATCGCCAAATCTTTCGCGCCAATAAGGCTCGTTGCGCCAGCGGTCGATGTCTTGCGGCTTGGCGTCAAACGTGAAGGCGATCAGCCCATCTGCACCCCAATCACCAGTTCCGGGAACCAGCCGCCAAATCACTTCACGATATGTATAGAAGTACCATTCGCGCTGAGGCTCTTGCTTGAGCCAGGATACCCGCACGCGCTTCCCGTCGTTCAGGTTCTCGGTGATCGTGCCTATCGCTTTAATAGCCATAACCGACACGTGGTTGCCACGGTTGTCGAAGGGCAAATTGTGCTTTCGAGTGAAAGTTGACTTGATTGCGATCCGGTCGCCGGGCTGCATCGAGCGAACCAAATCGAGATGCTTGTCGTCGTAGCCGTTCTCCCAGATGCCTTCACTTAGGAAACGATGGGTTTGGTCTCCATCGCTGCCATAGCTTGCTCCGACGAACCAATATGATTTCGGTGCATCTTTAGTTTCTGTCATCTCATCGCCCTTGCCGTCTTAATAAATCTTTTTTTGATTTCGTTTCGAAATGAATCACATCGGGAATTTGCCATTGGTGATTGAATTGATCAAACCTATGCAACGGCTACTCTTTGTTGATCTTGCCGCACAGTTCATCTTCGCCAGAGTGCGCATCGCGCACGTGGCCGCTTGGAGTGCTATACATGACATCCACTCCAAAGTCGTTGATGGCGTTCCCTGCGGAAAATCGTAGTAACGCCTGACGGCCGCACCAAGGCCCAGATCCTGCTGCCGCCGCAAAGATCCAAGACCTTCTGGGGTCAACGTGCCCCACTGTTCCATCAAAGCCATGCTGCTACCTCCATTTGTGTGGTGCGCGATGTGTCACAATTCATCGGGCGACACTATTGCGGTCATATCGACGGCCTCGACCGTACCGTGGTCCATCCAGTGGATAGCGACACCGCGTAGTGGGTGGTCCGGGAAATGTGTCGCGACGAGGTCGGCATAGGCCATTAACTGCCCCCAGTAGGGACCGATGCCCGCACCGCTGCCGCCACTCTTGTGATCAACCAGTAGACAGCCTTCTGAACCCCGCGCCAGCAGGTCGATCGTGCCGGGAACCTCGGCCCCGTCAGGAGTGTGGCCAAGGACCGGAACTTCACAGATCAGGTCATCGTAGCCCTGATCGGACAGCCACAGCCGCAGCGCCGCAGCGCGGGCGATGATCGGCGCGATGGTATCGGCGGGCAGGCCGGTAGCGTCCGGCAAGCGGTCGACGAGATCAGGCCGGGTCAGGCAGGTCGCCATGGCAAGATGCAGGGCCGTGCCACGGCCTGCCGTATTCAAGGTCACCGGCCAGGATTCTCCCAACTGGTGGGTGTGGCTGTCGGGCGCTGCGCTGGTGCTGGTCTTCGACGGCTGCCGCCGCCAAGGTGTGGTCGCTACAGGCTCCAGAGGCGTTGCCGCACCGAAGCGCATGTGTTCCGCGAAGACAATGGTATCAAGTTCGGTCAGCGCTGCCTGTTCCGGCATCTGGTGGACAGTTGCAGGGCAAGACGTCTTGCCAAGGGTCAAAGCGCTGGACCCAAAGGCCGGACTGCAGGCATCGGCGAAGACGTGGAACAGGCAGGTGGCCTCTGGCGCGTCTTCGGATCGGTCCTTCAAAAAATCGGGCCATTCGATGATCAGCCGGTCGCGGGCTCGGGTGAGTGCGACGTAAAGCAGGTTACGGGCGTTGGCCTCGAAGTCGGCGCGGCGGTCCCCGATGAAGCGGCGCTGCGCTTCGGGTGCGGCAAGGTTGGGGATATGGACAAGTTGTGCCGAGGCCAGCACGGCATTCATGTCGTCGATCCGGTCGAGGGCGGCAAAACGGGCTTGCGTCGTGCCGGGCCATTCCTCGATCCCGTGGTCGAACTCTGCCACGACGGTGATCGGCCATTCGCGGCCTTTGGACCCGTGCCACGTCATAATCTCGACCGCCTCGGCGCTGTCGCCGGAGGGGTCAGGATGGCGGTCGGCGTCGCGTTCGCCGGTCCGGCTGTCAAGCCATCCGAGGAAGACCTTGACCGTGCCGCCGTGAAAACCGGCGGCTGCCTTCAGGTCCCGGTGGGCACCGTCGAATTCCCGCGCCTCGGCCTCCAGCCGCAGCAGGTCCGCGCGGGCCTGACCGGCCTCTGCTCGGCTTTCGGCCCAGGGCCGCAGTTTTGCAGCATCGAGAACCAAGTCCAGACCAATGGAAATAGGTAGGCTTGCCAACCGGTCTGACAGCCCGGCAAGGCGCATCAGGACGGCATCGTCCGGCAGGCGATCGTCCAACTGTTGCGTCAAAGCATCCTGCAAGGTCAACGGATCGGGGCCGAGGGTCCGCAGCAGTAATCCCGCGTGGATGTCGGAGGGGTTCGCTGCATAGGATAGAGCGGCGCGGGCGGCCTGCACGACCTCACCTGTGCTCCAGCCGTCCTCGCTGATACGGACGGGCACACCGCGAAGTCGCAGCTCTTCGGCGTAGCGGGCAGCTGTGGTATGTCGGCAAACGAGCAAGGCAACGTCGGACGGACGGACGGGACGCGTGATGCCGCTGTGCCGGTCGGTAATCGCCTCTTTGTCCTTGAGGATGCGGGCGATCCGTTCTGCAACGTGTTCGGGCGGTTTTGAGAATTTCTGCGATCTGCGCCCCTGCGTGATGCTCAGAACCTCCAGCGACACAGCGCTTGTATGGCCGCGGGTCGGTGTAAGAGGGTTATAGCCCTTTCCGAACAGACCAGCCCCCATCGCGTTCACAAAGTTCATTACGGCAGGAGTCGACCGCCAGTTCTGACCCAATGGGCCCGTCGACTCTGGATGGGCATCCGCCAGGGCCGCCGACAGGCGCGGGTCGGCACCTTGAAATCCCATGATCGACTGCTTGACGTCGCCGACCAGCAGCGTGCGATCTGCACGGGCACCAAGCTGCCACAGCAGAGCGAACTGCACTGGGTTCGTGTCCTGGAATTCGTCGATGATCACGCAGTCGATCTCTCCCAGCACGGCGTCGCGGACACCGGGTTGGGTGCGCAGCAGGCGCTCGGCCCCCGCGATCATGTCGGCATAGTCAATCAGACCGAGGGCACGTTTCTTCGCCTCATATGCGGTCATGACCTCCTGCGCGCATGCGATCAGGCATGACAGGTGCAGTTTGGCATCCGCAAGAGGTCCGGGATGGGTCGGCAGGACATCGGCGGCCTGCATAATAGTGCTGGCCAGATCGTCATAGCCGTCGGGCAACGCGCTACCTCGCTTTGACTGGCGCAGACTGCGCAGCCGCTGCCAAAGGGACCAGTCCCTATTTAGGCACTCGGGATCATTCTGCACATTGCGGAACCATGACAGGTTCTTTTCTAGCTCAGTGCGTGCCGTAGCGGCGGTAACGGACTCTGCCACGCCATCTGGGAACTTTGCCAGCATGTCTGCGACCGCTTTCACCAAGGTCTGTCGGGCCGCTTCAGGATCGGCCAGCACATCACCATAGATGTCGTCCAACCGGTCCAGCGCAGGTTGGATCAAGCCCGGATCTTGCCCGGTATCGCCAAGCCCCCTTAGCAGATCGATCATCGCCAGAACGCGTCCGCGCAGTCCATCCTCTGCCGTGATGCCACGCCCGAAGTCGTTGACATAGCCGAACCGCTCCGGGTCGGCCTTTACCGGATCGAGCGCCTTTGCCTGCGCCAATGCCTGCCGGATCAACAGGTCACGTTCTGCATCGCCTAAGTGACGCGGCTGCGGTGATGCGCCCGCTGCAAGCGCGTGTTCCGTCAGAAGGCGCAGGCCAAGGCCGTGGATGGTGGAAACATAGGCCCGCTCGACCGCGAGCGCCTCGGAGACCAAGCCTTCGGCCAGAAGCCCCGCCCTGATCCGCTCGCGCAGTTCGCTGGCGGCGGCTTCGGTGAAGGTGACGGCGAGGATGCGATCGGGGCGCACCAGCTTGCGCTTGACCCAGTCGGCCAGCGTCGTCTTGATCCTATGGGTCTTGCCCGCGCCGGCCCCGGCGGGGACGATGGTCAGGCCGGTATCGGCGGTGCGGGGCAGGGCGGTCATTGGTCATCCTCACGCATAAAAGCGGCAATCAAGGGGGAATTCTGCAGCGCGTAAGGCGTAAAACCGGCCTCCTTGATAAAGAAGTCACGGTCGCTGGTGGTGTTCAGGACGATCTGCCCGCCACCCACCTGCGCCAGACGTTCGGTCAGGCGTGTCACCGCATGCACGTTAACGGCATCCCCCATGTCGCGCCCTTTGGCCGCCGCCGTCAGGGCGACGCCGCTGGTGAGCACACCGCCGTCGTTCATCAGATGGTAGGCAATGCCAAGCGGGCGACCGATGACGGCGTCCAAACCGTCACCTTCGCGCCTGAATGGGCGGCCGAGAATCGCGCCATAAAGGCCGACCTGCAGATCCCATCCCTTTTCCATCCGTTTGCGCCGCCCTGCGGTGGCGCTTTTCTTGTGGTCGACGATGATGACCGTGCCGTCCGGCAGTCCGAGGATCGTGTCCGCCTTCCCCCTGATCCTGATGCCGTGGGCGTCGCCGTAAAGCCATGTTTCATTGCCAAGGATGCGTGCGTTCAAGGCGATCAGGTCATTGCGCCAGCGATGTGCTGCCGCTGTGATTTCGCGCAATAGCGTCGCACGTTCCATCTCCCAGACACCGGCGCGCATGAACGGGGCGTTTCTGCGCAAGGCGGCATCGTAGGCCTCCGGTAGAGCGGCGTTCAAAGTCGCATCATCTGGAATATCGACCTCGGCCAGGAAGACATGCTCGAAGACGTAGTGGGCGATATTGCCCTTCAACATGATGTCGAGGCTTTCCGCTTGCCATCCCATGTCACTCGCACCGATCTCCTCCAGTAGCCAGGCGAGGGGGCTGACGAGCAGCTTTTCCAAGCGGCTGGGCGACTGGGGCAGGGCCGCGCCGTCCTCGTCGCGGCGCAGTTCCAGTAGCCGATCACGTCCGAGCCACAGATCCGTTGGCACTGGCAACTGGGCGGCGCAGGGCAGGACGGGGTGGGCCGCCACAGGCCAGTCGGCGGGCGGCACGCGCGAAAGGTCTACGATTAAATCCGACGCCTCTTTTAGGCCCGCGACGGTCCGTCCGATCAACGACAGGCCCGCCGAGGGGGCCAACCTGCCGCCGGCCAGGTCGCGGTAGGGGACGAGGCAGGTCACGCTCTGTGTAACCGCGCCAAGCTGTGCTTCAAACAGCGCGATGCTGCGAGCAAGGCCCTCGGTGCGGCCGCGCAGATGCAAGCCAATCATAGCCGCGATCTGCGCGATCTCGCTGTCCAGAAACAGCGCATTGGCGCGGGGACGCATGGGATAAAGTCCTTCGCTGAAATCCGTGATCAGCAGATGGCGACAGGGACGCCACGGGCTTTCATGCGCAGACCACAGGCTGACGCCTTCTAGGGTGCGAACCGGATCGCCAGCAACGCAGCCATCAACCTGAACGGCGCGCAGGATCGAGTCCCAGTCGGGCGGGCCATCGCCAGCCAAGACCGCCTGAAGCGACTGGATGCGCTGGCGCAGCGCATCTGAGTTCGTCATCCGGTTACAAATGAAATCGAGCAGCAGCCGCAGTTGCGGCAGACTACTGGCAGGCTGGCGCAGGTCGGTCCAGAGCGCGTGAAACTCTGGATCAGTCGCAAGGATCCCGCCCGAAAAGTGGCCGCCCATCACTTCTTCGGCCAGATCGCGCCCAGTTTGTGAGCCCCAAGGCATCAGCGGTGACAGGCACAGCCCTGCAAGCACCATTGCGGGTGTCGGGGGGCGCTTGGCCAGCAATAAGTGCAACAACGTCTCGCCCAATACATCGCGCGTGGGCAGGGCGGCGGGCAGGCCGGACAGGGGCACACCCTGCGCGGAAAACGCGCGGGCAAGGTCCTGCGGATCGCCCGCGATCAGCACTGCGATCTGGCGGGCCGGCACGCCATCGTCAATCAACGAACGGGCACGGGCGGCGGCGAAATCGGCGCAGGCGGCAGGGTCGCGCAGACCCCAGACCGCCAGCGTTGCGTCCTGCTGCATCTGGGGCATGTCGGGCCGCGTCAGCCCGGTCTGGATCGCGTCGATCAAACGGTCTGATCGCTGCGGAGGGGCGGGCTTGGCCGGCACCGATCTGAATTCGGCTTTGAGCCTGTCGTGCAGCGCCTTGATCGCAGGCGGTGCCAGCGGATCGAGAGAGCCATCGACGACAGGCAACGTCGAGAGGAACTGACCATGGGGCAGGTCCAACACATGACGCGCCGTGGCAAGCCCTTCCGGTAGGGCGTCGCCTATCTCGCGCCACAGTGCCACAAGGGCCGTAAGGTGACGCTTTGCCCGCCCGTCCGGCATGGCAGAGATGATCGGCGGCCGCAGGTCAGACGTCCCAAGAATGACATCCTGCAACGCGCCTGAAACGGCGGCGATGGTCTCAACCGGGGCATTGGCAAAACTCTCAGCCCAGACGGGGTTCGGCGTCGCGGCGATGGCCTTGCCCAGGGAGTAGGGTTCGGGTTTTGGCGCGAGGGATAGGTCGGCAAGCCGCGTATCGGTCAGGCGATAGTGCAACCCGGACTGGGGATCGGCGACGTCGAACGAATAAAACATGACTGAACCTTTAAATAGACGTCGCGTGAAAATTGCTTTGAGCGCAGATTAAATGTCAACCGAACGACCTACTATGGCTGTTCCAATAGTTGCTCTCAAAATGTCTACCTTGAGTTGTGGTGCCGCGTCACCTGAAATAGTAAATTTCTGTGATGCAGCAGGATGGAATGCGTCCGATTCTTACGTGTCGATCAATCAGTAATTTTCCAGAGTGAAAAAACGCACTGATGAAGAAATAGCTATAGATCCCAACGGTTCCGCTGCTATCAATGTGCTCATAATATTTCGCAACTTTTTAGGTGGTTATACTTATGGGTTCATCCAGTTGGTCCAGCAAATGACGCAACCAGCAGCAAGCGCAGGCAGTGTCGAGCTTACGAAGGTCTTTCAGGTCATTGATGACGCTCTACCGCTTCGAAAAATTGAAGCGCTTTTAGACCGAACTAATTTGTCCGCAGATGCCAAGTCAGTAGTTTTAGATGTCGCGCGTTGCACCGCGGTAGTGGGTGGCAACGTCATCGCGATTGGCCGAAAAATCGTAAGTTTTGCAATGGAACTTGCCAAAACGATACCAAACACTCTGTTCGGCGTAGCTTTGGCATTGGTCATAACGTTACTGATCGGCGGTATACCGGTTTTCGGTGCAATCCTTGCCGGATTACTCAAGTCCATCCTGTTGATTTTCGGAATAGCACAGGGCGCAATCGCAGATATGCGGGCCGGCGACTTGGGGGGCAAAGTAGAGAACCTTGTCGCACAGTTCGCGCCATTGAAAGGACATGTTCAATGACAACCATTCACACTGATGAAGAGCAGGTCCACAGCTTTAATGAAGTGGAACAGGTTGTCGCCGACACCCTCCGTTTCAAGCGAAAACTGGCGATTGGAGGGGATGCCTATGCGTCGCTTCGTATCGCCAAAAGTGCTCAACAGATTTGGGATGTCGGCGGTGTTGCTGCGTCCGGAGGAGGCCTTGCAGCATCTACGTTTGTTGCGTCGACATTCTTTACTTCTGGTGGCTTCATGTCGGCAATTGGTCTGGGTGCAGCCGCCGCGACCCCTGTTGGTTGGGTCATCGGTGCGGCAGTGGCATCTGGCGGTGCCTATTATGGCGTAACGCGGTTGTTCAGGGACTATGGTGATAGCCGTGTTGAAGTCATACCGAAATTCATCAACACACCCATAGATTTGCTTGGTGCTTCGCTCATGGACATGTTGGGTGCCTTTGCCTTGAAGGTCGCAGCAATCGATGGTGTGGTCGATGCGCGCGAGATTACTGTCGTTCAAGAATACTTCGTGAAGGAGTGGGGGTTTGACCCCAAATACACCGATAGCGCCATTCAAGTATTAATTGAAAACGCGCCACAAAATAGTATATCCGAGATGACCAAAGCATTCGCTGCTTTTGCAAAGTCGAACCCGGACTGCAACTTTCAGGCAATTCGACGCGAATTGGTGTCGCTGTTGACGGAGATCGCCGAAGCAGACGGCAAAATAGGCGAGCAAGAAGAGCTTGTCATTGATAAGGTTGCACAGATTTTAGACCAAGAGGCCTCTGTCACGAGCTACGTCCGCGAAATCGCAGGAGCGCCTTCAAAGGCATTCGGTTGGGCATCGCGAAAGGTTTTCGGTCGAAAGGCGACGTGATCGGCTTCGTTGAGGCCGGTTGGTCTGGTTGCGGTGATTTCTCCCCGTCAGTAGTGCAGCAATTGAGATGCTGCTCGACTCGCATTTGGGCCTCAATTTTCAAGATAGTTAAGGCGCTTGATGTATGGGCGGCTTGCTATGGTTGAATATGCATAATAATATTAAATAAGGCTGGTATATTGAGGCTGGCAGAAATGGGGATATAAAAACGCAGGCAATTAAGATTTTCGCATATATTTGTTTCGGTTTTTCGGCGCTTGGACTAATGTTAGCGTTGGTTGATAACTCTTTCTTTATTGTTCACGCACTGGCAATGTTTATTACGGGCGTTTTGCTGATGGCTTTAGATAAAATTATTTCGACTCTTGTCGAGATTAGAGACGCATTGCTGGGTAGCAACCCTTTAGTGCTCGAACATGAAATAGCGGTTGTTGGTATGATTGATGCAGACGCGAGGCCAACACGTTCTCTTCAAGAACTTTCCGCAGACTTGGAAAAACTAAGGCAAAGATTGTGATGGCGTTGAGTGGCTCGCCATTTGCTGGATAAGTTTTGGCATAACTTAAGCTATTGTTTGCAGCTGCTGATCTGGTTGTGCAGAGTCACTGCTCTGTCGATATGACCACTGCTGGTGGTCGCCCGCCAAGGTCTGTATGCCAGCCAAATACAAATAGATTTTATTGACAGGCGAAAAGTCAAGAATGACGGGTGGATAACGCGATTTGCAGAACCGACAAGCCTCATTCATTCAACACATCAGCCTAAACTAACCCTCTATAGCTGAAAATTGGCGTGCCATTTTTGCGAGCTGAGCCACGTCTAAGGTGATGCCCAGCGCCATAATCTTTGAAAAAGCCACTTTTTTTGAGTGCTGCCACCCCTTACTTTCGGTGGTGGACGTATAGGTTCACTGTCATATTTAAAAGGACTGTCAAGAATGACGACTGCTAGAGCTGTGAGACTTGCTGTTGGAGCTTTCGTACTGATTGCTGGCATACTGCCTAGCATGGCCGCGGCTTGGGTGTCTGGGAACCTCAACCCTACGACTTTTGGTGCGTTGAAGGTCGCAGTATATGACGATGCCTATGATGGCTGCTGGACGAACCTTGGCGAGGCGAAGACCTATGCGGAAGACAGGCTCCGAAATCTTGGCTATATTGTTTCTGATGATGTCAATTTCCATGAAGTTGCAATATCCGTAAATACAAAAAGATATGTAAACGGACTCTGCTATGGAAGTATTGATATACAAATTTTTAGCTCGGAAGTCGTAAATGGGATTTATGGAAACTTTGAAGTTGCATACTCGAAAGCGACGTTCATTGTGCCCGGTAACATTAACCAAGAAGCTCTTAATCAGATAAGAATGATGACTGATGAGATGCGGGCGGCACAAAGATAGGGTCCAGTTTTTTTCCAAAGGTCGTTAATATGAGCGGGTAGGGGAACCTCGTATGAGCTCGAAGTCGACTGAGAAATGGCGCGCAAGGCTGGACCACTTTTCATCGAGCCAGTTGATTGGCGATTTCAGGGCGCTTCCTCTTTTTGAAGTCGATTCTGCGAAATGGCTTCGAAAGCATACGGACGGCTCGCACGATGCCGCTCACCGGGTCTGGTCGCCCCGGGAGATCCCGAACTACCTTTTACGTGACATGGTTCGTCTCCCTTGTGCATGAGCTCTGCGATCCGTCGCAACCCTCGTTTCAATGTGCACATCGTGGAGCTATGCTTGAATTTGGGTGACGCGCATCATCAGGCGGCGCGGTTTTCGGTGTCGTTGGTCACTTCGACACCGTCGTTGAATTTGATTCCTTCGAGAACCTTTGGCAACTGATTTCTGCCCTTGAGGCGCAGCCATTTTTTCGATGCTGCCTGAATGAGGGTGAAGACCATCAGCTTTGCGGTCTTTTGTGACAGCGCCCCTTTGGTCCTCACCGTTCGGTGCCGAACAGTGGCGAACACGCTTTCAATCGGGTTCGAGGTGCGCAGATGGCCCCAATGCTCAGCTGGGAAGTCGAAGAATGCAAGCATCGCCTCTTCGTCCTTTGTCAGGCAGGCAACACCTTTTGGGTATTTGACGCCATACTTTTCGGAGAAAACTGCCAACGCAGCATCGGCTTCTGCGCGCGTTCCGGCGTGCT
This sequence comes from Loktanella salsilacus, assembly GCF_900114485.1. Classification (GTDB taxonomy): domain Bacteria; phylum Pseudomonadota; class Alphaproteobacteria; order Rhodobacterales; family Rhodobacteraceae; genus Loktanella; species Loktanella salsilacus. The sequence goes on along the minus strand of NZ_FOTF01000019.1, from coordinate 3,499 downwards.
GGATGTCGTCCAGATCTGACTTGACCGCCGGGGCCATCTGCTTGGGAAAACAGTTCTGGACGTTCTTTACCTTATGCACCCAACACCGTTGGTGCTTTGTGCCTGGAAACGTTTTGTCCAGTGCGTTCCAGAACCCCATGGCTCCATCCCCAACCGCAATTTCCGGTGCGACGGACAGCCCGCGGCCTTTGATGTCGGTCAGCAACTCATGCCAGCTCTGCGCGCTCTCCCGCAGGCCGACCTGAAAGCCGATCAGCTCTTTCTTGCCCTCCGGTGTCGCGCCGATGATCACCAGCATGCATTCGGCATTTTCCTCCATCCGCGCCTGAAGATAGACGCCGTCCGCCCAGATGTAGACGTAGTGGCGGGCAGACAGATCCCGCCGTGCCCAGGCATCATATTGAACCTGCCATCCGGCAGTCAGACGCGAGATGACGCTTGGCGAGAGGTTGGGCGCATCCGGCCCCATGATGGCCGACAGCGCGTCCTGGAAATCGCCCGTCGATATGCCCTTCAGATAAAGAACAGGCAGCAGCGCGTCCAAGCTGATCGAGCGGCGCGCCCATTTCGGCAGAATGTTCGAGGTAAAGCGGATCTTTTCTGCCCCATCAGAGGACGCCATCCGGTCGCGCACCTTGGGCCGCCGGACATCCAGAGCACCGATCCCCGTCTGAATCTTCCGTTCAGGGCCAAATCCATGCCGCACGATCCGCTGACGCCCGTCTTCCAGCTGCTCATCGGCAAAACTGGCGACAAAGGCATCAGCCTCGGCCTTCAGCGCTTCCGCCAGCATCCGACGAGCACCTTGCCGAGCAAGCTCTGTCAACGGATCGACGATCGTTTCCGATTGGCGAAATGGCAGGATCGTTGTATCTTCCTTCATGGCGTATCGCTCCTTGTGAGGTTCTGTGTTGAGCGACAACCATCTTGGCCGGTGCCGACAACCACCTTGGCCGGTGGGGCTGGACGGAAGACGGGCTTGCCCGTCTGGAGGGTAGCCCCACCGGCCTGATTGATTTTGGGAATAGGTGCTGGTCGCTGCGGGTTGGTAAACTGGGATCCTCTGCCGTCAAACGGAGGATCAGGATTGGCCTATCAACTCATCACCGACCAGCAATTGAGAGTATACATGACCGACCTCCAAAATCACAGTCAGCGCACCGCGGCTGCCCGCGCCGGGTTCAGTGAACGGACCGCCCGACGTTTCGATGCTGACCCGACCCTGCCTTCCAACCGCAAGAGTGTTCACGCACGCACGGTGCCGGACCCCCTTGAAGACTACTGGAAGAGCGAACTTCTTCCTTTGTTGGAGAACGACAGTGCGTTGCAGGCTGTCACCCTGTTGCGTCATCTTCAGGGCGAGCATCCCGTGGCGTTTCCAGACGATCGTATCCGGCGGACCCTGGAGCGGCGGGTGCGGCAGTGGCGGGCGCTGAACGGTCCTGAGCGCGACATCATCTTCCGCCAGACACCGGAGCCGGGATACATGGCTCAGTCCGACTTCACCCATGCCGATGAACTGCGGGTAATGATCGCGGGACAAGCGTTCCCGCACCTGCTCTACCACTTCGTCATGGTCTACAGCCGGTGGGAACATGTCGGCGTGGTTCTCGGCGGGGAAAGCTTCACGGCGCTGGCCGAGAACCTCCAGCAAGCCCTCTGGTCACTGGGCGGCGTGCCGCAAAACCACCGAACCGACAGCCTCTCGGCCGCATTCCGCAATCTGAACATCGATCAGCGCGAGGATATAACCAAGCGCTATGATGCCTTTGTCGGCCACTACGGCATGGATGCCAGCCGTAACAACCGGGGTGAGGCCCACGAGAACGGGGCGGTGGAATCCCAGAACCGGCATCTCAAGACAGCTATCGATCAGGCGTTGATCCTGCGCGGCAGCCGCGACTTCGCATCCATCGAAGACTACCGGCGCTTCGTCGACATGCTGGTTGCCCGGCGCAACAAGCAGCGGGCGATGCCTGTGCAGGCGGAGCAGACGCACCTGAAGCCTTTGCCGCAGCGGCGCACCACTGACTTCACCGAGATCGTGGTGCCTGTCACCCGCACAGGTGGCTTCCTGGTCAAAAGCATCTTCTACAGCGCACCGTCACAGCTGATCGGTCAGCGCCTGCGTGTCCATCTGTACGATGATCGCATCGAGGCGTTTCTCGGCGGCACCCTCGTCGTCAACCATCCCCGGGCCCGCGGGCGCGGCGATGGGCATCGCGTCCATGTCATCAATTACCACCACGTCATCCATGCTCTGCGGCGCAAGCCACAAGCCCTGTGGAGTTCGATCTACCGTGACAGCCTGTTTCCCCGCACCGAATACGCCGAAGCGTGGAAGGTGCTGCAGCGGGACCTTCAGCGCCGCGACGCCTGCCGCCGAATGGTCGATCTGCTCTCCATCGCCCATGAACAGTCCTGTGAAGCGGAGTTGGCGCATTTGCTGGCAGCAGACCTCGACGCTGGTCGCGTGCCGGATCCCAAGGCCCTGGTGTTGCTGTTGGCTCCAAAGGCCACAGCATTGCCGAAGGATGTCGCTGTCGCCCATCCCTCTCTGGACAGCTTCGATGCGCTGCTGGGGGCAAGCGCATGAGCGCCCGCGAGATCGACATCCACACGCTGCCCAGCATGCTGACCGCGCTGCGACTGCCCAGCTTCCACAAGCTCTGGGCCGAGATTGCCACCCGCGCCGATACCGAAGGCTGGCCAGCCGCTCGCTTCCTTGCCGTTCTGGCGGAATTTGAACTGGCAGAGCGGGACATGCGCCGCATCCGGCGCCATCTGAACGAGGCGCAACTCCCCGCGGGAAAGACATTGGCAACCTTCGACTTCAAGGCCTTGCCCACCTTGCCACGTGCTCGCGTCGCGGCCTTGGCAGCAGGCGACTGGCTGGATGGTGGCGGCAATCTCATTGCAATCGGTAATTCCGGGACCGGTAAGACGCACATCCTCTGCGCCATCGGCCATGCTCTGATTGAGGCAGGCCACCGCGTCTTCTACGCCAGAACCAGCGACCTGGTGCAACGGCTTCAGGCTGCAAGACGCGATCTCGTTCTTGAGGCAGCCCTGGCCAAACTTGATAAGTTCGACCTGATCATTCTCGACGACATCACATATGCCCACAAGGATCAGGCTGAAACCGGCGTCCTCTTCGAACTGATTGCCAGGCGCTACGAATACCGCAGCATCGCCATTGCCGCCAACCAACCCTTCAGCGGCTGGGATCAGATCTTCCCCGACAAGGCGATGACCGTAGCGGCCATCGACCGCCTCGTCCATCACGCGAGCATCCTCGAGATGAACGCCGAAAGCTTCCGTCAGCGTGCCGCCGCCTCCAACAAAAGGGCACAGGCCGAAACGCCGCCGACAACCATCACCGACAACCAAAACGAAGGAGACACCTAACCAGAAACATTGAACGACACGCCAACCTCAGCGGCCTGAAAACCGGCCAAGATGGTTGTCGCGCGCGGACAAGGTGGTTGACGCTCTACAG
>NZ_FOTF01000017.1 GCF_900114485.1 Loktanella salsilacus | reverse complement strand
AGCAGCGTTCACAACCAGGATCGCGCCGTCCATCTGGGCAGCACCGGTGATCATGTTCTTGACGTAGTCGGCGTGGCCGGGGCAGTCAACGTGAGCGTAGTGACGTGCTTCGGACTCATACTCGACGTGTGCGGTCGAGATGGTGATGCCGCGTGCTTTTTCTTCGGGTGCGCCGTCGATCTGGTCGTAGGCTTTGAAGTCACCGAAGTACTTCGTGATTGCCGCCGTCAGCGTCGTCTTGCCGTGGTCAACGTGACCGATGGTCCCGATGTTCACGTGCGGTTTGTTGCGTTCGAACTTTGCCTTAGCCATGATCGGCCCCCTTAATAAATGCGGGGCCGTCCTGACCCCGCTTGAAGCATCGCGGGCGATGTATGGCGGATCGCAAGGGAAATCAACCCGTCATGTGCCAAGGCAATGACGCAAGCCAAAGCGGCCCGGTGGTTTCCCACCGGACCGCTGCTAAAAAATCCCGTCAAAGGGTTGGATTTTAGTGCCTGCGCGGGGCACCACGGCCCCGACCAGCCCTATTCGAACCGGTTCGATTTCGGGAAACCGTGCGGTGCCCGTTTGCCCACGCCGCCGCGTGCAGCTTTCCATTCGGTCAGGTCAGCCTCTGTCCGGGTCTTGCCCCCGCCCATCGTCCAAGACAGGCCGTCGGCCCAAGCGAAGGTCGTCGCGTCGCCCAAGCCGCCATCAAGTTCGAGCGTACCCTGTCGGCCAAAGACCTTCTTATACTTCTGCAGGCGCACACCTTTGCCGCGGCCCATTTCAGGCAGTTCGTCCAGCGCGAAGACCAAGAAGCGGCCATTTTCGCTGACGACCGCGACGTGATCGCCAGACACCGGGCGTACGACCTTGGCCACGCCATCCTTGACGTTCAGCACCTGTTTGCCAGCGCGGGTCTGGGCGATGACGTCATCCTCTGGCACGACGAAACCGTCACCTTCGGACGACGCAACAAGAAGGCGGCCGCCGGGGCGGTGGATCATGATATCGACGATCTGCGCCTCGTTCGGCAAATCGACCATCAGGCGCAGCGGCTCTCCCATGCCGCGCCCGCCGGGCAGCGTACTGGCCTGCACCGTATAGAATCGCCCGGTCGAGCCGAAGACCAGCAGTTTGTCCGTCGTTTCAGCGTGGAAGGCGAATCGCGGGGCGTCGCCGTCCTTGAATTTCAGCTCGCGGTCCAGCGGCACATGACCGGTCAAGGCGCGGATCCAGCCCATCTGCGAACAGACGACCGTGATCGGCTCTTTCGCGATCATGGCCTCCAGCGGCACATCAGCAACTTCGCCAGCTTCGGCAAATGTCGTGCGGCGCGCGCCGCCTTTGCTGTCCTTACCGAACTGTTTGCGCGTTTCGCGCAACTGCTCCGAGATGCGCTTCCACTGCAGACCTTCGTCGTCCATCAGGTCTTCTAGGCCGGCCCGCTCTTCCATCAACGCGTCGCGTTCGGCGATCAGCTCCATCTCTTCCAGACGGCGCAAGGACCGCAGGCGCATGTTCAGGATCGCTTCGACCTGCACTTCCGTCAGGCTGATTTCAGGATCGGCCCCAGCCACCATGGGCGAGACATAATCCTTTTCGTTGACGGCACGGACGTGGGTCTTGGACCAGTCCTCGACCATCAGCGCCTTTTTCGGATCGTCATCATAGCGGATAATGTCGATGACCCGGTCAAGGTTGAGGAAGGCAATGATAAAGCCTTCGAGCACCTCTAGGCGGTGGTCGATCTTTTCCAGACGGTACTGCGACCGGCGCAGCAGCACGTCCCGGCGATGGTCGAGGAACGCGCGCAGCACTTCTTTGACGCTGCAGACCTTGGGCACAAGGCCGTCGATCAGCACGTTCATGTTCAGGCTGAACCGGATTTCCAGATCGGAGTTGCGGAACAGCATGCCCATCAGCATTTCGGGGTCGACGGTCTTGGCGCGCGGTTCCAGCACGATGCGCACGTCGTCGGCAGATTCGTCGCGCACGTCGGCCAGCAGCGGGACCTTTTTGGTCTGCACAATCTCGGCCAGCTTTTCGATCAGGCGGGATTTGGGCACCTGATAGGGAATTTCTGTGACGACAACTTGCCACTGACCGCGGCCAAGATCCTCGACCTCGTACCTTGCGCGCAGGCGGATGCTGCCACGACCGGTGCGATAAGCGTCGGCAATGGCCTGCGGCTTTTCGACAATGACACCGCCGGTCGGAAAGTCGGGACCGGGGATATATTGCATCAAGGTATCGTCGCCCGCGTTCGGCGACTTAATCAGATGCAGACAAGCGTCGATCAGCTCGTGCAGGTTATGGGGCGGGATATTTGTCGCCATGCCGACGGCGATACCGCTAGAGCCATTGGCCAGCAGATTCGGAAAGGCGGCCGGAAAGACAACGGGTTCTTCCAGTGTGCCGTCATAGTTCGGGCGATAATCGACGGCGTTCTCGTTCAGCCCCTCCATCAGGGCTTCGGCGGCAGCGGTCATCCGCGCTTCGGTGTAACGCGCAGCAGCGGGGTTATCGCCGTCGATGTTGCCAAAGTTACCTTGGCCATCAACCAGCGGATAACGGACGTTAAAGTCCTGCGCCAAACGCGCCATCGCGTCATAAATCGCGGCATCGCCGTGCGGGTGATAGTTACCCATCACGTCGCCGGAAATCTTGGCGGACTTACGGAAGCCCCCGTTCGAGGCCAGCTTCAGCTCTCGCATCGCGTAAAGGATTCGGCGATGCACAGGCTTTAGCCCGTCGCGCGCATCGGGCAGCGCGCGGTTCATGATCGTGGATAACGCGTAGGTCAGATACCGCTCGCCAATCGCGTGGCGCAGCGTTTCGGTTACGTCGTTCGGATTTGGGGTGTCGTCGATTGCATCGCTCATGACCGGCAGACTTAGCGAAGCGCTGGATAGTCGTAAAGGCGGCAGTGGGGCCAACGGGCGGGAAATTCCCCGCAGGTGGAACTAAGAATCACGTTATGGTGTTCGTATTGCGACTGCCAAGCGCGATTGACTTATTACTGGGGGCTCTGTTTTGGGCAAATTTATCGTCGGAACCTTCGCCATTCTGGCCTGGGCGTTTTATGTCATGTCCGGCGGTGCGTCATATGCGCCCGAGACACAGGCGACCGCTGCGCCCGAGCCTCAGGAGATCTCGGTTGAACAAGCAGAGCCAATCACGATTGCCGCGCCCGAAACCGTAGCGATTCCCGTGCAGCCCCAGGTGCCACCAGCGCAGACCGATACTGTGATTGTGGAACCGGCGAGCCTTCAGACTGCGCCCGCTTTTGACGGCTCGTCTGTCGGTGTGACCAGTATTGAGCCAGCGTTCACGTCTTTATCCGCCCCCGCGCCAGCCGCTGTGGCTAGCCCAGACATTGCGCCGCTGCGCGAAGTCGCGGGCCGTGCAGTCAACATGCGCGCAGGCCCCGACACCAGCTTTGACGTGCTGGACACACTGCCGCGTGGCACTCAAACCGAAGTGGTGGAAAGCGACGGCAACGGCTGGGTCCGCGTGCGGGTTGTGGGCACGGGACAGATGGGCTGGATGGCCGAACGGCTGCTGACGGGGGGCTAAACAGCTTGCGTGCCCGCCCGGCGCAGACCAAACAGGGCGCATGACACAGCGTACAGTTTTAATCACGGGATGCTCTTCTGGCATCGGTTATGATGCGGCCCATGGCCTTCGGGATGCAGGGTGGCGCGTCTTTGCGTCTTGCCGAAAAGCCAGCGATTGCGAACGGCTGCGCGGCGAAGGCTTCGATAGCCCGCAAATCGATTACACCGACACAAACAGCATCGCCGCCGGGCTTGCCGACGTTTTGGCGGCCACCGGCGGCACGCTGGATGCGCTTTATAACAACGGTGCCTTTGCCTGCCCCGGCGCGGTCGAGGATTTGCCGCGTGGCGGACTTGAGTCGATTTTCCAAACCAACCTGTTTGGCGTGCACGATCTGACCTGCCGGGTCATTCCAGTCATGCGCGCGCAGGGGCACGGCCGGATCGTAAACTGTTCATCCGTGCTTGGGCTGGTGGGCTACAAATGGCGCGGAGCCTACGTCGCGACGAAATTTGCACTGGAAGGGCTGACCGACGTGTTGCGGTTGGAAATGCGCGACACACCGATCAAGGTGATTCTTCTTGAACCCGGCCCGATCGCATCGCGCATCCGCGAAAACGCGATTCCGCATTTTGAACGCTGGTTTACGCCCGAAACCTCTGCCCGGGCGGCGCAATACCCTGACCTGACCAAACGCCTATACGAAGGCGGCGAGGATAAATTCCAGCTTCCCGCCAGCGCCGTGACCGCGAAACTGCGCCACGCGCTAGAGCATCCAAAGCCGAAAGCGCGGTACTATATCACCGTGCCAACCTATCTTGCGGCGATCATGCGGCGCGTTTTGCCGGTGTGGGCGCAGGATGCGCTGATTTCACGCAACTAAGCTGTCTGGCCTTCGGGCCCGGCGGTGCTATGTCGGCTTGCAACGTTATAACCGGGGGACCCATGGCCAACGATCCACTTTTCATTCTGGTCGCAGTCGCCTGCCTTGCCGTTTTGGCCGTCCTGATCTTAGGCATCGGCAGTTTTGGCAAAGGCGGCGAATATAATCGCAAAAACGCGAATAAGATCATGCGCTGGCGGATCGGGCTTCAGGCCGTCGCGATCGCGATGATCCTTCTTTTCGTCTATCTACGGGGGCATTGATCCATGGTTGTTCTGAACAAAATTTACACGCGCACCGGCGACGCGGGCGAAACGGCGCTTGGGAATGGCAGCCGCGTTAAGAAATACGATGACCGGGTCAACACTTATGGCACTGTCGATGAAACCAATGCCACCGTGGGCATGGCGCGGCTTCATGCGGATGGCGAAATCGACGCGCAACTGGCCATGATCCAGAATGATCTGTTCGATCTGGGGGCAGACCTGTGCCGGCCCGATATGGCCGCCGATGCCAGCGCCGAATATCCACCCCTGCGGATGTCAGATACGCAAGTGGACCGCCTCGAATCGCAAATCGACGCCATGACCCAAGCGGTCGAACCGCTGCGCAGCTTTGTTCTGCCGGGTGGCTCTGCACTGGCTGCACATTTGCATCTGTGCCGCACCGTGTCCCGGCGGGCGGAACGCTTGTGTGTCGAACTTGCCGCGCAGGACGACGTGAACCCTGCCGCGCTGAAATATCTTAATCGTTTGTCGGATTGGTTCTTTCAGGCCAGCCGCATAGCTAACGATGATGGCCGTTCCGACGTGCTGTGGGTGCCCGGCGCGAACCGCTAAATTGCTACCGACAAGTTGACGCGAACGTCAGGACGCTGCGTCCAAGCCGTTTTGCCCTGTTGCCTTTCAGGCGCGGTTGATGTCTCAAAAGGCAAGTTTTGTAAAAAGATGGGAGTGATACGCGATGAAGGTATTGGTGCCGGTCAAACGCGTGATCGACTATAACGTGAAGGTTCGCGTCAAAGCGGACGGTTCAGGTGTCGATCTGGCCAACGTAAAAATGTCGATGAACCCTTTCGACGAAATCGCCGTAGAAGAGGCGATCCGCCTGCGTGAAGCAGGTAAGGTCGAAGAAGTCATCGCCGTATCTATCGGCGTAAAGCAAGCGCAGGAAACCCTGCGCACCGCCCTCGCCATGGGCGCGGACCGTGCGATTCTTGTCGTAGCCGCTGACGATGTCCACACGGACATCGAACCGTTGGCCGTTGCAAAAATCCTCAAAGCGATCGTCGACGAGGAGCAGCCGGGCCTCGTGCTCTGCGGCAAACAGGCGATCGATAACGACATGAACGCCACCGGTCAGATGCTGGCCGCGCTGCTGGGCTGGTCGCAGGCGACATTCGCCTCCGAAGTCGGAATCGATGGCGATCATGCGACTGTGACGCGCGAAGTTGATGGCGGCTTGCAGACCATCAAGGTCAAAATGCCGACAGTCGTGACCGTCGACCTGCGCCTGAACGAGCCGCGCTATGCGTCGCTGCCGAACATCATGAAGGCCAAGAAAAAGCCGCTGGATGAAAAAACGCCCGCTGATTACGGCGTTGACGTCAGCCCGCGCCTGACGGTCGTCAAAACCAGCGAGCCCGCTACACGCTCTGCCGGTATCATCGTGAAATCCGTCGACGAACTCGTCGCGAAACTTAAAGAAGCGGGGGCTGTGTAATGGCTGTTCTTCTGATTGGTGAAGTCACCGACGGCGCGCTGAACGCTGATGCCACCGGCAAGGCCGTCGCGGCTGTGAGATCCCTGGGCGATGTGACGGTCCTGTGTGCGGGTGCCTCTGCATCCGCTGCTGCTGCCGAAGCGGCCAAAATCGACGGCGTCGCACGCGTGCTTTGCGCCGAAGATGCCGCGCTGGGTCACCGTCTGGCAGAGCCAACGGCCGACCTGATCGTCAAGCTGGCGGGTGACTACACCCACATCGCCGCGCCGGGCACGACGGACGCCAAGAATGTCATGCCGCGCGTCGCCGCGTTGCTGGATTGTCAGATCATCTCTGAGGTGACTGCGGTCGTCGATGCGGACACGTTTGAGCGTCCGATCTACGCAGGTAACGCGATCCAGACTGTTAAATCAGCTGACGCGATCAAGGTTCTGACCGTGCGCACCGCAGGGTTTGATGCTGCTGGCATGGACGGGTCCGCTTCAGTCGATACGATCGACGCCGCGGGCAACCCAAACCTGTCCGAGTGGATCGAAGACAAAGTTGCGGCCTCTGACCGGCCGGAACTGACGTCGGCTGGCGTCGTTGTGTCTGGCGGCCGCGGACTTGGCTCTGAAGAAAACTTTGCCATGATCGAAAAACTGGCGGACAAGCTGGGTGCCGCTGTCGGTGCGTCCCGCGCTGCAGTCGATTCGGGCTATGCTCCCAATGACTGGCAGGTTGGTCAGACCGGTAAGGTCGTCGCACCCGACCTGTATGTGGCCGTCGGCATTTCCGGTGCCATCCAGCACTTGGCTGGCATGAAGGACAGCAAAATCATCGTCGCGATTAACAAGGACGAAGAGGCACCAATCTTTCAGGTCGCAGATTACGGCCTTGTCGCAGACCTGTTTGATGCGGTGCCAGAGCTAACCGAAAAGCTGTAAGCACTCGCTGCTATCAATGGAAAAGGGCGCGCTCATCTGGCGCGCCCTTTTTTTATGTCACGCCGCTTTGTGCAGGATCTGCTGCAGAGCAGGCACCAACTTGGCAGCGGCCTCTTGATGGCAGCCGATACTCAACATCTCGGACGCGGCCTTGGCTTGCGCGGGGGAAAAATACATCCCCTTGGTGCCCATCGACAAAGCAACCGGACTTGGCTGCGCCTCGACCACGCTCAAAACTTGCGGGCGCAGTTGGTCAATCATACTCGCGGTGATGAACAACGGATCGGCTGACAGCTTGCCAGGCCGCGAATCCCACGGGACGTCAGACAACGGTTCCTTTGAAAACCAAAGCAGAATGGTGCGCGGACCGATCTGGTTCAGCATATTGCGCATCCGCGCGACCCAAGCCTCTCTCAGCTCTGACACGACGATGTCAAACCTTTCGGGGGACCGGGCGTAAAGGCTGGTCAGCATGTGGCGCGTAAAGGTAAAATCCGCGAAATCCACGTCGGAAAAGATTGCCTGCATCACAGTCGATGCACGCAAAAAGCGGTCATTCCGGCGCGGATGCACCGAATAGAACCGGTTCGACAGGTAATTTGCCCCCATCACCTGTACCACAGTCACCTTGGCGTCATGGCACGTCGCCATGATGGTCGGATCGTTCACAAAGGCATCGACCCCACCATTCACACAGCCCAAGTTCACGCAGGTTTGCCCAATTTCCCGCTCTACCAGCGCGGCCAGTGGCCGGTCGATAAATTTGCCAAATGTCTCTGTCCCGCCAACAAACGCGACATAGGGCGTGTCTAACCGCCGTTTGGGCCCGCGAAAGAAAATGCGGGATAACCCATAGCGACAAGGGGCATAGTGCAGTCCGGCACTATCGATTTCATCATGCTTCATTCGCTTCACCACAGATCGTTTCGTCATCCTTGGATTGCAGATTCGCGGATTCGTATTTCGATTTCGCTAAGTTAGGGATTTAAGCCTGATTTTAATGATCACTGGCGCTTGATGGCGCTACGCAGCACGGCCTATGCTGCGGTCACGTCAGACAAAGGATCATAGACATGGCAATCGAACGCGTTGGTATCGTGGGGGCCGGCCAAATGGGCAACGGCATCGCGCATGTCTTTGCAGTTGCAGGATATGATGTGCTTTTGACGGATGTCAGTCAGGATGCGCTGGACCGCGCCGTGGCCTTGATTGACCGAAATCTGACACGCCAAGTGTCCAAGGATTTGATCGACGATGCCGCAAAAAACGCGGCCATGAAACGCATCGTGACCACCGCGAAATTGACCGATTTAGGCCAGACCGACCTCATTATCGAGGCCGCGACAGAGCGCGAGACGATCAAACAGGCCATTTTCGAGGATCTGCTTCCCCATCTGAAGCAGGACACGATTCTCACGTCGAACACCTCTTCGATCTCGATCACCCGTCTGGCGTCCCGCACGGATCGGCCCGAACGGTTCATGGGCTTCCACTTTATGAACCCCGTGCCGATCATGCAGCTGGTGGAATTGATCCGCGGCATTGCAACAGACGAGCCGACTTTCCGCGCCTGCGAGGCTGTCGTGGCGCGCCTTGGCAAAACTTCTACCGCATCCGAAGACTTCCCAGCCTTCATCGTGAACCGGATCCTCATGCCGATGATCAACGAGGCGATTTATACGCTGTATGAAGGCGTCGGATCGGTGCAATCGATCGATACGTCCCTTAAGCTGGGTGCAAATCACCCCATGGGGCCGCTCGAACTGGCCGACTTCATCGGACTAGATACATGCCTTGCGATCATGAACGTCCTGCATGACGGGCTGGCCGACACCAAATACCGCCCCTGCCCCCTGCTTACCAAATATGTAGAGGCGGGGTGGCTTGGCCGCAAATCACAGCGCGGGTTCTATGACTATCGCGGCGATACCCCGGTGCCGACACGCTGACCCAAGGCCAGCGTTTGCGCCCGTAGCCATGCCATCAGCCCCCGCGGATCGGCAATGCGCGCGTTAAGATCATCATAAGGTATCGCCTGCCCGACCACCGGCGCGAAAACTGTGTTTCGCGTACGGGCAACCTCATGCAGCAAAAGGCTTTGGCGCAGCAACGGTGAAATTCGGTTGGCGATTTGGTAGGCGCGTGAATTTGCACTTGGGAAAAAGCAAGGGACCACGGTTGCGCCGGACATGCGGATCAACTTGGCGGTAAAGACGTTCCACTCTGCCTCCTCGGCTTTGGCGAAGGCGCGCGGCGCAGATGCGACGACGCCGGACGGGAACAAAGCGATCATGCCGTCTTGCGAAAGATGATCCATCGCCTGACGGCGCATTTCGATCATCTTGGCCTGCGCATCAGGCTGGTGCGGAAACGGGACGGAAATCATGAAACGTGTCGCTTCCGCGTCAAGGGACGTCAGCAGCGACCGGCTTAGAATGCGGTAATCAGGGCGCCGGCGGCCAATCAGTTCTGCCAAAACCATCCCATCAACCATGCCATGGGGATGATTGGCGACCAGAATCACCGGCCCTGTCTGCGGGATATGGGCAATCTGATCTTCTGGCGTCGTCACACGAATGCCTTGTGCGGCAAGTGTCGCTGACCAAAATGCCTGCCCCGTCGCCGGGCCAGCCTGCTCGTAAGCGCGCACCATGCGAATGACGGTCATCTTGCCCGTCATCCATTCAACGGTTCGGATAAAGCCTTGCCGGAACGGACCGTCAAAAGACGACGCATAGCTCAGCGTCCTACGGTCATAAACGATTGGCGTATTTTGGGGCGCGGTCGCCGCGCCGCCTGACTTAGCCGCCTTCGCCGAATTTGTCATCGACAAGCGCCGTTATTGCATCGGACAAGGCCTGCGCGTCAGGACCGCTTGTCTCCACGTCGATCCAGCTGCCGACGGTCGCAGCCAGCATCAGCAGTCCCATAATGCTGTCGCCGCCCGTTTGCATGCCGTCCTTGCTGACTGTCGCCGTGGCATCATGGGCCTCTACGACTTCCACTAATTTCGCCGAGGCGCGGGCGTGAAGCCCCTTAACGTTTTGTATCTTGAGGCGCGTTTGAGCCATTGTCACTGCGGTCCCACGATATGAGAATTAATATAGCGGTGTGCGGCCTCAATCGCCGCATTCACCGCGTCGGGCACGGATTTGCCACGCGATTTCGCCAGCTTAATCAGCATTGGCAGGTTGGCTCCATATAGGATCCGACGGTTGTCCGGGCTGCACGCGCGCAGGCTTAGGTTACTGGGAGATCCGCCAAACATATCGGTTACGATGATAACCCCCTGCCCCGTATCGACGGCGTCAGCAGCATCACAAATCTCGGCCTGTTTGGCATTGCGGTCATCATCCGGCGCAATCGCAATTGCCTGAATCCCGTCTTGGCGTCCGACAACATGTTCGACCGCCAACAGATATTCTCGCGCCAGGTTCCCGTGCGCCACGATGACGATTCCGATCAAGCGTTCTGTCCCCGCACTCCGCTGGCCCCAGACCCAATCCCAGTTCCGTCGCGGCGTTCCATTTCCCTGTGGCGTTTAGATACGGGCCAGCCGTCTAGCGCAAGGGATGCTGCCAGCCTTTCGGTCAGGACGACAGACCGGTGTTGCCCGCCGGTACAACCCAGACCGATTGACAGATGCGCGCGCCCCTCGTCTTTGTGCGCTGGTAGCACCAAATCAAGCAGGCCTTTAATTTGCCCCACAAACGGATCAAATCGCGGATCTTGCGCGACATAGGCTGCCACATCAGCATCCCGGCCGTCCAACGCGCGCAGCAGCGGATCCCAATGCGGATTGCGCAAAAAGCGGCAGTCAAACACCATGTCCAGCCCTCGCGGCAGACCGCGCTTGTAAGAAAAAGACTGCACGGAAATGCCAAGCAGCTTGCCCTTACCTTGGGCGAACAGACGTTCAACCTCGCTGCGCAGGTCGTGCGGCGACAGATCCGAGGTGTCGACAAGCACATCAGCGCGGGTACGAATCGGGCCCAAAAGCTCTTTTTCCGCGGCAATCCCGGCCTGTGGCGGCCCAGCGGGCGCTAGCGGATGATGCCGGCGCGTTTCGGAATAGCGCCGGATCAGCACGTCATCGTCTGCGTCCAGAAACAGAACCTGCGCGTCATGTCCCATCACACGGCTCAAGCGGTCAATCGCTTCGATCAGGGCATTGGTACTGAAATCCCGGTTGCGCACATCAAGCCCAAGCGCCAGCGGCCCTGCGACTGCGCCATCCAGAAGACGCGGTAGCAACGACAAAGGCAGGTTGTCGATCACTTCGAAACCGATGTCTTCTAGGGCATTGATCGCCGTCGATCGGCCAGCACCAGAAGGCCCAGTGACCAGCACAATGCGGGGGCCCGATAGATCTTCGGCAGATGAAGCGGTTTCAGTCATCAAGCGATCCGGCCCGCGCGCAGGTATTGCAGAAGGGCTGGGGCAAAGGATACGCCGATTGGCCGTTGAATTAAAGGCAGGTTACATCCCAAAAGCGTTAGACTTTGCAGATGCGGCAATCGGCCCTCGGCGGTTTGATCAAGATCGACAATACAGACGAGCGGCGCGGGTGAGGCAGGCTTGGCCCGCAGAATGCCAACACCCCGCGCCTCGATCATGCCGCGCAAAGCTGCCGGGCAACTTGCGACGACGTGGTCCACACGGCGGGACAATATGATGCGATCATCGCCAATCAAGTCTGCGCCAAAGGCCATAAGCTCCAACGCCAGCGCTGACTTTCCAGACCCTGATGCACCACGAATCAACATGCCGCGCCCGTTCCAAGACACGGCGCTTGCGTGGATCGTTTCGGTCACGAATTAAACCGGCAAGCCCACAACAAACCGCGCACCAAGCGGATCTGAAGTGACGTCGACTTCGGTTGGGCGAATATTTTCCGCCCAAATTACGCCGCCATGCGCCTCGACGATCTGTTTACTGATCGCAAGGCCGAGCCCCGAATTGTTACCGAACTGTCCCTCTGGGCGCTCGGAGTAGAAGCGCTTGAAGATCTTAGTCAGCGCGCCGTCAGGAATGCCGGGGCCGGTATCTTCAACCACGACAAGGATCCGGTTTTCGCGGCGGCGCGCCCAAACGCGAATGGCATCGCCGTCTTCGCAGAACGAAATCGCGTTGGTAATCAGGTTTACGAAAACCTGCGCCAAGCGTCCCTCTAGGCCTTGAACCATGATCCCCTGATCCGGCAGGTCAGAGATGTATTCGATTCCCTTACTTTCGGCCTCGCGGCCAAGGAATTCATTCAGATTGCCCAACATTCTAAGCAGATCGAATGTCTCTTCTTCTTCTTTGACAAGCTCTGAATCCAGACGCGACGCGTTCGAGATGTCACTTACGAGGCGATCCAGACGGCGGACGTCATGTTCGATCACTTCTAGTAGCTTTTCGCGATGCTCTTCTTTCTTGACGATCCGCAGCGACCCAACGGCAGAGCGAAGAGAGGCGAGCGGGTTTTTAATCTCGTGCGCGACGTCAGCAGCGAACTGCTCATTCCCCTCGATCCGCTCATAAAGCGCCTGCACCATGCCACGCAAAGCACCCGACAAGCGGCCAATTTCATCCGGCCGCGCCGTGAGGTCGGGAATGCGGATGCGCGTCGGGGCCATTTTACGCGCGTTCTTGTCGCGGCCCAATTCTGCGGCAGCGGCAAGGTCAGCCAGCGGATTCGCAATGGTCGAGGCAAGCACAAGGCTTAGAATCACACTAACTGCCATGCTGACCAAAAACAGGCGCAACACTTGCTCGCGCTCTCGGCTAACAAGCGCATCCAATTCGCCCGCGGCGCTGGTGATGGACACGACGCCGACGGGGCGACCATCTTGTTCGATCGCCGTCGCGACGACGAAATTTGTACCAAGCGCAGTCTGCAAAGCCCGTACATCAATGCCACGCTCCATCACCCGCGCCACGTCTTCAGCGGTGAGTGTCAGCGGATCTGCGGACAAGGTTTGATCCGCAGGAACCAGATTGCGCAGCGCAGTCCACGCCCGCGATAGGGCGTCAGTGATAATAGTGCGGCTATCGTCGGGTTGAAGTTCTTTAACGGCAGCAGCACTGGATTTACCGGTTGCTGTCGCCAGTTGGCGACCTGTTGGCCCGAATATATTGACGATGATGCCGCCGCGCAGGTCCATATCGTTCAACGTACGAACCACATCGATCCCATCGCCGCTGGCCAGATCAACGGGCGCGGTCAAAGGCATACGGGCTTCTAGAACATCGGCGATCAGTTCTGCCTCGTTCACCAAGCCAGAAGCGCGCTGATATGCCAGATTATCGCGCGATGGGTTCAAGTAGAGCACGCCGGACACGAGCAAAATCATGGCTAACAAATTGAAAGTAATGATTTTGCGCGCAATCGGAGAGGACCGTAGGTTCACCATCCGCCGCTTTTTGCGATGGCGCAGCATTTCCTGCTCGTTTGCCGATTGCGGCGCGATCCAGTCGTCGCCCAGCACAAGATCAGGCTCGTTCCGTGCGGCACGCCGCACGGAGTTCAGATCGCGCACATCAATATGGCGGGCGGCCTCGCTCATGATCAGGCTTCGTTATACCGATAACCGATACCATAAAGCGTTTCGATTGCCGAAAACTCGTCATCGGCCTGACGCATTTTCTTGCGCAAACGCTTGATATGGCTGTCGATTGTACGGTCGTCCACATAAATCTGGTCGTCATAGGCGACGTCCATCAACTGATCCCGCGACTTCACGAAACCGGGACGCTGCGCCAGCGCCTGCAACAGCAGGAATTCGGTGACGGTCAACGACACATCGTTGCCCTTCCACTTCACCGCGTGCCGCAGGGGGTCCATTGTCAGCTCTCCGCGGACCATGACCTTGTTGTCCTCGGTCTCTTCCACGACTTCGCCGCCAATCACATCCTGACGGCGCAGCAGCGCGCGGATACGCTCTACCAACAGACGCTGGCTAAACGGCTTTTTGACGTAGTCATCAGCGCCCATACGCAGGCCCAACACTTCGTCAATTTCGTCGTCTTTCGACGTCAAAAAGATCACGGGCATAGAGGTTTTCTGCCGCAGTCGCTGCAACAGATCCATGCCATCCATGCGCGGCATCTTAATATCAAGGACAGCCATATCTGGCATGCGCTTGTTAAAGGCATCCAACGCGGACTGACCGTCGTTATAGGTTTCCACCTCGAAGCCTTCAGCCTCGAGTGTCATTGACACGGATGTCAGAATATTTCGATCGTCATCGACAAGTGCGATCCTGGCCATGGGTTTTCCCCTACTGCTCGATTGTTGTTATTAACTGCTTTTCCCAGAATCTTTCATGCTTTTGCCATAGCGAATCAACCCTCTATCGCGAATCAAGCGCTGATCCGTGCCTTATTTGCGGCACAAAACGCAAAGGAATGGCTAATGGGTCACAAAGTTGCGCAAGACGCCGCCTTGGTTGCGCTAACATGTCGCTGGTTGCGCTAACGTCGCAATTCCGGTCTGTTCGGTCGCAAAAGCATGGTGCTAAGAGGGGTCAGCCAAAGAGGCCACAAACCCCAAGGAGCGCACCCATGGACCACGGAACGGTCAACCCCGCGATGAAACTTGAAAACCAAGGCATCACCGGACTGGGCGCTGTCTATTATAACATGTCCGCCGCCGACCTTCAGACCGCCGCTGTTGCGAATGGTGAAGGCATCAACGGCAAGGGCGGCACTTTCCTTGTGACCACCGGCAAACACACGGGCCGGTCGCCAAAAGACAAGTTCGTTGTACGCACGCCAGAGGTCGAAGACACGATCTGGTGGGACAACAACCCGCCTATGGACCCGGCCAAGTTCGACACGCTTTACGCCGATATGCTGGCGCACATGAACGGCGGCACGGCCTATGTGCAGGACCTGTTCGGCGGCGCGGACCCTGCGTACCGCTTGGATGTGCGCGTCGTGACAGAACTCGCATGGCACGGCCTGTTCATCCGTCACCTGCTGCGCCGGCCAGAGCATTCTGAACTGAGCAGCTTTGCGCCAGAATTCACCATCATCAACGTTCCCAGCTTCAAAGCCGACCCAGCCAAGCATGGCTGCCGAAGCGAGACCGTCATCGCGCTGAACTTTGCGAAAAAGCTGATCCTGATCGGCGGCACAGAATATGCTGGCGAAAATAAGAAGTCGGTCTTTACGCTTTTAAATTACTTGCTGCCCGATAAAGGCATCATGCCGATGCACTGCTCAGCTAATCACGCGACAGGGAACCCTGTTGATACGGCCGTATTTTTTGGCCTGTCTGGCACGGGCAAGACAACATTGTCCGCCGACCCGGCCCGGACGCTGATCGGCGACGATGAACATGGCTGGTCCGATCGCGGCGTCTTTAACTTTGAAGGTGGCTGCTACGCCAAGACGATCAACCTGCGGGCAGAGGCAGAGCCAGAAATCTACGCCACCTGCGCGATGCCGCACACGGTCATCGAAAACATGGTACACGACCCGGACACGCTGGAACTCGACTTTGACGACACTAGCCTGACCGCAAACATGCGCTGCGCTTACCCGCTCGATTACATCTCTAATGCGTCGGACACCGCGCTTGGTGGTCACCCTAAAAACATCATCATGCTGACCTGCGATGCCTTTGGTGTGCTGCCACCGATCAGCCGCCTGACACCAGCGCAAGCGATGTATCACTTCCTGTCCGGCTTCACATCCAAGGTCGCTGGCACCGAACGCGGTGTGACAGAGCCAGAGCCGACGTTTTCCACCTGCTTTGGCGCGCCCTTCATGCCGCGTCGGCCAGAAGTCTACGGCAAGCTGTTGCAGGAAAAGATCGCGACCCACGGTGCCACCTGCTGGTTGGTCAACACCGGCTGGACCGGCGGGGCCTACGGCACAGGCTCGCGGATGCCGATCAAGGCAACCCGCGCGCTGCTGACCGCCGCACTTGACGGCAGCCTGGCTGAAGAAAGCTTCCGCAAGGATCCGAACTTTGGCTTTGACGTGCCCGTAGCCTGCGAAGGCGTCGATACGGTCTTGCTGAACCCGCGCGATACGTGGGCCGACCCAACTGCATACGATGCGCAAGCGGCCAAGCTGGTGCAGATGTTCTCGGACAACTTTGCCAAATACGTCCCGTTCATTGACGAAGACGTCAAGGCAGCCGCGATCGGCTAAGGGGCGCTGCCTTTTGAAATGGTGCCTGTTCAGCGCCGCTAAATTGATTAGGGTCAGGCCATGCGCCTGACCCTTTTCATATCAATCCTGCTTGCAACGCCCGTATGCGCTGCGCCTGACACCTTCGTCAGCCCTGCGATTGGCGCGTTGGAAAGCGGCGTCATCTGCCCGCCGCCCTCTGTCGGCGATGCACCCGCGCCCGGCACCGTTGCGGGCGTCACCCATCTGGTCAACGAAGATCCGCCATTCGTGTCCATGTCGCGCCGCGTGCCGGCCGTGCTGGGGATTGGGTTCGGTGTAAAAACCTTGACCGCCGACATATTGGGCTTGTCCGACGTCACGATGACCGTCACCCACCCGCCGATGGGCAAGGACGGCGCAACGCAGCAAAGCTTCCTTACGCGAATTGATGGCGGCACGCCGTCGCTGACGTTCTACCAATTCGATTTCGCCTACGAACTGGTGCAGGGCACGTGGGAAATGGAAGCGGTCAAAAATGGCGAGATTTTGTATCGCACCACGTTTGACGTCGTTGCCCCAAAGGATGCGCCCGAACTGGCCCGTATCTGCGGGTTTGAAGAGCTGCTGTCTTAAGTCAGCCCATCAATCCGCGACGGATCAGGTTAATTCCTGCCACGATCAAAACCAGCAGCGTCACCTTGCGGAACATCTCTTGATTAAAACGATCACCCAGGCGGAATCCGGCCCACATTCCGATCACGGCAGGCACGACCAGCAGCGCTGACAGCTGCCACGTATGCGCGTTCAACACACCCGATTTCAGGTGACCCAGGAAAAGCATCACAGAACCAAGGCCATAGATAACGCCCTGCACAGCCATCTGCTTTGCCCGCGGCGTGCGCAACGCCAGCAGATACAGCACCGTCGGCGGTCCCCATGTCCCGGCAAGTCCGCCAAGCGTACCTGCAGCTAATCCCGCGCCCCACTCAAAGGGTCTGCGCAAATGCCCCGGGATCGTGGGCTGCCAGCCAAGGAGCTGCACTGCACAGAGCGCGACAACCGGCACACCAAGGATCACGAACATCGTATCGGCGGATATCGACGTCAGGAACTGCGCCGACACAAGGATCATCACGCAGACAATCAGCAGATAACGCCAGTGTTCTGCAACCGCCGCCCGCGCAGGGCCAAGGCCAGAGCGAGCAATCTGCCATCCGTTGCTAACAAGAATCGGCAAGATGATTCCCGCGACAACAAGCTGCGGATCAATCAGGATGCCCATACCACTGATCATGATCAGTGGCATCGCAAAGCCGACTGCCCCTTTGATAAAGCCGCCAAGCAGCGTCACCAGACAGGCAAAAAGGACAAGATGAAGCGGGATTACAGCGAGGATATCAGTCATATTGGCGGCACATTGCGCGATCCGTAACCCAAGCGCCACGCAAATCAACCGCGACATTTTCGTATTATTATTGACATAATTGCGCATCAATATTGCGCTGCAAGTGCAAACGTATTATCCGTGCAACTGCAACATAACGAGGACAAGCTGATGGCACACGACGGAGCAGGCCCCATGACAGACACTGTAATTCTGGCGAACCTGACCGATCTGACCAGATCAGCGCTTGCACCCGTTCTGGCGATTACAGACAGCGCCAAATCCGCCGTCGCCGGACTTGTTACCGAAAATGGCCGTATCTCTGCGCAGTTAATTGAACAGCACCAGACCGCCGCGCATGGGCTTGCTTGGCTGGCGACATATGCCCAGGCCTTGCAGCAAATGCAGTCTTGGGCCGACCGCTTGACCACTGATAACCGCTTTAGCGAGGTCGAAGCGTTGATCCTGCAGATCGCCTTTGGCGAATACCTGTCCCAGATCGCTGGCGGTATCCAGATGAACCAAACAGAGGTCGTGCGTGCCGCCGACCTTAGCCTGACCCCAGCAGAGCTTGCGCCGCTGAACGCCCCCGCCCCCGCCGCCTTGATGGCACGCGGCAATACGCAAGCGGCCCGCTCAAAGCTGGCGCAGCTGATGCAGGACCGCGCCGCGGAGCTGACAGTCGGCGCATCGGGTCTGGACGCAGAGCTTGAGATGATCCGCGATCAGTTCCGCCGCTTTAGCCGGGAAAAAGTCGAACCCTTCGCCCACGACTGGCACCTGAAGGACGAGCTGATCCCGATGGCGATCATCGACGAGATGGCCGAGATGGGCGTCTTCGGCCTGACCATTCCAGAGGACTTTGGCGGCTTCGGCCTGTCGAAATCCGCCATGTGCGTCGTGTCAGAAGAATTGTCGCGCGGCTATATCGGTGTCGGATCGCTCGGCACCCGGTCCGAAATCGCGGCAGAGCTGATCCTATGCGGCGGCACGGACGACCAGAAAACCCACTGGTTGCCGAAACTGGCCAGCGGTGAAATCCTGCCCACGGCGGTCTTTACCGAACCAAACACAGGCTCTGATCTGGGCGCTTTGCGCACCCGTGCTGTGCCAGACGGCGACGACTGGCAGATCACCGGCAATAAGACCTGGATCACCCACGCCGCCCGCACCCACGTGATGACCGTTTTGGCTCGGACCGAGCCGGACACCACCGACTATCGCGGTTTGTCGATGTTTCTGGCCGAAAAGACCCCAGGCACCGATGAAGCCCCCTTTCCCGATCCCGGCATCACCGGAGGAGAGATCGAAGTCCTCGGTTATCGCGGCATGAAAGAATACGAACTGGCCTTTGACGGCTTTGCAGTGAAGGGCGAAAACCTGCTCGGTGGGCAGACGGGCAAGGGATTCAAGCAGCTGATGCAAACCTTTGAATCCGCCCGCATCCAGACGGCCGCCCGTGCGATTGGCGTGGCGCAATCTGCCCTTGATGAAGGCATGAAATACGCACAAGACCGCAAGCAATTCGGCAAATCGCTGATCGACTTTCCCCGCGTGTCCGGCAAGCTGGCGATGATGGCGGTCGAGATCATGGTTGCCCGCCAGCTGACCTATTTCAGCGCCCACGAAAAAGACGAAGGCCGCCGTTGCGACCTAGAGGCCGGGATGGCAAAGCTGTTGGGTGCCCGCGTCGCATGGGCCTGCGCCGACAATGCGCTGCAGATTCACGGCGGCAACGGGTTTGCGCTGGAATACAAAATCAGCCGCATCCTGTGCGACGCGCGCATTCTGAACATCTTTGAAGGCGCCGCCGAAATTCAGGCGCAAGTGATCGCCCGCCGCCTTTTGGACTAAGCTGGCTGCGCGCGGGGCAATCCCAAACGCGGATGCAGGTTGCCGGCTACGATGTAGCCGGCTGCCAATCCAATGCCGCACGCCGCAAATATCCCCGCCACCGGGGCGACCAACAAGATCATCGAGGCCACGGCAGGCGTCGTGATCCCCGATGCGTCGCGGAAGGTCGCATAGACGGCCACCATCTCTGTCCGCTCGGCCGGGCGCACCGCCATCAGGAACGGCAAGCCACCGCAAACGTCGAGCAGAACCAGTGCAACAGACCCAACCATGATGCTGGCCACCGTCAGCCACGGCCAGCCTGACAATAAAAAGCCCACCATGAACAGACTGGACGAGACGGCAAAGCCCAAACGCACGCTACGCCGTACCCCGATCCGCCTGACCCTGCGCAGCATCAGCGGCGTCGTGAATAACAGCCCGTTGCTCAGGCTCAACGCGATCGCCGCGACCTTGTCGCCAAGCCCCGCTTCGATGCAAAAGATCGGCAGATAGACGATATAGACCCACCACCCGCAAGACCGCATGACGGCAAAGAACCAGCCCGCAATCAGCCGCGGCTGCGCGGCAAATCGCCCCAGATACGCCAGTGGATTAGGCGCAGGTGCCCGCGCCCGCGCGATCTGCCGCCCGTTCCCAAGCCGCAATCGCCAAAACTCTGCCGCCAGAACCAGCGCAAAGATGCCAGCCAAAATGAACGGCGCTGGCTCCCACCAGTTCAGCAGCGTCACCCCAAGGATCGGCCCGACGCTCCACGGGACAGCGCTATAGACCATGCGCATCGCTTCATTGCGGCTCAGCTCGATCCGGTTGATGTAGTCGAGGACGTAGGCGTTCAGGCAGATGGTAAAGGTTACCGTGCCGACGGCGTTGAACAGCAGCACAAGCGCTTTACCCTGCGCACCGCCAAACAGCGCCATCATGATACCCGCAAGGTAGAACCCGCAGGCCAGTGTCAGCATCCAGCGGCGCGGAATATAGCGCGCCGCGAAGGGCACCATCAGCCCGAAAAACATCGACCCTATGCCGACGCACAGATAAATCCGGCTGACCACCGCCGCATCGCCGTAGGCGCGATAGATGACAAGCGGCATGACCGACAACAACGTCGCGCGGATGCACGCCTCTAACGCGGCCAGACGGGCGAAATCGCTGATCTTGGGCGTCGGTGCGTGGGTCAGGTAAAGCGGAGCGCGAGGCGCAATCATAGCGCGAGAACCTTGTTGGACCCCTTGCCTGTGACAGCGCCCCGCACGCTGCGCTTTGCCAAACGCGACATCGCGTGTCGATTATGCCTGCCGGACGCCGTCGAGCAATCTGTCGTCCATTTTGTCACCATGCAGCACGCTAACATCCCCCGTCGGCTCGAATACCACGGCACGGATCTGCGAAAACTCCAGCGCGTTCGCCTCGCGCAACTTGCCGATTAGGTCGCCCGTCGTCATGCCAGAGCGGTGCAAGTTGTCATGCAAGATTTCACCATCCCGCATGATCAGCAGCGGATCGTTGTCAGTGACATCAACCAGCCCCTTCAACCGGGACCGCGCCTGCGCAATGATAAACTGCACGCTAAAAAGTGTCGCCAGCGCCAAAGCACCTTGCCAGAACGGCGTCGTCGTCGACATCGTTGTCGTCGCCACGACCGAGCCGATGGCGACCGTGACGGCAAAGTCGAAGCCAGACATTTTGGAAAATGATCGCAAGCCAAACACCCGCGTCAGCGCTACGACGAAAACGATGGCCCCGACGGATTGCACAATAATCTGAATGAATGGTGAAAGCATGGTGATCCTCCTTTTGGTCACAACACGCCCGCCCCGATGATCGTTCCGCTGGCGTTATTCCGATCGCTGAATCGCATCCAACAATCTGTTCCGCGCAGGCAACACCCGCCCGGCATCCAGCGACCGTATCAGGCGATGCTCAACAAAATAGCCGGTCGTCGCCAAAGCCTTGATGATCTCGGGTGTCGTGGCGTCACCCTTTCCGGCTAAGACCGGCGGTAGCAGCAGCAGGCGGTCGGCCCACTCACCCGCCGCCTCTCGGCTCACAGCGCGGCCTGACCGCGGCGAAACGAAAGCAAGATCCTCGTTCACGCCGCGCACGGCGCAGGCGCTTAGATCCATGCCAAAGCCCAGATCCTCAAGCAGAGCCTGCTCCCACCGCAGATAGGCCAGCGGCCAAACCTCAGTCTGTCCGAGTAAATCCAACAGCTGGACGGTTTGCGCATATAGCGCGCCATGCGCCTCGCGTTCTGGCAGCACGACAGCAAGCAGCCCGCAGACCGCATTCAAACCTGCAAGTGCAAGGCGGTCGCTCATCGCATTCACGGCCCGGCTGCGCAGCGGCTCCACCGTGAATGACCCCAGATGATCGTCCAACCGCGCTTTCCACGTTACCGCGATCTGTGCCCCGGGCTGTAGCGACGGCGCAATCTTACGACTGATCCCGCCGCGCACGACTCCGACATGGCGCCCGTGTTCAATCGTAAAGACTTCGACAATCGCCGAGGTCTCTCCATGCGGGCGCACGCGCAGCACTGCGCCTTCATCCTGCCAGCTGATCATAGGCGCGATCCTAGCAACTTCTTCTGGTCTAAAATACCTCCGCCGGAGGCTTGGCTGACCTCGCCCGTCAAATCAGGTCAATCCCGGCTGATCCAGCAAATGGCGACCTTGTCGATCTTCCACCTCGATCACCCAAAGATCACTGTCAAAACTGCGCTGTTTCGCGATAGAGGCATCGACATCGACCTCTGCCCCATCCGCCAGCGTGACCCAGACGCGGTCGCCCGACATCAAATCAAAGGACCGATTAAAGGCAACCGCCTGCCCGTCCAGCGTATTCAGCTTGACCAGCACCGCCCCCGCCGTGGAATCACCGCGCGCGACGACAAAGGCTGGAATATCCATCACCCGCAGCCGCGCCAGATAGGCGCTGACCCAGATGTCCGCCGTCAGGCGCGGTTCAGGCATCGCCGTCTTTAAAGTTCAGGCCCATTTCGTCGTAGCGCTCTTTGTCTTCTAGCCAATTAGCGCGGACCTTGACCTGCAAGAACAGGTGGACTTTGCGGCCCAGCAGCTCTTCCATCTCAATGCGGGCGGCCTGGCCGACAGCTTTGATCGTCTCGCCTTTATTGCCCAGCACGATGCCCTTGTGGCCGTCGCGGATCACATAAATCAACTGGTCGATCTTGGCAGATCCATCGGGACGTTCTTCCCAGTTTTCGGTCTCGACCGTTAGCTGATAGGGCAGTTCTTGATGCAGGCGCAGTGTCAGTTTCTCGCGCGTCATTTCGGCTGCAATGTTGCGCAGCGGCGAGTCAGAGATTTCGTCGTCCGGATACAGCCAAGGCCCCGCAGGGACCGCGCCTGCAAGCCAATGCTTCAGCGCGTCGCAACCGTGGCCGCGCTCTGCGCTGATCATAAAGGTTTCTTCAAAAGCATAGGTTTCGTTCATCTGCTGCGACAGCTGCAGCAGCGCTTCGGTTTTGACCCGGTCGATCTTGTTGATCGCCAGTGCGACTTTGGCTTTACCAACGCGGGTGGCAAGCACCTCTAGAATTGCTTTGACGCCCGCCGTCACACCGCGGTTTGCCTCGATCAGCAGCACGACCACATCCGCATCGCCAGCCCCGCCCCAAGCGGCGGCAACCATCGCGCGGTCAAGCCGGCGCTTTGGCGCGAACAGACCGGGCGTGTCGACGAAGACCAACTGGGATGCGCCATCCTGGGCGACCCCGCGAATACGGGCGCGCGTGGTCTGGACCTTGTGGGTCACGATGCTGACCTTCGCGCCGACCATACGGTTCAGCAGCGTCGATTTGCCTGCGTTCGGCTCTCCGATCAAGACTACAAAGCCTGCGCGTGTTTCGTCCGTCATTGTCCGACCCTTTCGAGCAGGGCTTGCGCCGCTGCTTGTTCCGCCTGCCGCTTGGCCCCGGCGGTCGCCTCGGCATGTTCGCCGGACTCTAGTGTAACACGAATTGTGAAAACCGGCTGATGATCCGGTCCTGTGCGCGCAACTTCGGTATAAACCGGCGGCGGCGCACCGCGCCCCTGCGCCCATTCTTGCAGCGCCGTCTTGGCGTCGCGCGCATCTGCGGCAACGCTGCCAACACGCGGCTGCCAGTGCTTTAGGATCACTTTGCGCGCGGCATCATAGCCGGCGTCGTAGTAAACCGCAGCAATCACCGCTTCCATCGCATCAGCCAGCAAAGCTTCTTTGCGGCGCCCGCCGGATTGCATTTCAGACCGGCCCAGCTTTAACACCTCGCCCAGCCCGATTTCCCGCGCTACATCGGCGCAGGTTTCGCGGCGCACCAAGGCGTTGTAGCGCGGAGCAAGCAGCCCTTCGGCAGCGCCCGGATCAGCCTGCAACAATGCTTCGGCAATCACGAGTCCAAGGACTCGGTCACCCAAAAACTCTAGTCGCTGGTTGTCGTCGCGGTGCACGCTCGACATGCTGGAATGCGTTACCGCGCGCACCAAAAGAGCTGGGTCGGCAAAGTCGTGACCCACGCGGGCGGCAAAGCCCGTCAATTGTACTGATAGCTTCACTCGATCCCCTTGAAGAAACGATCGCTGCGCCACGTCCAGAACGCCAGCATCGACGCCCCCGCAGAGGAAAAGATGACGCGATCCGCGCGGCCGACGATATCTTCGCGCGGCACAAAGCCCACGCCATTCAGCGACTGTGGTACGCGGCTGTCGGTCGAATTATCGCGGTTGTCGCCCATGAAAAAGAAGTTGTCTGCAGGCACGGTAAAGATGCCAGTGTTATCCAGCGACCGGTTTCCAATGTTCAAAATGTCATGGCTGACGCCGTTCGGTAACGTCTCGCGGCTGCTTTCCTTAATGCAATCGGCATCAAGACCAACAGGACCGTTGGCACAAGCAGGCATCGATCGTTCTGGCCCCTGCGGCGCATAGGTTTCGACAAAGATGCCGTTATCTTCGACTTTGACAGCCTCGCCATTGATATAAAGCAGGCCGTCTTTCATCTGGATTTTATCGCCCGGCAAACCAATCAGGCGCTTGATGAAATCGCGGCCGGTGACCGGGTGACGGAACACGACAACATCGCCGCGCTCTGGGTCAGAGCCGAACAGACGCTCTGTCTTGCCTTTGAAGGCACCGCAGAAATCATCCGCGCCAATGTCCACATTCAGCGCAGGGATCAGGATCGACGGGCAAGACGCGTAGGAATAACCGTAGGCCATCTTGTTCACGAACAAAAAGTCTCCGATCAGCAGCGTGTCTTTCATGGAACCCGACGGAATCCAAAAGGGCTGGAACAGAATTGTGCGGAACAGACCGGCAATCAGCAGCGCATATACCACTGTTTTGACCGTCTCGATCACCCCGGCCATCACACCCGTCTTTTCGGCCATTGCATTATTCCCATTCACAGCTTTGCACGGCTACATGATCGCACGCACCCCCCCTGTCAAGGTAGGGTGCCGAACCCCTGCCCCAACGGGGTTTTCGGTTAAAAACCGTCACTCCACGACGGGGCGCGCTTCGATCATGACAAAGGCCTGCGCCCAAGGGTGGTCATCTGTCAGGGTGACGTGGATGATTGCCTCGTGCCCCGGCGGCGTCATCTTGTCCAAGCGATCCTTGGCCCAGCCAGTGACCTCCATCACGGGCTGACCGGTATGCAGATTGCTGACGGCCATATCTTTCCACGAAATCCCCATGCGAAGGCCTGTGCCCAGCGCCTTGGAACACGCTTCTTTCGCAGCCCAGCGTTTGGCATAGGTGCCGGGGGTATCCTTGCGCCGCTCGGCCTTCGCCTGCTCGGTCGGCGTAAAGACGCGGTTGCGAAAACGGTCACCGAACCGGTCAAGCGTGCCTGCGATCCGGTCAATATTCGCCAGATCAGTGCCGATACCTAGGATCATCCCCGCGCCGCATCCATGCAGCGCCGCATCTCTGCGATGGCGTCCGGCAGGCCGCGAAAGATCGCCTCGCCAATAATGAAGTGCCCGATGTTTAGCTCTCGCACCTCGCGCAGGGCTGCGATGGGGCCAACGCTATCATAGGTCAGACCGTGGCCCACATGGATCTCAAGACCAAGGGAGTGGCCATAGGCAGCAGCCTCGGTCAGGCGCGCTAGTTCCCGGTCGCGATCATCCCAGCGTCCGGTCGCCCAAGCGTCGGCATAGGCACCCGCATGCAGTTCGATCACCGGCGCGCCAATGCGGTGCGCGGCCTCGACTTGGTCACGGTCGGCAGCAATGAACAGCGACACCCGGCAGCCCGCGTCGCGCAGAGGCGCGATGTAGTCAGCCAGCACATTGGCCTGCCGCGCAACCTCTAGCCCGCCTTCGGTCGTACGCTCTTCGCGCTTTTCCGGCACAAGGCAAACGGCATGCGGCTGGGTCGCCAGCGCAATGCGCTGCATTTCGGCCGTGGCGGCCATTTCAAAGTTCAGCGGCACACGCAGCGCAGCCTTTAGCCCCGCAACGTCATCATCGCGGATATGCCGGCGATCTTCGCGCAGGTGCGCCGTGATTCCGTCGGCACCGGCGTCCTGCGCCATCAGCGCGGCACGCACAGGGTCTGGATTGTCACCCCCGCGCGCATTCCGCACGGTGGCCACATGATCGATGTTCACACCCAGTCGCAGCTTTTCGGTCATCACATCACTCCTTCTTTGCGTCGCATCTAGCGTCCCGCAGGTCCCTTGCCACTGGTATCTTTGGGCTGGCCCAGCGATTCCAACTTGGCACGCAGAATATTCCGTCGCCGTTTCTGATAGGCCTGCAGCACCGGCACCGACAGATAATAGGCAGCGGTTGCCGTGATAATACCCGGCAAAATGCCCCCAATCATATAGGGATAGAAAATATCAAAATAGAAGATCGACAAGCCCTGCCAGTCCATTTGCTCGGGCGTAAAGATCGCAATGACGTTATGCCACAGGTCAGCACCCGCATCGGCAAACTTCTCGCCCAGCGAAATCGGCGGTCCGTGCGGCTTGCTGCCCAGCAACCAATGTCCGGTCTGGAGCGATACCGCGGCAATCGGGACATAGGTCAGCGGATTGCCAAAGAACGTCGCCATCAGGGCGGCCAGTATATTGCCGCGCATCACCCGGGCAATCAGCGCCGCAACGATGAAATGCAGTCCGTAAAACGGGGTAAACGTCGTGAACACGCCAGCCCAAATGCCGCGACCGATCTTTTCCGGCGTATCCGGCAAGCGGCGCACCCGGTGCTTGACGTAGGAAAAGGCCCGGCCCCACCCGCCACGCGGATAGACAGCAGCGGTCACGACCTTCCAGATCGGCCGCCTATCCCTGCGCTTGAACACCGCGTGTCCTTCCTCGAGCCTTAGCCCGCGTGATGTGACCCGGACTGGCCGGGGTCCCGGTGCCGACTGACGCCAGAGACGTTGCTGTCCGCCTCGACCGCCGTCATGACCCGGTGCAGATGTTCTGCGTCACTCAGATCGATATCGACCAAAAGCCGATAGTAATCCGGCTTGCGGTCAATGAATTTCAGGTCAGAGATATTGGCCTTCTGTTCACCGATCAATGTGCAAATCCGGCCCAGAACACCAGCGTCATTGGTGATCGAGATGTCAAAGGTCACCGTATTCACCGCCCGGTGTTGCCCGTCTTGCCAGCGCAGGTCGATCCAGCGATCCGGTTGGTCCTCAAAGTCCGCGAGGGCGGCGCAATCGATTGCATGCACGACAACACCTTGGCCGCGATAAATAATTCCGACGATCCGCTCGCCCGGCACGGGCTGACAGCACCGGGCGCGACGGTGCGATTGATCCACAGCCAAACCGACGACGGCGCGGTTCGCTTCAATTTCATCGCCAGTGGTCTGGGCCAGATCGGGGTAGATCGCACGCACGATATCGCGTGCGCTGATGTCGGCGCTGCCAAGGCTGGCCAACATGTCATCGACACCTTCCAACGCCAGCGCCTTGGCGGCTGTGCGCAGCGCCTTTTCCGTCAGCTTTTTGCCGACGTTTTCAAACGCCACCCGCACCAATTCCCGGCCAAGCCGGATAAAGCGTTCGCGGTCCGCCTCGCGCAGGCTGCGCCGGATTGCGGTTTTCGCCCGGCCCGTGGTCGCGATGTCGACCCAAGTCGCCTGCGGCTTTTGACCTTCGGCGGTGATGATTTCGACGCTTTGGCCATTCTTCAGCCGCGTCCATAGCGGGACGCGGATGCCGTCCACTTTTGCCCCGACACAGGCCATGCCGATGCGCGTATGGATCGCAAAAGCAAAGTCGATGGGCGTAGCCCCGCGCGGCAGCTTGATCACGTCACCCTTGGGCGTAAAGCAGAACACCTGATCAGTGAACATCTCGAGCTTGACCGCTTCAAGGAAGTCATCGTGATCGCCGTCTTCGTCCAGCCGTTCCGTTAGCTTAGAAATCCAGTGCACCGGATCGACGGCAAAGCGGTTTTCGACCCGTTCACCATTACGATAGGACCAATGCGCCGCAACGCCGGTTTCGGCGACTTCGTGCATTTCGCGGGTGCGGATCTGGACCTCGACCCGCTTGCCATCGCGGCCTGACACCGTCGTATGGATCGAACGGTAACCGTTGGTTTTGGGCTGACTGATGTAATCTTTGAACCGCCCCGGCACAGCCCGCCAGCGCTGGTGGATCGCACCCAGCACGCGGTAGCAGTCCGCCTCTGTCGCAGTAATAATGCGGAAACCATAGATGTCGGACAGGCGCGAAAAGCCCATGTCCTTTTCCTGCATCTTGCGCCAAATCGAATAAGGCTTTTTCGCGCGGCCCATGACTTCGGCCTGAATGCCTGCTTTTTCCAGCTCGACCCGCATGTCAGCGGTGATCCGGGCGACGACATCGCCAGCCTCGCGCTGTAGGGTGATAAAGCGGCGAATGATGCTGTTGCGCGCTTCAGGGTTCAGCACGCGAAAGGCCAGATCCTCCAGCTCTTCGCGCATCCATTGCATACCCATGCGGCCTGCCAGCGGCGCGTAGATATCCATCGTCTCATGCGCTTTTTGCGCCTGCTTTTCCGGCTTCATCGACTTGATGGTGCGCATGTTATGCAGGCGGTCAGCAAGCTTGACCAACGTGACCCGCAAATCCTTGCTGGTCGCCATGAACAACTTGCGAAAGTTCTCGGCTTCTTTCGATTCGCGGCTGGTCAGCTGTAGATTCGTTAGCTTCGTGACGCCGTCCACAAGCTCTGCGATTTCGCGGCTAAAGCGGTCATGGACCATTTTGAAAGAGGCAGGGGTGTCTTCGATCGTATCGTGCAGCAAGGCGGTGATGATTGTTGCATCATCCATCTGCATGTCAGCCAAGATCTGGGCGACGGCGATCGGGTGGGTAAAATAGGCCTCGCCAGAATGGCGAAACTGCCCCTCGTGCATCTCTTCGCCAAAGGCAAAGGCGTCGCGCAACAGCGCTTCGTTCGTGCGGGGGTTATATGTGCGGACCAGCGCGATCAGGTCATCTGCTGTGTTCATGCTGGTCCGGCACTTCTTTCACTTGGGCCGGTGTGGGCCCTTAACGCTGTCCTTGCGCTTCCATCAGGGCGCGCAGCAGCTTTTCTTCGCTCATGTCGTCTTCGACAGGCTTGTCAGCCTCTGCGCCCATCAGCAGCGCCATCGAGTCTTCTTCAGGCTCGTCGACTTCAATCTGCGTCTGGTTCGCTTCGATCATACGCTCGCGCAGATCATCGGCTTGCTGTGTTTCTTCTGCGATTTCGCGCAGGGAAACGACGGGGTTCTTGTCGTTGTCGCGGCTAACGGTGACGGGCGAGCCGGCAGCGATTTCACGGGCGCGATGCGCGGCGAGCATGACAAGCTCAAACCGGTTCGGGACCTTGTCGACACAGTCTTCGACGGTAACGCGGGCCATCGGCACACTCCAATTCTGTCCAGGCGTGGATGCAAGCCCTGCACTTAGCCCGGCAAATCTGAAATGACAAGCCAGTTTTGCCATCTGTCAAGTCTGATTTAAGGGCGGCGCGCAGATGTCACCCAGACATCGGCCTGATCGCGGCTACGTCAGACGCAGGCAAGGCATCGCGCATCTGGACAACGCTGCGACCTAGGACGGGATGCACCCAGTCCGGGGCCACCTGCACCAGTGGCACAAGGACGAACGCGCGATCTTGCAGACGGGGGTGTGGAAGGATCAATTCGCCGGGCATTTCTATTTTTTGTCGCTCTGCGGGCAAATCGCGCCAAAGTGTTTGAACTTTGACGTTAGGAAATACTGCGCTACCGAAAGCAACTAAATCCAGATCAAGCGTGCGGGGCCCCCAGCGCACATCGCGCGTCCGGTCCGCCTCTGCCTCAACTTTATGCATCAATCCAAGCAAATCATCTGGCGGCATCGTGGTCCGTATCGCCATGGCAGCATTCACAAAATCAGGCCCGATCCCGGCCGGAAAAGCGGGGGACCCATACAGACCGCTGAATTTATCGGCATCAAGATTCAGCAATTCTATTAGACGCAGCCTGCCATTTAGTACAAAATTCGCAGGTAAAATATCGCGGGATGAGGTATTGCTACCCAACAAAATAAGCGCGATGTCGCCGTCCTTGTTCATTCCGTCAACTTGCATGGTTGTTTTCATAGTAACATACACCAAAAACTCCGTGTCACGATCCATCACCATCGACACGTCACAACTAACACCGACCGACGCGTCGGAAAGGAACTTTCATGTTTTATCGGGACGAGCGCCTGGCGCTCTTCATCGATGGTGCGAACCTTTACGCTGCCGCTAAAGCGCTAGGGTTCGATATCGACTATAAACTGCTGCGCCAAGAATTTATGCGCCGCGGTAAGCTGCTGCGCGCTTTCTACTATACCGCGCTACTCGAAAACGAAGAATATTCACCCATACGCCCACTGGTGGATTGGTTGAATTACAACGGCTTCGCGATGGTGACAAAGCCTGCCAAAGAATACACGGATTCCATGGGCCGCCGTAAGGTCAAAGGGAACATGGACATCGAACTGACCGTCGATGCGATGGAACTGGCCCCGCACGTCGATCACATCGTGCTGTTCTCAGGCGACGGCGACTTTCGCCCGCTGGTGGAATCATTGCAGCGCAAAGGCGTGCGCGTGTCGGTTGTGTCGACCATTCGCAGCCAGCCGCCCATGATCTCGGACGAGCTGCGTCGCCAGTGCGACAACTTCATCGAACTAGATGAATTGCGTGACGTTGTGGGCCGCCCGGCGCGCGAAAACGCCGATCAGGACGAAAACGTCAACTGAACGTGACCAACCCGCAGTCCGCCACGTTGGCGTTCTGCGGGTGTCATGCTTTGTGTACGCCCAGCCTTTACGCTTGCCCCATGCGCGACTACCTATGACCCATCCTAGGAGCGACGCGCAGATGACCCTTCCCCCCCTGACCCTTTATCTTGCAGCCCCTCGCGGTTTTTGCGCAGGCGTGGACCGCGCGATCAAGATCGTTGAAATGGCGCTGGAAAAATGGGGTGCCCCTGTATTTGTCCGGCACGAGATCGTGCACAATAAATTCGTCGTTGACGGGTTGCGCGACAAAGGTGCGGTGTTCGTTGAAACGCTGGATGAATGTCCCGATGATCGCCCGGTGATTTTCTCTGCCCACGGCGTGCCAAAGGCGGTGCCTGCGGCCGCCGCCAAGCGGCAGATGGTCTACGTCGACGCCACCTGCCCCCTTGTCAGCAAAGTTCATATCGAGGCCCAGCGCCACGCTGACAACGGCCTGCAAATGGTGATGATCGGTCACGCGGGCCATCCCGAGACCGTCGGCACCATGGGCCAACTTCCCGATGGCGAAGTGCTACTGGTCGAAACTGTCGCCGATGTGGCCAATGTCACGCCGCGCGACGCGGAACGTCTGGCTTTTGTGACGCAGACAACTTTGTCCGTCGACGATACCATCGACATCGTCACCGCGCTGAAACAGCGTTTTCCAGCGATCATCGGCCCCCACAAAGAAGACATCTGCTACGCAACGACGAACCGCCAGGAAGCAGTCAAAGCCATGGCCCCGAAATGCGACGCAATGCTAGTTGTCGGCGCGCCAAACTCCAGCAACTCCAAACGCTTGGTCGAGGTCGGCACAAAGGCTGGCTGCGGGTATAGCCAACTGGTGCAACGCGCTGCCGACATCGACTGGCGCGCGCTAGAAGGCATTACCTCAATGGGCATCACCGCAGGTGCCTCTGCCCCAGAGGTGCTGATCAACGAGGTAATCGACGCCTTCAAGGACCGTTACGACGTCACAGTCGAGATGGTTGAGACCGCAATCGAGAACGTCGAATTCAAGGTGCCCCGCGTCCTGCGCGAAACGGCCTGACCTCAAGCAGCTTCACCCCCCGCGATTGTTGCGCCGCACCCACGGCGCAGCCTAGACTGCAGCACACTTGCCCCGCCAAAGGACCGCTGATGTTCAAAGCCATCCCTCGCGCCCCCCTACTCCTTGGCCTTGCTGGCTTGCTGCCGTTTTTCTGGGGCCTCGCGACCTACCTGAACCAGCCTTTGGGCGAATGGGCATTGTTGACGCTTGGCGGCCGGTTCACGGCACCTTTTGTGCAACTCTCCTATGGCACTGTCATCTTATCCTTCATGTCCGGCGTGCTCTGGGGCTTTGCCACCAAAGACACAGACTGGACCGGCTACGCGCTATCGACCATCCCCGCGCTTTGGGCGTTCTTCATGGTCGGCGGCGGCCCGGCCTCCGCAGCGTTGAACCTGTGCATCGGCTTTATCGGCCTACTCTTGCTGGATCTTCATTTCTGGCAACGCCGCGCGACACCGCCGTGGTGGATGTCTCTTCGGCTCTTGCTCACTGGACTTGTCGTTCTGTCCCTCTTGCCCCTCGCCTTCGGATGACCGACGCCCGCACGATTGCCGTCTATAATGCGCGCGCTGAAGCTTATGCTGCGATGGGGCCAGACAAGCCACAGCGGGACCTAGCCCAGTTTATCGACGGCTTGCCCGCGCAGGGCAGCGTCTTGGACGTCGGCTGCGGGCCAGGCACTGCCGCGGTGCAAATGGTGGCTGCTGGCCTGCGCGTTGATGCCATCGACGCCTCTGCCGCGATGGTCCAGCTTGCGCAATCCAAAGGCGTTGCAGCCCGCATCGCAACCTTTGACGATATCACTGGGGCTGACATCTATGACGGCGTATGGGCTAGCTTCAGCCTGCTGCACGCCCGGGCTACCGACTTGCCCCGCTATATCGCCGCCATCGCCCGCGCCCTGCGCCCCGGCGGCCTGTTCCACATCGCGATGAAAACAGGCGAAGGAGAGCAGCGCGACAGTATCGATAGGCTTTATAACTTTGTGACCAAGCCGCAGCTGAACGCGCTGCTGACAGACGCGGGCCTTGCGCCTGTTTTCACGCGAACGGGGGTGGACAAGGGCCTCGCGGGCACCGATGACGCCTATCTCGTGATCCAAGCCCGGAAAGACGCCGATGCCTGAACTTTTTGCCTACACCGACGGTGCCTGCTCTGGAAATCCCGGTCCGGGCGGTTGGGGCTGCCTGATGATTGCTCGCGAAGGCGGCAGCGTCATCAAGCAAAAAGACCTCAGCGGCGGCGCGGCCCAGACTACGAACAACCAGATGGAGCTTTTGGCCGCCATCTCGGCCCTCGAAAGCCTGACAAAGCCTAGTAAAATTACGATCATCACCGACTCGGTCTATGTCAAAGATGGTATCACTAGCTGGATCCACGGCTGGAAAAAACGCGGCTGGAAAACTGCCGCCAACAAGCCCGTCAAGAACGAGGAGTTGTGGAAGCGCCTTGATGCCGCGACCAAATCTCATGATGTGACGTGGCAGTGGGTCAAAGGGCACGCCGGCCACCCGGAAAACGAACGCGCCGACGAGCTTGCCCGCGCCGGCATGGCCCCGTTCAAGCCTTAGACCCCTCGCTTTTTCTGAAATACTTCCGCCGGAGGCACCGCCCACATGCCCCTACTCACAGCGCTCGAATATGCCTCCGTCTTTGTTTTCGCACTGACAGGTGCGCTTGTTGCAAGCCGGGCGCAACTTGACCTGATCGGCTTCGTCTTTATCGGCGCGCTGACGGCTGTGGGCGGCGGAACTGTGCGCGATGTCATCCTGAACCGCGACACGGTCTTTTGGGTCGCGAATCCCGGCCTGATCGGCGTCGCTGCTGTCGCGGCAATTTTGGTCTTTTTCACCGCGCACCTTCTCGAAAGCCGCTATCGCGGCATCGTCTGGCTCGACGCGCTTGCGCTGGCCGTCGCCGTCCCTTCTGGCGTGGGCGTTGCCTTGGCGATGGGCATGAGCTGGCCCGTGATCATCATCATGGGCATCACGACAGGCTGCTTTGGCGGCCTGATGCGCGACGTTGTCTGCAACGAGGTGCCGCTGGTCCTGAAACAAGGTGAGCTTTACGTCACCTGCGCCCTTGCCGGGGCGACGACAACCGTCATCGCCCTCGCACTGGGCCTGCCCGAAAATATCGCGCTACTGGCCTGCGCGGGGGCGACATTTGCCTTGCGTTCAGGGTCGATCGCCTTCGGCTGGTGCCTGCCGGTCTACAAAAGCTTTCCGCCGCGCCAGTAACTTGGCCGGGGATGGCGGGCGGGGCGTCGTGGCACCGCCAAAGGCGATGACACGCGCGCCGTTTCGTCAGACCTTTAGGACAATCTTGCCGATGTGATCCCCGGCTTCCATGCGGGCATGGGCTTTTGCGGCATCTTCTAGCGCAAATTCCAAGTCCATCACCGGACTAACACGCCCCGCCGCCAGCAGCGGCCAGACCTTTGCGCGTAGCTGATCCGCAATATGTGCCTTAGCCAGATCGCTTTGCGGGCGCAGCGTGCTGCCCGTCAGGGTCAGGCGCCTCGTCATCATCTGGACCATGTTCAGCTCGGCCTTCATGCCTTGCAGGAACGCGATCTGCACCAACCGGCCATCATCGGCCAGCGCATTGATATTGCGCTGCATATAACTGCCGCCAACCATATCAAGTATCAGATCAGCGCCGCCTTCGGCCTTCACGACCTCGACGAAATCAGCCTGTTTGTAGTTGATCGCGATTTCGGCCCCCAGCTTGCGGCATGCCTCCAGCTTGTCCTCTGACCCGGCGGTCACAAAGACCCGCGCGCCCAAGACATGCGCCAGCTGGATCGCGGTTGTGCCGATCCCGCTTGACCCACCATGCACAAGGAACCTCTCCCCGGCCTGCAACCCGCCGCGCATAAAGACGTTGGACCAGACGGTAAAATAGGTCTCTGGCAAGCAGGCCGCCTGCTTCATATCCATGCCGTCCGGCACTGGCAGACAATGCGCGGCAGGGGTTGCGACGTATTCCGCGTAACCGCCGCCCGGCAACAACGCGCAAACTGCGTCGCCGACTTTCAGATCAGTGACCTGTGATCCAACCGCCGACACCTCTCCCGAACATTCCAGCCCCGGTAGGTCAGAGGCCCCCTTGGGCGGCGCATACATACCTGCCCGCTGCAACGCGTCAGGCCGGTTCACGCCAGCATAGGCGACCTTGATCACGACCTGATCCGGACCCGGCTGCGGCATCGCGCGTTCGCACAGCGTCAGAACCTCTGGCCCGCCCGGCTTGCTGATTTCTACGGCCTTCATTGATCGTCTCCTGTCCGCCACATTCCGGGCACCTTCACATCTTGCATCCGTGTCGGGGCCTTCACCATGCCCAAAAGCTGACCCAGCGGTCCCGTCAGCGGTTTTAGGAAACGGTTGCCGTTGACCTGCGCCTTGATCTTCTCGATCTGCATGACCTCGTCGATCCGGCGATCGATAAAGGCATCGGTATCGGCGTAATCCTCGCTTTGATCGCCCAGCCAATACAGCACCACGGACGCCCAGACCGCCGACAAGGTCGCGCGCTTCGTGTACCAATTCACATCATCCGACGTATCGCCAAGCGCGTTCCAAATCGCATCCGCTGTGCCCCAGATCAGCTTGGCCCCGTCGGCCGCCAAATGCGGCAGCGCAAATAGCGCCGTGCCCCGGCGCACCGCTTCTTTGTCGTCGATCACGTCCAGACGGATGCGAATCGCACGGGCCACACGGTCGCGAAAGCGCAGCTCGCTTAGGTTTTCGCGGCCCAATTGCTGGACCATGGCGCGGTCGCCTTCGGTATGAAACAGCACGGCCATATCCGTCGCGCCGCGCGGGAATAGATGACGCGCACGATCTATACTGATGTCCGTTGCGGCCACCGCTGCGGTAAACGTGGCAGGCGACCAGCCGTCAAACGCAACATTCGGCAAGGCTGCATCAAGCAGCTGCAATTTGGTGAGATCGGGGGCGGAAAGGGGCATAATCGGTCCTTTTGTTCGACACTGGACAACGTAGCGCGATGTTGCTATGTGCCCACTTCCTGCAATTTTTGCAAATTTAACTTAGAGAGGTGGTGAAAACCACATGCAGGTTAGTGTTCGTGATAACAACGTCGATCAGGCGTTGCGTGCTCTGAAGAAGAAACTTCAGCGTGAAGGCGTGTTCCGTGAAATGAAGCTTAAGCAACATTTCGAGAAGCCCTCCGTCCGCAAGGCGCGCGAGAAAGCCGAAGCCATCCGCCGTCAGCGTAAGCTGGCGCGTAAGAAGGCCCAACGCGAAGGTTTGCTGTAAGGCAACCCGCCTCTCTGGCGACGACATGAATGAACCCCCGCACTGGCAACAGGCGGGGGTTTTTTCGTAGCTTTTTTCGGCAGATTTTACGGATCTGAAAGATTCTGGTCGCAAAGTCGGATCAGAGTTGAAGGATTCATCATGCCATATCCACCCCAAAGCCTGCCTGGCGGCGCAAATTTCGACCGTCAAAATTTCGCCAACCGCTTCACCATGGCTTTTCAGCCGATCTATGACCTGCGCACCGGTGCGATCTTCGCACACGAGGCTTTGGCCCGCGGCGGTGTGAACGGTACGGCGGCAGAGGTGATCAAATCGGTCACCGCCCGAACACGCTATAGCTTTGACCGCAAGTGCCGGGTCAAAGCGATCGCAATGGCATCGGCTCTTGGCCTGCAGGCCAAGCTCAGCGTCAACTGCATGCCGAATGCTGTGTTGGACCCCGACACCTGTATCAGCGCCACACTGATGGCCGCTGACCATTATGGGTTCAACGTCGCGAATCTGATCTTTGAATTTACCGAATCGGAATACTTACGTGACCCGCAACACATGCGCGCCATCATCAGCAGCTATCGCAAACGCGGATTGCTGACGGCAATCGATAACTTCGGGGCCTGCTTTGCTGGGCTTGGCGCACTTTGTGACATGCAAACGGACCTGATCAAACTGGATATGCGCATCGTGCGCGGCATCGAAACGGACGAACGGCGGCAACGCATGGTCAGATCGGTCGTCGGCATGTGCAAAGAGCTTGGAACAGGTGTCATCGCCGAAGGTGTTGAAACGCAGGCCGAATTTGACGTGCTACGCGACGCGGGGATTACCCAGTTTCAAGGATTCTACTTGGGCCAGCCCCTGCTAGAAGGGTTGCGCACTGCCTCACTCATTCCCCTCCCCGTGGCAGCATAGCTTTGCATCACAAAGCGCGCTCTCGCGGCCCCGTACGCAAGGCAGGTACCAACGCAGCGATCACATCACGATTTCGCCCTGTGGCGCGAGTCAGCAACTCTTGCGTCAACGCCAGATGACGCGCGCGGCACATCCGATCAGTAACGGTATAAGGCAACGCCGCGCCAAAGCTGACAGCGAACAACGCTGGAAAATCAAGGTGGGGATATCGGACACGCTGAGTTGTCAGCGGCCTCAAACCGCCATTGTGCAACAAGGCATCCTGCAATCCGGCATGTAGCCAGTTCAGACAGTTCATCGCGGTGAACGGATCATTAAACCCCGGCGACAGGGCCCGAGCGATCATCTCGACCAATTGGTCTGCGAAATACGCCGTGGATTGCACCTCTGTCCGGTCATTTCCGGTCGCAAAGGCGCTTTGCAACACCTTGATCTGTTTGTCGGTCAAAGGGGATACGGTCAGAACTGTCAGCACGTCCGTGTGGGGTGTGATGAATTCCCCGGCAGACCGTTCGACCTGAATAACCCAGTCACTGTCACAAGCGCAATTGTGCAAAGCATCCGTATCTAGCTGCTGAATGTAGCCACACGCAGCCAAAGTGACGCCAATCTCTTGGGCCTTCAGGGCGGGCCTCACGTCCTCGACCTCGATCTTTGCCCGCTCTGCGATCAACTCCCTAATGCTGGCACTAAACTGATGTCCCAGATCAGAGCTGATGTTGGACACATTGATCGTCTCTGGCACGTGGTGAATATAATAGATAATCGTAAAGACCGAGATGAGGGCGAGAAACAGCGCCATCGTTAACCCGGCGTAGGGGACGAACTCCGCATCGCCGCCTTGCACCGAACGCAACATCACGATGTTAAAAGCAAAGGTGCCCAGCAGCAGACCAAAGCTGAACTGCGTGCCGCGATCCCGCATGAAGTTGCCGATCAGACGCGGACCAAAGGTATCGGCGGCAAAAGATACCGCAACCAGCGTCATGGAAAACATGACGCCAGCCACCCCAATGACGGCCGTCGCAAGGGTCGAAAGCGTATCGCGCGCACCATCTGGATCGATGGCGGTCAACCAATCTGGCAGAACATCCCGCATCAAACCGGGCTGCGTATCGATCCATTCGACCAGCGCCGCTAAACACAGGGCACCCAGAACGAGCGTCGACGGCCAGAACCAATAGCTTGTACGCACCTGGCGCAAGATTTTGCGGCCAATTGCCCGGGACTTCAAAATCGCCATTCGGTGCCTGTCCTGTCAGATGCCAACATGACTAAGCAACATGATCTGCCCCGCCTATTTTTCAACGTAGACCCGTCCCAACAGGGGCAGTTTTAGTCGCGATCATGGCATTCTGCAGTATCCGGCGAATGACCTAAACTTTTCGTCCTACAGTTCAAAAAGCGTGGAACCAAATCGGCGCAGGTGGCGTTTCTATTGTACAAACGCACTTGTCCCCGTGCTTTGCGCGACTGGCCAGATCCCATGTTTCCCCGGCATTCCAATCGGCCAGTCGCACCCTACCTCCTCAATCCACCGTCATATCGTAAATGGAACCGAACCTGCGGCGGCTGGTTATGCCTGCAAAGCAGGAGGCAGTTATGAGTGACTTTAAAGAAGGCGACAGCGTGAAATGGAACTGGGGCAATGGCACCGGTACAGGCGAAGTCGTGAAACGCTATACGCGCAAGACGACGCTGACGATCAAAGGCAGCGACGTGACCCGAGACGCGTCTGACGACGAGCCCGCGTTTCGCATCAAACAGGATGACGGCGACGAGGTCTTGAAATCCATCACGGAAATCGAGGCGGCCTGATGTCCTTTGCCGATATCGCGCAGATTGCGGGGCTTGTTTACTATCCGGACACTGAACCGGGCATCAAGCGTCGCCGCGCGGGGCGTGGCTTCAGCTATACCGCGCCCGACGGCACACGGATCGATAATAAGGATGAACGCGCCCGCATCGCGGCGATCGCTGTGCCCCCCGCCTACGGCGACGTCTGGATTTCCCCCATGCTGCGCGGGCACCTACAGGCGACGGGTCTGGATGACCGCGAGCGGAAACAATACCGCTATCACGCCGACTGGACAGAGCATCACGCCCAGCTGAAGTTTGAAAAGCTGGTGGCGTTTGCGCAGACTTTGCCAAAGCTGCGTCGCTGGATCGGCACCCATCTGCGCGGCGCGGCGGGCGAGCGTGAAACGGCGATTGCGGCGACCCTTGCGCTGATCGATCGCGCATCGCTGCGGGTCGGACATAGTGTCTATACAGCCGAAAACGGCAGTTATGGGGCCACGACGATGCTGCGTGAACACGGTGATTTTCAAGGCGGCCGCGTGCGACTGTCGTATATCGGCAAGGGCAATGCGCAGATCAACAAAGACTTTTTCGCGCCGCGTTTGTCCGCCGTGCTAGAGGCGTGTCAGGATCTGCCCGGCGCGGAAATCATCACTTGGCAGGGCGACGCAGGCACGCCCCACGCGGTTCGGTCAGAGCAGATCAACGAAACCCTGCATGAGATCTGCGGCGAGTTCGCGACAGCCAAGACGATGCGCACATGGAATGGCACCCTCGCCGCCTTTAACGTTGCCCTCGCCCCCGGTGACCTGACGATCAAAGCGATGACAGAGGCAGCATCAGACACCCTGCACAACACGCCGACTGTCGCGCGAAATAGCTACATTCATCCTGCGGTTATCGAATTGGCAGAACTTCATACCACGCAGCGCGCCGCCATGCTGGACCGTATCCGCGGCGTGCAATCTGAACCGGGGTTGCGGTCAGGCGAGGCACCGCTGACTGCATTCCTGCGCGGCGATTGATCACATCAGCGGGCGCTGCGGGATGGACTCCAGCTCAACCTTCGCAATGACAGCAAGCTTGGCTAAGTCATTAATCGTCAGCTGCCCGTCCGACCAATTAGCCAATTGTCGCTCACGCAGTTTGGACAGCGTTTTGTTAGTATGGACCAGCGATAAGCCCATCGCATCCGCCAAATCCTGCTGCCGAAACGGCAGTTCCATGCTGCGATTATGCACCAACCCCATCTGTTCGCCGCGCAGAAATATCCGCAGCAATGCCCAAGACAGCGCCTCTAGGGCAGAACGACGCCCAACGGCGGTCAGGGCTTCACCAAGGAAATGCTCTTCGACGGCGGCAAGCCATGTGATGTCAAAGCCGCGCTCTGGGTGCGTTTTGTAAAAATTCCAAAACTCTGAGCGGTTGAAGACGCATAGGGTCATTTTGGATGACGCTTCGA
Organism: Loktanella salsilacus; assembly: GCF_900114485.1. Lineage (GTDB taxonomy): Bacteria > Pseudomonadota > Alphaproteobacteria > Rhodobacterales > Rhodobacteraceae > Loktanella > Loktanella salsilacus. Next base: position 38,124 of record NZ_FOTF01000017.1, on the reverse strand, counting down.
CCGAATGGGCCATCTCGCCCATCACGCCAGCTTGCAGTCCAATAAAATCACCGGGAAAGATAAAGTTGACGATCTGCCGCCCACCATCCAGCGTCGTTTTATAGCGCAGCCCCATACCGCGCAGCGCTGTGAATAATTGCGGGCTGTTGGATCCCTCAATCAGCAATGGCGTACCAGCCTCAATGATCAGCTCGCCGACCTTGAACTTTTGCATCGCTTTGACGTCCTGTTCGGACATCGGTTTGAAAATGGGGTGACGGCGCAATGGACATTGGCTGCAGGGGGTCGCCATGGGATGTCCTTGTCAGACTAACCTATAAAAAGCCGCGCCCACGTGTGGCGCGCGGCACATCTGTAATTTCACAAAATGGCTGGCGGGACACATATGCCCCGCCGGCCGTTATCGTTAGACGCTTAGCGTTTCTGTCGACGAAAAGAACATTGCCTGCGCCACAGCAGAGCGGACCTGCTCTTCGGTATAAGGCTTGGCGATCAGGAACGCTGGCTCTGGCTTGTTGCCCGTCAGCAGACGTTCTGGAAAGGCGGTGATAAAGATCACCGGCATGTCGCCAAATTCGCCAAGCAGCTCGTTCACGGCATCAATACCAGACGAGTTATCGGCTAACTGAATGTCCGCAAGGATCATGTCAGGACGCTCAGATTTACCCAAAGCGATCGCGCCAGAATGCGTACGTGCAATGCCTGTAACCTTGTGGCCCATATCGGACACCAAGGATTCCAAGTCCATCGCGATGATGGCTTCGTCTTCAATGATCAGGATACGTCCAGCGACGCTATCGGCCATCTCGCGGTGCGCGACGTCGATCAGGTGAACGACTTCGGACTCCTCGATCGACATGATGTCGGCGATTTCCGCATGGCTGAATTCTTCGATCGTGTGCAGCAAAAGCGCCTCGCGCGTGTTCGCGGTCAGCTTTGCCAGATGGCGCTGCGCAGCGCCTTCAATGCCGACAGCGGTCTCGCCAGGGGCAGAGGTGTCTGTGCTGGCCCACAACATGTGCAGGGTCTTGAAAAGTGCGGACTTCGCCGAGATTTGCGTATCGAAAATGCTACGATCTTCTAAGATCGCTTCGAGAGTGGCAGCAGCATATGCATCACCGCTAGACTGCGTTCCGGTCAAGGCCCGCGCGTAGCGACGCAGATACGGCAGGTAAGTGCCGATCGCTGTGGTGATATCCTGCTGTGCGGTGCCGTTTGACATAATGTTTTTCTTCCTGTCTTACCCTTACACGGGAACCAAACGCCGTTATCGGCGTTTAAGTTCCTCAAGGCATCTATAATTTCAGATAACAGCAGGCGGGCGAATGTCCAACGATACTCCAAGTGAAAGGGCGCGCCAGCAGATCGACGCCAACCTTAAACGTGTTTTTCGCGAACAGGAACAGGCCGAGTTGCCTGATCGGCTAAAAGATCTGTTGGCCCAACTTAAGGCCTCTGAACCATCCGAACAGGATGGAAAGTCATGACCGGCGATCCGCGCGACGAGTTGGTTGTCCACCTGCCGGCGCTGCGTGCGTTTGCAATTTCGCTGACGCGCAACGGGTCTGTTGCCGATGACATGGTGCAAGACACCGTCGTCAAGGCGTGGACAAATATCGAAAAGTTCGAGCCCGGCACAAACATGCGGGCTTGGCTCTTTACGATTTTGCGCAACACCTTTTATTCCAGCCGCCGCAAGGCAAAGCGCGAAGTCGCCGACGTTGACGGTATCTTTACCGAAAACATGGCAGAAAAGCCGGCCCATGACGGCCATCTTCAAATGACAGACTTCCGCACAGCCTTTGCAAAACTCCCCGACGAACAGCGCGAGACGCTGATCTTGGTGGGCGCGTCTGGCTTTTCTTATGAAGAGGCCGCCGACATGTGCGGCGTTGCTGTGGGTACGATCAAAAGTCGCGCAAACCGCGGACGCAAGCGGCTGGCCGAACTAATGCATCTTGATGCAGACGGCCCGGTCGAACTGACCGACAAGGTAACCATCGCTGTCGTGGCGAATAACGGTAACTCGGCCTTCTGATGACGTCCGGGTCGGAAGTGCAAGCGGAACGCTGGCCGTTCCTGCAAAGCCTGCCGTTCCGGGTCGTGGCTTTTCTATCGCTTGCGTTGCTGCCCATTGGCCTGCTGGCGATCTGGCAGACCCAAAACCTAGACGAGACACTGCGCGCGCGCACACGCCTGTCACTGGTCGCGCTGACGGAAATCGCCGTATCTGGCGAACGGCAGGTTCTACAACGCGCGGTCGGTGCGGCGTCAGGTCAGGCCGTGACGTATGGCCTAACGGCCGACGATCCCATCGCCTGCAGCGAGTCGTTCAAAGCCTTTCAAGATGCGGATCCAGCAATCAGTTTTGCTGGTTTTTTACCGGAAAGCGGCCGCGTTGATTGTTCTTCCGAGCCCGCACCATTCACCATTGGCCCGGCAGAGCGAGTCGCAGAAATCGCGACCTCGCCGCGGAACGCCCTCATTCCACGACTGCGCGCGGACGCCCCCGGCGGCCGGACCGCCGTGCTAACCCAGCCTGTCGTCCGCGATGAAGAGGTGATCGGCCAAATCGTCCTAACTATTCTGACCGACTCCATGTCCGAAATGCCGGATTTGAACGACCAAAATCAGCCGCTTTCGCTAGCAATCTTCAACCGCGACGGCGCTGTGATCAACGTTCAAGGCGAACGCCCCGTCGCCGAAGAAGAGGCGATGGCAGAGGACATCGTGCGCCGCCTGAGCACCGAACCGACGGCGTTCGCCGGGCAGAATGCGGCCGGTGAACGGCGCATCTTTGTTGTCCTTACGCTTGTGCCAGATCTGGCCTATGCCGTCGCGGGCTGGGCCCCGACGGATGGCGTTCTATCCTCAACCGCGTACACGCTGCCTTCTTTCTTTTTGCCCGCGCTGATGTGGCTGGCCAGCCTGCTGGTTGCTTATTTTGCAGTCCACCGCTTAGTTGTCAGCCCCGTTCAGGATCTGGGCATTCGGATGCGCCGCTTTGCCTCTGACCGTGCCCTGCCGCAGCCTAAGAATACGGAAATGCTGCCGCAGGAACTGTTCGATCTGGAACAGACCTTCATCAACATGGCCTACGACCTAATTGATGACGAGGCGCGGATGGAAAACAGCCTGCGCGAAAAGAATGTGCTGCTGAAAGAAGTCCATCACCGGGTTAAGAATAACCTGCAGATGATTTCGTCGATCATGAACATGCAAATCCGCGCGGCCAAGACCGACGAAAGCCGGCATGCACTGCGCCGTTTGCAAGACCGCGTGCTTGGCCTGGCGACTGTGCATCGCGTTCTATACCAATCCAAAGAGCTCGCCCGCGCCGACGCCGCCCCATTGATGACCGACATTTGCGCCAGCGTTTTCCACGACCTCACAGAGGCGCGTCCCCACGCGGTTCATGCACTAGAAGTCGACAACTTTACCCTCGTTCCGGATCAGGCCGTACCCTTGGCTCTGCTGGTCAGCGAAGTTGGATCGAACGCGATCAAAAACCTGCCGGACACAAAGTCCCCTGCCCCGTTCCTAAACTTTAGCCTGCGGATCGTATCGCCGGGTATGGCGCAATTCCGGTGCCGCAACTCCGGTGGCTCTTTGCCAGAAAAAGTAGCGCCCGATGGCGGCGTTGGTCGGCAGTTAATTCGCGCCTTTGCGATGCAGCTTGGTGGCACGGTAGAGGTGCAGGACCACGACGGCATTCACACGATCAGCGTTGAATTCCCGATCACTGCGGCCATTCCAGACGCGTTAGATTACTAAAGCCGTGCCACACATTGATGTATTTTCCGCACCGCAGCGATGAATCGTCTGCGGCATGGAACCGAAGTCCGTTCGGCTGGTTATCCCGGCAGCGAAGGATGGATCTACTATGACGTTAAGCGTATTTCTAGCGAGCATGACTGCAATCGGCATTGCTGCCCTTGTGATCTATGCTTTGACGTCCAGGCGGGAGCCACCGCAATCGCAGCAGCGCGCTGTTCATAACAGATCAGAACAGCGCCGCAGCAATCACCAATCACGCCACTAAACGAAAAAAGGCCCGCACTTGGCGGGCCTTTTCGATCGTAATGAATAACGCTTAACGGCGCAGTTGGTCGCGGATTTCCAGCAGAACGTCCAGTTCGGACGGGCCGGTCTCGACCTCTGGTGCAATGTCATCGGGCTTTTCTGCTTGGGCCTTCAGCTTGTTGACGGACCGAACCAGCATGAACACAACGAATGCGATGATCAAAAAGTTGATGCAGGCGGTGATGAACGCGCCATAGGCGAAGACGGCAGCGCCAGCGTCGCGTGCGACCTGCAGGCCAGAGTTGGCAGGAACTTCACCGGACAGCACAACGTACATGTTGCTGAAGTCCACGCCGCCCAGCACAAGGCCGATCAGCGGGTTGATCAGGTCGCCAACCAGCGATGTGACGATAGCCGTGAAGGCAGCACCGATGATGATACCGACCGCCAGGTCCATTACATTGCCCTTGGCGATAAAGTCTTTGAATTCGTTTAACATTAGTCGTCCCCACACTGGATTTATTGTGCGGCACAATGCCGCAAGTTTGTTCCCAGCCGTCATATAAAAGAATTATATTAAACCAATAGGGTTTTTATCGGCAATTTTCCCCCTTCGGGGTTGATTTGACACCAAACCAACCCACCGGGGTAAAATCTATCAACCGCGAAGCGTGCCGCCCGTGGCCTTTTCAACCTTGGCGACGATCTGCTTCGCGACGCCATCGATCTGCGCCTCAGTCAGGGTCGCATCTGTCGGCTGAAGGCGCACAGTAATCGCAAGGGACTTGCGCCCCTCGCCCACGGCACCGCCAATAAATTCGTCAAAGACCCGCACGTCAGCGATCAACGCTTTGTCAGCGCCAGCGGCAGCATTGACCAGCGTCAGCGCCTCGACCTGCGCATCAACGACAAAGGCAAAGTCACGCTCTACCGCTTGCAAGTCGGTCGCCAGCAACGCGGGGCGCGTGTTGACCTTGTTGCGCGGCAGTGGAATTTCCGACGGGAAGATCGTGAAACCGACGGCGGTGCCCTTAATATCAAGCGCACGCAGCACCTTAGGGTGCAATTCGCCGAACACACCGAGCACCTTTTTTGGGCCAAGACAGATCTGACCGTGGCGACCGGGGTGCCACCAACCTTCACCGCCGCGCAGGATCTGCACTTTGGCGGGTGCGCCCATCGCAGCAAGGATCGCCTCGGCGTCGGCCTTCGCGTCAAACACATCGACAGCGCGCATATCGCCATGCACCGATTTCGGGCCGGTGCGGCCAATCAGGATGCCGCTGACGCAGGGGCGCTGTTCGCCCGGCTCGCCACCGGTAAAAATATCGCCGACTTCGAACAGGGCCACGTCATTGAAACCGCGCGCTTGGTTGCGGGCGGCGGCCTGCAGTAGGCCGGGCAGCAAAGCGGGGCGCATATGTGACATCTCGGAAGAGATGGGGTTTTCCAAACGCGTCACATCTGTGCCGCCCCCGAACAGCGCCGCAGCGGCCTGATCGATGAACGTGTAAGTGACACATTCGTTATACCCAAGCGATGCCGCCGTCCGCCGCGCCGCGCCGGCACGGACCTGCGCGGGTGTCAGCACAGGCTTTGGCACGCCTGGCTGGGTGCGCGGCATCGGCACGCCAACCAGCTTCGTCAACGATGCGATGCGTGCGACCTCTTCAACCAAGTCAGCCTCGCCCTGAACATCACCGCGCCAGCTGGGGACATGCGCCATGTCACCATCCAGCACAAAGCCCAGCGCCGTCAGCGTCGCGCGCTGCGTTTCAGCAGGAATATCCATACCAACAAGGCTGATGACGCGGTCGGTATCCAGCTTATAAGCGCGGTCCGTATTCGGCACAGCGCCCGCCATGACAACGTCAGAGGCTTCGCCCCCGACGACCGCAAGGATCACTGCGACGGCGTGATCCAGCCCCTCGGGCGTAAAGGCGGGGTCGATGCCGCGCTCGAACCGGTAACGCGCATCAGAGTTAATTTTCAAAGCGCGGCCCGTGTATGCGATCTGCACCGGGTCCCAATAGGCGCTTTCGACGAAAACGTTGACCGTTTCAGCCGTACAGCCCGTCGCCGCCCCGCCCATGACGCCAGCAATGCTTTGCACGCCAGCATCGTCAGAAATCACCATCTGGCCAGCGGACAGGGTGTAGGTCTTGTCGTCCAGCGCCACGATCTCCTCGCCGCCCTTGGCGCGGTGCACGCGCAGATTGCCCTGAACCTTATCCGCGTCAAAGACGTGCAGCGGGCGGTTCAGATCGTAGGTCAGATAGTTCGTCACATCGACCAGGAAGGAAATCGGACGCAGCCCGATGGCGCGCAGCCGGGTCTGCAACCAGTCCGGGCTGGCACCGTTTGTCACGCCTTTGATCAGGCGACCGGTAAAAACGGGGCAGCCGTCCAGCGTGTCATCGTCAATGCTGACCGCGATGCCCGATGCGCCCTTGCCCGCAATCTGCGGTGCCTCCAGCGGCTTAAGCGTCCCCAGACCGCGGGCGGCCAGATCGCGGGCCACGCCGCGCACGCCCAGCGCATCGGCGCGGTTCGGGGTGATTGCAATCTCGATGACAGGATCAACGCGGGCCGGGTCATGTTCGGCCAGCCAATCGGCAAAGCTTTCGCCGACGGCGCCTTCGGCAAGCTCGATGATGCCGTCATGCTCCTCTGACAGCTCAAGCTCGCGCTCTGATGCCATCATGCCAAAGCTTTCGATGCCGCGGATTTTGCCCACACCGATGGTCGTGTCGATACCGGGGACATAGACACCGGGGCTGGCGACGACGACGGTGATGCCTTGCCGCGCGTTGGGCGCGCCGCAGATGATCTGCTCAACACCTTTGCCGGTGCGCACTTGGCACACGCGCAGCTTGTCGGCGTCGGGATGCTTTTCCGCGCTTTCGACGTAACCGATGGTGAAGGGGCGCAGCAATTCCGCGGGATTTTCAATCCCTTCGACCTCTAGCCCAAGGTCGGTCAGGGCCTCGGCGATTTCATCAACCGAGGCTTCTGTTTCAAGGTGAGTTTTCAGCCAAGACAGGGTGAATTTCATCGCGCGCACTTTCGCCAGATCAACGTTTGCGCGTTCTTAGCGCATCACCATGCTGGGTGAAAGCACTGCTCGCCCTTGTTTGCTGATCGAAGCGCGCTGCCCCCGGCATTAAACCGGGGGCAGTGCATTAGATCACTCGTACAGCGACGGCAGCCACAGCGACACGGCAGGAACGTAGGTCACCAGCATCAGCGCCACGAAGATCGCCAGATAGAACGGCCAGATCGTTTTCAGCGCTTCTTCGATCTTGATCCGCCCCACAGCGCAACCGACGAACAGGCAGGTGCCGACAGGCGGCGTACACAGGCCAAGGCCAAGGTTGATCAGCAGCATGATACCGAACTGGGTCGGGTCCATGCCAAGCCCCTTGGCGATCGGCAAAAAGATCGGCGTACAGATCAGGATCAGCGCGGCCATGTCCATGATCATGCCAAGCAGCAGCAGGATCACGTTGATCATCAGCAAAATAATGATCGGGTTGTCAGAGATCGACACCAGCAGATCGCTCAACTTTGCAGGCACCTGATACAGCGCCAGCAGATAGGCAAAGGAACTGGCAAAGGCGATCAGGATCATCACCATAGCAGTCGTGCGCACGGCACCCGTGACGGACATGACGAACTGCTGCCAGCTGAGGCTGCGATAATAGAACCGAGTCAACAGCACGGCATAGATTGCACCAAAAGCGCCTGATTCAGTGACTGTAAACACGCCCGACAGCGTGCCGCCAACGATGATGACCGCGGTGAAAAAACCGGGGATTGCGTCAGCAGCGGTCCGGCCAACAGTGCTCCAACCCGGGAACGGCTCTGACGGGTAATTATGCTTGATCGAGATGATATAGGCTGCGACGGCAAGGCTGACGCACATCAGGATGCCGGGGATCACACCCGCAAGGAACAGCTTAGACACTGAAATGCCGCCGCCTGCCGCCACGGCAAAAATGATCATGTTGTGGCTGGGCGGGATGACGATACCTGCGATGGACGACGTCACCGTCACGTTGACCGCAAAGTCAGGCCGATAACCGCGTTCTTTCATCACCGGCACCAGCAAAGAGCCCAGCGCCGAAATGTCTGCAACTGCAGAGCCAGAGATGCCGCCAAACAGCATCGACGAGAAGATGTTCACCATCGCAAGGCCGCCCTTAAAGTGGCCAACAAGGGCAGAGGCAAGGCCGACCAGCCGCTTGGCGATCCCGCCATGCAGCATGATTTCGCCCGCGAAAACAAAGAACGGGATCGCAAGCAGGGAAAAAACAGACACGCCCGCGGTGGCCCGCTGAAAGGTGATCAGCATCGGAAAACCTTCGTACCAAAAGGCCGAAGCGGCGGCGATGCCCATGGCAAAGGCGACCGGAATCCCGATGACAACGCCCGCGCTAAACGCGAGTAGTAGAATAGCTAGACCCACGGTCAGACTTCCTTGAATTCGGCGTCTGGATCCCAAGATCCAAAACGCATGATGCGGATAAGGCCGCGCACGGCGGCGAACAGCATGACCAAAGCGCCGCAGGACGTAATGGCGAGGGTGCGAAAGCTTTCGGGGATATCCAGCATGGGCAGCATCGTATCCCAACCGAACCGCATCAGGGTGATCCCGGCAAACAGCATAATCGCGCCAAAGGCGGCCAGCAGGCCGTCGATCACAATCAGCGTGACATTTTGTGCAGTGGTAGGCAGCATATCCCGAAACAGCGTGACGCCGATGTGGGTATCTTCGCCAACGCCAACAGCGGCCCCTAGAAATGCGACATAACAGATCAGCAGCAAGGCAAGCTGTTCAACCCATGTGGGCGTGACGTTCATCACGTAACGGCCAAACACCAGCCAGCCGAAAGTTGCGATCAAAACGACCAGCGCAATAGAGGCGATCAACATGCAGATCGCACGCAGCACTGCCATCACTCGCTCTGCCGCACGGATCATGGGCGTATCTTGCGTCATCGCAACCTCTGATAAATGGGGGATTTAGAATGGATTGGGGCCCGCCCGATGTCGGACGAGCCCCGGATCCCGGTGCCGATTACTCAGCGTTGCGGATCAAGTTCACAAGGTCAGTCAGGTCTGGATTGTCAGCCAGAAAGGACTCGTAAACAGGGGCCATCGCATCTTGGAACGGCTGCTTGTCATCAATGGCGTTCACTTCGGTGCCGCCAGCCGTGATGACTTCCATGCTGGCCGCTTCACGCTCTGCCCACAACTCGCGCTGCAGGTTTGCACTGTTGCGACCGGCGGTCATAACAATATCCTGCTGCTCTGGGGTCAGCTTTTCCCAGGTCTTCAGGCTCATGCACAGGCATTCTGGGATGATCAGGTGCTCTGTCAGCGAATAGTACTTGGCGACCTCGTAGTGGTTGGTCGACTCGTAGGACGGCGGGTTGTTTTCCGCGCCGTCGACAACGCCAGTTTTGATCGACTGATACACTTCGCCAAAGGCCATCGGGGTGGCGTTACCATCCATCGATTCGACCATCTGCACGAACAGGTCGTTGCTCATCACGCGGATCTTTAGGCCAGCGACGTCGGCAGGTGTGTTGATAGGCTGCACAGAGTTATAGAACGACCGCGCGCCAGCGTCATACCAGCCCAGCGGCACGATGCCCTTAGCTTTCATGCCCTCGCCGATCGCCTCGCCAGCAGCGCCATCCATCAAAGCATACATGTCGGGGATGCTTTTAAAGATGAAGGGCAGCGACACGACGTTTGTTTCAGGAATGGCCTGACCCATTGGCCCAAGGCTGAATTCACCGAAATCGATCACGCCAAGGCGAACCTGTTCGATTGCGTCAGGCTGGTCGCCCAGAACGCCGTTGTGGAATGTCTTTGCGGTCAGCTCTCCGCCGGTCTTGTCAGCGACTTCAGCGGCGAACGATTCCATTGCGATAGACACAGGATAATCTTCGACGTGGATGTTCCAGCCGCGCAGTTCCTCTGCGCCAGCGGATGTCGCCATACCGATTGTCGCGCACAGCAGCGCGCCCGACGTCATCAATGTGGTCTTTGAAAAAATAGTCATGCGATCCTCCCCGATCGTTATTGACTGCTAAGCGCTCTGGTCGAAACCTCCCCCAACCAAGTGCGCACTGCAGTAAATCTGGAATACTAGTAAACAATAACCTGTGTCAATTAATATCCGCGGATCGCCATCAAACCGCTAGTTTGTTGGGCATATCTTCTATCACGCATAAAAATGCCGCCCCGCGCCGGGACGGCATATTTAGATAAATCGGTGCTTTGGTCGGCTCCTAACCCGGATCAGCTTTCGTCTTCGAAGTAGTCCGGGTTGCGCACTTTGATCGTGTCGATTGTGATATCAAGCCGGGACAAATGCATCGCGCCCGCCTCTGCTGCCTTTTCGGCCTGCCCCGTCTTCACCATCGTAGCAATCAGCAGGTGATCCTCGATCAGCTCTGGCATACGCGCCTCTTTTGACAGGCTTAGCAGGCACAGACGGTCCACTTTCGCCTTTTCCTCTGAGATGATGTCAAACGCAAATGGCACACCCGCGATTTCGCACAGCGTTTTGTGAAAGTCATAGTCGTGCTTGCCAAAGGTCGCGTAATCGCCAGCATCGCAAGCGATCTGCTGCTTGGCGATACAGGCGTCCAGTCGGTCGCCCCCCGCCTTATCACATAGGCTCGCGGCGCGGCGCAGCACGTCTAGATCAACGGCCCGGCGCAGATAACGCGACTTTTCAATCGCGGCGCTGGAAAAGCGGCGCACTTCTGTTGCGCGCTGCGGACGAATTAATAGCAGGTCCATGTTCGCCAAACGGCTAAAGGCATCGCGGACCGGTTGGCGTGACACCCCAAATTGCGCGGCGACATCCGCCTCTGATATCTTGGCCCCGGGCAAAAGCCGCAGGGTCGAAATTTCGTCGAACAGAAAATCAGCCACTGTATCAACAGCGGTCCGACCATAGCTCATCTGTGCGGCTTGCTTCATGTTTATGCCTCCCGGTCGCGTCCCATTAAAGCCTTTGTATGCGAAAATCCATATGTCGGCACCGTGGCGCGTTATCTTCGTCCAAGGCACCTTCTTACGATACTAGTATACCAGAACGAGTCTTGCTATTGTTTTATCACGGCAGCGTTGCTGACCAGTAAATTGCCACACGCCAGGCATCGCCGTGGTTCATTGCAAACAAGGGAATACCCGATGGCCAATCCAACACCCGCTGACCAGATCACGCTGAACGACGATACCCTTGACCTGCTCAAGGGTATTAGCACTGCGACCATCGCGACGCTGCTTTATAAAAAGGGGTTTCGCACCTGTTATATCCAAGGCGTCGCACCCTTGGGCGCGGGCCAGGACCGCATGGTCGGCCCGGCGTTCACCCTGCGTTATATCGTGGCGCGCGAAGACACCGATCCGCTGACAGCCTTTCGCGAACGCGACCACCCGCAGCGCGTTGCGATTGAAACTTGCCCCGAGGGCCATGTCTTGGTGATGGATTGCCGCGGCGATGCGACTGCGGCCTCGGCCGGGTCGATCCTTTTGACGCGCCTGCAAGTGCGCGGCGGCGCAGGCGTTGTGTCTGATGGCGGCATCCGCGACGCAGCGGGCGCAGCAGCGCTGACGATGCCTGTCTTTGCTGCCAAACCGTCAGCCCCGACCAACCTGACCCGCCACCACGCCGTCGACATCAACGTGCCTATCAGCTGCGGGAACGCCGCCGTCTATCCCGGCGACATCGTCGTTGGGGACGCTGACGGCGTCATGGTCATCCCGCGCCATTTGGCCGCCGAGATCGCGATCGAAGGCGCGCCGATGGAGGTGTTCGAGGATTTCGTCCTAGAGGAAGTGCTGAACGGCCGCCCAATTATCGGGCTTTACCCGCCAACCGACGAAGACACGCTGACCCGCTTTGAGGCGTGGAAAAAACGTTAAGCGGCGCGCGCCAACCCGGCGATCTCTTGCGAGAGGTCGTCGGCCAGCCGCTGCATTGCGACAGGATCAGTTTCGCGCTGCGCCTGAATTTTCAGACCAAAGACATAGGTCTGCATCCGCTGCGCCAACCGATCTGGATCGGCATCTGCGGGAATTTCACCCGCTGCCTGCGCGTTTACGAATGCCTGCGTCAGATGCTGTCGCACCTTTTCCAAATGCGCCAGCACAGCACCGCGCAAGACGGGGTTGTCAGTCTGAATTTCCAACAAAGACTTCACCAGCATGCAGGCCGTCGACGGCTTTTCACACGGCTCTAGCCCGCCAAGCGACACCAGATAACCGCGCAGTGCACCCAAAGGCGACGCCGCATTGGCGATCGTGGCAGCCAACTCAGCCTCCATCCGGCCTGCGTACAAATCAAGCGCTTCGTGGAATAGCGCCTCTTTGCTTTGGAACGCCGCATAGATCGAACCGGGGCGCATCTTAAGCGCGGCTTCAAGATCTTTAAGGGATGTCGCGTTGTATCCCTTCACCCAAAACAGGTTCATCGCGGACTGCAAAGCCGCTTCGCGATCATATGATGGGTCACGGGGCATGCGGGTTAGATACACGTTTAGGTCGATTATTTAAAGGCCCCAGCTATATTTGAGTGATCACTCTTTTATTACTTGAGTGATCGCTCAAATATATCCATACCGCCCTTCAGAAGCGGCACACTCCGGTGCTGCATGATAGGAGCTTCACATGTCCACTCTTGACCGCCTTGACGAAACCAACGCCCCCGAAAAATCCATCCCGCTGATCGAAAAGTCCAAAGCTGCCTTTGGTCGCCTGCCCGGCCTGCACAGCGTTCTGGCCGGCTCTCCTGCCGCATTCGAAGGCTATCAGGTTCTGCACCGCCTGTTCGCAGAAGAAACCGCCTTTGACGCCGACGAAAAGACCGTTGTCTGGCAGGCCATCAACGTCGAACACGCGTGCCACTACTGCGTGCCCGCCCACACTGGCATCGCCAAGATGATGAAGGTCGACGACGCGATCTCTGACGCGCTGCGCGACGAAACGGCTCTGCCGACGGCCAAGCTGGAAGCACTGCGCACCTTCACCCTCGCCATGGTGCGCGAGCGGGGCAATGTCAGCGACGAAACGCTGCAGGCCTTTTACGACGCAGGTTACGAGCAGCGCCACGTGCTGGAAGTCATCCTTGGCCTCGCGCAGAAAGTGATGAGCAACTACACCAACCACATCGCCAACACGCCGGTTGATCCGATCATGGAAAAGTTTGCCTGGACCCCTGTGTCCGAGCGCTAAGACCTGCGGCCCGGCGCGCTATTTGTGCGCCGGGCCGTCATCACATGACGTGCCAAAGTGCACCGTCAATTGCGCGATCATACCCATGGCGATACATCGCGTTCATATACGCAGTCGAAAAACGATCCGACGGATCAAAGACAATCCCCGAATCCGGACGAACCGCCGCCACTGAAAGTGACAGACCATTTGCATGCGCAAACAGCGTCGTCGCATCCACCGCAGCATCCGCAATCGCACGCGTATTGGTCGTCAGCGCCGCTTGCGAAATCGCAAGGGCGGATCGCGATACGATATTTGGCGCAGGATCGAGCGTATTGTTGATCAACACATAGACGCTGCCCCTGCCCAGCTTTGAATGCACCTGTGTCAGCGCAAATTCCGGGATCGCCAAAAACTGCATATGGATGCCGCCATCCATATGGGATTCCGCATAGCGCACGCCGCCGACCTCGAACTGCAAATCAACCGGCGAAAACAGGCCCGGCAGCGCGGACGATGCCCGCATGACGCCGCGAAACAAATCATAGCGTCCGGCCTGCGCAATCGCGCCCATGTTCCAGATATGAGCCCGCGCACTGTCCAGCTCTGATGTGACCACGAACATCCGTGCCCCAGCAGCATGGCGGACGGCAACAGCGTCAATCACCTCTGGCGGCGTGAAATGCGCGATTAAGTCTGCCAAGGGCGCGGTGTCATAAAGTGCATCGCTGAAAACGGCATTCAACGGGCGCATTTTCATGATGTCATTCGCCCCGTATTCCGTAAAAATGCGGCGCAGCATGTCGTCTTGTTCAGTCCCTAAAAAGGCAAAAGGCGCAATCAAAGCCCCGGTCGATACGCCTGTGACGATATCAAACTTCGGCCGTGTTCCGGTCTGCGACCACCCCACCAAAGCCCCCGCACCAAATGCACCGTCTTCGCCGCCGCCAGATACCGCAAGCGTACAGGGCGCGTCAGCCACGGTCGCCGTCGGCAAATGCTGCGCCCAGATGTCCGGCCCAGCGCTGGCCAGCAACCGGAACGCAGCCAGCGGATCCGGCACATCGATGGATTGCGTGGACACCGTAGGCCCGTTCGTGCCCGCACAGGCCGTCAGACCCGTAGCCGCTAGGCCAGCCAGAAACCGGCGGCGCCCCAACACCGGGGCCGCTTCATTCAGAATATTCACGCAAAAGTCCTAGCTGAGGTTTGTAAGGGGAACGGCAGATCGCGCGCGGTGCGCTTACAGCGGCAAGCTGCACACATCCTCTGGCGCAGCTTCGCCGCAAGGGGTGGCAGTTTCCAACGGCAAGGCTTCAACCATGATGGCAGCGGGAACGGATAACGCAGCCTCTGCGCGGGCGGACGACAGGCCCAAATCAACGGCCAACAACGCGGCCAACAGGGCCGCGGCGGCAAGCATACAGGACGGCCGCCACCGGACGACTGTCGAATAGAACTTTTGTGATGCGCCTGATCGCTTGGGGTTCAGAGGTGTCTGCGTCATGATCGTATGGCTCCTGTGATGGCATTATTCGCCTTGTGCAAAAGCTGTTTGCCACACCGCGAAGGAGCCATGATGAAGCGAATATGCAACCAGCGTGCAGGCCGCGAAAAAACGCAATTAGGTGTTTTTCCGACAGTCCGCCCGCAAGGCATAAGCCCAGACGTCAGGTTCTAGCCATCGAAGGCATAGCCGACACCGTAAACCGACCGGATCGGATCGTTCGGGGTGACCGCTGCAATCTTGCGACGAATATTCCGAATGTGACTGTCGATCGTCCGGTCGAAGACATCCGTGTCACCGGGAAAGGCGTGTTCCAGCAAGGCATTGCGGGAAAACACGCGGCCCGGGCGGTTCGTCAGACACTGCACAATCATAAATTCACGCCGCGTCAGGTCCAAGGGTTGCCCGTCCAGTGTCGCGCTCCAACGATCCGCATCCATCGTGATCCGGTCCTTTGGCGCATCTGTACCGGACACGCGCCCAGCGCTGCGCCGCAAAATCGCTTGCACACGGGCAACCAATTCGCGCGGCGAATAGGGTTTGCACAGATAATCGTCCGCGCCCATGCCCAGCCCCAAAAGGCGGTCAATCTCCTCGACCTTGGCGGTCGTCATGATGATTGGCACGTCACTGCTGCGCCGCACCTCTTGGCAGATGACAAGTCCGTCGACGCCGGGCAGCATCAGGTCAAGCACCAGCAAATCATAGGCACCGGTCAGCGCCGCTTCGGCCGCGCCGGTCCCTTCGGCAAGGGTATCAACCTGCATGCCAGCGGCGATCAGGTAATCGCGCACGACCTCGGCCAGTGCGATTTCGTCTTCAATGATCAGGATACGGGTCGTCATAAGGGTGCCTTTGGTAGAACGATTGCAACACATAGCCCGCCAAGCTCCGATAGGCTGGCTGAAATCGTGCCGCCGTGACTTTCGACGATGGCTTGGCACACCGACAATCCCAACCCAGACCCGCCATAGGCGCGAGAGCGCGAGGATTCAGCGCGAAAGAACCTCTCGAACAGGCGCGGAATATCTTCAGGGCGCGGCCCCGGCGGGGTGTCGTCAACGGTCAGATGAAACGCCGTTTCCACGTCGAAAATGCACAGCCGCACGGTGCCCGGCGCATTGGTATAGCGCGCTGCATTCTGCATCAAATTGTCGATCACTTGCCCAATCCGTATCCGGTCGCAGATCAGCGGTGCGGTGCTTGGCATATCCAGCGACAACGTCAGGCCTTTATCTGCCAGATGCGGCTTCACCACTTCGGTGACGTCCAAAACGATATGGCACAAATCCTCTGGCCGCATGGTGGCGGTCATGCCCCCTTCACGGGCATGGGACAGCGTCTTTATATCCTGCACCAACCGCGACAATCGCAGCACGGCAGAGTGCATGGCCGACATGGTCAGCGCATTCGGAACGCGGATGCCGTCCTGCACCGCCTCGATCTGTGCGCGCAGGGTGGCCAACGGGGTCTGCAATTCATGGCTGGTGTTCGACATCCACTCTCGCTCTGCCTTGTCGGTCTGTTCCAGCGTCGCGGCCAGCGCGTTGTAGTGTCCAACCAACTGCCCCAACTCGTCCGTGCGATCCTGCGGAATACGCGCGGTATAGTTGCCAGCGGCCATGGTTTTGGCCCCCGCGGCCAGATGCCGGATCGGGATTAAAATCTGACGCGACACAAACCACGCCGCGAGTGCAGAGACGGCAATCGCAATCAGCGCGGCAAGGCCAAGCGAGGCATATTGCCCACGCAAAAAGAACTGATCGCCGCCGCTGACATCCGCCAGCGGCGCACGCAACGCCAGATAACCAAGGACAGCGCCGCTGGCACAATCACCGCCAGCGCAAATCGCGCGTCGCTCTATCACGCCGGACTGACCGGGGGCGCCTGCGATACGCTCTCCCGCAGGGCCAAGCAGGATGAGCCGTTCTAGTATCGACATCCCGCCCATCCCTGGCGGTCCAGCAGGCGGCGGGCCGCCGGGCTGATCACCTTCAGCAGGGCGCTGCGGCCGCACGGGCGGCGTGTCCTTTTGCCGAACCAATTCCCCCCACGCTTCGGGGCTTGCCGCCAAAGAGGCCCAGCCAGATGGCGCAGCTGGGTAATCTTGCGCCAAAGCCAAGGTCAGATCGTCAAAGCGCGACAACTCTCCACGCAGCAAATAGCGGGCAAAGCCGTCGCGCATCGACAGCGCGACAAGCAACGCCATGATGGCAACGACGACAACGGCAGTGGCCGCAATCGCGACAAACAAACGCACGGCGAGTGAAGACTGGATTCGGGTCATGCCGTCCACTTTCACACAAATATGCAAGAATGATGCACGCAAGTCCTGCATCGGCATAAATATAAAGCGGAACGTTTACCTTTGTGCAGGCGCGCCTAAGCGCCGCCAGCCTGTCCGGTTTTCCATTTCCCCTTGAACAGACGCATGTGAAAGGCCGGAAACTTGACCAGTTCCTCGACCAGAAGCAGGGTGAACACCCATGTCACCGACAAATCGAAATACAGGATCATGATTGCCGTTAGCGGGATGCGGACCAGCCACTGCCCGCCAACAAAGATATTCATGACATAAATCGTGTCGCCCCCTGCCCGCAGCGTATTGCCGCAAATCGCGTTCGACCCCTTGGGAAACGGCAAGATCAGAAGGACGGGCAGAAAGCTCATCAATGCAAACTTCGTCTCGTCCTGCAGGCCTTGATAGATCCAGCCAGAGGCAAGACACACAAACAGATAGGTCACTGATACCAGCGCCGCCGCGACGAAGGCGATCCGCCACGCGCGCCGCAAAAAGACATCAAGCGCGGCACTGCTATACGCCTTGCCCAGCAACTGCGCGACAATGATCCCCGTCGCCTGCGCCCACGTAATCCCCAGCGTGCCAGCGATCTGCACCCACGGCATCATCAGCGTCATGGCGGCGAACTGGTTCACGCTCATCTTGGCATAGATCAGCGCGGCAGCACTATTCGCGACGGTGCTGCTGCCAAAGGTGGCGGCGATCGGCAGCGCAAAGAAAAGGTGCCGCTTGGTCGCGATCCAGAATGATCCCTGCCGCCACCCCGAAACATCGCGGTACCAACGGTTCTGGCGGTAAAATACCGCGCCTAAGAACCCTGCCCGCAAAATCGACGATACCGCGCTGCCCACCGCCGCGCCGGTCAGCCCCATTTGCGGCAGGCCAAACAAGCCATAGATCAGGACAACGCTGCACGCGACGTTCGCGGGCACCGCGATCAGATAGCTGTAGAACGGCACTTTGGTCTGGCCGCTGCCGTCAAAATGCCCTGACAGGCATTGGCCGACCGCCTCGCTGAGCACGACAAACATGAACACGCCCAAATAGCGTTGCGCTTGCGCGGCGATGTCCGGGGTATGCGCCAGCGATTGCACGATGCCGCCAGCGAACAGCCAGACGCCGACGATACCGATGAGGGCGACGCAGAGGTTGATTGCCAGCCCGCAGTAGAACCCGGATTTCAGATCGACGGGATGGTTCGCGCCAAATGCCACCGCGACGCGGATCTGTGTTGCATTGGAAAACGCGAGCAGAATGCCCAAAAGCAGCGTCCCGATGGCAGCTGCAAGTCCCATAGCGGCCAGCGATTCTTCGCCCAGCGCCGCGATCAGCAGCGAATCCGTCACCACGATGCCATGCAGCATCATCGCCTTCAGCGTAAGCGGCCAAGCGAGTTGAAAGATGTTCCATGTGGTCGGAATCGGCGCGGTGCTGGCGGTTTCGCTCATATTCAGCAATCTTTACAAACGATTAAAATAACCCGTCCGCAGCACAACCATGACCTGTGCAATCTAACGAAGCCGCAACTATGCCGCAGCGCGCATTCGGGTCTCATATTTGGTCTTTCGCAATCTTCCATTGCAGAGCAACAAAAGTTAACCGCGATAAAACAAGCAGTTACATCGGCGGCTCGACGCTGATGACCGTAAATTCCGGCCATCCCCCCTCAAATTAAATCTAGTATGCCAGATCGTTTACTAGTATACCAGATGGACTGGTAGGAATTTATGGATTCGTGCTGCCAGGGACGAAGCGGTGCGTCGCGCCGTGGATTGCTTTTGTGGGGGGAGAGTTCATGTCAGGCGTGCAGTTAAAAGGCATCGTGAAAACGTATGGCGCGGTCGAGGTCGTCCATGGGATCGATCTTGATGTCGCTGAAAAGGAATTTGTGGTGCTGGTCGGCCCGTCGGGTTGCGGCAAGTCCACGACCCTGCGGATGATCGCCGGGCTAGAGGAAATCTCTGGCGGCGAGCTGACGATCGACGGGCGCATCATGAACCGCACCGCCCCCAAAGATCGCGACGTGGCGATGGTGTTCCAAAACTACGCGCTTTACCCGCACTTGAACGTTGCCGACAACATCGCCTTTGGCCTGAAAATCCGCAAGGAAAGCAAGGAACACATCGCGTCCGCGGTGAAAGAAGTCAGCGGCATCCTTGGCCTGACCGATTATCTGGAACGCCGCCCCGCCGACCTGTCCGGGGGCCAGCGCCAGCGCGTCGCCATGGGCCGCGCGATTGTGCGCCGCCCCAAAGTGTTCCTGTTTGACGAACCGCTGTCCAACCTTGACGCAAAACTGCGCACCCAAATGCGCGCCGAGATTAAGCGCCTGCACAAACGCCTTGGCGTCACCAGCATCTACGTCACCCACGACCAGGTCGAGGCGATGACGCTGGCCGACAAGATCGTCGTCATGCACGACGGCCGCATCGAACAGATCGGCACCCCGATGGAACTGTTCCTGAACCCCGCCAACGCCTTTGTTGCGGGCTTTCTTGGCGCGCCGCCGATGAACCAGATTAAGGCGACCATTGCCGCTGGCGACACCGGTCCGGTTGCTATGTTCGGCGACCAGACCCTTGCGCTGGCCCCGCTGGCCGACCTGCAAAACGCCGTTGGCCGCGAAGTAATCGTCGGCGTGCGTCCCGAATACGCCGCTATCGTGACGGAAAATCAGCCCGGCGCTGTCCGCTGCGGGTTGGAGCTGGTGGAAACACTCGGGTCAGAGGCGCTGTTGCACATGACGCTAGGCGATGCGCCTTTTGTGATCCGCACCGAAACGCTTGGTAATTTGGACCGCCTGAATGCGGTCAACGGCTTTACCGTCGCGCCAGAGCTGATCAAGATTTTCGACGGCAAAACCGGGTTGGCCCTATCCGGCCAGACGCGTGCCGCATGAGCATGCAAGAGGATCATACTGGCGGATCGACCGAGAAACTGGTCGCCGAAGCCAAAGAAGCCCTGCGTTATCGCCACCCGAGCCGCATCCAAAAGGTCGGCGATCACATGCGCCGCGAATGGCAGCTTTACCTGCTGCTGGCCCCGACGATCATTTGGCTTTTGGTGTTCCTTTACACGCCAATGTACGGCCTGCAGATCGCGTTCAAGGATTACAGCATCTTTCGCGGCGTAGCGAACAGCCCTTGGATCGGGCTTGAGCATTTCCACACTCTTTTCGGCAGCGATCAGTTCATTCGCGCGCTGAAAAACACGATTTACATCAGCCTTCTTAGCCTCGCCTTCGGCTTTCCCGTGCCGATCCTTCTGGCGCTGATGTTTAACGAAGTGCTGAACCAGACCTTCAAGAAGACCGCGCAGACCATCGTCTATCTGCCGCACTTCATCTCTTCGGTGATCATCGCCGGTATCGTCATCACGGCGTTTTCGCCCTCTGCCGGTATCGTGAACACCATTCTGGAATGGTTCGGCGTTGATCCGATCTACTTCCTGACCAAGGCCGAATGGTTCCGCCCGATTTTCGTCGGCACCACGATCTGGCAAGAGGCCGGTTTCCAATCCATCGTCTATCTGGCCGCCATCGCTGGCGTGTCGCCAACGCTGTACGAAAGCGCGGTCGTCGACGGCGCTTCGCGCTGGCAGATGATGTGGAAGATCACCGTGCCGTCGATCATGCCGACGATCATCATCATGTTGATTATCCGCATCGGCAACATGCTCGAAGTGTCGTTCGAGATGATCATCCTGCTGTACCAGCCGGCCACGTATTCCACCGCCGATGTCGTGAACACATTCATCTATCGGCAAGGTTTGCAGGGCGGACAGTACGATCTTGCCGCCGCAGCGGGCCTGTTCAACGCTGTCGTCGCCTTCGTCCTCGTGATGACTGCGAACACTGTGTCCAAGCGCTATTCGCGCACATCGCTTTGGTAGGGGACTGAAATCATGGCTAAAATGAACCTCTATTCACGCGGCGACAAAGCCTTCGTAATCCTGAACATGGTGCTGATTGGCATGTTCACGATCTCGGCCCTGTATCCGTTCATCTACATCGCGTCCCTGTCCATGAGCTCTGGCTTCGAGGCGCGCGCTGGCAACGTGCTTCTGACGCCAGTGGGCTTCACGCTAGAGGCTTACAGCCGCGTGCTGTCAGAGCCGATGTTCTGGATTTCGTACAAAAACACCTTCATCTACACCATCGGCGGCACCCTGATGAGCCTCGCGTTCATCATCCCCGGTGCCTACGCCCTGTCCCGGCCCCAACTGTACGGGCGCCGGTTCTGGAACCTGATGGTGGCCTTCACCATGTGGTTCCACGCAGGCATGATCCCGTTTTTCCTGAACATGCGCGACCTGAACCTGCTGGACAGCTATTTCGGCATCATCATCGGCTTTGCGGTCAGCGGCTTTAACATCATCCTGCTGCGCAACTTTTTCGAAGGCATCCCGCAGTCTTTCGAAGAAGCAGCCCGAATGGACGGCGCTAACGAGTTTCAGGTGCTGTGGAAGGTCTACATGCCCCTGTCGAAACCGGCCATCGCGACCGTTGCGCTGTTCTGCATCGTGTCACGCTGGAACGGGTTCTTCTGGGCGATGATCCTGCTGCAGGACGAAGGCAAAATCCCACTGCAGGTCTATCTGCGCCACGTCATCATGGAACTGTCTGACGACGAAGAATTCGCCAGCACCCTAATCAACGCGGCCTACTCGTTCGAAACGGTCAGCGCGGCGATCATCGTCTGCTCGATCATTCCGATCCTGCTGATCTACCCGTTCCTGCAGAAATACTTCAACAAAGGCATCCTTCTGGGAGGGGTGAAAGAATAACTGACGACCGCATCTAGGGAGGAAACCAAATGCGACATCTTACACTGACTTCGGCGATCCTGATGACCACGGCGATGACTTCGCCCGCCTTCGCAGAAAGCCACCTGCAAATCGTTGACGAACCGCTTGAGCTGACGATCCACATGCACTGGCCTCGCGCCCAAGGCTACGGCGTTGGCGGCGATGCGTCCAAGATCTATCCGGTCGAAGAAGCGGCGCGCGCGATGACCAACATCTTTCTTAAGGATGCAACGGCCGGTGCAAACTCGACCGATAGCGCCGAGGCGATGAACCTGATGCTGGCCCAAGGCAAACTGCCCGACATCGTCGGCGGTCACCTGATCCAACAGCCTGTGAACGAATACGGTCCAGAGGGCGCATTTGTGCCGCTGAACGATCTGGTCAAAGAACACGCGCCTAACATCCAAAAGTTCTGGGACGAACACCCAGAGCTGCAAGAAGCGATCTCTGCCTACGACGGCAACTATTACTACATCCCATACCTGCCCGATGGCGAATTCGCCCGCGCTTGGTACATCCGTCAGGACTGGCTGGACGTGCTGGGACTGGAACAGCCGCAAACAGTTGAGGAATACCACGACGTCCTCGTCGCGTTCCGTGACGGCGACCCGAACGGCAACGGCAAGAAGGACGAAATCCCCTTCTTCTCGCGCCAGTGGGAAGAAGTGAACCGCCTGCTGACCCTGTTCGACGCCCGCTCTTCCGGCTCTGACACCTATCACGACTTCTATGTCGATGACGCTGGCGCCATCGTGCACCCCTATGCGCAAGACGCCTACCGCGACGGTTTGGCCAATATCGCGCAGTGGTATGCCGAAGGCCTGATCGACCCGGAAATCTTTACCCGTGGTTCGTCCTCGCGCGATTACCTGCTGTCAGAAAACCTTGGCGGCTCGACCCACGACTGGTTCGCGTCCACCTCTGGCTACAACGCAGCACTGGCTGACAAGGTCGAAGGCTTTAACTTCATCCCCTTCCTGCCGCCCGCATCCACGTCCGGCGTGCGCATGGAAGAGCATCGCCGCATCCCGATCAAACCCGATGGCTGGGCAATCAGCTACATGAACGAACACCCCGTCGAGACGATCAAATACTTCGACTTCTACTTCACCGAAGAAGGCCGCAATCTGGCGAACTTCGGCGTTGAAGGTAAGACATGGGATATGGTCGACGGTGAGCCAACCTTTAAGCCAGAAGTGCTCAGCAGCGACGTCGCCGTGAACAGCCAGATGTATCTGGAAGGCGCACAAATCCAGCGCGGCTTCTTTCAGGACTACCGCTACGAGCTGCAGTGGACATCCCCAGAAGCACTGGAAGGCATCGCGCTGTACGAAGCCAACGATCTGCTGATCCCGCAATTCCTGGGCGTCGCGTTCAACCAAGAAGAGCAGGCCACCTTTGACAAGTACTGGCCGTCGATCCGCACCTACATGCTGGAACGCCAGCAGGCTTGGATCCTTGGCGCAGGCGACGTGCAGGCCGAATGGGATGACTACGCCGCGACCCTCGACAAGATGGGCTACCCACAGGTCATCGAAGTCATGAACGCCGCCTACGCGCGTCAGTACCAGTAACAGTTCCTCCCGAGCAGAGGTGCGGCCGCCTAGGTGGCCGCACCTCACCCTCTCCTTTGATCCGATCAGAAAGCACTCCGATGCCTCCTCGCACAACTCCCATGCTGGACGAGCCCAAGACTGGACGTCTGACCATTCAATACGGGCCAGCTGACGGCTTTGCCGTGGCTGAAAACCCGCCGCGTTTCACATGGCTTCCGGTGATCGAGGACGAGGCGCACTACGTGCTGCGTATGTCGACCGACCCGTCCTATCCCGCCAAATCGACCCACACATTTTCCGGCATTGCGCTGAACTTTTTCACGCCTGATACCGTGCTGCCTGCTGGCAACTACGTCTGGTCCTACGCCGTCTGCGACGACGCTGGCCAACCCGTTACCGCATGGAGCAGCGATCGCAGCTTTACCGTCGCAGACGGTTTGCCCGAAACGCCCCTTGCCAGCCGCAAGACCCGCTTTGCCACCGCAGACCGCAGCCACCCGCGCCTGTGGCTGACGCCAGACCGGCTGGATCAATTCCGCAGCGATATCGCGGCCGACGCAGACCATTGCACATGGTCCACCTTCTTTGACAAATCCGTGCTGCCGTGGATGGACCGGGACATCATGCCCGAACCAGCTGGCTATCCGGATCACAAGCGCACCGCGCCGATCTGGCGTCAGACCTATATCGACTGCCAAGAGCTGCTTTACGCGATCCGCCATCTGGCCATCGGCGGCCAAGTCACCCGCGACGCCGATATGCTGGCCCGCGCCAAAGACTGGCTGCTGTCCGCCGCCGCGTGGAATCCTGCGGGCACAACCTCGCGCAGCTATACTGACGAATGGGCGTTCCGCGTGAACGTGGCCCTCGCGTGGGGCTATGACTGGCTTTACGACCAGCTGACCGAAGAAGAGCGTACGACCGTCCGCACCGCCCTGCTTGCCCGCACCCGCGAAACCGCAGACCACATCATCAAGCACGCGAACATTCATCTGTTCCCCTTTGACAGCCACGCCGTGCGCGCCGTGTCTGCCGTGCTGATCCCCGCATCAATCGCCCTGCTGGACGACACACCAGAGGCAGAGGGCTGGCTGAACTATTCCATCGAATTCCTGTTCACCGTCTATTCGCCTTGGGGCGACAAAGACGGCGGCTGGGCCGAAGGTCCGCACTATTGGATGACCGGCATGGCCTATCTGATCGACGCGGCGAACCTGCTGAAAAGCTATACTGGCATCAACCTGTATGACCGCCCGTTCTTTCAGCGCACCGGT
Organism: Loktanella salsilacus; assembly: GCF_900114485.1. Lineage (GTDB taxonomy): Bacteria > Pseudomonadota > Alphaproteobacteria > Rhodobacterales > Rhodobacteraceae > Loktanella > Loktanella salsilacus. The sequence goes on along the minus strand of NZ_FOTF01000017.1, from coordinate 13,416 downwards.
GATTTCCCGCTCTATACCAAAGCCCCCGACACCCGCCGCGCCACCTTTGGCGACGACAGCACCATGGGCGATCTGCCCGCGGTCAAGATCGGCTATAACCTGCGCCAATACGCCGGCGTCACCGGCAACGGGGCCTATCAGTGGTATTACGACGAAATTAAGCGCACCAATCCCGGCACGGAACAGATGTTCTATAACTGGGGCTGGTGGGACTTTAACTTTGACGAGCTTGCCTACCGCACCGATTTCCCGATTATTGACGCCGTCCCCCCTGCGGATGACGACCAGTTCCGTTGGTTCAAAGGCATCGGCTGGGTCGCGATCCAGCACCGGATGCAAGACCCGGAAAACCACATCCAGTTCGTGATGAAATCCTCGCCCTATGGCTCGATCAGTCACAGCCACGGCGATCAGAATGCCTTTTGTCTGGCAGGGTTTGGCGAAGATCTTGCGATCCAGTCCGGCTATTACGTGGCCTTTAACAGCACCATGCACCAGAACTGGCGCCGCCAAACGGTGTCCAAGAACGCGATCCTGATCAACGGTAAGGGTCAGTATGCGGGCAAGGACAAGTCGCTCGCGATGCAGTCCACAGGCAAGATCAACATCGCCGAAGATCGCGGCGATCACATCTACATGCAGGGCGATGCCACAGCGGCCTATCAAACGCTGTCGCCTGAAATCACCTCTGTGCTGCGCGACGTCTATTTCGTGAATAACGAATACTTCGTCATCGTCGATTCCATCGACGCCGATGAACCGGTCGAGGTCAATTTCCTGCTGCACGCAAATGCGCCCATGACACTGGGCGACACAACATTCCGCTACACTGGCGAGAATGCTGGCTTTTACGGCCAGTTCCTGTGGTCAGAGGCCGGCGTGCCGACCCTGACCCAGCAAACCGGCTTTCCCGATGTCGACCCATCAGAGATCGAGGGGCTGCCCGTCAGCACCTGTCTGAAGGCGACATTCCCGAAAGCTATTCGTCACCGCATCGCAACCTTGCTGGTGCCCTATCCCACAGCCGCACCGCGCCGGATCTTCAGCTTTTTGGATGATCAAGGCTACGACTGCGACCTGTACTTCACCGATGCCGACGACCGCTCTTTCCGCGTCATCGTCCCCAAGACATTCGATGTCGGCACAACGCCGGCCTGATAAAATAAACTGGAAGGAAGACACATGAAACTTCAAGGCAAAACAGCAATCATCACAGGTGGCGGCCGCGACATTGGCCGCGCTTGCGCAATTCGACTGGCAGAAGAAGGCGCAAACGTCGCCATCAACTACTTTTCCAGCAGCGAAGGTGCAGACAGCGCCGTGGCTGAAATCACCGCCGCTGGCGGCAAGGCATTCGCGCTGCAGGGTGATCTGAACACCCAAGAAGGCGTCGATGCACTGGTCGGCAAAGCTGTCGCAGATTTCGGCAGCGTCGACATTCTGGTGAACAACACCGGCGGCCTGATCGCACGCAAGAAAATCTCCGAGATGTCATTGGAGCATTGGAACGCGGTCATGGACCTGAACCTGACCAGCACGTTCCTGATGGTTAAGGCGTGCCTAGAGCACATGACAACCGGCACGATCGTCAACCTTGCCAGCCAAGCTGGCCGTGACGGCGGTGGCCCCGGTTCGGTTGCTTATGCGACGTCCAAAGGCGCTGTTATGACCATGACACGCGGCTTGGCGAAAGAGCTTGGCCCGAACATCCGCGTCAACGCTCTTTGCCCCGGTATGATCGACACGGACTTCCACAACGTCCACACTAAGCCAGAGGTCCGCACCTTTGTCGAAAACGCATCCCCGGTGAAACGTCAGGGCCTGCCCGTCGATATCGCCAATCTGGTGCTGTTCTTGGCTTGCGACGACAGCGCGTTCATCACGGGCGCAAACGTCGACATCAACGGCGGCATGCTGTTCAGCTAAGCGCGGTGACAATGCAAAGGCGGGCCAATCACTGGCCCGCCTTTTTCGTGCTTACAAAAAGTCGTCGCGCCGCGGCGTAAAGCAATCCACCAGCAACCCCGGCTCCAGACAGACACAGCCATGCACGACATTTGACGCCACGACAAAGCTATCGCCAGGTCCGACTTCGGTCACTTCGCCGTCCACCGTAAAGCGAAAGCGACCCTCTTTGACGAACGTCGATTGCACATGCGGATGATTGTGCAGCGCGCCCTCTGCCCCCGTCGCACCGAACCGAAAGGCGACAACCATCAGATCGGGGTGATCTGCTAGCACTTGCCGCGTGACATGCTCGCCTGTGCTGACGACCGGAAATTCACTCATATCATTTGCCTCCTGTGATATGCCCGCCCTTGCCCGCACCCATATGCGCCTTGCAGATCCACGATCTGGCGCTGAAAGTGAGGGGCAAGAATTATCGTTAATCTTGCAATCATATCGCCTGGTTGCAATGGTATACTAGTCTAACACCTGAAGGCCGCAACATGACCTCCTCCCCGATCTTATCCCCCACCGCCCCGGCAACCGCGCTGCGTTTTTTATCGATCGGCGAATGTATGGTCGAAATGGCCCCCGGCGACGCACCGGGCGCGTTTCAGATGGGTTTTGCCGGCGATACCTTCAACACGGCGTGGTACATGCGCGCCCTGCGGCCTGACATCACGACGCAATATTTCACCAAAGTCGGCACCGACGCGGTGTCTGATGCTATGCTGACAAAGATGACGGACGCTGGCATCGACATCGCCCACGTCGCCCGCTCTGCCAACAGCACCGTCGGCCTTTACATGATCTCGTTGAATGATGGAGAGCGCAGCTTTTCCTATTGGCGGTCCCAATCCGCGGCAAAGCAGCTGGCCAGCGATAGCCAAGCCTTGGCGCAGGCCATGGGATCGACCGATCTGATCTATCTGTCGGGCATCACTGTTGCGATCCTTGACCCCGCCGGCCGCGACGCCCTGCTGGACGCCGTCCAATCCGCGCGCCGACACGGCAAGACCGTCGCCTTCGATTCCAACCTGCGACCCCGTCTATGGGCCAACGAAAAACAGATGACCGAAACCATTATGCGCTTCGCACAGGCCTGCGATATCGTCCTGCCGTCCTTCGACGACGAAGCCGCACATTTTGGCGACGCCACCATTCAAGACACGCTGGACCGCTATCGCAACGCCGGGGCCACCACAGTGGTGGTCAAAAACGGCGGCGGCGATATCCTTTACGCACACGCAGGCGAAACCACGACCGTCACCCCGCCCCCTGTCAGCAAAATCGTAGACACGACCTCTGCCGGGGACAGCTTTAACGCCGGTTTCTTTGCCGGGCTAGATAAGGCGCTCTGTATGGAAGACCGCATTTTGGCGGCCTCCCGTATCGCAGCACAAGTCATCGCCGCCAAGGGCGCATTGGTTCAGCTCAAGAACATCTAAGTCCCTCGATAGGCCATAAACTACGACCTACTCCCGGCATCATAGCGCGCTTGGGCGGGTTTCGATTTGTTGTTCCATCAAATGCGATACTTGCATGTCCGGATCGGACCGAAAGGGTCAATAGGCGGACGAGCGCAAGATCACCAAAACCAATCAGGCCATCAGGCGGCTCTTAATCTCTTTAAGGACCCAATCGAGAACGCGTCGTTCTTATAGCCGATCGCGTCCGCTTGCAGCGAGCGCTAAGGTAGTTCAGCAAATCCTTGAAACAGGTTGTCCGACAGCGGCTGACCTCATAACATGCGAAGACGCCCATGTTGTTAGGCTCAAGACGCTGCTGTCTGCGTACCCAAGTGATTGTCAGTCGAGCGTCTTTGACGTCGCTGCGAACTGTCAGTGACAATACGATTTTAGCAAAGCTGACATCGGTGGGCAGCGAAGCAAACGTCCGGTCCGAACCCACGTAGCAAGATTGCAGCTTCGCAACGATTGCCAGCTATTCAGAGACATTCAAAAACCGTCAACGACGGCACGGGTTTGGAACAAGGAGGCCGCCGAGCCCCAATTTATTTCCGGATGATGCCATTGCCTGGCGGGCCCGACATCCCTCGCTTCAAAATCGTGGGACAGCCCACCGTCGGCTTCGACATGATCGAGAAAGCGGACGCTTGTATCTGATCCAATGAAAACATTATTTTTGTGCAGAACCAGTATGCAGGGATGGCGAGGACGTGATCGCCGTGGTCGACTTCTTTCCGCATGAGATGCTGTCGATACTCGCCACTGGAAGAGCCACCTGATAAGCTAAAAAAATTACGCCCCGCGGGCGTAAGCTCGCGGGGCGCTGGTGCTACAAAATAATTTTTTTCTGCTAATGCAGTCCCAATTTGAGACTTGCCCTCACAGATGTCAATTCCTATCGTTGAAGGCCTGACGGGTCTGACAAATTTATCGTCGCGTAGAAAGGTTGCTATGAAAAGGCTCGCTTCAATCGCTCATCTTAAGGAGCTGCTCCTCGGGATGGAGCGGGATCTTGGGATCGATGATTTAGGGTCGATTCAAAAGGACATTGTCTATGCCGCTACCATCTTGTCCGAGACCAATGGCACAACCGTTGAGACGGACGAAATCCGCAAGCACGCATTGCTTGCTGGCGTGCCACGCAGTAGCTTCTTCCGAGCTATGAAGGACGTCGTAGATGCCGGCTATCTTGTCCATAGCAATGAAAAAAAGCGATCAACCTATTCATTATCAAAGAAGTTGACGTGACCATTTCAGAATCCGGTCGAAATCTTGGCAGCCTACTTATCGCGTTCGCTCTTATATCTATCGCATATTTAGCGGCTTTTAGCCTCTCGATGGATGTGCTTTTGCCGTGGCAACAGCAATACACCCCTGAGATGGCAGCCTATGCAAGCCTCCTGTTCCTACCTCATGGGGTTCGGGTGCTATCAGCTTGGCTGATGGGGTGGAAGGCGATCCCTCTCCTGCTACCGGCCGCAGCATTTACCCACTGGCTCAACTTCGGCTTCTCCGGGTTCACACCGCTTCAGATCATCGGACTGATGTCAGGTGTCGTCTGTGCCGTTGTTACATTTTGGGCACTGGCACGCGCTGGCATGGATTTTCGCATCACCTCAGGCACCCGTGCGAACTGGCGAGACATCCTGATTGCTGGTTGTATCGCATCCGTCATCAATACCGGCGGCATGTTGCTAGCCTTCCAGCAAGCCGCTTCAACATCCGCTGGATATCTCGTCGGTGATGTTTCTGGGATGTTTGCCTGTATGCTAATACTGATGCTTGCCTTTAAGGTGTTGCGCAGATTTGAAACCGTGAGCGATTAGGTCCCACAGAAATTAGTCGCTCAACAAAAGAAGCGCGTCGCCAGCACTACGAAGTTGTTGATGTCAGACTCGCGCCATTTGTCATTGGCTTTTCGTAGTTACCGACACAAGCTTTGTTAAACTTGTCCGCCCAGCCGATATTCATCGCAAATTTTCGATTTTAAAGATCAAACCATCCGCTCCGCGCTTTCGGTCATTGATCCGGAAGTAGGGCCTTGAGATCGTCAGATCCCCGGACTTCTTAGATTTACTCAAAATTCAATTTATGCAGATATAAGAATACGCTGCTGCCTTCGAATGCGTCGTGACTTGCACAATCCGGCCTATCCAGGAGACTCGCAGATCAGTGTTGACGGACGCGATTGGTTGTCCTCCTCGGGTGTCCCTATCGCCACAGCAGCGCGTTGACGCTGTGTGCTTCCACGGTGCTTCCACGGCAAAACGCGAACGCAGAAAGCCACCCGAAGGTGGCTGGTAACATAATGATATTATAAGGAAGATTTGGTTGCGGGAGTAGGATTTGAACCTACGACCTTCAGGTTATGAGTCTAACGGTCCATTGTTTGCGCTGCATTGCTGAACATCTTTTAACCTATCTAAAACAGCAATTTAAGTCCATATTTGCTTTGCTCAAGACAACTGCTGATTGTCCATTTTTGCGCTCTAGTGTAGCACCATTGTAGCACCGCATCTGAGGACAGGCATATGGCAAGCTTTGAGATCAACTTCACCAAAGCGGCCCTTTCGGCAGCCAAGGCAGCTGAAAAGGGCAAGCGGGATTACTATTACGACGGCAAGGAAAAGGGTCTGGTCTTGGCGGTCACGGCGGCAGGCAGCAAAACCTTTTACCTCTACAAGCGGATCGACGGACGGCCTGAACGGCTGCTGCTGGGTAAGTTCCCAGACCTGACGGTAGAGAACGCCCGCAAGCTGGCGGCGAGCGCCAAGGGCGAGATCGCGATGGGTGAGAACCCGCAAAAGGCCAAGCGGGCGATCCGCGATGAAATGACCTTTCAGGCGCTGTTCACCGAATACCTGGAAAAGCATTCCAAGGTGCATAAGCGCTCCTGGGCCTATGACGAGCGGGAGGTGAACAAGTTCCTGCGGCATTGGTTCAAGCGCAGAATCTCCAGCATTGAAAAGCCGGAGGTGGAGCGGCTTCACGCCAAGGTCGGCAAAGACAGCGGACTGTATCAGGCCAATCGGCTTTTGGAGCGTATTCGCTCAATCTTTAACAAGGCGGCGGATTGGGGCTGGCAGGGCGTGAACCCGGCGACAGGCATTAAGAAATTCCGCGAACAAAGCCGGGATCGGTTTTTGCAGCCTGACGAATTGCCCCGCTTCTTTGCGGCCTTGGCGAATGAGCCCAATGAGGCCGCGCGGGATTTCTTTATGATCTCGCTTTTGGCGGGGGCGCGCAAATCCAACACGCTTGCGATGCGCTGGGAAGAGATCAACTTCCACGCAGCCACCTGGCGGATTGCGCTAACGAAGAATAGCGACCCGCAAATCGCGCATCTGTCGCCTCAGGCCATGACGATCCTGCAAGAGCGCAAGCTGCACTCGCTCAGCCCTTGGGTCTTTCCAGGCAACGGCGCAAAGGGCCACCTAGCGGACCCGAAAAAAGCCTGGGCGCGTATCTTGAATGAGGCAGGTATTGCCGATCTGCGCATTCACGACCTACGCCGCACCCTGGGCAGCTGGCAAGCCGCCACCGGGGCCAACAGCTATATCATCGGCAAAACCCTAGGCCACCGCAGCCAGCAATCCACGGCAGTCTATGCCCGCCTGAACCTTGATCCTGTCCGGCACTCTGTCAACAAGGCCACCGATGCAATGTTTGGATATGTAGGAGCGCCAGCAGATGAGCCGGACACCGAAGAGAGACCCTGAGCCTTGGCAGCGCCTGCTGACGAGTGCCGACACCTACCACGATCTTTGCGAAATCTATCCCGCCGCATTCTTTGAGAGCTTTGCCACCCGCTTTAATCGCGAGCCACATCCGATGGCGCTGTTCAAAGGCGTGATCGACACAGGCCATGCCTATGTGCGCGGCAAATGGTTAAAGCAGGCCGAGAAGAGCAAATTGTTGCAGTATTCCGGCGTTCACATGATGAGCGCAGGCGTCTCAGCGCGGCAGCTGTCCAAGGCGTTGCAACAACTCAGCAAGAGCGACCTTGCGAACCAGATGGTCAGCGCAACGCTGGCGAAAGTCCTGGCAGCTGACACCAGCCGCCCGTTGGCTTCGAAAGCCTATATCTGTCCCGCTGCCCCCAGCGGCCCACAATCACGGCTCGACGTGGTAAAGGAACTGGCCTCCGCCCTGGAAGCGGCGATTGATCAGATCATCACTCTACCCCTGGACGATGACGATGCGGCAGAGGCCCGCGAGCGGGCTTTCACCTTCGTCGCGGACGCCAACCGCACCAAGGTCAAAGTGCTGCCGAAGAACTTCGCGCTGGAAGAGGCCGCGCGGACCTTCCAGCCGCTTTGGGAGGAGTTCTCTACAGTCGCTTACATCCGGGGCCGCTACAAACAGGAGATCAGCCGCTATGACAGCGAGCCTGGCAGAGCCCTACACCAGATCATCCGTAAACTTGATTCCACCGTGGCGGAAAGCTTGGCCGGAACCGCCATCGAAAAAATCAGAGCACAGCTTTAAGTTGTCTTATGTAGCGATTGGCGCATCACTTTTTCCTATGTAAGGGATTTGACGCCGGGCGACAGCAATAGCGGATAGCCCTACATATCTGCGACTTTCTCAGCATCGATAACTTAAGCTGAGAAAGCCTTATAATATGAACTATCCACTGCAAAAACCGAACCTCCTGACGCCGCAAGACGTGGCAGAACGGCTTGGCGTGTCCACGACAACGCTGGCGACCTGGCGCTGCACCAAACGCTACGCCCTGACCTACATCAAGGTCGGACGCCTTGTGCGGTATCGCCTAGCCGACCTAGAAGCCTTTGAAGCGTCCCGCGAACATGAGGTGGGGCTATGAGCGCTCAAACCAAATGGCGCAGCGTATCCTTCGTTGTGGTCAATATGGCCTGCTTGAACCGCTTCCCTGACCTCTTGGCAGCCTGGTTGCCCGATGGGCGGCGCTGCGGCCAAGAATGGGTGGCCCGCAATCCGACCAGGGCAGACCGCCGCGCCGGATCATTCAAGGTAAACACCGTGACGGGACGCTGGGCAGACTTCGCCACAGGTGACGCAGGCGGCGATCCTGTCAGCCTTTACGCTTACATAAACGGGCTGACGCAAACCGACGCGGCCCGCACTCTGGGCAACGAATGGGGGCTGAAATAATGCGCGACAATCTCAAGGCATTACGCCATCCGAAAGCAGGCGCACCAACAACGCAGCACTTCTACTGTGACGACCAGGGCAACACCGTTTTGATCGCCAATCGCTTTGAGCGCGGCGGCGGCGATAAGTTCTTTATCCCCTATGACGTGACAGCCGAAACCTGGACAGCCTTGGACAGCCGCCCACTATATCGCTTGCCCGAACTTCAGGCCGCAAACCTAGATCGCCCGATCATCGTGACCGAAGGCGAGAAATGCGCCGATGCTTTGGCGACACTTGGCTTTATTGCGACGACGACCTTTGGCGGATCGAACGCGGCTCGCAAAACCGACCTTGCACCCCTTACAGGGCGGCGCGTTATCGTATGGCCCGACCACGACGAGCCAGGGCAGAAATACGCAACGCAAATCGCTGATACCTTACATAGGGAATTTAAGACCGCGGCGAAGGTGATCCCGATCTCTGACGCGCTCCTATGTAAGGTAATGGTACAGAGTTCAGCCGATCCGGCAGCACAGCCTGTTACCTTACATAAGGGATGGGACGCCGCTGACGCCATCGCGAGCGGCTGGGGCGTGACTGAGATCAATCGGCTTATCGCCCTTACGTTAGATGATGGCCCGCCACCGCCTGAAGCTGACGACGCTAGCGTTGACGTCCCACTCTTTGAGGACGCCGACCTGTGGCACAGTCCGGACAAGACGCCCTTCGCTACGATCCGACGCGGCGATCACTTTGAAACCTTCGCCCTAGGCAGCGGCGGCTTCAAACGGCTGCTGGCGTATGAGTACTTCCAGGCCAAGGGCAAGACGCCCGCCGCTGCCAAGCTGGACGACCTGTCGCGGCAGTACATCGGCCAGGCCTTGTTTGAAGGCGAAACTCATCCGGTATTCTTCAGGATGGGCCAAACCGAAGATGGATTTGCCTTGGACCTGGGCGGGGCTGATTGGTCGGTGATCGATATTGACGCCGAGGGCTGGCGCGAGAGGCCTATGGGCAGCCCGCGTTTCCGCCGCTCGCCTGGTATGGCGGCCCTGCCCCGCCCTGTGCGTCATGGGGCCGATCTCGAATGCTTGCGGCCATTCGTGAACGTGCGCAACGATGATGACTTCAAGCTCATCGTTGGCTGGCTCCTAGGCGCGTTACGACCTGAAGGACCCTACCCGCTGCTTATCCTGACAGGGGAGCAAGGCAGCGCCAAAAGTACGACGGCCAAAGTCCTGCGCCGCCTGATCGATCCGGCAGAACTGGATAGCCGTAGCTTCCCAGGTGATGAGCGGGATTTAATGATCGCGGCACAGAATGGGCATGTGTTGGCCTTCGACAATCTCTCGCGGATCAAGCCCGCGATGGCTGACGCGCTGTGTCGCCTGGCGACAGGTGGCGGCTTCGCCACCCGTAAGCTGCACAGCGATGCCGATGAGGTGCTCTTCAAGGCGACACGGCCGATCATCCTGAACGGCATTCCGGAACTGGCAGAGCGGCCTGACCTGGCCGACAGGGCCATTAGCCTCAATCTACCCGTGATCTCTGAAACCCGCCGTGAATATGAGGCCGACTTCTGGCAGCGCTTTGAGGCGGCCCGCCCTGCGATCCTGGGAGCATTGCTGAACGCCGTATCAGGGGCGATGGCCGCCCTGCCCTCTGTGCGACTCTCAGAGCGCCCCAGGATGGCCGACTTTGCAAAATGGGTCACTTCTGCCGAACAAACGCTTGGATGGCCTCAAGGGAGCTTTCTGAGCGCCTACAGCGCCAATCGCAAAGAGGCAGAGGAAGCGGCGCTCGAATGCAACGCGGTCGCCAGCGCCATCCTGACGATGATCCAGGCGCAGAGCCATTGGGAAGGCACAACTGCCGATCTCATTACGTATCTACGTAAGCGCTATCCGGCGATCACTGAAGGCAGCGACGCCTTTCCGCGCCAGCCCGCAGCCTTTGGCACCGAACTGCGCCGCATCGCACCCCTGCTCCGGTCGCGGGGCGTGATCGTTACGCACACCCGCACCGGGAAGGAACGCCGCCGCATTATCGAAGTGACGCTGACCTAAACAGCCGTCCGCCCTGTCCGCCCCCGTCCGCCATCATAATCAACAGGGCTTGGCGGCGGACAGCGGCGGACAGGGCGGACGGCAGAATGGGTTAGTGGCGAATTCACTATAGCAGAACCGAGCAGGCATTTGCCTTCAATATCAATTCTTAAACCTAGGCGTCAAAGAACCACTACTGGTGCCCTAAAGAACACTATTTTCACTGAGCCCGACGAATGCTGACAAACCAAGCTTGAGTATGAAACAGGCTTACAGCTACTGTACGAGTATGTTGATCCAACCCACCCTCCTCAACGATAAAGCACAAAAAGTGCAATCGAAGATTTTCGTTTGCGGCCCAGGCCTCACCTCAGGTCGCGTAGACATCCGGAATCTGGCTCGAACTGAGTTAGAGAAGATGCAGAATGTCACCGTCGTTTATGGTGAAGAGATCGAGAGTGAATTCTCATATTCTAGAAAAGGGATGGACCTACAGACCTTGGAAGCGCGGTTTGCTCATGATGTTGACTTCACGCTTCTAATACTGGAATCAGCTGGATCGATAGCCGAACTTGGAACCTTCACGCAACTTCCGCATCTACAGGACCGATTGGTAGTCTTGGTACCTAATAATTTTTTTCGGGCGGAAAGTTATATAGCTCGCGGCCCACTAAGCTTGCTTTCAAAAAGAAACCCGCAAAACGTAATTTACTTTAATAGCTCTCACCAGTCTGAAATGATTGATCGAGTCCTATACCCGCTTACTTTTTATAAATATGCGCACCATGTGTTAGGAGGAGAGTATATCAACAATACTCGAATCTCACGAATGAGACGCCGACGCATTATCCCATACAGCGACTACATCAGCGACGTTCGAAATTCATTCCACAAAGCAATAACCTTGATCGGAATACTTGTCGGCGATCATCCTAGTTATTCTGAGTTATTAGTCCTCACCGGACTGGGGCCAAGCCAGCTAAATGCAAGCCTAAGAGACCTCTTCTTGGAGGAAAAAATCGCTAAAATTCCAGCAGCAAAATATCACTCAATTAATGGCTTTGATGATCCGATCCTAAAGCCCTTCAGCACTACCGCGATCAGTCTGGCGCGCGCAAAGTTACTAGCTACTACTTGACGTTTACCGCTCACTATGGTGGCATGCCTCATATCCTAGCAATTCCCTAGCGGGAGACACAACGCTATCGTTGTGTGCACGAAAAGTACGTAGAAGCCTTCATTCCAATCGAAGTCATAGGCTCTTCGCCTAAGAAATCGATTGAAATGAATCTAGACAGTGAAGAAGTAGGGTATGAATGCTGCGGAGGATAGCTTGAACCTGAGGGATATATCCTCATTTCTAGGCTTTGCTCCGCAGCATATTTTTTATTTGGTCGAAAATCCGGATAAGTTCTACACAACCATCAGGATACCAAAAAATTCAAAGCCCCACTCCTTTAGGACACTAGATATTCCGTACACCGAACTAAAGGGTGTCCAACGAGCGATGAACCGTAAAATTCTTCAAAAGCAGCCGCTAAGTGAATGTGCTTATTCATATGTTAGCGGGAAATCCATTTTTAGCGCGGCTCGAGAATTTTGCGGTGGCAAGGCAATCCTGAAAATGGATATTCAAGACTTTTTCCCCAGCATAACGGGACCACGCGTCGTCGGACTATACAAAAGCCTGGGATTCACCGACAGCGTCGCATACATTTTATCCCAATTATCTCTAAGAAATAATAGTATAGCTCAAGGGGCCCCGACCAGCCCGGCAATATCGAATTTAATCATGAGGCGCTTCGACCGCCACATGGAGAATCTCGCGACATCTTGGGAAATGGATTATTTACGATATAGCGATGACATCTTTTTTTACAAAGACCGGAATTTTAATCATCCTAAACTAGAAGAACTAGCGACCCAAATTATTGAACATAGCGGATTTACTGTAAATGTCGCGAAAACCCGATATCATCCTCGGGGAGTTCCCAGAATAACACTTGGATTATTGACCCACGGGGACCGACCTCGGATTCCTGGCCCAGCACGCAAACAGTATCGAGCCGCTTTCTATAGAGCCTCACGCGATTTTGAATGGGCTTACGCCAATAAATCGCGACTGAAAGGTATTCTTGAATGGTATAAGAGCATTCATGGGAAAGACGACGTTTTCAATCAATACAGCGCGATTTATAGGAATATAAATACCTTAAAGATCCATACGTCTTACCGTAGTCAATAGATTGAAGTGCATACCTGAGATTGTAGCAATTTATTTGATCTGAGGTTTGACCTGGTACAACTGCCGCCGCTGGCTTTAAGCCGCTATTTAATCAGTACTAAGTTATAGCGCTTAAACTACGATTTCGTGCAGCTCGGCGATTTAACGGTACGCCTCTTACTTAAGTAGAGGTGAAAACGTAGCACCAGCGTAGCACCGTTCAAAACGGCAACGCAGAAAGCCACCCAAGGGTGGCTGTTATGTCTTTGTAATTGTTATGTAATTTTGGTTGCGGGAGTAGGATTTGAACCTACGACCTTCAGGTTATGAGCCTGACGAGCTACCGGGCTGCTCCATCCCGCGCCATTATTGGACGTTATTTTTGTCCATATGTCGCTGTATTTGTTTGTTTTATATCGTTGAGAGATACGTGTCTGTGTTTATTAGGTGTGGCAATGACTTACTCTCCCACGTCTTAAGACGCAGTACCATCAGCGCGGTGGCACTTAACTGCCGAGTTCGGGATGGGATCGGGTGTTTTGCTCACGCTATGATCACCACACCAAAAAAACACAGACCGCGGGGGATTTTATCCCCCGCGTTTTCACATCAG
>NZ_FOTF01000029.1 GCF_900114485.1 Loktanella salsilacus | reverse complement strand
TGGATACTCCTTCCTTCTGTGATGGTTTCAACACTCATCATAGTGGCACATTGCGATGCCGTCGGGAGGGGGCATCCAAGCCATCAACAAAGCCGAGTAGCTCAACAAAGTAGTAGTTCAGTGGCAGGCGCAGCGAAGGTCCGCTCTCCGCCCATTCCACCTTACCGATCCCAATCCATCCCCTTAATTCTCGGATCAAGATCAAAACCATCGCGACCAAATTCCACCCCGAGGCGAGGATGGTCTCTAATAGCCTGCGCCCCGGAAGAACTAATGCGGATACGCCAACTTTGCCGACTCACAGGGGCTGGGTCCCGAAATGCGCCACAGGTCAGCACGGCCAGATTAGCACCCCCCGCAGGATCCCGAACGGATTGAAAACGAATGATTTCAGCTCCAACTTCACGTGCAGTGTCAGCCAAATCCTGGCAGGCTACATAATCTACTGGGTCAGTCCATATCTCGCGATCATCGTCAAGCGCGCCAGCCGTCAGATCCAGCGCGGATGCTGTTCCCACGCCCACTGAAAACGCCGTGTAATCAGCTGGGTGGTCCGGAAAAGGCGTGTCTGGACTTTCTGCATAAAAACAGAAAACGATAGAATACCATTTCAGCCACCGCCGTTTCCGGCTGCTCGGCGCTGTACCAAACGCCAGGCGTCAGGCCCGGCTTGCGAAAACGCGAACCATAGGGGTACGGGCGATACCGAAATGGCGTGCTAAGAAGGTAATCAAGGTGCTGGCAGTCCACAGGAACAGGCGGCTTGGTCTCCTCCAGAATATCCTCAAGCAAGGTTTGCTCTTCTAGGTTATCGACGAGACTTAGGGTGGAAACAACGTGCTGTGCTTCAACCAATCGCCATGCAGATGCTTGTAAGTGGCTTAGCTCAGATCGGAGCGCGTCTTGCGTCCAAGTATGTGACGACATCTGCAAGTCCCTGTACTGAAATCATTCTATCTATTGGACGCCCATTCAAGGCGGTATTCTGTGACGTCATCCACAGCTTAGTGGCGCTCTCATCTCCACCCACGATCGCATCAAGGGATCGGAACACACGCACTAGCAAAGCGGACAGCTCAAAGGGCTTACTGGCCTCTGATAAAGCGGCCTCGCCATTCTTAATGCGTGAAATTTGTGCTGCAGACAGTCCGATCACGTCAGATAACTGCTTTCCCGACATCCCAAGTCGGTCAGCAGCGCGCATCATTGCTTTGGTCAGCACAACGCTTCGGGTCAGCGCAACCTCATTTGACTGTAAGTTTTTCATCTTTCTCTCCACTTCCTAAGGGAACAATATAGAAAAATTATTCCACATGAAAGAAATTTTCGTAAACGAGTCGAGTGATGCGGGTAGAGGATGCTGTGACGTTTCGTGGGATCCAAGGACGGCAACCCTGCAAAGGTAAATATCTGCCGCCGTAAAAGGCCCCTTTTACCGGTGTGAGAGGATGCCTTCGCAGGTGCGGCGAATGGCGACTCTCCGCCCATCTCACACAAGGTCGAGCAGACTAAATTCCGTTACTGCCCTTTAGCCGCATTGAAAGCGCTATGCCCTCACTTTGCTTTAGACGCACCACCATTGCCGGCAGATTGCCCGCCCGTAGGTTGCATTTAGCGCTCTGTCCGCAAACTCGTCCGAAAATCAAGTTGTCCAACTACCCGTTGCGAAGGCATTTTAAAACTGCCTTCACATTTGTCCATCAAACGCACAATTTGTGGATATCGGTGTAGTGTTCAGTCAGAAAAATTTGAAGATTATATAGCTTAAAAATTGGTTCGGCCAAGTTTAGACCGCATCTAAGATAATTATTATGGATTATCTAAACGCCCAAACGTGTCCGTTCCCTAAGCTGAGATAGCCAGATAGAGGGCTGTAACTTGCGCAGATCAATAGTGCGATATGTTCCAGGCGGTCACCTTCAGTATGAATCAGTTGGCACGTGACCTATGAATAGGCACGGTTGGAGGACTGTTCATGATCGAATTTCTTGGTGAGCCGATGACGCTGACGTTACTAGGCCTTTTGGGCGGCGTGGTATTGGGACTTGCCGCGCGGCTGGGCCGGTTCTGCACGCTAGGCGCGATCGAGGATGCACTTTATGGGCAAAACGACACTCGGTTGAGAATGTGGGGATTCGCGATTGGTGTAGCGATCACCGGGACCTTTGCTTTGGCCGCGGCAGGACTGTTGCAGCCTGAGCGAACGATCTATTTATCTTTTGCGTTTCAGCCACTTGCCAGTGCGGCGGGCGGTCTGATGTTTGGCTATGGTATGGCGCTGGCAGGCAACTGTGGTTACGGCGCTTTGGCGCGGTTGGGTGGCGGCGATCTTAGGTCCTTTGTTATAGTACTAGTTATGGGGCTAGCGGCCTTTGCAACCATTTCAGGGCCGCTGGCCTATCTGCGCGTTGCTGCTTTTGCACCGGAACCGGTCTTTGAAACGCCCGGCATTGCTCAAAGTCTTTCAGGGCTGCTGCACCTACCGGCCAGCGTCATCGGAATGGCGATCGGGCTTGGATTGTTGGCACTGGTATTGGCCGCCCCTGCCTTTCGCGCAGAGCGTGGCACGATTGTGTGGGGGACCTACGTTGGCCTTGCTATCATATCGGGCTGGGCGGGAACGCAATGGGTAGCGTCTGAAGGCTTTGCCCCGACGGTCGTTGAGTCACATACCTTTGCCGCTCCGCTGGGCGAGACGATGCTGTACACCATGACCGCCAGCGGACGATCACTGTCGTTTGGCGTCGGATCGGTCGCTGGCGTGCTGATTGGCGCATTCATCGGGTCGCTGATCAAAGGCCATTTTCGGTGGGAGGCTTGCGATGACCCGCGCGAGCTGCGACGCCAGATCGCGGGGGCCGCGCTTATGGGTGTCGGGGCAGTACTTGCCATGGGTTGCAGCATCGGTCAGGGCCTATCCGCGATCTCGGTCCTTGCCTATTCAGCGCCACTGGTGATGGCAGGCATTTTCGCAGGGGCTTGGATTGGACTTCGGCAGTTGATCACTGGGTTTGCCCGAATTGCCTAGATCAATTTGACTTGAAGAGCACGGCCCTGCGTAATGTTGTGATGGACAGTACCTTGAGACTTTATGACGTGACGGACTGTGATGCCAGTATGAGGAGTCAATCCTATACGATGACCGCCTTCCCGGTGCCCGCGAGATCGATGTTTTGGTCTGCATTCATAAACCAGTCTGCCAGTGCTGCGACAGCATGGACTTCAAGATTCTGCCGCCCGTTGCCATATTTCATCGGCACCCCCTGCGCGGTAATGAAGCTGACCTGATAGGCTGTCGTCGGGTCCAGCGCCTGCGATCCGGCAAAGGCCTGCACGATGCGCTGCCCTTTGGGATTTTCCAGCTTGAGAAACAGGGTCAATCCGCGGAATCGTTTCAGATAACCGCCCATCTGACCGAACGGATCGCAACTGAACGTCCGCTCGATGTTCTCTTCCATCATGTCGCAGATTTCCTGCCCTGTCAGTGTCACGGTCGAGACAGGCGGATCGACGGGGACGATGTTCCAAAGATCGTTGTAGGTCACCGCACCCGGTGGCACGGGCGCTCCGTAGCGCCATCCGTTGGAAAAGGCGATGTCGGTCCCGCCCGCCGCCGCGACCGCCGCCAGCAAAACGTCGTCCATCGGTGCGGTCAGGCAGGTGTTGCGGTGCAGGGCGATTGAGGTTTGTCCGACGACAGATGACAGGTCGTCCTCTTGCGACACAGCCTCGGCCACCAACGAAGCCATCACCGGGTCGTCTGCCAGACTGTCGTCGACCGGGATAAGCGCGTGACTGTGGGAGACGATGCGCCCGTCCGCGACCTCCAAATCCAGCCGCCCGACGAAGGCGCCGTGGCAGCCGGACTGGATGATCAGGGTCTCGTTCACGCAGACAGGCTCCGTCAGGCGATTGTGGGTGTGACCGCTCAGAATCACGTCAATGCCTAAAACCTGTCGTGCAAGTTCCATATCCTGCGGCAGGCCCAGATGTGACAGCAAGACGATCAGATCAGCGCCTTGGGATCGCAGAGCTTTGGCTTCGTCGCGCACCTCGTCAATGCCGTTGGTAAAGCGCACGCCTTCGGAAAAATGCGGCGGCATGCTTTTGTCGATGATCGTGGCAGCTATGCCGATGATTCCGACGTTCAGCCCGCCGACAGCCTTCGTTAAGGTGGCTGGAAAGGGCCGTTCGCCGGTGTCCTTGCGATAACAGTTCGCCGCCAGCAACGGATGTACCAATTTCGATGCAAGTTTTTCCACGTGGTCTGGGCCCCAAGCGAATTCCCAATGCGCCGTCATGGCCGCAAACCCCAGCATATTGATGGCCGGGATCAGCGCCTCTCCCTTGGTCTTTACGGCAAGGTGGGTGCCGTGGAAGGTATCACCGTTATCGAGCGCCAGCACTGCACCAGGACGTTCAGACCGGACGCGGTCAAACAAGGTTTTCATCCGCGCGAGACCACCCAGCAGGGGAAACTCCGGTCCAGTTGCTGTCCAGATTAGTTCTGGATGTGGCGTCAGATACCCGTGCAAATCGTTCATTTGCAGAAGCGTGATTGTCTTCTTCATCATCATTCTCCTTAGGCGTTAGTGCGCGCCTGCCGGGTTATCATCGGCGCATCGGGCGTCAGTCGAATGTGCGCTGCCAACCATGTGCCGCGAAAATTTTCGAGCCTTGGTCACCTTTCAGGAAGTCGATGAATTGGGTGACTTCGTCATTGTCTACGCCTTTTTCAGTCCGCGCGATCGAGGTGTCACGATAGATGGTTAACTCCGGCTCGGTCGCGACGAGTTCGGCGATGTCGGGGTTGTCGATCTGCCAGTGGTTCCAAATCAGCCAGGCGTCGATGCTGTCGTCGCTGTTCCAGATGTCCCGTGCCGCACCGCTGTTGGGTGCCAGAATGTTGATATTGGCGCGAAAGCTTTTCATGGCCGCGACATCCCGCAACCGACCGACCACGTCTTCCCACATGCCGACCTGACCAGCACCATCGACGACCATCAGCCCCAGATCCCGTTCGACCAGATCGGCAATGCCCGCAATTTCTTTCGGGTTTCCCTTGCGGACCAGAATGGCAGACGGACGCAGGAACAGTGGCTCTACAGTGTCGTCAATGATTTTGCCGTGGCTTGCGATGAAATCATCCATCATGTTCTGGGAGCCGCTGTAAATCGCATCGGCATTCGCTTTGGCGTCGTCCATCCAGTCCGATGCCGGTCCACCCGTCACGGCCACCGCAATCCCGGTCGCCTCTTCAAATGCGGTTGCAGCTTCTTTCATTGCAGGTGTCGGGCCGCCTGGCCCGAAAAGAGAGATATCTGCGCATGCAGCAGTCGCCGCAAAGATCGTAGCCATCGCGGCACCCGCGAGCATTGTAGATCCGGCCATTTGGTTTCCTATTCATTTCAGAAGTGGGAAGTAAACATTCACAGATCAATATGTGTTCCAAGGTAGGCCGAGGTTTTCCTGATTCATCACACTGAAGTGTTCTCAACGACGAAGCGGCGACAGCGCCCAACTGAACGCCTGCATTTGGAAAATTGGCGCGGCAAGAACACATGCCGCGCCAAATCCGTCACTTCGGAATCGGCTTCAGCGTCAGTTCTTCGGCACTGGCAGGCACAAAGCCGTAGGAGACATAGATGTCCTGTGCCGCATCGCTGGCCAGATATTCGAGGAACGTGGCGGCATTTTCAGGATTGCGGCCGTCCGTGATCTGACCGATCGCATAGCTCACCTCGTCCTGCTTGTTAAATGGCGCGGCGATCGCCACGCCTTCGATATCACGACCGGCATCGACGGCCTCTTTCACTTCGGTCGTCCAAACGATTCCAACATCGGCAAGTCCGTCCTCGATGCGCTGCGGCGTCTCACGGTGATGGCGATCGGTGAACCAGACCTTGTCGGCGACGGCCCAGCAGCCCTTGCAGTCCTGCCCGCCCGTCACCTTGTCGTAGAGACCAAGGTCTTTCAGCATCGCCAGCCCGTAGAATCTCATTATCCCCTCGGTCTGGGGGTTGGGATGGGACTGCACCAGATCATCACGGCCCAGATCCTCTGCGCCCTTGATCTCTTTGGGATTGCCCTTGGCCACCATCAATTCGAGCTTGTTGTGCGTGTAGACCTTGTAGTCGGTCATGCGATTCTCAGTGGCCAGCGTCGTCAGGTGTCCCAAATTGACTGAGGCGTAAAGATCCGGGTTCTGCGCAGTATCCTCGCCGTTGATCTGGCCCTGCTGCAAAAGCTGTCCGTTGATGATTTGCCCGGGCGGGATCGTTTCGACATAGATTGTCGCGATATCAGGGTTCTTGCCTTGAAAATCGCTGATCAGGTCTTCAATCACCATGAACTGGTTTCCGGCCAAATACATCACGAGGTCAGCCGTATAGCTGTCCCCAATCTGGCCATAGGCAATATCGCCCGCTGTGAAGGTCCGGTAGTCCTTGTTGCCGTTCTCCTCGTCTTGGTCCTGCGCAGATGCGCCGCTGCTTGTCAGCAAGGCAATGCTGCTTGCTGCTACAAATGTCTTGAAGTGCTCCATTTCGACTCCTCCTCGAGTTGACTCGCGAGAACAGCCTTGCATGGACGCCTGATCATGTGAACTACACATTCAAATATATGCTTACAATAAAACACAGTATCATGCGACCGTTAAGAGGCTGATCTAAATAACATATCAGGCAAGAATGCACGATTTCTCCAGTCACTCAGAGACAGGAGCCCCATTGCAAGGACCGCCTGTGGGGCCATGTGAACGGCTATCAAGATCGTCTTAAACCGCCGTAGTCGCCAAATTTCGACAATCTTAAGATCCGATACAAACCAGAGGTTCGATATGAAACGACGTCAGTTCCTGACCTGCGCTGCGACGGCCCTGGCCGCCCCTGCCCTTATGACGCGGCGCGCCTTTGCGGCAGAGCCGGGGGCGCCACTCCCGATCCCAGCGGTCATGGAAATTGGGCCGGACGCCGGTCATACGCTGACCGCGCGGAACGGCACACGCGCATTTATGGACGGTGCCCCCTCCCCCACACTAGGCTATGAGCAGGACTACCTTGGCCCGTTGCTGCGGTTTCAGCGCGGACGGACGGCCAACATTGACGTGGTCAACCGCACCGATGACCCCATCACGGCCCATTGGCATGGCATGCATGTGCCAGGTCATTTAGATGGTGGACCGCAGCTTGCTTTTGCCCCCGGCCAGACGTGGTCACCGGAACTGCCCGTCGATCACCCCGCCGCGACCCTCTGGTATCACAGCCACGTCCACGGACAGACTGCGGATCAGGTCTATCGCGGATTGGCAGGTATGATCATCGTCGATGACCCGGATGTCGATGCCGGGCTGCCCGATGACTATGGCTTCAATGACATTCCCTTGATCGTCCAAGATCGCAACTTCGACCGATCCGGCCGCATGAGTTATGACCTTGGAATGATGGGGGTCATGCAGGGTTTCCGAGGTTCAGAGATTTTGGTCAACGGCGCGATCAGGCCCAAGCTGACGGTGCCAGGAGGGCTGGTGCGCCTGCGGGTGCTAAATGCGTCCAATGCCCGCATCTATGACTTCAGCTTTGCCGACGGTCGTACGTTCCATCAGGTCGGCACCGACGGTGGTCTGCTGCCCGCACCCATGGGGCGCACGACACTGCAATTGGCCCCTGCCGAACGGGCCGAGATCGTTGTGGATTTTGCGGACCGCGCCCCTGCCCGTCTGGTATCCCGCGACGTCGGCAGTGGTGGCATGATGGGTGGCGGCAGCATGATGGGCGGCGGCGGAATGATGAACGGCGGCGGCAATTCCGACAGTACGTTCGAGGTCATGTCCTTCGATGTCGGCGACGCGGCGGTCACAGCGCCGGCCACCTTGCCCAAGACGTTGCCCAGCGACATCCGTGATATGGGTGAACCCGTGCGCACGCGCTCCTTCAGGCTCAATCTGCACGGCGGCGGCATGATGGGCAGTATGTTCAACACCCTGATCGGCCGCGACGGGCAAGCCATGGGCATCAACGGTGACTCCTACGACATGAACCGCATCGACCAGGCCATGCAACTGAACGAGACCGAGTTGTGGCGCATCGATGCGGATATGCAGGCGCATCCGTTCCATGTGCACGGCACCTCTTTTCAGGTCATTTCGCAAGGTGGTCGCGCCGTCGATCCGCAGCAGGTCGGGCTCAAGGACGTGGTACTTGTGGACGGCCCGACGGAAATTCTCGTACGGTTTGATAAGTGTGCGACGGCAGAGACGCCGTTTATGTATCACTGCCACATCCTCGAACATGAAGACGCTGGCATGATGGGGCAATTTACCGTGTCGTGACCGGATCGAACTGATACTACAAACCGCTGGAAAGGCTCACCTATGCAGATGACACAACCCTTCGCAACGCTGCTGTTTCTTGTCGCGACGAGTGCCTTTGCCAACGAGAACATTGCTGACCAATACCCGGACTCACTCCTTTACGCCAAACCGGTGGAATTCATTCCGGGTGTCTGGTCAGCCACCGGCGCGACCGCTCCGCCCACCTACGAGAACGCGGGCCACAACAACAACCTCAGCTTCATCGTGACCGGCGACGGCGTCGTTGTGATAAACGCCGGTGCCAGCTGGGGCCTTGCAAAGGCGCTGCATACAGAGATTAAAGCCATAACCGAACAACCGGTAAAATTGGTGATAGACGAGAACGGACAGGGCCACGCCATGCTCGGCAATGGTTACTGGGTTGAACTGGGCGTGCCGGTGTTGGCCCATACTGCTGCAGCCGAGACCTTCGCGGCCGAGGGTGCCGCATCATTCGACGCAGGCGCGCAGCTTTTAGCGGACCGCTTTGATGACACCCGCGTCCAAGCCCCCACCGAAACCTTCGACGATGTCTACACTGTCCCCTTTGGCGATTTCACAATCGAGGCACGCTATCTGGGTCCGGCCCACAGCCCCGGTGACATCGTCATCTGGCTGCCCGACCAGAAACTGGTGATTTCCGGCGATATGGCATTCCACGAACGCATGCTGCCGATATTTCCCGACACTGACACCAAAGGCTGGGTCGAGACATGGGAGACAGCCTTCGAGCCGCTTGGCGCGACTTACGTCATTCCCGGTCACGGTCATCCAACAAACGTCGATCAAGTGCGCCTTTATACCCACGATTACCTTGTCTACTTGCGCAGACAGATCGAAACACTTCTGGATGAAGGCGGAGGGCTGGCCGAGGCCTATTACATCGATCAAACGCCCTACGCACACCTTGATACTTTTGAAGAGCTCGCGACCAAGAACGCGGGAAGAGTCTTTGAGCAGATGGAGTTCGAATGAGCCAAAAGGCTGACGGCTTGGTCCCATTTTGCCAGTGATTGCTGGTGGACACACCGAGCCTCGGCCTGCCCCACTGGTTCTCGCGGTTTAAGGTTCGCTTAAGGGTCTCTCCGCACAGCGGTCCCCATGTTTACCGACCGATATAGTTTCACCGCCAATCCGCCGCCCATATCGGGGGGGCGACGATGACGGGGCTGCAGCTCGGGCCCTTCGTCTTTGGGGCAGACCGGGTCATAGCCTTTATTGCAGCCCTGAGCTTTCTGACCTGCCTGTGGCTTTGGAACCGGCTGGACAGGACGCGAAATCTGCAAGGGACTGCTGTCATCGTGGGTTGGCTTGTGGCTGCCCGCGCCGGATTTGTCATCAGCCACTGGGATGTTTACGCCGCGCATCCACTGGATATTTCGGCCGTCTGGCAAGGTGGATTCCTGCCAGCAGCCGGACTGGCCGGTGTCGGCGTTGTGATAATATTTACTGTGGTGCGCGACCGGCGCACTGCGCTGCCGTTAATGATGGCCACCGGCGTCGCCGCGCTGGCCGCTGGCATCACGCCCCATCTCTTACCCGCCGGCGGTGCCAGCAATCTGCCGCACATGAGTTTTGCGAACATCGACAGAGCACAAACTCTACTCCCTGGCGATGACGCACGTCCGTTGGTCGTAAACCTGTGGGCGACATGGTGTCCGCCCTGCCGCCGCGAGATGCCAATGATGATGCAGGTCGCCAAAGACACGCCGGATGCGCGCATCGTCTTTGCCAACCAAGGCGAGACGCTGACCGACGTGCGCCGCTTTCTGGAGGTGCAGAACTTGAAGGGCGACGGCGTCCTGCTGGATCCCAACATGGATCTGATGCGCCACTTCGAAGCCTTAGGTCTGCCCACCACCCTGTTTTTCGACGCAGACGGTAATCTGACTGAGGCCGTGACGGGCGAAGTGTCTCGTGCGGCCCTGACCGCGGGAATTCAAAGCACCCGATGACATCCATTCAAAAGGACCAAACCATGCAACTGACACGACGCGCCATTTTGGCCACCGCCACCGCAACCCTTATTCTGCCGCGCCTTGCCCGTGCACAGGACAATCAACTGACGCCGGAGGCCGTCTATTTCGATCCTGACGCCCCCGTTCTTGGCAACCCGGATGGCGATGTGACGATCGCGGAGTTCTTCGATTACCAATGTCCCTACTGCAAGGCGGGCCACCCTGATCTGATGAGCGTGGTTGCTGAGGACGGGAACGTGCGACTGGTCCTGAAGGACTGGCCGATCCTGAGCGCCGCCTCGATCTACGCCGCTCAACTGGGCTTGGGCTCGGTGGATATGGGACACTACCCGGAGGTCAACCACGCCTTGATGCAGACCACCGGCCGGCTGGACGAAGACATTGTCGACGCGGCCGTTGCCACCGTCGTCGATCCGAAAGAAGCCATGGTCTCCTTTAAACAGTCACGAGCTAAATGGGATGGCCTGTTGCAGCGCAACCAGCAGCAGGCTGCCGCCTTCGGCTTTGGCGGGACACCTGCCTTTGTGATCGGAACGAAGTTCTACGGCGGTGTGATGGATCAGACAGCGCTGAAAGATGCAATCTCGACCGCCAGACAGGGCTGACACCTTCAGGCTGACTTAAGGTTGGTCACCGATAGGCATCCCAACAAAAACATGAGGCAGACATGACTAACCATACCGATCGACGCACGCTGCTGGCGGGCGGCATCGCTGCGCTGACCGCACTGGCGTCCCCCGCCGTGGCGCAACTAGCCCCGACCACCCGAAACGTTGCCAGTTTCCGAACCCATCAATGGCAGGACCATTTTGACGATCTTGGCCCCGGTGCCATCGTCGCAGATACGCAGTCGCGCGCCTTGCATTACTGGGATGCGGACGCCAGCGACTACCGCGTCTATCCGACATCTGTGCCGATCAGCGAAGAGCTGACCAAGCGCGGGTACACCAGTATCGTGCGTAAGCGCCTCGGACCTGACTGGACCCCGACCGCATCGCAGAAAGAGCGGTTCGGTTGGACATACATGCCACCGGGACCCGATAACCCGCTGGGGACCCATGCGATGTATCTGGGCTGGCCCGCCTACCTGATCCACGGAACCCACGACACCCGTAAGATCGGCCGCCCGTCTTCGGACGGTTGCATTGGCCTCTATAACGAAAAAATCGCCGAACTGTTCTCCCTGTGCCAGGTCGGAACGCAAGTCCGTATCATTTAAGAGGGATCGCTTATGCACCGTCGGAACTTTCTAGGCACCGCCACCGCTGGATTGATCGGCCTCGCCGCGCCGTCATTAGCAGAGACGACCCCCTCTCTTATGACACCGCACGACGTCTATTTGAGCTACGATTATCCTGAAGGTCAGATTCTTGTCTCCCCGGATAATTTCAGGCTTTATTTGATATTGCCCGGCGGGAAGGCACGCGTTTATCCAATTCGGGTTGGTCGTGACCAGCTTTATGAGGCCGGTACGTTCTATGTCGGCGCAAAGAAGGAATGGCCGTCCTGGGTGCCGACACCCGGCATGATTAAGCGCGAGCCAGAAAAGTACGCGCAGTACGCCGAGGACGGGATCCCTGGCGGACCCGGCAATCCGCTGGGCGCGCGGGCGATTTACCTCTTTCAAGAAGGGCGTGGCGACACATTTTTGCGAATTCACGGCACCGATGATCCAGCCACGATCGGACGGGCCGTATCAAATGGTTGCGCCGGTCTGATAAACGACCACATCGTCGACCTTTATGATCGGGTGCAGTTGGATGCATCCGTCTTCCTGTATCCGAAGACACGCTCTGACGGCTTTATCCCTGGAAACGGTTGAACTTGGCAGGACATCGCCGCTTCACCGTGCTTTGCGGGTTCAAATTTGCTGACGCAAAGCACAGTGATCCACGGAAACCTTGTGCCGTCGCGACACGCACGGTGGGAGGCTGTTGCGCGAGACGGTTAACCCCCACGGTTTGAGGGGTGACACACGCGTTCGAGACGCGTCATCCCGGTTTCCTTGTCTCATTCAGGTGAATGCACATCAGGGTGTAACAAGTTCTGATCGCGATCGTCACCGATAATTTTGTCGCTAAATTCAACGCTTCAAATTTTCAATCTCTGTCAGCAACGCGGGCCGGGTGATCTCTCCGGTATGAACAGCACGTAGTTCACCATCAGCCGCAAAAAACAATGTACTGGGTAGCCCCAGCACGCCGAATTTTGCCATGAGCGACGACTCTTCATCCAACACCACACCATCGAAGGCCAACCGACTGTACCTCAGATAACCTTGGATCACTTCCTCAATCTCTCCTTGGTTGGCAAACACAAAATTTACCTCTTTGTCATTCGCAGCAGCCTGCATCAACATCGGCATTTCTCGGCGGCAAGGCGGACACCAGGTTGCCCAAAGATTCAGAACCATCGGCTTTCCATCTGTCTGCGCCAACTCCATTACGCTGCCAGACATATCGGCGAATGTGAGGTTGGGGATACGGCCTCTGGTTTCATTGGGCAGCGCAAATCCGGCGACCTGAAAGGCGATGGTGCCAAGCAGAACCGAAACCGCGATTGGCTTAATGATTGACGGTCGACGCAACATTGCAAAGAACATGACCCAAGCCACAGCGATCGTTGCCGATAGCCGATCGAAGCCTCCTTGCCCGATCGCAGCAGCGCTCAGAGGTTGCTGTGCGAAGAGATCAAGATGGCGCATGACAAACCCCACGCGCGCTGCAACGATCCACGTCAGGGCAGCAACCAAAGTCCAGCGCCTGATTGCTCCAGCCTCCAGAGGGCGACGCCACGCAAAAATCTCGGACACCAGGAGCACTGTTGCCAGTGCCACGATTGCGATGATCTGATCGTTAGAAACGACCAAAGGTCCAATCTCAAGCCCGTTCAACGCACTGTACCGAACGATTTAAGAAAGTGCTCCGCAGTCGTCTCGCCGACGATACGTGTATTTGGCTTCTCCGTCTGATCACGATCCAGAAATACCATTGTCGGCGGCCCGACTGCGCCCAGCATATCCAGCATCGCCTGGCTGCCTGCGTCAAAAGTGGAAACATCCGCCGCGATGACATTGGCATTAATAAGCGCGTCCTTGACGGCCTGGTCATCCCAGACTTCTCGTTCGATCACGCGGCATGTCACGCACCAGTCGGCGGTGACGTAAATCAAAGTCGGTTGCTGTTGGCCGTCAGCCAGCGCTGCCTCAAGCGCGTCCTTCGAGGTCACTTCGACAAAGGCCACGCCATCAGTCTGCGTTACGTCTGAACCGGATGCGCCTTGAAATGTCGAGAAGGGATGCGATGGGTCGCTGGCGCCGGATGCAGCACCCACCAGCATCACGCCCCCAGCCATGACAGAGAAAACTGCGCCGGTCTTGACCACACGGCGCAACGGACCGGCGTCACCGGACAGCATATCCATTGCACCGGCAAAGACTCCGGCCCCAATCAGTAGAACTGACCACAGCAAAAGGACTTCGGGACCGGGTGCGATGCGGCCGACCAGCCAAAGCGCCATCCCCAGGAAGATGAAACCGAACGCATATTTTACGCCGGTCATCCATGCCCCCGCCTTGGGCAGGACTCGCGAGCCAAGTGTGCCAACCAGTAAAAGAGGTACACCTTGTCCCAAACCCAAGAAAAATAGCGCTGCGGCACCTAAGGTGACATCGCCGGTGCCCGCGATGTAAAGCAGGGCCCCCGCCAAGGGCGCAGTCACGCAGGGGCCCATGATCAGGGCAGATGTAAACCCGAGCGTCGCCGCCCCCCCCAATGTGCCCCGCGAAGACGTTCCAACGCGCGACAGACGTTGTGTCCAAGCCGCAGGCATTTTAATTTCAAACAGACCGAACATCGACAGCGCAATGACCACGAATGCGGCAGCCGCCGCATAGATGGCGACCGGCGACTGCAAAGCGACCTGAAGGTTTTGCCCTGACCAAGCTGCGGCAACGCCCAGCAGACCAAATGCGAGCGCCATGGCCAATACGTAGACCCCGGATATGGTAAATCCCCGCCGCGCTGTCATGTTACTCCGACCTGCAAGCAAGCCTGCCAATATTGGGAACATTGGGAACATACACGGTGTGAATGCCAGCAACATTCCGAAGAAGAAAAAGCCAGCAAGTACGAACGTGATACCGCCGCGCGCCTGTAATCCCTCAATCACACCTTTGTCTTGAGACAAAGTCAGGCCAGGTGATTTGAGTTCGGTTCGTGAATCTGGCGCTTCAGAGGCACTGCTGACCGCTGAAACTGTCGTACCTGCGCCTAAGGGTGCCAGCGTACGGGACACAGGGGGATAGCAGATGCCTTCGTCCTGACAGCCCTGATAGGTCACAGTGACGAAACCGGAAGTTGCTGCCAGATCTGCCTGCAGGCTATCATGGTAGATCTCGACGGATCCAAAGTTCGGATCGTCTTTACGGATCCCCGGAGGTGTCATCATAGAAACCTCAACCCCGGTTTCAGTCTGCGCCGAAAGGTAATCGCGATACATGTAATAGCCGTCAGCGATGGTCCAGTTCAGGACACGCGTGCCATCTTCATGATCGACGACGTTCAACTCGAAGGCTTCATCGACGGGCAAAGGATCCGACCGGCCTTCGAAAAACCCCTGAGCTTGGGCTAACGGAACAACGGTCAGCATCAATGTAACAATTAAGGCAGTTAAACGAAGCAGGTGCGCGGCGATGTTCGGGAACTGTTTTGTATATGTCATGCGGCACTGGTCGTCTTATCCCCTTAAGTCAGGCTTAAGGTTAGCGCTGCATTGCCGCAAAATGAAAAAGGATCTCCAGCCATGCGTGTCCTGATTGTCGAGGATGACCCGTCACTGGCTGACGGCCTGTCGGTCGGCTTGCGCCTGTCAGGTTTTACACCAGACGTCGTGACCAACGTTGCCGACGCGAAAGACGCCTTGGCACACGGCGGCTTTGTCGCGGTCGTGCTGGACATCATGCTGCCTGATGGAACCGGGCTGGATATTCTTGCGGGCATGAGATCGCATAAAGATGCAACGCCGGTTCTGCTGCTGACGGCGTTGGATCAGGTGGAGGACCGTATTGCGGGTCTTGATCTGGGTGCCGATGACTACCTTGGAAAGCCATTCGACCTTGATGAAGTTGCTGCGCGTCTGAGAGCAATCATGCGCCGCGCAGAAGGTCGTTCCAGTTCCAGTCTGCGCTGGAACGGGCTGGAGGTAGACCCCGCAAAAATGAACGGCCGTCAGAATGAAAAAAGCGTCGCATTTTCGCCCCGCGAATTTGCAATTTTGCGTGCGTTGATGGAACGACCCGGCGCAATCTTGTCAAAATCCGTACTCGAGGAGCGGCTTTATGGCTGGCAGGACGGCATCGAAAGCAACGCTGTCGAAGTGCATATTCACAAGCTTCGCTCGAAGCTGGGTGCCGAATATATCCAGACGGTCCGGGGCGCAGGCTACAGACTGTCAGGAGGGGCACCATGACATCTATCCGGACGCGTCTGTTCGTCATCCTTTTGACAACGACCACCCTTGTCTGGCTTTCGGCCTTCGTCTGGGTCCAACAATCAACGCGCGACAAGGTCGAGCGGGTTCTTGATGCCCGTCTGGCAGAGGCCGGTCAGATGGTTTCATCCCTCCTGTCGGATCAACGGATCGACGTGAGCCGCGCCGCGACACTTGCAACAAACTCAGGTTCAACTGGCGAGTTCATGCAAGCGGGTTATTCACATCGACTATCCTGTCAAATCTGGTCTCTTGACGGGACTTTGGTCGGACGCTCGGGCAGCTCACCGGCGGAGCAGTTGACCAATCAAGACACAGGATTCAGTCAAAACGTTATCGATGGAGAGGCATGGCGTGTCTATTCCGTCGTTAACGAGGATTTGGGCGTCCGTATCATGGTCGGCGACAGCTATATCGTCCGTGACCGGCTTGTCGATGATGTCGCAAAGGGGCTGGTTCTACCGGCCTTGCTGATGCTGCCGATCATGGCGGTGCTGATTTTGCTTAGCCTGCAGCGGGGACTAGCCCCCATAGACCGGATGGCCAGGGCCTTGGCGCTGCGCCCCGCCGAGGATCTGAGTCCTGTCGATGCTGCAATTCTCCCGCGGGAAATCAAACCGATGGGCCATGCGCTCAACGGACTTTTTTCACGCGTCAATGTAATGCGGGACCGGGAAAAAAGTTTCACGTCCTTCGCAGCACATGAGCTCAAGACGCCGTTGGCGGGAATCAAGATACAGGCTCAGGTCGCCGCAATGGCACCTGATGCGCAGACGCGGCAGCAGGCCCTGAACCGCATTCAGGACGGCATGACACGGGCTGACAGGATGGTCAGGCAGTTACTGGCCCTGGCAACCTTGGATCGGGACGATCCCCCGGACGATTGCAATGCCGACGTGTTGCTTGTGGTCAAATCAGTCGTGTCAGACCTGGCGCGCGTTGCGGCCGCCCAGCAGGTGACACTGCAAATCGAAGATCGGCTTACGTATCTCGCCAAGGTCAATTCAGACCTCCTGACAGTCGCCGTCCGCAACATCGTAGAGAATGCCATCATGGCGTCCCCCAAGGGCGAATCGGTGCAGATCGAAGTCGTTCAGAATAATCGGCATGTCGTCATTGCCGTGAGCGATCATGGCCGTGGCATCCCTGACGCTGACTTGCCGCATATCGCGGACCGCTTTTATCGGGGCAAGAACGCGCCGAATGGCGGCAGCGGCCTCGGGTTGTCCATCGTTGCGGCTGCGGTCCAGCGGCTCACCGGTACAGTGGAGTTTCAGGCCCGGCCTGACGGCGGGGAGATAGTTGCGCTGCGCATTCCCGTCAGTCCTGACGTGAATACAAAATGATTATTACGAGGGCCATCATCGTCACGCTCAGCAGTACTCATGCCGCTTTTGTTTGTGGAGAGCGGTCTTATTTGTGCGCCGATCGCACAAGCTGGCGGCGTTTCAGCCTGCAACCTTCACGACCTCCGGTACCGCTGCGCCCAGTGCGATGAAACGCCGGGGCATGCCTCTCCACAAAAACGTCAAAGGACTCCCATGATAACGCGACGCATATTCATAGGCTGCAGTGCAGCTGCAGGTCTCACAGCTTGTACTAAGACAGTACCGACTCCAGAGATCGTAACTCGCGCCGCTGCCGCGCCTCCTGCCTATCCACCGCTACCCGCCTTCTACGGTGCGATCAACGATGAGCCTTTTCCCGTGCCGGCAATTCCGGAAGGATCATTGGCGCCAGAATATTGGCGTACACAAATTGCCAATCCTTGGCCGGACCATGCGCCCGGCACGATCATCATCGACCCCGATTCCGCCATTCTGCATTTTGTCGAAACACCTGAGAGCGCATGGCGCTACGGAGTCAGCGTCGGCGCGGCCGGCTTCGAGTGGCAGGGCACAGCTCGTCTGCAGTTCCGACGTGAATGGCCACGTTGGAAGGTGCCAGCAACTATGATCGAACGCCAGCCAGAGTTGGAACCGTATTCCGTCGCAAACGGTGGAATGGCCGGCGGAGTTGGTAATCCCTTGGGCGCACGTGCTCTCTATTTGTTCGATAACGGCGTGGATACCCTCTACCGGGTGCACGGCAATGCGTCGCCACGCGAACTTGGCAAAGCAGTGTCGTCAGGTTGCATTCGTATGCTGGATCAAGATGCGATCGATCTGTAGGAGCGGGCCATCCATGGCGCCGCTGTGCTTGTTCTGCCGTCGATGAAGCCCTCCGGATTAACGGCGCTCTATTAAACTGACGGCGGTCCGAGTGTCGGCCCGTAGGCCTTCTTTAAACGGCCATGCTTTAGTCTCCAAACCCGTGCGCAGGCCATGTGCTGCGGTCGTTATAGTTTGGCCATATCTACCCGTTGGGCAGCAGTAGAACACCGCGCACCTCTGACGTCATACCGCAGGATTTTAGGTAAACTGCATCTGCCATTCCGACTATCCTAAGCCAAAAGACACGCATTCTTTACTTAAGTTTCTCCACCACCGCTGTCGGCACCAAGCCTCAATGAAGGGGTCTTACATACCTTGAACTTGGTCGATTAATCGTCTCCTACGATGTCGATGTCGATGTCGATGTTAACTGTGCGCTCCACCTGCGCGGGGCCAGTGCGGATGGTAATCGTCGATGACAATGGGATGACTGTGCATTGCAGGCCCACGAAGATGGGGGTGGTCCAGCGGCAGGTCGTCGTGGCTATGCGCGACAGATGCATCCTGCTCCTTTGGCCAGAGCAACATGCCTCCCAAAAGTCCCGCACCTGCTATCATTGCCAAAACCATAAACGCGACGACGGGACCGAAGGCCGTGATCAGCCACCCTGACAGCGGATAGGTCAGCAGCCAGCAGGCATGCGACAGCGCGAATTGCGCCGCGTAGACAGCAGGGCGATCTTCTGGGTGGGCCGATCTTTTCAGAAGGCGACCAGACGGTGTCAGCACCACCGAATAGCCAACACCGATGGCGAGCCAGCCAATAAGTAGGACGATCCATACGGGGCCAGAGACGGCGATCCACAGACCCAATGCCAGTAACACGACGACCAGACTGGACGCACCGGCGATCATCACCGGGCGATCTGGCCGGTTGTCGAGAAGACGGGGAAGGATCAAGGCGGCCAGCATGGAGCCGCCACCAAAGGCTCCGAGCGCCATGGCGACCTGCGTGTCGCCCAGCCCCAGATCAGATTTGACCAGAATGACAGTATTCACAAGAACCATCGCACCGGCCGCGGCGGCGGCAAGGTTCAGCGACAGCAGCCCCCGCAGCCGCGGCGTCGCCAGATAGATGCGCAATCCGCGCGTGGTGCGGTCATAGATGCCCCGGGGCGCGGTCGGTTGCGGACTGGGCAGCAGGACTGAGACGACCAGCAGCGCCGATCCGATGAAACCGATCACGGTGCCATAGAACAGCACCTGATAGCTGACGAAGGCCAGCAGGATTGCTGCCAGTGTCGGACTGATCAAGTTTTCCAGATCGTAGGCCAGCCGCGAGAGTGACAAGGCGCGGGTATAGCGATCCTCTTGCGGCAATATGTCTGGGATCGTCGCCTGGAACGTCGGCGTGAACGCCGCGGAGGCGGATTGCAGCGCGAAGATCAGGATATAGACCTGCCAGATTTCAGTCACGAACGGCAGGCACAGTGCCACAACCGCGCGGATCAGATCAAGGCTGACCAGCATGGCGCGGCGCGGCCAGCGGCTTGCGAAGGCCCCGGCAATGGGTGCGATACCGACGTAGGCCACCATCTTGATCGTGAACACCGTGCCCAGAATGAGCGCCGCGCGGTCCCCTGCCAGATCGTAAGCCAGCAATCCAAGCGCGATGGTTGCCATGCCGGTGCCCAGCAGAGCCACGATCTGAGCCAGAAACAGATGGCGATAGGTGCGGTCGGCAAGAACGGAGAGCATCAGTGTGACCTTACAGATATTTGACGATGGCCTTGAACTCGGCAACCGCTGACGGCCCATCGGGATCATTAGCGGTCATCGCGGCATCCAGACAGTGATCAATGTGGTCCTGAATCAGCGTCCGTTTTGCTTGCGCGATTGCTCTCTCAACCGCGTGCAACTGTTGCGCGAGATCCGTGCAGGGCCGTCCGGCCTCGATCATGCCAATGACGCTCAGCAGATGGCCATTGGCGCGTTTCAGCCGCTTCACGATGTCGGAGTGGGTTGCATGAGTGGTGATGTCTGTCATATGAAACCGATAACCTCCCCGGGGGGATAGAGCAAGCGGGCGTCAATTTGACAAAGACCTGCGGAATCGGGCGGTATGAAACAACAGGCGATCTTCTTTGTGCGATACGCACTTGTCCTCATCCTTGCGATTGGGATCGTCATGGCGTCCGGGTCGAAAATCCTGTCCCACAATCCTGCCGACCTGATGCAGATCGTGACAGACCACCAGATTGAGGCGGCCGATCACGGCCACACGCATGAAGACATCGTGGACATCATGCACGCATATGATGGTCATGCTCACGATATCGCCGATCACGATCATAGCCCGGCCTTGTTGCCCGCGAGGCGCGGGGCGAGCGCCCTTGCTCCCGTCCGGCGCAGCTGGCCAATGGTCCAGCTTGCGGCCTCTGGACGCAAACCAATTGGCCTGGAACGACCCCCACGCGGTTGAGATAGCGCCCTTGTGCGCACGCCTTTTCCCATCTCAACTCAACGGAAATCACAAATGACAAACAACCGAGCCTTTGGTTCGGGAGTTCCGGTGCCGTCGCGGCCCCAACTCCTGTTCCTGCTTGCGATAGTGCTGGCCCTAATGGCCTGCGCATCGTCCGCGTTTGCCCATTCCGTCACCGCCGGTGACAAGGGCTATATCCAAGAGGTCAGCGGCATGAAGCTGATCCCCTTCATGTATCTGGGGGCCAAGCACATGGTCACCGGTTATGATCACCTGCTTTTCCTCTTCGGCGTGGTCTTCTTCCTCTACAAGATGAAGCACGTCGCCATCTACGTCAGCCTGTTTGCCATCGGTCACTCGACGACCATGCTGGCGGGTGTCTACTTTGGCTGGAACGTCAGCTCCTATCTCATCGACGCCATTATCGGACTTTCTGTCGTCTACAAAGCGCTGGATAATCTGGGAGCCTACCAGCGTTGGTTCGGTGTTCAGCCCAATACCAAGGCTGCCACGCTGATCTTCGGCTTTTTCCACGGCTTGGGGTTGGCTACCAAGATCCTCGACTACGACATCGCGCAGGACGGCCTTCTGCCGAACTTGCTGGCCTTCAACGTCGGGGTGGAACTTGGCCAGATTCTGGCGCTCGCGATGATCCTGATCGTCATGGGTTATTGGCGCAAGTCGGGCAGCTTCTGGAAACACGCCTACAACGCAAACGTCGTCATGATGTCCGCTGGTTTCATTCTGATCGGGTATCAGATGACCGGCTATTTCGTCGCTCAATCCTAAAGGAAAACTGACATGCACAACGCAAACAAGCCTACCCTGGACGATCTGCCAAGCTCGGCGCAGCTTTTGAAATCGACTGGTCTCGCGGCGGTCGCGGCGGCGGCCATTCTGGTGACGATCGTTCTGCCGTCGGAATACGGGATTGATCCCACTGGAATTGGCGGTGCCCTTGGACTGAGCGAAATGGGTGACATCAAGACCCAGCTCGCCGAAGAGGCGGAAGCTGATCGGCTGATGGAACTGGAGAGCAGTGAGGCTGAAACCCAATCAAGCTTGGGAGATGCCATTTTTGGACTGTTCGTTGGTTCGGCCAGTGCCCAGACCGTCGAGGCGTGGACGGATGAATACAGTGTAACCTTGGCACCGGGTGATGGGATCGAGGTCAAGCTGGTGATGGAGGCCGGAGCGGAAGCCGAATACCAGTGGACCGTTGACGGAGGTGTCGTCAACTTCGACCTACATGGCGACGGAGGCGGTGAAAACATCAGCTATGAGAAAGGCCGCGCCGTTCCCGGAGGCGAGGGCGTTCTGACGGCAGCCTTTGCAGGTAATCACGGCTGGTTCTGGAGAAATCGCGACAGCCAAGACGTCACGGTCTCGTTGCTCGTGCGTGGGGCTTACAGCGACATGAAATTGCCAGAATAAACCGGAGTTGCCCCTGCGATCAGTGCAGGGGCAACAACCCTAGTTTCAGAACTCAGTCGGATGTCTAAAATTCGTCTATCTGCTTTGCGGAAGTTCGCCGCGTTGCAAAATATTGCATACATGCGGTTGAACGAGAGCTTCACTACGCGAGGTCCGGACTGCGGCTTTCATCCACGTCCGGTGGCGGAACCGCGTATGACGCCGAGGTCCAAGTTGCCCGCCATGCAGATCCGTAGTGGACATGTCATCCTATTTGATCGCTGTGCTGATTTTGCGCAAAAGAGGTTTAATATCTACAGCGGCAGTAAAAACTATGCGTGTATCCAGACGGGCACGCCAATTCTGAGCATTGCGTATACATCCTCTATTTCTGTATCCGTTAAGGCGATACATCCTGCTGTCCAATCCCATTTGTTCGGTGCTACTACATTACCTCCGGGCCCTCGCCCATGAAACATGATTTCACCGCCTGCAGATCGGCCAAATTGGGCGGCATATGCCCGATCCCTTTGATTGGGATAGGAAATACCGATCGAGAGGTGATACCTACTACGGGGATTGAAGCGATCAATATAGTACAATCCTTCCGGGGTTTTCCCATCGCCTTCGAATTTCTTCTGTCCAACGGGTGCATTTCCTAGACCTAAATCGTAGGACTTCAGTATCATGTCGCCACTGAGCAGATGCATGCGTCGCTTGTCTTTATAAACAGCCACTTGAGTGACTGCTGGTCCAGCATACCGCTTAAATACCGGCGCTGGCGCGGTTTTTACGGAGTTGCCTTTACCACAAGCAGCCAGAGTTGTGAGGATAGCCAGCGACGCTTGGCGACGATTGAATAACTGCATTTAATAAATCCTGCCCAGAATTTTGTGACGCTTAAGCCCCACCAAAGCGGTTGACCGCCATCTTATTTTCTAGCTTAAGACTAGAGTGGTATTTTTTGAATCTCAACTGCCTTTTCGAAACAAAAGTATTGATAAAGATGATGTGTACTTAGGTTGAAGCTTACCCGTACAGCGATGTCGAGTGCTCTGAGGAATCGGTAGTAAAGGCCGGCTGACGGAAACCCTATCCCTTTTTGCAGACTTATTTATTAGGCGAGCTTTGTGGTTTGCGTACTACGGCCGGTATAGTTATTCGGAATATCTAACACGCCTGAATGGATAAATAAAATCCTGCTGGATTTGCATACCAACTGCGATTTTATCTAGTAAAGACCCGCAAAGAAATGCGGGTCTTTATCTTAAGTTAATCTTTAGTATTATTAAAAGTCAGCTGTGAGTCCGGGACCCCGGTTTCGGCTATCGCCGTTTACAATTAAATCGATCCGTTTTGCCTTAGACGCAAAAGACCCACGATCCATAACAATCAACTGAATGGCAATTTGCTCATCAATTGTGATAGTGTCGCCCTTTCTTTGCTTGACACCGAGCGCGGCAATATTCTGATCAGTAATTTTTTGAGCCGCGGGGCTCAAGTCACGGAAATTGCTCGTTGGGATAAGGTTCGATCCTGCCGAGGCAGAAGCCGCCATGAAGCCCATTACGGTAGCCATAATTGCGGATTTAGTAAGATTTTTCATGCTTGTAGTCCTTTGGTGGGTTGCTGAATTCAGTATTTTACTTGAATTAACTCAGCGTTTAGATTTAGTCTGCCCTAGCAATTGCTAGAGATAGAAACTCAGCACATACTTTGATATGTTACTTCAGCTCGACGACAGTCAGTTTGCCCTCGACACGATCAGCGACGAATTCGATGTTTTGACCTTTTGCAAGACGGGCCATAACTTCTTCGTCGGCGCGAAACACCATCGTCATTGCAGGCATGTCAAGGTTGACAAGTTCTTCGTGAATGATGGTCACTTTGCCCGCTGCAGCGTCCAGCTCCTTGACAGAACCTTTGGTAAAGGTTGCATTCTGGACGAGAGGTGCGGTCGATGAGCCATCATTGACAACGACCGGTCCGTGCATGCCGGACTCGTAGTGACCAAGGATCAGGCAGGCGTATTGGAATTCACCAGCGTTTGCGAAGGTCCAGATGATTTCGCCGGATGCACCAGGTGCCAAGCGTATTGCATTTGGATCAGCATGTTCCATTTCCGGAAACTTCGCCATCAAGGCCTTGTGCTCTTCGTTCTTTGCCGGTGTATCAAGAACGAACTCGTGTTCCTGTTCGCCTACATTGGTGATCAAGAACTTGACCGTCTCACCTTTGGTGAATGTCATATCGCGAGGTGCGAACAGCATTTCGCCGTCGTCTGTTTCGCTCATCGTCACCTCGATGGTGCGGTCAATGTCGGCCGCATCGCCGGGTTTGCCAATGGCCATGACGTCGGCGTGGCCATCGGCGTGGCTGCCTGCCGCGAAGGCAGGTGCGGCCAGCAGCAATGTGAGTGTCGAGAGAATAGTCAGTCTGCTCATAGTTTTTCCAGTTTGTTGTCATGTCGTGGGGGATGTGCGGCGGCCGGGGGGACCGCCTGTTCAGGCCGGATTTGGCCTAAATTTCGGAATGATTATCTGACGGGGCCTAAAGGCTTGTCAGCCGCGCGACACCGGCTTTTCGGTGTAGCGTGTTGCGGCATCGGCAACCTGCATAGGTTCCGGCACATCGCCGGTCCATTCGGCGGCCTGCGTGCCCGGCGGGTTGTCGTACCAACCGGGGTCCGCATAATCATCGGACGCGATGCCGGGGCGGACCTTGACGACGGAAAACATACCGCCCATCTCGATCGGGCCGTGCTTGCCCCAGCCGGTCATCATCGGTGTGGTGTTTCGGGGGATCGGCATTTCCATCTCGCCCATATCTGCCATGCCAGCCGTGCCCATTGGCATGTACTCTGGCTGTACGCGGCGGATCTTTTGGGTCACGTTTGTCTTATCGGCCCCAATGAACGTCGGAATATCATGACCCATTGCATTCATTGTGTGATGCGACTTATGGCAGTGAATTGCCCAATCGCCTTCATGCTCGGCTTTGAAGTCGAAGGCCCGCATCGCACCCACGGGGATATCAATCGATACTTCAGGCCAGGCAACTTCCGGTGGCACCCAGCCGCCGTCGGTGCAGGACACCTTGAAGTCATACCCGTGCATGTGGATCGGATGGTTGGTCATTGTAAGGTTTCCAACACGGACGCGTACATCATCACCTTTGTTTACGACCAACGGATCAATACCCGGGAAAACACGGCTGTTCCAAGTCCACAGGTTGAAATCCGCCATTGTCATTACGCGGGGGATATAAGTGCCGGGATCGATGTCGAAAGCGTTTAACATGATAAGAAAGTCACGATCGACACGCCGGAATGCGGGGTCCTTCGGGTGGACGACAAACATGCCCATCATGCCCATGGCCATTTGCACCATTTCGTCCGCATGCGGGTGGTACATGAATGTCCCTGATTTGATTAGGTCAAATTCATATGCAAAGGTCTTGCCTGGCGGGATCCCCGGATGACTCAGCCCTTGGACACCATCCATTCCAGACGGAAGGATCAGCCCATGCCAATGCACGGTCGTGTGCTCCGGCAATCGGTTGGTCACAAAAATACGGACACGGTCACCTTCGACCGCCTCGATGGTTGGCCCGATTGAGGTGCCATTATAGCCCCATAGGTAGGCTGTCGTACCTTCCGCGAGCTCCCTTTCGACGGGTTCGGCGACGAGGTGAAATTCTTTCACTCCATCCTTCATTCGGTGCGGCAACGTCCAGCCGTTGAGTGTGACGACCGGATTGTAGTCGGGGCCGGATACTGGAACCAAAGGTGCTTGTGTCCCCGCGTTGTCTGTTAAGGCTGCTTCGGGCAAGCTGCGGTTATCGGTCTGAGACCATGCTTTTGTAGATACCAAGGTTGCACCGGCTACTCCGGTACCCAAAAGTTGACGTCTGTTCATCATCTGTCTTTTCCTTTTGTGAGAGTTTCGGGTTAGTGTCCGGCGCCGCCACCAGCGGCCAATTCAACACCGCCAGCATCTCCGCCGCCGGCCCCACCGCCACCACCATAAATGGCAGCGTCTAGGCCAGCTGCCGCCAACCAGAACTGGTGCTTGGCTTCTGCCGCATTGAGTTCGCTGCCCAGTCCGTCGCGGACGTCGGCAAGCAACTCGAACGTACTGGTGATCATGCCGTTGTTGGCCAGTAGTGATTCCTCATTGATAATCCGCCGCAGCGGCAGAACGACGTCGCGGTATTGTTTCGCGATGGCGTGAGTACCGCGATACTTGGTCTCTGCTACGCGTGCTTCAGAGCGAACAGCGACAGCAGTTTCAGCCAAAGAATTTGCTGCCTGAAGATAGGACAATTCAGCCTTACGCATCCGCGCCTTGCCGCTATCGTAAATTGGGATTTGAAACTCTAACTCAACCTGTGGCAGCACAGATGTTTCAGTGTCGCCATCTTCCTCAACTTCGCGCTCTAATTCAGCACCCGCGATCACCTCGAGGTCAGTCAGTACGCGGGTCGCATCGGTGAGCCCGTAAGCTTGCGCCGTTGCAGCGAGGCTTAGCTTAGCAACCTGAAGGTCAACACGGTTCTGAAGCGCTTGCGCCTCGATGGCTCCTGTGCCGCGTAACCCGTTTGGCAAAGCAGGTAACGCGTCTGGTACGAAGTAATCCACTTCCGTGCCCCACAGTCCCATCAGTCGTGTAAGTTTTTCCTTCGCTACAGATGCGGCAAGCCGGGCCTCTGCTGTTTGGGCGGCAAGTTCTGCGTCGAAGACC
The DNA here is from genome assembly GCF_900114485.1 of Loktanella salsilacus. Classification (GTDB taxonomy): domain Bacteria; phylum Pseudomonadota; class Alphaproteobacteria; order Rhodobacterales; family Rhodobacteraceae; genus Loktanella; species Loktanella salsilacus. The sequence continues at coordinate 9,123 of NZ_FOTF01000029.1, read as the reverse complement.
TGCTCTCGCGCTTGACCGGACCTATTCAGGGCACCGGTTTGGCCCAACTGCTGGGCGAGTTCAGAAGACGCATCCGCCGCCTGCGATGCTTTGTTCAGGAGTGTCACCGTCTCAAACGCGGCGACTGCATCGATCCATGCGGTTCGCGTCGCTGCGGCCAATGTCAGCGTGTCTACGACGGCCTGCATCTGAGCCTGTTGGAAGTTTGCCTGTGCGACAGCCACGCGGCGTTTACGCGTCGGCCTATCCAATATATTTACTGCTACAGCCGATTCCAGAGCACGAAATAGCCCAAGTTCTGGCGCGCCAATTCCAAGCAAGCCAACAGATACAATGGGATTTTCCGGTGTAGATTCCTGCCAGATATCGGCTGCCGAGAGACCAACTGCTGCGTAAGAAGATTGAAGGCCGCGGTTGTTTAGCAAAGCGACTTGCACTGCGGTATCAGCTGTAATGGTTTTGCGATGCGTCAGCGCATGGATTTCTTTCGCAACCTGTTGTGATTGTGCGCTGGTCTGTAGCCAGACGGACTTACGGCCAGTCGCTGCCCGCGTCTTGTCCGCGACAAGAGAGAAGCCGGCGTCCGGCGCGGTGATCCCAGGTGGGAGTGCCGTCGCACAGGCCCCAAGAACCAATGGAAATGCGATAACTGTCAGTTTTAGCATACCCATTTAAAGACCCGCCTGTGACTTGTTAGATTCGCGCCAATCGGCAGGATCTACAACGGGACGTACGGTATAGTTTTGGATTGGATTTACGTATCCAGTCTGGCGCGCAGCAACTGTAACGGTCGCTGGTGCGGCAATATAAGCCGTATCGGGCAGCGGTGTCGGCGGCGGCATGCACGCGGACAGCGCCAAGGGCATGGCCCCGACGAATAAGTATTTGAAAGTCACGAAATATCCTGCTCTGCCTATCGCGGACCCTCATTTTCAAGGGACCGATATCTGAAGTCAGGCCCGCCTGCGGGCCGCGATCAGATTGTCAGAGAAGGTGGACGGATAAAGCTGATAGCAGCGTGACGCGGTGCCATAGCGAGATAAAACGGATCAATAGAAGTTAGGCGGCCCGTCGGTACATCGACACGAGATGCCATCCCTAATATTGTCGAGCATGTTCCTACGCAGCAGCTGCCGTCACCATTGTCGTGAGTATCGGAGGTATGGTTGGCTGGGCATGCCGCACGAGCTTCGTTTGCTTCATGCTCGGCAATATTGGCAAATGATATCGTCAGTTCGTGTTCATGCTCTTGAGCTGAAAGTGCACCCGCCATTGAACCAAACGCCAAAAATGCAGCGACGGCAATTACCATGGCGCATCGCAGGAGTTTCAAAAGGGCGGCTATCTTCAACATGAGTGCTATGTATTTTTCGATCGATGGTCCGTCAATCCCATCTTTCCAATTTTAGAATGTACTGAGGCATTCCGACAAGCTTCCGACCGACCTGATCATCTATGCCAGGAGCCCTCTGGCGCAAATCCGCGGCAACATTTTACCAGAGTTCACATTTTCGTAAGACCAGTCGAAAACTTCCGCGTTCTTTGAAATTATTAAACAGTTATTCGCAGATGATCGGTACGCATGTGTTGGCATTCTCGGTCTTGCGCTTATGCCGCTCACCACAGCGAATGTGAGCCGCGTACCAACGAGACCTCAGCTATAAACACCGGCCGCGAGCCAAGCAGCACGCCTCCAATACTTTGGATCAAAACCAAGAAAACAATGCATTTCGGGCAGGGTAATCCTGGCCTTGCTACACTGAGCGGACAAGGAAAACCTGCCTATAAAGTCGGTTTATTCAATCCTATCTAACTATAATCATTCGGCTAAGTTGACCTGTCCCCGTGCGACATGGATTGCAGTGCCGCCATCTAAGCGCCCAGCAGCATCAGTAGATGGTTCAGTCCAGGCGATGTAAACGTCCTCACCTGCAACGGTCATGCGCGGGAAGCCCATGGCGTTTCCTGTACGATTGACTGCAATGGCGATTGGATCTCCGCAGCCGTCCGTCGCGGTCGCCCGGCAGGTCAGTAGCACTTCGCCGGCCGCGGTCCATTCGACCCAACTGACCAGGGCCGATCCGTCATTGAGTTGCAATAGATCGACACGGCCGGCGGGCCCGCCCAGATCGATTTTCCGAGCAGGTCCAAAGCTTGCACCCTGATCATCCGAGAAGGCCATTTTGACCGATGGCACACCGCCGGCACCGGTGAACCACACCAGTGATGCGTAATCGCCACTCGTTGATATAGCAGGACCGTTCACCGGACATCCGTCGATTTCCCAACCATCCCCACTGATCGGTTTGGGGGCTGTCCATGTTCCGTCCACGCGTCGCACAACAGAGATATCCCTCACCTCGTCCACGGTCCGGTCACGGTAAGCCAGCAGCACGGTCCCATCTGCGGTCACGGCCGCGCTGGTCTGGCAACAGGTGCACGTCATGTCGTCAAGCAGCAGATCCTCTGACAGGGTCCGGTCGGCATTCACAGTCGTCGCCCGCAGTTGCATAGCACCGGCGTCCGCGCCATCGCTCCCGAACGTATCGCCGGTCTCGTAGGCCCGTCCATCGAGCCACATCGCGAGAAGCCCCTCCTTCGCATCGGGCAACAGCGTGACGAAGCCATGTTGCGTCACCAGACCGTCGCGGTGGGGCACGATGGGGGAGCCCCACGTTTTGCCGTCATCATCCGAGATCGCAATATTAACGTCGTAGTCGTAGTATGAGTCCCCGTTCATCCGGAGCCAACTGACGGCGATACGGCCATCTGGTAGACCTACGGCAGAGGAAAAGTCCGCATAACTGATGAACAAATCATTGCCTTCAGCAACGGTGACGGGATCTGACCAGGTTGCACCGTCGTAGATCGCCGTCTCCACGGCTGCGTAGGTGTCTCCTGACAGTTCAGTCCAAGACATCATCACGCGACCGTCCGCCAGCGTCACAAGCGAGGGCTCCTCGACCACGCCAGTACTGGGCACGTCGATTTCTGCCAGCGTAGAAAATACCTGCGCTACGACCGGACTGCCGATCAGGCCGAGCGTTATGCCCGCCACAAGAGAAACGAGAGAACGGCGCGTCATAGCTAAAACCTTCTACACAGAAACAAACGACCGCACCGGTGCGCGGCGCAGTCGTCAGAATAAGACGCACTTGGGCGTGACGGCTTGCGTTAGGCCATTACAGCCGGATAACCGGCGTTTTTCAGGGCTTCACGAAGCATTGCGTCGTCGCGCCCAGTGTCAATGGCGACCGTGCGAGCAGGCATGTCGAACGACAGGGTCGCATTAGGGTCGAAACCCAGCACCGTTTTTTCAACGGCCGCCTTACAGTGGCCACAGCTCATGTTGGTAATGGAATAGATAGTCATCGCAATCTCCTTTGCTCTTGATTTCATATGGGGGCTTCCCCCGCTGGAAGGTCAAACGCAATTCGAGGGAATGCACTCTTGACCTTCCCCTGACTGGAACCTTTATGTGAGATGCTGAACCAAAGCGTGAGGCACCCCCATGTCAGACATTTCCTCTATCACATTGGCCGTGACCGGCATGTCCTGTGCGTCGTGTGTAGGGCGGGTTCAACGCGCTCTTGCGGCAGAACCTGGAGTGACACTGGCCGAGGTGAACCTCGCGACCGAGACGGCACGGGTCACGGGCACTGTTCCCCCTGCCCGGCTGGCCGCGGTGTTGTCGGAAGCAGGCTATCCCGCGCGGGATGCGGTCGTCGATCTGGCCATTGCGGACATGACCTGTGCATCCTGCGTCGGCCGTGTGGAACGCGCACTTCTAGCGGTGCCAGGCGTCACGGCGGCGTCGGTCAATCTGGCGACCGAGACGGCGCAGGTGCGTTTCATTGAAGGCGTGGCAACCTCGGCGGATCTAATCGCAGCTTCGACCACTGCGGGTTATCCCGCCACCATCAATGGCGGTGCCGGGTCCGGCGACGCCACCACGGACCGCGCCGCCCGCAAGGATGCGGAGGCACAAGATTTGCAACGCCGCATGACCATCGCTGCCGTGCTGACGCTGCCTGTCTTTGTGACCGAGATGGGCGGACATGTCTTTCCCGCCATGCACCATGTGATCACGAACAACATCGGAATGCAGACGGCTTGGATCATTCAGTTCGTGCTGACGACCCTCGTGTTGGCATGGCCTGGTCGGTCGTTCTATAGCAAGGGCGTGCCGGCCCTGCTGCGCGGTGCCCCAGACATGAACAGCCTTGTTGCTTTGGGAACTGCGGCCGCCTGGAGTTATTCCACCGTCGCAACCTTCGCTCCGACCCTTCTGCCGCCCGAAGGACGCGCCGTCTATTTCGAGGCGGCGGCGGTTATTGTCGTTTTGATCCTGCTTGGTCGCACGCTTGAGGCGCGGGCCAAAGGCCGAACCGGGGCCGCTATCACGCGGCTGATCGGGTTGCGGCCAAAGACGGCGCAAGTGGAACGCAATGGGCAGGTAGTCAGCGTGGATGTGGCCGATGTCGCAGTCGGCGATCTGGTTCATGTCCGGCCAGGCGAACGGCTCGCGGTCGATGGCGAAGTCACCTCAGGTGCGTCATGGGTCGATGAGAGCATGATCTCTGGTGAGCCAGCACCGGTCGACAAGCAGGCGGGAGCGACCGTGACCGGCGGCACTGTGAACGGCACCGGCGCACTGGTTTACCGCGCAACGCACGTGGGGGCGGACACGGTTCTGGCGCGGATTGTGCGCATGGTTGAAGACGCCCAATCCGCCCGATTGCCGATTCAGGCCCTGGTGGACCGCATTACACTCTGGTTCGTCCCCGCCGTCATCGCGCTGGCTGGGCTGACCATCGGCGTCTGGATGATCTGGGGGCCTGCGCCCACGCTGGCCCACGCGCTCATCGCCGGCGTCTCGGTCCTGATCGTCGCCTGCCCCTGCGCGATGGGTCTGGCGACACCGACGTCGATCATGGTGGGTACCGGGCGAGCCGCGGAACTTGGCGTTCTATTTAGGCGCGGCGATGCCTTGCAGGCCTTGCAAGGCGTACAAGTCGTGGCACTCGACAAGACTGGCACCCTGACCGCCGGACGGCCAGAGCTGACCGATGTCGTCATGGCCGACGGCTTCATCCAAGGCGAGGTGTTGGCTCTTGTCGCGGCAGCGGAGAGCGCTTCTGAACATCCTATCGCGAGCGCAATTGTCCGTGCCGCGCAGGCGCAAGAACTGGTCATCCCGGAAGTGTTGGCATTCCAATCGATCACTGGGCTGGGGATCTCCGCAACCGTGGCGGGTCGAAAGGTCTTAGTCGGGGCAGACCGGCTGATGATACGCGAGTGTGTAGATATGACCGCAGCACCCTCTGCCACCGCTCTCGCAAATCGCGGACGTTCACCACTCTACGTCGCGATTGACGGCCAGTTGGCGGCGTTGTTCGGCGTGGATGATCCAGTCAAGCCGGGCACTGCCGTCGCCATCGCGACGCTTCATGATATGGGCCTGCAGGTTGCAATGATCACCGGCGACAACGCGGCCACGGCGCGGGCAATTGGTGCTGTGCTCAGCATCGACGACATTGTGGCCGAGGTGATGCCGGAAGGTAAGGTTGCGGCCCTGGACCGGCTGCGCAGCACGTATGGGGCCATCGCCTTTGTCGGGGACGGCATCAACGATGCCCCGGCACTTGCCAGCGCCGATGTGGGCATCGCGATCGGCACTGGGACGGATGTCGCAATCGAAACGGCAGATGTCGTGCTGATGTCCGGCGATCTGCGGGCGGTCGTCGACGCTTTGTCCGTCAGCCGTGCGACGATGCGTAATATTCGCCAGAACCTGTTCTGGGCCTTTGGCTACAATGTAGCGCTGATCCCGGTGGCAGCGGGCCTACTCTATCCGCTGAATGGCACGCTGCTGTCGCCCGCATTGGCGGCAGGGGCGATGGCGCTGTCCAGCGTCTTCGTGCTGACAAATGCGCTGCGCCTGCGGCGTGTGCCCTCGGCTGCACCCGTCATCGCCACGCCGGCCACACCGCAACCCCGTCCTGTCACTGCAACAGCATAGGAGCCACACCATGAACATCGGTGAAGTCTCGACCCGCGCAAACCTACCCGCTAAGACCATTCGCTATTACGAAGAAATTGGACTGGTTAAACCGCTGCGCGACACAAATGGTTATCGTGCCTTCCGTGAGAGCGACGTCCATAAGCTGGTGTTTTTGGGGCGAGCGCGTGCGCTGGGGTTTACCATCGAAGATTGCCGTGCCCTGACAGCGCTGTGGGAGGACAAGGCGCGCGCCAGTGCAGACGTCCGCAACATCGCGTCCGATCACCTTATCCAGATCGAAGCCAAGATCGCCGATTTGCAGGCTATGCATGAGACGCTGTCGCATTTGGTCTCGTCCTGCGCCGGCGATGATCGCCCCGACTGTCCGATCCTGCAAAGTCTGGAAAAGGTGACCCGGTAATTGGCGGGCCTGATATAGCCCAAACCATCGCTGCTCGACTTCGAAATGATCGCAAACCAAGCCAGCGTCGTGGTCGGGCTGATGTATCAAAAAATTGTACCAAACGGGATTCCAGCCACGCGATCAACAGACATGTCTTTCTTGCCATAGCCTTGACCCAAGTTTGGCGAACTTCCACGTAAATTTCTGAACACAAATTCGAAGAGATGAGACATGACGCTGCCAAGTTCATACGTCCGCCAATTACCTCCGGAAGTTGATCTTCTCGTGTTGTCCTTTTTAGGGCATTTTGCATGGGAGTTCCTCCAAGCGCCCATGTTCTCGAGCATGAGTCAGGTGGACCATTTTGCCGGGATATTCATTTGTTTGAAGGCAACGCTAGGCGATCTGGCGATTGCTCTTTCAGCGTTCTGGAGTGCGGCACTCGTAGGTCGAAGTCGAAGGTGGTTCACGCGCCCAAGCCTACGTGCTCCGGCGGTATTTTTCGCAGTAGGGCTGCTGCTGACCATCGGTTTGGAGTATATCCACACCCAGATCACCGGACGTTGGGTGTACGACGGGATCATGCCGGTCCTACCTATCATCGGCACGGGTTTGACTCCAATCTTGCAATGGATTTTCGTGCCGATGTTGGTTTTGTGGTACATGTTCAGGCTAGATCGAAACAATAGTCATTAAGAGCGTGCATAAGACGGGACTTTTGGCGCTTTCCGCTGATTAGTCGCATCCGGTATCGTCCTGCGCTGGCGATGATCGCCGCGACTGCCCGATCCTGAAAAGTCTGGAAAAGGTGACCCACCAAGCACGATCCCCTCGCCCTGTCTTGGCCTGAAGCAGAAGCGATTTCGCGCAACAGATATTGCATTTTCTAGCGCAGCTATGTCTAGTGACACTGCTTGGTGTTCCAAACGCGCAAAGTGCAGGAACTGAATAGAGAATCTGGTCAGGATCAATCCGCTATGGAGATCCAATGCCAGAGCCGCCCCCGCGACTGTAAGCGGTGAGCGACTGCTAAATTGTCCACTCACATCCCATGATGTGGGGAAGGCCAGCAGATCGTCACGACCCGCGAGCCAGGAGACCTGCCAGGCACAATGCAAACCGACCGTCGGGTGTGACGGCAAGGAGAATGACTTATGACAACCCTCGTACAATCGCAGTCGCGCGACGCAAGCGGCACACGCGCAATTTTCATGGCCCTGACGTTCGGCCTCGCTTTGATCGCATCCGTCGGATTTGCCTCTGCTGGTGCCATTCACGATGCAGCACACGATGTACGCCACGCGACCGGCTTTCCCTGCCACTAATATGCTGCGCCCCATTCTGACGACCGCATTGCTGGCCGGTGCGGCCGCTGGCGCAACAGCCGGCCTGCTTCACCTTGTCTTCGTTCAGGACATCCTACTCTCCGCCGAAACATTCGAGACCGGATCAGAACAGGCTACCAGCGCTGTCCTTACGGTGCGCAACGCGCTGACGATCATGATCATGGTTATGCTCTATTGCGGCTATGGTCTCATCCTTGTCGCACTGATGGCGTTTTACGGCCAGACGGGCGACCGGATAGATGCCCGGCGAGGTCTCTTGTGGGGCGTCGCAGGTTTTGCCGTTGTTATCCTCGCTCCGGCATTTTCGCTGCCCGCACAGTTGCCGGGGGCGACCGAAACCGATCTTGCTACACGTCAGATATGGTGGATGATATTTGTGGTGTCCGCAGCGCTCGGCATCTGGCTTCTGGCTTTCGGCAAAACGCCGGGTCAATGGGCCGCGGCGGTCTTGGTTCTCGTAGTCCCGCATCTGTTGGGCCCGCAGCTCCCGGATATTTTGACAGGCAGTGCACCGATGGAATTGGCCGCACTCTTCACCGCCCGATCGCTTGGCGTCGGATTGCTCACGTGGTTGGTCTTAGGTTCCGTCGCGGGTGCTATCTGGCGCCGCGAGCAAGCTGAACCTGCCTGAAGCAACGAGGGGTCAGCCTTCTTGCTCTGGCAGCGCAGGAATGCGGGCCCGCAAGCACGACCGCAATCTGCCACATGGCCGAGCGTCCTCGATCCATCCGCTTGGGGCCTTCAGATATGTGCAACACGTCGCGATCAAGTCATCGATATCCGTATCGAAGCATATGCCCGAGAACAGATATGAAGCGCGACCTTGGCCTTGGAGTGCCACCGAGGACGGGGTCTGACACGCGCCAAGGCAGGCGGTAGTAGACACGGATACGATGTCAGTCAAACCTGCAGCACTGATCGCTGCCATGAGCCGCAGCTTGGATACCGTTACGGATGCAGCCGGCGCGCATGTCATACAAATACAGATGTTCATCGTCATGAAATGCCTCCGGCATCGCGTCCAATACGTATTATATTATCTCGGCGTCGCAAGCGTTAGCGCCGGTTTGAAACGCCGGTACTACCCTTCTCAAACTGTCCATCTGCCTCTCGGCTTTCACAACTGCCGCCCTGTTTGCGCTTACCGCGACGGCGCACGTCTCACAAAAAATCAATTTTAAGGGGAACATTCCAGCGCGGGAACTTGGTTAAGCTTTTAAGGCAATGCTCGAGAAGGATAACTTATGCCATATTTACGTTTCTTTGCAATGATCGTGTACGCGCAAAGTTAGAATGTCTCACATCTGCAAAGTAGAAGTGTCACACTTCCCTCTTGATCAAGCAGGATTGGAGTGTGGCCGTGGGATTGA
>NZ_FOTF01000020.1 GCF_900114485.1 Loktanella salsilacus | reverse complement strand
GTTATCCAAAGATAACAAGAAACCACATCAAACAGTGAAGCTGACACCTCATCATCGGACCTAAATCCTAGAGGCGCGATATACAGACGTCTGATCCATCGAACTGAACCAAACCGCCCACATATCTCTTCAGATACTAAATTTTCAAACAGCGTAGAGGCAAAAAGATACAAGATGCGCTAAAAGCGCGTCCCGCTCAAACCTCAAAGAATTTTTCCAACTTCCAAAACTTCCAGTCTCTCAACCGTCCGTCCCGTCCGCTGCACCAAGTCTGCATCACTGCGTCTCCGGTAAAGGGGCTTCTAAGGTTAGCGAACGAAGGGCGCAAGTCGATTCTTTGCAAAATCCGCACCGCGTCCGCAAAAAGTTCATCACCGCTGCGTGAGCCCTTATTTTCATGCATGGTAGACACCTCGCCGCGCACATTACCCTTGGCCTAACCCTTAGAAGGAGTGGCCGATGCGCCGTTTGACTGCCCTGTTTACCCTCTCTTTGCTGCTGTTCGCCTGCGGTCCGCAGGGAATCGCCCTCCCCCCTGCCCATGTAGACACGGTTCGCATCGCGACTCAGAATTCCCACTACATCATCCTGAACAAAGAGAAGGGCAGTTGGTCCGTCGGCAACTGGCAGGACAGGCGCACATCCGTTGATCTCGCGTTCAAAGCCTTGGACGCCGACATCATCGGCTTTCAAGAGATGGAAAGCTTTGCGCGCGGCAACGACGGCAGCACCAACCTTGCCCGCGATTGGCTGCTGGACCAGAATCCGGACTATGCCGCCGGGGCCAGCGGCGATTGGCGCAGCTTTCCATCGACCCAGCCCATCTTTTACCGTCGGGACCGGTTTACACTACTGGACCAAGGCTGGTTCTTCTTCTCTGACACGCCGGACGTTATCTATAGCCGAACTTATGACGGCTCTTTCCCGGCCTTCGCCAGCACCGTCCGCCTGCAAGACAAGGACGGCACGATCCTGAATGTCGTCAACGTCCACTTTGAATACAAAAGCGGATCGAACCGCCTCAAGTCCGCCGCTCTTGTGGCCAGTCGCATGGCCCCCCTGATTGCGGCAGGCGAGCGCGTCGCCCTGATCGGCGACATCAATGCCCTGCGTGGATCGCAAACCGCGCAGATCCTGAAGGACGCAGGCTTCAGCTTTCTTCCCACCTCAGGCTCTACCTATCACCTGAACCGCGGGATCAATCTGTTTGGGGCAATCGACCATATCGCACTTGCAGGACCTCTGACCCCTGCCGCCCCGGCGCAGGTGCAGCGGCGCAAATTTGACGGGCGCTGGCCGTCCGATCATTACGCCGTCGTCGCCGACATTCAGACCCGCTGACCTGTTGCCCGCATGAATCTTCAGTGACTTTTAGTGAATCCGCTCCATGTCATAGTCCTATAACGCGACCGCATCCATGCGAGGGACCCATGACAACATTTACCGTAAATGGCGAAGAGCGCACTGTAGACGTGCCCGGCGACACCCCCTTGTTGTGGGTTCTGCGCGATGAATTGAAACTGACCGGCACAAAGTTCGGCTGCGGCGTCGCGCAATGCGGTGCCTGCACCGTGATGCTGGACGGCATGACCCGCCGGTCCTGCGTGACCCCGGTCTCCACGCTTGAAGGCGCGGACATCCAGACCATCGAAGGCCTGAACACGCCAGAGGCAGAGGCCGTGCAGGCCGCATGGGTGAATATCGACGTGCCGCAATGCGGGTGGTGTCAGTCCGGCCAAGTCGTCAGCGCCGCCGCGCTCTTGTACGAAATCCCGAACCCGACGGATGAAGAGATTGATCAGGCGATGGCCGGCAACATCTGCCGCTGTGCATCCTACGTGCGCATCCGCCAAGCGATCAAAGACGCCGCAAAAACGTTGGAGGGTTAAGTCATGACCATCACACAAAACCGCCGCAACTTCCTCGCGTCCTCGCTGGGCCTTGTCGTCGCCGTCTCGCTGCCCCTGCGCGGGCGGGCGCAATCGGGGGCCGCCTTGGCGTTCCAGCCCGATGGCACCGCTGCCGCCTTTGAACCCAACGCCTTTATCCGCGTGGGCGAAGACGACCTTGTCACCGTCATCATCAAGCACATCGAATTTGGCCAAGGTCCAATGACAGGCCTGTCCACACTCGTGGCCGAGGAAATGGACGCCGACTGGTCCCAGATGCGTGCCGAATCCGCCCCGGCCGATGACGAGAAATACAAAAACCTGCTATTTGGCCTGCAAGGCACGGGTGGCTCGACCGCCATGGCAAACTCTTACACCCAAATGCGCAAAGCGGGTGCCGCCGCGCGCGCGATGCTGGTGCAGGCTGCTGCCGACGAATGGGGCGTCGACGCCTATACTATTACCATCGCGAATGGCGTTCTGACGTCCGGCGACAAAACATCGACCTTCGGCCCGCTGGCCGCCAAGGCCGCGATGCTGACCCCGCCCGAAGATCCCCCCGTCAAGGACCCCAAGGATTTCGTGCTGATCGGCAAGGATCGCCCCAAGCTCGACAGCCAAGCCAAATCCAACGGCACCGCCGTATTCACTATGGATATGGACCTGCCGGGCATGGAATACGTCGTGATCCGCCACGCGCCGATGTTGGGCGGCACTGTCGCCAGCTATGACGACGCCGCCGCGCTTGCCGTGCCCGGCGTCACCGCCGTGCACCAAATCCCGCAGGGCATCGCGGTCTACGCGACATCCACCTACGCCGCCCTGACGGGTCGCAATGCACTAACCGTGGAATGGGATGACAGCGTCGCCGAAACCCGCAGCTCTGACCAGATGATGAAAGACCTCTCTGCCCTCGCAACCAGCGAAACTGGTCTGATGATCGAAGAGTCGGGTGATATCACCTCTGCCCTGACGGGTGCCGCCCAAACGATCGAGGCTGAATTCCACTTCCCCTACCTCGCCCATGCCCCGATGGAGCCGCTGGACGCTGTGATCGAAGTGAAAGACGGCAGCGCTGAAACATGGGGCGGCTTTCAGTTCCCCGGATTCGATAAACAAGCGGTCGCTGGCACTCTCGGGCTCGACATCACGAAGGTTAAGCTGAACGTCATGCTCGCTGGCGGCTCTTTTGGTCGCCGCGCCCAGCCAAGCGCCCAGATCGGCAGCGAAATCGGCGCGATTGCGGCCGCCGCTGGCCGCGATGGATCGTGGAAACTGATCTGGACCCGCGAAGACGACCTGACGGGCGGCTACTATCGCCCGATGACTGTGCACAAAATGCGCGGTGCGCTGGACGCGGACGGCAATATTACTGGCTGGCACAACACGGTGGTCAACCAGTCCATCATGGCTGGCGGCCCGATGGAAATGATGATGCAAGACGGCAAAGACCCGACCTCTTACGAAGGTTCGGTCAAGATGCCTTACGATCTGGCCAACCTGCGGGTCGACTGGGTCCGCGCCGAAAGCAAGGTGCCCGTGCTGTGGTGGCGGTCCGTCGGACACAGCCACACAGCCTATGCGACCGAAGTCTTCCTTGATCAACTGCTCGAAGCGGGCGGCAAGGACCCGGTGCAAGGTCGCCTTGATCTGCTGAAATCCGATATGACCCGCGACCGCGCCGTGCTGGAAAAGGTCGCCGCAATGGCAGGCTGGGACGGGCAAAAGGTCAAAAACGGCAAAGGCTACGGCGTCTCCTTGCACGAATCCTTCAACACTTATGTCGCGCAAATTGCCGAAGTCGAAGACCGGGACGGATTTCCCCATGTCACCAAGGTCTGGTGCGCCGTCGATTGCGGCGTCGCCGTGAACCCCAACGTGATCCGCGCACAAGTCGAAGGCGCCATCGGCTACGGCCTCGGCTCTGTCCTGTTTAACGCGATCACCCTTGGTGAGGGCGGTGTCGTGCAAGAACAGAACTTCGATACCTACCGCATGCTGCGCATCAACGAGATGCCAGCCGTCGAGGTCGAAATCATCGCAAGCGACGCCGATCCCAGCGGCATCGGCGAGCCGGGCACACCGCCCGTCGGCCCCGCCGTCGCCAACGCATGGCGCGCCCTGACTGGTACAGCCGTCACCACCCTTCCCCTCACCACCCCGGCTGGAGCGTAACGCCATGAACATCCTGACCAAACTCACCATGGCCGCCGCTCTCTTCGCCGCCCCGGCCTACGCCGAAACCGTCAACGGCCTGCGCACAGCCGATGAATTCGACTCCATCACCGACGAAGCAGCCCGCTCTGCCGCGCTGTTCGAGGAAATGTTTGTCGTCATCGAAAGCCCGCGCTGCCTGAACTGCCACCCCGTCGGCGATGTGCCCCTGCAAGGCGACGACATGCAGCTGCACCAGCCCCCCGTCGTGCGCGGCGTGGGCGATTTCGGCGCCCCCGGCATGCGCTGTTCCACCTGCCACGGCGCGGAAAACGTGGCCTTCACCACTGGCGAAGGCTCCATCCCCGGCCACAGCCCGTGGCAGCTTGCGCCGATTGAAATGGGCTGGGTCGGCCTGTCTGCCGCCGAAATCTGCGACCAGATCAAAGACCCTGAACGCAACGGCAATCGCACGCTGGCCGAACTGCATGAACATAACGCCACCGACGGTCTGGTCGGCTGGGGATGGGAGCCTGGCGAAGGTCGCACCCCCGCCCCCGGCACGCAGGACATCTTTGGACAACTGACGCAGGCCTGGATCGACACTGGAGCCGCCTGCCCCGCCGGCTGATCCGGACAGAGCACCACACAAACAAAAGCCTGCCGCAGGGTTCCTGCGGCAGGCTTTTCAATTTCAGATCAACCGACGCCCGCGCCGCGTTGCCCTAGCGCAAAAAGGAATCGTCCCGCGCGCCGCCGACGATGGTGCCGTTCTCTACGATTCGGTATCCCGGAACCGGAGTCTGGTCATTAGCGACATAGTCCAAGGCAAGGCCACCCACAGCGACAATCGTCAATGTTATCATCGTGATACTCGACCGAAGTTGATACCACGGGACGTCCCGGGCGGGCCGGTTGTCAGTTGCTTGCATGTTCATGTCCTGCTCGGGCGGGCCTACGTTGATCGCAGGCTCCATTCCCTCATCACATACCACCACCGCAGCCAATTTGCACCCGAACCGGACAGCAAAGGCGCATCCTCGCGCAACCGTGTGACCGCGGCGCCGCGCTGTGACTAGGGCGCGCGCGCGAACACCGCCCCTGCCGTCAACGCAGGCTGGGCCGTCACCAACCCCGCGCCTACCAGTTCGATCAACTGCGCAAAGACATTGCGCGCCGCAATCGGCCACAGCGCCGGGGCAACGTCGGTATAAATCGCCGCCGTCAGCCCGGCCACGTCACGCGGCGTCGTTAGCGCTGCCAAAACCTGCGCCCGCCGCTCCATCCGGTGCGCGATCAGCCAGTCGATCCGCGCCGCAGGCTCCGTCACCGGCGCGCCGTGCCCCGGATACAGCACAGCCGCGCCATCAGCACGCAGCTTGGCACAAGACGTCAGAAAATCGCTGATATCGCCATCAGGGGGCGACACCAGCGACGTCGCCCACCCCATGACCAGATCACCGGAAAACACCGCATCCCCCCAGCGCAGACAAATATGATTGCCCATATGCCCCGGCGTATGCAGCACCCGCAGCGCACCCGCAGGCGTGTCGATCGCATCACCATCACTCACGATCCTGTCTGGCGCAAAGTGCAGATCAATCCCCTCGCCCCCGCCGTCATAACCGCTGTCCACCAGCCCCTGCATCACAGCTGATCGACCGCTATGCGAATCGCCAAACGCCCAAACCTGCGCGCCGGTCTGCGCTGCTAGCCGTGCAGCGAGCGGCGAATGGTCCAGATGCGAATGCGTCACGACGATATGGCTGACGACGTCGCCCGCCGTCGCCTGCAACAGCGCTGCCAGATGCGCGGCATCATCTGGGCCGGGATCGATCACCGTGACCTGCCCTTGCCCCAAAACATAGGTATTCGTGCCGCGCCACGTCATCGCTGACGGGTTGGGGGCCAACACGCGCCGCAGCCCCGGCGCAATCTGCTCTGCCACACCCGGCCTTGGGTCAAACTCATCCATCGCTTTGCCTTCCGCTTCGCACTCGCTAGGATCATGCACATGTTCTTCCAATGGCTCAAACGCTACATGCCGCGCGGTCTTTATACGCGCGCACTGATCATCTTGATCCTGCCCGTCCTCAGCTTGCAGCTGCTGGTGTCGATCGTCTTCATCCAACGCCATTTCGAAGGCGTCACCCGCCAGATGACCGCCGCCGTCGCGATCGACCTGCGCTATCTGCGGGATCTGGCCGATGCCGCCCCAAATCGCGAGGCCGCCATCACATCGGTCAATGCCGTCGCCCTGCCGTTAGAGCTTGCAGTCTCATGGCCCTACGACATCCCCGATATCGTTAGTGACCGGCAATGGTTCGACTTTACCGGGCGTACCGTGGCCATCCGCCTGCGCGAGGCTGTGCCGCAAATCGGGGCCGTCTCTATGGCGGACCGCCGCCGCGTGACTGTCTGGATCGCGACCGAACAAGGCCCGATGTCCGTCGATATTTCCCGCACGCGGCTCTCTGCCTCGAACCCGCATCAGTTGCTCGTCATTATGGTCGTGCTCGGCGCCGTGCTCACCGCGATTTCTTACATCTTTCTGCGGAACCAACTGCGCCCCATCACCCGTATGGCCCGCGCCGCCGCCGATTACGGCAAAGGCCGCATCACGCCCTACCACCCCGGCGGCGCGGCAGAGGTGCGGGCCGCCGGCATGGCGTTCCTCGATATGCGTAACCGGCTAGAGCGGCAGATCCAGCAGCGCACCATGATGCTGTCTGGCGTCAGCCACGACCTGCGCACCCCCCTGACCCGCCTGCGCCTTGGCCTATCCCTGCTCGACGACGAAGAGGCAGAGCCGCTAACGCGCGACGTCGACGAAATGCAGCGCCTGCTGGACAGCTTCCTTGACTTCGCCCGCTCTGACGCTGGCGACGCGATGGAACGGGTCGATCCGGCCGGTATCGTCCGCGATCTGGTCGCTGACTTCACCCGCATCGGCCTTGCGGTCACGCTGCAACCCGGCAGCGGCCCGCAGGTCACCATCCCGATGCGCCCCGCCGCAATCCGCCGCGCGCTGGACAACCTTGTCGGCAATGCCCTGCGTTACGGCAACAAAGCGCATATCGCCGTCCATGTCACCGACCGCGCGATCCGCTACGTTGTCGAAGACGACGGCCCCGGCATTCCTGCGGATCAGCACGACGACGCGATCCGCCCTTTCACCCGCCTTGATGCTGCGCGTAATCAAGACAAGGGCGCAGGCGTCGGCCTTGGCCTTGCGATTGTCGCCGATATCGCCCGCAGCCACGGCGGAGTGTTGCGTCTGTCGGCTAGCGACACGCTGGGCGGGCTTAAGGCAGAACTGGTCCTTGCGCGGTAACGCACGCCCGCTTCAACCGACACTGGTGCAGGCCCGCGACATGGTGCCGCCCCCCGGCTTACTGTTATTGCACCCACACACTATTTCTGACCGTTCAGCTACCAGCGAACGCACCACCCAAAAATTCTTAACCCTTTGTTCGAAAAAACGATTCTTTTACATAATATGTATCGCATGCGAAACATTGCGTTTTTGAAATGTATTTTTCCATTCAGCCAAACCGTCCCCGACCAACGCACCTCCCCTAAAGCGGGTGCCAAATATGCCGCGGCCCCCAAAAAACCCGTCATTTCGAGTTGAACTTGACACTGTTTAAAGGTTTCAGAGGGTAACAATCAAAGGCGCTATTACCATGACGACATCATATTTGGTGACCCATTCCGGCGGTTTTCACGCGGACGAACTCATGTCCAGCGTTGTACTCACGCGCCTGTTCCCACAGGCCCAGATCGTGCGCAGTCGCGACGCAGCATGGATCACCCCCGGACCGGACCGCATCGTTTATGACGTCGGCGGCGGGTATGACCCTGACCTGCGCCTTTTCGACCACCACCAACGCGACGCCCCGCTGCGCGACGATGGCCAGCCGTTCAGCTCTTTTGGTTTGGTGTGGAAACACCTTGGCCGCGATTACCTTGCCGCCCACGACATCCCTGCGCATGACATTGAAACCGTCCACGCCAAGATCGACGCCGGCTTCGTGCTGCCGATTGATCTGCTCGACAATGGTGCCGTGAACCCCTCTGTTGCTGGACCGCTCTCGGGCATGATCCTGCCCAGCCTGCTGGAAACGCTCAAGCCCGTCTTTGACCAAGGCGGACCAGAGGCCGACATGGCCGCCTTTCACGCCGCCCTGAACATCGCCCGCGCCTTTCTAGAAGCCCGCGTCGCCCGCAGCGCCGCAGGCCTGCGCGCCGACGACATGGTGATGAACGCAATCGCCGCCGCTGGTACAGGCCGCGTGCTGGAACTGCCGATGGGCATGCCGTTCCGCCCCGCCGTGATCAAGGCCGGTGCCGATCAACTGCTGTTCGTCATCACGCCCCGCGGGACCGACGACTGGACGCTTGGCGGGATCTCTAAAGACCCCAACAGCTTTGATCTACGCGCCGACCTGCCCGCAGCATGGGCCGGACTGACAGGTGCCGCTTTGGAAGAGGCTAGCGGCGTGACCGGTGCCAAATTCTGCCACAACGGCCGTTTCATCGCCGCTGCATCATCCTATGAGGCGATCCGCGCTATGGCCGACCAAGCCGTCACACAGGCCGAAGCAGACGGCCTTTAAGCCATTTGCGAAAAGCACTTGCACCGGACCGCCGAAAACCATAGGTCACACCTCACAAGACCCTATCCCGGCGGCGAGTTGGCGGAGAGGTTACGCAGCGGATTGCAAATCCGTGTAGACCGGTTCGATTCCGGTACTCGCCTCCACTTTATCTAAGCCATTGCTTAGTCTAAGATTTTCATGATGTTGTCCGTCGTTCTGTTGTCCGTTACGTACCACAGTTATGGACGACGACATGCGATACCTCACCCAACCACGTGGCGCTGGCTTTGTTTTTCGGATGGTAACGCCACCTGAACTTGTGGGCGTTCTCTGTCCTTGGACTGACAAGCCGTTCGGCAAAGAGATCAAACACGGCCTAAGCACACGCCAGAGAGCTGAAGCCCGTCAGAAGCGCGACTTAGTTCTAGGAAAGATCAGACAGCTTCAGCTTGGCGTTACAGATGCAGGCAAGTTCTCTGCTGACACCGCGCGAGAAATTCGGGCCGACATAGCCAAGCTTAGGCACGCCCCCGGTAACTACGATAAAGTTGAAGCGATGGAAGGCGGCCTGTCCGACATTCTCTACGCCGCCGAGCAGAGAGGCGTCGCCCTCACTCAACTCAAGTCTTTCGCGAAAGTAGCCTTGGGTGACGGCATCTTGCTTTCCGATGCTGTTGAGCGGTGCATCCAAGACCGCAGCCCCAATTCAAAGGCAGGCCTCAAGGTCCTCGCGCCGACAACTGTAGCCGCCCTTCGTACTGCCGTTGGCTACCTGAAGGAATTCATGGGAGACACCGACGATACGTTGTCGTTAGCTGACGTGAGCGCCAATGATGTGCGGGCGTTCATTCGCGTCTTCTTGCGTGATGTGAGGACGGTTCGCGCCCCAAACGGCTTGTCTCGTGGCTCAATTGACAAACAAGTGACTATGCTCAGGGGCTTGTGGGCATGGGCGGAACAATTTGACTTCATTGCACCTGACGCCTCTTCGGTCTGGGATCTTCCCCGCCCTATTCCGCAGCAAAGAGCTGATGACGCGGTATCTCGCGACACGTTCCGGCCAGAAGAGTTCCAAGCGCTCGTAGACCCCCTGCCGATTGGTGATCGTGGAGGTGATCTGCTGCGCCTAGCGCTAGCGACAGGCTGCCGGTGCGACGAGATTGCAATCCTTAAGGTAGCTGACGTGGCCCCCGGCGCGGAATACTTCGTGGTAGCGAAGGGAAAGACCAAGAATGCTCGGAGGATTGTTCCGATTGTTCCTGCCGCGCGAGCCATCATCGCCAATAGGATCGCAGAACATGCAGCGACAGGCCGCGTTTTCCCTGAATGGCCCATCAGGCCCGCAAGTGGCAAGGCCGCAGCGCTATCCCAGTGGTTCACTCACTACCGCCGCAAACGGCTTGGACGGGAAACTGACGGCAGGCTTACGTTTCATTGCCTACGTCACACATGGCGGACCGCCGCCCGCCGCGCTGACATCCCACAGGCAGACATTGATGATCTTGGTGGTTGGTCCGGCGAGAAACGGTCCGACAAGGTCTACGACCACGGCAGGCTTCTTGAACAGCTTGCGCCGATGCAGGAGAGAATTTGGGGGCAACTGATCAGCGAAGGCTTTTCGCTATTCCCGTGACGCATGAACTGGTCCGTCAAAACACAAATTGTTAGCCAAATGGATGGCGAAGGTTTTGTAACTACTTCGAAGCAAGCTCACTTCTCACTACCTTGTCGAAGATCTGCCTGTCTATTAAAGTCATTCGACCGCCCCCCCGGTCTCGCCCTCACTCCCAGAAATCAATCTGAGCAACTTCGACAATCCCGAAAACAAGCTGTCAGCATCGACGAACGCAAGAAGGGTAGTGGCTACACCAAGCGCAAGAGCAGTCAAAACACCTGTAGCGAGGCCCGGCCATACTTCGTCGAGAAACGATCTTTGGGCCTGAGCCAAACGGATTTGCGCTAGGGGAACGGTCGTTTGATGAACTCGCAGCAGAACCAACATAGCGATCATGGCAATAACGGTGACGTACAATCGATTAACTACGCCGGGGACTCCGGGAAGCCAAATTAGAAGAGCCAAGAATACTCCGGTGTTAAGCAATGAGCCGTGTTTGCGGTAAAGTGTTGCAACCTTCGACTGCTTGTCAGCGAGTTGAGCGTTGACCGCCTCAAGGACCCCCGTGACCCAGACTTCGTCACCCCCAGCGACCCTTATCTCATTCTTTTCATAGCGGCCAAGCTCGATAGTAACGGTTCGATCCAGTCCGTCAGGCCCTTGGGAACGAGCATCCAATCTCATCTGTTGAAGTATTCCCAATTCCGCCGCACTCGCGAGGAATTCAGGTGCGAGAGTTGTTTGGCCAGCCTCCTTCTCAGAATTGCCTAGTGCGCTGTGGTTAACCAGAACTGTGCTGCCCGGGAGCTTTTCCTGTAAAAATTCGATGAGTCTCTTGATGTCTCCGAATGCTAAACGGACGACACCTAGCTGCCGATTATGAATGTGGAGCCGAAGCCCCAAGGCTTGTTCATAAGGTAAACTAGTTTTTTCAATGTGGTCATGCGGGAAGAGCTGCATCGTTCCTGCATTGCCAACGCTTGTTTCCCAACGCCCTCCAAAAGCCCCTCCGTCATTGAGTTGAAGGTTTGCTTGAAGTGAGACGACAACATTTTCTTCCTCAATGCCGCCCTCAGCTTTGTTTTGCTTTAGTTGCCCGTCGAAATTTAAGTATTGACCATTGAATGTTCCGACCACATCAAACTGGAGTAATCCCACGGCATCATCGTTTAGGCGAAGTCGCCCCTCGACTCTGTCTCCGGGGCCAGTTGTCATGTACTCAAGAAACAACCTGCCAGTGTTC
Source organism: Loktanella salsilacus (assembly GCF_900114485.1). Taxonomy (GTDB): domain Bacteria; phylum Pseudomonadota; class Alphaproteobacteria; order Rhodobacterales; family Rhodobacteraceae; genus Loktanella; species Loktanella salsilacus. The sequence continues at coordinate 52,479 of NZ_FOTF01000020.1, read as the reverse complement.
GTACCGTAGATGTGACCCGCCATGTGTCGAATGGGCTGGAGCTCCGCTTCTGTCTCAATCGGCCTAATATTCATCCGTTACGTCCGTTAGATGCATCACGATACCTTTGATCAGGCCAATCGCTTATGTGAATATTCGGACACATCTCAACGCTCGCGGCAACCTATAATTGCAATATCGTTAGTTCCAACATTCACATACCCCATTTCGCAAGGGCTGCCTCCGCATCTTTCGGCTTGTCTCTGATCCGCAGTACCGTTTGACGCGTCAGACCCGTAGCTCTTGCAATAGCCGAAGTGCCGTCGCCTAGACTCAAACGGTTCTGCACTATCTTGAAAGTTGCACGGCTGTAGCTTGGCTTCTTGCCCCGGTATCGGGTCTCATCGCCCTTAGCAGCCGCAATCCCGGCCCGCTGAGCTTCTTTCGTTGCCTCTGCCTGCGCTTGTGCTGTCGCGGCCATGAAGGCGATCAGAGCGTCCCTCACAGCTGCCTGCATTGCATCCGTTGTCGCTCCATCGAAGGTAAGGCCGTTGATCACAGTCTTGATGATGACACCGCGCCGCATGAACTCTCGGATCGTGTCGGTGACGTCTTCATAGTTTCGGCCCAGACGATCAACCCACCGGACGACCAGCACATCGCCCGACCGAAGAAGGTCAAACAGACGCTTGCCTTCGGGACGCTCTGCCAGCCGTGTGCTGACACCTGAAACACCGTGATCGCTCACGACGTGATCAATGGTAAAACCTGCTGCCTGCGCTTGTGCTGTCTGGTGGGCAATGTTCTGGTATGCAGTCGAAACGCGAGCGTAGAGGATTGTTTGGGTCATAGTAGCCTCAGGGTGTACGATGGGGTTATGTACATTGGTATGTGTGACCGTTGATGGGTGTCAACCCTATCGTACACCTTCAAGGCAAGGTTCTGATGTGTCCGATGTGGTATACCCTTGCGGACACTCGCGACCCCACGCTTACCAGACCCATCCGCCCCATGCTAAGACATTGAGCAACAGGGACTAACGCCACTTGGCATAGCTGCCGTAAGTTGCACGAACACACTTGCAACCGAAAGGCCAGCCAATGAAGACCTACGCTTTCACCGCCCTCGCGTTCACCATCACCCTGATCGACCACGGCCCAGCTCTGCCACTGACACGGCCCATTGTGGTTCCTGATGTTGGCCCCGGTGAGCGCGGGCTGTGCATGGCAGGCTGAAGCTGCTCATCACCTGCCCCGAACCACGCGGTATCTGACGGCCAGCTGCCCCGCCTTACATCGATCCGATTGACGTAGCCTAGAGAACGGCTGTAGCGGCCCTCTCTTTGCCCTCATGCTTTTTGTAGTGTTCATGGCTTGCTGCAACAGGATGCTTTGAGCGGGGCACTGAGTGGCGCTGACGACCCATTGCTTGACTAGACCCCCACCCCCTCATTCATCCTGCTACCGTGGCCCCCAGTGTATCGATGGGGGGAAGCGGCAGCGCGGGCTATAACGTAAAGCCGCTCAGAAATTTGCCGTGAAAATGGTCCGTGTGCTGTCATCACCCGAATGGTTCGTCATCGTCGTCTGGCACTTCTCCCTTGAGGCCGTCCAATAGCGTGACAGTTCCGTCAAACTCATCGATGTCCACCTCGTGGAAGCCGTGGTATTCCAGCCCTCCTCTGAAGCGGTTATCGCCCAATATCTCCCAGACTGCCTCAAGCACAACGTCAGCTTTCCACTGCGCATAGGGGCCAATGGGACCACTGATCTGTTCTTTTATCTTAGCTATCGCATCCTCACGCCACTGCGCTGCCCGGTCCTCGTCGAACTCGCCCTCGTCCACATCCCTACAGGCCCGCTGAGCCTCTTTCCATGTCTTTGGCAGATCACACCACCCTGCGGCCTCTAGTTTGTCCCGTACAGGCCTCATACGGCCCACCGTTGATGTGCTGCGGTTGCATATCCGGCTCACCTCAGCCTTTGAAAGCCTGCGCTGTTCGCATGTCAGTTCCCATGCCCAATCCGACCTGTCCTCGTCGGCCATTTGAAGCCGATGCTTTGAGTTCTCGCGGATTGCTACGCGTTTCCCTTCCTCTTCCGTGCAGGCGTAAACCAGTACAGGGACGCTGCGTTGCCACATGGCCTGTCGGTATGCCTCCAGCGAATGGTGGCCGTCCAGCACCACGAACAGCCCATCGTGTTGCTTGCGGACACTGATCGGGTCTAGCGCGTCACCACGCTTCAACGTCGCTCTCAAGTTCGACACATGGCCGTGGTTGATGCCGTCTTGCCGGGGCTGGAACACCTTCGGATTGGTTGTGATTTTTTCAAGCTTTACAGTTGTCTGCTTTGGCTTCGGTAGTGCATTGATATTACTGTTCATATGGGGTCTTTCGTCGCCGATGAATGGGGCGTCAGGGTGTACTATTGGTACAAACCATAGGTGGTACCCCCAGCTTACGCTGAAGACCCTCAGGCTTCCTCTAGCTTCACCCCCACCCCACCGGGGCATGTAAGGCGTAAGCCAGCTCTCGCCTCCTACGGTGCTGCTGTTCAATGGTGGAACCCAAAGCCTGCTGAAGCTGCTCGTTCGTGGCCTATCGCGGTCATGTCCCACGCTGGAATGTGATGAACCTAAAGCCAGCCCTACCCACTTCAGGAAGTTCAAGCTTATCCAGACCCTCCTCGTCCTCCGAGAGGACAGGCAAGCTTAAGATAAGCTATAGCTTCCCCCTTCAGGCTTTTCTTTGTCAGGGACGGGGGAAGGGGAATTCTTAGGGAAGCTATAGCTATGGTGGAACTCAAATGGTTGCGCCGCCATATGCCGGAACTAAACGGGAAGTAGGAAAGTTAAAAATCAAACATGCTGAAAAATGCGCCATGATCGATGAGGCAGTACAAGGTGGCCAAGTCATCTAATTCAATATCGTAGGACACCCACGATCCGTCCTCAAACAATGTCATCATCATGTGAAGCTCGCTCGAGTACTGGTACCCACTTTCGTGCATCCGCCCAGACAAAATTAGTTCGTGCTCTTGTTTCGCTTCCGTAACGTTTTCCGCTACGCGCTGCCAAAATATGTCTTGCGTAAGGCATCCCCAATTAGGTTCTGCCGCTGTTGATGTTGCCGCTGCAATTAAGAACACAGTTGTTATGGTTTGATGCGAAGAAGTCCTAAAGAGCATTGCGGCAATCCTTGTCATGTTTGTTCTCATTATCTGCCTAACAACCTATCGATCTAGCTCTTGCCAGCTCTAGGTCCCGGCCCTCGTTGATCTGTCAGCGCCGTCACGCGATCCACTGCCCGATCTAGGCGCTTTCTGAGGTCGTCCACAGTGTCCCTGTCGCACTCCACCCGTCCCGCCTCACCCTTCAAGTTCCAGCTCACAGACAATCCCACCACCGACTTGCCCCGTTTCTGGGGGACTATGCTCACCGCTAAGTCCGTCAGTGCGTTCACCTCTGTCATCGCAGGCTGGATCGCTTGCAGGCTCAGGTTCTTGTAGGGGCGAGCTTGTCGTCCTCCACGCTCAGCTTCTTCCTTAACTACCTTTGCCCTATCCAGATGTTGGCAGAAGTCATGCACAGTTTTCTGTCGCAATAGGGTTGCTCCTTCAAGTTTACCTCATTGACAGCCAACGGCATGTATTGGACGTTGTCCATCGTGGACTACAGTTTGAATGGACAACTTCAGGCGACTTCTGGCTTATTAAACAATAACTTAGACTTTCAGGCGTAGTTTCCGGTACTCGCCTCCAATGATTTCAGTGACTTGCGTCATAAGCTCACTTCTTAAGTGTAGTTTTTGAAACAGCCGTTGAAACATTCACGTTTAGGACCTGTTCTGGACCATGCGATTACCGGCGTCCTGAGCACGTGTAGCCAGTTCGCGTTGCCTCACCTGACCACCATACTTTTTCAGCAATCACACACCTGAGCGCCCGGTAACGGCCTTGACCATCTCTTCATCGCGTCCGGACTGGTAGAGTTCGATTGTCGCATTCTTGCGCAAGCCGTGCATGACGTAGTTCAATGCGTCTGGATGTTGCATTTCTGATTTCACCTTGCGCATCTCGTCGGCAATCGCATGTTGGTGTACCGGACGTCCGCTCTTATCCATGACGACCGTCAGACCGTTCTTTTCGACCGTCGCTAGATGGTCCTTAAGGCGATCCGTCAGCGGTATCCAAAGAGGCTTGTCGGTCTTACCTTGAGTGAAGTCGTAGACCCCATCCTAAATGTGGCCCCACCGGATCGTCACCACGTCACCGATCCGCTGTCCTGTGCCTAAACACAGTTCATAGGTTAGACCTGCGCGGGGCGGAGCAACGGCTTCAAACTCTGCTTTGACATCATCCGGCAAAGGCCCCCAGCCGTCGCTTGTCTGCTTAGACAGAGGAATACCCTTTGCCGGGTTCCCATGCTCTTTCTTGAGAAAGCCGCTCAGACGTCCACGCCCCCCCCTTTTCGCCCAGAAACTTGAAGCCGTCCGGTGTGTTTTAAGGTGCGCCGCATCGAAGGAAATCGTCTTGTTGTCGGGTGCCTTTGCCGCCAAACCCGTCATAATCTGCGCGAAAATGCCCATGTCGCTCCACATTTTCTAGCGGTTGCAGAACGTCTGGTGAGAGCCATACTCACGGTTCATCTCGCCAGCGCAAGCCGTTGCGATTGATGAATACTAGGCCGCTGAGGACAAGCTGGTCGTCCACACGCAGCACGCCATGGCTCTTCGGGAAATACGGCGAAATCTGCTCCATCTGAGCCTCGTTCAGCCAATACAGATTGCCCATAAAGCCCACTTTCGTTCGGGGGCGGTGAGGTCAGGCAGGCGTCGCAAGTTCAGTCAGATTAATGGGTCCTGTCCCTAGGAAGAACAATATAAACAACGTCAACGTTTGGATCAGAAAGCAGGTCAGCCAGGTCCATGGATAGTGTTGAAACCCGTATTGTGACTCAAACTGTTTCAACAGATCTGGGTTTCGGCCGTGAATGAAATAAAGCTGGGAACCATTGCGCTTGACGATCCTAGCAATGGCCTGGTGAGGAATAAAACCTGTGCTGATAAGTGCCAAATTCAGCGCCATCTTTTCCTCATAATTCTTCTATTTATGCTGGAGCGACTAAAGAAAAGAGAAGATAGGCCCCAACCTACAGATAAAAGCGAGAACGGGAACGTAGCACTGCGACAACACGATCAATTCAGGAAATCTACACTGCATCAATGCCTTATTTTAATTTCTCGCAACCGCCTATAGTCGGTTACAATCGGCCGATATCGTTGTCTTGCATAGAGGGTAAGTATTCAAGATTTTCAAAATAACAAACGCGCCTTAGCCCCCGAGCATTTAGCCAATATTTATGTCCACGGAGATATGCAAACATCGTCGTGTCATGAATTATTTAAGTCAATTACGAAATTACGCAGCTTTCGAGGACTACGTTTTCGAAAACATCAACAAGACCAACATCGCTGAGGCGTGGACCTGCATTACAGACTAAGGACGCCCCGAACAACGCCTTGAAGACAAGGTATGGCGGCTGCCAATCCACGAGCGTGTCCAATGTTGCGCGAAGATCTGCAAATTCCTTTGCGACATCTTCAAGCGGCTGTTCACTGATAAGACCGGCAATAGGCAAAATTAGTTTCGCAACAACCTTACCGTCAGCCACGACAACAAGCCCGCCTTGCATTTCGCGTAGTGTATTCGCAGCCACGGTCATATCGTTGGGATCACGCCCGAAGACTGTGATGTTATGGCTATCGTGAGAAACAGTCGACGCAAAAGCACAGCGCCACGTCCCCCAGTTTTCCAAGAATGCGACCCGCGTTGGAGTGTTGAGACCGTAGCGGTTACAAACAGCCATTCGGATCATGTCATCGGGCAACACGAGATGGCCCTCTTTAACCTCGACATCGCGGGCACCCCATTGCGGGAAACGCGGCTTAGATAGCGTGGCAATGTGCACAACTGTACCTTTGGCCGCGACACCGAAGTCTGCGGTATCGAATTTCCGCGTTTGGACCGTATTCGTAATTGCGGGCAGCACGGGGATATCTTGTACCGGTTGACACAACTCACCTGCGAGGGCCGCCAATTGACCAGCTACAAAAACATGTGATGCGGTAACCTTGTGCAGATCGGACAAAAGTACAAAATCGGCCATTTTCCCTGGCGCAACGAGGCCAAGTTCAGGCCGTCCAATGCGGCACGCTGCATTCAGTGTGGCCGCGCGGTAAGCCCAAGCAGGCGGCACACCGTTTTCGATGAGCATCGCGATCACATGGTTTAGCCCGCCTTTGGCGTATAAATCATCTGGAAACACGTCGTCGGTGCACAGTGTGACTGTTTGCGGGAGGTGCCCCAAATCAATGATGGCTTTGGCAAATTCTGGTATCAGGTGGGGGTGCGAGCCGCGCAGCTCGATGGTCATCCCCGCCTCTAAGCGGGCGATCAGGTCGGCGGCTGACGTGAGCTCGTGATCTGTCTCGACGCCTGCGGCGACGTAGGCGGCCAAGTCGCCACCTATGAGGCCACGGCCATGCCCACAGACCCGTTTACCGCTTGCGAGACCTGCGGCGACGATCCCTTGCACGCGCGGGTCGCCGTCCAGCAGTTGGTGCATTGTCATGAGCTCAGCGGCACCGTGGATGTCGGGGCGGGCCAGTAGTTGTGCGATTTCGGAAGGCCCAAAATCTCCACCGCTCACTTCAAACATGGGCGCCGATGGCACGCAAGTGGGTGCAAGCGGTAGCAGCCGTATAGGCAGGCCTTTTGCCGCGTCGCAGGCGTAATCAACACCGGCAATACCAGCCACGTTTGCCAGCTCGTGTGGGTCCCAAAGTGCAGTCGTCACGCCGCGCGGAACCACCGTGCGGGCATATTCGGCGGGCGTCACCATAGAGCTTTCGATGTGTAAATGCGTGTCGATAAAACCAGGCACGACATATGCGCCCGTTGCATCAATTTCGGCGTGGGCTTCGCGTGTAGGATCTGGCGCGTGAACGCTGGCGATGAGCGGGCCAATGAGGCCGATATCAACGAGCCGTTCGCGACCCGTGACCATATCGAGCATCACCGCGTTGCGCACAAGCATATCAAACGGACGCAAACCACGCGCCGCTTTGACAGCATCGGCACGAAGGATCGGGTCATTCAGGTTAACATCAGTTGGCATTGGCGTGGTTCCCTGTGAGCGCGTCCAGACAGATTTCTGCGGCCTCTAATGTGGTTCCAACAACAAGGCGAGTTGATCCATTGGTCGTGTGTTTGAATGTTGTCTGTCCCTGCGTCGCATTCAAGGCCACTGAAACGGACATGTCACACTGGCGGTATTCGAAGGCGTCTGGTTGAGACGCAACAAGTGCGGCAAGCGGGTCATAGATCGACATGGTCGGGCGTCCCCTCGTTAGCCCAATATCTAGATACCCGCCAAGCAGGTCGGCGGTGAGGGGGTCGGTGCGCGGAAGTTGGTCAGGGCCAAAGGCCACTGTGCGGCAAAACATGAGATCCACCACGTCAAGCGGGAGGCCAGCCTCTGCGACGATTGCGGCCGCGTCTGGATCAGCCAAAGCGTTAAATTCGGCCAGTGCCGAGTGATTGCCCGCACCGTCGCTGCCGCCCATCCAGATAAGGCGCGTGATGTTTTGCGCCAACTCGGGTGCGTCTTGCACAAGACGCGCGATGTTTGTGAGCGGGCCAATCGCCAGAATGTCGCGCCGCATGCCGTACTGTGCCGAGCCGAGCCAGCTTTTAAGCGCTGTATGGGCGTCCGTGGTTTCTCTCAGCGGTCCGCCATCTGGTATATGCTGGCCACGGCTTTGCATGCCGCGCGTTCCCAAAATACGCTCTGCCGTTTCTGGATTGCGCAAGAGTGGGCGGGCCGCACCCGCGTAGATCGGCGCGTCCAAACCGTAAGCCTGACGTGCGCCAAGGGCGTTTGAGGTGACCTGCGCCAGTGTGGCGTTTCCAGCCACGAGCGAAATGCCCGCAATGTCATCACCCAAATGGCGCAGCGCCAAAAGTGCCCAAAGATCATCGAATCCAAAGTCCGTATCGACCCAGAATGTGCTCATGCGGACAGTTGCCTCGCGTTAGATTTCGGAAGATCAAACGCAATGTTTTCGCCAAGCGGGACTTCTAAAGTTTCAATTGGCGCGTCTGCTTTGATCTGACCAAGGGCGGTATCAATGACATATTCGCGGTGTCCTCCTGCAAAGCTACTAGCGGAGACGCGGCCACTTAACGGGCCCTGACCGACCTGCACGCCGCTTGGGCGCCACGCAAGCATCGGTGAGGTTGCTTTGAACCCTAGCGGGAGTTGACCAAAATCAGACACAAGATTTTCGCCTTGGACGCGGAAGATGTTTTCGAAACCCATGAATTCCGCCGCAAACGCCGTGGCCGGTTCGGCATAGAGTTGATGCGGTGTGCCCAGTTGTTCGATCTTGCCGTCTTTCATCAAAACAATCCGGTCTGCCAGCGCCAAAGCTTCGGATTGGTCGTGTGTGACGAACACCATTGTGACGCCGGTTTTCTTTTGGACGCGCTGGAGTTCGGTGCGCATTTCTAGACGCAGGCGTGCATCGAGGTTTGATAGCGGTTCATCCAGCAGCAGCACCTTTGGCTCCATCACCAATGACCGTGCAAGGGCGAGTCGCTGTTGCTGGCCGCCTGACATCTCTGCGGGTTTACGTTTTTCGAACCCTGCCAATCCGACGGTCGCGATACCTGCCTCGGTACGCTGGCGGATTTCTGTCTCTGGCATCTTTTGCAGGCGTAACCCGAAGGCCACGTTTTCAAAGGCGCTAAGGTGCGGGAACAGTGCGTAGGATTGGAACACCAAGCCGATGCCCCGTTTGTTGGCCGCGACGCGGGTAACGTCGCGCCCGTCAATAACGATGGTGCCAGACGTAGGTGTCAGCAGCCCCGCGATGGCACGCATGGTGGTGGTTTTGCCGCAGCCCGATGGCCCCAGTAGCGCGATCAGTTCGCCTTCGACGACATCAAGGTTCAGGTTTGGGACTGCAACCGTTTTGCCGTAAGACAGGGTGAGGTTACGGAGGCTTACATATTTTTCAGACATAGCGAGAAAATCCCAATAGGCGTTCGGCGATAAAGACGATGGCAAGTGACATGAAGGCCAGAAGCGCAGAGAGTGCAGCGACTGATGGATCATAGGTGATTTCCATGTATGCGAGCATATCGATGGGCAACGTCCTTACTCCCGGCCCTGACAGGAACAGCGACACGGGCACCTGATTAAAGCTGGTCACAAAGCCCAGAATAAACGCGGCAAGCACGCCGCCGCGAATGTTAGGCAGCACGACTTTTGTGAATGCTTGCAGGCGGGTACAGCCGAGCAACACGGCGGCCTCCTCCATGTCAGAGCGCAGGTTGTTCAGGCTCGATGACACGACGCGCACGGCATAAGGCAATACAAGCGCAGTATGCGCCATGAACAGTGCCACCGTGACAGTAACATCCAATGGAATGACCATATACCGCAGCAGCGCCAAACCGACGATAATGCCAGGCACGATGATGGGCGAGGCCACGACTGTGCGGATGGTCTCTGCACCGGGCAATTCGTAGCGGTTCAGAGCGTAGGCCGCAGGAATACCCAAAAGCAGCGCCGCCAATGTGCCGAAGATGGCAAGACCCATCGAAAGCACAAAGCTTTGACGGAAGCTCTCAATGGTGAAAACCTTGAGATACCATCTGAGCGACAAGCCGTCGGGCGGGAAAGCAAGGGATTCACCGGCAGACGCGCCCGCGAAAATGATGATGATGAATGGCCCAATCAGAAAGATGAGGGTCAGGCCGATGATCGCCCAGCTTGTTAGATTTTTCATGGGGTTACTTCCGCGCCGTGGCGATCCGCTTTAGCAGCAGATTTGCCGTAAAGGACATGATAATTAAGATCATTGCGATGACACTGGCCGACACAAAGTCATTCGAAACGTTAACCTGTTGGTAGAGCAGCGTTTCCAACATCAGCACCTTGGAGCCACCCAGAATGGCGGGCGTAATGTAGGCAGTCAGCGCGCCAGTAAACACCAGCGTGCCTCCAACGACCAAACCTTCTTTGGTAAGCGGCAGGATCACACGGAAAAACACCTGAAACCAGTTGGCCCCCAAGACACGCGCGGCAGGAATAACGTCGCGCGGGATATTCTCCATCGCCGATAGCAGCGAGATAATCATCAAAGGCATAAACAGCTGCAAGAGGCCAAGGAAGACCGCCGTTTCGGTGAACAGCAGCCGGATGGGCGTGTCTGCTAGGCCCAATCCAACCAAGGCGTCGTTCACGATACCAGTCCGACCCAAGATCACGATCCACGCATAAGTCCGCGCGACGGGAGAGATCATAAGCGGTAGAATAACGAGCCCAAAAACGCGGCCCCGTGCTACGGGAGATAAATTGCTAATACTAAACGCGGCGGCATAACCGATCACGGCAGCCGTACCCGCAACGAGGACGCCCAGTTTAAGCGTGCGCAGGAAAACGGTTTGGTTCAGAGGTTTGGAAAAGAAATCTGTGTAGCCGCTTAGCGTCCATCCCGCGTCTGATTGAAACGCCTCTGACAATAGAATGCCGACCGGTAGGATAAATAGAAGAAGCGCGAATATTGCGGCGGGCAATGCCAGCGCAAGACCTTCGCGAGTATTTGAGAACATCTGCTGGCTCCATTTTGAACTGGAAGGGGGGATGAGGGGCGACCCATCGACCGCCCCGCAATTTCACTGGATAACTTCAGTGTTCCACTGCTCGACCCAAGCCTCGCGGTTGTCGATAATTTCAGCAGGCGAAAGAAGGTTCAGCGAATTGATCAGGTCCGCACCATACGTCAGGTTGTCCGCAATTTCATCGCTAACGACAACTTCTGCATTTGCTGGGCTATCGACCAAAGCCTCTGCAACTTTGGTCTGCACTTCTGTTGACAACCAATAGTCCATGAATTGGTAAGCCAAATCTTCGTTACCGTTGCCTTTAGTCATGACCATAACATTCATGCCGCCGGCTTGGCCTTCGGCAGGTTCAGCCCATGCAAAAGGCAGTGGGGAATCCTTAAAGGCACTCCACGCAAATCGGCCAACCGGAGCCGCAATCACCTCTTCTTGGTTCATCAATTGCGTCAACTCGGAAGAGCGCGAGTAAAATGTCACGATATCGTCTGCGTGCTTTCCCACCTCTGAAATCACGCCCGTAAGGTCACTACCGTCGTTGCCAGCGGCCTTATCGAGCATCATCAAAGTCAGAGGGCCCTGCGTTCCGGTGATGTTCGGGAGCGCCACATTTCCAGCGAGCTTTTCATCAAGCAAATCGGCCCAGCTGTTGACCTTGATTAGATCGGAACGATAGACAATCGAGCTTGCATAAAAAGTGTATCCAACGGCAAAGTTATCGCCGATCGGATCCTGCGCTGCGCTGTAAAGCTTGCTGAGGTTTGCAAGCTTCGAGACATCAAGTTGTGCCAACAAATCTTTGCGTGCTAATTCTAGCGCATCTTGCGATGCGATGACCGCCATATCGATCACGGGGTTTGAAGCGTTCGCTTCGATCTTGGCCATCCGCTCGACGCTATTGCCAGTTTCGACGACAAGCGTACAATCGCAAATCTCTTCAAACGGATCGTAAAGAATCTCTTTGTATTCATCCTGTGCAAATGAATAAACCGAGATTGTCAGCGTCTTGTCTTGCGCAAACGCGCTTGTCGCAAGCGCACAGCAAAGGGCTGAGAGTGAGATTGCATTTTTCATTGTAGGATCTCCGGTTTAGTTTTCGAGTTTTGTTTGGTGGTAGAGTTTCGTATTACAAGGCGCATCGCGACGTTTGCGTTTTGCGCGGGCAGGGTTTCGCCCTGAATTTCGAGGATCAGCCTTTCGATTGCCAAACCAGCAATCTGTTCAACATCCTGTGCCACTGTCGTCAGTGTGGGGTGCATCGCGATTGCGAATGGCAGATCGTCGAATCCTGTCAGGCTGACATCATGCGGCACGACAATCCCGTTGCGCGTTAAATGAGAATGAACACGAAGCGCCAACAAATCTGATGTCGTAATAACAGCGGTCGCGCCGTTTTGGATCGCCGATACAAGCTGATCAATCCCGCTCTCACCCCAGATTTCTTGCAGGTGAATTGATGGATCAAAACCGGCGCGCATCCCTGCGACCCGATCCCGCTGCACCTCTGAAACGCGGTCTTCACCAAGCAGGATAACATGGCGGTGGCCCAGCGACGCAATATGCTCCGCGATCATTCTACCGCCCCCCGCATGATCCGCACTGACCGAATTGTCGGGGTCTGAGGCCGTGTTGATAATCACTGTCGGAACATTCTGCAGCCCCGGCGCTGTGCCTTTTTGCGGCACGATCAAGAGACCATCCACGCCCCTGTCCAACAATCTGTTAATTGCTTGCGTCTGCTCGTCGGGATTACCGCGTGAATCCGCAATAAGGATACCCAACTGCCGATCCGCAGCCACCAAAGACAAATGCTGTGCGATGCGCGGGAACAGCGGGTTGGTCAAATCGGGCATGACCAATCCAAGAATACCAGTCTGACCACTGCGCAAAGCACGACCCGCAAGGCTGGGACGATACCCTAGATCGTGTGCGCGCTTCTTAATCCGCTCAACCATGTCGGAAGAAACACGTCCTTTCCCAGTCAGCGCATTCGAAACGGTCGCGGCCGAGACACCCATATCCATAGCAATTTGTTTAATAGTCGTCATGCTTCTCGCCCCATTGGTAAAACGATTAAGCAACCGAAGTGGGACGTGTCAACGTTTTTTGATTAAACGATTAATCTTTAACCACTTCTAATATTGAACCCGAACGTTCTCGTGGGTAATGACGCGGAGGTTGCACTTTCGGTGGCCCTATCGCCCCGTCATGCCCTCGATCTGGGGTAAGGGTGTTGACTGCGTGACGCGTTCGGATGGCCGTTTTCGTAGAAGACATTGCCGCCATTACGGCCGTCGAAATGATCGTCTGAAATCTGACTTTTTGACGTATCGCTTTTGATCGCGGCTACAGCTTAGGTTCTGACCTCAGACATTGTCAGCCTGCGACACTTATTGCGCGCCCTGCCCGCCTCTAGAAGAGTGCCTTTGACAATGCCCGCACGACGGCGTCGAAAACCTTGAGCAGACTGAGGTTACGACTGGAAAGGCGCATGAATATGGGAAACCACAGCTCCCCGCGTCCCAAAAATGCCAACCTCGCCGCACCGACGTGGCAACGCATTTTAGCGCTAGTCGCCCTAGGATGGTGGCGCAACCGGGGCCGGGTCAGGCTTTCCACGTCCTGTCCAACACGCCGAACCAGTTGTTATGGCACAGCTTTTCAAGCAGGGGCGCGTCAAAGCCATGTGCGCTAAGGGCATCGCGGAATGCACCAAGGCCTGCGACGTCGGCCATGGCCTTAGGGACCTGCGCCCCGTCAAAGTCAGAGCCAAAGCCAACGTGATCTTCGCCTAATCTACCGATCAGGTGGTCGAGGTGGCGCAGCATTGGATCGAAACCGCGGTCTTCGGCCTTGGCCCCGTCTGGATTCAAAAAGCCGGTGGCAAAGTTCAGTCCGACCATGCCGCCTGTGTCGCGGATCACGTCTAATTGTCGGTCTGTCAGGTTGCGGGCCGACGGTGTGATCGCATGGGCGTTTGAATGGGTCGCGACCAGCGGTGCATCGGACAAGGCCGCGACATCGTTAAACCCAGCCTCGTTGAGGTGCGACAGGTCCAGCATAATGCCAAGTTCGTTGCACAACCGCACAAGGTCTTTCCCCGCTTCCGTCAGTCCGGGACCGGTATCTGGGGATGACGGAAAGGCAAAGGGCACACCGTGGCCGAATACGGTTGGGCGGCTCCAGACGGGGCCAAGCGACCGCAGGCCCATGTCATGAAATAGATAAAGCGCATCAAGGTTGGCTGCGATCGGTTCCGCCCCCTCTATATGCATGATGCCCGAAATGATGCCCTTGGCCTGACAGTCGCGCAATTCCGCGACCGTGCAGCAGATGCGAAATTGCCCATCGGAGGCGCGTTCCATCCACTTAAGGTGCCCGGCCATCGCCAGTGCCGTGGGCTGCGCAGCGTCATGTTCAATTAGGGGCGGCAGCGGGACGTCATAAGGCGGATGTGCCATCATGTCGTCGATATCAATGGGCTGATCGGGCGATGATATATAGATTGCGAAGAACCCACCACCAAAGCCGCCCTTCTTCATGCGCGGCAAGTCAAGATGACCTTGTCCGGTATCGGTCAGCCACGTCTGGCGGCGTTGATCCGGGTCACGTAGCAGGCGAAGCAGGAAATCGTTGTGACCATCAAATATCATCGGAACGTCGGTCATGGGGCTTTGAATCCTTCGCTGGCGACCAGCAATTGTTGCGTGTATTTTTGCGTTGCATCCCGGCCTTGCAAGGCGGTTCGGGTCAGTTCTTCGACGCGAGTTCCGTGCTGCATCACCAGAAGGCGTTCGCACATATGCGCCACCACAGCGAGGTCGTGACTGACCAAAAGATAGGTCAGTCCTTTTTCTATGCGCAGTGCGTCCAGCAAATTCAAAACCTCGGCCTGAATGGATGCATCAAGGGCAGAGGTCGGTTCGTCCAGCAGCAGGATTTGCGGTTCAAGGATCAGGGCGCGGGCGATAGCGACGCGCTGACGTTGGCCTCCGGACAATTGGTGCGGAAAGCGGAAGCGAAATCCACCGCCGAGGCCCACGTCGTTCAGTGCTTTTTCAATCCGGTCTTCGGCGTTCTTAAACCCGTGGATCGCCAGCGGCTCCGACAGCACCCGGTCAATCGTATGGCGCGGGTGGATTGACCCGTAAGGGTCCTGAAAAACCATCTGCACTTGGGCATAGAACGCCGGATCGCGGGGCGAAGCGAGCAGCTTTCCGTCAATCTTGATGGTGCCCGCGCTTGTTGGGGCAAGACCACAGATCGCACGCAGCACAGTGGATTTGCCAGACCCACTTTCGCCGACAAGGCCAAAGCTTTCGCCCTGTTGAACGTCAAAGCTGACGTTCTGGACAGCCTGAACTTGGGACTGACGCGACCCAAAGGTCACGGCCAGATCACGGACTTCGATCAGGGCGCTCATGCCAGCCACGCGGGATCACGGGTCAAGGTTTGCAGCGGACCGCTGTCGCCGTCAATCTGCGGCAGGCAGTTTAGCAGGCCTTGGGTATAGGGATGTTGCGCGCTGTGCAGGTCCCGGGCGGCGATTTCCTCGACCACACGGCCCGCATACATTACAAGCACACGGTCACAGAACGATGATACGAGCCGCAGGTCGTGGCTGATAAAGATCAGGCCCATGCCCCGGTCGCGCACCAGACCGTCAAGGATGCGCAGCACGTCGAGTTGAACGGTCACATCAAGGGCCGATGTCACTTCGTCCGCTATCAACAGGTCCGGTTCCGCAATTAACATCATGGCAATCATTGCCCGCTGGCCCATGCCGCCTGATAGCTCGTGCGGGTAGGCCTCAAAGACGCGCTCTGGGTCGCGGATTTGCACGGCTTCTAGCATCGCGACGGCCCGGTTGCGGGCGTCCGTGCGCGTAGCATCGCCGCGACGGCGATATGCCTCTACTATTTGGCGGCCGACCGTCATGACGGGGTTCAGCGAATACTTGGGGTCCTGCATGATCATGCTCATGCGAGGCCCACGCAAGGATCGCCACGTTTTGGCCGAGGCATGCCGTAGGTCGATCCCGTCGAAGCTGAGCTTGTCGGCGGTTACCGTGGCAGAAGCAGGCGTTAGCCCAAGGATCGCGCGTCCGGTCTGGCTTTTGCCCGATCCGCTTTCGCCCACGATCCCCAGCCGTTCGCGGCCTAGCGTAAAGGTCACATCGCGAACGACGCGCACGGGGCCATCGCGGGACGGAAAGGAAACGTTAAGGCCTTCGACTTGCAGCATGTTGGTCATGTTTCGCCTTTCGGGTCCAGCACATCGCGCAAACCGTCGCCCAACAAGTTAAAGCCCAAGGAGACAACAAAGATCGCAATACCCGGCATCGTGGCGACCCACCAGAAATCGATCATAAAACGGCGTCCAGCGGCGATCATGGCCCCCCATTCGGGCTGTGGGGGCTGTGCGCCAAGGCCAAGAAAGCCAAGGCCGGCAGCGGTCAGAATGATCCCGGCCATGTCCAGCGTGACGCGGACGATGACGGATGACAGGCACAGCGGCACCACGTGACCCCAGATGATCCGTGCGCTGCCCGCGCCTTGCAGGCGGATCGCGGCTATATAGTCGGCATCGCGGATTTGCAGTGTCTCGGCCCGCGCCAGACGGGCGTAGGGTGGCCAACTGGTGATCGCAATGGCGATGATTGCATTTTCAATTCCCGGCCCTAGGGCCGCGACAAAAGCCAGCGCCAAGATCAAGCGCGGAAAGGCGAGGAAGATGTCAGTGATCCGCATCAACACAACATCGACCCAGCCACCGAAATAGCCCGCAGTTGTGCCAACGGCCAAACCAATCGGTGTCGCAATGATCGCGACCAGCGCCACAACCATCAGAGTAAGGCGCGACCCATGCACGATCCGGCTAAAGATGTCGCGAGCCTGATCGTCAGTGCCCATCAGATGCGCCCAAGAGGGCGGCAGCAGGCGTTCTGTTCTTAAATCACCGCCTCTGATCGGGTCGTAGGGAGAGATGACGTTGGCAAAGATCGCCATCAGGATCAACACAACGACGATCCCAAGGCCCACCATCGCCAGCCGATTGCGCCGGAGTTGCGACCATGTGCGATACGCCTGGCCCAGTCGGGCTTGGCGGCGGGACGCGGGCCGGTCGCTTAGCAGCCAGTCGCGTGTGGAAACGTCGCTCATGTGCGCCGCCTAACGCGTGGGTCGAGCACGGTATACAGAAGATCAGATAACAAGTTCAGCCCCACGAAGATGATGCCGATGACCAGCGTGCCACCTAGCACGGCGTTCATATCGGCGTTTTGCAGGCTATTGGTCAAATACTGGCCAAGGCCCGGCCAAGCAAAAACGGTCTCGGTCAGCACGGACCCTTCCAGCAGGCCTGCGTATGACAGGGCGATAACGGTGACCAGCGGCACGGCGGCGTTGCGCAATGCATGGACCCAAATGATCCGCCATTCGGGCACGCCTTTGACCCGCGCCGCAATGATGTATTCCTGACCCAGCTCTGCCAGCATAAAAGACCGCGTCATGCGGCTGATATATGCCATTGAGAAATATCCCAGCAGCACCGCAGGCAGTGCCAGATGCGCAAGCACGTTGCGGAAGGCGTCCCATTGACCCTGCATCGCGGTGTCGATCAAAAGCAGGCCTGTGGTCTGGGTGACGGTGTATTCATAGGATATGTCGATACGTCCCGGTCCAGCAACCCATTGCAGCTTGGCGTAGAACACGAGCAGACCCAGTAGCCCTAGCCAAAAGATCGGCGCGGAATACCCCACAAGGCCGACCACGCGGATCACCTGATCGGGCAGCTTACCTTGACGCACAGCGCCCCAGACACCCAGCGGCACGCCAAATAGCGTGCCAAGGATGATACCGGCGGTGGCCAATTCCAGCGTGGCGGGAAAAACGCGGGCGATGTCCTCGATGATGGGCTTTTTGGTCAGAACGCTAGTACCTAGATCGCCGGAAAGCGCCTGTTTCAGATAGATAAAGAATTGATGATAAAGCGGTTTATCAAGCCCAAGAGCGATATAGGCAGCATCATAGGTGGATTTCGACGCCCGGTCGCCAACGACGGCCAGCACCGGATCGACAGGAACAACACGCCCAATCAAAAAGGTCACGACCAAAAGGCCCAGAAAGGTGACCGCGACTGTCGCGATCAATTTGCCGGCCTTCAGGCCATAGGTCGGAAGGGCGCGCCAGCGCCCCCCCGTGTTAGCAGGTGATACGCTCATTCCGACTTGGTCACGTTGCGGAAAGAGTTGTCGTTGAACGATGGCCCGATGATAAAGCCGTCAACATTGTTACGCAGGCCCAGCACTTCGATTTCTTGGAACATGATGACGAAGGGCGATACTTGCTGATGTTCTGTCTGTAGCGCGACATACATTTCAGCCCGCGCGGCGGCGTCCTTTTCTAGCACAGCGGCATCGGCCTGGGCGGTCATCTCGGGGATGTCCCACGCGTTGCGCCATGCCAACGGCTTGGATGCCGCATCGTCGCTGTTGTCAGGGTTGCGCGCAAAGGTATCGGCGTTGGTGTGCGGGTCCTGATAATCCGGGCCCCAGCGACCGATATAGATGTCATGGTTGCGGGCACGATATTTTGTCAGCGTTTGCTGGCCGTCACCTGGGATCAATTCCAGTTTGATGCCTGCCTGTGCCATCGTTTGCTGGATCGCTTCTGCAATCGCCGTGATTTCAGGCGTGTTGCGGGTATCCATCGTCACGGTAAAGCCGTCGGCATAGCCTGCTTCTGCAAGCAACGTTTTGGCCTTTTCAACGTCCAGCGCATAAGGATTGTCGTTCAGCGCACCTAAGAAACCCTCGGGCAGGAACGCTTGGTGGACCTTGACCTTGCCGTTCATGATCGTGTCGGCAATCGTCTGGTAATCGACCAGATATTTCATTGCTTCTGCGACCTTGGGGTTCGCCAAAGCTTCGTTTTTCTGGTTGAGACCCATGTAGTAGATCGAGCCCTTAATGCCGTTCTCGATCTTGATGTCGGGGTTGTCGGACAGCGCGACGATCTCTTCTGCGCCAAGGTTACGGGCGATGTCGATGTCACCTTGTTCCAGCAGCAAACGCTGTGTCGAACCCTCGGGGATATGGCGATAGATCGCGCGCATCATCGCAGGGGCATCGCCGCTGAAGTTGTCGTTGCGTTCCAGCACGACGACTTCGTTCGCACGCCAGTCACGGATGGTGAACGCGCCAGAACCGGCATAGTTTGTCTTCAGCCATTCATAACCAAAATCGCCATCGGCCTCGTGGCTTACAACCAGTTCCTTATCGACAACGAAACCAACCGTCGCGGTCAGGCAATACAGCAGCAGCGTGGGGGCATAAGCCTTGTCCATCTCAAGCTCGAACGTCATGTCGCCGGTTTGGCGGACCATTTGTTCGACGTTGTCGGCAGTCAAGCCGAACTGGGTCAGGATAAAGGCCGGGGATTTGTCCAACTTGACGGCCCGCTGCAGCGAATAGACCGGATCAGCAGCAGTAATCGGGTTGCCAGAGGCGAACTGCAAGTCGGGCTTGATGACAAAGCTAAAGGTTTTGCCGTCCTCTGATACCTCCCAGCTTTCGGCGATAACACCAAAGATGTCAGATACGTCGTTGACGTTATATCCGACCAAAGGCTGATAGCTGTTACCTAGAACCTCGGAGGCTGTGAACTCAAACACCTCTGCCGGGTCGAGAGAGATAATGTCGTCGATCTGCCACGCTTGAATGAGCGTGTCGGGCGGCGTTTCTGCCTGCGCGGGCGCGCTGGTCAGCCCCATCGCGGCCGAAACGATGGCCGCCGCAACAATTTTTGAAAAATGTGTCATATGGTTTTCCCTGTTGAGAAGACGATCGGTGGCACGCCGTTTTAAGGTCTGGCGCGGTCTCACCGTGGGGCCAAGTAGTGCGATAGGGCTTTGCCCTGTCAAGGACCTAGGAACCTGATTGCTCATTGTGCCTATTTTTAGGGCTTGAATAAACGGCGACACAACAAAGCCCCACTGCGCGTCTTGCAGCCAGCGCATGCCGTCGTCGTTGATCCTGTTGCCGATCGGCCCGCCAGTCGCGTGCCAACGCAGCAACCGGGCCGTCGGACCCATCAAATCCAAGAACCACCAGATCCGCAGGGTAATCCTCCCGTTTTTAACGGGACGTGGCCGTAAAACTTACGTAGTCATTTTCGGTTTTATTGCGGGCGTGATACCGTCGTTCAAACGCCCCTGTGCCCAAAACCTTTTGCATGAATGGCCGACCTTTTTTGTCGCCACCTGCGGCACGGTGAATGCTTAGGCTCGGGCGGCGGGAAGAGTGTAGGCCACCAATGAACGTGGTCCAAATTTGATCGAAGGCGACCCAGATCCGTCGGTGCGCCGCTGTTTCCCTTTCCGATAACGGTTGCTTTCTGTCGTCAATCGCGTAGGTGTGATCCGAAAGCGACGCAAATCTGTCGCAAATCGACCTTTTCCTATCTTTTAAAATGGATGGCGGGCTGATGCCTTAAATGGCGGCTGCGGCGCATTTGCGTCCTTGATGGGTTCTGCACGAAACGCGTGCGGTTCCGCTAAACGTGAATGATAGAAGTGAGACGCAATATGAAACGCTATATTCTTGGTGCCGCATTGGCAGCACTCGCCGCACCGACGGCAGCTTTGGCGCAAGACCAGTGCGGCGACGTCACCATCACGCAGATGAACTGGGATTCCGCGGCCATCGTGACCCAAGTGTCAAAGTTCCTGATGGAACAGGGCTATGGCTGCAACGTGACGGCCGTGCCGTCCGACACCACACCGGCCATGACCTCGTTGTCGGAAAACAACGAACCCGACATCGTGACCGAGCTATGGATCAACTCTGCGGGCGACGCATATACCAAGCTGAAGGCCGACGGGAAAATCGTCGAGCTTGGCAGTGTGCTTGATCCGGGCGGCGTCGAAGGCTGGTTCCTGCCGACCTATCTGGTTGAAGCGCATCCAGAACTTGCGACGATCGACGGCATCATGGCGAACCCCGAACTGGTGGGCGGCATGTTCAACAACTGCCCCGACGGCTGGGGCTGCCGCCTTGTCAACGACAACCTGATCCGGGCGTTCGGATTGGAAGACAAGGGCATCGAAATCTTCAACCACGGCTCTGGCGAGACTTTGGCGACATCCATGGCCTCTGCCTATGGTGACGAAAAGCCATGGTTCGGTTATTACTGGGGTCCAACGACGCCGCTTGGCATGTTCGACATGACAAGTATCGATCTGGGTGAATATGACGAAGTGGCATTCAAAGCCATGCAGAACGCCGATGCACCTGATCCTACGCCGTCGTCCTTCCCGTCGGCACCCGTGCTGACGATCGTGACGCAAGACTTCATGGACAGCCATCCCGACGTATCCGAGATGATGGGCAAGGTCACTTTTAAGACCGAAGTCATGAGTCAGCTTCTGGCTTGGAAGGAAGAAAACAACGCGTCCAACCAAGAAGCGGCGGTGTATTTCCTAAAGAACAACCCCGACGCATGGAGCAGCTGGATCAACGATTCAGCCCGCGAAAAGCTGGCGGCTTTGCTGCAATAGGCTGATCCGGGCGGCGTTACCGCGCGAGTGCACCGTGACGTGTCCAGACCCTGACAAAAGACAGAGCCGGATCCATCGGATCCGGCTCTGTTCGCATTAAAAATCAAGATAACATGGGGCGCAACATGCCCGGGTGAGGTATGTATGGCGACTTATGATTTCATATTTGACGGGCTGGGCCTGCGCAATTGGTGTGGTGCCAGCGGCGACGACAGCGGCGGCATGACATCAATGGCGCAATTGCTGGCGCAGACATCTGGCAGCGACGTTGTGGTATCGCCTTGGGAAACGCCTTTCCCTTCGATGGACGCCATGCACGAGGCCTGCACGTCTTTTCCGCAGTCGCGCGCGCTGACCAGCGGGCTAGAGGAAGGTTTCCTGTCGATCAAGAACGGCCTGAAGGTCGTCGTCGATCCACTGACACAACCGCTAAGCTGGGCGCTGAACGAGGCGCTTTGGGTGATGCAGGTGGTGCCGTGGTTCATCATGATCCCGCTACTGATGCTGATTTCCTATGTGGTCAGCCGGGAATGGAAACTGGTTGGACTGGTCGCGATCTGCTTCGGCTTCCTCGGTTTCGTTGATTACTACAGCTATACGATGCAGACGCTGGCCATCATCTTTGTCTGCGCGCTGACCTGCGTCGCGCTGGGGGTGCCCATCGGCATTGCCATGGCCCGCAGTGACCGCGTGCAGCGGATAATGATCCCGATCCTTGATATGCTGCAGACCCTGCCGCCCTTCGTCTACCTGATCCCGCTGATCTTCTTGTTTTCGGTAACAGAGCCAAAGCTTTATGGGATTGCGATCATCCTCTACGCCATCGTGCCCGTCGTCCGGTTGACCGATCTTGGCATCCGTCTGGTCGATCCCGACGTGATCGAGGCAGCAGACGCGTTTGGCATGACCAAACGGCAAAAGCTGCTCAATGTGCAGATCCCGCTGGCCTTGCCGAACATCATGGCCGGCGTGAACCAGACCATCATGATGAGCCTTGCGATGGTCGTCATCGCCTCACTGGTGTCGGCCCCCGGGCTGGGCGTGCTGGTGCTGCGCGGTATCCGGTCGCTTGAACTGGGCGTCGGTTTGCTGTCGGGCCTTGGTATCGTGCTGCTTGCGATCATTCTGGACCGCGTCACCAAGGCGGCACTGGCCCGCATCAACGTCAGCCAGTCGCGCTAAGGGGTAACGATTATGAACGATACAAGCATCAAGATCTCGATCCGAAAGCTTTACAAGGTTTTCGGTGACGATCCGCAACCTGCGCTGCAGTTGGTCATGGACGGCATGGGCAAGGCCGAGCTTCTTGAAAAGCACAATCATGTCCTTGGCCTGAACGACATCAATGTCGATATCCCCGCGGGCAAAACCACGGTCATTATGGGCCTTTCTGGGTCGGGTAAATCCACGCTGATCCGCCACCTGAACCGGCTGATCGAACCCACGGCGGGCGAAGTCTGGGTCGATGACGACAATATCCTCGAATACACCGACACGCAGCTGCGGCAGATGCGGCAGCACCGCATGTCGATGGTGTTTCAAAAGTTCGCTTTGCTGCCGCACCGGACAGTGTTGCAAAACGCAGGCCTAGCACCTTCGATCGCGGGTCAGAACGAACGCAAATACGCCGACGAAGCGCGCCGCTGGCTTGACCGGGTCGGTCTTGCGGGTCAGGGCGAACAATACCCGCACCAGCTTTCGGGCGGGATGCAGCAACGGGTCGGCATCGCGCGTGCGCTGACGAGCAATTCAGACATCATGCTGATGGACGAGGCATTTTCGGCACTAGATCCGCTGATCCGGACTGACATGCAGGACCTTCTGAACGAATTGCAGGCCGAGCTGCAAAAGACGGTCGTTTTCATCACCCACGATCTGGACGAGGCGTTGAAACTTGCGGACCACCTTGTGATCCTCAAGGACGGCTCTGTCATCCAGCAAGGCGAGCCGCAGCATATCCTGCTTAATCCAGCTGCCCCCTACATCGAAGACTTCGTCGCCGACATCAACCGCGCCCGTGTGCTGCGGGTCCGGTCCGTCATGGGTACATTTCGCGAGGCGGGCACTTATGCGGGCGACATCGACCACCACGATACGCTGGAATCCGTGATCGCAAAGTCCGAAGGCGACACGAATCTAAGCTACCGTGTCATGCAGGACGGTAAACCTGTCGGCCTGCTGGACATGCGTAAACTTGTCCGCGCACTGGTTCCGTCTGAACGATCCGTTGAGCGCGAAACACCTGATCTAAGCGACTTGCAGTCCAAGTCAGCTGAGACCGACGCGGCGTTATCGCAGTAATTGTCCCGCGCGGATCTGCGCGCGGGATTGAAATGATGACACTGCGGGCATTTGCCCGCAGTTGGCGCGGCCTCGCCTAGGACATCACAAAGATGCGGGTGATAAGACCCTTAGTGACCCAAGGCGGTGCCGACGATCGAAGGGGGTTTTACCCCTCAAGCACGCCGATGACGGCATCAGCGCCTGCGGGACTGGTGATCGCCATCGACAAGGGCGTCGCGCCCCCTAGATCGGGGTTCGGCTTTTCTAAAAAGCGCATGACCAAAATCCCGTTGCCGCTATAAAACTTATCCGCGACGACATACGCACGGGCAAGATCATATAGCGTGCGGCTTTTGGCAGGGCTTAATGGCTGCTTCTCTGCCTTGGCGCGGCGCAGCGCGCGCTCTGCAATCAGGTTCAGGTTGGGTACGGCGTGCATGACGTTTAGGATATTATCGACCGAGGATGCTGGCAGCCCCTTCGCCACAGCGCATTCAAGTGACGCCCTGTCGTTTATTTCTTCCGGCAGCCCTAGAAGCTCCGATATTCGATCTGCTGGCGTCATCCGCATCAAGTTAACATTCAAGTCGTGTCTCCTTTTAGGTGACCTACTGCCGACTGACTTTTGAAGTTTGATAGGTGGATCGTCTTTAATGCCAGTCGGAATATCCGCCCCCTACATCACCAAAGACCAAATAACCACCGCACCGGCAAAGACTAGCTTTGGCCGGTGCGGTGCATGACGCCGCTAGTCGCTGATGGACGACCTGATCTTCTAATCTTTGCCTAAACCCAGAGTTTAGAACTTCGCGACCAGATTGAGGAATACCCCTTGGTCGTCATAGATAAGATCCGTCAAATCGTCAGAGAATTGCGAGAAGTTGTAGCCAAGGCCGATCTGCATGTTGGGATGCACCTGCTTGAACGCCGCAACCAAAGCGCCGCGATCCTGCGTACCGGCGTCGACAAGTGTCAGCTGACGCACTTCGGCCAGAATATCCCAATCATGAACAAGGTGATAGCGGGCACCCAGCACCGCAAGCCAAGCGTCGTTCCGCGCAAATGTGTCTGCCGGATCAACCGCTGTTTCGGCGCTACGATAGCCAAGCTTGCCGTTCACGGTCCAGAACCGGTCCACGTCATATGATCCGTCCAGACTGACCACGTGACTGCGCTGAACCGGCCCGGTATCATCCGTGCCGTCCAGTGTCTGACCAATCTGGTCATCCAGATAACGGTAACGCGCCAGAATATTCAGACGGTCGTCCTCTACGGGCCGCAGGGCATAACCAATGCTGACGTCTGTGTAATCGCCGTCGCGAAAGGACGTCTCGTCGCTGCGCGAACGCAGGGCTTCGGCCTTGGCAATGATGCGCTGTGCGTCGTCAAGTTTGTAAGACAGATTAGCGGCCACCAGCACTGTGTCGTTATCCAGCGGATCGCCTGATAGGGTGCCATTTTCGGTGCGGTATTCAACGCGCGCTTGCGCCGACAGCGTGTCGCTGGCGTAGCGTGTCCCGAAAGAATACGCCCGGCGATCAAAGTCATTATCGCTGCCATCCTGAACCTGACCAAGCTCTATCGCGACGGTGTAAGTCAGCTGTGCGTTGGCGGCGTAGGTCACGCCGTAGGCAGAGGTCAGCGAGTCCCGCTGCCCGAACATGTCGTAGGTGTTTTCCCCGAAGATCGACAGATCGGATGACAGATCACGCCGTCCGCCGACAACCACGCGGCCCCGGTCGCGGCCGACCAGATCGACATCATCCAGATCGCGGCCCGGCTCAAGGGTATAGCCGATGTACTGTGTATCGCCATCGCCCCCTGTTCGCGTGGCCAGCACGCGTGCACCTGCACCCTGCGTGCCATCCGAAACTTCACCTTCTAGCACCCAGCCAGTGCCGGTGTCATAGCTAAGGCCAAGGCCAATGCGGTCATCTGCGTCTAGCCCGTCGTTCTGCACCGTTGTCTGGCCAAAAACATAGACTTCGCGCTTGTCATCAAACGCATAGTTCAGCCGGGCAGCGACGTCGGTGCGGCTGCCGTCTTCATCCGTGTCGTCCCGGTCCAGCCTTGCGGCACCAAGCGTATAAGACAGAGTGTCCGACAACTGATGCGTCAGCTCGACTTCGCCCTCTAGGTCGCTATCGCCCGCTTGGTTGGTATAGCTGTCATAGCGCAGCGCGAGGGTCGTCGTCTCGCCGACCTTTACATCTGCGAAAACGCCCCAAAGATCTTCGTCCCCGGTGTTGTCCGTGACCTGCGTATCAAGAGAGGAGAACCCCTCTTCGCGCTGTTCGGCATAGCCGCCGACGACACCTTCTCCGCCAAGGCCAAGATCGACCAGATCAGCGCGGCCTTCGACACGCACCGACTGGCCGCGGCCCGTCGCAGCTGTTTCCGTCTCGGACGTCAAGCCGCCATTATAGGACAGCAACGTGTCCAGCCCTTGGCCTTCGCTTTGGGCGGCATCCACGCGCACATAGGTGCGTTCTGTCGGGGCAAACAAAATATCGCCGCCAACCAGCGTGTGGTCACGCACGCCCGTATCGTCACGCGCCGCCGAGGCACCAACACGCAGCTGCGGGGAAACCCAGCCTTCTACCCGCGCGCCGGTCGCATAGCCATCAACGTCGCCCGCAACGGGCGTATATTCATACTGCGCAACCAGCACGACGTTATCGCGGCCTGTGCCTGTGGCAGACACCAGCCCGTTCCCGGCAGAGCCAAACAACGGCTGCACCAAGGTGATAACACCCTGAATGTAATTGATCTGGTAATCGACACCCGGCACCAGAAGGGTGCTGTCGATCACACGGTCAGACTCGGGATCGCGCACCTGAACATAGACTTGCTCTGTCCCCTGCCCGATGTCCTGCTGACGCAGAAAATAGACGGATCCGCCGGTGCCGCGAAAGGCTTCGCGCTGCGGGATCATATCGGGCTGGGCGGCATGCGCGGTCGCCTGATAGCGCGGTGTGCCAAACACGGTCTGGTCGCGCGCTTCGACATGCGCTTGCAGGCCATAAAGAGTGCGGTCGTTACGCACGAAGGCGTTGTCGCCCAAGGCTGCGACAAAGTCGCCGAACTGCACAAAATTACCTTCGCGGGCGACCCGGACGTAGATTTTGCCAGAGGTCGGGGTGCGGTCGATGATTTCGGAATCGTCACCAAAGGTCGGATAGTAATCGGATGGGTCAACGCGAAGCAAAAGCTGGCGCGGGTCCTTCTCGTCCAGATCGCGGAAAATATCCTCTAGCGGGCCCTCGCCCGTGTCCACGGACGCGGTGACGGCGTAGCCGCTTGCTGTTTTGCCGTCGATAAAGCCTGCGATGCGGCCTGTCGCATAGGTTTCGCTGCTATCATCGCGGCCACCCGTGCGGTAGCCAAAGGTCAGATCGGCCGTGCCAACGCTGAACCAATCCGCTGCCGGAATGTCGATATCGCGGGTCAGGTCGACACGCTGGCCCGGCCCGGCCACATCGACATCAACCTCGTATTCACCTTGCGGCAGAATGCGTTGGATGACGAACCGCCCGTCTGGGTCCGGCCGCAACGTTTCGCCCAAGGCCCGCACGGTTGCGCCCGGCACGACATTGGCCCCCGAAACAGTGACCGCGCCGCCGAAAACAGGAATGCGGCGACGGCTGGCGGTATCGCGGCCTTCTTCCACATCGCGCACGCTACCGGATGGCAGGGCAACGCCCAAAGGTTGCGGTGCCGTTTCGTCAAAGCGTCCGTTTGCGTCATAGACGCGGTGGACTGCGACCAGTTTGCTATCTTGGGGCAGATCGACCGTGACCTGTCCGTTCACGTCAACGGGCAGGATCGATACGGTGCGCGGCCCGCCCACGGCTTCAAGGTCGATAATCCGCATTTCAGCCCGCGCGACATAGGCCGGGTAGTTCATCGCCGATTGCAGCGTTACAGGGCCGCCATCTGTCTGCGTCGACTGTTCCAGATCAAGCCGCGGCACCGCGCCCAAACCATCAAACGTCACGCGAATATCGGCTTCGGCCAAGGCGATATCGACCTTGCGCACCTTTTCGATGACTTTTGCATCCCCAGCGATGGGCGTGCCGTTCAGCGAAATGGCAAACCCAGTGGCGGGCAGGCTCGATTTTTCGGTGTTTTTGCCAACAGGTAGCGCGATGACATCGCCCGCATTCGTGACCTCGCAGCCAATCGGAAGCGGCAAGATATTGGCCCCGCAATCCTGCGCCAAAAGCCCTGACCCAAGCCCAGACAATGCCGTCGCCGCCATCAAGGCATTGCGGATCGCGCGCGTGCGATAAGATTTCTGCATGGGTTTCTCCATCTTATTGCAGCGCCTGAATGGTGCGTTCGATCAGCAAACGGTATCGGCCGGTTTGGCGCCACCGGACGCGGATAATCTCTTCAACCGCGTCCATGCGCGCCCGGGCCAGCGCACGGTCTTCGCCTTGCAGATAGTAGCTCAGACGCAGCACCGACGGCACGTCACGGATCTGAGCGATCAGGCTGTCGACACCGGCCGGCAGGGCCGGGATCGGGGTCGCTGTGCCGCTGACAAAGGCCTCGGCGGTCAGGTCAATATCGACGACATTGGCGATGGCTGCACCAAAGTTCATCTTGGTCACAGTGCCCGGCGTCAGGCGCACAACACGGGGGTTTTCCGTGGTGACGCGGTAGCCTGTTGGCAATGTGCGCGTGTCCAGCTTCAGTGTGAAGTTCGACCCGATATCGGCAGGCAGCTCGGCGCAAGGGACGCTAAAGCGGCCAAAGGCATCCGTGGTGATGATCGTGCCGCTTACCGTCGACAAGCGCACCCCGGCCAGACCGGGTTCACCCTGCGGAAGCGCGGTGATCGCGGGATCATTCTTACCGCCGATATAGGTCTGGTCGGTGATCTGTGCCCGCGAAACCGATGTCGGCCCATCCTGATAGCCGTTCATGTTGCGATCATCATAGACCTTGCCGATCACATCGCCGCAATCGAACACCGCTTCTGGTCGACGGGTCACAGTCGCCTCTGCCCGGTTCGAGATGATATTCTGCCCCGGATCAAGCACATAGGCGGTGTTGGTCAGGTTGCCGTCGCCGCCCGTGACGCGCGTATCAAGGGTGATCGTCACCTTCTGCAACGGCCCAAGGGTGATGTTCTGCCACTCCAGCAGACGGCCACTTACGACCGGCTGCGGCGTATCAGCCCCGTCATAGCGGGCAGAGCCAGGCGTAAAGGCCAGCCCATCAGGCAAGCTGTCGATCAGGGTCAGACCCGTTTCAACGCTTTGGTTCATGTTCTCGAAGGTCAGGGTATAGCCGACCGTCCCGCCCAAAATGGCCGTTTCCGTATTGGCCAGTTTTACGACCCTGACATCCGCATCCGGAAGCGCCGGCACGGCAACAGCGCCAGATACGCCGTCGACGATCCGATCCGTTTTTGCCAGCGCCACGTTTTCCTGCGCGGGATAGCCCGCAGTCGGATCAATAAGCACGGTAAAGGAAATCGCACCCGTCTGACCCACAGCAAGGTTCACGTCGCCGCTGAGGGTATCAATATTAGTTTTGCCATTGAAACCCGCCGCACCGCTGCCGGTCCCCTCGAACCCGGATGCAACGGGCCGCGTCACCGCGATAACCCGCCCCGGGGAAGCAAAGGCCTGCAGATCGTCAATGACCTGTAGCCCGGTTTGCGTGACCGTTCCGGTGTTTTCGACTTCAATTGTGAAATCAATCGCCACGCGGTCAGCCGCCCGCCGTTCCCAAGTTCCAGCGGACTTGGTGACTGCGATGGATGAAATCCCGTCAAGCAGCAGTACCGTGGGATCGTCAGTCGTATTGCCGTCGTCATCCAGACCGTTGTCCGAACTATCCGTCAGCACACCGCCCGCCGTCGTCTCGACTGTGGCAACAGCCGAGTTGATCAGGCCGCCCGCGTCCAGATCTTCTTGGGTCAAAGTGTAGGTGACTTCGAACAGGTTCGTCGCGCCAACATCCAAAATCCGCGCATCATTGCCCGATACAAAGACAACCGCCCCGGAATCGCGCGGGTTTCCAGCCATATCCGTCATCGTGTCGGTGACGACCAGTTCAGTCAGGGTCACATTGCCGGTGTTCTCGACCGTGATTTGATAAACGATGACATCACCTACAGCACTGCCCGTCTGGGACAGCACCTTTGTGACTTCCAGCCCTGGTGCAGTCGAAATTGGCAGCAGCGTTGGGTCGTCCAAAGTATTGCCGTCGCCGTCGACGCCGTTGTCAGACACATCGGTCAAAACCACCCCGCCCGGCAAGGTGCCGGCCACGGTGGCGGTATTCGCCAAACCGCCCGCGTCGATATCCGCCTGCGTCAAGGTATAGCTCAGCGTCCAGACACGGCTTTCCGTTGGCAAAAGCGGATCGGTCGCAACCGCAGGATCCACCAGCACAGGCGCCGCGCCCGTGATCACTGTCCCATCGGCCCGCGTGAACGTATCGCTCAGCGCAATGTCCGACAGGCTCACGTTGCCCGTGTTCACCGCCGTCAGCGTAAACACCACCGGATCACCCGCAATCAGGCCGGATGTCGTCAGCACTTTCGTCAGTTCAATCCCCGGCACCGCCGCAATCGGCAGAACCGTGGCGTCGTCGGCTGTGTTACCGTCGCCGTCCACGCCGTTGTCCGAGACATCGCTGATCGGCGCATCCGACGGATCAAGACCCGTCACCGTCGCCGTGTTCACTAGCCCGCCCGCATCCAGATCGACCTGCGTCAGCGTATGGCTCAGCGTCCAGACACGGGTCCCGTTCGGCAGCAGCGGATCGCCCGCAACCGCAGGATCCGCCAGCACAGGCACCGCGCCCGTGATCACGGACCCGTCCGCCCGCGTAAACGTATCGCTGATCGTCAGATCGCGCAGGCTGACGTTGCCCAGATTCTCAGCCGTGATTTCAAACACAACCACATCACCAATCGCAGAGCCCGTGTCGCGCACGACCTTCGTCACCTCAAGTGCAGAGACATTGATCGGTCCCGGCACAATAACGCTGCCTTGCCCCGCGACCGCATTCCCCTGCGCATCTTCGCCCGCCACGAAGGCGGTGTTCGACAGGCTGCCCGCGTCCACGTCCGCCTGCGTCACCGCGCGGCTGACAGAACAGTCGCTATTGCTGTCGCCCGGCGCGAGTTCCGCCACCGTGCAGCTATAACCCGCGTCAATCGACGGGTCCGTCACCACCAGATCGAACAGCGTCAGGTTGCCGTCGTTGCGCAGCACCAGATCAAAGGTCACCGTGCTACCCGCCAGACCAAAGGGCGACACGCTGGGCACCTTTGACAGGCTGAGCGCATTGCGCGCCGCGGGCGTATCCAGCGTCAGCGTATCCGTCGCCGTCCGCCCAGCCCCCGTCGGTGTGATCGCGCTGACATCAGCCGTATTGACCAGCGTCCCCGCATCCACATCCGCCTGCGTCACCGTATAGGTGTCGGCGCAAATCAGCTGCGCACCCGGCTCCAGCACTGCAGCCGCACAACTCAGATCCGGCAAAAGCGCATCCGTCGCCGCGACAGACCGCAGGCGTTGATTACCCGTATTCTCGATCGTCAGCGTATAGGTCAGCACCTGCCCCGCAGCCGTGATCGGCAGCGTCGCCGCCGATTTCACCAAGGTCAGGGCCGAGGTTACATCCGCAGCAGAGACCACCCGCGCAGGGCGCGAGGACACAAGCGTCGTATCGCCGTCCGCACCGAACAGTGTCGTGGCCACGGCCTCGTTGATCACTTGGCCCCGGTCCAGATCGTCTTGGTTCACCGTATAGGGCGCCGTACAAACCGCCGTATCGCCAGACGCCAGATCGCGCGTGCTGCCCTGGCTGTCAAAGCAGACCACCGGATCAGTCAGCAGCGTATCCGTCACGCTCACATCGCGCGCAAAGGACACATTGCCGGTGTTTTCCACGATAAACTGATAGGTCAGCACATCACCCACCGCCGTGAACGCCGTGCCAGCCACGCCGTTCACCTGCACAAGCGCCTTGCTTACGCCCAGCGACGGCACGCCATCAAGCGGCACAGTTTCGGATGTAATCGGGCTGCGCACCGGACCCGCAATCGCCCGCGCCGTATTGGTCACAGCCGTCAGCGTCACGTCATTGCCCGTCACCGTATAGGTGCTTTCGCAAATCGTCTGCGCGGCGGGCGCAAGCCCGTCCGGCAGTACCGGACAGCTGACCGCCGTCAGGTTGTCGGTCACCGTGATCGCATCGGTAATCGTCGTATTGCCGGTGTTCGTCACCACGTAATTATAGGTTACAACCGCATCGATGACGAAGTACTGCGCCTCGATCACAGACGACGTCGTCGTGCCGTCAAAGATCGACACCGCCGTCTTGACCATCTCTAGCGCGGGCGTCTGCTGCGCCTGCACCGTCACGCTGCTGGGCGCACTGACGACCGCACCGCTTTGCGCCAGCGCCGTGTTCGTCACGCTGCCCGCATCGATATCGGCCTGCGTCACCGCATAGCTTGCCGTGCAGCTGGTCCGCGCCAGCGGGGCCAGCGGGCCTGACGGACAGCTGATCGTGCCGCCCGCATCCGTGATCCGCGCGTCCACAATCGTGATGGCATCGGTCAGGGTCACGTTGCCCGTGTTCGTCACGTCAAAGCGGTAATCCAGCACATCGCCGACCGCGCTGAACGTCGGGCCACCCGCCGTCAGCACCTTGACCAGCCGCAGCGCCGGGGTTGCCGGAATCGTCAGCACAGCCGGGTTGCCGTCGCCGGCATCCGCATCCACCGTCTGCGCCGTCACCACCGTGCCGCCGGGCGCCGTGCCCGTGGCCACCGCGATATTGGCGATCCCGCCCGCATCCACGTCGGCCTGCGTCAAACGATACGTCGCGCGCCAGATCCCGGTTTCATTCACCGCCAAGGTGCCCGCAGGCGAGTTTTGATCCGACGACCGCAGCACCGGACCACTGGTCAGCGTCAGCGCTGTCCCATCCGCCCGCGTCAAGGTGTCAGAGGCGATCGCGACACTGCGCAGCGTCACATTGCCGGTGTTCGTCACGTTGATGTCAAAGACAACCAGACTGCCGACCGTCACCGGACCGCTGCTGATCACCTTCACCGCGGCCAGCGCAGGCACCGCCGCGATCGGCAGAACCGTCGCATCGTCGGCTGTGTTGCCGTCGCCGTCCACGCCATTGTCCGACACATCGCTGATCGGCGCATCCGACGGATCTAGACCCGTCACTGTCGCCGTGTTCACCAACCCACCCGCATCCACATCGGCCTGCGTCAGTGTACGGCTCAGCGTCCAGACACGAACCCCGTTCGGCAAAAGCGGATCGCCCGCAACCGCAGGATCCGCCAGCACAGGCACCGCGCCCGTGATCACCGTGCCATCGGCCCGCGTAAACGTATCGCTGATCGTCAGATCGCGCAGGCTGACGTTGCCAAGGTTCTCAGCCGTGATCTCGAACACAACCACATCACCAACCGCAGACCCCGTGTCGCGCACGATCTTTGTCACCTCAAGCAATGGCGCAGGCGTGATCGGCAGCAGCGTCGGATCGTTCAGCGTATTGCCGTCACCGTCCACGCCGTTATCCGA
Source organism: Loktanella salsilacus (assembly GCF_900114485.1). Taxonomy (GTDB): domain Bacteria; phylum Pseudomonadota; class Alphaproteobacteria; order Rhodobacterales; family Rhodobacteraceae; genus Loktanella; species Loktanella salsilacus. The sequence goes on along the minus strand of NZ_FOTF01000020.1, from coordinate 19,394 downwards.
CACGTCACTGCGCGTGCCGCCGCCCGGCAAAGTGCCGGCCACGGTGGCGGTATTCGCCAAACCGCCCGCGTCGATATCGGGCTGCGTCAAGGTATAGCTCAGCGTCCAGACACGGGTTTCCGTAGGCAAAAGCGGATCGGTCGCAACCGCGGGATCCACCAGCACAGGCGCCGCGCCCGTGATCGCTGTGCCATCGGCCCGCGTGAACGTGTCGCTCAGCGCAATGTCCGACAGGCTCACGTTGCCCGTGTTCACCGCCGTCAGCGTAAACACCACCGGATCACCCGCAATCAGGCCAGAGGTCGTCAGCACTTTCGTCAGCTCAATCCCCGGCACCGCCGCAATCGGCAAAGCCGTCGCATCGTCCGCCGTGTTACCGTCGCCGTCCACGCCGTTGTCCGAGACATCGCTGATCGGCGCATCCGACGGATCAAGACCCGTCACCGTCGCCGTGTTCACTAGCCCGCCCGCATCCAGATCGACCTGCGTCAGCGTATGGCTCAGCGTCCAGACACGGGTCCCGTTCGGCAGCAGCGGATCGCCCGCAACCGCAGGATCCGCCAGCACAGGCACCGCGCCCGTGATCACGGACCCGTCCGCCCGCGTAAACGTATCGCTGATCGTCAGATCGCGCAGGCTGACGTTGCCCAGATTCTCAGCCGTGATTTCAAACACAACCACATCGCCAACAGCAGAGCCCGTGTCGCGCACGACCTTTGTCACCTCAAGCAATGGCGCAGGCGTGATGAGGAGTTCAGCAGGGTCATCAAGGGTATTGCCGTCGTCATCAATGCCGTCATCCGAGACGTCAGTCACAGCGATGTTCGCCGGTGTCTGGGCCGCAAAGGTCAAACTGTTCGTGATCCCGCCCGCATCGATATCGGCTTGTTCAAGCGTATAAAGGACGTCGTAGGTCCAAGTCTCGCCGACTTCGAGCACGTCCGGCAGCCCAGCGTCGCCGCCTGTTTTAACGGGTACGGGCAGCGGCGTGATCGCCGTATCATCAGCGCGGCGCAGGTCATCCGTCAGCACGACATTGCGAAGGGTCACGTTTCCCGTATTCGCAAGCGTCACGCGGAAGGTGACCACGGTGCCGGCAACGGCCGGGACAGTCAGCGGCTCTAGCGTTTTCGTGCCTTCCAGCGCGCCAGCCTGCTGGAGCGTGACGGTCGCGGGGTCCTCGTTATCGCCCGTGCCCGTTCCGGCCAGATCGTCGACATCGGTGCCATTTGGGTCCGTCGCGGTCACGGTCAGAACGTTGGACAAACCACCAGCGTCGATGTCGTCTTGCGTTAGTTCATGCGTCGCGCTGTAGGTCCAGACTTCCCCCACGTCGAGGATATCGGGGTTCAGAGTATCACCGCCCGTTTTGACAAGCACAGGCGCAGGCGTGACGACGGCGCCACCGGACCGGGTCAGCACGTCGTCAAATGTGACAGAGGACAGGCTGACGTTTCCGGTGTTTGCCACGGTGATCGCGTAGACAATGTCATCGCCAACCGCGGCAGCGCCCGTCGGCTGTGTGGCGACAGATTTGGTTGCCAAAAGGTCCGGTGCTGGCAGCGCGACAGAGACGCTTTCCTCTGCGACAGCAGACGGATTCACCCCGTCGGGGCTAACGCTAGACAGGGTCGCCGTATTGGTCAGCGGCGTGTTTGCGTCCACATCGGCCTGCGTGACCGTATAGGTCGCGGTCAACGTCACGCTTTGCAGCGGGACCAGACTTGCAATCGCGCCACTATTGGATAGCGTCAGTGCAGATGTACCGCCAGCAGAGGTGTGCTGGTCACCAACGCTGATATTTGTCAGCGTCGTGTTCCCAGTGTTCGTGACCTGGTAGCTATAGGTGATGACCTGACCTGCCACGACCAAGGCATCATCGTCGGCCAGCTTGGTCAGGGTCACAGCGCTGACACGGTCGGCGGCGACAGTTTGCGTATCCTGAGAGGTGAGCGGCGTCAGCGGGTCGAGCGGATCTGCAATCGTCACATCCGCGATATTGGTGACGAAGCCGGCGTTCACGTCGGCCTGCGTCGTCAGATATGTGCCGCGGCATTCGATCGCATCGCCTGGCAAAAGGCCGGTGGCCGGAAAAGCGTCACAGACCAAATCCGCCGCGGGGATTTTGTCATCGGTCAGCTGAGGCAGGTCCGTCAGCGTGATATTGCCTTCGTTAGCAATCACATAACCATAGGTTAGCGCGACATCCGTCGTGCTAAAACTGGTCTGATCAACAGATTTCGTCAGCGACACCTTGGGTTCGCGCACAGGTCCGTTGCTGATCAGGTCAGACGTTGCAGGCGCCAGAGTCGTACCCGGCGCGCGCGGGTCAGCCGTGACGCTGCCTTGGTTTGCGATGGTATTATCATCGATGTCAGTCTGCGTGACCGCGTAGGTAAACAAACAGCTGTTATCGATATCACCCGGCGCCAGCGGCGCGCTGACGTTGCAGGTTCCCGCAACAAGGCTGTCAGTGACGGCGACATTGTCTAGCGTGATATTTCCGGTGTTTGTGACCGTCATCCGGAAGGTCAGAACCTCGCCAACCGCATTGTAGACAGGCGGGTTGATGACGGTGCCGTCAGAGTCGATCTGCTCTTTCAGGATTGCTACGGCGGGCAGCGGCGGATCAAGATCCTGCAAGTTGGTCACGGAGCCCAAGACGTCATCGCCCTGCGGGTCTGTGGCCTGCGCGGATGCGGTGTTCGACAAGACGTCGTCTGCGTCGATATCGGCCTGCGTGACCGTATAGGTCCCGGTGCATTCCACGAATTCCGTGGGAAGCAGGGTGATATTGGTACCGCTTGGGTCACAGGTCAGCGCAGGAATAAGCGGATCTGTGACGACAACACCGCGCAGCGTTTGGTTGCCAGAGTTGGTGGCACGGATCGTGTAAGTCAGCGCGTCCCCGGCAACAGCGACCGCAGGTCCTGTTGTGACGGCCTTGGTCAGGGTAAGGCCCGGGGTTTCCGCACCCGTGATCGTGACTTCGACCGCGCTGGATTCAACGGGGATAGGGCTTGGCGACAGACGCGCAAAGGTGGTCTGGGCGGTTGCCTCGTTCGTGACAAAGCCCCGGTCCAAGTCTGCCTGCGTAACGACATAGGGCAAGCCCAGATCGAAGGTATTACAAGTATAGCGGTCGCCGATGTTGAAATCTTGTGCCGGGTCACGTGGACGGCATTCGAAATTCCCCAGTTTGTCGTCCTGAATAAAGACCGGCTCGACAAGTGCGACACCGCTCTGACCAGGTTCCCGCACGGGGTTGATGACGGTGTAGCTATAGTAAAGCTTGTCTCCGACCGCAGAGAATGTAGCCCCTACAGGGTCCGCGACCTTTTCAACGTCAACGGCAGGCTTTGCGTCGACAGGATAGATCGCAACGGTCTTGGGGGAGGTAATGGTTGCGCCATTAAATGTGCCGCTGGCGGATGCAGTGTTCTGAACAGAGCCAAGATCAAGGTCGTCGCTGACCACCGTATAGGTCGCGGTACAGGTGGTGGATTCGCCCGGTGCAAGCGCGCCGCTCGCGGGTTGGGTACAGGTCACCGTCGTGCGATTGTCAGCGACGCTGAAAGGTCCGTCAATCGTCACGTTCCCCGGCGTGCCCGGTCCGGTCAGCGGGTTTGTAATGACATATTGGTAGGTCAGAACCGTGCCGGCCTGAAAGGCGTTCGCAGGTGTGACGTCTGTGATTGTCTTGGCAATGACCAGACGCGGGTTCTGCACCGCGTTAACGGTCGCCGTCGCATCGGGCGAGGTGACCGCTGCGCCGTCAAAGGCCGTTGTCGCGCTTGCCGTATTGGTAAAGAAACCCGCGTCCAGCGCGGCTTGGGTCGCATTCCATGTCGTCTCGCAGGTGGCAGAGGCACCGGGGGCCAGACCCGCAGGCGCACAGGTCAGATTAGCCGGAATATTGACGTCATTGATGATGGTATCGGCGGTCGTTGTGACGTTACCGCTGTTTTTGACGATGAACTGATAGACAATCGGCGCATTCAGGACGGAAAAACTGGACGGCGTTAATGGTTTAACCCGCTTGACCAGCGACAGCGCGGGCAGCTGGTCAGCATTTGCGCGGACCGTATCCGTCGCAGAGGTCACAGCCGCAGTACCGCCGGGATAGGTGGCAGAGGGGACGACGGGCTGCGTCACACTGGCAGAGGCGGTATTGTCAAAATAACCGCGGTCCAGATCGGCCTGCGTGACCTTTTTGCTGCCTGTGCAGGTCAGGGTCGCCAAAGGCGCAAGGCCGCCAGCCGGAAGCGCCGGGCAAACTGCGGGCACTGCGGCGTCGTTAATCGTGATCGGCTGAGTCAGCGTGATGTTGCCCGCGTTCTGGACAACAAAATTATAGCTGACGGTCGCGCCAACGGTGGCAAAATCATCGCCCGCAGCAATTTGCTTGTCGATGCTCAGCGCTGGCAGCTGCGTAGGACCGGCAAGCGTCAGCGTGTCTGATCCGCTGACAGGGCCGCCGCGCAGGCTTTGCGCTGTAGCTGAAACCGTGTTGGACAGGGTACCCGCATCGACATTCGCCTGCGTCACCAAAAGCGGCGCAGTCGTCATTGGCGATGTGTCATCACAGAGCGTCGTCGACGCCCCGGGCAAAATCGGCCCCGTCGTACAGGCAAAGCCAGTCAGCGGATCGCTGACCGCGACAGAGGTCAAGGTCACGTTGCCTGTGTTATACACCTCGAAGGTGAACACTTCGCTAGTCCCTGTGGCACCAAAGACGCCATCGGCAGAGGATTTTTCGATCCGGACGGCAGGTGCCGCAGCAGGACCACTTGCGATGGCTGTATCTTCGTCAAAGGCAGCTATGCCATTGCCGCCCGTCGCATCGACCCGCGCCGTATTGGTAAACGTACCGGCGTCGACGTCATCTTGGGTGACTGTGTAGGTGGCGGTGCAAGAGTTATCGACCTCTCCCGGCTGCAAATCAGGGACGTTGCAGACAAGGTCAGGATCAAAGAACTCATCGGTGATCACGACGCCAGTTTGAGTCACGTTACCGGTGTTTTCGACTTGGAAGGTAAAGACGACAGGATCATTGGCAGCGGCGTATGCGTTGCTGGCGGCTTTCGTCAAAGCGATGGCCGAATTCAGGGTCGGACCCGCAACCGTGACGGAATCCAGCTGCGGCGCCACGTCGTCGGCAACGGCCTGCGCCGCGTTAACGTAGTCGCCCGCATCGATGTCGGCCTGTGTAATCGTATAGCTGCCACGGCAGCTGTCATCCGTCGCGGTCGGCGCAAGTGACGGAATTGTGCAGGACAGGCCCAGCACTGAATCGGTCACAACGACATTGGTCAGCGTCAGGTTGCCATCATTTGTGACGGTCAGCGTATAGTCGATCACGTCGCCGGGTGCGTCAAAGCTGGTGACGCTGGCGGTCTTGTCGAACGTCAGAACCTTGGTCGCAGCGGCCGGATCAATCGCGATGCTGAGATCATCGGTGCGTGTCGCCTGCCCGCCTTGCGGTCCGGTGCCGACAGCGGTGACCGTATTGTCGATCATGCCGCGGTCCAGATCGGCCTGAGTGACCGTATAGGTGCCCTGACATGTCTGCGGCGCACCCTGCTGCAGATTGCTGATCGGGCAAGATAGGCCCGGAATAAGCGGATCGGTCAGGACGACACTGGTCAATGTCTGCGCGTTCAGGTTCGACACTGCGAACGAGTAGGTAATGACCTCACCGACAGCCGAAAACGCCGAAGGACCGGATTTAACAACGGTGAAATCCGGCACGTTGGATGACAGCACAACCGCTGTCGCTGTTGCTGATTGCACAAGCGTCGTATTGCCATCGCGCGTGAAGTCAAAGCTGGCGTGCGCAGTGTTTGCATAGCTGCCGCTGTCCACATCGGCCTGCGTCAGCGGAACAGAGGTGCCGAGACAGTCAAACGACTCTGTCGGGGCTAATACGGGTGGCTGGGCACAGCTGAGGGTCGCGGGATCAATCTTGGCGTCGGTGATCGAAATCGGCTGTAGATCGATGATGTTCGTCTCGCCGCTATTGGTCACGGTGAAACGATAGTCGATGGTGTCACCGACATCTGCAAAGCTAGCAGTCAGCGCGGTCTTGGCCAGCGACAGGCCCGGCGTGCCATTTTGCGGAATCGTGGCGCTGTCTGTATTGGATTGGGTCTGGCCGTCCGTGGCAAAAGCGTTGTTCGTGACAAGCCCGTTCAGAAAGTCGGCATTTGTCACGACGTAGGTCGCGGTACAGGTCAGCGTGTTGTTTGGCGCAGTCGGCGATAGCCCCCCAGCAGGCAGGGCCGGGCAAGACACGGGCGTCTTGTCGTCGGTTACCGTGATGGGCGCCGTGATCGTCACGTTGCCCGTGTTGGTGACAGTATAGGTGTAATCGACCGGCAGACCGGGTGCGAAATCTTCGGGTGCAATCGTCTCAGCGACCTTGTCCATGGTCAGGGCAGGCAAACGCTGCGCATCGACGCGCAGGCTGGTTGTCACTGGTGGAACGGCGCCGCCCAGCGGGCCGGTGCCATTGGCGGTCGCCGTATTCACGACTTGCCCGGCGTCCAAATCTTGCTGCGTGACACTATAAGTGGCGCTGGTGCAGATGACCGACGCGCCGGGGGCCACGACACCCACGGGGCAAGTCACCGCAACCTTGTTATCGGTGACAACCGGATTGGTGATAGAGGCATTGCCGGTGTTTTTCAGCACATACTCGTACACAAGCGGATCGCCGACCGCGGTAAACGGTGTCACCGTGCCGGCCTTCAGGCGCTTTACGATGCTTTGCGACAGGGTCAGCGTCGCGGGCAAAGAATGGGAGTCGTTTGCCGAACGGGTCACGCCATTGATCGTGATTGTGGCCGTGGCGGTGTTGTCGATCTGTCCGCGGTCAATATCGGCCTGCGTCACACTATAATTCACAGTGCAGCGCACAGTCGCACCGGGCGCCACGGCGCCTGACGGACAGCTTGCCGGGGCGGTCACTGTATCGGTAACAGTCGGCGGGCTTGGCCATGTCACGTTGCCCGTATTGGTCACGTCGAACCTGTAGGCGATCACGGCACCCACAGCGCTGTAAGTCGTCTGAACCGCTGTTTTGTCGATCGTCAGCGTCGGCAAAGCGGCCGGACCGGGGACATTCGCAGTCGCGGTGCGGGACACCTGCGTGTTGCGCGGGTCCGTGCCACGCACCGTGGCCGTGTTTGTCAAAGGCTGGTTGCTGCGCGCAAAGGCATCCACATCGGCCTGCGTGGTCCGGTAGGTGCCGGTACAGGTCGCGGTATTGACGGTGTTAGTGGTCGACAGGGGCAGCAGAGTGCCGATCGTACAGGACAGTGCCGGAATTTTCGGATCCGTCACCACGACGTTCGTCAACGTCGTGTTTCCCGCATTCGTCGCAGTAAATGTATAGGTGATCGTCTGGTTGATGGCGGTAAAGCTTGTGGGGCTTGCCGTTTTCGACAAGTTCAACACCGAATTCTGTACCGGCCCGGTCAGCGTCACAGTATCCGTGAAACTACCAAGTTGACCGAAAGCCGGGGTCGCGCTGCTGGTCGCGATATTCGTCAGGGTCCCGCGATCTACATCGGCCTGTGTCACTGTATAAAAACCAACGCAATTTGCCGTCGCCAAGGTGCTTGGATCAGCGCCCGGATTGGTTTTCGCCAAGGTCGTCGTGTCACAAGATACGCTTGGAATCTTGTTGTCCGTGACGCCAACATTTGTCAGCTCGACAGAGCCAATGTTGCGGACAGTTTAGTCATAGCGCAGGACATCACCCACAGCAGAGAATGTCGTGCCTGCGTCAAAGCGTTTATCAAATTCCACACCCGGCGCGATGGTCCGAAGGCCAGTATCCTGCAGGGAACTCCCATAGGTAAAATCCCAAAAGTTGTCGTTGGGATCAACGTCAAAAACTTGGTTCGTTATCTTGCCGGTTTGTAGGATATTGCTAAGCAACGCGGTGTTCGTCGAAGAAAACCAGCCTGTGTTCAGCGTATTGTTGCCAAAGCCAGTTTCAAACCCGCGCGACTGTGCACCGCTCAAGTCTGTCTTTTCAGTGGTAAGGGCGGACCAATTGCCGATATTCACGCCGTTTACCAGCAAAGAGATATCGTTAAAGTCGAACCCGTTGCTCTGAGTGTCGCCATCGTACGCCGTCAGGCGCACGTCCATGCGCGCAATGGCCCCGCCAAAATAGGTCGCACAATCAGAGAAACCGCAGTTTAAATTGATCGCGCTGTTAATCGTGAAAGGGTTGCCGCGAAACGCCGTCGGTGTCCCGTTAGAGTTGTATCCGACGTAAGCACCAGATGGATCGCTGAATTGGTAGTAAATGTTGCCATTCACACCCGTTAGGATCGTCACGACGCCGCCAGCCTGTGGATACTCTGATGGCAACGTAACGCCCGTTGTGGGAACGGTCATTGTAAATGTCGTGGCTGACACATCAGTCGGCGAAAGTAGAAGCAAGGCAGAGGCGACGAGCCCGCAGATCTGTGATTTAAACGCAAACTTCATAACAGATCTCCAGCCGTACATCCCTTCTCTTTCTCATCATTTCACGCTTTTCTCTATAGCTCGGCATCTGCGTTAAGAGAATTTTAAGGCAATTCAACCAAACGTTGCAGTTCAGCATCACAGTGTTTTGACCTGCGCCAGAATATCGCGCAGAAGATGCAATGTTTGTTTTCAACGACCGCATTTGGACCGCTTTAGGTTGGATACCAACCGAGAAGAGGCTCGAAAGATGAACAAACCGATCAGTTTATAGCTTCGCCTAAAAATGGAAAACCAAGCGGCTTTTTATAAGCGACGCAGGGTAGTAGCCCATCCAATTATTCAGAAGGGCCAATCCCAAAGCGCGCCCATCGCGTGGCACGGCAACGGCCGCTGCCGCCACGATTTCCCTGACTGTGACCAAACTCGGATCGCAACAAGACGCCTGATATACTCAATGTTGCCGCCTCGGCCCCCGCCACACCAAAAGTGCGCAGCATAACGGGGACCCCGGCAAAAACGGGCCCGCTTAGTCGGCGGCGCGCATCATCCGGCGCATCAGGCCGGTTTTGAGCACGAACTGCTGGAAAAGTGCCGCAGCAAAGTGCAAGGCGACGATCGCAAGAAGCGGTAGTTTCAGGGTCGTGTGGATGTAATCCGACGTTTCACTGCCACCAAACCATGCCAGCAGGCCGGTAATCGGCAGGATGATCATGAAGGCGTAAAGCGTCCAATGCGTCAGAAGTGCCAGCCCTTTGAGGATCGGCGCTTCATGTTCAGGCAGCGCAGGCACGCCGCGTGTGAACCGTACCGTCAGACGCCAGATCGCCAGCAAAAGGATCAGCGATCCGCCGATGACATGGTAATAGACCAGCGCTGTCATGGCAGGCACCTCGCCCGCGGCGAGCGCCTCCCATGCGGCGACGATGGGATAGTGCAGCGCGAATTGTGCGACGATCAGGGCCGCAATCATCCAGTGCAGACTGATCTGGATCCGAGAATAGCCTTTGGGTGCCATGATGTTATGCCTTTTTCTGTGCGGCGGACCGCGCCAAATTCCACCATCGCGCCCGGCGTGGATGGTAGGGTTACTAAGATGCGGCAAAGGGGCGGTCATCCCGCCCCCTGCCCCCTCACGGCTTTAGCCGTGATACGCTTGGCTGACGGCGTAGCTGTCTTCAAACCAATGCCACAGCACCACCTGACCATCCCGCACCTTGGCACGCAGCGCGAAAGTGAACTCGCCAATCTCCTTGCCGGATTTGGTCGTCACGCCATTCATTTTGCCAAAAACGGCGACAGTGTCACCAGAGGCAAAGGCGTCCGTGTTGTCCCAAGCGGTCGTCTGGAAATTTGCGCCAAAGATCGGCAGGAACGTCAGGATTGCCTCTTTGCCGTTCCACGGACCGATCCATGGCAGGCTTTTGTCGCCCTCATTGTGCCAGACCATATCGTCGGCCATTAGCGCATTCATCGTCTCCATGTCGCCAGAGCCCATGGCCCCCATGAATGCCATGACGGTGTCAAAGCTTGCTTGTGTGGTCTCGTCCATTTGGTCAGCTCCTGCTTGCGTGCCAAGGATCAGCGCGAGTGCGCCGCCCAGTGACGTTTTAAGAAGTGTTCTGCGGTGCATAATGCGCCCCTTTTGATAAGGCGGCCCCTTGCCCAAGGGGCCGCGCCTGCGTTTAGAATTTGCCAGCGTCGTTATGTGCTGCGTCCGCAGCTGGCATCGGGGCGATCACGTCCCAATGTTCGACAATCAGACCGTCCTGCACGCGAAACAGGTCGTAAAAGGCTTGTGGCTCATCCCCGATCGCGCCGTCCGACATGGTCAGCACAAAGTTGCCTTCGCCGATGACCTTGTAGACCTCGTTGTAGGTCATGGTGATGCCTTTGGCGGCCATCTCGCCCATGAAGGCACCGAAGCCGTCCAGACCGTCAGCAACCATCGGGTTGTGCTGGGTGTAGGATGCGGGGTTGATATAGTCGGTGAACTGGATTTCTTCGTGCGTGATCAGCGCCTTATTGATGAAATCTGCAACCAAGGCCTTGTTCGCCTCGGTCTTGTCGACGTCCGTAATTTCGGTAGCGCCGTCGATCTGAGTGTGACCCGACGGGTTTGGCGCAGCTTGAGGGATCAGGTTGTCCCAATGCTCTACGATCTTGCCGTCTGCGACGCGAAAGACGTCAAAGGCGATCATTGGCGACGGGCCAAAGCCTTCATAACGGCCGTGAAAGACGACAAGGTCGTCGTCAGCGATGACACGGGCGAAATCGGCTTTGAAATTGCCGCTGGCGCTTAGCATCTTGATCATGTCTTTCAGACCGTCCGTGCCGCTTGGCACATCGGGGTTGTGCTGGATGTAGCCGGGGGCAAAGTACTGATCGACGGCGTCTGCGTTGCCAGCGCCCAGCGTCGCGCTTAGGGCCTCGATCGCAAAGGCTTTGTTTTCGGCGATGTCTGCGATGGCGAGCATCGGCAGGGCGGTCGCGATGGCCGCAGATGCCAGCAAGGTTCTTATATTCACGGTGTTCTCCTGTTTTTTTTGGGGGGGGTAATTGGGTCAGCGCAAGGGGTTCAGTTCCGCACCAAGCGCACCGAAATAGGCGTCCCAGCTTTGATGCGGGCGGCCTGTGATGGCCGCGACATCGCCGGGGGTGTCGTTTGCGCCAAGGCGGATGCCTTCGTAGATTCCGGCAATGATCGGGCCATAGAAATCGCCCAGTTCAGCCGTGCGGTCCGCGACGTATGCGGCCGGCGTCATTTCGCGGTACGTCAGTCGCGTGCCAAAAGCGCGGTTCAGATAGGCGACCAATTCGGCCTGCGTCATCGGCGTGCCGTTCAGGTTTACCGTCTGCCCATCATGGCCATCGGTCGTCAGCAGCGCTGCATAGGCGCGGGCTAGCTCCGCGCGGGTCGTGTAGCCGCATTTACCGCTGCCAGCGCTATTCGCGACCTTGCCCCGCGCGCGGTACGTGTCGATATATTCGACGTCGGGTTCGATATAGATGCCATTGCGCCCGATGGCCCAGATCAAGCCGCTATTGCGCACGTCAGCTTCGGTCTGGCGGTTGCTTTGCACCACGGGGGAAAAGGGCGTGCCCGCTTCTAGGCCTTGAATGCTGGTATAGACGATCTTGCGCACGCCAGCGGCGCGGGCAGCATCAATCGCGTTGCGGTGCTGCTGAATGCGCACGTCCGGCGCGGCAAGGCCGGACACCAGCAGCAGCGTATCAACACCCGCCAATGATGCCTTGAAATCATCGGGTTGATCATAGTCCCCCGGGCGCACGTCGATCCCAAGCCCCGTGACTTTCGCAGGGGTGCGGGCCAGACCGATAATCGGTTGGTCCAACTTCATATCCAAAAGCGCTTGCGCGATAGCACGGCCAAGCTGGCCTGAAACGGCGGTGACGGCGATCGTCATGGTACGAACTCCTTGAAGGGGGTGGCAGGTTTAGGCGGCGTGTTTCCACGTCAGCGACAGGTTTTCACGAAAGGCGAACCGGGCAAGGTGGTCGCCGATGACCTGCTCTAACCGGGCCAATGCGTCCGCCTCTCCGGTCACGGTCAGCGTCAGCGTGTCGCCTTGTGCCTGCAGGGTGCTGGTCCCGAACGGCAGCGTGATTTGACCTGCCTGCGGCGTGAAAGTGACTGGCACCTTGTGGGCGAAATGCTTGCAAAGCTGCTGCAGATATCCACTAGCGCGGGTCGTCGAAATTGTTGCGGTGCTACTTGGCATCTTCGTCTCCTGTCGTTGAGAAACAGAAATAGACGCTACGCCGCCTTTCGATTAGCCTGATAATCACGACAAGATTTAACGAGAAATTAGAAAGATGATCGACGACTACCGCAGTTTGGCCGTCTTTGTGGCCGTCGCCGATGCGGGCAGCCTTAGCGCGGCGGGGCGGCGGTTAAAGCTGTCGACCTCGGTCATCAGCCACCATTTGTCCCGGTTAGAAGCCAAGCTGGGCGTCACGCTTTTCTTTCGATCCACCCGGTCGCTGTCCCTTACGCCCGAAGGCCACGCCGCCCTGCCCCCCGCCCGCCGGATGATCACCGCGGGGGAAGAAGCGATTGACGCGCTCAGCGCAGGCAGCAGCGAGCCGGTCGGTGCCCTGCGCCTGACAATGCCAGCCTGGGGCGAAAAGATGCCGTTGCGCCAGACGCTCTGGGCGTTTGCCAAGGCGCATCCCCTGATTGCCATTTCACTGCACAGCAGCGACGCGCCCGTCGATCTGGTAAAAGAAGGGTTCGACATCGCGATCCGCCTTGGCGTGTTGGCCGACAGCAGTCTGAAAAGCCGCCGGATTGGCACATTCGAACGGGTCATGGTGGCCGCGCCGGACTATCTGGCCAGCCGGGCACCCCTAAAGACCATCGAGGATCTCGCTGCCTGTGATTTCGTCGCCCTAACAATGCTGCCTGACATGCAGACGCTGCAATGTGGCGGCAGGGCTGTGTCGTTCCAGCCGGAAAACATCAGGCTAGAGGTCGACACAATCGGCTCTGCCGTGTCTGCCGTCATGGCAGGGCTCGGCGTGCAGCACCTTCCAACAGGAGAGATCACCGCCGAACTGGCCTCGGGTGCCCTTGTCCAAGTCCTGCCCGACTGGCGTTTGCCCGACCTTGGCATTTATGCAGTTTGGCCTGACATCGGACCACAAAAGGCCCTGACACGCCGCTTAATCGACTACTTTGTCGCGCGCGCCGCATCCGACTGAAGGTCAGGGTCTTGCGACAGGCGTCTTGAAGCACGTCACCGATCCCGACGGCAAGACACTGCAGGCAAAGGTCATTGCGCATGATGACGGCGGGACGGGTGTACCGAAGCATCTTGCACCCTCTGCAAATGAAAGACGTCTATCAGAAATCATTTGACGTAGCGGCAATGCGATGATCCTCTACAACCGGGAGGACTCATATCGTGAAGCGCGCACCGACTCTGGTTGATGTGGCGTCGCAGGCTGGCGTCAGCTATGCGACCGTCGATCGCGTCATAAACGGGCGCGGAGCCGTGGCCGAGAAGTCGCGCGCCTCTGTGCTTAAGGCGGTCGCCGACCTTGGCTATGTGCGCAATGTCGCGGCTGCCAATCTGGCGCAGCGCCGAATCTACCGGTTCTGTTTTGTCATTCCCGAAGGCACGAACACCTTTTTTGACCGCGTCTGCACCATCCTACGCAACGCACATCCACCCGCCGGAACCGACCGCGTCCAGATCGCAATCGAACGCGTTGCCGCCTTTGATCCGGCGGCGCTGGCCCATTGCCTAACCAAACTGGCACAAATCGACGTGGACGGTGTCGCCCTTGTTGGGATCATCGGCGCAGGTGTTGATGACGCCATCGCTGCCCTGCGGGCGAAAGGGGTTGCGGTGCTTGCGATGATCTCTGACATGCCCGCACCACAGCGCGACGCCTATATCGGGATCGACAACGCCACGGCCGGGCGGACCGCAGGCGGGCTCATCGTGCTGGCGCACGGCGGCCGGGCTGGCAGAGTGCTGCCGATCATTGGCGCAATAACGGCCCGTGACCATGCTGAACGTTTAGCCGGCCTGCGCGAGACACTCGCCCCGACCACATTGACGACAGCGCCGCTGGTCGAAGGGCGCGACCGCCACGATGTGGTTGAAGCCCGCCTGCGCGCCGTCCTTGCCGCCGACCCGCAGATTACAGCAATTTACAGCGCCGGTGCGGGCAACGCCGGCTTGATAAGGGTCATCGCCGCGCTGCCTGCAGATCGCCCGCGCCCGGTCATCGTTCTGCACGAACTTGTCGCCCATAACCGCGCGGCGCTAGAGGCCGGCCTGATTGATATCGTTATTGATCAACGGCCAGAGGAAGAGATTACACGCACGCTTGCATTGCTTCGCAGCCTTGCTGACCGGCACCCCCTGCCCGACGCACCCCTGATCGTGCCCGCGATCTACATCCGCGAAAACCTGCCGGGCACCCGCGCCCCTTCAGAAGGCCCTGCCACATGACTGCTGCCCCCATCCTCGCCCTACGGGGCGTCCACAAAAGCTTTGGCCCCGTCGAAGTTCTGTCAGGCATCGACGTGACATTGCTTAGCGGTGAAGTGCTCGCCCTGATCGGAGAGAACGGAGCAGGCAAATCAACCACCATGAAGATCCTCGCGGGCTATCAGCCCGCCACCGCGGGCCGCATTATGCTGGACGGCAAAGAGGTCCGCTTTGACTCTTTGCATGATGGCGAAGCTGCGGGGATCGTGTTGATCCACCAAGAATTCAACCTTGCTGAACAGCTCACCGTTGAGCAGAATATCTTTCTTGGGCGCGAGCTACGGCGCGGCCTGCTGCTGGACAAGTGGCGGATGCGGGACCTGACGCAGCAGTACCTTGGCCGCCTTAAATGCCGCATCGACCCGGACACCCCCGTGTCCCGCCTGTCAAATTCAGACAAGCAAATGGTCGAAATCGCCAAGGCGCTTAGCCGCGATGCGCGCGTCCTTATCATGGACGAGCCGACAGCCGTGTTGACCGGATCAGAGGTAGAGGTGCTTTTCGAACAGGTCCGCGCATTGCGCGCGGCGGGCACAGCCATCCTTTTCACCTCTCACAAACTGGGCGAAGTCGCCGCGATCGCTGACCGCGTGACAATCATGCGCGACGGGGCCGTTGTGCGCAGCGACATGGTCGCGGCCATGACAGAGGATGACATGGCGACGGCGATGGTTGGGCGTGACGTATCCGCCCTTTATCCGCCAAAGCCGGGCGTGGCGCATGATGCGCGCATTGCGCTGCAGGTACAGGGGCTGACGGTGCCCGGCCACGCACAAGACATCAACTTTACCCTGCATCAAGGAGAGATCCTTGGCATCGCTGGCCTGATCGGCTCTGGCCGGACGGAAGCGATGGAGGGCCTTTGCGGCCTACGCCCAGCGACAATATCCGCGCTGCAGATCGAAGGGCAGCCCTTGGCTATACGCAACACGGCCGACGCGTTGAACAATGGCCTGTGCTATATGACAGAGGACCGCAAATTGCGCGGGCTGCTGCTGGACAAGGGGATGCGGGTCAATCTGACGCTTCAGGCGCTGGCCCGCTTTGGCCGTATCCTGATTGATCGGCGTGCAGAGGATGCGGCACTTGCGCAGGCGGTCAAGGACTTCGATATCCGCGCAGGCAGCGCCGATGTTCTGGTCGGCAATCTGTCGGGCGGGAACCAGCAAAAGCTGCTGCTGGCCAAAATCATGCAATCCGAACCCCGCATCCTGATCGTCGACGAGCCAACACGCGGCATCGACATTGGCACGAAACAGCAAATTTACACCTTTCTACGCGCGCTCGCGGCCTCTGGAAAAGCGATCATCGTCGTGTCGTCAGAGATGCAAGAGATCATCGGCCTGTCCGACCGCGTTCTGGTTATGCGGCAGGGCCGGATTGCTGGCACGCTGGACGGCGACGCCATCACCGAAGACGCAATTGTGCGCTGCGCCATGGGCGTGGGTGCTGACCCAGACGAAAGGGCCGCCTGATGGCAACCGAAACAGCAAATCCCCCGCGCAGACGCAGCCGGATACCGTCAATGAGCGTGCTTGGTCCGATCTTGGCGCTGGTGATCTTGATCGTCATTGGCGCTGCGTTGAACGGCAATTTCCTAAGTGCGGGCAATATCAACAACGTGCTGTCACGCTCTGCCTTTATCGGGATCATCGCGGTTGGCATGACCTTTGTCATCACGGCGGGCGGGCTGGACCTGTCGGTGGGCTCTATGGCGGCATTTATCGCAGGCATGATGATCCTTGTGATGAACGCCGCCCTGCCCACGTTGGGCGTCGGCATCCCGATCATTCTACTGGGGATGCTGGTGGCCCTGATCGCCGGGATCGCAGCGGGCATGTTAAACGGTTTTCTGATCACCACCTTAGGGATCGAGGCCTTTATCGTGACGCTGGGCACGATGGGCATCTACCGCAGCCTTGTAACATGGCTCGCCAATGGCGGCACCCTGTCGCTCGATTTCGATCTGCGCACCTTCTACCGCCCGGTCTATTTTGACGGCATCCTTGGCGTGTCTTGGCCAATCATCGTCTTTGCCGTCGTCGTTATCTTGGGCGAAATCCTGATGAGCCGCGCCCGCTTTGGCCGTCACTGCGCGGCGACCGGATCGAACGAGCACGTCGCCCATTATTCATCCGTCAACGTAGGTCGCACGCGGATGCTGACCTATATCATGCTCGGCCTGCTCGTGGGCGTCGCCACAATCATGTATGTCCCGCGCCTTGGCTCTGCCTCTGCATCCACTGGCGTTCTGTGGGAACTTGAAGCCATCGCCGCCGTGATCATCGGCGGCACGGTCCTAAAGGGCGGCTTTGGCCGGGTCTGGGGCACCGTGATCGGTGTGCTGATCCTAAGTTTAATCGACAACATTTTGAATCTGACCGACCTCGTCTCGCCCTACCTGAATGGTGCGATCCAAGGCGTCATCATCGTACTGGCTGTCATTTTACAGCGAGAAGCCAAGGCGAAGGGCTGACAACTTCGCTGCTCTGGGAGGAGAAACAATGTCTTATTTGAAAACGATACTTGCCGGGACCGCCGCAATTGCCATCGGCACCGCGGCCATGGCGCAGGATACCAAAGTGATCGGCGTGTCAATCCCGGCGGCGACCCACGGCTGGGCGGGCGGCATGAATTTTCATGCGCAAGAGGCCATTGAGCGTTTGGAAGAGGTCTATCCCGACCTTGATTTCGTGCTGGCCACGGCGTCCGACGCGGTCAAGCAGGTCAACGACATCGAGGACATGGTCGCAACCCGCAACATCAGTGCGCTGGTGGTGCTGCCCTTTGAATCTGATCCGATCACCCCGCCCGTCCAATCCGTTGCCAACAGTGGAGTCTGGGTCACGGTCGTCGATCGCGGACTGTCGATCCCGGGGATCGAGGATCTTTACGTTGCCGGTGACAACCCGGGCTTTGGCACCGTATCGGGCGAATTCATGCGGTCCCAAATGCCCGATGGCGGCAAGATCGTCGTGCTGCGCGGCATCCCGACGACCATCGACAACGAACGCGTTGCAGGGTTCGAGGCAGCCATTGAAGGATCAGGGATCGAGATTGTCGGCATGGAGCACGGCAACTGGAACCGCGACGACAGCTTCAACGTCATGCAGGATTTCCTGTCAAAGTATGACCAGATCGACGCGGTCTGGGCCTCTGACGATGACATGGCGGTCGGCGTGCTTGCCGCAATCGAGGCGGCGGACCGGCAAGACGTCAAATTCGTGCTGGGCGGCGCGGGCATGAAGGAAATGGTCAAGCGCGTGATGGACGGCGATGCGATGATCCCCGCGGACGTCACCTATCCACCCTCAATGATCGCGACGGCGATCGAACTCACGGCCGTTGGTATGACCTCTACCGCGCCGGTGTCCGGCACCTTTACTATCGGGTCCGTGCTTGTCACCCCGGACAATGCCGCACAGTTCTACTATCCCGACAGCCCATTCTAAAAACATACGGAAGTCAGCCTAGACGGGGCTGACTTCCTTCCCTGCGCGTGACGACCACATTGCGGGGACACGACCGGACCCGGACAGGCCAAGCACCAAATTCCTAGCAATACTGGTTATTCATACGCTTAGCTGGGATCGGGTGACTTACTTTTTTGAAGCGATAAGGTGAATGTGCTGCCGACGCCGACTTCACTGCGAACACTGATGGTCCCACCTTCAAGGTGAGCGAGCTCTCTTGCAACGGATAGGCCCAATCCGGTCCCGGCAGCACTGCGGGAAAATGAGCCATCGGCCTGGTGGAACGCATCGAATATCTTCTCAAGCTCGTGGGGTGCGATCCCCGTCCCTGTGTCAGAAACCTCGATATGAACCTTGTCCTCAGACTCGTTGACGACGACAGACACCTTGCCCGCATCGGTGAACTTGATGGCATTTCCGATCAGGTTGATGACAATTTGCCGCGTGCGCGTCACGTCTGCCAACATCAGACAGGGGGCCATTGTGGCCTCAAGCTTTAGTCCTTTTTCGTCCGTGAGGGTCCTCATCTGGTCCACCACGGGGTTAAGGACCTCTAGCACGTCACAAATCTCTGGATCGACCTCTAGGCGGCCTGTTTCCATCTTTGCGTAATCCAGCAGTTCGTTGACAAGGAACAGCAAATGCTCGCCGGATCGTTCAATTTTCTCCATACCTGTGGTCGCGGTCCGCAGCACATCCTCTACGCTGCTTTGCAGCAGCGCCGGATCAACTTGGCCAAGGTGACTGACCTCCTCCAACCGCTGCGCAGGAGGCATCTTGCGCAGGTTTTTTCCAAGCCGTGCGTAGCCCAGAATGACCGTCAATGGCGTCCGAAGCTCGTGGCTCACGACGCTCATGAAGTTCATCTTTGCCCGGTCGGCGACTTCGGCTGCCTCTCTTGCCTGCTGTAGGGCGACGATATCCCGGCGCGCCTGCGCTTCACTGGTTTGCAGTTGGCCCGACACGCGCAGCAAATGCCGGACAATCCACAAAAGCACGCCGCCGCTTGCTAAACCCACGGCGATTAAAACCGGCAGCATTTTCGCCAAAAGGTCAGTGCCCGGATGAGCGGCCTTCCATCTGAGCCATGTATGGATGCCCCCGTTGGTGCAAGTGATTTTTGAACGGTGCGAGCGTGTGATCGGGTGCTGTCATGTATCAGGCCTCTGTGTGCGGCGTTGATGTGACCGCGGGCCGGTATGGCGATGCGCGGACCAGAAGCAAATCAACAAACCGAGCTCTTTGGCTCCTGCGCAAATGCTGCTTTCTCTGACCCGGATCTGATCGATCCTTTGCCCTTACTGTTCAGTGACCTCCTCACACCCCCAACTTACCGGGACGTCGTGACGCGCAATCTTCGCTACGCCATCGTCGCCACCGGATTCCGGTAATCCTGTTGTTTCGTCATCAT
>NZ_FOTF01000055.1 GCF_900114485.1 Loktanella salsilacus | reverse complement strand
GCCTCTGTTAAGGCAAGGCGGGTTGCATCTTTGTCGGCCTGCGCAGCGGTGATTTTGGTCATGCCGATATCCAGATCCGGGCAGAAGACCTTAAGGGACCGGGTTAATCCCCAAGTCGCGCAGTTCGAAATGACATGTGTTTTGGTCATGCGAGGGCTTTCTGAAAAGTCATATGCCGGCGGTTGCCTTGTTTCTAAGCGGGTGCCGCAGGCGCGTAAACCCGTCCGCCCAAAGAGGGGGACAGGTTTACGCAAAGGCCGCTGTCAGGCATCCGAGCGGATAACAATATTGCCAACATAGTTCTGCGCGATCCGGTCGCCGTGCCCGGTTGCGGTAAAGATCCGCAACCCGGTGACGGCAAAGCCGGCGCTGCGCCCGTCGGGGGGGGCAAAGCGCTGGGTACGGGCCGGGCGCAAGGTCACGGTGCCTTCGTGCAGGGGAATGATCCGGGTGAAAGGGGTCCGGCCATGGCTATTACCGGCAAGGGGAAGGCGGGTGATAACCTGTTCGCCCAGCGTCATAACCAGTGACTGGTGCTGCATCTGGGTGAACCCGTCGATCTGCAAAAAGATAGGGTCCGTCTGCAAAAGGTCTGGGTTTGCGCCATCGGTGTAATCGACATGCATGCCGCCCGCACCGATCCAGCGAAAGCGGTTTGGCAGACCCTGCTCTGGATAGGGGCCTTCGCTATGGTGTTCGGACCACCAGTGCAGACGCCCGGGCGCATTCACTGTCACCGGTATGTCGTGAAGGGGCATGTCGTCATCGCTGGGGGCGTCGCGCGCCTCGACCCGCATATAGTACACGAGCGCCGACAGGCTGCGCGTGTCTTCGCCGCCATCGGGTGCCGTGTGCGGCGTGATGAGGGTGAGGGTCATGACATCAGACACAGTCAAAGGCTGTGCAAAGGGCAGATAGTGGATTTGAACCTGTGGCCCCGCGACAAAATTGCCTTGCGGGATGCCATTGGCCAATACGGTTACGGGGCCACGGCTGTGTCGCATCCGTAGGGCTATGAAAACGCCCGTTACCTCGCGCGGGCCGTTTGGGGCCCGTAGGAACAGATGCGCCGTTGTCCCGTCAATCCAGCGCGCTTCGGGTTCGGGTTTGCTCCAGTCGCCGGCAAGGCCGGTCAGGCGCGGGCCCATAAACATGGCAGCATCATCCAGTGGGATCGCAGCCAGCCGCAACAACCGGTCCACGGCGTCCGGGCATTCGACATGGGGCAGGGGCGGCTGAAGTGTGGTCTTTGCCACAGGCAATGCCAGGACATCCGACCAGCGCGTCAGATAATCACCCATCCCAAAGATACGGTCGTAAAATGCCTGCCCCGACTTGCCCCGCGCGGTGCGGGCGGCGGGATCTGATAGCAGTTGCACGATATCATCGGCCATTTGCGCAGCGGTATCGGCGGTTGGAAAGGCACCGCCGATTTGCGCGGCAAGTTCATAGAATGATCCCGACATCGCCGAGAAACATTGGCCCAGCGACAGCGCTTCGATCACTTTGGTTGGGAAGCCGGTGCCTTCGATAACGGGCAGTAGCACGATCTTGGAGGCAAGATACCAGTCGGTCACCGATGTCACGCGGCCCATGAAAAAGACATGGCGCGCGGCCAAAGCAGCCCTTTCATCAGGCTGGAACCCTTGGTCAATATTGCCGACGATAAAGATGTTGATCTGCTGGTCCTGCGGCAGCAAGGGCAGCACATCGTCCAGAAAGAAACGCAAACTGGTGATGTTGGCAGCATGGGCGGTGCCGACAAAGACCACGTCGATGCTATGACTTTGGCCTTGCGCGCTATGGCCCGGGGCCAGTTGCGCCAGTTTCAGCCGCCGCAAATGGTCACCATCCAGCAGATCGGCGCGGTCCATGTCAAAGTCCCGTTCTGCGGGCAGGGCGACGTTTGGCGGATAGATGACATCACCGTCCGGGCCGCCATAGCGGGCCAAATCTTCTTGCAAGGTACGCGAGATGAAAACGCGGCGGTCAAAGCTGTGCAGGGCCGATGCTTCGTTTGCTGCCTCTGCGGCAAAGCCCCGGTCGAATACGGTTTCGGTAACGGCGGGTGCGTCGGGATTTTTAGCTAACAGAAGGGTCGCAGCCTCGGCCCGGCTTTGCCGGCGAAAGATATTCTGCTGAGTCTGAAAGTCATGAACCTCGCAAATTGTCGGAGCCCCGGTCAGATCATGCAGCCGCTGAGCTAGGGGCAGTGCCCAAGTGTAATTGGCGACGATCCGGTCTGGCGTGCGCAGGTTCAGATAGGCCTGCAGCACAGGTCCGATGGTCACGTAGTCGCGTATCAGTCCCTCTAGCACATCGGCGTGGAATAGCTCGGCATTGCGGCTGTGATATTTAGCAAATAAGCGGCGAAAGTTTTCGGTGTCGTTCAGCGATACAAAATACAGCGGCTTGCCGCGCCAAAGCAGGTCATCAAAATACCGCACGACTGTGTCGCGTTTAAAATAGGCAAGACCATCGATGATGTTCGCCCAAGGCACGCCAACGATCATCGTATCGGCAGCCATATGCGACAGCATCGCAAGGTGGGCGCGCTGCACAAAGCCGTGGCCGCCATCAACCGGCAGGGCTGGAATGTAACATACGAGCGGCGCAGGTGTTTGCGGGGCTGCCGGGCGGGGCGCGGGTGAATGCAGCGTAGTAAGCGTGCTGATGAAGCGGTCGATGCCGAAGCGTGCAATCGCGGTGTCGGGAAAGGGCGTCTCGCCGCTTAGTACAGCTGCCACGGTGTCGCCAAAGCCTTCGGCAGTGTCCATGTCAGGGCTGAATACACCCATGCCTGCGAAGGTGCCGATCATATCGGTCCCTGGCGTGCAAACCACCGGTACCCGGCGGCTAATCGCGTCATAGACAACACCCGACCCGCGTGTGCGGTACGCATCCGCGTCATAGGGCATCAAGATCAAGTCAGCCGCGTCGATGGTCGCCAGAAATGCGTCGTAATCGAGCTCTCCGGGCAGAGCGATGGGATGGGGGCGTCCGTCCATCTGGGCCAGCTGCATCTTGGCATCAGTGATCGCAGGGCTGTCGTTACTGGCGTTTGTGTAGGACTGAAGCACAAATTCCAGATTGCCGGGATAGGCGGCCTGAATCGCGGCAACGATCTGGGGCAGGCGATCAAAACCCTTTTCCGCGCGCGCTTCACCGACAAAAACGACGCGTTTTGGGGCGGTGCCTTGCACGGGGGGAGGGGCTGCCTGCGCTGCGGTGTCCGGTGCCAAAATGGTCAGGGGACCCATGCAGATCGGGAAATCAAAGCCAAGGGCTGCGTAATGCGACTTAAGACCGGTGGTCTCAACGTGGATCAGCAAATCTTGGCCCAGCAGCCCCTCGTCACGCAGGCGTTCCAGCACTTGCAGCGTTTCGACGCCCTGCAAGCCTTCGCCCTGAATGATCTCTGGCGTGCAATAGATCAGCGCATGGATGCGTGGGCGCTGGTGCGGCGGGATACTCAGCAGGTATTGTAGCAGCGCCATGACGCCTGGCGCGCTAAGGGTGTGAATATAAAACACCGCGTCCTGCGGGGCGGTCAGGGTCGCGTGCAAGTCCAGCAGGCCGTAAAGGTATTTCTCCCAGCCCGGCAGATCGCTGTCATAGACTGGGTGAAACTGGAGCGGCCCCTCTGGCTGGGGGTCATCAGATGCGTTCAGTGCATAGGTCGGCCAGATCCGGCGGACATCAGGACATACAGTTTCGAGATCCGTATTGGAAAACGGAAACTTGCGGTTCACGATGCAAGTGACATCATAGCCGGCAGCCGTCGCCGCCAAAGTGACCCGCGTGGTGGCGGTCAGGTTGTGGGAAAAGCCCGACCGCAGATCGGGGTCGAGGATAAAGAACGGCCGCCCTGCGGCCTGAGAACTTAGAGCATCCATGCGTAGGGCGTATTCTGCAATGCGGCTTTCAGATCATCGTAATTGGCAATTTCGTCCTTTAGCGCAGTGCCGGTCTTTTTTAACGTCGGCTGAACGTCCTGCGGGGACAAATCGAAGAATGACAGCATCTTACGATAACCCTGCACCGGATCGTTTTCGATATCGTCCTCGTAGGTCAGGGTCTGCACATCAAGGCCGGTATTGCGGACGTTACGGACCGTAGCCTCTTCGCGGGCGATGACCTTGTCCAGCAAATCAACGATGCCTGTTGGTTTGATGCCGGTACCAGGATCACCAAATGCTTGTAGAGGCACAGAATAACGTGTTTCACCCAAGTCCTGATCAGACTTGATGTGATACACACCAGTCTTCATCGCGCGAAAACTGCTCAGGATCCGTTTGAGCACGTTGCGCCGGCGCAGCACGACGACGCGCGTCGGGTTTTCTTGCGCGGCCAAGGCCTGCGCGAATTGCTGGGCGGTACAGGCAGGGTTGTGCAGAAAGTTGATCAGCTTGATTTCGTATCCAACAAGGCGGCGGTTGCTATGGGCACCGGCAACCAGCGCGTCAATGCGGGCCACCATTTTGTCCGCCGACATGGTTGCGGCAGTGGGGTCGCGCTGTTCAAGCAAGGTGAAATGCTCATGATGCCATGCGATAGCTGGATGAGTCTCTAACATTTTAGCCAGTACAGTGGACCCGCTGCGCCCAAAATGCAGCATTGCGGTTTTCTGCATGCTCATGTTCCCTGTCCTTTGCTTGTGACCTCGTGATCCATGACGTATCGCACTTTGGCCTGGATGGCACCTTGAAGCCCTGTTCGGATACGAAATCAAGCCCCTGGGCAAGGAGTTGGGTGGATCAAAGGTCGCGGGATCTGCTGTGGGGGCATCCGGATTTCATGACGACGCCCCGGACGGACGGGCAGTGGGTTGCCTTTGGGCATGTCATTCAGGATGAGCCCGTCATGGCAGAGGGGCGTATCGCGCTGGATACCGGGGCCTATGCGACCGGCGTGTTGACGGCGGCGGTGCTGGGGGATGGTCCGCCGCGGTTTGTCACGGCTTAGGCCTCACCCATAATACCCATACCCCGCCTCGTCCCCCATATAGCGGCACTCGTTCAGGACCACGCCCATGACGTTGGTCTGGCGGGCAAGGTCTTGTTCGCAGATGTCGATCTCTCGGGTGGAGGTGCGTTCGGTGGCGGCGATGATCAGGACGCAGTCGACTTGGGTGGCGAAGGCCATCATGTCGTCGGCGGCCAGCATGGGCGGCATGTCAAAGATGGTGATATCGGGCCGGTAGGCGGCGTCGAGTTGGGACAGGGTGTCGCTGATGCCTGCGCCGCTGAGCAGTTCTGACGCATTGCGCGTTTTGGTGCTGTTCAGGCCGACCGCAAGGTTGCCGTCATAGCAGGCAGCGTTTTGGGCGAAGTCGACCTTGCCGCGCAGCACATCGGTGAAATCCACCGGGCGCGGGTTGATGCCCAGCATCCGCGCCAGCGACGGGCGGCGCAGGTCGAGCTCTAGCAGCATGCTGCGGATGTCGGGCTGGCGCGACAGGCTGACGGCCAGGTTCAGCGCAATCGTGGATTTACCGCAGCCTGCGGTGGGCGAGGTGATGGCAAGCCTGCGCCAGTTGTTGTCGTGCATTTGCTGCAGGATCCGGGTGCGCATCATGTCGATGCCGGCGGATTCGGGGCTGCGCGAAAAGGACACGATCCGGTGCTTGCGCATCAGGTTCGCGTCAAACTGTTCCACCGGCAGGGCAGCCCAATTGGCACTGATCGCA
>NZ_FOTF01000039.1 GCF_900114485.1 Loktanella salsilacus | reverse complement strand
TTTGTGGCATCGGGCCGTCAGCAGCGTTCACAACCAGGATCGCGCCGTCCATCTGGGCAGCACCGGTGATCATGTTCTTGACGTAGTCGGCGTGGCCGGGGCAGTCAACGTGAGCGTAGTGACGTGCTTCGGACTCATACTCGACGTGTGCGGTCGAGATGGTGATGCCGCGTGCTTTTTCTTCGGGTGCGCCGTCGATCTGGTCGTAGGCTTTGAAGTCACCGAAGTACTTCGTGATTGCCGCCGTCAGCGTCGTCTTGCCGTGGTCAACGTGACCGATGGTCCCGATGTTCACGTGCGGTTTGTTGCGTTCGAACTTTGCCTTAGCCATGATGGCCTCCTTGGTATGCGAATTAGGTGTGGGGCGCGGGGTCTCCCCCGCGCAGCCCGATTAAGCGTATTTCTTCTGGATCTCGTCAGAGATGTTCTGCGGGACCGGCTCGTAGTGAGCGAACTGCATCGAGAAGTTCGCACGGCCCGAGGACATCGAGCGCAGCGTGTTGATGTAGCCGAACATGTTCGCCAGCGGCACGAAGGCGTCGATGACGTTCGCGTTGCCGCGGCTGTCCTGCCCTTGCACCATCCCGCGACGGGATGTCAGGTCGCCGATGATGCCGCCGGTGTACTCTTCCGGGGTCACAACTTCGACCTTCATGATCGGTTCCAGCAGCTTCGCGCCGGCCTTACGCATGCCTTCACGCATACACATACGTGCAGCGATCTCGAACGCGAGGACCGAGGAGTCGACGTCGTGGTACTTGCCTTCCAGCAGCTGCACCTTGAAGTCGATGACCGGGAAACCTGCCAGCGGACCAGAGTCCATGACCGACTTCACACCCTTTTCGACGCCCGGAATGTATTCCTTCGGCACCGAACCACCAACGACCTTGGACTCGAATGAATAACCTTCGCCCGGCTCTGTTGGCATGATCAGCAGCGTGACTTCACCAAACTGACCCGAACCACCCGACTGCTTCTTGTGGGTGTAGGTGTGCTTGACTTCGTGGCCGATGGTTTCGCGATACGCCACCTGCGGCGCACCGATGTTCGCCTCGACTTTGAATTCGCGCTTCATACGGTCAACGAGGATGTCGAGGTGAAGTTCGCCCATGCCCTTCATGATGGTCTGACCAGATTCAAAGTCAGTTTCCACGCGGAAGGAGGGATCCTCGGCTGCCAGACGTGCGAGGGCGAGGCCCATCTTTTCCTGGTCGGCTTTGGTCTTTGGCTCGATAGCGATCTCGATCACTGGCTCTGGGAACGTCATCGTTTCCAGAACGACCGGATCTGCAGGGTCGCAAAGCGTATCACCGGTCGTAGTGCCCTTCAGGCCACCCAACGCGATGATGTCGCCAGCCCAGGCTTCGTCGATCTCTTCGCGGTTGATGGCGTGCATCATCATCATCCGGCCGACGCGCTCTTTGTTACCCTTGGTAGAGTTGAGCATCGCGTCGCCCTTTTTCAGCTTGCCCGAATAGATCCGGGTAAACGTTAGAGAACCAACAAACGGGTCGTTCATGATTTTGAACGCAAGGCCAGAGAACGGCATGTCGTCATCGGCACGGCGCGGTATGTTACGGGTTTCCGTCTCATCGCCGGGCTTGAAGCCCATGTAGTCGACAACGTCCATCGGGCTGGGCAGATAGTCGATGACAGCGTTCAACAGAGGCTGGACGCCTTTGTTCTTGAACGCGGAACCGGCCAGAATGGGGACGAATTTCATTGCCAGCGTACCCTTACGGATCAGCTTGCGCAGTGTTGGAACGTCAGGCTCGTTGCCTTCCAGGTATTCCATCATTGCTTCGTCGTCCATGTCGACAGCCAGCTCAACCAGCTTGCCGCGCCACTCCAGCGCCAGCTCGCTCATGCTTTCGCGGATCGGCTGACGAACCCAGGACGCGCCCAGATCTTCACCCTGATAGACCCACTCTTCCATGGTCACGAGATCGATGATGCCTTCCAGTTCGGTTTCGGCACCGATTGGCAGCTGGATCGGGGCAGGAACTGCTGCAACGCGGTCCTTAAGCATCTGTACGCACTTGTAGAAGTCAGCGCCGATCTTATCCATCTTGTTGACGAACACGATCCGCGGCACCTTGTAGCGGTCAGCCTGACGCCACACGGTTTCTGTCTGCGGTTCAACACCAGCGTTGGCGTCGAGCAAGCAGATCGCACCGTCAAGCACAGCCAGCGAACGCTCGACTTCGATGGTAAAGTCGACGTGGCCGGGGGTGTCGATGATGTTCATGCGGATCTTAGTGTCGGACGTGCCTTCTTCCGAAGGATCATCCTGGCGCTGCCAAAACGTGGTGGTCGCAGCGGACGTAATCGTGATCCCGCGCTCCTGCTCCTGCTCCATCCAGTCCATCGTCGCGGCGCCGTCATGGACTTCGCCGATGTTGTGGGACTTGCCGGTATAGAACAGGATCCGCTCGGTGCAGGTGGTTTTGCCTGCGTCGATGTGCGCCATGATACCGAAATTCCGGTAGCGCTCGAGTTTATAGTCGCGTGCCATAAAAGGTGCTCCTGCTTACCAGCGGTAGTGGCTGAACGCTTTGTTTGCGTCGGCCATCTTGTGAGTGTCTTCGCGCTTTTTCACGGCAGTGCCGCGGCCGTTGACTGCGTCAAGCAGCTCACCAGCAAGACGCTCTTCCATCGTGTTTTCGTTGCGCTTTTTCGCAGCAGCGATCAACCAACGGATCGCCAGCGCTTCGCGGCGCTCAGGACGCACTTCGACGGGGACCTGATAGGTCGCACCACCGACGCGGCGCGAACGCACTTCGACGGAAGGTTTGATGTTCTCAAGGCACTCGTGGAATACTTCCACGGGGGACTTCTTGAGCTTGCCTTCGACGCGGTCGAATGCATTGTAAACAATCCGTTCAGCAACGGCTTTTTTGCCGTCGACCATCAGGTTGTTCATGAATTTGGTCAGAATGGTATCACCGAACTTTGCGTCCGGCAGGACTTGGCGTTTTTCAGCGGCGTGACGACGTGACATGTCTTTTTCCTCTTATCAAGTTGCGGGCGAATTCCCGGGCGTCGCCCGGGTCGGCCGAGTTTCTTACTTCGGCCGCTTCGCGCCATACTTGGAGCGACGCTGCTTACGGTCTTTGACGCCTTGGGTATCCAGGACACCGCGCAGGATGTGGTAACGGACACCTGGAAGGTCTTTTACACGGCCGCCACGGATCAGGACAACAGAGTGCTCCTGAAGGTTGTGGCTTTCGCCGCCGATGTACGAGATGACTTCGAAACCATTGGTCAGACGGACCTTAGCAACCTTACGCATAGCCGAGTTCGGCTTCTTAGGCGTGGTTGTATAGACGCGTGTGCAGACGCCGCGCTTTTGCGGGCAACCTTCAAGGTGCATCGATTTCGAACGGACTACTTTAGGCTGACGCGGCTTGCGGATCAGCTGCTGGATCGTTGGCATTGGGCTTTTGTCCCCATCTTTCTTGTGTGGCGACCACCGGGGGCCGCGGATTGATGACGCGTGCAACTCCGATTGGAACAGCACAAAAAATCCGCAGTCGAACCCTTACCGGAGGTTCGGTGCGGTGGGTAACAGAGGAACAAGGCTATAGGTGCCCGGTTCTTGACCACTTCAACTATGATATCGGATTTGGACGGACTGCGCCCTGACCCGGATGAGGGGCCGTATAGGCCGTTGGACGTAGGGTGTCAACACATCCCCAACGGTCGTACAGGCCCAGTATTTCCTAACGAATACGGTCAGGGACAACGCGCCGCTTCAAGCTTAGCCGCTGCTCACGCAGAAGCGTGAAAATACCCGTTGCGACAACGATTCCCGCCCCGATCAACGTCAGGCTGTTTGGGAATTCGCCAAAGACGACGACACCAAGGATCATTGCCGTCAACAAGCTAGCATAGCGGAACGGGGCGACAAAGCCGATCTCTCCGACACGCATCGCGGCGACGGAAAAGATATAGCCAAAGATGACGAACACAGTCGCACCGGCCAAATTGAACGCCTCGTGGGCGTTCAAAGGCTGCCAGTCGTCCCAAAGTGAAACGAAGCCCGCAGAGACCGTCACCCCGGCCGCTGCGGTCAAGGACACCATCAGCGATGGCACCGACCGCGAAAGCTTGCGCACGATCAAGTCACGCAAAGTCACACAGGCGACCGCGCCAAGCGCATAAAGCGAGAAGATATTGAAATCAGCCCCGCCGGGGCGGACGATCAACATGACGCCGCCAAAGCCCACCAGAATTGCAAGCAGCCGCCGCCGCCCCAAAGCCTCGCCCATGAACAACGCACCGGCAAGGCTAACACTTAGCGGGAGAACCTGCATGATCGCGCTGACGTTTGCGATCGGCATATGAAACAACGCAGAGATAAAGAAGTAGGCCCCGCCGATCTCTCCGGCGGTGCGTAGCAACATGATGATCCAGTCGCGCAGTGATAGATCAAACCGCAACTGCCCCATGACGCGCGCCATGATAATCAGACAAACTGTCACCCCTAGACCGCGCAGGCACAAAAGCTGCGACAACGGCAGGACATCCCCCAACGTCTTGGTAAAGGAGTCGTTGATCGTGAATGTCACCATCGCCCCGGTCATCAGGGCAGCGCCGCGCATATTGTCTGATATCTGTGCCATGGTGTCGGGGTATCAGCGCCCCCTGCCCCGCGCCAGAGGGCGCGGCGAGCGGGCGAATAAATTCTCAACCGCAAAGAGTAAGTGATAACCGCACCGCAAAACCAAAAAGGCCCCCGCGCAATGCGGGGGCCTTTTCACTGACAGCCCGTGGGCCGTTTTTACTCGTCGCGGCTTTCCGGCGTGTCGACAATCACAGTGTCGAACACATCGGCACCAACAACGTCTTCGCTGGCAGGTGCGGGCATCGGTGCTGCCAGACGGGCAGCCTCTTCGGCCTCTTCACGGCGCGTCTCGATCACAACACCATCACGCGATGCTGCGATGCCGCGGATCCGGCTGGTGGCACCGCCGGTGCCGGCCGGGATCAGACGACCCACGATGACGTTCTCTTTCAGACCGACCAGTTTGTCCCGCTTGCCCTGAACCGAAGCTTCGGTCAGCACGCGCGTGGTTTCCTGGAAGGATGCGGCAGAGATGAAGCTGCGGGTTTGCAGCGACGCCTTGGTGATACCAAGCAGGATCGGCTCGCCCGTTGCCGGACGGTCGCCGCGTGCCAGAACCTTGGCGTTGGCTTCGTCGAACTCAGCCTTGTCCACGGTCTCGCCCTTCAGAAGAACGGTATCGCCGCTGTCCTGAATTTCCCACTTCTGCAGCATCTGACGCACGATGACTTCGATGTGCTTGTCGTTAATCTTCACACCCTGCAGGCGGTAAACGTCCTGCACCTCGTCGATCATGTAGTCAGCCAGCGCCTCGACACCCATGACCGCAAGAATATCGTGCGGGGCCGGGTTGCCGTCCATGATGTAGTCACCCTTCTGGACGAAGTCGCCTTCGGCCACGGGGATGTGCTTGCCTTTCGGCACCATGTATTCGACGCGGGTCTCAGAGTCGTCCGCCGCTTCAATCGCGATGCGACGCTTGTTTTTGTAGTCCTTGCCGAAGCGGACATAGCCGTCGATTTCCGCAATGATGGCGTGGTCCTTGGGGCGACGTGCCTCAAAGAGTTCGGCCACACGCGGCAGACCACCGGTGATGTCCTTGGTCTTGGCGCCCTCACGCGGAATACGCGCAACAACGTCACCAGCCTGAATGTCTTCGCCGTCTTCAACAGACAGAACAGCGTCAACAGACATGGCGTAGGACACAGGGTTGCCGTCGTCCTTCAACGCGGGTTCCCCATCGGGGCCTGCGATGATGATCTTCGGTGCCAGCTCGTTGCCCTTGGGGGCCGCGCGCCAGTCAGACACGATACGCTGGGTCATACCCGTCGCATCGTCGGTGTCTTCGCGCATGGCGATACCGTTGATCAGGTCGACATAACGCACCTTACCACCTTTTTCGGCGATGATCGGCAGTGTGAACGGATCCCATTCAAACAGCTTGTCGCCGCGGTGGATGTCCTGACCTTCTTTGACAAAGACCTTCGAACCGTAGCCGACCTTGTGGTTTGCACGCTCGACGCCGCTTTCGTCGACGATCGCCAGAACCATGTTACGGCCCATGACAACATGCTCGCCTGCGGTGTTGTCCAGCAACGACGCGTTGCGGAACTCCACCTTACCGGGCTGGCTTGCCTCAAGGAAGGACTGCTGACCACCCTGCGCAACACCGCCGATGTGGAACGTCCGCATCGTCAGCTGTGTACCGGGCTCACCGATGGACTGCGCGGCGATGATGCCGACAGCTTCACCGATGTTGACGCGCGTACCGCGCGCCAAGTCACGACCGTAGCAAGTCGCGCAGACGCCGTCGTCAGCTTCACATGTCAGCGGCGAACGGATGCGCATTTTCGCAACGCCAGCCACGTCGATCATGTCAGCCTTACGCTCGTCGATCAGCTCGCCTGCCTCGACGATGACTTCGTCGGTGCCGGGACGCAGCACGTCATCAGCCGAAACCCGGCCCAGAACGCGCTCTGCCAAGGACGATACGACCTCGCCGTCGTTCACAGCTGCTTCTGCTGTGATGGCACGATCGGTGCCACAATCGATTTCGCGGATGATGCAATCCTGTGCAACGTCCACCAGACGACGTGTCAGGTAACCCGAGTTTGCTGTCTTCAACGCCGTATCCGACAGACCCTTACGGGCACCGTGGGTCGAGTTGAAGTACTCAAGAACGGTCAGACCTTCCTTAAAGTTCGAGATGATCGGCGTCTCGATGATCTCACCCGACGGCTTGGCCATCAGACCGCGCATACCGCCCAGCTGCTTCATCTGGGTCACAGAACCACGCGCACCGGAGTGGGCCATCATGTAGACCGAGTTCGGCTCGTTCTCGGCACCATTCTCGTCAACACCCGACTTAGAGATCGTCGACATCATGGCGTCGGTGACTTTGTCGTTACACTTCGACCATGCATCGACGACTTTGTTGTACTTTTCACCCTGAGTGATCAGGCCGTCCATGTACTGCTGTTCAAAGTCTTTCACCAAGTCGCGCGTCTCTTCGACCAGTGGCCACTTCGTGTCAGGAACGACCATGTCGTCCTTACCGAAAGAGATGCCAGCCTTAAACGCTTCGCGGAAACCCATGGTCATGATCTGGTCACAGAAGATGACGGACTCTTTCTGACCGCAGTAACGATAGACCGTGTCGATGACCTGCTGCACTTCTTTCTTGCGCAGCAGACGGTTGACCAGGCTGAACGGAGCCTTGGCATTCAGCGGCAGCAACGCACCAAGGCGCAGACGGCCTGGGGTCGTTTCAAAGCGCACGATGACTTCGTTGCCTTCGTCGTCGATCTGGCTCATCCGCGCCTGAATTTTGGCGTGCAGATGCACCTCGCCAGAGGTCAGACCATGCTCGACTTCTTCGATGTTAGAGAAGGACATGCCTTCGCCCTTCATCCCGTCGCGCTGGATCGTTGTATAGTACAGACCCAAGATCATGTCCTGCGAAGGAACAATGATCGGCGCGCCGTTGGCGGGCGACAGAACGTTGTTCGTAGACATCATCAGAACACGGGCTTCCAGCTGGGCTTCCAGCGAAAGGGGCACGTGAACAGCCATTTGGTCGCCGTCAAAGTCGGCGTTGAACGCGGAACAGACCAGCGGGTGCAGCTGGATCGCCTTACCTTCAATCAGAACCGGCTCGAACGCCTGAATGCCAAGACGGTGCAGCGTAGGCGCACGGTTCAGCATGACGGGGTGTTCGCGGATGACCTCGTCCAAGATATCCCAAACCTCGGGACGCTCTTTTTCGACCAGCTTCTTGGCCTGCTTGACGGTCGAAGACAGACCTTTGGCTTCCAGACGCGAGTAGATGAACGGCTTGAACAGCTCGAGCGCCATCTTCTTGGGCAGACCGCACTGGTGCAGCTTCAGCTCTGGACCGGTCACGATGACCGAACGACCAGAGAAGTCGACGCGCTTACCCAAAAGGTTCTGACGGAAGCGACCCTGCTTACCTTTCAGCATGTCGGACAGCGACTTCAGCGGGCGCTTGTTGGCACCCGTGATGACGCGGCCGCGGCGGCCGTTGTCGAACAATGCGTCAACAGACTCCTGCAGCATCCGCTTTTCGTTGCGGACGATGATGTCAGGTGCGCGCAATTCGATCAGACGCTTCAAACGGTTGTTCCGGTTGATCACGCGGCGATAAAGGTCGTTCAGGTCGGACGTCGCGAAACGGCCACCATCCAGCGGCACCAGCGGGCGCAGCTCTGGCGGGATGACCGGAATGACGGTCAGAACCATCCACTCGGGACGGTTGCCGGATTCGATGAAGTTCTCGACGATCTTCAGACGCTTGATGATCTTCTTGGGCTTCAGCTCGCCAGTTGCTTCTTTCAGGTCAGCACGCAGCTGCTCTGCTTCGGCATCCAGATCGATCTGGGCCAACATCTCGCGGATGGCTTCTGCACCGATGTTCGCTTGGAAAGCGTCGGCACCGTAGGCGTCCTGTGCGTCGTTGAACTCTTCCTCGGTCATCAGTTGACCATAGGTGAGGTCCGTCAGACCGGGTTCGATCACGACGTAGTTTTCGAAGTACAGAATGCGTTCCAGATCGCGCAGCGTCATGTCCAGCATCAGACCGATGCGGCTTGGCAGCGATTTCAGGAACCAGATGTGCGCAACAGGTGCAGCCAGCTCGATGTGGCCCATCCGCTCGCGGCGGACCTTCTGCAGCGTGACTTCAACACCGCACTTCTCGCAGACAACGCCGCGATACTTCATGCGCTTATATTTACCGCACAGGCATTCGTAGTCTTTGATTGGGCCAAAGATACGCGCGCAGAACAGACCGTCCCGCTCTGGCTTGAACGTACGATAGTTGATGGTCTCTGGCTTTTTGATCTCGCCAAAGGACCACGACAGGATCCGCTCTGGCGATGCCAAAGAGACCTTAATTTCGTCAAACGTTTTGACCGGGGCAACCGGGTTAAACGGGTTGTTTGTCAGTTCCTGGTTCATTTTGGTCGTCCTTATGAAGTACGCCGCGCCCTTTCGGGCGTTTGATATATTATGCGAAGTCTGCGTCAGCTCAGGATGCAGTGTTCCGCAACAAGCTTGCGATAGGGGGTCACGTAGGCATTCAGCATGACGTAGCGGCGCAGGGCTTCCTTGCGCGCCCCCTCTTTGGCCTCCAGCTCCGCAGCCTTCGCCACAATCGTGTCCAGCTGACCGGCATTGGCCGCCTTGGGGTCGACGCCCAGTGCGGTAAAAAGCTTATCCATCGCGGCCCGGCTAGCGAACAGCTTTTCGTAGCTGACCACCGTGACGGGTTGCCCCGTCTCCAGCCGCTTCAGGGTGGCCGCGACCGAATGATTCCATTCGTTCAGGCCGTCCTGCGCAGATTTCGACCAACTGTCGGACTTGTCCGACATCCGCCGATTATAGCTTTCCATCACCGACAGCGGGTTACGCACGATATAAAGCACGCGCGCGGCCGGGAAATGTGCCGTCAGATGGTCATACGCTTCCGCGATCAACGGAAACTTGTCACCGACGATCATTGCCTTGTCATACCGGGCACCAATGTTCGGGTTGGTACCGAACTGCGACCGCACGTGTTCGTGCGTATCGCTGTCCTGAACATCCAGAAACCGGTCCTTCTCGAAGTCAGACGGCATGATCTGCTTATTCTGCATCCGAAAAAAGAACCTTTCCATCCCCATGAGAACATGGGGATGGCTGTTCAACACTGACACGAGCGCCGAAGTGCCGCTACGAGGGTTGCCGCCGACAAACAATATGTCTTTGGCAAGACTCATTCGCCGTCCTCCGCATCCAGGAGTTCCATGTTGAGGCCGAGGCCCCGGACTTCTTTGACCAGAACGTTGAACGATTCCGGCACGCCAGCCTCGAAGTTGTCCTCGCCTTTGACGATGCTCTCATAGACCTTGGTCCGGCCAGCCACGTCGTCCGACTTCACCGTCAGCATTTCCTGCAGGGTGTAGGCGGCACCGTAAGCTTCAAGTGCCCAGACCTCCATCTCACCGAAGCGCTGACCACCGAACTGCGCCTTACCACCCAGCGGCTGCTGCGTGACGAGCGAGTACGGTCCCGTGGAACGGGCGTGGATCTTGTCGTCGACAAGGTGGTGCAGCTTCAGCAGGTACTTCACACCCACCGTCACTTTGCGGCTGAACTGCTCGCCAGTACGACCGTCAAACAAGATCGACTGACCAGAGGTGTCGAAACCGGCCCGCGTCAGCGAGTCGTTCACGTCAGCCTCTTTAGCACCGTCGAAGACAGGTGTTGCGATCGGCACACCGCGGGTCACGTTACCAGCAGCTTCCAGCATATCCGCGTCGTCCATGCCTTCGATGCCTTCGTCGTAGACATCATCGCCATAAGCAATGCGCAGCGCTTCACGGACCGGGGTCAGATCGCCAGACCGGCGATACGCACCCAGAGCTTCGTCAATCTGGATACCCAGACCGCGCGCAGCCCAACCCATGTGGGTTTCAAGGATCTGACCGACGTTCATGCGCGATGGCACGCCCAGCGGGTTCAGACAGAAGTCGACCGGTGTGCCATCAGCGAGGAACGGCATGTCCTCCATCGGGACAACTTTCGAAATCACACCCTTGTTGCCGTGACGGCCGGCCATCTTATCGCCCGGCTGCAGCTTGCGCTTCACCGCGACGAAGACTTTGACCATCTTCATCACACCTGGCGGCAGGTCGTCGCCACGACGTACTTTCTCGACCTTGTCCTCGAAGCGCGCATCCATTGTCTTCTTCTGGATCTCGTACTGCTCGTTCAGGGCCTCGACGATCTGCGCGTCAGCTTCGTCCTTCAGCGCCAACTGCCACCACTGACCGCGGGACAGTTCGGACACGGACTCTTGCGTGATCTCGGTGTTTGCCTTGAAGCCGCGCGGGCCCTTAACAGCAACCTTACCTTCGATCATCGACCACAGACGGGCGTAGATGTTGCGATCAAGGATCGCCATCTCGTCGTCACGGTCGCGCGACAGACGCTCGACTTCTTCGCGCTCGATCTGCAGGGCGCGTTCGTCCTTTTCCACACCGTGGCGGTTGAACACACGCACTTCGACGATCGTACCAAAGTCACCCGGCGGCAGACGCAGGGACGTGTCACGCACATCAGAGGCTTTTTCGCCAAAGATCGCGCGCAGCAGCTTTTCTTCGGGCGTCATCGGGCTTTCACCCTTTGGCGTGATCTTACCCACTAGAATGTCTGCCGGCCCAACTTCTGCACCGATGTAAACGATACCGGCTTCGTCAAGGTTGCGCAGAGCTTCCTCGCCGACGTTCGGGATATCGCGGGTGATTTCCTCTGGCCCAAGCTTCGTATCGCGGGCCGCAACTTCGAATTCATCGATGTGGATCGAGGTGAACACGTCGTCACGGGTAATCCGCTCAGAGATCAGGATCGAGTCTTCGTAGTTGTAGCCATTCCACGGCATGAAGGCGACGATGACGTTCTTACCAAGCGCCAGCTCACCCATATCGGTGGACGGACCGTCGGCAATAACTTCGCCCTTCAGAACCGTATCACCAACCTTCACCAGCGGACGCTGGTTGATGCAGGTGTTCTGGTTTGAACGCTGGAACTTGCGCATGCGGTAGATGTCGACGCCTGCGTCGCCCAATTCCAGATCGGACGTCGCACGCACAACGATACGCTGCGCATCAACTTGGTCGATGATGCCCGCGCGCTTCGCCATGATCGCAGCGCCGGAGTCCCGGGCCACAACTTCTTCGATGCCCGTGCCGACCAGCGGTGCTTCTGCTTGCAGCAGCGGCACAGCCTGACGCTGCATGTTCGAACCCATCAAAGCGCGGTTAGCGTCGTCGTTCTCTAGGAACGGGATCAGCGATGCCGCGACCGAGACCAGCTGCTTAGGCGACACGTCGATCAGGTCCACGTTTTCACGTGGGGACAGCGTGTAGTCGCCGTTCTTACGGGTCGAAACAAGTTCGTTCCCGAAAGAGCCGTCTTCGTTCAAGTTCGCGTTGGCCTGCGCCACGGTGTGACGCATTTCTTCGGTGGCGGACATGTATGACACGTCATCCGTCACCTTGCCGTCAACGACCTTGCGATAAGGTGTTTCGATAAAGCCATACTTGTTCACGCGGGCAAAGGTCGCCAGCGAGTTGATCAGACCAATGTTCGGACCTTCCGGCGTCTCAATCGGGCACATCCGGCCATAGTGGGTCGGGTGAACGTCGCGCACTTCAAAGCCAGCGCGTTCACGGGTCAGACCGCCTGGTCCCAGTGCAGACAGACGACGCTTGTGCGTGACTTCCGACAGCGGGTTGGTTTGGTCCATGAACTGCGACAGCTGGGACGAGCCAAAGAATTCACGCACAGCTGCAGCAGCAGGCTTTGCGTTGATCAGGTCCTGCGGCATGACCGTGTCGATCTCGACCGAGGACATACGCTCTTTGATCGCGCGCTCCATGCGCAGCAGACCAACGCGGTACTGGTTTTCCATCAGCTCGCCGACGGACCGGACGCGGCGGTTGCCGAGGTGGTCGATGTCGTCGATGTCGCCCTTGCCGTCGCGCAATTCGACCAGCGCCTTGATGCAGGCAATGATGTCTTCGCGGCGCAGCGTACGCTGCGTATCTTCGGCATCCAGATCCAGACGCATGTTCATCTTGACGCGGCCCACGGCGGACAGGTCGTAACGATCGGCGTCAAAGAACAGGGTGTCGAACAAGGCGGAAGCCGCATCAACGGTTGGCGGCTCGCCAGGGCGCATCACGCGGTAGATATCCATGAGCGCGGTTTCGCGGTTCATGTTTTTGTCGGCCGCCATCGTGTTGCGCATATATGCGCCCACGTTGATGTTATCGATGTCCAGCACAGGGATCGTGGTGACGCCAGCGTCAACCAGTTCCTTCAGCGTACCGCCGATAACGTCGCCGGATTTGTCCATCTCGAGGGTCAGCTCATCGCCAGCCTCGACAAAGATCGCGCCGGTGTCTTCGTCGATGATGTCACGGGCGACGAACTTGCCAACGATGTGCTCGTAAGGAACCAGCAGCTCGGTGACATTGCCTTCGTCGATCAGCTTTTTCACGGACCGTGGCGTTACTTTTTCGCCAGCCTTGGCAATCACTTCGCCAGTTGCAGCGTCGATCAGGTCATAGGTCGGACGGGTGCCGCGCACGCGCTCTGGGAAGAACTTCGTGGTCCAAGCGTTGGACTTGGCGTCCAGCTTGAATTCAACCGTGTTGTAATAGGCATCCATGATAGATTCTTGGTCAAGGCCCAGCGAATACAGCAGGGTCGTGACGGGCAGCTTACGACGACGGTCAATCCGGCAGAACACCAGATCCTTGGCGTCGAATTCGAAATCAAGCCACGAACCACGGTATGGAATGATACGGCAGGCGAACAGTAACTTGCCCGAGCTGTGCGTCTTACCCTTGTCGTGATCAAAGAACACGCCGGGGCTACGGTGCATCTGGGACACGATTACGCGCTCGGTGCCGTTCACGATGAACGTACCGTTATGTGTCATCAGGGGCATGTCGCCCATGAACACGTCTTGTTCTTTGATGTCTTTGACAGACTTCGCACCGGTATCTTCGTCTACATCAAACACGATCAGACGCAGTGTCACCTTCAGCGGGGCGCTGTAAGTCATGTCGCGCTGCTGGCACTCTTCCACGTCGTACTTGGGCTTTTCCAGCTCGTACTTCACGAATTCCAAAACAGCGGTTTCGTTGAAGTCTTTAATCGGGAAAACCGACTGGAACACACCCATGATGCCTTCGCCGTCCAGCGGGATCGGGCTGTCGCCGGACCGCAGGAACAGGTCATAAGAAGATTTCTGAACCTCAATTAGGTTCGGCATCTCCAGGACTTCACGAATTTTGCCGTAGTACTTGCGCAGGCGTTTCTGGCCAAGGAAAGAAGAAGCCATATCTAATATCACCTTATATCTGTCTGTCGCATATCACGTTGCCTGGGCTGCAAAGTGGTCTGCTTATGACTGGGGGCGTGCCGTCCATACGTGACCTTTGTCCCACCAAAGGCCTCCCGACGGAGCCACCTACCCAAAAGGGGGGCTGATTGATCAGCCAACCTTTAAGACAGGTGCGGCTGGACCTGCGACGTGCGCAGATCCAGCCATTTTTTACAGTGCGGGTGTGGCCGATTTTTCATGGAAAAACCGGAACTCCAAATCTTCAAAAAAGATCTGGCCCGCGAGAGGCTTAGGCCAGCTCGACCGTTGCGCCAGCTGCTTCCAGCTTTGCTTTGATCTCGTCGGCTTCTGCTTTGGAAGCGCCTTCTTTGACCTTGCCGCCAGCTTCGACCAGATCCTTGGCTTCTTTCAGGCCAAGACCGGTGATGCCGCGAACTTCTTTGATCACGTTGATCTTCTGAGCGCCGGCGTCCTTCAGGACGACGTCAAACTCGGTCTTTTCTTCAGCAGCTTCGCCAGCAGCAGCTGGGCCAGCCATCATCACAGCGCCGCCAGCAGCGGGCTCGATGCCGTACTCATCCTTCAGGATGGTTTTCAGTTCTTGTGCTTCGAGAAGGGTCAGACCAACGATCTCTTCAGCCAGTTTTTTCAGATCAGCCATTTGATATGCTTTCCGTTTGCTTAATTGTGTTCCAACGTCAGGGTTTTCAAGCCCCAAGGCAGTCGAGGTGCTTTATGCAGCTTTCTCTTCGATAGTCGAAAGAATGCTCGCGATGTTCGAAGCAGGCGCGCCAATGGCCCCGGCGATGTTTGCGGCAGGTGCTGCGATGCAACCCACGATCGAGCTGATAAGCTCTTCGCGGCTTGGCATCCCGGCAACGGCTTTCACACCAGCTGGATCCAGAGCAGTCTCGCCCATTGCACCACCAAGAATAACGAGCTTTTCGTTCTTCTTAGCATATGCATCAACCACTTTCGCCGCAGCGACAGGGTCTTCGGAATAGGCAAGGACCGTCATGCCCGTCAGGTACTCAGCAATAGAAGCGCTGGGTTTACCTTCAAGGGCGATCTTGGCGAGCTTGTTCTTGGCAACGCGCACGGAACCGCCTGCTTCACGCATAGAAGCGCGCAGATCCTGCATTTCGGCAACTGTCATACCCTCGTAGTGGGCAACCACTACGACGCCAGAGCTTTCAAAGATCTGGCCGAGTTCTTCGACCAGCTTCTCTTTTTGTGCTCTATCCACAGTTTTACTCCAAGTTTGGGGGTTTCCCCCCGGCTCAATTTTGCCCCCGGACTTCAGGGAGCGTTCGGGTCCGTTTCAGGGTCCCGAGGCCAATCTCGCCCGAGGTCTAAACCCCGGAAATCTTGTTCTCGTTTCCCATCTCAGGAAGGAATTATAACAGACAGATGCCTGTACCCTCCGTCTCGGACAGCACAGCGACGATCGATTGTCACTGCGAAGTGGCGCACCCCCGAAGGGCTGCACCAAATTCTATTAGTTGCCGTTCGCGGATGCGATGTCGACAGACACGCCTGGGCCCATGGTCGAGGTCAGGTTGACCTTCTTCATGTATGTGCCCTTTGCACCGGCGGGACGTGCTTTTTGCACGGCGTCGACGAATGCTTTGACGTTCTCTTCCAGCTGCTCTTGGCTGAAAGATGCCTTACCGATACCAGCGTGAACAACGCCAGCTTTTTCAGCGCGGAACTGGACTTGGCCGCCTTTGGCGTCCTTCACAGCAGTCGCGACGTCAGGCGTCACGGTACCAACGCGTGGGTTTGGCATCAGGTTGCGTGGGCCCAGGATTTTGCCCAAGCGGCCGACAACACCCATCATGTCAGGAGTCGCGATGCACCAATCAAAGTCGATCGTGCCGCCCTGAATGGTTTCCATCAGGTCTTCTGCACCGACGATGTCAGCGCCAGCAGCTTTTGCTTCGTCAGCCTTGTCGCCACGAGCGAAAACAGCAACGCGAACGGTTTTACCGGTGCCGTGTGGCAGCGTGACCGTGCCGCGGACCATCTGGTCAGCGTGGCGCGGGTCAACACCCAGAACCATTGCGATTTCGACGGTTTCGTCGAACTTTGCAGTTGCAGCGGCTTTCACCAGCGACACGGCCTCAGTGACCTTGACGTTTGCTTTGCCTTCGAATGCTGCGCGTGCAGCGGTTGTGCGCTTACCGAACTTTGCCATTACTTCACCTCGATGCCCATGGACCGGGCAGAGCCCGCGATGATCAGCATGGCGCCCTCGACGGACGTCGCATTCAGATCTTTCATCTTCGCTTCGGCGATTTCACGCACCTGCTTAGCAGAGATAGAGCCGGCAGTCGTGCGGCCCGGCAGCTTGGAACCGGAAGACAGCTTTGCAGCTTTCTTGATGTAATAGGACGCGGGCGGCGTCTTGATTTCCATCGAGAACGACTTGTCGGCGTAATACGTGATTACGGTCGGGCAAGGCGCGTCTTTTTCCATGTCTGCAGTCTTGGCGTTGAACGCCTTGCAGAATTCCATGATGTTAATGCCGCGCTGACCCAGTGCTGGGCCGACGGGCGGGCTTGGCTTGGCGTTGCCGGCCGGAACCTGCAACTTCAGCGTGCCTACTACTTTCTTGGCCATGAGGCCTCTCCTTCATTCAGCGGCGGATCAGATCCGCCCTACAAGCGGCCCACAAAGGGGCCAATTTGCCGTGGTTCGCGAAACCGCTCCCACGTCCGAGACACATCAGCCCTGCTTAGAGACCTGCGTGAATTCCAGTTCGACCGGGGTTGCCCGACCAAAGATCGACACCGTCACCTTAAGGCGCTGGTTGTCTTCATCAACTTCCTCGACCATGCCGTCGAAATCTTCGAACGGACCGTCGTTCACTTTGACCTTCTCACCGATCTCGAAGTGAATCAGCGTACGCGGGCTTTCTTCGCCCTCTTGTACGCGGCCAAGGATGGCCTGCACTTCAGCATCGCGCATCGGGCTAGGGCGACCTTGCGGGCCCAAAAATCCGGTGACGCGGTTGATCGAGTTGATCAGGTGATAACCTTCGTCCGACAGCTCCATGTGAACCAGAACGTAACCAGGCATAAAGCGACGCTCGGTTGTCACTTTCTTGTTCCGGCGGATCTCGATCACCTCTTCGGTCGGGACCAGCACTTCATCGATTTGATCTTCGATGCCTTGCTCGGCAACCTTTTGACGGATGGTCTCTGCGATCTTTTTTTCGAAGTTCGACAGAACGCTAACCGAATACCAACGTTTCGCCATGTTCCTCGCACCTCGCAACTACGGTCAAAACCCATAGGGCATGCCGCATAAATTCCAATTTTACCAGCCGCTTACGCCGCCTGTCCGGACAATAAATTTTGGCGTGCAACACGATTCGCCGCACGCCATCCGGGTAAGTTGTGGGCTATTACCGCTGACGCCACCTGAATTCAAGGGGGCATGGGCAGTTTGTCGCCACCGTGTTGGTGGTTAGCTACCGAAGTAGGTCAGGACGAATTGCAGGCCCTGACGGATCACCAGATCAACGATGCTAAAAAATGTCGCCATCAGCGCAGCCATGATGAACACCATAACCGTGGTCAGAACGACCTCGCGGCGGGTCGGCCACACAACCTTTGCGATTTCAGCGCGGGTCTCGTTGATGAACTTGACGGGATTCGTGGCCATGACAGCGTCCTTCGATTGACTGTGCGCAGATACGGGGTTTGGCGCAGCAATTCAACCCTGCCATCGCGGCTTCATTGCCGCAACAGATCAACACCGTCCATTGCTGCGATTTCATCGACCTGCGTCGCGTAGAACGCGCGCGACAAGGCGACCTCTTCCGCCGCAAAGGCATTGTAAGTTGGATTGCCGGGGCCAACAGGCCAAGCCTGCCGCGCGGCGACAGGATTAAGGTCGCCATCAGGGCCAGCAGCCAGAACATTTGCAACAGCCGCGCAGGACAGACCGCCGTGCACCGCATCAGGCAAGGGCGCGATCGGAATGCCGCAATCTCCCAGTAAGCGTTCACAAATCTGCGGGAACAGCGGGATATAATCCTCGTATCGCCACACCGTCAGCCGGTTCACGCCAGGCGTGGCCCGTAACCGCCTAACGACATCAACCCAATCGACGTCACCAAGCGGCTGCTGGGCCTTAAACTCATCCGGCGCAACAACGTGACCGCCCATCATCACCTGCCCGTAGGCTGAATTCAGAAACCCGGCAGGATCGCGGATCGCAAAACACAGATCGACGCCTTGATCGGGCGACAGCACAGGGATCAGCATGGCCAGCCGTTGACGGGCGCGTGGATAAAGCGGCAGGCGAATGCGACCTTCGCGCGTTTGTAAAACGCCTAGTAAGTTTTCCTCGCTCACGACAAAGCGCTTGGCCTGACCAATCAGCTTGACGCGCACCTCTGCCGGGTTCGGCGCGTGGCCAGTCACGGTGC
This sequence comes from Loktanella salsilacus, assembly GCF_900114485.1. GTDB lineage: Bacteria > Pseudomonadota > Alphaproteobacteria > Rhodobacterales > Rhodobacteraceae > Loktanella > Loktanella salsilacus. The sequence continues at coordinate 1,593 of NZ_FOTF01000039.1, read as the reverse complement.
GATTGATTGGTAAATCGAACAGCGCCTCTAGGCTTTGCCCGCCACCGCGCAGATGCGGCGGCATCATCGTGCGGATGCCGCGCTGCCACAGATCAATACGGTGGGCGATCAGGGAATGCTGTAGATGCGTCGTCGCTGTCTTATGCGCACCAAGGTGCAACACGACTGTTGGCGCAGATGGGAAGGATGACATTGGTGCATCGCCTCCGAACGGAAAAGACGGCGGAGGACTGGCAGGGGCACACGGGCTCGAACCGTGGGCCTACGGTTTTGGAGACCGTCGCTCTACCAACTGAGCTATACCCCTAAGGCCGTCGTCCGATTAGCCCGAACCGGGATCAGGATCAAGAGGCCATGCGCCCTTCCGGTGCGAAACCGGCAGAAAAACGATGCGGTGCATGTTGGGCAATCATGGAACATTCCCCCTGCCCCGCCCGTTGGCCATCCAAGCACATCATAAAAGGAGAAGACATCATGGCGATGAACACCCTCAAAGATATCTACCTCGACCAACTGCAGGACTTGTGGAGCGCGAACACACAGTCCCTGCCCGTCGTGACAGAGCTTGGCCGCGCCGCCACAGACAAAGAGCTGAGCGAGGCCCTGATTGCAGGCGGCAATGGCATCAGTGACGGCATTGCCGCGCTGGAAAAGCTGTGCGCCGATCACGGGATCGCGCCAAATGCCGAGCATTGCAAAGGCATGGAAGGGCTCGTGAAAGAAGCCCGCGCCCACGGCTTGTCAGATGATATCTCTGACCCCGACGTGCGCGATGCCGCGATCATTCCGCAGTATCAGCGCATGGTGCACTACGCGCTGGCCGGCTACGGCACCTTGGTTGCCTTTGCGAACCGCCTCGGTTTGGACGGCGACGCTGCGGTCTTGCAACAGTGCCTCGACCAGACCTATGGCGGCGACCGCCACATGACAGCAATCGCGATGCAGGGCGGCGTCAACAAAGACGCTGTCGCCTAATCTAAACGATTTGCGATGACGGATCAGGCCACCCCTTGGGGTGGCCTTTTTATTAGGCACGGCTCGAGAACGGAAAAGGCCGCCCCCTTTCGGAAGCGGCCTTCATTAGAACCTAGGCTGGCACGCTGTGGGACATTCTCATGACTTCTAGGAAGTCACTGCCATGCCCCACGCGTCACGTTTGGGCCACAGGCCCAAGCCGCGACGTGCTTACGCCAGGATCTTGGACACAACGCCAGCGCCGACGGTGCGGCCGCCTTCGCGGATTGCGAAACGCAGGCCGTCTTCCATGGCGATCGGTGCGATCAGTTCGACTTCGAACTTCAGGTTGTCACCAGGCATAACCATTTCCGTGCCCTCGGGCAGGATCACGGTGCCGGTCACGTCCGTTGTACGGAAGTAGAACTGCGGGCGGTAGTTCGCGAAGAACGGTGTGTGACGACCGCCTTCTTCCTTGTTCAGGATATAGGCCTCGGCCTCGAACTTGGTGTGCGGTGCAACCGACTTTGGCTTACACAGAACCTGACCACGCTCCACGCCTTCACGGTCGATGCCGCGCAGCAGGATACCGACGTTGTCACCAGCTTGACCGGAGTCCAGCAGCTTGCGGAACATCTC
>NZ_FOTF01000018.1 GCF_900114485.1 Loktanella salsilacus | reverse complement strand
CGCTATCCATCATTGCGACATGTATTTGCGGATGGCGGGTATGCAGGGCCCAAACTGCGGGACGCGCTAAAGGCCCTCGGCCGATGGACCGTCCAGATCGTCAAACGCTCTGACACCGCGGAGGGCTTTGAAGTGCTGCCGCGACGGTGGGTCGTCGAGCGCACCTTCGCCTGGCTGAACCGATGTCGCCGCCTATCGAAAGATTGGGAAAAATCCATCGCAAGCGCAGAGGCTTGGATCCTCATCGCACACATCAGACGCGTCACACGGCATCTCGCAAGGGATTGAGAAGGTGCAGTTAGTTTTGAATCAGACTCTTAGATCAAAAGCGGTCCAGCAAACGGTCCAGATAGTCCCGCTCGACCTGCGGCCGCTCTTGCTCGGCCAAGCGGCGGCGCAGCTCTTCCAGCAGTTCTTCGGCGCGGCGATAGGTGTCTTCGCCCTGCAGCAGGTTTTCTTCGGTGCCATATTGCCCGGTGCTGCCCAATTGCCGCCCCAGCGGGTCGCGGCGACCGGGCTGCGCTTGCCCAGTCTGATCGCCCGTCGCATTACCCTGCCCCGGCTCTTGGCTCTCGTTCTGGGCCAGCGCTTCGCCAATGGCGCGCATGCCGTCGCGCAGGGCGTCCATGGCATCGGCCTGACGATCAATCGCCTGCGCCATATCGCCATCACGCAGGGCCTGTTCCGCCCCGTCCATTGCGCCTTCGGCGCTGTCCAGTGACCGCCGCGCCTGATCGCCCGCATCGCCGGGCAAACCGGGCAAGGCGCCGCGCTGACGGTTCAATTCATCGCGCAAGGCTTGCTGGCGCTGCGCGAGGGACTGACCTTCGTTTTCCCCTGCGCCGCTGCCCTGTCCGTCGTTCTGGCCTTCGCCGTCACCCTGCCCTTGCTCTTGGCCCGGCTGCTCGCCAGAGCCATCAGCGCCCGGCTGCTGACCTTGCCCGGGTGCCTGGCCCTGCTGGCCTTCGCCCTGCTCTTGGCCAGGTTGCTGGCCTTGCTGGCCCTGCTGCCCTTGGTTCTGCATATCGCGGAAGGCATCGTCGGACAGATCTTGCTGGTCGCGCAGCGTATCAGCCAGATCCTGCATCGATTGTTGTCCCGGCGTCTGCGGGCCATCGCCGCTACCTTCGCCTTGGGTGATGCGCATGTTTTCCAGCAGGCTGTTCAGCTGCTCCATCAGCGCCTGCGCCTCGGCCATACGGCCTTCTTGCATCAGCTCTTCGATGCGGTCCATCAGCGCCTGCAGTTCGTCTTGGCTCATCTGTGTTGAATTTTCGGCCGACTGCGGCTCGTCCGTGCCGTCGCCCGGCTCCATCTGATCGGCCAGCATTTGCATATAATCCTGCGTGGCGTCGCGCAGCTCTTGCATCAGCTCTGCGATTTCCGCCTCTGACGCGCCATTGCGCATCGCCTCTTCCAGCCGCTCTTGGGCGCGGGCAAGGCGCTCACGGGCATCGGCAAGGGTGCCATCCTCAAGCTGGACCGCCAGATCCCACAGGGCCTGCACGATCTCTGCCTCGTTCTCGTCCGTTATCCCGTCGCGGTCGAACTGGTCCAGCCGCTTGATGATAAAGCGCAGGCGCAGATAGGTGGCCTGATTGGTGAACAGCGTGTCCGGCTCATATGAAATGGCGCGCAGCACCTGCACGATGCGGCGGGCGTTGGCCCTACTCCACATCAAATCGCGGCGCTGTTCTACAATCGCCTTGGCGACAGGCTGGAAAAAGCGGCGCCCCGGAAGGGTCATCGGCTCTGCTGGCGTGCTTGCGGTCTGGCCTGCCGCGTCAGTCACGGACAGCGTCAGCGTGACGGGCAGGTTCGCCAATTCATGCTGGGACAGGTTGTCGATCAGAAATTCGTCAAAGTCGCTGCGGTCACCGCTGAATGGCATCGGCAGATCCAGCACCACCGGATCAATCGGGTCCGGGTCCACCGTCAGGCCAAAGCTGCGATCAACCGCGCTAAGGTCCAGCGCGAAAGTCGCCGTGCCGCTTTCAACGCCGTAATCATCCGAGGCGGCGAAGGCTTGGTTCAACTCTCCCATTGCGTCGGATTCAATCGGGGCGGTCAAAGTGACATAGGGGGCGGCGTCGGCCAGTATGCCGACGTCCCACGCCGCGCCGTTCGGCCCGTCAATGGTGATTTGCCCCGCCTGCGCGACGCTAAAGCTTTGCTGTGGATCGGTGGCGGGGGGCACCGCGGCGTCGCCCGATACGGTCTGCGTCACGCTCAACGCGCCAACCTCGCCGTACAAACGCAAGGTGATGTCAGAGCCGAGCGGCACCTGCACCGCCCCCGGCGCGATGTCGTTCAAATATAGCACAGGCTTGCCGGTATAGGCGGGCGGCGTGATCCAGCCTTCCCAGACGGGGCCGGTCGCCAGCGCAGCGCCGCCGCCATTTTGGGCGATCTGCGCGACAGACCCCACGCGCAGGACCGATCCGAACAGCAAGGCCACGACGAACATCAGCAAAGCCATAAACCGCAGCCCGTAGGGATCGCGGTCCGACACGCGCAGGTCAGGCTGCACCGCGCGGGCGGACTGCGTGGCCACGCGCATCCGCGCCTGATGCGCCTGCCACACAGCGGCAGAGGCCGGATCGGACGCCCCGATCGCCTGCGCATCACGCACGGCAGAGATCGGACGCCCTGGCAAGGCAGCGTCAACGCGGGCAAGCGCCTCGTCTTTGCTAGGCCAGCGGAACATCCGCAACCCGCGCACCAAGGCGGCACCCACCGCCAGAGCGGCAATCAGCGACAGTCCCCAGAACACCTCTAGGCTCATGCGGTCCTGAAAACCGAACATCAGCGGGGTCAGAATAACGAAAAGCACGCTCCACAACGGCCAAAAGGCACGCGTCGCGCGCTCGGCCACAAGGCCCATGCGGGTCAAGGCAACGGGACGCGACAGGTGCGCTAGATCGTCAGGGTGATCGGTCAGCGGGCCTCTCCCTTGGCGCGTCGTGCAACCGAATAGGTCACAACCATGCAGGGATGATATCGCGCGCAATCATTTCGTCAAAGGTCGGACGTGCCCGGATAACCGCAAATTGATCGTTGTGGACCAAAACTTCGGGGATTAGCGGGCGCGAGTTGTATTCCGACGCCATGACCGCGCCATAAGCCCCGGCAGAGCGGAAGACGACCAGATCGCCGGGCGCGACCTGCGCCATGGCGCGGCCCTTGGCAAAGGTGTCGCCGCTTTCGCAAACTGGCCCTACGATATCATAGGTCGCACGCTCTGCCCCGGCTTCGGGCTGCACAACAGGCACGATATCGTGGTGCGCATCATACATCGCCGGGCGGATCAGGTCGTTCATCGCGGCATCAAGGATCAGAAACTGGCGATCAGCGCCGTCTTTGACGTAAATCGCGCGGCTGACCAGCACGCCAGCATTGCCTGAAATCAGACGCCCCGGCTCGATCTCGATCTCGCACCCCAGATGGCCAACAGTGCGCTTGATCATCGCGCCGTAATCCAGCGGGCTTGGGGGAGCTTCGTTCGACTGCACATAAGGAATGCCCAGACCGCCGCCCAGATCAAGGCGCTTGATCGTGTGACCATCAGCGCGCAGCTGCTCTGTCAACTCAGCGACCTTCAGATAGGCAGCCTCGAACGGGGCCAGATCGGTCAGTTGGCTGCCGATGTGCACGTCGATGCCGATCACTTCGATCCCCGGCAAACGCGCGGCATGGGCATAGACTTCGCGGGCGCGGGCGATGGGGATACCGAACTTGTTTTCCGACTTGCCCGTGGCGATCTTGGCATGGGTCTTGGCGTCGACATCAGGGTTCACGCGGATGGTGATCGGGGCGATTTTGCCCAGTTCGACCGCGACAGCGGACAGCGCTTCCATCTCTGGCTCGCTCTCGACATTGAACTGGCGAATGCCGCCGGTCAGCGCTTGACGCATCTCAACCCGCGTCTTGCCGACGCCGGAAAAGACGATGCGTTCGCCGGGCACACCAGCGGCGCGGGCGCGGGCGTACTCGCCGCCCGACACCACGTCCATGCCAGCCCCAGCCTCGCCCAGCAATTGCAGGATCGCCTGATTGGACAGTGACTTCATCGCAAAGCAGACAAGGTGGTCCATGCCCGCCAAGGCTTCATCGAACAGACGGTAGTGGCGCAGCAAGGTCGCGCTGGAATACAGATAGAACGGCGTGCCGACCTGCGCCGCGATTTCCGCGACTGACACATCTTCGGCGCACAAAACGCCGTCTTGATACACAAAATGATCCAAGGCACTGCTCCCGCTCTTACCGGGGCGTCATAGCAGATTGATCCGCCAACCCAAGCGCGGAATCCGAAATCAGGTGCGATGGAACGGGACGGCGGGCGGGGCGCATTTGCCGCCGCAGGGCGGCAAACAGCAGCGCGCGCCGTTAGCGGATCGGTTTGGCCCGCAAGAACAGATACAGCGGCAGCCCGCAGCTGACCCCGATGCAGAACGTCGCAGGGATCGCCAGCAAGGCGATCCAATTGCGCCGCACCGCGACCTCTGCCAGCACCCAAACCGTCAGGGTGATCGCTGCAATCGTCAGATCCCAGGTCAGTCCGGTTGTGGCCGTGTTGACATACCACGCGTCGATCATGCGCGGCAGCGACCAGCCTTCGGTCCGGAACCAAGCGACGAACCAATACATCGGATGCACCGCGCCCCAAACGGCCAGCGCCGCCCAGACCCAGCGCAGGGGCGACATATCACGCATCACAGACCAAGGCTAAGCGGGATGCCCGCAGCCCCAAGGCGCACGCCGCCCGGTCCAAGTGTGACGCGGCCAATGCCGTCAGCCAAGGTCACGCCCGGGGTCACGCCGTTCGGCCCAAGGCCGAGGCCCACGTTCGCCGTTGCCCCCGTCTGCGCCGCACCCGGCGCGACAGGTTTATCCTGCGCGCCGCATCCGGCCAGTGTCATGGCCAGTGTCAGGGCCAGCAGCCCCGCAATCGTTGCCTTGTTCATCCAAGCACCTTTCGCCAATGGGCGACGGCCTCCCGCACGCGGGCGGGGGACGTGCCGCCGAAACTGGTCCGCGATGCGACAGAGTTTTCCACCCCCAGCACGTCAAAGACCTCTTGGGTGATACCCTCATGTACCGATTGCATCTGGGCAAGGGTCAAATCAGGCAGATCTTCCCCTTGGCTTTCGGCCAGCGCCACCAGTAATCCAGTGATGTGGTGCGCATCGCGGAACGGCAGACCCAACTCGCGCACCAACCAGTCGGCCAGATCAGTGGCGGTGGAAAAGCCGGTGCCAGCGGCAGCCTTCAGGCTTTCGCGGTTGGCGGTCATATCGCCCACCATGCCCGCCATCGCGGCCAGCGCCAGCATCAGGTGGTCGGCGGCGTCAAAGACCTGCTCTTTGTCTTCTTGCATGTCCTTGGAATAGGCCAGCGGCAGCCCCTTCATCACCATCGTCAGGGCAACGTTGGCACCAAAGATGCGGCCGATCTTGGCGCGGATCAGCTCTGCTGCGTCAGGATTGCGCTTTTGCGGCATGATGCTGGACCCGGTGGACCAGCGGTCCGACATCTTGACGAACCGGAATTGCGCGGACGACCAGATCACCAGCTCTTCTGCCAGACGCGACAGGTGGACGGCGCAAATTGTCGCAGCCCCAAGGAATTCCAGCGCAAAGTCGCGGTCGCTGACGGCATCGAGCGAATTGCCCATCGGTCCGTCAAAGCCCAGCGCCTGCGCCGTCATGTGGCGGTCGATCGGGAACGACGTGCCCGCCAGCGCAGCTGCGCCCAGCGGCGACAGGTTCATCCGCTTGCGCGCATCAGCAAAGCGGGACCGGTCGCGGGCGAACATTTCGACGTAAGCCATCATGTGATGACCCCATGTGACAGGCTGCGCGACCTGCAAGTGGGTAAAGCCTGGCATGACCCAATCGGCCCCCGCCTCTGCCTGACCCAGCAGCGCGTTCTGCAACGCTTTCAGCGCTTCGTCCGCGGCATCGCATTGATCGCGCACCCACAGGCGAAAATCGACAGCGACTTGGTCATTGCGCGACCGGGCCGTGTGCAAACGGCCTGCCGCCTCGCCGACGACCTCTTTCAGGCGTGCTTCGACGTTCATGTGAATGTCTTCTAGCGCGGTGGAAAACTGAAACGTGCCGCCCTCGATCTCTGACAGTACCGTGAGCAGGCCTTCCCGGATCGCATCCGCGTCGTTATTGCTGATGATACCCGTGGCCGCCAGCATGGCGGCATGGGCACGAGAGCCGGCGATGTCTTGGGCTGCCAGCCGCTTGTCGAACCCGATCGAGGCGTTGATCGCCTCCATGATCGCGTCCGGCCCTGCGGCGAAACGGCCGCCCCACATCGAGTTAGCAGTTTTGGTCATGAGAAGGACGCGCCCCTTGAAATCCCTGAAATCCGCCTTGCTTTATACGGGCCTTGCGATCCTTGCAAATGCCGCCGCAACCACGGCCCACGCAGATGCGGCGCTAGAGGCGCTGAAAGACGGCGATATGCGCAAGCTGGTGATCGCATCAGAGGCCACCGCGGCACCTGATGTGACCTTTACCGCGCAGGACGGATCGCAGGCCACACTGGCCGATTACGTTGGCACGCCGGTGCTGTTGAACTTCTGGGCGACATGGTGCGCGCCCTGCCGCAAAGAAATGCCGCACTTGTCCGAATTGCAGGACGCGATGGGTGATCAGATCAAAGTGCTGACCGTCGCCACAGGCCGCAATCCGCCAGAGGCGATTGACCGATTCTTTGCCGAAATCGAGGTCGAAAACCTGCCCAAGGCACTGGACCCGAAACAGGAAATGGCCCGCGCCTTTGGCGTGCTTGGCCTGCCCGTGACGATTATCCTGAACGCCGAAGGCCAGGAAATCGCCCGCCTGCAAGGCGACGCCGATTGGTCGTCGGACAGCGCCAAAGCAATCCTGACGGCCGTGGCTGCGGGCGATTAAACCTTAGGCACCTCGTCGTCGGGCGACAGCGCCACACCGTAAAGGCGAATAATTTCGTCCACATCGTCGCCCGCATCTTTCATGCGGGCGCGCATCAGGCCAAAGCTGGGACCGTTCTGGGCAAAGACCTGATCTTGCAGCCCAATCAGCGCTTTGGTCTTGTCCAAATAGCGCGGGTCCATCGGATTGCCTTTGACCTCTGCAAAGACGGGTGCCATGACGATCAGCCGCGCCGAATCGTCGTCGACAAAGCCATCCGCCATGTCGGTCGCGTCCGCGTGGGACACGCCCATCGCCTCTAGCGCGGAACGCCCCATCCGGACCGAGCTGTCAAAGGTTTCGCGGATAATGTCCCGGCAGCCAGCGTTAAATAGCTCGTAGACATGGTGCCTGTCGCGGGCGCGGGCGATGACGTGGACGCGGGGGAAATGCTCTTTCACATAAGCCACCAGTTGCGTCGCCTTTTCGCGGTCATCAATCGTGACAATCAGCATTTTCGCGCTGCGAATGCCTGCCGCCTCTAGCATGTCGGGGCGGGTGGCATCGCCAAAATAGGCGCGCAACCCGTACAGGCGCAGCGTGTCGATCTGGGCGGCGGAATAGTCGATCACGGTCGGGTCAAAGCCGCCGCCTTCCAGCATCCGTTTCACGATTCCGCCGACCCGTCCGTGCCCTGCGATGATAATATCAGCGGGACCGTCGATGGTGTCCTGTTCGCGGGCCAGCCCCTTGGCGGCGCGGGGCAGGATCACCTTGTCATGAAAGATAAACAGCCCCGGCGTCAGCAGCATCGACAGCGCCACCACCAGTAACAGTTGGTCGGCCAGAGCCTGCGGCAGGATATTCCCCGCCACGACAAATGACAGCAGCACAAACCCGAACTCTCCCGCTTGCGCAAGGCCAAGGCTGAACAGCCAACGATCAGTTGGCCGCAAACGAAACACCAGCGCCAGCCCGAACAAAACCGCAGCTTTGATCGCGATCAGGCCCAGCGTCAGGCCGATGATCAGCGCGAATTGGTCATACAGCAGGACAAAGTTGCTCCCCGCCCCCACCGACATGAAAAACAGGCCCAGCAGCAGGCCGCGAAACGGGTCAATATCGCTTTCCAGCTCGTGCCGGTAATCGCTGCTGGCCAGTACGACACCCGCGATAAACGTGCCCAGCGCGGGCGACAGGCCCACCAGCGACATCAGCAACGCGATACCCACAACCATCATCAAGGCTGCGGCGACAAACAATTCGCGCAGGTCCGCCTTGGCGATAAAGCGAAAGACCGGACCAGTCAGGGTGCGCCCGACGATCACCACCGCCGCAATCGCGGCAACGGTGGCCAGCGCGGTCTGCCAGCCGTTCAAATCTGCCACAAGGCTCAGGCCCGCGTCATGCGAATCCGCAGCCCCTGCCCCGGACACGGCCAGCAGCGGCAATAGCGCCAGCATCGGGATGACCGCGATGTCCTGCGTCAGCAGCACGGCGAAACTGGCCTGCCCGCCATCGGATTTAAGCACGCCCTTTTCCGTCAGGGTCTGCAAAACGATCGCCGTGGACGACAACGCCAGCACCGCCGCCGCCGCCAACGCGACGGTCCATGTCAGCCCCAAGGCGATACCGGCCGCCATCACGGCGGCCATCGTCAGCACGACCTGCCCACCGCCCAGCCCAAGCAGCCGGCCGCGCATGTCCCACAGCTTTGCTGGCTCAAGTTCCAAACCGACAAGGAACAGCATCATGACGACGCCAAATTCCGCAAAATGTTGGATTTGTTCTACATCTACATTCAGCACATGCAGCGCAGGACTGATCACGATGCCCGCAATCAAATAGCCCAGCACCGACCCTAGCCCCGCGCGGGTCGCAAGCGGGACAGCCACGACCCCGGCCACCAGAAACAGAAACGTCAGCAGCAGGATCGAGGTCATATCATCAGCCCTTTGGCAAAGTGGCGGTCACATTAGGCCACATTTCCGCCGGGGAACAGTGTTCAAGCGCGCCCGCCCGACTGGGACAACGCCACAGGAGAGATCCCCATCAGCGCCAGCGCTGCCGCCCATTTGCCAGCATGATCGGTGCCAAAAAGGATGGCTTGATTCGCAGGCCCCGTCAGCCAGCCATTGTCAGCTAGCTCTTCTTCTAACTGGCCGGGCCCCCAGCCAGTGTAACCCAAGGCCAGTAGCGATGTGGCGGGGCCGGTTCCTTCGGCCAGTGCTTGCAGCACGTCTTGCGTGGCTGTCATGCCGATGTCGTCATCCACCTGCAGCGTGCCCTTGTCAGCGGTATAATCCAGCGTGTGCAAGACAAAGCCGCGCACCTTTTCGACCGGGCCGCCAAAATGGACGCCAATATCTTGGCACGCGTCGCCGCAGGAAATTCCCATTTGCGCCAATAGCTTGCGGAATGCGATGTCTGGGAATGGGCGGTTCACGATCAGGCCCATCGTGCCTTCATCCGAATGATCGCAGATATAAATGACGCTGCCCGCAAAGCGCGGGTCTTCCATGTCGGGCATTGCGATCAGCAGCTTGCCTGCCAGCGTTGTCATTTCATCCATACCCCATGATGCGCGGCACCGTGCGCCTGTGCAAGTGGATCACGCAGGTTTGCAATCGCCCTTTCGTGACTTCCCATGTCAAAGGGTTTTGCGCAGGAAGGGCGGCATGACATATATCCATGCCCTTTTTGCCGCCGCCTTGCTGGCACCCGCCACAGCCCATGCCCAAGACGTCGCGTCGGTCGAGGTTCTGCCCGGCTGGGAAACCGCGCAAGGCACCCATATGGCCGCCCTGCGCCTGACGCTTGCGCCCGGGTGGAAGACCTATTGGCGCGCGCCCGGGGATGCGGGCATTCCGCCGCAGATCACCATCACGGGCGGCAACGTGCAAAGCGTCGCGTTTCACTGGCCCACGCCAGAGGTGTTCGATCAGAACGGCATGCGGTCCATTGGCTATCACGACAGCCTGACGCTGCCGATCGAAGTGACAGGCAGCGGCGATCTACGCCTGACCGGCACGCTGGATATCGGGGTTTGCCTTGATATCTGCATCCCCGCGCAGCTGCACTTTGACGCGCCCTTGACCGACGGCGGACGCGATCCGGCGATTGTTGGGGCGCTGCTGAACCAGCCGCAAAGCAGCGGCACCGCCACATGCCGCGTCACACCAACAGACAACGGCCTGCATCTAGAGGCCGTTTTGACCCTGCCCACAACGGGCACACAAGAGGCTTTGGTGGTCGAGGCTGGCGATCCGCACATCTGGGTGTCCGAACCCGTCATCGCACGGCAAGGCAACACCGTAACCGCGCAGGCCGAATTGGTGCGCGGCGCAGGCGACGCCTTTGCCTTTGACCGCAGCGCCGTGCGCTTTACGCTGCTGGGATCGGATCGCGCGGTCGAAGTGCAGGGCTGCACCGCAGGCTAGCTGCGGCGCAGGCCCAGCGCCAGCGCGGCTATCAGATAGATCGCCCCAAGAATGGCCGCCAATCCGGCAATGAAGATGCCCATCGCCAAGCCCGCGTTGCCGGGCGCAATACCTTGCAACGCAGGCCACGCCGCCCCGGTCAGCAGCACCGGCAACACCAAGGCACCGAACAGTGCAAGGGCCGCCGCAACGCCAAGGCCCGCAGGCAGCCACATCGCCCGGCGGCCAGCCCGCAGGGCGCGGCGGGCGGCGGTGATCTGCCGCGCAAAGTCCGCCTGCATCGCGATCAGCGACGGTACAACCAGCAGCACCAGCACCATGCCAAAGCCCAAGCCATAGACCAGCGTCACGACAGTCGGCTTTAGGAATTCGGCCTGCGTCAACCCTTCGAACAGCAGCGGCGCAAGGCCCAGCACGGTCGTCAACGTGGTCAGCAGCACAGGCCGCAAGCGGTTCGCTGTGCCGTCGATAATCGCAGGCACCAACCCGCGATCGGCGGCGTATTCGTCAATCGTCGTCACCAGCACAATCGAATCGTTAATGATGATTCCGACCATGCCAATCATCCCGACAACGGTGAACAGGCTCATCGGGATGCCCCACGCGTTGTGGCCGTAAATCGTGCCGATCAGGCCAAAGGGAATGATCGCCATCACCACCATGGGGCGGGTCCAGCTGCTGAAAATCCACGCGAGGCTGAGGTAAATGCCGCCCAGCACAAGGATCAGCGCATTGCGTGCGTCGGTCAGAAACGCGCTTTCCTGCTCTGACAGACCAGCCAGCCGGGTTTCGACTCCAAAGCGTTCGGCGATCGCGGGCAGGATCGTCTCATCAATGATCTTGTTCACCTCTGCCGCGCGGTCAGGGTCGTCGTCCGACAAATCGCCCGTGACGGAAATCAGTGGAACGCCGTTTTCCCGGCGCACCGTGCTAAAGCCGGTGCGGCTGGTCACGGTCACCACGTCGCCCAAGGGCACATAAATGCCGTCGCCGGTGCGGATTTGGGTGCGATCCAAGAAGTCCTGCGTCAACTCGTCGTCAGGCAGTTGCACCTGGATCGTGGCGGACCGGACGCCATCGGGATAACTCGCCGCCTCGATCCCGCCAAGGCGGTCGCGCAGGATGCTGCCCAGCGCGTCGATGGACAGGCCCAGCGCCTCGCCCTGCGGGGTCAGCTCCAGCAGCAGCTCTTCTTTGTCGTAGGCAAGGCTGTCCTCTAGCCCGCTGATCTCGGGGAATTGGGTCAGTTCGGATTTGAGCGCCTCTGACGCGGCTTTCAGTGTTTGCGCGTCCGCGCCGAACATCTGCACATCTAGGCTATCGCCCCCCGGCCCCGATCCCCAACTGCGAAAGCTGACAGTTTCGGCCATGGGCGATTGCACGACCTCTTCTTGCAGGGCGCTGACGAACTCAGAACTCGTCATCTCTCGGCTATCGGCATCGACAAGGCTGATGCTGATGGCGCCCAATTGATCAGGGTCTTTCTGGTCGGACCCAGCAATCCCGCGCCCTGCATTGCCGCCGATTTCCGCGACGACATAGGTCACCGGATTGGTGCCTGTCTCGGCCGCGATGCGGTCAGATAGGACCTGCGTTGCGCGCTGCATTTCGTGCATCATTTCAATCGTATCAGCGCGGGTGGCACCGGGGAGCATGGCGAAATTGCCCGTCACCTCGCCCTGTTCGGGGTTGGAAAAGAACTGCCAGCGCACGTCACCCCGAATGAACAGCGCGACCTGGGTCGCAAGGATCAAAAGGACGGCTGCAAACACCGGATAACGCGCGCGGATCACCAGCGCCATGAAGGGGCGAAACACCCGCAGGCTAAAGGCATCAAAGCCGCGATTGACCCAGCGCGAGGGCGCATCATACCACGCCTGCCCGGCGTTAGGGCCGATGGAATGACTTAGGTGGTGGGGCAAAATCAGAAAGCATTCGACCAAAGACGCCGCCAACACCACGATCACAGTGAACGGAATGTCCGCGATCAAACTGCCAAAGCGCCCACCCACAGCGACAAGGCCAAAGAAGGCGATGACCGTCGTCAGGGTCGCGGAAAACACCGGGCTGAACATCTTTTTCGCCGCATTTTCGGCGGCGACTTGCGGCGGCTCTTTCAAGGTGCGGGCGCGGTAATCGGCGTGTTCGCCCACGACGATGGCGTCATCAACGACGATACCCAGCGTCAGGATCAGCGCGAACAGGCTGATCATGTTGATGGTGATGCCAAAGCCATACATCAGCGCAATCGCCGCCAGCATCGACGCCGGAATCCCCATCGCGACCCAAAGTGCGGTGCGCGCGTTCAGGAACAAAAACAGCAAGATCACAACCAGCGCGAGGCCTTGCAGCCCGTTTTCGAACAAAAGATCCAGCCGCCCGGTAATCTGCTCTGCCCGGGCGTTGATCAGGTCAATCGTGGTGCCTGCGGGCAAAGTCGCCTGCAATTGTGCCGCGACTTTTTCAACGCTTTCTTGCAGACCGATGGCATCCCCAGTGGCAGAGCGCACGACGCTGATTTCCACCGCCGGGTTATCACCGACGAAATACGCGCGGCTGCGGTCCACGCCTTCCACACTCACCCGCGCCACATCACCTATGGTCAGGGTCGACCCATCAGGGTTGGACCGCAAGGCAATCGCCGCGATCTGCTCTGCGCTGCGTTTGGCCACGCCCGTGCGCACCCGCGCCGCGCCGCTGACGTCACCGACCGCATCGCCGACCGCTTCTTCAGCGATCCGGTCCGCAATATCGGCAAGCCCGATGTCGTATTCGATCAGCGACAGCGACGGCACTTCAACGACGGTTGAGGGCGCGGCGATGCCTTTGACGGTGGCCTGCGTGACGCCCTCTTGGAACAGGCGCACAATCATCTCGTCTGCAAAGCGGCCCAGCTGGTCCACGCCGACGGGGCCGGTGATCACAACGTCCGTCACCCGGTCGGACCAGCCACCGCGGCGCAGTTCGGGATCTTCGGCGTCGTCTGGCAGATTGCCCGCGGCATCAATCGCGGCCTGCACGTTTTCGGCGGCGCGGTCGATGTCGGTGCCGGGGGTAAATTCAAGGCTGATGCGGGCGCTGCCTTCGGTCGAGCGGGCAGAGGTGTCGCTGACGCCTTCGACGGCTTGCAACGCGGGGCCAAGCACCTGCACGATACCTTCGTCCACGGACTCGGCCCCTGCCCCATCCCAGCGGACGCTGACGTCGATCCCATCCACGATCACATCGGGGAAATACTGGGCGCGCATATTCGGCCAAGCCATCAGGCCCGCGCCAATCATGATGAACAGCAGCAGGTTAGCGATGGTCCGGTGCCGGGTGAAATAGGACAGAATGCCCCCGGCGCGGGCGTTCAACGCGTCGCCCCCAGTTTGATGAGGCCCCGTTTGATTGTTGCCCCCTGCCATCAGCTCCCCATCCGGCTTTCCAGCCGCGCAATGGTCGCGGCGGGCACTTCGGGTTCATCCAGTTGCGCCAGAATACGCGCCTTGGCGTCATCCGGCATACGGCTATCCGTGACGAACGCCTTCAGCTTGGCGCGGCGGTCATCATCCAGCGCGATATTCTCTGGCGCGGCCGCGGCGCTGCCCTCAGGCGCGATGGGACGCACGCCGATGCCAGCGCCAAGCAAGGGGGTGCGGGCGGTGACGATGCGCACGCCCTCTAGCCCGGCGGTCGCGATAATCACGTCGTCGCCTTGCCGCCGCAGCACCTGCGTTTGCTGCGATTGCAGGCGGTCATCCGCATCAACGACCAGCACGGTGCCATCGGCAGCGACCGCCGTGGCGGGCACTTGCGCCACGCCGTCAAGCGGCGGTTCGAGCACATGAACGGTCACGAAATCCCCCGGCCGCAGCCCCGGCGCATCATCCAGCGCGGCAAAGATCTGCCGCCCGGTCTGACCTGCGCCCACCGACCCGCCAATGCGGTCGACAGTGCCGCTGGCATTCAAATCCAGCCCTTCGACATTCAGGCTGGCCGTCACAGGCAAGCCGATCACCTCGCCACCATCCTGCAGCAGTCGCGCGAATTGCGCGGTCGAGATGCGGAACGCTATCTCTAGCTGATCGGGGTCCATCAACGTGCCGAATTCCTCGTTCGCGGTCAGGCGCGCGCCCTGCGCGGTGGACACGCCCGTCAGCACGCCGTCGAAGACCGCCGTGACAACTGTGTCGTCTAGCGTCCGGTCCGCCTCGCTTAGGTCGATTTGCACGCGGGTCAGTGCGGTGCGGGCGAGGTCCAGCCGCGCTGCCGCCTGCGCCTGCGATTGGCGGCGGGTCAACACGGTGGATTCGGCGTTTGAGACAGCAAGCTGCGCCTCTTCAACCACCGACTGCGTGCCCACGCCGCGCCGCGCCAGATCGCTGGCCCGCGTCAAGACTGCCCTGCGTAAATCCAGTTGGGACTGCGCTTGCGTCAGCTCGTCCGCGGCCAGCGTCACACCCGTTTCGGCGTCACGCACCTCGCCTTGCGCGTCTTGCACATCAGCGGCGATCCGGTCGCGGGCGGCCTGTGCGTTGGCCCCGTCCAGTCGCAGCAAGTCCTGCCCTGCCGTGACGCGGCCGCCTTCGACCAACGCCGGCGCGGTCCAGATCACCGTGCCGCCCACCGCGCTGCGCAGGCCAAGGGTCGTGCGGCTGCGGACCTCTCCGAACACGGTCAGTTCGGGCGACAGGGTGCCGGGCGTGATTTCGGTGACATTGACCGCAAACACCCGTTCCCGCTGGGCAAAGCTGCGCGGCTCTTCGTTCATGCGGGCGACGACAGCGCCGCGCAGGGTGTTCACGGCCCAAGCCGCAAGCCCCAGCGTCACCGCCAAAAGAAACACACCAACCAAGGATCGCCGCAAAAATCGCATTCAATCATCCCGTAAGTTTACTTGACGCAAGGTAGGCCGAAACCCGCAGATCACCACATCACAGGCGCGTCACTTGCGCCGCTGATGTTCGTCCAGTCGCGGCATGATTTCCACAAAATTGCAGGGCTTGTGCCGATAATCGAGCTGTTTGACCAAGATTTCATCCCAAGCGTCCTTGCAGGCGCCCGGGCTACCCGGCAGCGCAAACAGATAGGTGCCCTGCGCCACGCCGCCCGTCGCGCGGCTTTGCACGGCGCTGGTGCCGATTTTAGCCATGCTGACATGGGTGAACACGATGCCAAAGGCGTCGATTTCTTTCTCGTAGACATCGCGGTGCGCCTCCACGGTCACATCGCGGCCGGTCAGCCCAGTGCCCCCGGTCGAGATGACAACATCAATTTCAGGGTTCGCACACCACGCCCGCAGGCAATCCGCGATCGTTCCGCGATCATCCTTCACGATATCACGGGCCGCCAAACTGTGCCCAGCATCCTGCAACCGCGCCACCAGCGTATCACCGGATTTGTCATCGTCTGGCGTGCGGGTATCGCTGACCGTCAGCACGGCGATGCGGACGGGGATGAAGTCTCTGGTCTCATTGATACGGCTCATGGCGGGCCTCCTTAATGGCAGCGGGGCGTTGGGGCGCAGTCTTTTTCTGTGCGCAATAGCACAGAACAGGACGCTGCGGCGCGTGCAAGCATGTTATCACACCACTTGCACAGATCGGGATGCGGCATAACTTACAAGTAACCCTAAAGTGGACCACCCCATGCAGTATTCCATCCTCGACCTTGCCTCTGTTCCCGAAGGCAGCACCACCGCGCAGGCGCTTGCCGCCAGCGTCACCCTTGCCCAGCGCGCCGAACAGCTTGGCTATCATCGTTATTGGCTGGCAGAGCATCACAATATGGCGGGCATCGCATCCGCCGCGACCTCTGTGCTGATCGGGCATATCGCTGGCGCGACCAAGACGATGCGCGTCGGTGCCGGCGGCATCATGCTGCCGAACCATGCGCCGCTGGCGATTGCTGAACAGTTTGGCACGCTTGCGACGCTGTATCCGAACCGCATTGATCTTGGCCTAGGCCGCGCCCCGGGCGGCGACGGCCATGTGATGCGTGCGATGCGTGTCGAACGGCGCGGCGACACCTTTCCGCAGGACGTGATGGAGCTGATCGACTACCTTGGCGACGACGCCTCTGGCCCGGTGCAGGCCCACCCCGGCCAAGGCACGCATGTACCAGTCTGGATGCTGGGCAGTTCGCTGTTCGGCGCACAACTGGCGGCCCATCTGGGTCTGCCCTATGCCTTTGCCAGCCACTTTGCGCCTGACGCGCTAGAGGACGCGATTGCCACCTATCGCGGCAACTTCCGCCCATCTGATAGCTTGGCCAAGCCCTATTTCATGCTGGCCGCCAACGTCATCGCGGCCGATACAGATGCAGAGGCGCAGCGCCTGCGCACGTCTGTCCAGCAAGCCTTTGCCAACCTGCGCAGCGGCAAACCGGGCAAGCTGCCTGCCCCCGTGGACGATATCGACGGGATGATCGGCGCTGGGATGCGCGCCGCGGTGGATCACGCCCTGCGCATCACCGCCGTCGGCAGCCCTGACACGGTGCAACGCCAGATGTCCGACCTGATCACCCGCTACCAGCCGGACGAAGTCATCCTGACCGGCCAGATCCACAACACCGCCGCCCGCATCCGCAGCTTTGAGATCGCGGCAGAGGTGATGCAGGGCACGTCCTTGGCGGCCTAAACCGGTTCGCCCGCGTCCAGCCGCGCCAGAATGTCGTCGCCTTCGGTGATGATGGTCTGGCGCTTGGCCGCGTCCATCCGGTCCCAGACGGCATACATATTGCCCATACGCGGATTGCCTTTGAACAGATCGCGGTGCCGGTCAAGGAAATGCCAGTACAGCAGGTTAAACGGACAGGCCTGCTTGCCCGTTTTGTGCGCCACCTTATAGGCGCAGCCACCACAGTAATCCGACATCTTGTTGATATAGTTGCCAGAGCTGACATAGGGCTTGCTGGCGATGATGCCGCCATCGGCGAACTGGCTCATGCCGATGACATTGGGTGCCTCGACCCATTCATAGGCGTCAGCATAGACCGCCAGATACCATTCATGTATTTGCGCGGGCGCGATCCCCGCCAGCAACGCAAAGTTACCCGTCACCATCAACCGCTGGATATGGTGGGCATAGGCTTCCTCTTTGGTTTGCGCGACGCTTTGCTTCATGCAGCGCATGAACGTTGCGCCGCCCCAATAGACGGCAGGCAGATCGCGCGTGTGCTTTAAACCGTTGCGCTGGGTGTAATCCGGCCCTTCTAGAAAATAGATCCCCCGCACATATTCGCGCCAACCGATAATCTGGCGGATAAATCCTTCTGCCGCGTTAATCGGTGCGTCCCCCGCCTGCCAAGCAGCCTCTACCGCCTCACAAACCTCCATCGGGTCCAGCAGGCCCGCGTTGACATAAAGCCCGACCAGCCCGTGATAGAGGAAGCGGTTGTCGTCCAGCATGGCGTCCTGAAAATCGCCAAACTGGGGCAGACCGCCCTTGATCCAATGCGCCAGATGCTGCCGCGCCTGCCCCTGATCGGTGGCGAACCAAAAGTCATCCAGATCACCAAAGTTATCGCCAAAACGCGCCGCCACCAGCGTCAGCACCTCTTGCACAGTGTCGTCCGGAGTGAACCGCATCGGCCCGCTGTAATCGACCTGCCCTGGCGCGGGTTTGCGATTGTCGTGGTCATAATTCCACTGCCCGCCGGCGGGGTCGTCCCCTTCCATCATCAGGCCTGTCTTGCGGCGCATATCGCGATAGAAATACTCCATCCGCAGCGCTTTGCGTCCCTTGGCCCAGCCGGCAAAGTCCTGATGCGACGCGATAAAGCGATCGTCCGGGCGCTGATCTACGGGCACAGGGCAATGGGTCAACGCCTCAATCAGCCGCCATTCGCCCGGCTCTGTCGCGATCACACGGTCCGCCCCGTGCCGCGTCGCGGCGGCCAGCAGCGCGCCGACGATACTGGTTTCGCCAGCCTCTAGCCGGGCATAGTCGACGGTCCAGCCATCATCGCTAAGCCGCTTGGCAAACTTTCGCATCGCAGCAAACAAAAACGCGATCTTCTTAGGATGATGCGGCACATAGCCCGCCTCGTCCGTCACCTCTGCCATGACGACCACATCGCTAGCTTTGTCGCCCGCGCGCAGGGCGCTGAGGTTCATCGACAGCTGGTCGCCCAGCACCAAGATCAGGTTTACCATGGCACAGCCTTTCCGGCGTAATCAAAAAACCCGCCGGACTGATCCGCCGACAACCCGTCCATCACGCCCAGCAAATTGCCAGCCGCCTCACCCGCCGTCACCGTCTTATGTCGTCCGGCATAATTTGCGGTAAACGCCGTTTCGACCGTCCCCGGATGCAGCGAGACGACGATGCTATCCTTGTGACTGCGCCCCAGCTCAATCGCCGCGCCATGCACGATCTGGTTCAGCGCCGCCTTGGACGCGCGGTAGGAATGCCAGCCGCCAATGGCGTTATCGCCAATCGACCCCACCCGCGCCGACAACACAGCACAGACGCTGCGCCCATTGCGCGGCAACAGCCGGGGCAGATGCCGCAGAATTAACGCGGGCCCAATCGCGTTCACCGCGAACACCTGTGCCATCGCGCCTGCGTCAATCGCATCCAGCGACTTCTCTGGCACGCCCAGCACACCCACTGCGACAAAGATCGTCTCGAACGGGCCATCAAGCCCGCCCAAAACCGCCGCGACTGACGCGGCATCTGTGACATCCAGCCCGTCCGCACGCCGCGACAGCGTCACCACGTCGTCGCCGCGATCATGCAGCGCCTGCACAACGGCCTGCCCGATCCCGCCGGAGGCCCCAATCACCAATGCCCGCGCCATATGCCGCCCCTTATCCAAGCCAGACTGTGACCTAGCCCCAGCTTCCCGCAGGTCCATATTTCTTCTCGTCAAAAATATCCCGGGTGAGGCCGCACCGCGGCCGAGGGCAGCGCCCTCAATTCCCCCCTTTCATCCCGCGAAACCTGCGCTATAGTCACATCCATGAATTCGCGCCGCATCACCTTGGCCCTAGGCCTGCGTAACCTACGCCTGAACCACGCCTGAGCGTGCCCTTCGGCGCGACCGCTCGATAGGTGACAGCGCCGAACATCCCCACACAGACCAAGCTCAGGACCAAAGACCATGACCGACCGCGTTCTCATTTTCGACACCACCCTTCGCGATGGCGAACAATCCCCCGGTGCCACGATGACCCATGCTGAAAAGCTGGAAATCGCAGGCATGCTGGACGACATGGGCGTCGATATCATCGAGGCAGGCTTTCCCATCGCCTCTGAGGGCGATTTTGCCGCCGTCGCCGCCATCGCCAAAGCCTCGCGCAACAGCACGATCTGTGGCCTGTCCCGCGCGAACTTCAAAGATATCGACCGCTGCTGGGAAGCGGTCAAGCACGCCGCCAAGCCGCGCATCCACACGTTTATCGGCACCTCGGAATTGCACCGGGCGATCCCGAACCTGACGATGGACCAGATGGCCGAACGCATCCACGACTGCGTCACCCATGCGCGCAACCTGTGCGAAGACGTGCAGTGGTCGTCGATGGACGCGACCCGCACGGAATGGGACTTCCTCAAGCGCACGGTCGAGATTGCGATCGCAGCCGGTGCCACGACGATCAACATCCCCGACACCGTCGGCTACACCGCGCCTGTCGAATCTGCCGACCTGATCCGCCGCCTGATTGCAGAATGCGAAGGCGGCACGGACGTGATCTTTGCCACGCACTGCCATAACGATCTTGGCATGGCGACGGCGAACAGCTTGGCCGCCGTCGAAGGCGGCGCACGTCAGATCGAATGCACGATCAACGGCCTTGGCGAACGGGCGGGCAACACCGCACTGGAAGAGGTCGTGATGGCCATGAAGGTCCGGTCCGACATCATGCCGTTCCATTCAAACGTGGACAGCAAAAAGATCATGGCGATCTCTCGGCGCGTGGCCACGGTGTCCGGCTTTCCGGTGCAGTTCAACAAAGCCATCGTCGGCAAGAACGCCTTTGCCCACGAATCCGGCATCCACCAAGACGGCATGCTGAAAAACGCCGAGACATTCGAGATTATGCGCCCCACCGACGTGGGCCTGACCGAAACCTCGCTTGTCATGGGCAAGCATTCCGGCCGCGCCGCGTTGCGATCAAAGCTGCTGGAACTTGGCTACGAGCTTGCCGACAATCAGCTGGCCGATGTGTTTGTCCGGTTCAAGGAACTGGCCGACCGCAAGAAAGAGGTCTTCGAGGACGACCTTGTCGCGCTGATGCGCCAGAACGATGCGGTCGAGGACCGGATCAAGCTGAAATCCCTGCGCGTGGTCTGCGGCACCGATGGCCCGCAAACGGCCGATATCGTGCTGACGATTGACGGCGTTGAAAAGTCCGCCAGCACCACGGGCGACGGTCCCGTCGATAGCGCCTTTAACGCTGTCAAAGCGCTGTTTGATCACAAGGCGCGGTTGCAGCTGTATCAAGTCCACGCCGTCACCGAAGGCACCGATGCGCAGGCCACGGTCAGCGTCCGGCTTGAGGAAGATGGCCGTATCGCAACCGGCCAATCGGCGGATACCGACACGGTTGTCGCGTCCACGAAGGCCTATATCAACGCGCTGAACCGCCTGATTGTGCGCCGGGAAAAGACCGCACCCGATCACGACACCAAGGGCGTCAGTTATAAGGACGTTGGTCAGTAACCGACTGAATGTTGCAAAATGACAAATTGCGGGGCGATCCGAACCTAGGATCGCCCCGCAAAGTTGCAAAAGTCATAGTGGCAAAAACGTGCCACTACGTCACCAAACCGGGGCTTTCATTTCACCAAGGCTTGTCCTTATAAGGCACAAGCCTAGCGGCACCGGGAATCGCTTGGCAAATCTGCTTTTGCGACTTGGGAAGGCCACTACACATGGCGATCTGGCACAGTTTGTTTTCATCCGACATGGCGATCGACCTTGGGACAGCGAATACGCTGATCTATATCAAGGGTCGTGGGATCGTGCTGTCGGAACCTTCCGTCGTCGCATATCACGTCAAGGATGGCGTGAAAAAAGTGCTCGCTGTTGGCGAAGACGCCAAGCTGATGCTGGGCCGCACCCCCGGTAGCATCGAGGCGATCCGCCCGATGCGCGACGGCGTTATCGCTGACTTTGACGTCGCCGAAGAGATGATCAAGTATTTCATCCGCAAGGTCGCGAAACGCTCTACCTTCTCTAAACCCAAGATCATCGTCTGCGTGCCCCACGGCGCGACGCCCGTTGAAAAGCGCGCGATTCGTCAGTCGGTTCTGTCCGCTGGTGCCCGCCGCGCTGGCCTGATCGCTGAACCGATTGCGGCCGCTATCGGTGCAGGCATGCCCATCACCGACCCGACTGGTAACATGGTCGTCGATATCGGTGGCGGCACGACCGAAGTGGCAGTCCTGTCGCTGGGCGATATCGTCTACGCCCGGTCCGTCCGCGTTGGCGGCGACCGCATGGACGAGGCAATCATCAACTACCTGCGCCGCCAGCATAACCTGCTGATCGGCGAATCCACCGCCGAGCGTATCAAGACCAGCATCGGCACGGCCCGCATGCCCGACGACGGGCGCGGCGCATCCATGCACATCCGTGGCCGCGACTTGCTGAACGGCGTGCCCAAGGAGACCGAAATCAGCCAAGCGCAAGTCGCCGAGGCGCTGGCCGAACCCGTGCAGCAAATCTGCGAGGCCGTGATGACCGCGCTAGAGGCGACTCCGCCGGATCTGGCCGCCGATATCGTTGACCGCGGCGTCATGCTGACGGGTGGCGGCGCGCTGCTCGGCCAGCTTGATCTGGCCCTGCGCGAGCAGACAGGTCTGGCGATTTCCGTCGCAGACGAGTCGCTGAACTGCGTTGCACTCGGCACCGGCAAAGCGCTGGAATACGAAAAGCAGCTGCGCCACGTCATCGACTACGACAGCTAAGCCCTAACCCCGGAAGGGCGCCGAGCATTGGCCCGCGATCGCAACACCCATGACGATTTCATCGCCCCGATCCGCAGATTGCTGGTCGGGGTTGGTGTTGTATTGCTACTGGGTATTTTCCTTGTGTGGCGCATCGATAGCCCCCGTGTTGAACGCTTTCGCGCGGCTGTGATCGACCGGATCGTACCATCCTTCGACTGGGCCATGGCGCCTGTGACGGGCGCGGTGGAGCTGGTCGATGATTTCCGCAGCTACTCTGCCCTGTCAGAGCAGAACGCCAACCTGCGCCGCGAATTGCAGCAGATGAAAGCGTGGAAAGAGGCGGCCCTGCAGCTAGAGCAGGAAAACGCCCGCCTACTAGAGCTGAACAATGTCCGCCTTGATCCCCAGCTGACCTATATCACCGGCGTCGTCATGACCGACTCTGGGTCGCCGTTTCGCCAGTCGGTGCTGCTGAATGTAGGCCATCGCGACGGGATTGTGGACGGCTGGCCCGCGATGGACGGGATCGGCCTTGTGGGCCGGATCAGCGGCGTCGGGCGCAGCACGTCCCGCGTGATTCTGCTGACTGACACGTCCAGCCGCATTCCCGTGACGATCCAGCCGTCAGGACAAAAGGCGATTCTAGCAGGCGACAACACGCTGAACCCGCCGCTGGAGTTTTTGGAAAACGCCGATGCCGTCCGCCCCGGCGACCGGGTTGTGTCGTCCGGCGATGGCGGTGTGTTTCCTGCCGACCTGCTGATCGGCCAAGTCGCGCTTGGCAGCGACCGCCGCTTGCGCGTGCGCTTGGCCGCGGATTACGGCCGCCTTGAATTTCTGCGCATTCTGCGCGCCCATGCCCACGAAGACATCAGCGATCCCGGCGGCCTGCTGATCCCCGAAGAAACGCTGATCGGCCCCCTGCTGCCGCAGTCGGCGCAAGTGGGCAGCGATGGCTGAAAGCCCTGCCGCACGCATCTGGATTGGCCGCGCCGTATTTCTGGCATTGGCGACAGCGGTCATCTTTATCCAGCTTCTACCGCTGGATACGGCACCGCCCAGCTGGGCCGCGCCGGACCTGCTGCTTGCCATCTCGCTTGCTTGGGTGGCGCGGCGGCCTGAATTCCTGCCGTTCATCGTGGTCTTTGCGGTGTTCTTACTGACCGACCTGCTATTTCAACGCCCGCCGGGCCTATGGGCCGCGCTGGTCGTGGTCCTGACAGAGACGGTGCGATCACGCTCTCGTGGTTTGCGCAACGTGCCTTTGGCGCTGGAATGGGGTACAGTGGCCTTCGGGATCGTCGCGATCACGCTGGTCAACCGCTTGGTGCTAGCGATCATGCTGACCCCGCAAGCGCCGCTAACGCTGACCCTGATCCAGATGGTGATGACCATTATGATCTATCCGGTTGTCGTGCTGGTGGCGCAGGTTCTTTTTGGTCTGACCCGGCCCGCGCCCGGTCAGGTAGATAGTCTGGGGCACCGGTTATGAAGCGACCCGTCAAGGATAACGAACAGTCGTCACGGGGCATCAGCCGCCGTGCGTTGATCCTTGGGTCGGCGCAGCTTGGCGTGGCGGGCGTGCTGGGCTGGCGGATGCAATCGATGCAGATCGAACAGGCCGACCAGTTCCGCCTGCTGGCCGAGGAAAACCGCATCAACGTGCGCCTGCTGCCGCCGGCGCGGGGGCTGATCTTTGACCTGAACGGCATTCCGCTGGCCGCGAATGAACAAAACTACCGCGTCGTCATGGTGCGCGAAGACGCAGGCGACGTGGACGCTGTGCTGGCCCGTCTGCAAACCATCGTCGACATTGACCCCGCCGACATCGCACGCGCCAAGGAAGACATGCGCAAGCTTTCGTCATTCGTGTCGGTCACCATCACCGACCGCCTGCGCTGGGAAGACGTCGCCAAGATCAACGTCAATGCCCCCGCCCTGCCCGGCGTCAGCGCCGAGGTCGGCTTGTCCCGCCATTACCCTTACGGCGCAGATGTGGGTCACGTCATTGGCTACGTGGGCCCGGTTAGCGACTACGACCTGTCCAAGATCGAAGATCAGGACCCTTTGCTGCAAATTCCAAAATTCCAGATCGGCAAAACCGGTGTGGAAAACAAGCTTGAACACACCCTGCGCGGATCGGCTGGCACCAAGCGGATCGAGGTCAACGCCCTTGGCCGCGTGATGAGGGAACTTGACCGGCAAGAAGGCCTTGCTGGCAAAGATATCCAACTGACGCTGGACGAGCGGCTGCAATCTTATGCGCAGGCGCGCATGGATGGCGAAAGCAGCGGCGCGGTGGTGATTGATCTGGAAACCGGCGATCTGCGGGCCATCGCCTCTGCGCCGTCGTTTGATCCAAACCTGTTCGTGCGCGGCATTTCGGTCAAGGATTGGACCGACCTGAACGAGAATAAATACCGCCCCCTTGCGGCCAAGGCCGTGCAGGGTGCCTATCCGCCCGGCTCTACCTTCAAGATGGTCACGGCCCTTGCCGCGCTAGAGGCCGGCGCAATCAGCCCCGAGGAAACCGTCTATTGCCGGGGCTACACCGAAGTCGGCGGCACGCGGTTCCACTGCTGGAAAAGCGGTGGCCACGGCAATGTCAATTTCCACGACAGCCTGAAATTTTCCTGCGACTGCTATTATTACGAAGTCAGCCAGCGCGTCGGGATCGACAAGATTGCTGAAATGGCGCGCAAGATGGGGATCGGACTGAAGCATGACCTACCGCTGTCCGCGGTGTCGTCAGGCCTTGCCCCCGACAAACAGTGGAAGACAGAGGTGCGCGGCGAAGCGTGGCGCATCGGCGATACGGTGAACGCGTCGATTGGTCAGGGCTATGTCCTGGCCTCGCCCTTGCAACTTGCGATCATGACGGCGCGGATTGCGACGGGCAAAATGGTGACCCCGCGCCTGATCAAATCCATCGACGGCGTCGAAGAACCTAGCGGCATTGGCGAGTCCCTTGGCATTAACGAAAATATGCTGCGGCGCTGCCGTCAGTCGATGGACGCCGTGGTCAACGACCGACGCGGCACCGGCGCGCGCGCAAAGATTCTGACTGCCGGGTACGAGATGGCCGGCAAAACCGGGACATCTCAGGTCCGGCGGATTACAGCGGACGAGCGTGCCCGCGGTGTGACCCGCAATGAGGACCTGCCGTGGGAACGGCGCGATCACGCGCTGTTTGTCTGCTTTGCGCCGATCAATAATCCGAAATTCGCGGTGGCCGTTGTGGTTGAACACGGCGGCGGCGGATCGACCGCCGCGTCACCCATCGCCCGCGATATTATGTTGCAGGCGCTGTATGATGGCCCGCCCCCGTTGGAGGCCTACCCTTCGGCCGATCGCGGCCGGATCGAGGAACAGCAAAAGCGCATCGCAGAGCGGATCACAAAGATTAGACCAGCACAGGACCGCGTCTGATGAGCTATCTGGCGCATAACACCCAGTTCGTTCCCACAGGGTTTCGCAAGATCCTCTACCTGAACTGGCCCGTCATCATGCTATTGATGGCTGTCGCCTCTGCCGGGTTTGTCATGCTGTATTCCGTCGCTGGCGGATCGGCGCAGCCGTGGATGGAGCCGCAGATCAAGCGTTTCATCCTTGGCGTCGTCCTGATGATCGGCGTTGGCATGGTGCCGATCTGGTTCTGGCGCAATATGGCAGGCCTTGCCTTTGCCGTGTCCCTCGCCTTGCTGGTCGGGGTAGAGCTGTTCGGCAGCGTCGGCATGGGCGCGCAGCGTTGGATTGATCTGGGCTTTATCCGCCTGCAACCGTCAGAGCTGACGAAGATCACCCTCGTGATGTTTCTGGCCGCCTATTACGACTGGCTGCCGACGAACAAGACGTCGCATCCGGTGTGGGTTGCGCTGCCGGTGATCTTTATCCTCGTGCCGACGGCGCTGGTATTGAAGCAGCCTGACCTTGGCACGGCCTTGCTACTGCTATTTGGCGGCGGTGCGGTGATGTTTTTGGCAGGCGTGCACTGGGCCTATTTCGCGACCGTGATCGGGGCTGGCGTGGGCGCTGTCTATGCGGTGTTTGTCAGCCGGGGCACGACATGGCAGTTGCTAAAGGATTATCAGTTCCGCCGGATCGATACGTTTCTGGACCCGGCCAACGACCCCCTTGGCGCGGGCTATCACATCACGCAGGCCAAGATTGCGCTGGGATCGGGCGGTTGGACCGGGCGCGGCTTTATGCAGGGCACGCAAAGCCGGCTGAACTTTTTACCAGAAAAACACACCGACTTTATCTTTACGACCTTGGCAGAAGAGTTCGGCTTTGTCGGCGCGTTTTCACTCCTTGCGCTTTATGTGCTGATCATTGTGTTCTGCGTCGCCTCTGCCATGAATAACAAAGACCGCTTTGCGGCGCTGCTGACGATGGGGATCGCGATGACGTTCTTTTTGTTCTTTTCCGTGAATATGGCGATGGTCACGGGTCTGGCCCCGGTGGTTGGCGTTCCGCTGCCGCTGGTCAGCTATGGCGGGTCCGCGATGCTGGTGTTGATGGTGGCTTTCGGTCTGGTGCAATCCGCACATGTGCATAAGCCGCGATGATCAAAGTCCTCTTTTCCGCCCGCCCCGCCGCTTGGGATGAATACGAGGCCCCCCTGCGCCGCGCCTTTGACGCCGCCGGACTGGACTGCGACCTGTCCCGCGATCACGCGCCGCAGGACACGCGCTATATCGTCTTTGCCCCCAACGGACCGGTCAAGGATTTCACGCCTTACGTGAACACCCGGCTGGTGATGGGTCTATGGGCTGGGGTCGAAACCGTTGTCGGCAACACCACCCTGACCCAGCCGCTGGCGCGGATGGTGGATGACGGGCTGACGCGCGGGATGATCGAATACGTCGTCGGCCATGTGATGCGCCACCACCTTGGGATGGATGCGCATTTGGCCGGGCAAGACGGCGTCTGGCGCGATACGGTCTATCCGCCGCTGGCCAAGGATCGCCCCATCACGGTGCTGGGCCTTGGCGCGCTTGGTGCTGCCTGCGGGCAAGCGCTGGCCGCGCTTGGGTTTCCGGTCACGGGGTGGAGCCGGTCGCAAAAGCAGATCGACGGGCTGACCTGTCTGTCAGGCGACGATGGTTTGACAACGGCCCTGTCCGGCGCGCAGGGCGTCGTGCTCTTGCTGCCGCAAACGCCTGCGACGGACAGTATTCTGAACGCCCGCAGCCTTGCGCTGCTGGAACCGGGTGCTTTTATCGTCAATCCCGGACGCGGACCGCTGATTGACGACGCGGCTTTGCTGGCGGCACTTGGCAGCGGACAAGTCGGGGCGGCAACGCTGGATGTGTTCCGCAAGGAACCGTTGGCCGCAGATGACCCCTATTGGTCCCACCCCCGCGTGACCGTGACGCCGCATATCGCATCGACCACCCGCCCCGATACGGCGGCGCAGGTCATCGCAGAGAATATCCGCCGCGGCGAGGCAGGCTTACCTTTCCTGCATCTGGTGGATCGCAAGGCTGGCTATTAACGCGCCTTAACGCAGCTTTGGCGGCGCGGATGGATCAGACCCCGGTGCCATCGGCACGGCAGCCGCCGGGCGCGATACATCGGGCAGATCAAACCGCAGGCCGACGCGGGCTAAACGCTGCGATACCGCATCGGCGCTCGCCACGAACATCACGTCCATCACACCTGCTTCGATGCCGGAAAAAGTCAGCGCCTCGCCTGCGGCATGGGCCAGCGCGGCTTGCGCTGTTTCGGGCGCATCCACAAAGGCCAACACGTGCCCCTTGGCCCCGTCGGCATAATCCGCCGCAACCAGCAGTGCGTGATCGGCCAGACCGGCGCAGCGGCTTAGCTTGCGATCCAGCGCCTCTAACACTGCGTCCGGCAGGCCAGTGGGGCGGGACACACCGGTCAGGCGCGCCTCTGCCTGCTCTGGCGCGTGATCAAGCGTCGAGGCCAGCCAGTCGACCGCATCCGCAGGGATCAGCATTTCGCTAGGGGCGGTTTGCAAGTTCAGCCCAAGGCCAATGCCCTGCCCGGCCATTATCTGCACCAAGGCGCGGCCCGGAAGGCCCGCATAAGGCGCAGCGCGGCCGGTGAAGGCGGACAAACGCTCCTCTGCGTCGAAAACCAGCGTGTAGGATGCGCCATCAACCGTAAAAAGCGAGGGGCGCACGCTGTCGCCGTCAGGCTCTGCGTCCAGCAGAATGAACAGGTCCGTATCGGCCAGCAGTTCATAGAACCGCAGGCGCAGGGTGTCAGAATCGCCCATCAAAGCATGAGCGCGGTCCAGGTCGGTTTCGATTTCGGGGGCGGCAGTCATGACAGCACCTCTTGTACGCGGGCCCGCAGCACGGGCAACAGATCGGTCGCAAACCAAGGATTGCGGTTCAGCCAAGCCGTATTGCGCCACGACGGATGAGGCAAGCAGAACACGCGCGGCGCATGATCGCGCCACGCGGCAACGCGGTCCGTGACGCCGACCTTGCCACCCAAGTGCCAGCCTTGCGCATAACCACCGATGAGCAGCGTCAGGGGGATATCGCCAAGGCTGTCCATCACCGGCTGCCGCCATGTCGCAGCGCAAACACGCGGCGGCGGCAGGTCGGACCCTGCGGCGTTATACCCCGGAAAGCAGAACGCCATTGGCACGATCGCAACCCGGTCCCGGTCATAAAAATCGTCGTGCCCAATTCCAAGCCAGTCGCGCAAACGGTCGCCGGATTTGTCCCAAAACGGCGTTTGCGCTGCATGGACCCGCGCGCCGGGGGCCTGACTTGCGATCAAAATGCGCGGCGGCCCATTGAACCAGACCACCGGGCGCGGCACGTGACGCGTCGCCGTTGCGGCAAACCGGTCCGCACAGATGCGGCAGGCAGCAATATCGTGTTTTAGATCCATGCCATCCATTTAGGTCGCGCGCCCGGCAATCAACCGCTAACGCCCGGTCACACCACAGTGAAAGGCTGCGCATCTACGAGATCCGCCTGTCTTTAGCCATAATTCTACGGCATACCGATGAAAAGAAGGCCCGATGTGACGGACGGTTAACCCCTGTGCGTCATCAAAAGGCACCAGAAAGTTGGGCGGATCAGGGACGCGATGTTGGAGTTTAATCAGGTCAGCAAGTCCTATTGGACTGGCAAAACGCGCAAGGTGATCCTTGATCGCGTGTCGTTTCGCGTTGAACTGGGCAATTCGCTGGGGATCCTTGCACCGAACGGGACTGGCAAGACCACGCTGATCAACATGATGGCAGGCCTTGAAAAACCTGACGAAGGCACGATTTACCGCGGCTGCCGGATTTCGTTCCCGCTTGGGTTCATGGGCGGCGTTGTGAACCGCCACACGGCGCGGGAAAACGTGCGCTATATCGCACGGCTTTACGGGCTGGACCCTGACTATATCGAGGCGTTCTGCCGTTGGCTTTGCGGGATCAAAGAATACTTTGACATGCCCGTCGGCACCTATAGCGCGGGTATGCGGTCGCGTTTGACCTTTGCCTTGATGCTGGCGCTGGAATTCGACATCTACCTGATCGATGAAGGCATGCCATCCACGACTGACGTCGAATTTAATCGCAAAGCTGGTGAAATCCTGCGCGAGCGGTTGGAAAAGACGACCGTGATTATCGTGTCGCATCAGGCGCAAATCTTGGAACGGTTCGCCCGCTCTGCTGCCGTTTTGCGCCACGGTAAATTACATATGTTCGACACTTTGGAAGAGGCCAAGCAGCTTTATGACTACGAAGCCGACCGCTAAGAAATTCCGCATCCGCACGCCGGGTGCCGCCGCTGCAACGCCCGCCGCGCCTGAACCCCTGCGCCCCGCAGAGGCAGAAGCCCCGCGCCCAGTGCCCCCGCAGCAGCCTACGCTGGACGAGTCTGCGGACGTTCCTGCGACCGGCGATGCACCCGAAGGCAGCGCCGATATCGAAGACATTCGCCGCGAAGGTCTGACAGGCCGGCAGCTGCGCATGGCACGGCGCGTCGCGCAAAAGAACGGCATGGCCGTGACCTCTGATTTTGATGCCGTACGGCAACTGCGGCTAGCAGGTGTCGATCCGTTCCAGCGGTCCACCGTGCTGGAACTGGTTGCCCCTGATGGAAACGCCACCGGCGGCACGCGTGCGCCGGGTGCCGCGCTGGGTGCGCCGCCGGGCATGCCGGGGATGCCAAATGCGCGCGTTCAGCTGCCACAAACCATGGCCGACACGCCCGGCAACTTGCCATCCACTGAATTTGCCAGCCCTGCTGACCGGCACCTGTCAGAGATCATGAAAATTCAGGCCGATCTGGGCAAACGCCGTCGCCGGCGCACCGCGATGATGATGTCCCGGCTTGCAGTTTTCGTGCTGCTGCCGACGCTGATGGTCAGCTATTACTTCTATAATGTCGCGACCCCGATGTATGCGACCAGCTCTGAATTCGTCATTCAGCAGGCGGAACCTGCGGCGGCCTCAGGCGGGCTTGGCGGGTTGTTTCAAGGCACGTCGATGGCCACGCAGCAAGATAGCATCACGGTGCAATCCTATCTGTCGTCCCGCGCGGCGATGGTACGGCTGGACGACGATCACAACTTTAAGGATGTGTTCAGCGATCCGGCGATTGATCCCATTCAACGCTTGCCAGAGGGCGCCACGAACGAGGCCGCCTTTGGCATCTACAAAAGCCGCGTCAAGATTAGCTATGATCCGACCGAAGGCATCCTGAAAATGGACGTCATCGCCCCCTCGCCCGAGACCAGTCAGGAATTTTCAGAGGCGTTGATCGGCTATGCCGAGGATCAAGTCGACCAGCTGACCCAGCGCCTGCGCGAAGACCAGATGGCCGGCGCACGCGAAAGCTACGAATCGGCGGAAGGCAAGCGTAGCGACGCTCTTGCCGCTTGGCTGCAGCTGCAAGAAGACGTGCAGCAGATCGACCCGATTGGCGAAACGCAGGCCCGCACGCAGCAGATCTCTCAACTCGAAAGCGAACGCCAACGCCTGACGCTGTCCTTGCAGGAACGGCTGAACGTGCGCGTCCCGAACGAGGCGCAGGTAAATGGCTTGCAGGCGCAGATTTCCAATATCGAAGCCTTGATCGCCGATCTGCGCAACCAAATGACGAACTCTGCCATCACGGGCACGTCGCTGGCGTCGCGTAACACCGAACTGCGGCTGGCCGAGGAAAACTATACCTTCCAGACCATGCTGGC
The DNA here is from genome assembly GCF_900114485.1 of Loktanella salsilacus. Taxonomy (GTDB): domain Bacteria; phylum Pseudomonadota; class Alphaproteobacteria; order Rhodobacterales; family Rhodobacteraceae; genus Loktanella; species Loktanella salsilacus. The sequence continues at coordinate 40,165 of NZ_FOTF01000018.1, read as the reverse complement.
CCAGCAAGCCCTGACTCAGATGGAAACCGCCCGGATCGAAGCGAACCGCCAGGTCCGCTATTTGTCGATGGGCGTCGAACCCGTCGCCCCAGACGAGGCGACCTATCCGAAAGCCTTCGAGAATTCGATCTTGGCCTTTTTGATCTTTGCAGGCATCTACCTTATGATCTCGATCACCGCTTCCGTCCTTCGCGAACAGGTAACAAATTGATGCATGACGTCCACATCGGCGACCTGACGGTCGGCAACGACCGCCCCCTTCTGGTCATCGCTGGCCCTTGCCAGCTAGAAAGCGCGGACCACGCGCAGATGATCGCCGGCCAAATGGCCGAGGTCTGCAAAGCTGCCGGCGCGCAGTTCATCTTTAAAGGCAGCTATGACAAGGCCAACCGCACGTCCCTATCGGGCATGCGCGGCCTTGGCATGGACGAGGGGCTGAAGGTGCTGCAAGGCGTCAAGGACTCCATCGGTTGCCCGGTCCTGACGGACATCCACGGCATCGACCATTGTGCCACCGTCGCCGAAGTTGTCGACGTGCTGCAGATCCCCGCCTTCCTGTGCCGCCAGACCGACTTGCTGCTAGCCGCTGGCGAAACGGGCGCGGTAATCAACGTGAAAAAGGGTCAGTTTCTGGCCCCCTGGGATATGCCAAACGTCGTGTCCAAAATCGAAAGCACCGGAAACAAGCGCATCTTGCTGACCGAACGCGGTTCGTCTTTTGGCTATAACACGCTGGTTGCGGACATGCGGTCCCTGCCAACGATGGCGAAAACAGGCTATCCCGTCGTTATGGACGCGACCCATTCGGTGCAGCAACCGGGCGGCCAAGGCGGATCGTCTGGCGGGCAGCGTGAATTCGCCCCTGTCATGGCCCGCTGCGCCGTCAGCATCGGTATCGCCGCCGTCTTTATCGAAACGCACGAGGCGCCGGATACCGCCCCGTCTGACGGGCCGAACATGATCCCGCTGGACCAGATGGGCGCGCTGATCAATTCGCTGATGCAATTCGATGCGCTGGCCAAGGCGAACCCACTGCGGGTCTAACTTTACGACCCTCCCCCCTGCCCTAGATTGCAGGGCAGCCAAACCTTAGGGGCTGCCCATGCGATACCTGCTGCTGATTGCCGTTCTGTCCTGTCTGGCCGCCCCCGTGGCAGCGCAGGACCCCACCACCACGATCGACACTGTCGCCACGACGCAGCAAGACGGCGCGATTGCGGCCCGCTTGCAGGATATCCTAGGCGTGCTGGGCGGCTACGATGCCGTCAGCGTCGCGGTACAAGAGGGTGTCGTGACCTTCGACGGCACGGTGACAAACGCCAGCGATGCCGCGCGCCTTGATGATCTGGCGAACCGCGTGGCGGGCGTCGTCGCGACCCGCAACAATGTCGCCGAAACCTCTGACGTGGGCGCACGGCTGAACCCCGTGCTGGACCGCTTTCAGACCCGGATTGCGCAGACCATCGCGTTCCTGCCGCTGCTCGCCGTGGCCACCGTCGTCTTTGCCCTGATCGTCTGGGGCGGGTTCTGGATCGCCCGGCGCCCCCAGCCGTGGAACAGGCTGGCCCCCAATCCCTTTATCGCCGAGATTTTTCGCCAAATCGTGCGCCTTGGCTTTGTTGTGCTCGCGCTGGTCATCGCGCTGGATATCCTGAGCGCGACCGCTCTGCTGGGCACGATCCTTGGTGCCGCTGGTATCGTCGGCCTCGCGCTTGGTTTTGCGGTCAAGGACACGGTCGAAAACTTCATCGCCTCGATCATGCTGTCGATCCGCCAGCCGTTTCAGCCTAATGATTTGATCGAGATTAACGGCGACCAAGGCAAGGTCATCCGCCTGACCAGCCGTGCCACAATCCTTTTGTCAAACGATGGTAATCACATCCACATTCCCAACGCGACGGTCTTTTCTAACCGCCTGATCAACTACACCCGCAACGCGGAACGGCGGTTTCAATTCCGAATTGACGTGTCCCGCGATAGCGACCTGTCCGCCGCCCGCGCCCTAATCGAAGCGACAATCCAAGACCTGCCCTTCGTGCTGAACGCCCCCGCGGCGCAGGTCTGGATCACCGCGCTAGAGGCAGGCGGGATCGCCATGCAGGCCACCGGCTGGATCGACCAACGCAGCGCATCACTGACGCTGGCGCAGGGCGAAGCCATCCGCAAGGTAAAGCGCGCACTCGAGGCGGCGGGAATCACCATTCCCGACAACACACAAGCCATCGCCATCACCAAATCCGCCCCCCACTGCGGACACCCCGCACCCGAGAATGACACCGAAACCGTCGTCGATTCGAGCCATGAAACCGCCCTAGAAGCCATGATTGCAACCGAAAGGCATAGCGACGACAGCCCCGATCTTCTTCGGGATGGCGGTCAGTCAGAATAGTGCGAAAAAAGTGCGATCTGGGGCTTGAAGCCCCCCGAAGCTTATCGTATCCACCGCCTTGCTGATGGGGTGTAGCCAAGCGGTAAGGCAACGCTTTTTGGTAGCGTGTACCGTAGGTTCGAATCCTACCACCCCAGCCAGCTCCTCCCTCCACTTGATTACTTAGGCCCACGGGCCGACAGAGTGCACAAAGTGCCCCGGATAATGCCTCTGGTCCTGCGGGTGTCGTGGGTGCCTTCTGAGGTCGCCCGGACGGCCTGCGCCACACGCTACAGGTGGCGGTAATCAGTCCCGTTGGCCCAGTGATCATAGTCGTCGCGCTTGTTGTCTGCCCGGGTCCCCTCAATCAGATGCTCGGGGTTCACACAGCGCCGATTATGGCACCGATGCCGCACGACCTGATCCTCGGTCAGCACCGATCCGGTCAGCACACAGTACACGAAGCGGTAAGCCGCGACCTGCCGTCCGTTGAACATGATCTTACGGGGCGCGCTCCGTATCCGTGACCATGCAGCCGTTCTCGTCGGTAGGCGTGACCTCAAGAAGGTTGGCAGCCCTCGCAAGGGCCACCTCCGTGTGGTTCGTCAGCAGGTCAAGTGGAGCCTAACAAAGTGTAGGTTTTTTCGGTATTCGAGTTTGCGGTTGCTGCCTAAATCAGGGGTTTGCGCATGCCAATGATTACTGGGGTTGGCTGGCAGACTAAGCAATGAAACGGAAGATGCCGCGGTGACAAACTCCTTGATGGCTTCGGCTGCTGGGGGTTCATGCTGCCCCATTTTTATTTTTGCCGGGCGGTTCCCGCAACGACATTAATCAGGCGTTGGAGAGCGGGCCTCGGATGTTGGTGAGGCCGTTGCATGACTGCGTCGTCTGGGCTTCACGGGCTGGGTGGGGGCGCTTTTGGGTCGTGCGAGAGACAGCCAGAGCCTCTACCATCACAGCCGTCATACTGTTCCACATTCACCGTTGCGACTGAATTGGGCTAGACCGGGACCGGGGCCGTGCTGAGGGGGAATATCCATGGCGCCGCTGTTGCAGGGCACACTGTGCGGTTCTCTTAGTTGCGCTTGCGGCTAACCGTTAAGCAACCTTATGCGAGTAGTTTTTCAAGTACTTTTGAGCAAGCACCTCAATAGGAATCGGTTTATCGAACAAATATCCTTGAAATAAATCGCACCCGAATGATTTCACCAGCTTCGCCTGTGCTTCGGTCTCGATTCCTTCGCAAACGACGCTTTGCCCCATACTTTGCCCCACAATGATCATGCTCTTTATAAGTTGAAGGCATTTGGGCTCGGAAGCCCCTTCCAAAAGGAAACTACGGTCTATTTTCAAGGTGTCGAATGGCATATGCCGCAGATACCCGATCGATGAAAATCCGGTACCGAAGTCATCCAGCGAAGTCTTGAAACCCATATCGTGCATCAGCTTCAGTCGAACTGCGGCAAGCTGTCGGTTCTCGACGATAATGCCTTCGGTTAATTCAAATTCGATCCGGGACGGGGCTATATCGTATTTTGCAACAATGCGGTTCATATCTAATAGATATGCATCATCCTGCAGCTGGATAGGAGAAACGTTTACGCTCACATGCAGATCTGGATATTCAACAATACGGCTACATATTTTTTCGAACAAGATTTGCCCTAATTCTCCTATTAAGCCCGACCGTTCAGCAATCGTGATGAATATCTCTGGTGAAACATGACCAATGGTTTTTGAATGCCACCTGGCAAGAGCCTCTGCTTTGACGAACTGACCGGTCCGCGCACTCACCATAGGCTGGAACAGGATGTCCAACTCGTCAGGCATCTCAATCGAAGCGCGAAGCGCGCGCTCGATCAGGAAATCCTCTTTCGCTGTCTGATCTATCCCGTCATCATAGAACTGCGCTGATTGATCGCTGGATCGTTTGGCGTGATACATCGCGACATCAGCGCGACGCAGCATTTCTGACGGCTCTTGGACAATGTTGTCGTTGATGGCAACGCCAATGGCTGCCGATAGATTAAAACTGTTTTGATTGATGATAAGCGGCTGCTCCAACAGCGCCTCTATTTGCAACAGAACCGCAGAGGCTTCTGCTTTAGCGTCGGCGCAGTTCGTAATGACGACCGAGAATTCATCCCCACCCATTCGCGCCACAAGAGTGTTGTTTTTAGACAGCTCGGACAGTCGTGCCGATACGCCTATGACAACCGCGTCGCCGACTTCGTGGCCGAAGGTATCATTGATTTTTTTGAAATTATTCAGGTCAAGGTAGATCAGCGCAACAGAATTACGGAGCGCGGTAGATTGATTCTTGAGCCCTTCGTTGAAGGCCATTCGGTTGGCGATGCCTGTTAAAGAGTCCGTTCGCGCAGCCCTATTGGCAGATTCTTCCCTAGCTAAAAGCATTGTAGCGTTGCGATGGGCAACGATCGCGATGGCCGAAGACACGGCCACAAAGACCAAGCTGACCAGCAGGAGCCAAGGCAGCATCCACCGCACAAGTTCCGAGCCCGGCTGGGCGCTTATCCAGTTCACATAGGCAACCACGGCACCATCGGGCCCAAGGACCGCAAAATAAGACCTGTCAGCGATCGGCGCGGCGCTCAGGGTGACTTGCGTCAGTAGCAGGTCTCTTCCCATCTTGGTCAGCGCGTCCTGATCAATAACCCGCGTCATGATCGCGACGGACGCATCTGTGGTGGTCAACGTGCGCAGGCGTATCGGGTCAGTCGGCATGACATATGACGCCGCGTGAAGCTTAAACCCACCCTCATCAAATGTATAAAACTGAAAAGAAGTCTGCGGCATAATGGGACGCCCTGCCATCATGGTCCGAACTGTGCGTGCCAGCCCCGCAGTATAGCTATCGTCATAAACCGGGACATCAGCGGATCCTTGTGTCCAGGAGGTCGATCGGTGGTTGAACGCATTCAGGATATGCAATTCAGTGAAAACATCCCCGCCTTCGGCCCCCGAGGCGTAATTTTCATAGAAGGAGTCCATATCGCCGTCACGAATATTATCGTAAGCGACATCCCAATTATTGTAATCGTCGGATAACGCGCTCAGCATTTCGCGCTGGCTATTCAAATAGCGTGACACCAGTTGCGTGCTGTCATCCACGACGCGGCGGTCCAGTTCTGACGAAAACATCACGACACCAGAACCGACGACCGCCAGAAATATGATCACGGACAGTAACGACATCAATGTCATCTTACGCGGTGTGTACATAGACATTTTCACCTGGCTATACATTCAATATTTTGCGTACTTTGGACATCTTAAATAACGATGAAGATGCCACTCTAGACGTCCCTGACGAGCCACGACTAAATGCTGTTGATCATGTATTGGTCGGGCCACTTGCGCCTAACGGTGCGGCCCATATCGCGCGATGTAGGCGTTCTGATCTGGCGAAGACGTGTGCGCTTGAGAGGGCTGCCTGCTCAGGGACTTTGTGAGAACTGAGATGGCGTTAACAAGCAAACCGTTGCTCGCCTACGGGCTGCTCTGGAACCCTCTGGGCTTAGGCGTTTCAGCGGAACCAAACGAACCTCTGCAAAGGTTGGGGATCTTGCCAAAATCTACCTTAGGAAGCGGGCCGTGGCGTTGCGTCCTGGGGGCTACAAATCAGGCCTGCATTCCATCGGGCTGTTCGTTAGCAAGTACGCCAACGTTCCAGTGTCCCATCTAGGCCGTGACGAGGGACGGGCATTCCCTGAAACCACCCCCCCGGCTGTCAAAGGTAATCAGGAAGTCGGTGGCTTCCGCTGCCGCGAGAAAGAGTGAAGCTAACCCGCATCTTCCAGCTAGACGGGATCCGAACACGCCAGCCAGCTCCTCCTATATCTTAGTGAAGCATGAATGATCTGATCACTGCATGGCAAACACCGCCGCAGGCAACGATCGCTTTGCTGGTATGTATCCGCGGGTTCAGACATCCGCGAAACCGTTGCTTAGTCTGCGCTGGAAAGATCAGCCAGCTTTCGACCGAAAGCTGCGTTGGAACGCGCATATGGGGCGGCTCGGCATCGCGGCCGGGCCACCCTAACTTAAATCGACGTCAGCCCGTGACCGCTCGCGCCGCCTGTCTATTGCTCCAGCGGTTGCGAGAGTTATGGCCGCTGCTGCCCGTCACCGAAGACGAAATACTTGAAGCTGGTCAGTTGTTCGGCCCCCACCGGGCCGCGCGCGTGCATTTTACCAGTCGCGATGCCAATTTCTGCGCCCATGCCAAACTCACCTCCGTCGGCGAACTGCGTTGACGCATTGTGCATCACGACGGCTGAATCAATCGCCGTCATGAACCGCTTCGCGGCGTCATGGTTTTCCGTCACAATCGCATCAGTGTGGCCAGACGAGTGGGCCTGAACGAACGCAATCGCCTCAGCCAAGTCGTCGACAACCTTCACAGAAATAATGTTGCTCAGATATTCGGTGTCCCAATCGGCGTCCGTTGCAGGGATTATGCCGGGCAGGATCTTTTGCGCCGCATCGTCGCCACGCAATTCGCAGTCGCCAAGTGCATCGCGCAGCAGCGGCAAGACCTGATCTGCGATCTGGCGGTCGATGACGACACATTCGGTCGCACCGCAAATCCCAGTGCGCCGCATCTTGGCGTTTTGCACAATGCCCACGGCTTTCGCGATATCGGCGTCTTGGTGGATATAGCTGTGATTATTGCCATCCAGATGCAGCAACGTCGGCACGCGCGCCTCTTTCTGCACCAGGGACACGAGCCCGCGCCCACCGCGCGGGATCACCAGATCGACTGTATCCGTGCTGTGCAGCAAAAGCTTTACCGCCTCGCGGTCGCGGGTATCCACCAGTTGCACGGCATCCTCGGGCAGGCCCGCAGCCAAAAGGCCCTGCGCCAGACAGGCCACAATAACCCGCGAGGAATGAAGGCTTTCTGAACCGCCCCGCAAAATCACCGCATTGCCTGATTTCACGCAAAGCGCGCCTGCGTCCGACCCGACATTCGGGCGCGATTCATAGATCATCGCGATCACGCCAATGGGCACGCTGACGCGGTCAATCTTTAGGCCATTGGGCCGGTCAAACGTCGCAAGGGTGCGGCCCAGCGGGTCGGACTGCGCCGCAATAGCATCGACGGCATCCGCCATCGCCGCCACGCGGTCTTGGGTCAGGGTTAGGCGATCAATGAATGCCGCATCCTTGCCGCTGATGCTGTCCAGATCGGCCGCATTCGCGGTCAGAATGTCATCCGTGCGCGCACGCAGCGCCTTCGCCGCCTCGCGTAGCGCCAAATTGCGCTGGTCTGCCGTGGCCAAAGCAAGCTCTTGCGCTGCGGCTTTCGCGCGCTGGCCAAGGTCTGCAACAACGGCGGCCACGTCCATACCGGCTGTATCGGTGCTTAGGTCATTCATATGTCTCTCCTTTCGCAGCGCCAAAAGCGCCGCGCTTATTTCAATTCTGTGGCCCGGCGATATGCGGCCTGCACGGTGTCACGAAACAGCGCGTCCAATTGTCCGTCGCGCATCAGCGCGTTCAATCCGGCCTCTGTCGTGCCGTTCTTGCTGGTCACGGAATTGCGCAATTCTTCAAGCGAAGCGTCTGACTGGCGCGCGGCCTCGACCGTGCCCGTGATCGTATCGAACACCAGCGCACGCGCCGTGTCGTGGTCAAACCCCAGCTCTTCAGCGGCGGCCACATAGGTGCGCATCACCTCGAATACATAACCCGGGCCGCTGCCGCTGATGGCGGTCAGGCGGTCAATCTCGTCCTCGCTTTTTAGCGGAACGCAGCGCCCTGTCTCGGCGATGAACGCGGTGACATCGGTGATCTGCTGCGGTGTGCAGGCATCGTTCGCGTAGAGCCCCGACACGCCCATCCCGACCATCGCCGCAAGATTTGGCATCACGCGAATGATCGCAGCTTGGCCGACGATATCCGTCAGTGCGCCAACGCTGAAACCCGCCGCGATCGACACAAAGCAGCCACCGGGTTTCAGGGCGTGGGCATAACCCGGCAGCAAATCGGCGATCATCTGCGGCTTGATTGCGATCACGATGACATCGAATGCGGCGGACGGTAGATCTGTCGTTTTTGTGACATGGGTCACGCCGTCCGGCAGGTCTGTTGCCCCCGGATCAGCGACCGTAAATTGGTTTGCGTCCTGCTTGATCCACTGGCGCAACATCGCGCCGCCCATCTTGCCGCAGCCTATCAAAAGTATGTTCATCGCTTTTGTCCTTTCTGTTCTCGGTGACCCTTGCATCTGGCGCAGCGCGCCTGCACTGAGCCCGGCACCGGATTGCGCCCCTTTGATCACGTCGCCCGGCGGCCAAAAGGCGCCGGAATGAATGCTGCAATGCAGCGACATGGTTGCACTTATGCAGTGGGTGCATGTTATAGGACCCCTAACAATGATTAGGGGCTGGCTACAAGGGTGCGTCCAGATACGCAAACGGCCAAGGTTTTTCCCTATTAATTCAAATATATATCGGAGACTTACTATGTCGAAGAAACAAAAGATCGTCGTAAAAATCGGGTCCAGCCTGCTTGCAAACAGTGACAACCTGACCTTGCGCTATGCATTTATGAATGGGCTGATGAGCGATCTAGCCCACCTTCAACGCGAAGGTCACGACATTGTTTTGACCTCGTCCGGCTCTGTCGCGCTGGGTCTGAATATGATCGGAAAGCGGCCCGAGGATGCCGGCATTTTGGACAAACAGGCCGCTGCCGCCTGCGGCCAACCCCTGCTGATGAACGCCTACCGCCAGGTCGCGTCAGAGTTCGATTTGGACGTGGCGCAGATGCTGGTCACGGTCGAAGATATGGAAGAACGTCGCCGCTTTTTGAACATCAAGAACACGATGTTCAGATTGTTCGAAAACGACATTTTGCCGATCATCAACGAGAACGATTCCGTCGCAACCCGCGACCTGCGCGTAGGTGACAACGACCGTCTTTCGGCCAAAGTCGCCCAGATGATCGAGGCGGATCTTTTGATCATCCTGACCAGCGTCGAGGGTCTGTATGACCGCGACCCGTCCGACCCGGATGCGACATTCATCTCTGAAATCGAAGACGTCAGCGAGCATCTGGAATCCACAACAGGCATCAGCGCCTTGGGCAGCGGCGGCATGTTGACCAAGATGCAGGCCGCGAACATGGCCCAGAACGCAGGTGTCGAAACGATTATCGCCGAAGGCATCATTGAACGCCCCGTGTCATCAGTGCTGAACAAAGAACGGCGCTTTACCCGCTGCTTGGTCACAGGCGAAACCGCGTCTCCGTTGAAAGTCTGGCTCAGCAACCGGCTGCAGGTATCCGGAACGCTGGTCGTGTCCAATGCATTGGCCGCCGATCTGGCGAAAAAGGATCGCGGCATTAGCCGGGCCGATGTGATTTCGCTGCAGGGCGACTTCCTAAAAGGCGACGTGCTGCACGTCTATAGCGAAGACGGCGAAGAGGTCGCCCGCGGCCTGACCAACTTCTCGTCCGAGGAAACGCTGCTGATGGCGCGCAATCTGGATAGACCGGTCGAAGACGTCATTGGATATAAGACCCAAAGCAACATCATCGGTGCGGAAAACATATTGGTTCTTATGGATAACCACCTTCCGCTTGATGCGCCTGCGCAGGACCAGAAGGTCGTCATTCCCGTCTAAATGATCGGGCGAAAAATTAAATCACGGCCATAAGGCAGCGCAACTTGATGCGCTGCCTATGCGGGGCGATAGCGGATCGCTCGATTGCTTTTCTTTCGCCGTGGCACAGCCCGCCTGGGTATTCCCAAGATTTTCACTTGGCAAAAGGTCCCCCCACGCTAGATTTTAGCGTCGAATGGCTGCATTGTGTGATGCAGACACAGGTAATCAGGGACACCGTGAACATGGCTTCTAAACTCATTCTTGCCTCGTTGGGGCTGACTGCCGCACTGACATCAGCCGCGCAGGCCGACGTCGTGGTGTCCTCTAAGATCGATACCGAAGGCGGCTTGCTGGGAAATATGATCGCCCTCGCGCTGGAAGACGCGGGTCTGCCGGTTGAACGGCGTCTGCAACTAGGCGGGACACAGGTCGTGCGCGAAGCGCTGCTGGCAGGCCAAATCGACCTTTATCCCGAATATACCGGCAACGCGGCATACTTCTTTAACGAAGCTGACAGCGAAATCTGGAAAGATGCCGCAGCTGGCTATGCCCGCGCGGCAGAGCTTGATTTGGATGCCAACGGTCTGGTCTGGCTGCAATCCGCGCCAGCGAACAACACATGGGCCATCGCAGTGACTGGTCCTGTCGCCGAGGAAAACAGCCTTGTGACCATGTCCGACTTCGGCGCTTGGGTTGCAGGCGGCGGTGACATCAAGCTGGCCGCCTCGACAGAGTTTGTGTCCTCTCCTGCTGTGTTGCCTGCGATGCAGGACACCTATGGCTTTACCCTTTCGCCGGATCAGACGGTCGTGCTGTCGGGCGGCGATACGGCGGCCACCATTCAGGCGGCAGCGCGCGGCACATCGGGCGTGAACGCAGCGATGGCTTATGGCACCGATGGCGGTGTTGGCGCGACGGGTCTGGTCGTGATGGCCGACGATAAGGGCGTGCAGCCGGTTTATGAACCAGCGCCCGTGATCCGCGGCGAAGTGCTGGCCGAATATCCCAGCATCCCAGAGGTTCTGAATCCGATCTTTGCGGGCCTAGACATGGCAACCCTGCAAAAGCTGAACGGCCGCATCCAAGTCGGAGGAGAACCAGCAGAGGCCGTCGCGCGGGATTACCTGACGCAAATCGGAGTCCTGCAGTAATCTCTGCCCAGCGGTCATACGGCTTGGCAGGCCCGGTGCTTTCAGCGCCGGGCCTGTTGTTTTTCATCCTCGGGTGCGCGGCCCTGACCGCACCCTATATGACGCTTGCCGCGAACCGCATCGTGGCGGGCGATGGATTTCGCGCATGGCAACTTGCGGCCCCCGGCCCGTCGGTGCTTGCACTGGGCGTGCTGGCGGCAGGATTGGCGATGGGTGTGCTGGGCGCATGGCCCACCCTGCGCGTCATCGGTGCCGCGCTTGGTTTGGGGGCGCTGATCTGGCTGCTGACCCTTGGCAGTACGACCTTGCTGGACGGCGCCGGGGAATATGCACGCGTCTCTCCTGCTGCGGGGTTCTGGTGCTTGGTGGTGGTATTGGCGCTGCTGCTGGCCGACGGGCTGACCAACCTATCGCCGGGGCCATGGGCGCGGCTAGGCATTTTGGGCGTCATACTCGGCCTTCTCGCTGCGCTTTTAACATCAGGGCTGCTGTCTCAGTTGTCGATCATGCAGGAATTTTCCAGCCGGAAACCTGCGTTCTTTGACGCCTTGTCGCGGCATCTGTGGCTTTCGCTTGGATCGCTGCTGTTGGCTGCCATCATCGGTTTGCCACTGGGGATCGCCTGCTATCGCAAGCCGCGCCTGCAGGACACGCTGTTGCCGGCCCTTAGCTTTTTGCAGACGATCCCGTCGCTGGCGATGTTCGGCATCATGATCCCGCTTCTGGGCTGGGTCGGTGACACCATCCCTGGCGCGCAGGCGATCGGCATCGCCGGTATCGGCTTTGCCCCCGCCTTTATCGCGCTGGTCCTGTATTCCCTTTTGCCCGTTGTCGCCAATACCGCTGCCGGGCTCGGCAGCACGCCCCCCGCCGCGCAAGAGGCCGCGCGCGGGATGGGCATGACGTTTATCCAACGCTTAGCCAAGGTCGAATTGCCGCTGGGCCTACCAATCATCCTTGCCGGATTGCGCATCGTTCTGGTGCAGAACATCGGGCTTGCTGTGATTGCCGGGCTGATCGGCGGCGGCGGCTTTGGCGCATTTGTTTTTCAGGGGCTGAACCAAACTGCGATCGATCTGATCCTGCTGGGCGCGCTGCCGACGGTGGCCCTTGCCCTTGTCGCGGGCGTCTTGATGGACATCCTTGTCGCCCTGACCCAGCCGCACACTCGCCACGTTTCAGAAAGCGCGCCATGATCGAAATTGACCAGATATCGAAGGTGTATGACGGCAAGGCCGCTGTCGATGCGGTGTCGATGACGGTGGAAACCGGCACGATCACCGTCATCGTCGGCACCTCTGGCTCTGGCAAAACGACACTTCTGCGCATGATCAACCGGCTAGAGGAGCCCACCTCTGGCGAGGTGCGGATCAACGGCGTGGTGACGACATCCATGCCCGGCCATATTCTGCGGCGGCGGATCGGCTATGCCATTCAAGGGCACGGGCTGTTTCCGCATCACACCGTGGGGCGCAACATCGGGGCCGTGCCGCAGCTTTTGGGCTGGTCCAAAGAGAAAACCCGCGCCCGCGTGGACGAACTGCTGGACCTGTTTTCAATGGACCCGGCGCAATTCCGCGACCGCTATCCGGCAGAGCTATCGGGCGGGCAGCAGCAGCGCGTCGGGGTCGCCCGCGCCTTGGCATCGCGGCCCGATCTGTTGTTGATGGACGAACCCTTTGGTGCGCTTGACCCCATCATTCGCGCGCGGGCGCAAACCGATCTGCGGCGCATCCAGCGCACCCTTGGCTCGACCATCATGCTGGTCACGCACGACATGGAAGAAGCGATTCATCTGGGCGACCGCGTCGCAGTCATGGATGGCGGGCAACTGGTGCAACACGGCACCCCGGCCGAGATTATCCAGAACCCCGCGACTGCCTTTGTTGCCGATATGGTCGGCGGTGTTGATCGCCCCCTGCGGCTGCTATCGCTGATCGCGGTCGCGGATATCGTTGAAGACGGCCCCGCCACCGGCACCCCCATCGCGGCAGAGGCAAGCCTGCGCGACGCCCTCTCTGCCTGCCTATGGAGCGGACGAGACGCCCTGCCCGTCACGCGCGGCGACGCGATCATTGGGCGCGTCACCCTGCCCGCGATCCGTGCGCAAGCGCAGGCCACGGCATGAGCGGCGGAGGCCTGCGCCGCATCGCGCTGACAGCGTTGCTGATCGCCCTTGTTGTGCGGCCGAGCTGGTTCGCTTGGGCCTTTGCACCCTTTGCCCCCACGGGCGGTCCGGTGATTTATGAGCGCGCCTCGCTGCTGTCCCTCTCTCTCAACCACCTTGGGCTGGTTGTGCTGGCCTCTACCGCGGCGACAGCCGTGGCGGTAACGCTGGCGATCTTGGTGACGCGGCCCGCCGGGGCGGCATTCCTGCCGCTGTCGCGCACGATCACGAATATTGGGCAGACCTTTCCCCCGGTCGCCGTTCTGGCGCTTGCGGTGCCTGCGCTTGGCTTTGGGTCTGGCCCAACACTGGTTGCTTTGTTTCTGTATGGCCTGCTGCCGATTTTCGAAAACGCGATTACTGGCCTGACCACCCTGCCCCCCGCCACGATGGAGGCCGCGCGCGGCATCGGCCTGAACGGCTGGCAGCGGCTAAACCGGGTAGAGCTTCCGCTTGCCCTGCCCGTCATCCTGACCGGCATCCGCCTGTCCGTCGTGATCGCCCTTGGCACCGCAACCATCGGGTCCACTGTCGCGGCCAAAACGCTGGGAGAGGTAATTATCGCCGGCCTGCTGACCAACAACACCGCCTATGTCCTGCAAGGCGGCCTGATTGTCGGACTGTTCGCCGTGCTGATCTATGACGCCATGATCCGGCTGGAAACCTATCTGACGCAGCGCGTGACAGGCGGGGCTGCCGGGCGGTAATCCACCCGTCAAGCCCGCGCATATGTCAGCGGTTTAGATAATTCGTATTACTGGTCAGCAGATTTCCATTTGACCGGGTTAACGTAGACGATGCGGTCATCGACGCTGACCATAACTTCACCGTCTTGAATATTGACCTGCAATTTCATCGACCGATCCGCCAGATTTGCCAATTCGCTCGTCTCGTTTTCGGACAAATTGACAACCTGAAGGTTGTTAAATCGCGTGGTGCTATTCTTAATCTTGTCCCACCAGACCTCTGCAGTGCGCCCGCCATAGCAATAGATAACGACCGCATCCGCCTTGCCGCAGGACTGACGCACGACCTTCTCGCTCGGCAGGCCTAGCGCCACCCATAGCTCTAGCTCGCCGCTTAGGCTTTTCTGCCAAATGTCCGGCTCGTCATCCGTCGACAGGCCTTTTGTCATTTCTAATTGTTCGTGGGCATTCAGGGCGAAGGCAAGAATGCGCACCATCAGCCGTTCGTCCGTTTCGGACGGATGCTTGGCTACGGTCAATTTATGGGTTTCGTAATAGTGTCGATCCATATCCGATACGGACAGTTCAACTTTATAGATGGTGGCTTTTTGCGCCATGATGTTCCCCAAAATAGCCAAGTTGGGGATGCCTAGTGCGTCCAGACCGTTTGTGAAAGCGGATAAAAGGGGCGCGGTGCCCCATCGCGGTGCCAGCGATCTGAGCCGCAAAAAGGTTGGGGCGACCCAATGGCCGCCCCTTTTGCGTCACCTCAAAGGCGATGAACGATCAATTCACGCCGTAAGTTGTTTCGTCGATCTTGTCATAGATTTCGCTGCGGGCCAGCGCTGCAAGGGCGTCAACGTCGGTTGTATCCACATCCGCCAGCAGTCCATCCCATTTATCGATGATCGCTTTGAACGCGGTCAAGATCGCCTCTGGGTCTGCCACGCCACGCTCTTTGGCGGTCGAAATCAAGGTGGCTTCGTCAGCGACCACGAATTCCGCCAGTGCATTTGTCAGCGTCTCGTCGGGGTCAACGACCGTCATGCCGCCGTCCTTGGCGGACTGGACGGCCTCTTCGACGTCCTTGTCGAACGCGATGCGGTGCTCGCCCAGATAATAGGCCATTTCGTTGAACAACACGCGGCGGTTTTCAGGTGTGATGGATTGCCAGAACGGCACGTTATAGCCCCATTCAAACCCGGCATAGTAATTGCCGATGGCAAGGGTATTCATGTCGGTGACGACGTCTTTCAGGCTAAAGCTGTCCAGCGCATCGGCCGCAGCCACGGCGCAATCAAGCGACCCTGCATCAAGGCCGGTATACATCTCGCTTGACGGAATAGAGACAGGCACCGCCCCGGCGAATTCAGCGAAACGCGACCAAGCGCCGCCAGCCATCCGCAAACGCTTGCCTTGCATATCTTCCAACGTGCGGATCGGGGTATTGCACTGCATGAAATATTCAGAAGTCGAATAACCGCCGCCATAGACAACGCCGTTCGCTTTCCATTCCGCCTGCTGTTCAGCATTGGTCAGGCCGAATTCAGTCGAAGCAAAAGCCATGACCAGCGGGTCTGTATTATAGAACGCCATGTTGCCAATCAGGTTATCAATTGGCAATTCAGACGGCGTATAGGTGCCCGCGTGATAGGTGACCTGCGCGACGCCGTCACGCACGCCTTGCAGCGACGATGCGGGCGGCAGCAGCGAGCCGGCTGAAAAGACTGTAAAATCAATCTCTCCGTTGGTTTCCTCTGCGACCTTTTTCGCAAACTCAACGTAGGGGCCGCGCACCATCGAATGGCGTTCGGCAAAGAAATGGTTCGCGTTATAGCTCTCGGCCGATGCGGCGGTGGTCATGGTCGTTGTCATGGCCGCAAGTGCGACGACCGTGGATTTCAGAATGGACGTCATGTTCACAGGTTTCCTCCCTTTGGAACGTGCAGTGGTTGTGTGGTTCAGTTCGCCATCAAGGATGGCAGGAACAGGCTAAGCGCGGGGAATGCGATCAGCAGGATCAGGGTCAGCATGTCCATCGCGATGAACCATGTTGTCCCGGAAATGATGTCGCCCAGCTTGACCTTGCCCGACAGGGCAGAGTGCAGGACGTAAAGGTTCAGACCAACGGGCGGCGTCACAAGGCCAATTTCAAGCAGTTTGATCGTGATGATGCCGAACCAGATCAGGTTGATGTCAGCGCCTTCCAAAACCGGCAGCAGGACTGGCAGTGTCAGCAGCATCAGGCCAATGGAATCGATCACCATGCCAAGGATTACGAACAGTCCGGCGACCATCAGAATGATAACAATCTTGTTGTCAGACACCGACAGCATCGCGTCCGTCAGCGCGCGCGGCACGCCCGACAGCCCCATAAAGCGGGTGAACATGATGGCACCGATGGACAGAAAAAAGATCGACGACGTCGCCACGACGGTTTGCCGGATGGCGTCGCGCATCGCCTCCCATGTCAGGCTGCGGCGCAAAAGTGCGATGATAATGGCCAGCGTCGCGCCGACCCCGCCCGCCTCGGTCGGGGTGAAAAAGCCGCCAAAGATGCCGCCAAGCACGCCCATGATCAGCACCGGGAACGGCCAGACCGACCACAGCAGGCGCAGGAACTTGGACGCGTCGAAGGCATCCGTGCTACGCGGGGCAAGATCCGGGTTCAAGGTGCAGCGCACCGTGATCATCCCCATGTAAATCAGGGCCGAAATGATGCCCGGGATGACGCCAGCAATGAACAACTGGCCGATCGATTGCTCTGTGAAAATACCGTAAAGCACCATCAGGATCGACGGCGGGATCAATGATCCCAGCGTCCCAGAGGCGGCAACCACGCCCGTCGCAAGCGATGGGTGATACTTTGCCCGCAGCATTTCCGGCACAGCGATCCGCGACATGGCGGCGGTCGTGGCGATGCTGGATCCAGAGGCCGCGGCGAACAGCCCGCAGGCCCCGACGCTGGCCGATGCAAGCCCGCCGGGCACACGGGCCAGCAGCAACTTTAACAGATCAAACGCGCCCGTGGTCAGGCCCGTATTCGCCGCAATAAACCCCATCAGCAAAAACATCGGGATCGCCGTCAGGGACCAGTCCCCGATAAAGCTGAAGGGCAGCGCGCTGACGATCCCAAAGGCCGCCGTTGTGTTCAGCATGACCGAAATGCCAATGAACGACACGATCATCAGGGCGATGCCGATGGACATGCGCAGGGCAAGCAGACCGAAAAGGCTCGCGACCCCGATCCAACCGATGGTCAACATGCTCATGCTGCGGAATCCAAATCATGAAGTTTCGTGACAGGGCGGCCGCGCAATAGCATGACCGCCCGCAAGACGGCCGCGACAGCCGCCAGACCAAAGCCCAGCGGCAACATGCAGCGGGCGGGCCAGACGATGATTTCGCGGCTGCCCATGACAACCTCGCCCACCTTGAATGCGCGCACGGCGTCTAGCCCGGTGCGCCAGGTCATGACCGACAACATCACCGCCGTGGCGACGAATGTGATCATCAGACATGTCCGCTTGAGCCAGCTAGGGAAATGGTTAAACAACAGATCCACACTGATCTGCTCATCATCATATTCCACCATGGCCATCGGCAGCATGACGATCGCAACCATATAATAATATGACGAAATCTCGACCGTGCCTTGGATTGGGGCGTTCCAAAACACCTTTAGAATGACATCGAGTGTGATGTTCAGCATCATCAGAATGATACCCAAGCCGCCGACAAGCATCAGCCCATGGGTCAGTTTGCGAAATGCACGGTCCATAGATCCTCCCTGCGCATTTGACCCTCCTGATCTCCTGCGCCTTACCACAGCATTCCGCACGGACCCGCCCACTTCAAATCGCAAAGCTTGATCGGGTGATCGCACTTCGTTATCGGTCCGGTATTCAGAATATAATCGGAGAACGCGATGGGTCCGACCCGCATAGGCATCCGTCACCTGCGCTATACGATTGCCGTCGCCGATGCTGGCGGGTTTCGCTCCGCCGCCGAGGCGCTGAATATCGCACAACCAGCCGTCAGCAAGACCATCCAGGACACGGAAAAGGATCTAGGCTTTGCCATCTTCCTGCGTTCTGCCGGCGTGTTTGAAATCACCGATGCCGGGCGGGTTTTTCTGGATGATGCCCGCCTGACGCTGGCCACTTTTGAACGCACCATCCGCGCATCCCGCCAGAACGAGCTTGGGGCGCGTGGACATATTATCGTGGGATATTCGGCGCTTGCGACTTCTGCCCAGATCTCTGCCGGGCTGGACCGCTTTCACAAACGCTATCCGGGCTGCCAGGTCGAAATGCACGTGATGTCGACCGACGCCATGATGCGGAACCTTAAAACCGGAAAGATCGACATCGGCTTTTTGCTGTCCCACGACAGCGTGCAAGACCCAGAGGTCGCGCAGCAGCCGGTCTGGTCAACACAGATCGGGGTCGTCGTGCCCCGCGATGTCCACGCCGTGACGCTGGATACCCTGCGCGGCAGCGATTTCGTCATGGGTGTGCGCGAAAACTGGCGGTCCTTTCGCGCCCTTCTTGACGCTGCGTTCCTTGCGCCCGGCCTGACCCCGCACGTCGTGGACGAGGCGTGGGATGTGCAGGTTATCTTTCAGCGGGTCGCCGACGGGCGCGGTTTGACCTTCTATCCGATCAGTGCCGCAGACAGCCTGCCCGCCGCTTTGACCATCTTGCCGGTCCCCGATTGGACCCCGCAACTGACCATCTCAATGGCATGGAGCCGCGTCGTCGATACCAAGCTGCTGCAAGCCTTCCGCGACAGCTTTCCTAAATAGCGGTCGCGGGTGATCCAATTCTACGATCACCCGATCACACAACCCTATTTGAGCGCCGCACCAATCCTGCGTCTTATGATCCAGCAATAGCCGCTGCGAGTGTAAAAGCCGATGGATTACGACACCGATCCCCGACCGTTTCATCTGAAGGGATCGACCACGGGGGTGCTGCTGCTGCATGGTTTCACCAGCACACCGCAAAGCGTCGCCTATGTCGGCCACGCCATTCACGCGGCCACTGGCGCAAGCGTCAGCGTGCCCTTGCTGGCGGGCCATGGTGACACGCCGCAGGCGTTGGCGCGGACCGGTTACCGCGACTGGC
Organism: Loktanella salsilacus; assembly: GCF_900114485.1. Taxonomy (GTDB): domain Bacteria; phylum Pseudomonadota; class Alphaproteobacteria; order Rhodobacterales; family Rhodobacteraceae; genus Loktanella; species Loktanella salsilacus. The sequence goes on along the minus strand of NZ_FOTF01000018.1, from coordinate 21,027 downwards.
TCGCCTCGGCCGAGGCTGCGCTCGATGCCTTGCGGACCACTTGCGATCACGTCGTCGTCGCAGGCCTGTCGCTAGGCGGCACGATTGCGCTGAACCTTGCCATCCGCTTGCTGGACCGCGTTGACCGGGTGATCACCATCAACGGCTCCACGGGCATTTACCGGCCGGATCAGGTCGCCAAACTCTTTGCCGATCAGCCCACCGCATTCCATCCCGGCATCGGATCCGACATCCAGCACCCGCACCGCAAAGAGGTTTGCTACGATCAAATCCCCACCGCAACACTGCGCGAGCGTTTCATTCTGACGTGCGCAACGGGTCTGATGCTGCCAGATCTAAAACAGCCGATCTTGGTCTTTCAATCTCGCCAAGACCATGTTGTTGCGCCCGAAAATGGCCTGCGCATCGTGCGCGATGTCGGCTCTTCGGACGTGACGCTGCATTGGCTGGAACGGTCCTATCATGTCGCCACACTGGATCACGACCGCGATATCATCGTCGCCCGCGCCGCAGCTTTTATCACTGGCTAAACCCCGCCAATTTGCCCGCACCTTGCGTCAAGATTGATGTGGATCAACACCCCAATCATGGGATACGACTATCAGACGGACAGGAGCCCTTTGCGTCCCTGCTTCGAAGGATATTCAATGCCTCGCACCGTCGCCCTGCCCAGCCAATACGCCCGCTTGATCGACGCCAGCGCCGCTTTGCCGCCGGTCCGCACTGGGGTCGTGCACCCCTGCGATGCCTTATCCCTAACCGGCGCGCTGGACGCAGCGGCGCGCGGTATCATCGTGCCAGTCCTGATTGGACCCGCAGCTAAGATTACGGCGACAGCGCAGGACGCAGGCCTGTCCCTGACCGGCATCGAAATCATCGACGCCCCGCACAGCCACGCCGCTGCGGCCACAGCCGTCGCCCTTGCCCGCGCGGGCAAAGTCGCCGCCTTGATGAAAGGTGCACTGCACACGGACGAGTTGATGGACGCCGCTGTCGACAGCGCGGCCGGGCTGCGGACAGAGCGCCGGATGAGCCACATTTACGTCCTCGATGTGCCAACATATCCAAAGCCGCTGCTGATCACGGACGCCGCGATCAACGTGGACCCGGACCTGTCTGCCAAGCGCGACATCGTGCAGAATGCCATTGATCTGGCCCATGCCCTTGGCGTCGCCTTGCCCAAGGTCGCGATTTTGGCGGCGGTCGAAACCGTGAACCCGCGTATGATCTCGACCCTGCATGCGGCGGCGCTGTGCAAGATGGCGGATCGCGGCCAGATCACAGGCGGGCTGCTGGACGGACCGCTTGCGTTTGACAACGCGATTTCATCCGAATCCGCGACCGCTAAGGGGATCGTATCGCAGGTCGCAGGGGATGCAGATATCCTTGTCGCGCCCGATCTAGAGTCCGGCAACATGATGGCCAAGCAGCTGATCTACCTTGCTGGGGCGCAGGCCGCAGGCTTGGTCATGGGGGCATCGGTGCCGATCATCCTGACAAGCCGCGCTGATAACAGTTGGGCGCGGCTGGCATCCTGCGCGCTGGCACGGTTGGTGATCGGATGACACAGGCGATTTTGACGCTGAATGCGGGATCAAGCAGCCTTAAGTTCGCGCTATTTCCCGTCACTGACGATTTTCCTGCCCTGATGCGCGGCAAGATCGCAGGCATCGGCACGGCAGCGCGTTTCACGGCGACCGACCACGATGGCAAGCCCGTGACGCAACCGATGGGGGTCAAGCCGGACGCCCAGCACGATGCCCTGATCCCCGACCTGCTGCGCTGGCTTGGGCGGCAATTTCCGGACGTCACCATCACCGCCGTCGGGCACCGCGTCGTGCATGGCGGGCGCAGCTTCAAGGCCCCAACGCTGGTCACGCCAGAGGTGCTGGACACCCTGACCGATCTGGTGCCGCTTGCGCCGCTGCATCAGCCGCATAACCTTGCCGCCATTCGCCGGGTTGCAGCGCTGCTGCCGAAGGTGCCGCAAGTGGCCTGCTTTGACACCAGCTTTCACCGCACCCAAGACCGCCTTGCCCAACTCTTTGCCCTGCCCCGCGCGATGACGGACGACGGCGTCATCCGCTACGGCTTTCACGGGCTGTCCTATGATTACATCGCAGGCGTCTTGCCTGACTACACGGACCGGGCGCAAGGCAAGGTCGTCGTCGCCCATCTGGGCAACGGGGCTAGCATGTGTGCGCTGTCAAAGGGGCGCAGCACCGCGACCAGCATGGGGTTCACCGCGCTAGACGGCTTGATGATGGGGCAGCGCTGCGGCGCGATTGATCCCGGTGTGCTGCTGTATCTGATGGACGCAAAGGGCATGACGGCCGCGCAGCTTTCAACCCTGCTGTATACCCAATCCGGCCTGCTGGGCGTGTCCGGCATCAGCCCCGATATGGCCGTGCTTCAGGCCAGCGCAGCGCCTCAGGCGCACCAAGCCATCGACCTGTTCTGCTACCGCGCCGCGAACGAGCTGACGGCGCTTGCCACCGCGAACGGCGGGCTGGACGCGATCGTCTTTACCGCGGGGATCGGCGAACGATCAGCCCTTGTCCGCGCACAGATTTGCGAACGGCTGGCGTGGCTGGGCGTGGATATTGACCCAGAGGCCAACGCAGAAAACGCCCAGCGCATTTCCACGGACACCTCTGCGATAGAGGTGCTGGTCATCGCCACCGACGAAGAAATCGTGATCGCCGAAGCGACCCGCCGCTGGGCCTAGGCACCAGCGGCGGCGCGTTTTACTGGTCCTGCAAGTCCTGCGGCAGCAAGGCCTGCGGCATGTCCTGATAGCACACCGGGCGAGTAAAGCGGCGGATCGCCAGCGTTCCGACGGACGTCGCGCCAAAGTTCGTGCTGGCCGGGAACGGGCCACCGTGGACCATGCTGTCTGCCACCTCTACCCCGGTCGGGAAGGCGTTGACCAACAAACGGCCCGCTTTGCGTTCCAGCACGGGCACAAGCGCGCGGGCGGCGTCCAGATCGGCGTCGTCCATCTGCAAGGTGCAGGTCAGCTGACCATGCAAAGCCTGCGCGATCTGATGCACTTCGCCCTGATCTTTGGCGCGAATGACAATGCCAGCGGGGCCGAACATCTCTGCCGCCAAATCGGGGTTTGCCAGCCAATCGGTGCCCGCGACGACGAACAGCGCCGGACCGCCTTCGCGCCCTGTGCCGCCGGCATTCAGGCAGGTCTGCACGCTGGCATGCGACGCCGCCTGCGCCACGCCCGCGCGGTAACCTTCTGCCGTGCCGCCCGTCAGCATCGGGGTGGGCGCGACCTGTGCCAGTGCGTCCTGCGCTGCGCCGATAAAGGCGTCTGCCTGGGCGTCAGGCACCACGACAACGCCGGGGTTGGTGCAGAACTGGCCCACTCCCATCGTCAGCGATCCGGCCCAGCCAGTGCCGATAGCAGCGGCACGCGCTGTGGCAGCGGCGGGCAGGATAAAGACGGGGTTGATCGCGCCAAGCTCGCCAAAGAACGGGATCGGCTCTGGCCGTGCCATCGCCAGATCGAACAGCGCCTTGCCGCCGCGATAAGACCCGGTAAAGCCCACGGCGCGGGTCAGCGGGTGCTGGACCAGCGCCTCGCCTGCTGCGTTTGTATTGGACTGCACAAAGCCAAAGGTGCCCTTGGGCATGCCTGTCTTTTGAACCGCGGCGGCGATGGCTTGCGCCACGATTTCCCCGGTTGCGGGGTGGCCGGGGTGGCCTTTGTAAACCACCGGACATCCAGCGGCGAGGGCGGCCGCCGTGTCGCCGCCAGCGGTCGAGAACGCGAGCGGGAAGTTCGACGCGCCAAACACGCCCACCGGGCCAAGCGGGCGCTGGATCATCCGCAGATCAGGGCGCGGCAGCGGCGCACGGTCCGGCAGTGCGGGATCAAAGCGGCGGTCCAGAAACGCGCCCTTGCGGATATGATCAGCAAACAGACGTAGCTGCCCGCAAGTCCGCCCCCGCTCGCCGTTCAAGCGGGCGGCAGGCAGGCCAGTCTCGGCGCTGCCATAGGCTGTTAGATCATCGCCGCGTGCGTCAATCTCGTCGGCAATCGCATCGAGCAAGCCTGCGCGGTCTTCGCGGCTGGTCCAACCATATGTGGCAAAAGCCGCCTCTGCCGCCTGCATCGCCGCGTCGATTTCCGCCGCGCCGCCGCAATAAACCGTGACCGGATCGCCGCTGACCGGATCGGACTGGAACGTCGTCCCGCCCACCGTCCAAGCGCCGTTGATGTAATGCTGTCCGGTCAATGCGGTCATATCGTGTCCTATAAATCAGTCTTCAAAAGCCTCCACGACATCGCGGCGGCCCAGCAGAAACGCGTCTGCAACATGTTGCAGCGGGCTGACGTCCACGTCGGACTGACCCGCCTCGATCAATTCGGCAAAGCGATGATACAGGCCCGGATATTCCCCAAGCCCGTCCTTTTTCTGCGCCATGCCGTCGATGTGCAACGTCGCACCCCCGTCCGTCAGGCGCAACTGGCCCTGCGTGGTATCAACGGTAATATTCCAGCCTTGCGGGCCTTCTTGGCGCCAGTCGAAAACAGCAGCGACACGCATGCCAGCGGGCCCGGCAAAGGCCAGATCGGCGGCAATCGGCGTGTCGCGGTTTTCCGGGAACGCCAGCGTGGCCCCGGTTAGATGCACCGGGTTTGGTAGGATTTCCGTCATAATCGACAAAGCGTTGATGCCAGGATCGAACACCCCAAGGCCGCCCGCCTGCCAGATCCAGTCTTGTCCCGGATGCCAGCGGCGCACGTCCTCTTTCCAGTCGATCTGCACATGTTTGATCTGCGCATCACGCAGATAGGCGCGGGCCTGCGCGACGCCAGCGGCATGGCGCGAATGCCATGTCGCGAACAGGGTCACACCCTTGGCGCGGGCAAGGCGCTCAAGCTTAAGCACCTCTGACACTGTGGCGCCCGGGGGCTTTTCCAGCATGACATGCTTGCCTGCCGCCAGCGCGGCCATGGCGATGTCAAAGCGTGGCACTGGCGGCATACACAGCGACACCGCGCGGATATCCGGACGCGCCGTAAGCAAACCCGCAATGTCGTCATGGTTTTCAACGCCGTCCACACCGCCCGACCGGCTGACCGTGGCCGCCAGCGCAAAGGCATTCGATGCGGCAATCGCCGGTATGTGCTGATCGCGGGCAATCTTGCCGATGCCCAGCAGGGCTATCGGCTCGCTCATCAACTGACGGCCCACGCCGCCAGCGCCTGCGCCTCTGATATTAGTGACTGTCACGCGGCACCTCGTTTCCACGGTTTCCTTTCAGGATCCCAAAGTCGGCCCCTGTATCCGCCCCTTCCACCATATCCACGAACAGCTTGGAATACCCCGACGTGAACATCGGCGCGGCGGGGGTCCATGCGGCCAGACGCGCGGCAAGCTCGTCATCGCTGATGTCCAGATGGATGCGGCGGGCCTCGACGTCGAGCTCGATCATATCGCCCGTGCGCACGACGGCCAGCGGGCCGCCAGCGGCTGCCTCTGGCGCGGTGTGCAGAACGACAGTGCCGTAAGCCGTGCCTGACATGCGTGCGTCAGAAATGCGGACCATGTCGGTAATCCCCTTCTTCAGCACCTTGGGCGGCAGGCCCATATTGCCGACCTCGCTCATGCCCGGATAGCCCTTGGGGCCACAGTTTTTCAGGACCATGACGCAGTTCTCGTCGATATCCAGCGCATCATCGTTGATCCGCGCCTTATAGTCGTCGATGTCTTCAAACACTACGGCCCGGCCCCGATGCTTCATCAAATGCGGGCTGGCGGCAGACGGTTTCAGCACCGCGCCATTGGGCGCAAGGTTGCCGCGCAGCACGGCGATGCCCCCCGATGCAGCCAGCGCCTTTTCCACCGGCAGGATCACGTCATCGTTCCAGTTTTGCGCGCCGGCAACTTCTTCGCCAATGGTGGTGCCGGACACGGTCAACGCGTCGTCATGCAGCATCCCGGCCTCGGACAGACGCTTGAGCACGACAGGCAGGCCGCCCGCGTAAAAGAACTCCTCCATCAGGTATTTGCCCGATGGCATCAGATTCACGATCGTCGGCACATCGCGGCCGCAGCGATCCCAGTCGTCCAGCGTCAGATCGACGCCAACCCGGCCCGCCAGCGCCAGCAGGTGAATGACCGCATTGGTCGACCCGCCAATCGCGCCGTTGCACCGGATCGCGTTCTCAAACGCCTGCTTGGTCATGATGTCCGACGGTTTCAGGTCGTCCTTGACCATCTGCACGATGCGGCGGCCCGTCATCTGCGCCATGACCCGGCGACGGCTGTCGACACCGGGGATCGCGGCGTTGCCGGACAGGGCCATGCCCAGCGCCTCGGCCATACTGGCCATGGTGGACGCGGTGCCCATCGTGTTGCAGGTACCAGACGAACGGCTCATCGCCTGCTCTGCCGCAAGGAAGTCTTCTTGCGTCATCTTGCCCGCTTTGATGTCCTCGGACATCTGCCACAGCGCCGTGCCAGAGCCCATACGCTCGCCCTTGAACCAGCCGTTCAGCATCGGCCCGCCAGTGACGACGATGGACGGAATGTCGGTCGATGCAGCCCCCATCATCAGCGACGGAGTCGTCTTGTCACAGCCCACCAGCAGCACCGCGCCGTCGATGGGCTGGGCGCGCATCACCTCTTCCACCGCCATCGCGGCAAGGTTGCGATACATCATCGCCGTGGGGCGGAATGTGTTTTCGGACGCGCTAAACACGGGAACTTCGACGGGAAAGCCGCCAGCCTCCCACACGCCAGCTTTCACCTTTTCAGCCAGCTCGCGCAGGTGGCCGTTGCAGGGGGTCAGATCGGACCATGTGTTCAGAATGCCAATCACAGGGCGCCCGTCGAACAGATCGTCGGGATAGCCCTGATTTTTCAGCCAACCCCGGTGATAGATATTATCGCGGCTCGTGCCGCCATACCATTCTTGCGAACGCAGGGTGCGGGGCCATGGGGCGGGCGTGAAGGTCATCGCGAATTCCTAAAAAGGGTGACGCCGCATAAGATCGTTACGGCGTGCGTCATGTGATCAAGGGTGTCGACCAAAGCGGGCCGCTGCGCGCAATCTACTGCCTTGCGGTATGCACGGCCAATGCAATTCATTGCACCCGCCATACCATCTTTGGTATATCGCTCACAGCACCCAACCGCAGGCCCATCATGACACACCCGCCCAGCACCCTTGCCAACCTGATCCAGCGCGGCCTGCGCCTGCCGCAACTGCGGCTACTGATTGCGGTGGCAGACCTTGGTCAAATTTCCGGCGCGGCGGCGCAGGTCGGCATCACCCAGCCCGCCGCGTCCCGTATGCTGGCAGAGCTGGAACAAACCGCTGGCACGCCCCTGCTCCATCGCCACCCGCGCGGCGCAGGGCTGACGGCGGCTGGCACACTGCTGGTGCGCAGCGCCCGCGTAGCCCTGCGCGATCTGGAAACCGCCTTTGCCAGCCTCGACACCCACGCGCAAGGCACCAGCGGTCTGGTGCGGATCGGCGCGGTTACGGGCGCGGGGTTAGAGCTGATCCTGCCCCTGATCCGCGACATGCGCGTGACCCATCCAGAGATTGAATTCGACGTCATGGTCGAAACATCTGACGTGCTTGCAGACGCCTTGCTGGCCCAGCGCATCGACTTTTACCTTGGCCGGATGCTGCCCGGTGCTCCTGCCCGCGACATCACCGCGATGCCCATCGGGGCAGAGCCTATCGCCCTGATCGTGCGCAAGGATCACCCCCTAACGCGCAGCCCAAAGCCCGCCTTGGCCGACACGCTCGCCTACGACTGGGTCATGCAAAGCCAAGGCGGTCTGATGCGCCATGCGGTCGAGGCTTATTTGCTGGACCGCGACCTCGCCCCGCCGCAGCGTACGCTCAGCACCTCATCGCTGGTGCTGACGCTGGCGATCGTGTCGGATACCGATGTCGTGGCCCCGGTGGCGCGGTCGATTGCCGATGTGCTGTTCGCACCTGACCGCATGAACAGCAATATCAGCATCCTGAACGTGGCCCCCGATATGGCCGTCGGCCCCTATGCGCTGATCTGCCGCCGGAACGCCGCGCTCACGCCTGCGGCCGCCCGTGTCCTGAACGTGCTGCAGACCCGCATCACGGACCGGGGGCGCGGGGCGGCGGGTGACTAAAGCGCGCTGCAGTCTTCACTCCGCATCACTCGGATCAACAAGGTCCAACTGCGCGCGCTGAATGCGCAACAGATGCTCCCACTGGTGGTCGATCTTTTCATGCAGGGCGCGAATTTCCAGCTCTGACTTCAGATTGACGCGGTAGTCACTCTCGGCACGGATGCGGTCCTTTTCGTCCTGCCGGCGCTGGCTCATCATAATGATCGGGGCCTGCAAAGCCGCCACGCAAGACAGGATCAGGTTCAAAAAGATGAACGGATAGGGATCGAATGCCCGGAACATCAAGCCGGTCACGTTCAGCAACATCCACGCCACCAGCGTCACAACAAAGCCGATGATAAAGGTCCACGACCCACCAAAGGCGGCCACCCGGTCCGACATACGCTCGCCAAAGCTGGTTGCGGCTGGGTCGTCGCTATCGCCCGGATCTTGCGTCAGCATTTGGCCAGAGGCGAGGGCATCGATCACCTCGCGGTCCAGCGCGCTCAGGCGGCCCGCCTCGTCGGTCAGGATGTGTTCCAGATGCATCCTGCGATAGCGCGCCAGATCAAGGCGTTCGGACCCATATCCGGATGATCTGCCAAGATCATTGCCGTCATATCGGGCCGCATGACAGCAAGCGACACAGCATCGCCGCGCGGCATCGCCTTGCCGCACAGGGCGCAGGTCGTCTTATCTTGATCGTCGTCGCCAGCCATTCCGGCCTCCTTGATGCCCAACCACTGGGCGAAACCGGCGGGGGTTGCGGGCAGCTTACAGGACCGCCGCTGGGCCGCAAAGGCTGCGATATCAGGCGATCAGATCGTGATCAGGTGGTTATCCCAAGCGACATCAAAGGCCGCGACACCCGCCAAAGCATTGGCCCCAAACCGCGCCATCCCGCCAAAGCCATCCGTCAGCATAAAGCCATCCGGCGCGGCCCCGACCCCGCAGACATCGGCCCGCACGGGCATGTCGATGAATGTCCCGTCCAGATCGAAAATCGCCAGCACACCGCCCTTGGGCGATGTGATCGCGACGCGGTCGCCTGCGGCCTCGAACGCGACGCTGCCCCCGTAATTCTGCATCCGCGTCGCCATGGCATCGGGCAGCGTACACATAACGGGTGCCTGCCCGCGGCGGTGCAGCCCAAGCAAGGGCGGCGTGACCGCTGCCGCGCCTTCCCACTGCATTGCAAAGGCGATGGTGCCATCCGCATGGGCGGCCAGATGGCGGATCGAATTCCAATGCAGATCGGGGGACAATTCAACCTGTTCCTCGACCGTGCCGTCCAGCGCCAGATAGGTCAGGTTCGGGCGCATCGTATCAAGGTTCAGCTTGGTGCGGTCGTCGTCTAGCGCAGCGATGATCCCGCCATTGGCGACAACTAAGCCCCCATCCGGGCGGCGCAAAATCTCGTGCGGGCCAATCCCGCCAGAGGCGAATTGCCCGCTGCGGCGATAGCCACCGGCACGGGTCCATTGACCAATCCAGCCGCTGCCGGTGGCGTTATCAATCTCTCCGGTGAACAGCAGTTCACCATCCGCCGAAAACGCGCCATGCCCGCTGAAATGATGCCCCTCTGGCGCGGTCAAGGTGCGGATCACGTGGCCCTGCGCGCAGTCGATCACCAATGCATAGGTGCCGGGCCGGCGGGCAAAGGTCACCGCCTCTGGACGGACCGGATGGCCCGCGCCAGCATGGCCGCGCCCCGGCAGCGGAATGCGAAACCGTTGTTGCCCCTGCGCTGTCACACCGTACAGCGCAAAGCTGCCGTCAGGCTCTCGCGCGGCCGCCAAATAATCTGGTGATCCCGCATCCGCCCACGTCACACTTGGGATCGCAACCGCTGCCGCAAGGCTGGCCAGAAATCCGCGCCGCGTCGTCATGTCAGTCCCCGTCCGCAGAGTTAAAGCCTGCCGAAACGCCCAGCGATGCGCCGATTTCGCCTAGCACCGCGTCATATGCGGTGGTGACCGCTTGTTGCACAATTTCAATCTTTAGCCGCTTGGATGGGTCGTCCACCCCTGCCAAAATTGGATCATCCAGACCTTCGGCCAATTCAATCGCGCGGGTCATAGCGGCATCCGTGATCGGTGCCGTGCCATCCGTCAGATGCCACGCCAGATCGGCCAGAGCCTGCAACGACAGCACGATGTTGCGCTGACTGCGACCAGACCGCCACGCCTCTGCCCGGTTCGGACGGGGCCGATCAAAGGTACCCAGCGGACGCGTCAAACGCTGCTCAACATCAAAGTCGAGCCCCGCCAGCAGCGCCGTGAACAGCGCCTGCGTCGCCTCTTTATCGCTCAGGTAAGTCTGGTTTCCCGCAGCGCCTGCCGTGCGCATGGTTTCGGCGTAGCCGTCCTGCCAATCCTGATCAACGCGCGCCGCAATGGTCGCCAAATCGGCGGTCAGCGCCTGCGTAAGAGCGCAGCCATAATCCCCCGCCTGATCGAACTGCGGATCATACAGCAGGTATTCCAACGCATAGATGCCCCGCGCCGCGACCGAGATTTGCGCCGTCCCCGTCGCCGTGTCGATGATCGGGTCCTGATCGGCAATCAGCCGGGCCAGCGCCTTTGGCGTCGCGCTGCGTTCGTCCGGCCAGAAGGCCACGATAACGGACGCGCCGTCTTGTTCGATGGGTCCGAACTTCAGATGGCTGACCGCCATCCAAGCGTCAAAGGTGTCGTTCCAAGCCGGGCGCACCGCATCCGGCGTGCAATCGGCAGCGGCAATTTTGCGCAAGCCAGCGGCGGACGCTTCGAACGCCGCATAGCCGGGCAGGATATGGGCATCCACCACCTCCTCTACGCCAGCAAAGGCAGGGGATGCCGCCAGCGCGGCGATCAGGGACAATGCGGATTTCATAGCGACTCCAGATATTTGATCAGATCAGCGCGGTCCTGCGGAGCCATCGCGACGACCGCATCACGCTGCGCTTGCGCCTCTCCACCATGCCACAGCACAGCCTCTAACAAGGACCGGGCGCGGCCATCGTGCAGAAAATATGTGTGCCCCGACACGGTATGCGTCAAACCAATGCCCCACAGCGGCGGGGTGCGCCATTCTTGGCCATTTGCACGCCCCTCGGGACGATTGTCTGCCAGACCGGGGCCCATGTCGTGTAGCAGCATGTCGGTATAGGGCCAGATCAGCTGAAAGCTTTGCTCTGGCTGATCATCCAGCCGTTCGGTGACATATTTCGGCGTATGGCAGGCGATGCACCCCGTGTCATAGAACACCTGCTTGCCGCGCAACACGCGCGGATCGTCCACATCGCGCCGTTCCGGCACGCCCAGATTGCGGGCATAGAACGTCACCAAATCAAGCCCTTCGGCGTTGATCTCGGTCAGCTCTTCGGTGCCTGTTGTGCCGTGCGGCGCGCCTTGGCAATCTGCCTGCGCCTGCGTGCAATCGCCCCAAGGCGCGTCAAAGATCGGGGTGGAAATGCCGATATCGCCAGCAAAGGCAGCGGCGGATTGTTCGCGGATCGTCGGCGCGCCCGCCTTTAGGCCAAAGCGGCCCAGCATCGGGCGGTTCTTATCAAAGGACCAAACCACCTGCGCCCGCCCAGAAATACCGTTCCCATCCGCATCATCCGGGTCGGCCTGCGCCAGAATATCGGCGGCAGGGATCGCCTCTAGCAGGCCAAGACCGATCATCTGCGGGGCCACGCGGGGCGACAGCATCGCGCCGGGGGCCAGCGGGCCATAGCCTAGATTGTCAGCCGTATAGGTCGGCGCAGTCAGTGTGGCCGTCTGCCCGCCCGCCAATTGCACCTTTTCATCCGCATAGGTGATGCCCATGCGATATTCCGCCGGATGCCCCTGCACCGCAAAGTTCTGCAACTGCCCGCCGTAGACCGGATCGGGCGCTGTGCGCGGCGTGTCATCGTCGCCAAGGCTCAGCAGGAACGCGTCCAGTTCTGACATATCCGCATCGGTCGGTGCCGGGACCGAGATGCGCAGGAACATCGACACGGCCTCTTCATCGCCTTCAGGCGGATGGCCGCGCCCGTCTTTCAGGTGGCAATTCTGGCAACTGCGCGCATTATACAGCGGCCCAAGCCCGTCCGACACAAGCGTCGAGGACGGCGAGGACACCCAAAGTTTGCGAAACAGCCCGTCGCCGACCTTAAAGTCCAACTCGCGCGCGAACGGCATATTGGCAGAGGGGATCGAGAATGCATCGCCGTTGTCCCGCGCCCGCACCGTCGCCGCGCCTGCGCCATTCGCCTCGAACGGTTCCGCCTTGGTGAAATCTGTCGTCGGCGCGGTGACCGCCGCGATGCGCGCGGCCTCTGCGTCCGTCCGCGCCTGACCCGTCAGATGCGGCGCGTTCAGGTCGTAGCTTTCAGCCTGCGTCTGCGCCGTCAAAGCCGTGCCGCCCAGCGCCAAAGCCGCCGCGCATCCAAGCAAAAGGGTTCCGTATCGCTGGGTCATATCGGCATCTTGTCTTTTGAAATGGGTCGATGCGGCGAGGCCCCGCCGCATCACTTGCAAACATCACATGGCGCCGTCTGACAAACAGCGCAACGCGGGACCTGCGTTACTGGAACACGGCGTTCGGGTTATCCAAGCTATCGGACCCTTCGACCGCGATCCCGTTCAGGTCCAGCGCGGCGACCGCCCGCTCGATCGACCGGGTCTGGATAACCAACGCGTCCACCGCGCCCATCACCAGCGCCTCGCCTTCGGTATTGTCGCGGGCCAGCATCTGGTCATAGGCCATGCCAGCCTCTGCCTTATCGCGGATCACGGCCAGCGCAGCGACGGAAGCCTCAAGCTCGGTCTTTAACTGCGCATCAATCGCCGGATCAGCCTGCGCGACCAAGTCAGACAGCGATGGGCCGCTGACGGTGCTGCCATCAACGCGGGTATAGCTGCCAAGATAGACGTTTTGAACGCCAAGCCCGTCGTAATAATGGCTCATATGCGTGTTGTCGGAAAAGCAGTCATGCTCTTCTTCGGGGTCATTCATCATGACGCCCAGCTTCATGCGCTGGCCTGCCAGCTCGCCATACGACAGCGACCCCATGCCCGTCAGCATGGCCGAAATGCCAGCGGTTTCATCCGCCAAAACTGCGGTCCGCGCAGCCCCGCCATCGGCCCAAGCCGCGGCCATTTCGTCCAGATCCGTGACCAGCAAATCAGTCACCGCACGCAGGTAATCGCCGCGACGGTCACAGTTGCCGTTGGTGCAATCGTCCCCTGCCGTATAGTCGGTCCAAGGCCGATCCCCGGCCCCCGCATCGGTGCCGTTCAGGTCTTGGCCCCACAGCAGGAACTCTACCGCGTGATAGCCTGTCGCGACATTCGCCTCGACGCCGTCCGCCTCTTGCAATGTGTCCTGCAGCAAAGCGGGGGTGATCGCGCTCGCGTCCACCTCTTCGCCCGACAGGGTAAACGACGGGTTCGCCACGACATTTAGCACGGCAAATTCGTTTTCGTCCGTCGCACCGCCATAGGTGGCTTCAACGTAGTCGATCAGCCCTTCGTCCAGCGGCCAAGCGTTCACGCGGCCCTCCCAATCGTCGACGATCGCGTTGCCAAACCGGTAGGCTTCGGTCTGCATGTAGGGCACGCGCGCCGCGATCCATGCGGTGCGGGCCGCTTGCAGCGCCGCCTCTGACGGTTGGTCCAGCAATACGTCCACTGCCGTTTGCAGCGCCTGCGCGGTGGTCAGGCTATCCGCATATCCGGCCGCCGCGATGTTGGCATAGGTGTCCAGCACCTCGGCCCGCTCGACCGCGAATGCGGGCAGCGCCGTCAGTGCCGTGGTTGCCGTCATGGCGAAAAGCATGGATTTCATCGGATCGTGTTCCTTAGTTTTTGTAGCGTAAGTTATGTTGGCTATGTGTCGGGACCGGTGCGGTATTTGGCATCCGCGCAAGCCGCAGGAAAACCTGCCCAAGGCGCAAAGCCAGTTCCACCGCACCCCATGCCGCATGGCCCTTGATCAAGGTGCTGGCGAACAAAAGCGCCTCTTCATGGTCCCGCCCAGCGGCAGCAGCCACCAGATTGGCAAAGGCGCTTTCATCCCCGCAGAAACAACTGCATCCCAGCCCGTGCCGCATAATAGGCCGCCGGGCATTGGTCAGAACCGCCGTCATCAGGGCATCAAAATCGGCCACCATCGGCCCAGCGGCATCGCCCATGACAAGGGCAAAGTCCCGCGCAATCATGCCGCGATCCGCGCCGCCCGTGCACCACGCCCGCAGGTAGACAACGGCCCCAAGCTCAATCGGCCCCAGTTCCTGCAAAGTGCCAACTGGGGCACCGCCACGCGGTGTCTGCTGCGGCACATCCACACCGGGAAAATGCGGACGCACGCTCATTTCGTCAGGATCAGTTTGCCAGCGCGGGTCACGCGCAGCAGATACGCCTGCCCCGAAAGCAAAATCCACGCCTGATCGCCGCCCGCCATTAGGTCTTTGGCGTTATGCGTTGGCGCATCCTGCGTATGGGTAGAAGCGGACATAGCGTCACCTTTTGGCATTGTGTGTTCCGGGCTGCCGTAAGGGTGGCTAGGATGATACGCCTTTTCTGACTGAAACAGTCAGATACGTCAACGAGAATAGTTGACTAAAAGAGTTTATAGCGCGGACGGGGGATATATCCTGTGATATTTTCCCGTATTAACAACAACTAAACAAAAAAATGACGGCTTTCTGATCTGCGCACGCTAGGCGTCAATCACCCGCACCGCGCCCAGTCGCGCCATCAGCGGCGCTCCATCATTCTTCCGAAAATTGCCATATAGAATGCAAAAAAGGGCCACGCCGCAGCGTCGCCCCCTTTTTCATATCGCGTTCGGAGCCGCGTCAGTGCTTCACGTAAAGCACATCAGACGATCAACAGTGTGGCGGCGTTCAAAGTTTGTCCATCGGCCGCTAAAAAAACCCAATAACAGAGGGTTTTTCCGATAATTATTCATCGGTTTGTCCATTTTGATAGCCAAAGTTTGTCCATCAGAAAAACCTCACGCGATAAAAAAAAGGCTGCTTAAAAGCAGCCTTTTTCGATAATATTTCGGAGGTCAGAGGTTCTTTACGTCTTCTCTGCGATAGATCCGCTCCCGCAACCGGGCAGGTTCATCAATGGGCTGAACCCCAGCGGCTTCCAGCTTCCTTTTCAGCTGGTAGGAATTGAGACTCAGCTTCCGACTTAGCGATGTGAATCCCACGTAGTTACGGGCAAAAGCGTCGAGCATCTGAACCTCCACCAGAACAACGGGGAGACCTTCGAGACTGATTGTCGGAAGAATTGGCCCGCCTTCCTTTTCAGCAATGAGCGCCTTGACGGTCGCGTGTGACATTTTCAGCCGGTCCGGGACACGCTTCAAACGGATGACACCTCTTGGATCACGGGGCTTGGCAAGGGCCTTGACCTCATCAGGATACAAACGGATTCCTCCATAGCCCGGTACATGTGCCAGCTGATAAACAAGGGTCAGGTCGCCATCCAGGAGAAGCTGCACGATCGTTGTGGTCGGCACATGCGCAATCTGTGCTGTTTCCGGGATGCCGAACGTCCCCTCCGGCGCCGTTTCTACCTTTTGAGCGTCATGGGTGAGAGCGGTCACGAACCGTTGAACCTCATCGAGCGGCACGGCAGTCTGTTGACGACCCTGCCCGTCTTTTTCACTGGAAATCTTTTTTAGGATGCCACCCTCGATAAGCTGGACGACCTGCCCCCGGGTCGTGTTCAGCACCTTGGGAAGATGAATCTGAGCGACCGATGCCTTCATCATCGCAACCAGGCGCTCCCCATCAGACGCATCAAAAGTTGCATCGATGGCCTTCTGAGCATGTTTGGGGATCAGTCCTGATGTGACCAGAAAATTGCGGATTGTCGTCGGATGAGTGGCTGTCGTAGTTGCAAGGGAATGCACACTGTGGCGGCGGCGAACGCCCACCTTCTCGCCCAGCAAGACTCTGTCGGGATGTACTTCCATCGTGTCCAGGATGTGTTCGCGCACCAGCTCGCGAATTGGGCCCGTTTCCTTCCCGTTTTTGGGTGCCGACAACCAAAGATAAAGTTGCCCGAAAATCATCGGGAGGCCTGATCTGCTTCTGGAAATCTGTTTGCCGACCGATAGTCTCGCTTGCAAAATTGAGAGGGCTTCACGAATCCCATTTTCATCGCGAGAGGAATACTGGAAGCCAGTGCGCCCGGCGGTGTCCCATTCATCCTCGGTCAGCTGGTTCAGTTTGCGTCTTGGTCCGAAAGCAAGGACGACACCGAGCAAGCTGGTCGCGCGAAATGCACTTTCAATGCCTTGCCCATCCATCCATGCCGGACCCGCCATTCCCCTTAACCTGTCGAGGCAGTAGTTCTGAAGCGGCGACGGCTTGCGTGGGGTTAGGCCTGCTGCCAGACGCGCCAGGGCGGGGCCCCTCTCAGGCACACGAATTGCCATTTCGCGCAGGCAATCTGACCATACGGCTTCTCTCCGATTGATCAGCGGAAGGTCATGCTTTGGGCAAGTCCTGACAGCCCGGATCGTCCAAATCGTGAGGCCCCGGCGCTGGATAGCAGGGTTCGGGCCCCCTTCGTCGTCTACAACGAGGCAGGCGGGGCAAAACATCATGTTCGTGCCGTGCAAAAACTCAGAGGCGAACGTGTGCCCTCCGAAGGTATATCTGCGCTGGGAGACCTGACTGATTGCATTTGATGAGACCAAGTTATGGTCTTCGCCTGTAAGATCGCACAGGCGCGCAATGGCATGCTTTCGATTGGCAAGCATGTCACCATAAGGGATGCCAATGTCGTGCAGAAACGACATGAGATCACCCCCCGTATGGAACGCGGCCAACCGCGCCACCCAGGACAAGGTGGTTTCCGCATTGTCGTAGGGCAATGAAGGATTCAAGATTTTCATCGCGAACGTCCTTTGGTCCCGCGATGATTTCTTACATCGAGATCAATTGACGCCCATTGCGGACTTACGAACACATTCTGTTCTGGCGGGCGCGACTCTGTCGCAGACCAAGCATGAGCATAGTTCGTTAAACTGAGTTCGGCTGCGCCGTCGAGAAGGGCATATTCAATTGCGGTAATCGTTTTCTCGATGCAGATCCCAAATCTGCCGCGGCAGGCGTGGATCAAGCGCGGAACGAGCCCCGGCTCTACAGGTGGCTTCAATCCGGCAATTTTGCAAAACCCGGAGATGACTTCGGAAAGTGCTTCGCCTTCCGTCGCATCTGTGATTGGCGGCATCTGGATCTTGGTGAACCGACGTTCCACCTCCTCATCAAGATAGATCAGGTCAAGCAACAGATCTGTCCCTGACAGGACGACGATGACACCCTGATCGCCCTGCATCAGACGCTTCAGGGTCTTCAGCAGGTCCTTTACCTCTTTTTTATTGCCCATCATGTCATGGGCCTCATCGACCCACAGCACGCAGATACCCAGAAGAGCCAATCTGTTCCGAACGACATTCCAGATACTCCAACGCTCACGACGTTCCGAAATTTCAGGATAACCGCTGACACGCAGAATCTCGCAGCCAAGACTCTTCAGCGTGGCTGGGCTGGGCACTGTCACATGCAGGAATCGGGCCGGATCGCCGCCCGATGCCACCAAGGCAGGGTGTTTCGACAGACAATTATGGATTGTGTGCGTTTTGCCGCCACCTGAGGCATCCGAAACTGCAAGACCATGAATTTCGAGGCCCCGACTGAATAAACGGGGTGCCGGCAACAGATTGCTTTGCTCGTCGGACTGCAAGAGCGCGTCAATCGCGTCCCGCAGAAGCTCATCCCGATCGGAGGAAATGTGCAGTCCCTGGAGCTTCGTCACGATGCTGCCAATCTCCGCTTTCGTTTTTGTTGATGCGGTCATGTCTTACTCCTCAATCTTCATGGTGCCAGTGCCACGACGGCGTGGAATCACAGCTTCAGCAGCAGGAGGTTCGGCGTCCTCAACGGCCGGCATGACAATGTCACCGATGCCATCGGCAGCCCTGTCACGAGCCGGCTGAACCGGCTCACGCCCGACAACAAAGCCCAGAAACAGGCTGTCTTCGAGGTGAGCCAAGGTCTCTTCTGACAAATCCTCGGCCAGGATGTTTGCACGTGTCTTGGCTGCATTGTTTAGAGCATCGATCTCGCGGATGGCTCTATACGCGATGTCCTGTGATACGGCTTGGCCGCCCCGCAGTGTCATCCGCAATCGACGGGCTGCCGTGATCCAGTCACCTGCCACTACGCCGTCGAAACCATCGAAAACGGCAGCGACTTTGACCCAGGTTTCAAGTTTGACCCAGATCGCACCGATGTCCCCGGGGTACCAACGAACATCCAATAGCTTCTCATCGTTGTGCACGCCGTAACGAGCCAGATCGTCGCTGTGGTATCGCACGCCCATCACTGTAATACCTTCGCCGCTTAGCACCCGCTTCATCGGCTTGGCGAATACCGGACCCATCTGATCAATCGACGGTGGTGGCCTGACGCCGTAGGTGTCAGACGCCTTCTGCCACGTCTCAAAAGGCGTTGCGCCGTCCAGACCTTCGTGTGGAGTGTTGTGGTAGATATCGACAACCCAGCGGATGAGGGCGAAGGTGAGTTCATCTGCGGTCAGAGCAGCGCGCGCCTCCGAGTCGTATTCGCCGCGCTGGATAATCGTCGAAAAAGTCCGGCCAGACAGCAGCGGAAGCAGATTGGCACTCATGGTGCGGAAAAACCGCTCGATGCGGCCACGCAGCTGCGGGAAGCCGGCAATGGCCCGTTCTGTACGAATGCCCAAGTCCTCGCAAGCCGTTCTGAATTCGGTGGACTTGAATGCAGAGCCGCAGTCAGTCACCAGAAGTTCTGGCAACCCACACATGTTCCAAGGGGATCGGGCCTGTACGGCGTCACTCCATTCCCCTTTGTCGACCATCATCATCTGGAGCGTTTCTAATGCGCTATGCCGCGTGGGCGTCCGCGACAGGCGCATTCCTACGATACATCGCGTGGTGGCGCAGATGGCGACAGTCCACCACCACCGGCCCTTTTTGCCATTCAGCCCCAAGCGTTGACGCTCGTCTTCGGAAAGAAAATCGACAAGCCCTTCCTCCCTGAAAATCGACATCAGGTCGATGCGGTTCTCGTCCATCTCGACCCGCTGCATGGGGCGATCAAGGTGACAGATGCCCTGCCCGGTTTGACGCATCTGGCGCACGGCTGCCTCCCTGCCATACCTTCCAACTGCCACGGAAAACGGATCTAAACGCTTAATCGCGGCACTGACGGCACCGCGCGACGGCACAGGAAGTGGCAGCAAACCATCACTGACGCGCGCTTCATTCGTGACGGAAAACGAAGCACGGGTGCGGTTTGCAATCGTCTGAATGGTTGGTCGATCAAGAGACAGAAACCCGCGCACCCCTTTTGCCAGCAGAGCACGCGCTTCATGATCCACAATTCCATTCCGGTTTCCGCAATCCGCATACTTGTCCACGTTGCCGGACATACCGAACGCCTCGAATTGCTTAAGCCAGCGGCGGAGCGATCTCGCTGAAAATTTCCTCGGCTGCACAACCACCTTGTCGTTCGGAAGAACGGCATGCGCTGAAAAATAAGACGCGGCACGAGCGCAAATCTGCGAACGATTTGCTTCGATTGACGCATCTGTCCGGATGACTTCTTTCGCCTTTTCCATTTCCAGAAATGATGCAACCAAGGCATTGCGCATGCGCACGCGTTCTTCATGCGGCCCGGACAGCAGACCAACGGAATTTGCCGCGACTGACATCCTCCTGACCGCTTTTTGCGGATCATAATACGAAGCTTCGACCGAAAGACGTTTTGCTTGGTGAAGATTGCTCAGTCGCTCAAAACTGAAGCTCTCTGACACCCCAGTGCTGTCCTCCCGGCGGAAGAGATAGCCTTCAGAATTGCGGTAGTCCGGGATATAGGCGATGCCGTCGATCGTCACACGGTCCACGGTATCAAAGAAGAACGTCGGGCGCGTTGTTGTTTTGAAATCCAAGGGCATCAGCTGTTCCCCCGCACAGAAACCATCGTCTCCGGTTTAATGCGCTCATGGCGCTCGATCCGCAGAATCTGGTTCATGATCAGACGGACCAGTGCACGGAAACCGCGCGCGCCGTATCCAATCACTTCGGTCAGTTCGGCCATGGAAGCAGCGCCCCGCAATTCGCGGATAACCAGCAGCGCGACCACGTCCACGTCCGGATCGTCTTCACGCATGCCCATGAACATCTCAGCATTGTAGGTGCTGATCGGATCGAGGCCTTTCTCCGTCAGAAGACGGACGCCGTCCGCAAAGTCTGGCGTCATCTGAGCGGCGATTTGAGCCAGCTCAGCTTCAACTTGGCCACTTACCAGGCGCACGGACGGCTTGACCTCACAGGCAAGACGCTGGCCATTGTGGCGGATCACCACGAAGTCGAAGTATTTCGTGCGGATTTTGTCAGTGGCATCGACCCAGTCGAAGGCAACCTGCTCAACAATGGTGGCCACGCATGGCATGGACAGCAAGTAGACCGCCCACAGCATTTCAAGATGGCTTTCGACGACGACGACACGGCCGTAATCCCCCTCTGTCAGGGTTGTTGTCCGCTGCTCTACTTTTCTCTAATTTTCAGGTGGGCGGGATAGGACAATGACGTGGGATACTCACCAGAACGAAAATCGGCTGTTCTGAAGCGGATGCTGCCGCCGAATAACTTGGCCATTCGGCAGCTTTCGCAGGATGAAGGGATTTCCGAGGCTACACTGCACAAGTGGCGGGCTGATGCGCGCAGCAAGGGGCAGCTTCTGCCTGACGCTGACGCTGGCCCTGAGGGTTGGTCTTCGCGCGACAAGTTCGCGGCGGTGTTGGAAACGGCAGCACTGAACGAAACTGATTTGGCCGAATACTGCCGCAAGCGCGGACTC
>NZ_FOTF01000051.1 GCF_900114485.1 Loktanella salsilacus | reverse complement strand
GAGGCGCTGGCTGCCAAGACCGTCGTCGATGTGCCCGGCTTCTACTTTTCCGGCTACCACCCCGACGTGTGCTATGTCCGCTCCGCCAAAGGCTATCCGGTCAACACGCGCTTTGGTGCCTATCATTCGGTCATCTGCCTCTCGGCGTTTTTGCACGGGTTGTCGGTGGAACAGACGGTCAAACTGTATAACGCACAGACCTATGCCGCCTGCGGCTATTTTGATGAATGGGACAAGCAGCGCAGCTTGCTCGTGGCGACCTTTGCCAAGGCTGGCCTTGATATTGCCCCCCTGATGCTGCGCTGGTCGCGGACAGGATGCTTCATGCACACGGTCAACCACCCCCATGTGCAATGCCTGTTCGATGTCGCCCGCGTAATTGCCACCAAACTGGACACCCGTGTACAGGATTTCTACCGCGCACCACCAGACAATCTTAGCAACAATGCGATCTACCCCTGCTACCCGGAAATCGCAGAAAACTGCGGCGGTATGGGTAGCACTCAGTTCAAGCTGACCAATAAGGACGAGGTCGTAGACTTGAAGGGCTTTGTCGAGCTGTGCTTTTACACCTACAGCCGCCACCCGCGCGAAGATCTGAACTTCTCGCCTGAGTATGCCACAAAGGTCGCTGCCATGGCGCGTGTGCTGGCTGGCACCCCGGCTTTGCAACCCGCCCAGTGATGCAGACCCCATTTCAAGGATTTGACCAATGACCAATCCCTATAGCGGCGCTCCGGATTACAAGATGTGGCGCCGCGCCGTGTCGCGGGTTGCCCCATTCCGGATCAATCCCGCCCTGCACCCCCGCTTTACCGTGACGCCTGATATGAAGGTAGCCACCGCTGGCAGCTGTTTTGCGCAGCATATCTCGCGCAAGCTGTCGGGGCTGGGGTTCAACTATTACGTCCCCGAAGATGGCGCACAGTTGGCGGACGCAGATCGCACCGCTGGCCAGTACGGCGTGTTCTCTGCACGCTATGGCAACCTTTACACCGTGCACCAGCTGGATCAGCTGTTCCGCGAAGTCTTTGAAGGGCGCACCAAGGCCGAAACAGCATGGCAACGCCCCGATGGCCGCTGGGTCGACCCTTACCGCCCGATGATCGAACCGGCTGGCTTTGACAGCCCCGAGGCCGTGACCGCCGCCCGCGCAGAGCACCTGACCCATGTGCGCGCAATCTTTGAAACCGCCGATGTTTTCGTCTTCACACTTGGCCTGACAGAGGCTTGGATGTCCAAGATCGACGGATCGGTCTTTCCGCTGGCCCCCGGTGTTGCCGCCGGTGACTTCGACCCTGAAAAGCACGCGTTCCACAACTTCACCACCGCCGAAGTGCGCGACACACTGGCCGCCTTTCTGGCTGATCTGCGCAAGATCAACCCGGCCGTCAAAGTGCTGCTGACCGTGTCACCGGTCCCCCTGATCGCGACCTATGAGGATCGCCACGTCATCACTTCGACCACCTATTCCAAAGCGGTCTTGCGGGTCGCGGCGCAGGAAATCATCGACGCCCATGATTTCGTCGATTACTTCCCGTCCTTTGAAATCATCACCAACAGCGCCACGGGCGGCCTGTATTACGAACCCGATCAGCGCGAAGTGAATGCCCAAGGCGTGTCCCACGCGATGCGCTGCTTTATTTCCGCCTATACTGGAAATGGCCCGTCAGATGCGCCAGCCTCTGAGGCGTTGTCAGACGCGGATCGTCAAAGCTACGGCGCGGCGACGGGCATCGTCTGCGACGAGGAACAGATCGACCGTGCCTGAACTCGCTACCGGGCTTTAGATGCAAAAGGGCGGCACCCCGCATTCCGGGGTGCCGCCCTTTCTTTGCAAGGCATGTGCCTTACAGGATAAAGTCGCTGGCCTGCAGGCTGGCCACGTTCTGCACCTCGATCAGCATATCGCCGCGGCCATCGCCGTTGATGTCGACCGACACCACGACGCCATTGCCAAAGCCCTGAATCCGCACATCGCCCTGACCGTCGCGCCCGTCAAACCCTGCGCTTCCGATAAAGTTGAACGCCTGATCCCCGCGCAAACCGCGATGCCCGTCAATCGCTGACAGATCAATCTGGTCATAACCGCGCTGGAAATCCATGATCACATCGCGCTGGGGCGCCTCGACCTTACTGTCGTCAAAGCGGGCAAAGACAAAGGTGTCATACCCTGCGCCGCCCACCAGACGGTCCGCGCCCAGATCGCCCTGCAGACGGTCGTTGCCCTGCTGGCCGACCAAAATGTCAGCCCCGGTTCCGCCAATCAGATTGTCCCGCAGATTACCCCCCCGCAGGATATCGTTGCCTTCCAGACCGAACAGCACATCATTGCCGCCGCGCCCATCCAGCGTGTTCCCTGCGCCATTGCCGACGATGCGGTCGTTGCCATTGCCCCCGCGGGCGTTTTCGATCACGACGCCAGCGGCGATGGTATAGCCGCCCATCACACCGTTCACCGACGACACATAGCCGCCGCCGCCCGTACCATAGGTCAGGTTCGCCGCGCGCAGGTTGATATCAGCGCCCGCACCGCCGCCGTAAACGATTGTATCGATGCCGCCCGTGTCCCAGATCGTCTGCCACCCGGTGCCGGTCGCGTTTGAATCGTCCAGTACATAAAAGCTGTTGCCGCTGCGGTTTTCCGCTGCGCCATACATCAGTTGCAATGCTGCGATATCCAGCGCCATCGGACCGCTGCTGGACCCAAAGTCTTCGGTCCACGTCGGCCGATCTGATGTATATCCGGGGTTATAGGACATTGCGGTAAAAATGCCTTGGTTCAGATCACCCCGGCCAAAATCGTCAAAGGCACTGGTCACGCCCGTCATGACAGAAGACCCTGCCCCGTCATCATGAGGATGCATCAGGCCCAGACCGTGCATTAACTCGTGTGTGATGGTCGTGGCCCCGTTACCGCCTACCTCTAGATTGCCACCAGCGCGGCGGTCAAATGCAGCGCCATTAAAGACCCCGACGCCTGCCTGAAAATAGGGGCCGGGCGAATAGAAATAGCCCAGCTCGTTATAACCCATTTCATTGGTATCCAGCACCAGCCGGAAATCGGCTTGATCGGGATTGTTCACAATACGAAATTCGATATCGGCCACGGCTTCGATCTGGTCAAAGGCGTATTGAAAGCGCGACCGCTCGTAGGCGTTGAAACCTTCTCCGGTAATCTGTCCATCAAAGTTTTCGCCAGCACGACCAAAATAAACCGTGACGACGTGATCATTCAGTATCGTGTCACCCATGATCGAATCCAGCGGACCAGCGGGTGCATTCGGGGCCGGGGTATAGTCGGTGCTTGGGGTCGTTGGAGTTGTCGGGGTGCCGCCCGTGCTGGTCGTTTCCTGCACGCTCACCGTATAATCACCGGTGCGATAATCGTTATAGCCGCCAGCCGCGACATAATAGGATCCGCTCGTGGCTGCCGTGAAGGTCAGTTCTGAATTCAGTGAAAAATTGCTGTCATCGTTTTCGTCGATCAAAGTGCCATTCGCACTATACAGCCGCAGATATGTATCACTGACCGGACTGCTGCCGCTCCCGTCCAAATTAATCTGTACCGTCTGCCCGGCTGTCAAATTGACCCGGATCCAATCCCGGTCACCATAGGTTTCAAGGGCACCATTAAAGGTGCCCCCGACCTGAATATTCGCAGTTGTCGCAATCGAGGCAGCAATATCGGGCACAGGCGTAATCCTTCACAACGCAAAGATGATTGCGCAGTTAAAATTACTCCCGCGCGTAGACATCTTCGTAACGAATAATATCATCTTCGCCAAGATAAGACCCGGTCTGTACCTCGATCAAAACCATCGGCACTTTGCCGGGGTTTTCCATGCGGTGCACGGCGCCAAGGGGGATATAGACAGATTGGTTTTCGCTGACCAATTTGACGTCTTCGTCCACGGTGACTTTCGCGGTGCCCTGCACGACGATCCAATGCTCGGACCGGTGGTGGTGCGATTGCAGGCTCAGCGCGGCACCGGGGTGCACGACGATGCGTTTGACTTGGAACCGCTCGCCCACAACCAGGCTTTCGAACCAGCCCCAAGGGCGGTGATCCTTGGGAAAGCTTTCGGCCTGCGGCGCCTTTTGCGTCTTCAGCGCGGCAACCGCCTGCTTGACCTCTTGCGTGCGGCCTTTGTGGGAAATCAGCACGGCGTCGGGCATGGCGATGGCGACGATGTCGTCAAGGCCGATACCGACGATGGCTTGGCCCGGCACTTCGGACCGCAAAAGCGTGTTAGTGCAGTCGATCGCGGTGGCGGGACCGGACAGGGACACGCCGTTCTGCTCTGTCTCGCGCCAGACCGCGGCCCAATCGCCAAGATCAGACCAGCGGCCTAAGTAAGGCACGACGGACAGGTTATCGGCCTTCTCCATCACCGCGTAATCGATGGAAATCGCCTGCGCCTGCTCCCACTGGGTTGCGGCTAGACGGGTGAAGCCCAAATCGGACTTCGCATGATCCAGCGCGCCCTGTACGGCCTTGACCATGTCTGGGGCGAACTTTTCATATGCCGCTTTGATCGTGGCGGCCGAAAACAAGAAGATACCTGCGTTCCACAGATAACGCCCCTCGGCCAGCATCGCGGCCGCAGCTTCAGCGTCAGGCTTTTCAACAAACGCCTTCAGCGGCTGCGGTGCCACATCGCCCGTCGGCGCGGCGGCCAGTTCCAGATAGCCATAGCCCGTCTCGGCGCGGTCAGGGCTGATACCAAAGGTCACCAACTGACCCGCTTTTGCTGCGGGCAAAGCGGCAGCCACGGTGGCATTAAAAGCCTCCGCATCCGGGATCACGTGATCCGATGGCGCCACCAGCAACATCGCATCCGGGTCTTGACCGTAAACATAGAGCGCCGCCGCCAGCACAGCCGGTGCCGTATCACGGCCCGCAGGCTCGATCAGCACAGCGCCCGGTGTGATCCCGGCGGTGTCCAACTGCTCTGTCACGATAAAACGGAAAGCATCGGCGGTGACGACCACGGGGGCACTATAGCCTTCACCCGCAAGACGCGCAGCGCTGGCCTGAAACAGGCTTTCATCGCCCATCAGCGGGGAAAATTGCTTAGGATAGCTTTTGCGCGACAACGGCCAAAGCCGCGTACCAGAGCCACCACACAGAAGGACGGGCGTAATCATATCAAATCTGCCTTTTATCTTTTGACGCCGTCCTTAACCGGATTTTATGACGTCTTCATACCAAAAATACGGCCCTGCGCAGGGTGCTGATCGAATCCGATGCAGCCTGCGCGCCATTCAAATTCACTTCGCCCGCACAGCCGCGCCCTTGTCCAACTGCTCCAGATACCATGCATAGGTCTGGGCCACGCCGTCTGCCAAAGCAATATCCGCCGTCCAGCCCATGCGGGCCAAGCGGCTGACATCCATCAGTTTGCGCGGCGCGCCGTCGGGCTTGCTGGGGTCGGTGACGATTTGGCCCTGAAAGCCTGTGACCTTTGCCACCAGCTGCGCCAGCTGCAGAATGGTGACATCCTGCCCAGTGCCAACATTGATGTGGGACAGCATCGGATCGGTTTCCGCGTCATAGCGGTCCTTGTCCAGATCCATCACGAACAGCGATGCCGCTGCCATATCATCAACATGTAGGAACTCGCGCATCGGCTTGCCTGATCCCCAAATCACGACCTCCGCATCGCCAGCTTGAGCGGCGTTGTGAAACCGCTGGATCATCGCGGGCATGACGTGAGAATTCTCGGGGTGAAAGTTATCGCCCGGACCGTACAGGTTCGTCGGCATCACGGACCGATAATCGCGGCCATACTGGCGGTTATAGCTTTCGCACAGCTTGATGCCCGCGATCTTGGCGATGGCATAGGGCTCATTCGTGGGCTCCAGCGTGCCGGTCAGCAAAGCGTCTTCAGCCATTGGCTGGGGTGCCTCGCGCGGATAGATGCAGCTTGATCCCAGCTGCAGCAGACGCTGCACGCCGGCCGCGTGGGCCTGATGGATCACGTTGCATTCCATCATCAGGTTTTCATAGATGAACTGCGCCGGATAGGTGTTGTTGGCGATGATCCCGCCCACCTTGGCGGCAGCCAGGATCACGGCGTCGGGTTTTTCTGCCGCCATAAATTCACGCACCGCCACCTGATCGGTCAGATCAAGCTCTGCGCTGGTGCGGGTGATCAGCGTCAGATCCTCGCCCGCGTCCTTGCGCGCCTGCAACTGACGCAAGATCGCGCCGCCCACCATGCCGCGATGGCCTGCGATATAGATGCGCATGATCTTACCCTTCCAGGCTGACCGGCATCTCCAGCCCGTGCTCTTTGAGCAGGGCATGGCGCTTGGCGGATTTTAGATCGCTGGCGACCATCTCGGCGCACATCTCTTGCGCTGTGATCTCCGGCACCCAGCCGAGGTTCTTCTTGGCCTTGGCGGGATTGCCCAGCAGGGTCTCGACCTCGGCCGG
>NZ_FOTF01000076.1 GCF_900114485.1 Loktanella salsilacus | reverse complement strand
TTGGAATCCAACTCGACGCGGCCGTCGATCAAGAAGCGCTCGAATATCTCACGACGCGTCATGGCGTAGCGCAGTGCTTCTGCCAGCTTCGACTTGCCCGAGATGCGCGGCAGGGTCCGCTCCCACAGCGCGAACAGCGCAGCGACAATCGGTGCGGAGACAGCCTGGCGTGCGGCAGCGCGGGCTTCGGGGCTTTGACCGCGAACAGTCGCCTCGAGCATCCAGAGCTCCGTCATCATTTCGATCGTTGCGGTGGCGACCTCGGAGGCACCGGTCGTGTGCAGTTCATAGAAGCGGCGTCGGCTGTGCGCCCAGCATCCCGCCAACAGCGGACCATCGTTGCCGCCAGCCTTGCGTGCCAGCTTGCTGTAAGCGGCATAGCCGTCCACCTGCAAGATACCGCGATATCCCCCAAGATGCCGCTGCACACAGTCTCCGGACCGGCTGTCCTCAAAGCGATAGGCCACCATCGGCGGACCACTTCCGCCAAAAGGCGTGTCGTCGCGGGCATAGGCCCAGAGCCAGGCTTTTTTCGCGCGGCCGTTGCCAGGGGCGAGGGTTGGCAGGCTGGTTTCATCCGCGAAGACCCTGTCGCCTTTCAGGATCTCACGCAGGACATGGTCTGCGAGAATATCCAGCTCGAAGCCAACCCGGCCCATCCACTGGGCCATCAGCCGGCGGTCAAGGTCCACGCCATCACGGGCATAGATACCCTCCTGCCGGTAGAGCGGCAGCCCATCAGCGTATTTCGAGACCGCGATCTGTGCCAGCAACGCCTCAGACGGCAGACCACTCTCGATGATATGGTTTGGGGCCAAAGCCTGGATAATACCGTCCCAGCCTTTGAACGCATATTTCGGGCGGCGGGTGATGATGACCCGGAACTTCGCCGGGATCACATCAAGCCGTTCGGCCACATCTTCGCCAATCAGCACCTTCTGCTTGCCGGCATTTTCCGGCAGGTCGTCAGGCTCAATGACCACTTCAACACGCTCGAGATGCGGCGGGAAGCCTTTGCGTGGCCGGGGTGCCCGCTTCTCCTGTGAAGCCTGGCCCTTGCCCACCTGCGCCCGCAGGGCCGAGATACCCGTCTCGATCTCCTCGAAGA
>NZ_FOTF01000036.1 GCF_900114485.1 Loktanella salsilacus | reverse complement strand
GCCTATTCGCACTGGCCTATGTCGCCATCGACATCCTGTCGAACCGCACCCCGCTGCAAATCTTCATGAGCTACGCAACCTTTTCCGCCCATACGGCCTACTGGCGCAGCATCATCTTTGAATGGGGCGTGGCCAACGTCATTGGCAGCACGGAAAAAGGCATCACAGGTAGCCCGCTCTTTGGCATCGGCCTGAAAGAGTGGATCAGACCCTATTACATGTATTCGGGCAGCATGGATAACTTCTGGCTGGTCATGGCTGTGCGCTACGGCATCCCCGGTTTCGCTACCGTCACGCTGGGCTATATCCTTGGCGTGGCCAAGATTATGCGCCGCGATTTTGACGGCAACAGTGCCCTGACCCAGTTCCGGCTGGCCTGGGTGTTCACCTTCCTTGGCCTCAGCTTTACCCTGTGCACGGTGCACGTCTGGACCAGCATCTATTCCTTCGTGTTCTTCTTTTTCGGCGCGGGCATGTGGTTCATCACCGTCAACGCCAATGCCACCCCCGAAGACAGCGATGCCCCCCAGCCAGAGCCGTCCCAGCCCGGCCGCATCCGCTATACCCGCTTTGCGCAAAAGCCAGGGCCAGCCGAGCGGATTACAAGCGTGGCCAAGGCCCGCACCGCGCGCGGATTGCAGCAAAGCGCGGGGCAAAAGCCCGCATAGCGCCGCGTAAAAGACGCAACCAGAGCTAGAATTTCTTTACGATCTTAACTCCAATTTTATGTGCCGCGCCCAATAGTCCCGCGTGTTTCGTTTGGAGTTTTCATGGACCAGAGCCATCAGCGCGCCGCCACGACCCGGCCAGATCTGGATCAAGCCATGTCCTGCGGCTTGCCTAATACCTTTCCAAGCGCTGTGTTCATCGCAGATGCGCAGGGCATGATTGCCTATGCCAGCGACGCATTTATCGCGCAGCTAGGGGCCAGCCGCACGGATGTACTTGGCAAAACCCTTTTTGATTTTCTTGTCGCGACGCCAGACAGCCCGGCTGCGGCCGCGCTGCTGGGGGATCACAGCGTCGTAGATATGCCCGCCGATCTGCAGCGCCGCGACGGCAGCACATGCAGCGTGCTGCTGTGCGCCGACCACTGGCGTGATCCCGACGGCCAACAATATCGCCTTATTCAGGTGACGGATCAAACTGCGATAAACCAAGCGCAAAAGGACCTGACGCTCGCCAAGCTGCAACTTGAATGCTGTCTTGAAAGTAGCAAAGCCGGCACTTGGGAATGGAACGTGCAAACCAACGAGATCCGTATCGACGACCGCTGGGCCGCCAGCCTTGGGTACAGCGTCAAGGATCTTGAACCGCTCTCACGCGACACCTTGCTGCATCTGGCACATCCAGACGACATTCATCTGCTGTGCTTGGGCCATGACCATCAGGCCCTGAATGATAAGGCATCAGCAGATGTCGAAGTCCGCATGCGCCACCGGGACGGCCATGATGTCTGGGTGCGCCATAGGGGCCATGTCATCAGCAGGACGCCCGACCAAAAACCCGAATGGCTGTTCGGCACGCACATCCTGATCGATCACGAAAAGAAAGCACATCAGGCGCTGCAGGCCCGGTATTCCATCTTGGAACGGGTGTCGAACCTGTCCGGGGTTGGCGCTTGGGAAGTCGATATTAAGACCCAACAGGTGTTCTGGTCACAAGAAACAAAGCGTATCCACGGCGTCAGCGAACGGTACGAGCCGACGATCGAAGAAGGCATCAACTTTTACGCGCCAGAGGCGCGGCCGATCATTTCGGCGGCCGTGGAAAACGGAATGACCACCGGCCAGTCTTGGGATCTGGAATTGCCCTTCATCCGCAAAAGCGGCCAGCGGATCTGGGTGCGGGCCTTTGGCGCGGTCGAATTCAAGGACGGCGAACCTGACCGCATCATCGGTGCCTTTCAGGAAATCACTGAAAAAGTCCACGACCGCAACGAGCTGATCGCCGCCAAAGAATGGACAGCCTATGCCGCCGCAAAAGGACGCGTCGGATTATGGAGCCTTGATACCGTCCTGGGGGAACTCAATTGGGACTCGCAGATGACCAGCCACTTTGGCTTTGCGCCGGGCAGCGAGCCCAAAACAGTCTCTGATTGGCTCAAATCCCTCAGCATAGACTCCCGCCGCCAGCTCAAAGTGGCGGTGCGCAATTCCATGTTTTCGGGCACTGATCTGGACCTTGAACTGACGCTGCAGACCAGCAGTGGCCAGCACAAAGTCCTTAAGGTGGTTGGTGCCCCGCATCTGGACCAAGAAGACACCGTCGACCGCCTGCAGGGGGCCTGTTTCGATCTGACCGAACATCGCCAGATGATGGCACGCCTTGAAGAACAGGCGTCAAAGCTGTCGGTAACGCTGTCGTCCATCGGTGACGGCGTGATCACGGCAGACGACATGGGGCGCGTGACCTGGATGAACCCCGAGGCTGAAAAAATCACCGGACGCACCGCGCAAGAGGTGGAGGGGATGCAAAGCGTTGATCTGCTACGGATCGTGGACGAAAAAACCCGCGATCCCATTCCCTGCCCGATTGAAGACTGCCTTAAGCAACGCAGCGTCGTCATCCTTGCGCCCAACGCGGTCCTGCTGCGCCCCGATGACACAGAGATTGCAATCGACGATTCCGTCGCCCCGCTTTTGGACTCCGAGGACCGCATCATCGGGGCGGTGATGGTGTTTCGGGATTCCAGCACGCAGCGCGGCCTGTCGCGCGACATCGCGTTCCGGGCCAACCACGATTCCCTGACCGGCCTGCTGAACCGAGAGGCGTTTTTGCGCCAGCTTGAGGCATGTCTGGCCGATCCTGTGAAGCAGAACGGCAGCTATCTGTTTTTCATCGATCTGGATCACTTCAAACGGATCAACGACAGCATCGGCCACGAGGCCGGCGATGCGGTTCTGGCCTGCATTGCCGATGTGCTGCGCGAAAGCGTCGATGAAACCGCCGCCGTGTCGCGGCTGGGGGGGGATGAATTCTCGATCCTGCTGCGCGCCAAAACCCAAGAGCGGGCAGAGGCGATCGGCAAGGACATCTGCCGCCGGGCCACCGAAGGCAGCTGTCTGAAACGGTCGATGGATATCAGCATCAACACCGGCACCAGTATCGGCATCGTCAGCCTGGCCAATCAGCACGTCACCGCGGCAGAGGCTTTGAAAATGGCCGATATCGCCGCCTATGCCGCCAAAAATAACGGCCGGGGCCAGATCTGTGTCTGGAGCGATCTTGATTCAAACATGCAGGCGATGTCGCGTCAGACCTCGCTGATCAACCTGATCGAGGACGCAACCAGAGACGGCAGCTGGATCGTGCAAGAACAGTGCATCCAGCGCGTCGATGCGATCGGGGACAGCAACACCTTTGCCGAATTGCTGATCCGGCTGCCGGATGGCAACGGCGGCATGATTGCCCCTTCAGACTTTCTGCCCGCCGCCGAACGATACGGCCTCATGCAGGAAATCGATTTGTGGATGTGCAACCATGCGCTGGACCGTATCGCTGCAACATTACAGACGGGCGCGGCAAAGCTCTATTCGGTCAATATCTCCGCAAGCTCCGTGTCCTCTGGCCGGTTCCGCCGCAGCGTGCTTGATCTGCTGGGGGCCGCACCAGAACAGGTGCGCAAATTGCTCTGCTTCGAAGTGACAGAAACCGCGATTCTGACCAACTATGATGGCTGCCGCCAGTTTCTGGCCAACCTGCGCACATTGGGGGCCAGCGTTGCGATCGACGATTTTGGGGCCGGATCGACATCCTTCCGGCACTTCCAGCACCTTCCGGCAGATTACCTGAAGATCGACGGCAGCTTTATCCAAAACATGAACAACCCGATCGAGGCGGCCAGCATCCAGTGCTTCCTGCGCATGGCAGAAGTCGCGAACTTCCAGACAATCGCAGAACATGTCGAGGACGAGGGTCAAATCGCAGCCCTTGCCGCCCTCAAGGTCGATTTCCTGCAAGGCTTTGCATTGGGCCGGCCAGAATAAATTCAGCCGCCCGCGCGTATAGGGCGCCCGCCTAAATTCACTCCAGCCCGTCCTGCCATTCACCCCGGCGACCCCAGACTGCGCGCCATTCGCCTGCCTTCTCGCGCCAATCCGCCCGCCCTGTCAGCCGACCCGCCATGCCCAAGGCCACCGCCCGCGATAGCGGCCACAGCCGAAACAACTCCCGCCCCAGCCAGCGGCTGTGTGCGGGAAAGTGGCGCTTGATCAGCTCGACCTTGGCGCGCAGCAGGCGCACCATCTTATCCGGGCGCACGGTGTCAGACGCCGCGCCATAGTGGACGATCACCGCATCCGGCGTCACCCGCGGCTGCATCCCGGCCGCCTTGGCGCGCATGCACAAATCGACCTCTTCGCCGTACATGACAAAGGCCGGATCAAAGCCGCCCAGCCGGTCCCAGGTCGCGCGTTTCAGCAAGAACAGGCAGCCCGTGACGATATCCACGTCGCGTTCGGTATCGCGGGGCCAACGGCCCATTGCCTCTGAGTTCATCAAGGGGGACGCCGGGAATAACCCCGACAGACCGCTCGTGCGGCAAAACGTCGACCACAGCGTCATGCGCCCCCAGCAAGACGAGGCATTGAGCGTTCCATCCGCAAACACCGTCCGCCCGCCCCAGATCCCCGCATCCGGCGTGCGTTTGGCAAAATCCAGCAGCTTGTCCAGCGCCCTGTCCAGCACCACCGTGTCTGGGTTCAGCAGCAGCAGCCAAGGCGCAGATGTCAGCGGCACGGCGATGTCATGGGCGGGGGCAAAGCCGTGATTCACGGTCTCGGCCACCAGCGTGACCTGCGGAAAGTCCCGCGCAATCGCCTCGGCAGAGCCATCGGTAGAGGCATTATCCACCACCACAACCTCAAACGGGGTCTGTGTCTGGGCATAGACCGACGCAAGGCAAGCCAGCGTCATGTCGCGCGTGTTATAGCTAACGATGACAATCGCCAGTTCCGCCGCATCCTGATCGCTCATCTGCATATCCCCTTGCCCCGTGTCCCCTATCACGCCCCGCATAGCCCGCGACAGGGGACGACAATGGGGCGCATCCATGGCCCAATTGGGCAAAGCGGCGCAAGATCTGCGTGTCTTGGCAACAGCTTGCACCCTTTTGGACAGCTTCGCCCAGTTCTTGTGGCCAAGCAGGTCCGCCGCATTTACCACAAAGGCAAAACCGCCCGCGACCAAGAGGCCCCCATGCTCGAGCCCACAACCCTCCCCGGTGTCCAGATCATCACCCCCCGCGTGTTCGCTGACAACCGCGGCGCGTTTTGCGAGACTTATAATGCGGACACATTGGCTGCCCTCGGCATCGACACTGTCTTTGTGCAGGACAACCAAAGCTGGAGCCACGACGCGGGCACGATCCGCGGCCTGCATTTTCAGACGCCGCCCTCTGCGCAGGCCAAGCTGGTCCGCGTGCTGGTGGGAGAGATTTGGGACGTCGCTGTCGATATTCGCGCAGGTTCGCCGACCTATGGTCAATGGACCGGCGTGACGCTGTCTGCGGGCAATAACCGCCAGCTGCTGATCCCTGCTGGCTTTTTGCATGGCTTCGTCACCCGCGTGCCGGACTGCCTTGTCGCCTACAAATGCTCGAACGTTTATGCGCCTGCCTGCGAAGGTGCCGTGCGGTTCGATGACCCTGATCTGGCCATCGACTGGGGCATCCCCGCCGCCGATGCCGTGCTGTCTGACAAGGACGCCGCTGCCGGATCATTCGCGGACCTAAAAACACCGTTTACCTATGAGGCCAGCGCATGAAGATCCTCGTCACCGGCGGCACCGGGTTCATCGGCTCTGCTGTCGTGCTGCAAGCGATCCGGGACGGGCACCAGATCATCAACGTTGATTGCCTGACCTATGCCGCCGCCACCGCCAGCCTTGATGCGGTGGCAGATCATCCGGCCTATGCCTTTGCCCAAGTCGATATCCGCGATCGCGCCGCATTAGACACTGTTTTTGCGCAGCACCAGCCCGATGTCGTGATGCATCTAGCGGCTGAGAGCCACGTTGACCGGTCCATCGACGGCCCCGCTGAATTTGTCGAAACCAACGTGCTGGGCACCTTCCACATGCTGGAAGCTGCCCGCGCCTATTGGGTGGCCCGCGGCAAGCCGGACGCCTTCCGCTTTCACCACATCTCGACCGACGAAGTCTTCGGCTCGCTGGGCGAGACTGGCATGTTCAACGAGGACACCCGCTACGATCCCCGCTCGCCTTATTCCGCCAGCAAGGCAGGTTCCGACCATCTGGTCCGCGCTTGGGGCGAGACTTACGGGCTGCCAATCTTGCTGACGAACTGCTCCAACAACTACGGCCCCCGCCAGTTTCCGGAAAAGCTGATCCCGGTCACGATCCTGAACGCGCTCGCAGGCAGACCTCTGCCCATCTACGGCGCGGGTCTGAACGTGCGCGACTGGCTTTATGTCGAGGATCACGCTGACGCCTTGCTGACCGTGCTGACGCAGGCCGCCCCCGGCGCGACCTATGCGATTGGCGGCGAGAACGAGGCGCGTAATATCGATATCGTGACGGCGATCTGCAAAATCCTTGATGCCCGCAGGCCGGACCATGCACCGCATGCGGATCTGATCACCCATGTCACCGACCGCCCCGGCCACGATGCGCGCTATGCGATCGACCCCGCCCACATCCGCGCCGATCTGAACTGGCAGCCGTCGCTAAAGCTGCAAGAGGGGCTGGAGCGGACCGTGGACTGGTATCTGGATAACGAAGCATGGTGGCAGCCGCTGCAAGCCCGCGCTGGTGTCGGCGTGCGTCTTGGCACGGATAAGAGCGCATCATGAAGGTCCTCGTCTTTGGAGAGAGCGGCCAAGTCGCCCGTGCTTTGGCCCTTGCTGGCCCCGCACGCGGCATCACGATTCAGACCCTAAACCGAGGTAAAGCCGACCTATCCGACCCCGCCGCCTGCGCTGCTGCCGTCAGGGCGACTGACGCTGACGCCGTGATCAACGCCGCCGCTTGGACCGCCGTTGATGCGGCAGAGGCACAGGAAGACGCCGCACATGTGATCAACGCAGACGCCCCCGGCGCGATGGCGCAGGCCTGCGCCGCGCGGGGCCTGCCTTTCGTGCACATCTCGACCGATTACGTCTTTGAGGGCAGCGCTGGCGACCCTTGGACGCCGGACGCTAAAACCGCCCCGCTGGGCGCTTATGGCCGCACGAAGCTGGCAGGCGAACGCGCGGTGCTGGAGAGCGGCGCGCTGGCCGTGATCCTACGCACCGCTTGGGTCTTTGACGCGGCGGGGAAGAACTTCGTCACCACCATGCTGCGCCTGTCAGAGACGCGCGATGCGCTGAGCGTTGTTGCCGACCAGATCGGTGGCCCGACCCCGGCGGATGCGATTGCGGACGCCTGCCTGACCATCGCGCAAAAGCTGGTGGATGGGACCGGGCAGGGTGGCACCCACCACTTCAGCGGCGCCCCCGATGTCAGCTGGGCCACCTTCGCCCGCGCGATTTTTAGGGCCGCAGGCCGCACCGTGACCGTTACCGACATCACGACCGCAGACTACCCCACGCCTGCCGCGCGCCCCGCCAATTCCCGGCTGGACTGCACCAGCTTGCAAACCGCCTTTGGCATCCCCCGCCCCGACTGGCAGGCGGCGCTGACCCGTATCATCAAGGAGACGACGCCATGACCGACCGCAAGGGTCTGATCCTCGCCGGTGGCACCGGATCGCGGCTTTGGCCGATTACGCAAGGGATCAGCAAGCAGTTGATGCCGATCTATGACAAGCCGATGATCTATTATCCGCTGTCGGTGCTGATGCTGGCCGGCATCCGCGATATCGGGATCATCACCACCCCCGCCGATCAGGCGCAGTTCCAAAACCTGCTGGGGGACGGATCACAATGGGGCCTGTCGATCACATGGCTGGTGCAGCCAAAGCCAGAGGGCCTCGCGCAGGCTTACCTTGTGGGCGAGGCGTTTTTGGACGGTGCCCCATCGGCGATGGTGCTAGGCGACAACATCTTTTTCGGCCACGGGCTGCCAGAAATGCTCGCAGCCGCCGATGCCAAACCGGATGGCGGGACGGTCTTTGGTTACCGCGTGTCTGACCCTGAACGCTACGGCGTCGTCGGCATGGATGCGGATGGCAAAGTCACCCAGATCATCGAAAAGCCCGCCGTGCCGCCGTC
This sequence comes from Loktanella salsilacus, assembly GCF_900114485.1. GTDB lineage: Bacteria > Pseudomonadota > Alphaproteobacteria > Rhodobacterales > Rhodobacteraceae > Loktanella > Loktanella salsilacus. Next base: position 18,052 of record NZ_FOTF01000036.1, on the reverse strand, counting down.
GCCCTATGCCGTCACCGGTCTTTATTTCCTCGACGGCACCGCTCCCGCGCGCGCGCGCAGCATTACGCCCTCCGCCCGCGGAGAGTTGGAGATTACTGCCCTGCTTGAGACCTATCTGGCCGATGGCAGCCTGACAGTCGAACGCATGGGGCGCGGCTATGCTTGGCTGGATACCGGCACCCACGGCAGCCTGCTGGACGCAGGCAACTTCGTGCGCACCTTGCAATCGCGCCAAGGCATGCAGACCGGCTGCCCCGAAGAGGTCGCCTATCTGCAAGGCTGGATCGACGATGCTGCCCTGCTGGATCTGGCCGATCGCTACGAGAAAACCGAATACGGGGCCTATCTGCGCGGATTGCAGGGCACGCGCGGGATGTGATCAGGGCGCATTAGCGGTTCTTTAACCACTTTGCGCGACACAAGGGGGGCGGCCTTTGGCTGCCTTCCCGGACGGTCACGCCATGCTCCCTCGTGTCATCAGCCTGCTAATCTCTGCCCTGATCGGGGCCTTCACTGGCCTTGTCATCGCCGGGGCCTCTGCGGCTTTTGCAGCCACGACGACCCATATCGATCTGCCCGTGGCCAAATCCTATGCGCTGGCCTGCGGCGGGGCAGGCGGCGCCTTTGCCCCGGTCACATCGCCCCGCGCGCCGGGTCTGTGCCTGCCCAATCCCTGCGCCGCACAACTGAACCGAGCGCAATTTGGCGCGCTCATTCTGGGCCGCCCTGCCGATGACGCGGCTTGGGACAGCTATGCCAGTCGCTATGCCGAAGTTTGCCGCGCCGAAGCGGTCGTGCCAAGCACGGTGCCCCGCGCATCCACGACCACTACTTTTTGGGAGCCTTTGGTTAGTATCGGCGACACAACCAGCTGGCCTGCCCTGACACCGCTGGCGGCCCAAGACGCCGGCAACGTCACCGCATTCTATGCAGGAGCAGGGGAAGAGGGCACTTGGGAGGGGCCGCAAAAAGCCAGCCGGCAAGGTCTGGCCCGCGATGCGAGCACCGCGTCCGGCGCATCAGGTAGGTATGCGCCCGCACCCGCCAACGGCTTTGCCTTGACCAGCACGCAGGGTGTCTTTGTTTTCGACAGCGCCCGCGCCTTGCGCAGCAGCGCTGCGGGCATCGCCGCGCCGCGGGGGATACAATTGGTTGCGGGGCAGGCGGGGGCTGTTGTGCCCCTGCCTGCCCCGTTCTGGCTCTTACTGACGGGCTTGCTCGCCCTGCGTTATGCGGGAACGGCAGCAAAGCCGCTGCTGCGGCGCCGGCGCAGCGCGCCAATCCCCACCAGTGCACCGATCAACAACAGACCCGTGGCCGGCAGTGGCACCGTTGGGACAACAGGGCCGGGGTTCACGATATTGTACCCCATCGACAGGATGGTAAAGTTGTCGTTGCGTCCAAGCGCACCGATCCCAAAGAACGATCCACGGATCGGCGTGGTAAAGGTAAAGACCTGCTGCGACGCACCCGCCGCGATTGTATAGGCAGCCTGCGCCACTTGGTCCGAAATGATATCGAAGGTATCGCCATCACTCACAGAGTTGAACGTGATGCTGGTCAGGTCGATCGTAGCCAGACCAAAGTCGAGATAGACCGCCTCTTTGGCGCTGCTATTGCGCGGGCCGCCATCGAGCAAATAGCTGTCACCGCCCCCGAAAACAGTGCCGCAACCACCCTCACCTAAAACGCTGATGTAGCTGGTACACACGCCAAGGCCGCCATTCGTCCCCGCATAGCTGGCAATCAGCGCAGTGCCGCCCGTTGGCACCTGGCTTGCCACGACAGAGACCGTCTCGCTGCCATTGGTAAAGCTCAGCGCCCCCGTCTGGGGCGCGTTATCCTGCGCAAAACTAATCGTGGCGGCACCTGCAGGGGCGGCCACAGCAAAGGCCAGCGCGAAGGCGCAGATGCCGTGTTTGAGAATATTCATAACAGATCACATTCCTTTCGCGTCTGAATTCAACTCAAGTTAATAATGTGTTAATAAGGCAAAAGCGTGGTGCCCCTGTGGCAGCGCAACCTTCAATTGCGGCTCTGCGCCTGTCAGGGCACAGGCGCTGGTGATCGCACTGCGGTCCGTTGATCACCTCTGGCACCTTGGGGCCCCTGCGCATTATGGTTGCGCCAAACGGACCAAGGGCTCCCAGTACATGAAAATCACGGTTTACGGTATCGGCTATGTCGGCCTGTCGAACGCAATCTTGCTGTCGCAGCACCACAGCGTCACGGCCGTCGACCGCAACCCGGACCGCGTCGCGCAGCTGAACGCGCGGCAAAGCCCGATCGACGATACCGAGGTCGCAGACTACCTTGCGACCCGCACCCTTGATCTGACCGCCACAACCGACGGCGACTCCGCCGCGCGGGATGCAGATATCGTCATCGTGGCGACGCCCACGGATTACGACCCTGTCACCAATGCCTTTAACACCAGCACGGTCGAGGCGGTCATCGCCCAAGTCATCGCGGTGAACACCAGCGCCACCATCGTCGTTAAATCAACGGTGCCCGTAGGCTTTGTCACCCGCATCCGGGCTGCGATGAACACGGATCAAGTCATTTTCAGCCCCGAATTCCTGCGCGAAGGCCGCGCGCTTTACGACAACCTACACCCCAGCCGGATCATCGTCGGCGAACGCTCAACCCGCGCCCGCGTCTTTGCGGATCTGCTGCTGGAAGGCGCCATCGCCACGGACGTGCCCGTCCTGTTCACCGACCCGGACGAGGCCGAGGCGATCAAGCTTTTCGCTAATACCTACCTTGCCATGCGCGTCGCTTACTTCAACGAGCTCGACAGCTACGCGCTGGCCGGCGGCATGAACACGCGCCAGATCATCGAGGGCGTCTCTCTCGATCCGCGCATCGGCAGCCATTACAACAACCCGTCCTTTGGCTACGGCGGCTATTGCCTGCCCAAGGACACCAAGCAGCTACTGGCGAACTACGCCGCCGTGCCGCAAAACATGATGCAGGCCATCGTCGACGCCAACCGCACCCGCAAGGATTTTCTGGCCGAGGAAATTCTGCGCCTTAAACCCCGGACCGTCGGCATCTATCGCCTCGTGATGAAGGCCGGCTCCGACAACTTCCGCCAATCCTCGGTCCAAGGCATCATGAAGCGGATCAAGGCCAAAGGCGTGAACGTTATCGTCTACGAACCCGCCTTGGACGCCCCCGACTTCTTCCACTCCGAGGTCATCAAGGACCTCAGCACCTTCAAATCCCGCTGCGACGTCATCATCGCCAACCGCCGCACCGCCGATCTGGACGACGTGGCAGACAAGGTCTTCACGCGGGATCTGTTCGGCGGGGATTGACCTTTTTGCGCGCCGGTTTCGCACATTAGGCAGGCCTTTTTCATATCCAGCCCAGGGCATTGCCCCTAAGCTTGACCCAAAGGTGACATCGCTTTGATCGTCATGCAAAACAATCACTTGGCGATACATTCTCATGACGTTCCCTGATCTCGACCTTTGACAATACCGGCTCAGCTATACGCCCGGCGCACACAGCATCGCGATTGGCGATATATGGCGAGGCTCTGGCCTCATAACCAAAAGATCACGGTCGCTGCGAGAGCGATGGCTTAGAAAAAACCTCGCGGCTTCGGTCGTAGCGTGTGGGCATGCGCCTCCAGTCTTTCAGACGTCCGAACATGATTTCGATCCGGTGCAGAACGTCTTGTGTGGGCCATACTCAGCTTGCGCATCTCGCCAGTGCAAGCCGTTGCGATTGATGAATATAATGCCGCTGAGGACAAGCCGGTCGTCCACACACGGCACGCCATGGTTCCTCGGAAATACGATGGAAGCGGCCCCATCTGAGCCTTGCTCAGCCAATACAGATTGCTCACCAAGCCCCCTTTCGTTCGAGGCGGTGAATCAGGCAGTCCTCGTGGCCTCAACCGGATTGATGGGTCCTGAGCCTAGGAACGGCATCCATGCCATCAAGAAAGCCCCCAAGCCGCCTCTGTCCTCATTGACAAGGTTCAACACCTGTATATTCAGGCTAATTCAATCTCTCAGAGATAAACATAGATTTCATCAGAGGTATTCCAATTGCGAGTTTTAGTAACAGGCGGCGCTGGATATATTGGAAGCCATACACTTCTGGAACTTCTTGCATCCAATCATGAGATTGTTGTGCTTGATAACTTCTCCAACAGTACGGTCGGGGTGCTTGATCATGTGCAGCGTCTTTCGAACAAATCGACGCAGCTAGAAATAGGTGATATCCGCGACGAGCAGGCTCTCAACCGCATAATGCACGCATTTCGACCCGAGGCAGTGGTTCACTTCGCAGGTCTGAAGTCTGTAGGGGAAAGCCGTGAAATACCGCTGGAATACTACGATGTGAACGTTTCCGGCACGCGCACTTTGCTGTCTGCGATGGACAGTGTCGCATGCCGACGCATGATATTTTCATCATCCGCAGCGGTTTACGGCTCCAGCAGTGTCATGCCCTGCAACGAGGACGAACCGCGTGACCCCTCGTCGGTCTACGGGCGCACGAAGATGGTGGCGGAGGATCTGCTGATGGCATGGGCCGGTTCGCAGCCAGAGGCAGCAGCGGTGCTGTTGCGCTACTTCAACCCGGTCGGTGCGCATCCTTCGGCGCTGATTGGCGAAGCACCGCAGGGGGAGCCGAATAATCTGATGCCGCTGATCGCGCAGGTCGCCAGTGGAAAACGGAGCCACCTGTCGATTTTCGGAGACGATTACGATACCCCCGACGGCACATGCCTGCGAGACTATATCCATGTGGTGGATCTGGCCAAAGCCCATGTCGCGGCGCTGAACTATAGCAGCCGGCAGGTGGGGGCCCGCGCCTTCAATGTCGGCACGGGGCAGAACTACAGTGTCCGCGAGATGGTGGATGCCTTCGCCCGCGCCTCCGCGCGCCCCATTCGCGTCGAGGTCGTCGCGCGACGGCACGATGATCTTCTGGATCAGGGTGAGACCTGCTCAGAGAACCGTGTTGCACGCTTGGCCAGCATAGCGGGCATCGCAGCGCAGATTGGCTACAAACGTCGTCCTGGCCAGTATGGCGGCAAACCAGCCATCGTCGCTGACAACACATTGGACCGGCAGTTCGAGGTGGATGCACCAGACAGGGTCTGGGTGACTGACATCACCTACATCAGGACACACGAAGGCTGGTCGTATTTGGCTGTCGTGATCGATCTGTTCTCAAGGCGTATTGTCGGTTGGTCCATGCAATCACGCATGACGACGGATCTCGCCCTTCAAGCGTTGCTAAGTGCTGTTTGGCGGCGCAAACCAAAGACCAAGGTCATGATCCATTCTGACCAAGGTTCGCAATTCACCAGCAAAGAGTGGCAATCATTTCTCGGTAAGCACAATTTGATTGCCAGCATGAGCAGACGTGGGAACTGCCATGATAATGCTGTCGCCGAGAGTTTCTTCCAACTGCTGAAACGTGAACGGATCAGGCGACGGACATATCAGACACGCGACGCTGCAAGGCAAGACGTGTTCGATTACATCGAGATGTTCTACAACCCAACACGCAAGCACACCAACAACGGCATGCTGTCACCAGTTGACTATGAATTCAAACAACAGAGAATGAACGCGGCGGGTGTCTAGGAAACTAGGGGCACCTCAGTCGTCGGCTCAGGCCCAGCACGTTGGCAACTGTCACGGCCGTCATCGCGCCGCGTGTCACTTGGATCAGTACCTCAATGCGGTTCAGTTGGCGCTCGCTCATGATCATCAATCCCACGCCACACTCCAATCCTGCTTGATCGCCAGGGAAGTGTGACATTCCTACTTTGCAGATGTGAGACATTCTAACTTTGTGGCTACAAGCTAAATACGCATAACGAAGATTATGTATTTTAAAGCTATATCTCAGCCTTGGCACTCTACCGCTATACCATAAATAGACATTTCCCTTCACCCGGCAGGTTTGCTAAGCAGATCAAAGCTGATGCGGGGGTTCATGATGCGTAGACTTGTTGGCCAAACGGCCCTTTTGACGATTATCGCAAGCATGACGGCCGCCCAAGACAATGGGCCATCCTATACGATTTTTGGCACGCCCGGTCTGCTGGAAATGCCCACAGCCGAAAGCGCGGCACCTGACGACATCGCGGCAACCATCGCCCGTTCGCCTTCAGGCGGCACGCGCACCTCGTTTACCTATCAAATCACGCCGCGCCTGTCGGGCAGCTTTCGCTATGGCAACTTTGACCAATACGGCGAAGCAGACCCTGTCACTGGGGATCGCGCTACGTTCGAGACCTTCGACCGTAGCTTTGATCTGCAATACCGTTTTAACACGGAAAGCCGCTATATCCCTGCCATCGCTGTCGGTCTGCGCGACTTTTTGGGCACGGGCCGGTTCAGCTCTGAATATATCGTCGGGTCCAAATCCATTGGCGACAAGATCATCGTGACCGCCGGCCTGGGCTGGGGCGCGATGGGGCAGCAGAACGGGTTTTCTAACCCGCTTAGCGCCGTGTCGGATTATTTCGACACCCGCCCGGCCTATGTTGACCGCGAATTTGCCGAAGAAGGCAGCGGCGACGGTAATGGCGGCACGCTATCCACCAATCAGTTCTTTCGCGGCGATGCGGCTGTTTTCGGCGGCATCGAATATCAGTACAGCGACAAGCTGGGCTTCAAGGCCGAGTATTCGTCGATCAACTATCCCCTCAGCACCTTTGCCCCGGCCATCGATTACAATTCGCCCATCAACGTCGGCCTGTCCTACCGCTACACGCCCAATGTCGAACTTGGGGCGGCGTGGATGTATGGCTCTGAACTCAGCCTGCGCGGCACCTACATCCTGAACCCCACCGACCGGCAGACCGCCTCTGGCCTTGATACCGCCCCTGCCCCGGTGCGCGTGCGTACGGCCGATCAGCGCGCCGCCGCGACGTGGAACCGCACCGCCCAGCCAGAGCCTGCTGTCCGCAAGGGTCTGACCGATCTGCTGGCGATCGAGGGGATCAAGCTGGTTGGCCTTGAAATCACTGACCGCACCGCGCGTCTGCGCTATGAAAACACCCGCTTCCGCAGCGAAGCGCAGGCCATGGGCCGCGCCGCGCGGATGATGACGCAGGTCATCCCGCCGTCGGTGCAGACCTTCGTGATGGAGCCGGTACAAAACGGCCTGCCCCTCTCTGCTGTCACCTTGCCGCGTGCCGGGATTGAGGCCGCTGAAAACCGCGTTGGCGGCACGGATGCCCTGCTGGCCAGCGCTGGCGTGACCGCCGCTGGCACGGTCGCCGGTCTGGTCACCCAGCCCGATCCGGACCCCAAATTCCAATGGGGCATCGCGCCCTATTTCACCCTGATCCTGTTCAACAAGAACGAACCGCTGGATTTTGACACCGGTCTTGCGCTGGATCTGGAATATAGCGTGAACCGGAACCTGAAACTGGCGACCCGGGTGCAGCAGACTGCCCTTGGCGCGCAGGATCCGCTGGATTTCACCGAAAACGTCAATGACTACGCCAATGTGCGCACTGATAGCGCCTACTTTGGCCGCGATGGCACGCCAACGCTCGAATACCTGACGGCGTCTTATTACACCCGCCTGACGCCGGACATCTATGGCCGCGTCACCGCAGGTTATCTGGAACAGATGTACGGCGGCGTCTCGACCGAGGTGCTGTGGAAGCCTGTTGCCTCGCGCCTCGCCGTCGGGGCAGAGGTGAACTACGCCATGCTGCGCGATCAGGACATGGGCTTTGGCTTTGCCCAGTATGAAACCCAAGACGACGGCAGCCGGGTCGAAAACGGCGACTACACGGTCACCACCGCGAACTTGACGGGCTATTACGACATCGGCCGCGGCTATCACGCCTCGCTTGGGGTTGGAAAATATCTGGCAGGCGACGTCGGCGCGACCTTTGCGCTGGACCGTGAATATGAAAACGGCTGGAAGGTCGGCGGCTATTTCACCCTGACCGATATGCCTTTTGACGACTTCGGCGAAGGGTCCTTTGACAAGGGTATCCGCATCACGATCCCTTACGATTACTTCATCGGCACTCCGTCGCGCAAATCGGTGACCACCACGGTGCAATCGCTGACCCGCGACGGCGGCGCGACGCTGGATGTACAGGGACGGCTGTATGAGGTGGTCCGCGACGGACAGCTTGGCGATTTGACGGATACTTGGGGACGGTTCGGGCGATGAACATGATGAAAGCAGCCCTTGCGGGCGCGGCCACACTGGCGATCACCGCCTGCGGCCCACTCAATGACGGCAATATCGCCACCGGCGCGGCAGAGGCGCTGAAGGCCCGGGTGTCCGGCGCACCCGCCGCGCCGGTAGCAACCGCGCCCGTGCTGACCCGCGCCCAAGTCGATGCCAACCCCGGCGGTTTCATGGTGCTGAACGCCTATAACGGCACGATGGTCGCCGCCCTTGTGGCCGGCGCGCAGAACGGCAACCGCACCACATGGCTGTCGGCCAATGGCCCGTCCGTCACCACGCAAAACGGCGTCATGGTCGCCACCCGCGGCTTTCCCCGCGATCTGATGGCCGCCGATGTGGACAGCGTCATGCGCGCCCTGATCGCCGGCGGCGGCACCGCCACCCGCGTGCACGAAACCCTGTCGGACACCGATCAGATCGTCACGCAAAGCTTTACCTGCGCCGTCGCGTCCCAAGGGCGCGAAACCATCGGCATCCTTGGCCGCCAGATCGCCACCGAACGCTTTGGCGAGGCCTGCACATCAGACGCGCTGTCCTTCACCAACCAGTACTGGATCGACGAAAGCGGCAAGATGGTGCGCAGCCTGCAAGCCATCGCGCCAGATACCGGCTATATCCAGCTTGACCGGCCCTAGGGGCCTTTGTGGCATGAAACGTTGCAGCAGACCAAAGGCTCACACAGCCCCGCGCGCGCCGGCTCTTGCCGCGGCTGCGACAGTGTGATGTCAGGCTACTCATGGATATAACCAGCCCCGCTTCTGAAGGTTTGGGCGCAGCACCTGCCCGCAGCCCGGCACCACTGCCACAAACGCTCAAACCGCCGCGCTTTGGCGGGGTGCGCACTATTTCAGCACTGATGCTGCGCGAAATGGAATCGACCTATGGCCGTCAGCCCGGTGGCTATATCTGGGCCATCCTACAGCCTGTCGGTATGATCGTGCTACTGTCGCTGGCATTCTCGATGCTCGTGAAAAAACCGCCCCTTGGCACCAGTTTCATCTTCTTTTACGCCTCTGGGTTTCTGCCTTTCGATATCTACACCTCAATGTCGGCCAAGATCAGCGGTGCGCTGATGTATTCGCGCCCGCTACTCGCCTATCCGCGCGTCACTTGGGTCGATACCATCCTCGCCCGCCTGCTGCTGAATGCCCTGACCGCGTTGATGGTGTTTTTCATCGTGATCCTTGGCATCATGATGCTGTATGAAACCCGTGCCCGCATTGATCTGGGCCCGTTGCTGACCGGTCTGGGCATGGCAATCACCCTCGGCACTGGAGTCGGCTTGGTGAACTGCGTGCTGATCGGCCTCTATCCGGTCTGGGGCATCATTTGGGGCATCTTGTCCCGCCCGCTGTTTCTCGGCTCTGGCGTGCTTTTCCTGCTCGAAGATATGCCAAGCAATATCCAGCATTTCCTGCTCTGGAACCCGCTGATCCATGTCGCAGGTCTGGTGCGGCGCGGCTTATTTTCGACCTATGATGCGCCCTATGTCTCGCTGTCGTATGGCTATGGTGTTGGATTGTTGCTTTGCACGGTTGGTCTGATCTTTTTGCGGGCCCATTACAAAACCGTACTGCAGCAGTGACCCGTCATATTTTTCAGCAGCTGATGCTGCCCGATCCAGACCTGCCCAACGCGCCAGACGTTTTTGTCCGCTTGTCTCAAGGCGCAGCCCTGAAAGATGGCAACGTCACCCTGCCCGCCAGCGGTGCGCAACTACAGGTCGACACCTATGCAAACCTGTTCAACCTTGGCACTTGGGCCGCCCACGCCCCGGTAACGGATCTAGCGCTAGAGCTAGCGGGCACCGGCCCTGTCAGCCTGCATCTGTGGCAGGTCACACAAAAGGGCGAACAGACCCTTATTCAGACTGACGTGACCCTCACCCAAGGCGGCAATCGCCTGCCAATCACCCCTGCAGCCCCAGACGGCCTGCTGATGTGGTCCCTGACCGCCCGGGGCCCCGCCCATCTGAACAGCGCGGCGATCACTGCCCGCGCGCCCGTTGCCGCCCCGATCAAACTTGCCATCGTCATCACAACCTTTGGCCGCGAGGATGCCGTGCGCGCCACCGCGACCCGCATTGCGGCCTTCCTCGGTGCAGGGCAATTGCCACACGCGCATCTTTTCGTCATCGACAATGGCCGCAGCGTGACACTGCCAGATCACCCCGATGTCACTCTGATCCCCAATCGCAACCTTGGCGGCGCTGGCGGATTTGCCCGCGGTCTGGCCGCCGCGCGCGGTGCAGGCAGCTTTTCCCATGTCCTGTTCATGGACGACGACGCGGCCTTCCAGATGGAAAACTTAACGCGCACTGCAGCCTTCCTGCGTCATGCCGCCGATCCTGCCACCGCCCTTGCAGGTGCCATGGTCAGTGCCGTCCGCCCGCACGAGCTATGGGAGAATGGCGCAACCTTTGATCAGGTTGCCCGCTCTCGCTTTAAAGGCACCGACTTGCGAAACGCCGATGAGGTCACAGCGATGGAGTTGGCGACACCTGAAACACCAGACATAGGTTTCTATGGCGCATGGTGGTATTTCGCCTTCCCGATCGCCGCTGTCCGCCATGATCCTTTTCCATTTTTTGTGCGCGGTGATGATGTCTGGTTTGGCCTGTCCAACCCGTTTCGCATCGCCACACTGAATGGCGTCATGTCACTGCAGGACGATTTCTCGGCCAAATCCAGCCCGCAGACCGCCTATTTGGACATGCGCTATATCTTGGTCGTGAACATGACCCGCCCCACCCGGGGACGCGGTCCGTTTGGCATCATCGCACTGGCAATGCGGCAAATCCTGTATTGCGCGTCCCACCTACATTACGAGGCTGCAAGCGCTCAGCTGACCGCATGGCAGGACGTGCTAGACGGCCCCGACTTCTTTGCCCGCAACATCGACATGGCTGACAAGCGTAGCCAGATAGCGGCCCTGACACAGACCGAACGCTGGGGGCCGTTGCCCGCAGACTTGCCCCCGCAAGCCCCAAAAGTGCCGATGACGACCGCGCGCAAGATCGTTCAGCGCTTAACGTTGAATGGCCACCTATTACCCGGCGCGCGCTGGTGGGGCCGCGATGTGACAATCCCATTACAGGATCGCAGCTCGCTGTGGTGTCTGCGCTATGCAAAGCGCGGCGTCTTTCTGGACGATGCGGGCCGCGCTTATACCGTAACCCATTCCAAACTGACCTTTGCCCGTCTGATGGGGCGTAGCCTCCGCCTTGCCCTGCGTTTCTTGATCGCATGGCCGCGCCTGTCGCGTGACTACCGCGCTGCGATGAACACCATGACGACTCCGGCTTTCTGGAAGGACCAGTTCGCCGTCTTCCCAGACAAGCGCTAAAGGCGTATCCCCTCCTTTATGCCCTATCCAGACGCTGCCTTACTTAACGCCCCGCTGACCGCACTGACCGCACTGGCCGGCGCGCAGGGCAGTGGCTCTGGCGCGCTGCCAGCCGTGGGATTACACCTACTGACTGATCCGGGCGCAGACATGACCCTGAACTGGTCCAGCCCCCGCGGCCGCCTGATCGAGGTAACAACCACCATCACCGCCCCTGGCAAATGGTGCGTGCTGCGGCTTGATCTGGACCTGCCAGACCTGTCCGCCTGCGCGGGCCTTGGTTTCTGGCTCCGCAGCGCGGCAAGTCCCGCCCTCGTGATGCAGGCACTCATCCGCTCTGGCACCGATGACGGCCACGTCGATTGCGTGTTCGAACGTGACATCCTCTCTCATGCGGCCGCCTCTGACCATACAGGCATGATGCTGACTGATCGCACACCAGACCTGCCTTGCCACGCACCTTGGCGCATGTTCGAACTGCTTTTACCGCCCTACCGCCCCATCACACTTGCCATCGACGCCCTGCGTCTGTTCCCGGTCCCCGCATGAGCCGCCTGCGCCGCCTTGTCCCGCGCCGCCTTAAGCGGTTGGTGCGCAATCAGCAGCAGCGTGCACAGGTCCGCGCCATTCACCGCGCTCATGCCCGCAGCAAACCGCCTGCCCCGGCCCCCTTGCTGCCGACGGCTCTTGTGATCCCGGTGCACAACGACGCCCTGCGCCTTGCGCGTCTGCTGGATGTGGCAAACGACATGGGCTTTGCCGAAATCATCGTCGTCGACGATGGCTCTGACACTCCTATTATTGCCGAAAATGTGACCCTAATCCGGCATAATACACCGCTTGGCCCCGGCCCTGCCCGCAGCGCAGGCCTCGCCCGCGTCACTGCGCCCTACACCCTGTTCATTGACAGCGACGATTTGCCGACCCCAGATCTAGCGCTTCTTCTGGCAGACCTTGCCACCGCCACACCCTTCGATTTCTGCCTGTTCAAACATATCGACAGCCGCATCGCCAATCAGGGCCATTGGGGTCAACCCGAGGGCGACGAGATGCATTGGCAAGCCGCAGGCCTTGCCATCGGTGCCCTGCGCAACGCCCCCTCCGCCGTCTGGTCCGATCTGGCGCAAACCACGAATTACCCGTGGAACAAGGTCTATCGCACCGCCTTTTTGACGGATCACGATATCAGATGTGCCGATGTCACCGTACACGAAGACATCGCCCTGCATTGGCTGTCCTTCTTCCACGCAACCCGCGTGCTGACCTCTGATCGCACCTGCGTCTGGCACCTGATCGACCCTCATGCTGCCCGGCAAAGCAATCGCAGCGGGGCAGAGCGTCTGGCTCTTTTCGATGCTCTCGCCCCCGTCGTCGCGGCTGATCCGGCCCCCGCGATGCGCGTCGCCTTCGTCCGTTTCGTCCTTGCCCTGACGACATGGGCGCGCACGGTAATGGATGCAGAGCATCTGCCCGCCTTTGACGCCGCCCTGATCCAATGGCTGACACAAACCGTACAGCACTGGCACGACGACATTGCCGCCGCCGATCCCGCGCTTTTGACACGGATGACAGCGGGGTCATGATCGCCTTCATCTGCCTGCTGCGCGGCGCGGCGCCAGATTTGCCCGCCCAAATCGCAGCGCAGGCGCAGCCCGGCGATCAAGTCATCCTTGTCGATGACAGTGGCGATGACGATGCCCTGACCCGCATCCGGGCCCTACACTGGCCGCAAGGCGTCATGCTCACCCCTATCGTCACCGGTGCCATGGCCCCCGGCGACGGCGGCATCGCGACTAATCTGGCGCTGGACCGCGTGACCACCTCTCATGTGCTCATCCTCGAAGGCGCGACACAGCTCACCGGGCCCCTAGCTCGCACCCTTGATCAGATCCTACTTTGCGGCCCATCCCCTGTGCTGTCGCAGATGATCTTTCCCGCCACAAAGCTGCGCCGGACCGAAGGCAACGCCCGCAGCGACATCGCCTTTATGTGGGCGCTCCGGCAAGCATATCCTGTGACGCAAGCGACCAAGACTTGGGCGCAGACCACCCCCAATCCCGGCCCTTCCCTTGTTACCGCCGTCGATGCCCTGCTCACTGATGATCAAGCTGCGATCCAATGGGTCAAAAGCAGCCTGCCGCACTGGCTTTCAAACCCGGCCCCTGGCGCGCGCCTGATCCTAAATGCGAGCGAAATTCCCTTAAATCAGAGCCTAAAGACTGCAACTCCGCCACAGATTGGCACAGCCAAACTGACCATTGCACTGCGCGGCCATCACGCCAACCGCACGCCGCTGGCTTACTCCCATCTCGCCCCACTTTGGGCCGATCACCTCACCCTGACCGACGGCACTGCCGACCTAGAGGTCTATGGCCACCCCCGCGACATCATCACACCGCGCGGCAATAGCGTGCTGCTGTCAGAAGAGCCGTTCTGGGATAGCCTCCTGTCCCCCGCCCCGCTCGCAGACATGATTACGCTGCAAGGTCAGCGCGTCCACCAGCTGAACCACCACACTTCGGCGATCTTTGCCTACGACCGGATCCCCTACTTCGTCCTGACCGACCCCCGCTATATCAGTGCCTATCAAAGGCTTTTTGCCCGCAACGCCGCTTTGTCCCCTGCCGATTGGCAGGCGCAATTCGCCGCGCGGCAGGTCGATGCCTTCTTCATGGCCGAATACCGCATGACGGGGGTCTATGATTTCGCGCAGCACGAGGGCGATATCATCGGGCTATGTTCTTGGCGCACGCGGCTCGCTTTGACCACACCCGGTCATGTGCAACGCCAAGGGGCCGGCTGGCCCGGCAGTGGCACGCGGTTCGATCTGACGGATTGGCACGACGACAAGCTGCGCCAACTCGATAACCACACGCGCATCCTGTCCGCTGTTGAGAACACCCACCAACCGGCCTACCTGTCAGAGAAGTTCTTTGACGCCTTCGCCGTCGGTGCACGGCCGCTTTATTACGCCAGCCCCGCCCATAGTGTGCACACCCTTGGCCTGCCGCAGGGGTCTTGGGTGAACCTGCACGGGCTGACATCCGATCAAGCCGCAAGCACCCTGCCCACTAGCGAAGACGCGGATTTCTGCGCCGCTTACGCAGCTACGCAAACCATGCTGCGTGACCTGTTTACCGAAGACACCATCGCAGCAGAACGCGCCCGCCTTGGGCGCGCCGTGATCGCCGACTTGCAACGCCTTGCCGAAAGTGGCCCGGTTTAGAGCCTTATTTCAACACCGCTGCCAGCGCCTTTAGCCCCAGCGCCAAGGTATCCTGCGCCGCAGCAGCGCTGCTCGCTTCCGCATAAAACCGGCATTCCGGCGCATTGCCCGATGGGCGTAGGTGCACGATACGTCCGTCTTTCAGCGTCATGCGCAGCCCGTCGGTGCGGTCAACGCCAGCCTCAACGCCGCCGAATTGCGCCAAGAACGCCGCCCGTTTGCCCGGATCAGTGTCGAATGCCGCCACCAGCGCTAGCGACTTTTCCGTTGGCACATCCTGCAAACGGTCGGCCGCGGTAAAGCGGGGCGGCTGGCTGGCGACCAGCGCGGCAAGGCCGTTCGTCGCGGCCGCCAGCGGCGCCACAAAGGGCAGGACCGCATCGCGGGTCATCAGCGGGGCCAGCGGGCCAGCGGGTGCATCAGCGGCAAAGCCCAGCAGAAAGCCGCCGTTCGCCTCGTAGCCGACAACGCGGCCGCCCGCCTCTTCCATGCCCGCAATCACAAAGGGCGAGCCGATGCGCGTGCGCACCACTTTGCCAAACAGCGCCTCTGCCCCGGTGTTCGACGACACTGGCGTCACGGCGATATGAGCCTTCAGCGCAGACCCGGTGATCTGCCCCAGAATATCGCCGACAATCACTTCGCCATGCTCGTCCGTCAGCAGCGGACGGTCGCCGTCCCCGTCGGTGGACACGATGGCATCAAGACTGTGTTCGCGCGCCCAGACCTTCAGCTGCGCGCGGATCGCAGGATCGACAGCCTCGGTGTCGACAGGAATAAACGTAGCAGAGCGGCCCAGTTCCACGACAGTCGCCCCAAGCCCTGCCACGATATCCAGCAGCAGATCGCGCCCCACGGCGGAATGGCTATAAACGCCGATGGTCTTGCCCTGCAGCGCACCTGCGTAAGCCGCCACGTTGCGGGCGACATAATCTGCGCCAGAGGTCGTATTAATCGACACTGTTCCGGCCGAACCGGCACTGTTCCGGCCCAAGTTGGCCAAGATCGCCGCCTCGTCCGCCTTGCCGATTTCTCCGCCCGGGACATAGAATTTCAGCCCGTTGCGATCCGCCGGGATGTGGCTGCCGGTCACCATGACCGCCGCAGCGCCCGCGCCCATCGACGCCAGCGCCAGCGCGGGCGTCGGCACGTCGCCGCAATCGGTGACATCCAACCCTTCGCCCCGCGCCGCCGCGATGACCATGTCGGCAATATCAGGCGAGGACGGGCGCAAGTCCCGCGCCACGAACAGCCCCGTGCCCACCGGGCAGGCCGCGATAAAGGCGCGTACATGGTCCGCGACCAGATCAGCGGTCAGTTCCGTGACAAGGCCGCGCAGGCCAGAGGTGCCAAACTTAGGGGGCATCAAGGTATCCTTTAGGAGAAAATCAGGCTTTGGGTTTTGCATCCTGCAACGCAAAATGCGCGCCGCCTTCGACCCAGCGGGCGACGACAGCACGCAAGGCAGGCTCATCCGCCGCCTCGATCGCGCGGCGCAGGGATTTGAGCGCGCTTGCGACTTCGATTTGGCTCAAGGCCGCTTCGTTCGCTTGCAAAATCTTGGGATGCGGCGTGGTCAACTGGCCTTCACCGATCAGCAACTCTTCGTGGATTTTCTCGCCGGGACGCAGGCCGGTGATCTTAATCTCGATATCGCCGTCGGGGTTGGTATCGTCGCGCACAGCGTAGCCTGCGGCGCTGATCATCTGCCGCGCCAGATCATAGATCGGAATGGGATCGCCCATATCCAGCACGAAAACATCGCCGCCCGACGCAAAGGACCCCGCCACCAGCACCAGCTTGGCCGCCTCTGGAATGGTCATAAAGAACCGCGTGACCTCGCGGTGGGTCAAGGTCACTGGGCCGCCCTTGGCGATCTGGTCTTGGAACAGCGGAATGACCGAACCGCTTGAGCCCATGACATTGCCGAACCGCACCATGGTAAACACGGTCCGCCCCTTGCTGCGGCTAGCCAAGTCCTGCACCACCAGCTCTGCCATCCGCTTGGACGCGCCCATCATGTTCTGCGGCCGCACCGCCTTGTCGGAGGAGATCAGGATAAACCGTTCCACCCCGGCCGCCCCCGCCGCCATGGCCAGCGTCTGGGTGCCCAGCACGTTGTTGGACATGCCCACGATGGGGTTCTTTTCCACCAGCGGCACATGCTTATAGGCAGCCGCATGCAGCACGACCTGAATCTTGTGCTGCGCCATCACGCGGGCCAGCAAAGCGGCGTCGGTAATCGACCCTAAAACAGGGATAATCTCGATCTTTTGTTTGCGCAGCAGGGCACGCAATTCCATGTCGATGGTATAAAGCGCCAGCTCGCTAATCTCGAACAGGACCACTTTCGCAGGCGCGCGCCCCAGCAACTGCCGGCACAGCTCCGATCCGATCGACCCGCCCGCACCGGTGATCAGAATGCTGCGCCCGGCATAGGTCGTGCCGCTGTCGGGCAAGGCCGCATCCAGCGCCTCGCGCCCCAAAAACCGCCCCGGCACCACAGGCTGCAACTGATCCACCAGCGGCATCCGCCCGGTCAGCTGCGCAAAGGACGGCACGGCCTGCACCTCGACCCCCATGTCCTCTAGCTTGCGCGACAGCTGCGCCTGCCGCGGCCGCGGCGCTGACGGCATCGCCAGCAGGACCCGGTCGATGGCATGGGTCTTGATCAACGCCGGGATCGCCATGGGGCCGTAGACGGTCAGACCCTGAATGATCGTACCTTGGGTATTGGTATTGTCGTCGATAAAGGCGATGGGAAAGACCGTTTCATCCGTGCGCAGCGCCGCCGCCAGCTGCCGCCCCGTCGCACCGGCACCGTAGATCAGCACGCGGGACTGATCCTGCCCGCGCCGATAAATCCCCAGCAGCAGCTGCAGCATCCCCATGCGCGCAGTGACCGAAATCAGGAAGTACACCAGCGCAAAGTTAATAAAGCACCGCATGCACACCGGTCAGCGCAATCGCATGGCTTTCATAGGATTTCAGCTGGATCAGCGGCAGGCCCAGCACGCTGGACAACAATCCGCCAATCGCCATCAACAGCGGCAGCGCCAGCCAATGCCCTAAAATCGTGCCCACCAGATCGGCACTGCCTTGCAGCAGCATCGCCCCCAGCAGCGCGACCGGAATCAGCAGCACATCGATGCCCAGCAGCATCGCGCGTTTGTAGCGCCGCGACAAAGAGCTGACCCATCTGTACATCATCATTCCTGCGGTTGCGTTACGCATCGTTTTGCGCGTCATAGCCTTGAATTTCAAGCGCTGCGACAGCGAACGGCG
>NZ_FOTF01000007.1 GCF_900114485.1 Loktanella salsilacus | reverse complement strand
GTTCGGACCTGCCATGCTGCCCGGGATTGGCCGGCTGGGCGCAGGCTCCTGCACCATTCGCTCACAGCGCCGGCAGGACTTCTTGATCCGGGCGATCTGGATCACCTTCATCTGGGCTGCAATCATGTCCAGCAGCTCGCTGACATCCTCGCCCACAACCCGCAGATCGCCGCCGCAGTCAGCGCAGCATGTGCCGGGATCAAGCTCACGACGCTCGCGCGGTGTCGCATCCGAGACACGTGGACGTCGACGCAGCGCGGGCGCATCTGCAGCCTCTGGAGACGGCTCATTGTGTCCTTCGTCGATGGGCGCTCCATCTTCCTCGGCTACGGCAACCAGCAGGTCTTCAAGAGCCAGTTCAAGCTGCTCGATCTCGCGCTCGATCTTTTCCGAGGACTTGCCGAAAGCCAGCTTTTGCAACTTGGCGATCCGCAGGCGCAGGGCCTGAACCAGCTGGTCGTGGACCCGCAATGTCGCCGAGATCTTGGCGTTCTCCGCCTGCAAAACAGCGATCATCGCCTTTAATCTGGCGGGATCATCGGGGAGGTTTTGCGTTAAATTCGACATGCGCATACCTACCACATGGGAGGTGCCTGCGCTATAAAAACAAGGCGTTTCGGTTTATATATTTAGCCCACGCGGGCCGGCGGTGCGCCCCAATCCGGCCTGCGCCAATCAATCCCCTCCCAGAGCATTGCCAGCTGTGCGGAGGTCAGACGGGCGGCACCCTCGGTCATCGCAGGCCAGGGAAAGCGGCCGCGTTCCAGCACTTTATAATATAGGCAAAACCCCTGTCCGTCCCAATACAAAAGCTTCAGCCGGTCGCCCCTGCGGCCGCGAAAGGCGAAGACTGCACCGCCCGTCGGCTTCTGGCGCAGCACATCCTGAGTCAGCGCAGCAAGACCAGCAATGCCTTTGCGCATGTCCGTGACACCGCAAGCCACGTAGACGCGAACGCCAGTGCCCGGACCAATCATGCCGCTTCCACCGCACGGATCAGCTGCGTCAGCGCCACCGCAGCCATACTGCTGTCGAAGTGCAGGCTGCGACCGTTGCACAGGCGCAGTTCGACCGCCATCGAGGCGGCAATGATGGGCGTGTCCGCGATGGTGGGAACGCCATATGCAGGAATATCGAAAGGAAGGAAGAGCCCACCACCATCCGGGGACCACAGCCCCTTCTTCTTCATCTCGTGGCGCCACGCATAAATCTGCTGCCGGGTGATCTCGTGGCGTTGAGCTACTTGCGTGACCGTAGTCTCATTGGTGCCCACCGACATGACAATCTTAAGCTTCTCCTCGTCGCTCCAGCGCCGCCGTCGTTCAAACCCAAGTGTCTCACCACGCATCGCCAATCCCCACCTAAGATACGTCGCTAACGACGTCGTTAAGCACGTCTCTTAGCAAATCATCAGGAAATCGGGCAGGCGGTCCCAACGGAGTGGTTACGATGTAACCCAGGAAGCCAACTACAGAAGGATCCTGGCGGAAGCACAGAGGCCCCCTGCCCCGCATTAAAACGAGCCACAGACTGCAAAAAAGCCGCTCAACGATCTCCAAATAGGGACCATTGAGCGGCTTCTTTTTTACAACGGTTTGAAAAGCGTCAGCCTACTCTTCAATATCGAGCATATCGCAGATCCGCTTGATTTCTGGATCATATTTAGCCTCGATCGCCGTTTGGATCTCCTGCGCTTCCCGTTGATTTACAAATTCTTCCGCTGCGAGCCAGTTCAAACGAACTTCAGCGTCCTTCAAACTAGCATTCTTGAAAAAAGCACGCTGTTCTGCTTCCCTGACCGGCAGATTGGAAAATACGGATTGCTCACCTTCAGCTCTGATCCTGTCGTCTTGTTCGGGCGTCAGTAAGTCAAATTTTCTCATAACCTGAAGAGATTTCATGAAGTCGCTGCGGTGAATGTGTTGGCGTTGTAAACGTTCCCAACTAGCGCGACGGTTCTCACCCGCCTTAGCAACAGCATTCCCCGCTGCGGATGCAGAACCCCTTAAAATCATGGGTATTATAGCTAAAGCCGCCGGAATAAGTAGAAACGACCAAAAAAACATCGCAACGCTTTCCGTATTAACTGCGATACCAGCAGCAGCCATAAACAACAGTAAGCCTAGAAATTGATAGTAGTGCACGTGTAGAGCCTTATATAGTTCAGATTTTCCGATTAACTCGAAAAACCAATGGCTTACTACATAACATCAAGTTTCCGTGATGCTAAACCCCAGAAACAACCGATATCCGTCTTTTTCAACCTCCGATAGACCTCACTACCGCACGTATCTTAGCAAATCAGCCGGAAATCAGGCAGGAGGTCACAACGGAGTGGTTACGGACCATTGCATAGAGCAACGGGATCAACCTGAGGTGGTTATTCCGGCTCTAAAAGGCTGAAGCCCCTGCAATCCGCTGTGTCGCCTGGAAACTCCAAGACAGCCATTGAACGAGCTTTGGAATTTGCCAAGGCTATGAGGTCTGTGTCACTGCCTCCATGCCACATTTCATTTAGTGAGCTGAACCCGTAGCAGCGGGTCAGTCTATCAGGGCTAATCGCATAGCCAGCAACTCTTGCGGCTTCAGGTGCGACCTGAGTGACCAAAGCCATTTGTTCGGCGGTTGGTTCTTTTTCGGTGAGGCTCAGGATTTCAGTTGAGATGCCAGCCTTGGCGTATAGCCTGTCTGTGCGCCTCGCAAAGCTTGTGTAGTCGTCATCATCGAGTTTGTCGTTCAGACTACTTGGTCCACCATGCCATACGACCATGGAAGCCTCGGGAGCGACGACTTGCTGCGCGGTGACCAGCGCGTAGTTTGCACAGCTAGAGAAGCATGCCTCGTCAACATAGATCGTTTCGACGTTGCCGGCTAAGACTTCGCCAACCGTCAGCCAGCGTTCAACCGGACCACCAGCAGAGCGAACAATCAGGTTGGTGACTTTCTGCCCGGTCATCACGTTTCTGAACCGGTCTAGATCGCTTTGCTCAAGGGTTCCGTAGAGGCACAATCTCGACGTAGACGGCTCGAATAGCCATCCTCCAGCGTCGCCGGGGTTGCGACCGGCGCCCGGAAATGAGGTCCGGCAGGCCTCAGCAGCCTGCTGGAATGATCTGACGCCGCTTACGGTAGCGTCAGATTGGGCCCACGATTGAGAAGGTAGATATGAGCAAGCTGTCGCAGCGAGCAATCCAGCAAGTGCTGCCGCTTTCATGATTTTCACTCAGCTTCTTCCAGCTCAGGATTGGCAGTGATTTTTACCGGGATGCGTTCAGTGACGCCTTTCTCGGGGTTGGACGTGATGGTAACTTCGATTTTTTCAACCGATATCACAACGGGTATGCGTTCCTGCTCGGCTTCAATCGCTTTACGCTCAATCTCGACTTCAACTTCTGTCGCCGGTGGATTGAGTTTCAGTCTCTCGCGACGATCCTCTAACTCTGCCAATTTGCGTTCACCATCGGCAGTTACCTGCACACGGTTGGCGTCGAAAGTTATGCCGATCCTGCAGTCACCCAATTCGTCAGACGCGTGCTCAGCGCACAAAACGACTTTCTGGCGCTCTAACAGGCTTACGATGGCCGCAGGGCGTGCGCTGAACAGGAACTCGACGCGCCGGTTGGCCGCCTGACCTGCAGTAGTATCGTTGCTTGCAAGTGGGACAGCTTCACCAAAAGAGATGCGATAGATGCTGGCCTGCTTGATGCCGCGCTGGATCAATGAGGTTGCGACCGATTGAGCGCGCCGTAGGCCTAGCTCTGCGTTGTCCTCGACCGTTCCGCGGCTATCCGTGTGGCCGGCTACGAATAAAGTGACATCTGGGGGCTCCAGATTGAGGCTGGCAGCGATGATGTTCAGCATTTTGTCGGCTTCGGGTCTGATTTTGTCAGATGCCGTATCAAAGAAGGCGTCTTGATCTGCGACGACGCGGAGCACGGGTATATCGGCTGGAAAATCAGCTAGACCATGCTCCGCGGCGGTAATTGTCTCAGTGAAATACTGAAAGGCATCGCTCTCATCAGACAGGCGTTCCAAGCGAGAAATGCGGTCTAGATGTTCCATACCAACTGATTCCCACGGCTCCATCGGGCAAGGAAGCCCCTCTGGATAACCTGGGGGGCACTCAGCAAGGGCTTGCCCTGTCAGGGCGAGCAAAAAGAGCCCGCTCAGCGCCGGTATGGAGACATGTCTGATGAGAGATTTCATGATTTTCTGACCTTACCACTGACCGTTGGGAACAAGCTTCAAATCAAAAGCGACATTATCGTCACCGCCTTCGAAATAGCATACGGTGTCGGTAAGCTCACCAGTCACCTCGTCGCCCGTCTTTTCAAACTTCAGAATACGCATGCCTCCGAAAGGAGCTTTATCCCCGCACATGGCTTCAGGATCTGCAGTGTTTTCAGCCCAGACCACCCCGAAGTTTGGCTTGCCGATATATTCGCAGGTATCACCGGAGCAGGAAAGCTGGCCTTCGACAGGCACATAACGGCTTTGAGTCCGCGTTTCTTCCATCCAGGAGTTGACCAACTGGCCGTTGATGTCTGTCGCCACCCGCATACGTGCCGGAAATGGCTCTGAGCCGCCCATGCGCACGGAGCCAGTATAGACTTCGACTGACACAGGAGAGCCGATTGTGCTTAGGCTTCCAGTTGCTGGCTGCAACGTCTTTAGCTCTGCCTTCGAGCCCAAGAAGAAGGCTGGCAGATAGTCGACGTTGCCATCGGTCTCTGGGTTAGCTTCCGACATCACATGAACTTCCGAGCGTCCCAGGTCGATCTGGGCTGCCTTAGCATCCGCAAACGCTTGGCGCCGCACAGCGCTAGCATCACCATCGGGGAAGCTATATTTGGACAGGTCAGTATAGAAGATAACCCGCGGGATACCCTTGGACGCATCGATTTGCTGCGAACGCTTCAGGGACCGCACGAGCGAGCCTTCTGCAAAGTCCGAAACCCCATCGGTGTTTTCGTTCACGCCTTGGGTCTTCTCGATGATACCGCGCGACGCAGATTGGACGAATTCTTCCGCCATCTTTGTGCGGGTGTTCTTCCAGCTACTCCCGAAGAAAGTCCCCATCGCGCTGTCATTTTCCTGCTTAACAGCATCCTCCTCGGCGGAGAATGTTGGAATGCAGCCAGCGAACATCGTTGTCATGCCGGAGCCGTCAGGATTGCTCATGGCAAGAGTCAGGTATTCGCGTGGTGCCATGCGGCTGTTGATCTCGGGATTTGCGGCATCCAAGAACTGACGCAAGAAGCTACGCCATTCGTTGTTTGCTTCGTTCGGTGCGGATCCCTTGTCCTCATGAGTGACGACATTGCCGTCGATCACGATGAGGGTCTGCCGGATAGATGTTGGCAGATCCTC
Organism: Loktanella salsilacus; assembly: GCF_900114485.1. GTDB lineage: Bacteria > Pseudomonadota > Alphaproteobacteria > Rhodobacterales > Rhodobacteraceae > Loktanella > Loktanella salsilacus. Next base: position 206,589 of record NZ_FOTF01000007.1, on the reverse strand, counting down.
ATAGTTGCACGCCGTCGTATCGGTGACGGTTTGCGCGCCGGCCGACACGGCAGGAACCATACAAGCGATAGCCAGAGCGATCGTCGAGGCTTTTCGCGTCAAAGAGTTGATCTTAAACATACTTCATCACCAGCGGCTTTTGCGAATAGGATTCATGGTTGAGTTCGATTTTGTTGTCAGTGCGTCCCAGCTCCTCATCCATGAGGAAGACCGCATCATGACGGCCATCGTTTTTCAGTCGGTGACGATAGGTTGCAAGCAAGGCCTTCACTTTAGCATCCTGCTCCATGACCTTTTGCATCAGGCCACGAGCTTCGACTTGGGTAGGAACCGAAGCAAGCGACGCTGAGCGCTGCTTGATGCGCTCCATGTCGTTCTTGTATTGAGCTTCAGCCTTCGAGAAAGGACGTGCCAGAGGCTTGTCCAGTGAGTTCTGAAGTGCCTCACGCTTCTTAGTGAACCGCTCCAGGTCCTTCAGCGCGGCCGGAAACTCTGGGACTTGGTCATGCGCCATATACGCGATGAGGACGCCGACCATCCAAACAAGAATGTTTGACATCATTGAACCACCAACGGTTTTCAGCAGGCCAATAGACGCGTCGCCAAAAATGTTGGAGCTTGCCACCTGCTGCAGATAATAGAAGCGACTGAACGCAACCAGACCAAGTGCAATCGTAAGTGTGGAGGCAGCCATGCCGATCATTTTCCAGCCAGCAAAACGATCCATGTCATCATTCGCAGGATCGAACAGTGACTTATACTGGCGGATGACGGAGCCCGTGTAGTGAGACGATGCAGCGAGCGCAAAACCCAGAATGAGTGCCGTTCCGGTTGCAACGGCTGGCGTGAAGAACTTAATCGCGTTGAACGCTTCCCAGTTGATCGCAAGCTCAGCCAAGCCGATGATCATCAGCAATCCGACATAGAGGAACGAATTCCACTGCCGTGGTTCGCGATCCAATGTGTTGCGCAGGGTTTCATAACGATCGCGCGTTTTGTCTTCGCTCTCCTGAATCTTTTCGAGACGAGTGAATTCAGTCTTGCGTGTGTCGCGAACCGATTTGACCGCGTCGCGCTTTGCTTTGAGAAGATCGTCTTCGGCTTTGTCTTTCTCGCGCTCAACGAACACTGGCTTGCCGTTGGCCTTAGTGTCGATGCCGTTCAGAACGGATTGAACACCTTCTAGGGCGGAAGAACGCACGGGTGCTATGTGGCCTTCATACCATTCACACATCCCCTGCGTCATGTTGCCTGGCGTAGATCCAATGACGTCAGATAGAGCAAGCTGACCCAACCGAGCTTCGGTTGGGAGCTTTGCAAAGAGATCAGCGGCGGCGGCACCCGACGGTGAAAAGTCGATCGCGCAATAGGCTTCTGTTTCGTGTGTCATAATTTTCTCTCTCAGCCTGCTACCGCCTGCCAGTCGCCGGTGTCGACGCGGCACCAGAGCTGCTTGGACTCGTCAGAGGACTGACCATCGACGGTGATGGTTTGGGTGGCATAGCGGCATGCGGTGTAGGACAGCTCAGCGGCCGCTGCGGTGACAACGGGAGCCGGGCGAGCAGCTGCCGTCGGTGTGGAAGGAGCTGCTGCTACCACTGGCGCGCTGCGCTTTGGTGGCTTCACGGATGCGACACGGGTGCTGACGGTGGCTTTTTTACCGCTTGTGGTCTGGAAAGACACCGTGCGGCTCGCATTTGCACGAATTGCTTCCTGCTCAGCAGCGGCGATGCGTGCCTTGTCTTCACGGCTTGCAACCTGCAGTAGAACCGCACAGGCCCCTGCCCCGATACCAGCACCGATCAGCGCACCGGACTTGCGATCTTTTCCGATCAAAGCACCGATGATAGCGCCGCCAGCAACAGTAGCCACACACTGGCCGATAGCACGATCCGTTGCAGTTTGGACGGTTGGAGCACCTGTTGGGGAGACCGCAGCGCCAGCACAAGCTGACAGCATGGAGGCAAGGGCAGCGGCGGCACCAAAGCGACGGACACTCGAGCGGACAAAGGTTTTATGGTTAAATACTGATGTGGTCTTGTTCATGGGATTTCTTCTTTCCTGCGCTGTTTTCGACGTCGTTGTAAATCAACTTTAGCGGTTGCCAATGAAAGCCTATTGGTTACAAAACATTCTTGGGGTCAATACCTTAGATTGAAAAAATAATGATTCACACGCCTATATGTTGCGCGACTGCCCAGCCATTCCCAGGCCAAATTGAGGCCTCAGTTTCGAAAAATTCACTGGATTCTGGTTATTCAAAGCTTAAGCCAAAATAGGAGGCTTTGTTTTTTCGTGGGTCGAGCACCACGATACAAAAATGATATGCGCGCTTTCCATAGTAAGACTTGCGTTACGGGGCTCTGAGGCCCAGCCTGCGCTGATACTTAGGGCCGATTAGTTATCACCTTTAAGAAAATATTGGCATGCACAATAAGAAATTGCATGAATTAGCAAGATAAACGACAGTGTCTACTGACTGGATCTTTCCTGCAAAGGCACCGAGTCTATATATGAAAACAAACCAGAGTTTTGCCATTCTTCTTACTATGGGTAAGAAAATTCAAGTTTCCTGTGATTCTTAATATGTAAATTGAACAAAATAAGGCCTGGTGCGTGTCTGCGTGTCTGCGTGTCTGCGTGTCTGCGTGTCTGCGCTTCATCCGCATCGCATGGACAATGTCGAATTCTCAATTGGCCGGATGATTGGTGCAAAAAGGTACGTCGAGCAGATGGTTCCGCGAAGAAGGATTTCTTGCCTGAGCACCATGTCGTTTAAGGCGACATTTGAATCAATGACACGCCGAGCAGTGTCGATACCGGAGTGCGGCGCTAGCCGATTAAATCTGTTAGAAATTACATAAGGCATTTGAATATGCCCTTCTGTAGATTTCGAAGGAGAACTCCATTCTCCGGCCTTGAATTCCGGGCCGTCAATTTCTTTAAGAAAGCTGGCCAAAGATTTCAGCGCAAGCATCGTCATTTTTATTTTCCATCATATTTTGGCATCCAAGAGCCTTCTAAAGGTCTCGAAATTGAATTGTGCGCCAAATACCTTTTATTCAAGGTCAAAAATTCGCCCTGAAGTTAAAGAAATATTGGGGTTTTCGGCCATCTATCGATAGCAGACATTTGCTGCATAGCAGAAGATTGGCAAGGTGGGCTAAGGCCGGACCTACGCCTCGAGTTGCATGAAGGTACGGTTTGGGCCTTTAGCTTTCAATGTTTATTGCGGACGGGCTGAACAAACGCGGCCCTTTTACGGCAGGCGGAGACATGCGCCCCTTCAAGCCTCGGCGAATTTGTGACGCAAAGTCTTCTAAGGTGGCAACACGGATGTAGTCTTTTTCAAAACGCGTAGGAGACACAACATATGTCCCGTCTTTGAGTCGATGCGGCGTGACAATTTCGCCTTTCTGCGGCCCGCGTGAAACTTTCGCAATGATCTTCATTTGCCATCTGTCCTCGAACAAAACCTTCTTCATGTAGATTAACGGGCAAAATCAGTTGCAAGTCTCGACGAGACTATAGCGGCGGGATCGGCATCGCGCCTATCTGCGCAGGGCGTCGATGATAGGGTTAGCTTCACTGCAGCAATTATTGCTCAGCCAATGTCTCCTGTGGGCCGTTCACCCAGGGTAAGTTTTTCTGCAATCGCAAAATGCTGCGGGACGGCATTCGGTAAAGAGAGCTCACTACGGACCTTCGCCGCACACGGCACTAACGTCCGGTAAAACTTTCCGGACCTTCGCTGCAACCGCGCGGTATAGAATATGCGCAGCGACCTGCTATTGAGCCCCGTGCTATCAGGCAGCATCATACCTGAAGAAATATCTCCGTGCCTCAATTCTTGTAGATCATGATCACGTCGTAGGCTTCCCGTTCATCCTCTGGACCCATGCCCGGCGATCCGTAGGGCATTCCGGGCACGGCGAGACCGACGGATGTTGATTTCTACCCCTCTGAGTCCGCGCACGATCCGCTCCGCATTGGCGCCCAAGCCAACCGCAGTGCCGATTACGAAGAGAACTTCCGCGATGCTGATTGACCTTCTCGCCCGCGCAGGCCCGCTACGCCGCGCTATTGCGCACAAACGTGACCGAGCTTTTGCGCCGACGCCGGACCTCACCACAGATGAATGGGCTGACACATATCACATCGTTCCAAAAGAGATGTCAGCCTGCCCCCGCAGCCCGACTCCGGCGCCGCAGCATTCAGGAGCGATCAACGCCGTCGATCGGAAGATCACGGTTATGTGATGTCGATCAAGGTGACCCATTTATTACACATTTGTCTTTTATCGTATGTTTAGCGAATTACTTTTTTAACTTAACGGTAGTACACGACATGACCTTTATTAATGACAACGAAGAACTTGAGCAATTTAAGCGGCATGACATCCGTAGCCTTCTGCCAGCGCTCGGCTGGCAGTCGTTGAGCGCAGCGGAAGTGGCGACGACGAAGCACCGTGGCCGAGTTGGCGACATTTTCGGCGACGGTAGCCGCTACCTGCACACGTTCCGCACCGGCGCAGGCGTGTGGATGTTCAAGTTTCATGAGGGATCGACGATCCTGAATCGGGACCGCGGCACTGTTCTGCACGTCGCGCAGGAATACGTGAGCGGTTCGATCGGACACGCTCGGGTCAAGATTCGCGAGATCCTCGGAACTTGCACCGGACCTACCCTCTCCCCGTCCGCAGGCCCCCGCACCCCCGCCGCAAACCTCGCACTTATTTCCTCTTCCACTTACCCCTACCCAACCCCAGTAGCGATCGACGAAAAGAAAGCGCCAGACCAGCTCTACAGCGAATATCTGACCGGCTCGCATCCCGTAATCTGCGGTGAAGACGTGCCGGACTATCTGAAGATGCGCTGGATCAACATGTTCGACGAAATTTTCGAAGGTCAGGTCCGCCAGACCATCGGCGGCAAGGTCCGTTTTCCTTATCTTCGCTTCTCTGATGAAATTACCAGCAAACGTATGGAGTTTGCCGGCTTTGAGGAGAAGGGCAAGAGCTGGAAATCCTTCAGCACCGGTGGCCGGGCTGGAATTTGGATCGGCGGACAAACGACGTCAGCACACGTCGTTGTCGTCGAGAGTCCCCTCGACGCAATGGCATACTCGATATTCCACTGCAAATATGCACACTTCGTCGCTGTGCGAAGCGGCGGTGAGCGCGATGTTGTCCGCTATCTTGAGCTGCTCTCCCGCGACCGAAGGCTCTCGAGCGTAACGCTTGCGACGGATAACGATGCGGCCGGACACGTGTATGCCGGGAAAATTGGGACGGCATTGAACCGCTTTAAAGAAGATCGCTTTGTTGTGAGCTTTGAGCTGTCAGGCAGCGGGCACAATGATCACTGCGACGCGCTGAAAGAGGCCGCGATCAATCGCGATCATCCTTATCATGAGCGCGTGACACGCTACATGAAGTTGAAGCAGGAGGTGTTCGCAGACATGCGTGCGGACGACATTGCAAGCGACACGGCAAGCCCTACGAGGGAGCTACTTATCCCGGATTTTACGCGCCTCACAACTGAATGCGCGATCGAGGAACTTGCCGATTGACACTTGAATGACGGGCACATCTCTTCCCAGCCAGCGCCAGCTATTTGAACTTGGTATGCAGCGTCTTCACGTCTATCATCAAAAGGGGCTCAGAATTTTAGTTATCGCCAAAAACGCCGGTCGCGCCTTCCAGTAATTGTTCACACCACTACTTGATCAGGTTCGGATGGATGTCAAAGTCCTGCGCCAGCTCGATCAGAGTTCGTTCACACTGATCCGGCCAAAGCTACTTTTGCCGTGACAGCCGGGCTGTGATTCCGGCGCGGTCGTCTCGTCATGGTCACCTCCTCGCCTGCAGCATCATGCTGCTCTTGCGAGGAATATTTAACTTCGCCGGCTGTTCAGTTTTACCGGTTCACCTATAAGAACCGCCGTCTGACATTAAGTAGACAAGCAAATTGATGTCATGACTGGATTGTCATTGACCTTACATCATGGTTGAGCGACAATTAATTTGAACAGTGGAAACCTTCGTTTCGCAACTTGCGAGTTGGAATTGAACCGCCATGTTAAGATCAATCCTTTTTGCTGGACTATTGTTTGCTACTACCTCTGCAGATTCACAGGAAATCGCGAGTAGTCTTCGACCATTTACAATCCCCTATCCTACCGACGGACTTGCCTTAGGACAGGGTTGGGACAGCATCTTGAGCCAAGGGGTGAATGCCCAGTGCCTAATTTTTGCGGAAGATCCAATAGAACGGTCTACGTTTGATTTAGACGTTAGAGAAGTTCACGATAGCTATGCATACCGACGAGCAAAAAGCATCTCAGTATCAGGCGGAGGTAGCGGGTTCGGGGTCAGCGTAAGCGCATCTTACGCAAGGTCCACAGACGTCGAGATCAATACTGACTTTCTAAATTACCTACTAACCTACAGAATGGATTTTGGCGGAACCCGTGTCGCCCCCCCTGCCCAGGTTTGGCAATTTCGTGAAAACGAGCAAAGGCAGGGCGGCTCAATTGTCGATTTCTCTCCACGTGCACAAGAAACATTAACGTCTGGAAGAGATAATATTAATGTGACGCTAAGTATTGAAAAATTCCGAGGGTTATGCGGTGACTATTTTGTCAGCGCAATTCATCGCGGAGCCCGCATTGATGTTCTTGCTACCTATGCCTCGGCAAATCGCACTGAGCAGGAAGCGGTGCGGGCCAGTGTCAGTACACGCGGCTGGGGCGCATCCATTTCTACAGAAACAGCTGATAACACCACCGAAGGATTCAACGCAACCAAATTTCGCTTTAAAGTAGATCAAGAAGGTGGGGCGAGCCCCGTAGTTGTTACCAAATTTGAAGACGTAGCATCCGCCATTGAACCTCTTGACGTGATGCTAAATCCTGTCGCTTACGGCGTTACCCTAACACCTTATTCTGCCTTGCCGGGTTGGGTAAAACTCAAGAACAATGGAGCCGGAGAACGTCTCGCGCAATATTCGCCGCAATCACTCGCCGATGTCGACCTAATGTATAGCACATATTTGGATCTATTTCGCCTTCTTGACAGAATTGAGCAAAGCTATCGCCGCAGCGATTTAGCTTTATATGGATTAGTCGAAGCACTTCCCGCAGGTTTAAAAGAATATCCTGAATCCGTGACGTGCGTATCGCGAGACATGTCTTGTTCTGAATTGTGTGAATACCGAGGGAATATCTCGCACACGTTCCCATCCCATTCAGTCGCGACACCAAACGGGTGCGCATGTAGTGATTTCCGGCCGGAATGTTGCCCCTTGGGGCTCATAGAGGTGACGACTCCGTCCACCTGTTCACCACAGGCATAACGGATTTAAGGGTTTTGTTTTTTGAGGCGGTCTGTTTGGCTATGTAGGTCTGAGCTGGCGGTAATGGCGTTCAAACACCGCAAACCCACTGTCGCTCTGCCCCAGGCCCAGTATCCAGCGCCCAGCATGCTTGATCATGCGGGCGGCCTTGAACATCATCTCCTGCATCACCGTCTTAATGCGTCTGCGCTTGGCAACATGACGGACAGGCGCGTTAGGCTCATTGAGCGTGTTTTGTCCAATTATGCGCAGCAAGTTCATCGCCACCGCAGCCAATTGGCACACCAGGTAGTTGGTATCAAACTTGCCAGAGGGCAGACGTTCCAGATCCATGTCGGTCTTGAACTCCGAGTGAAACTGCTCATGCGTGGCATGCTCGCAGTACAGCGCAATGATGTCAGCCGGGTCGAGGCGCGCTGGCAATGTGGTGGTCCAGCCCTCCAGCATATATGCGGGCAACAGCAAAGGGTTGCCATGCTTATCAAGGGTCCTTTCGGTCAAACGGTAGACCCGGCGTGCCGGGTTGGTCTGATTGCCGACCTTGACCAAATCCAGATGCTCTTGCCAGACGCACTCACGTTTGCCGGTGCGATGCATCACCCATTGTGTCCCGGTGTCAGCTTTCCTTGCGGCAGCAATCGTCTCCACTGGTGCTCTGCGCGGGTTCCACTTGATGATGAAGGCAATCTCGCGCGACATCGTTTTGGCTTGCGTGCTTATTTCCTGCATCAGCTTCAAGGAGCAAAAGCCGGAGTCTGCGCGCACCAGTAAAGGCGTCGATACAAGACTTGCCGCCATCGGCAAGGCGCGCTCAAAGTTGTATTCGCTCTCGGATGCCGAATGCTGCACACCCGGACGCAGGGCCAACTCCAGACAATAGCCCAGGCTGCCCAGATACACAGCAAACGGGCAGTAGCCGTCCACGCCCGCGTAGGTGCGCCCCACCAGCTCTTTCTTGGTCGCGCTGTTGTCCATCGCGAAGGTATCAAGATCAACTGGGGTATAGCCACAAGCCAAAGCGCCAAAATCTATAGGCTTGCCGTTGACGGTGCTCGAGAGCAGCTTTTGGTTCAATTCAGCTGCCAGATCGAACCAGGACGCCGCATGGGTGTCCAGGCGTTGGCGTAAAGTCGGGCTCGAAGGCACGCTGTCCAAACCCAAGGCGCGCATAAAGAAGGCGTTGCTGCGAAAATTCTCCACGGCGTCAAAATCGTTCTTACCCAAACACAGCAGGCCCACGTAACTTTTGATGATGGCGCTGTTGGCAATACCAGAACGAACCGGAAACGCCGGATCGATCAGAGCGTTGATCTTGATGCGCTTGAGATGCTTGCCGATCAAAGCCAGTCCGGCGTGGGAACTGAGGTCGTAGGGCAGTTTCTTAATAACAAAGTCGGTCATCTTGAGCTCACCTGCGAGGTTAATCACAGATGAAGGCTAAGTGCTTTACTCGAATAGGTAAATCACGGAATGACGACTGCAAGCTCACGGATTCAGGAATATAATTAAAATTCATTGGAGATATTCGGTGGGATCGAACGAGTATCTCACAATAAAGCAATTGTTCAGCGATATCTTTTTGTCATGGAGCGCGTATTCGACCATTGCTACAGGACGCGAGAATGTGGACAAGTCCAGGCAGTAAGTGCCGTCGCTGAGGACTTGCGAAAGATACTTAAAGAGCTGGAGAGTGCAGGAGATGCTGGACCATCCAACTCTTCCACCGGAGGCGGCGGCGTCCCGTCTGGATTGGAAACCAACTCTGTTGGAGCTAATGCAACCTCTCGGTCAGACCCTATTAACGAAGATGCTGCGATGAAGGTTCAGGAAGTGCAGGATCTGGTCAAGGCAGTTGATGATATCGAGTTACATGTCGGCGGTCTCTCTGGAGAGGCTGCAACTGATGACATCGTCGACGGCAATAATGCAATCTTCTCAGAAGATTTTTTCCTCAACTTCTATCGTATCGTTGCGCAAACGCCTTTACCCGCTGACAGCTTTAACCCGAAAAATATTTCGATTACGAAATTGAATGAAATTGAGAATGCGCAAGAAAGACAAGTCACGATGCTGGCACTTGTTCAAGAACTTGTTTTCTATGACCGACTTGATACATGGAATCGCAGATTTTGTGAAAGCGGATTTTCATCTCGGATGTGTCGCCAAGATGCAGAGTTGATTGCCATAGCGCAAAATTCTGGATATGTTATAAGTCCGGATGATGTGTCGATTAAAGCGGTTCCTGTAGAACCTGTCACACCACCGCCGTCACCGCCAAAAAAGATTCCAACGGTTAGGCTGCAAAATGACTGCGGGAGAAACAATACTATTAGAGAAGAAATAATTTGTCTCAGTTTCCCAAGATAAGATGCGAAATTCTTTAAAAATTATTTGTGTAACTTTTGTAAGCGTTTTTGCATTTGGTCCTGCGGATGCCGCTGGCTGCCTAAACGCGAAATGGATTGCGCAAGCCAAATCTGGTCAATATGATCCGGTTGGATTGTCAAAGTGGTTTAGTGCTCCAGCACTCAGTCCATACCCGAAAGCGGATCGAAGTGACTTGCGCTTTGAAAATTTCTCTCTGGCACGGCGGGGAAGCTATGCCGTTGTTTCCCGACCTGATATCGATAAGACAGTTCTTGAGGGTGGTCGGCGCATGTTGCCAAACCCGACGATCGTGCCCGTAGACGCAAAAATCGCAGGGCAGCTGCAGCGATGGCTTATATCTCGAGAATCTGAAGTTTCAGATAATAATGCTCGGGTCGCGGTTTTTGCCTTCGGCGCATCTGCGATTTTGACTTACGCGACAGCTGGCCTACCCTTTTTGGTCTCCTTAGGATCAGGTGGTCTGGTCAGCGTGACATCGAGTGTCATGACAGCCAATCCTAATGATTGGCTCACGATAGGCGGCATGCGCGCGCTCATCCATGAAGGGGGTCGGCTTGAACGGACGTATTTCCTTCAAGTGCCTAGTGGCGATGCCGAAGGGGCGGTCTATTCTGGCCGTCTATATGAATATGTCGATACCCCTATCGGAGAGGGAAAACGCATCATTTTGTGGGAAGTGCAGGGGCCGGTCTGCGTTGTTCCAATCATTTCCGATATTCCCTAGGGGGACAAGATCACCTCACCACCGGCAAATCGCTCAGCCTTGTCGTGTAGCGCGGGCTGCGGTGATCCGCGCGCAGCTGCCAGGATCGCGACAGTCCCTCGCTCGCCAAGACCATCGTCTTCTTGCCGAACCGCTCGTTGACCTCGTCCAAGGCCTGCATCAGCTCTGGCGATCCCTCCCGAGAGGCGTCGAATAAGGTCAGCGGCCGTTGCTCAAAGGGCAGCAGATCATCGAGCATGACGCCGGCCTTAGTGAACCCGTAGGATGCCGCACCAATCTTCGGCCATGCGGCCAACGCGCAGCGCTTCGCCGCCCCGACAAGTTCGAACGTGTCCGACGACATCGGCGTCAGCCGGGTCGACCTTGAGCCCGCATACTGCGGTCGATCTTGACGGTGGCGGTTCGTATGAAAGAACACCGTCAGCGTCCCCGCTACCAGTCCATGCTGCCGCAGCTTCTCTGCGGCACGTGTCGCATGGGCAGTGATCGCCTGAAACAGCGTATCGAAGTCCTTCATCGGCGTGCCGGAGGACCGGGTGACCGCCATGCCCTTGCGCTGCGGCTCCACATCGTCGAAGGCGATGCAGGGCTCTCCCTGTAGCTCCAGCACGGTCCGTTCCAGCACGACGGTGCCGAGGGCGCGGGCCTGCCGCAGCGGCATGTCCCGCAGTTCGGCCGCCGTGCCGATGCCGATCCCCTGCAATTTGGCTTGCGTCTTGTGGCCGATCCCCCAGATGTCACCGACCGGCACCAGCGGTAGCAGCCAGTTGGCCAGCGCCAAATCCATCATGTCCAGCACACCCGCAAAAATGGGGTTCTTCTTCGCGATGTCATTGGCACACTTCGCCAAGGTCTTCGTCGGCGCGATACCGACACGCACCGGCACACCCACCCGACGCAGCACATCACGCCGGAGCGCCTTGGCATGGGCGGTGCGATCCTTAAACCCGGTGAAGTCCAGAAAGCACTCGTCGATCGAGTAGATTTCGACCGTGGGCGTGTAATCCTCATAGACCTCCACAACCCGCCGGCTGATGTCACCGTAGAGTGTGTAGTTTGACGAGAAGACGCGGATACCATGCGCCTCAACCTTGTCACGGATCAGGTGCAGCGGCTCCCCCATCTTAATGCCCAGAGCCTTAGCTTCATCGCTGCGCGCCACGGCACAGCCGTCGTTGTTCGACAGCACGATGACGGGCACGTTCTTCAGCGTCGGATCAAAGATCCGCTCGGCGCTGACATAGAAGTTCGCGCTATCGCTAATCGCGATGGGCCGGGTCACGCCAGATCATACCGCCGCACGACGCCGGCAATGACACCCCAGATCTCACTGTCCTCGGTGAGCTCGATGTCCGGATAGGACTCGCGGCTGTTGGCCGGTGCCAAGTAGAATCTGCCATCTCGCTTGCGCAGGATCTTCGCCGTTACGGCCCCCTCGACCACCGCGAGGACAGCCCGTCCCAGCCGCCGCTTGCCTGCACGATCGACAGCAATGATATCACCGTCACGAATGCCGACATCCCAGAGGCAATCCCCCTCTACGCGCCACCAGAAGGTCGATTCGGGGTGCCGCACAACCCAAGCGATGGGATCAATCTCGTCTTCGAGATCATCACCTGCGGGAGACGGAAACCCTGCACTAACACGCATGGCAGGCATGCCAATGATGTGCCGGTCTGCCAATATGGGGGCTTCGATGGGATGAAGGGGCATCCACGACTCCTGTGTTGTTCTTGTTATGTTCCATCTCTATCTGATACCAGTGTGTCGCCTGTCAAGCAGCGCTCGTGAGACGGTCACGGATTTCCAAGCGCCCGCATCTTGCGACGTGTCGCATTGTCCGACACGCACCAAAGCCTATAATGACCATTCCCAGTCCGGAGCTCTCGATGACACAGCATTCACGCGGTCAGGCACGCGGCATCGAGCGGCTCTATCTGGATTTCGACAGCTTCTTCGCGTCGGCCGAGCAGCATTTCAATCCGGACCTGCGCGGCCGTCCCGTCGGTGTCGTGCCACTGGATGCGCTGCACACCGGCTGCATCGCGGTCAGCCGCCAGGCCAAGGCGCGGGGCGTCAAATCGAGTGCGACAATCCGACAGGCGCGCGAGATCGTCTCGGACATGGTCTTTGTCGTGGCACGACACGACGTCTACGTGCGCCTGCACAAGCGCATCCTCGACGTCATCGAAACCGTCGTGCCCGTCGCCCACGTGAGATCAATCGACGAAGTCGTCTGCAACCTGCTGCCTTCGGAAGGCGAACGCGCTGAAGGTCTTACCCAGCAACTGAAGACCGCACTCTCCACCGCGTTCAGTGACGTGCTGACCTGCTCGATCGGGATGGCACCGACCGAACTTCTGGCCAAGATCGCAGCTGAATTGCATAAGCCGGACGGGTTCAAGCTTATCAAAGCCAAGGATCTGCCGCAGGCTCTGTCCGGCATAGACCTTGGTGATCTCCCAGGCATCTCAAAGGGCATGCGCGTGCGCCTTGAGGCAGCCCAGGTTCATGACTTTGCAGGTCTCTGGGCGCTGGCCCCCAAACAAGCGCGGGCGATCTGGGGCAGCGTCGAGGGAGAGCGGTTCTGGAACGGGCTACATGGCTACCACACCGAACGCCCGGCCACCAAAAAGAGCATGTTCGGTCACAGCCGCATATTGCCACGGGACTGGCGCAATCCTGAGAAGGTGAAGATCTGTGCGCGGCTGCTGACTGAAAGCGCCGGCCGCCGTGTCCGCCGCGCCGACGTTCGCGCGACAAAGCTGACGCTGAGCTTTAAAGGCGGCGGAGCCCGGGATTCATCTGGCCGGCGATCGGACGACAAACACTGGAGTTGGGAAGGATCATTCGCACCGGCCCGCGACGACCACACTTTCATGACAGCTCTCGGCGCGGGACTTGCAGAGGCAGAGCTCAGGCTGCCCTTTCAGCCACGATCGGTGAGCGTGATGATCCACGGCCTGATCGGCACCACCGAGGTCATGGGCGACCTGCTCGCGGCATCACCCGGCGTATTAGGTGGCGCATCTGAGACGGCAGACCGCGCCAAGTGGGAGAAAGTCAGCGATCTGATGGACGGGCTGCGTGCAAAGCTTGGACCGCAGGCGCTGTCGCTGGGACCACAGACAGAGGTCCCCGGTGGCTATGTCGGCGCCAAGATCGCCTTTGGCCGGATTCCGGACGAGGAGGACTTCAGTGGGCCGCCAGTCGCTGATGAAGACACCCATTTCGTCACGTTTTGAACCAATGTCAAAGAACTTAGGATTCGGACATGCCGACCCTTCCCATCGAGAAAGTCCAAGACTACCCGCGGCCGCCCCGGCTCGAAGATGTCTCGCAGCAGCTGCGATTGATCGGGAAACCGCGACAAAACCACAGCGCATCCCGTCCCTCGGCACACCGTATTTTCTATCAAAGTCAACATCGGCACCGCGTCGATCAGTTTGCCGATCTTCTACAGCACAGCACCCTTCGCATTGCCGCGCAACACACCCGTGCAGCCGATCCCGCCGCACGAAGTTGGCCGCGCAGCTCGCACATGAACCTGACACGCTCGGATAGACCGCTGTTGCAGTGCGGCCACGACAGTTCGCCCGCACCTCTGACGGATTGAACATCGCAGCTGTCACGCCAAGCGGCGCCAGCGATCGTTAAGGTGTCACTCTGCAGCATGCGCGTGAACGGCGCGACAACGAACTTGAAGGCTGTCGGGATGCGGCTCGCATGGCGTTTACCCGAAAACCGACAGCGCCTCGTTTACTCGTCGACAATATAGAAAAAGTCGCTTCTCACGTCTTTTTTTCAGTTCAACGGCTCTTTTCCAGTCGAGTTAAGCAGTCAACGATCTAATTTGACATCAGACACTTTTCGCGTCAAATCTGCGAAGATTGACGGAATGGAGCTGAGCTATGCAAGACGAACCGTTCGACATCGATTCTATTTCCGCGGCTGAGTGGAAAACGATGATCGAAAAGATGGAATCTGACGAAGAGCTCTTGAAGCACATCAGTTTCAAGCTCACGCAACTGACGAAGCGATCAGGCCTCACACAAGCAGAGATCGCTCGCAGGGCCGGCCTCCAAAGAGACGCATACGGCCGCTACATGCTCGGCAAGACAATGCCACCGCCGCACAAGCTGGCCGCAATAGCCCGCGTTTTCGGCGTCGATGTGACTGAGCTCGACCCGGTCCGCGACTACAAGACAGTGGAAAACGATGAAGAGGTCGAAGCGCCGCAGGCGTTCAGGATAACGCCATCTCCGAAAAGCTCAGAAATGGTCCGCCTGCAGCTTGATGTCGATCTTCCGCTCGACGTAGCAGCGCAAGTCATGGGCTTGGTAAATCCGCATAGGGATTAAGAAAACATGTCAAAATCGAAGCCCTACCTCGTGCCGCACACGAGATCGACCCGGCTTTACATCAGAGACGGCGACAAACTTGTGAGCACACGTGAGACCGATCGCGGTCGCGCAACGGCCGTCCTGCATAGATATATTTCCGACAAGCAGGCGGCAGTCGCGGCAAAAGTCGGCGTCAGGCTGTCCGATGTGCTCGACGTCTACGAACAAGAGCGTCGCACTCTCAACGCGAATACATACGAGCACAAGTGGCGGTATCTCATTGCGCGGCTTCGGAAGCGCGACGGCCGGCGGCATCTGGAAGAGATCACACCGGACTGGGCTAAAGAGTTTGTGCGTGAACGGCTGCAAGAAGTGCAGGAGCCGACAATCCGCCAGGACCTATCGTCGTTGACCGCGGCTTGGGCGCTGGCGCTGCGGCGCGGTGTGACGTCGCTTCCGGTTCCCCCGTTCGACCTGCCGTCTGCATCTGAGCCGCGCGAAGACTTCCTGATGCGCGATGAAGCTGAAAGGCTGGTTGCCGCAGCGAGTAAGCCGCACGTCCGTCTCTTTGTCCGCCTCGCTCTCGCGACTGCGGGACGGCACAAAGCACTTCTCGAGCTGCGTTGGTCGCAAGTCGATCTCGAGAATGGACTCGTCGATCTACGTCGCAGAGCTGAGCCAATCCCGCGCAAGCACCGCGCCGGCGCAAAAGCACCGGTGCCGCGGCAGAAGGCACGGGGGCATGTGCCGATCGCAGGCACGATCATCGACGAACTGCGGATCTCCCGTGAGCGAGCCGTGACAGACTTCGTGATTGAATATCGTGGCAAGCCGCTGAGCAGCATCAAAAACGGGTTCAGCAAAGCGGTCATTGACGCGGGGCTAAACCCTGATTTTATTACGCCGCACGCACTGCGACACACTGCGGCGACGTGGGCGATGCAAGCGGGCGTGGACCCTCATAAAGTCGCGGGGATGTTGGGGCACAAAGATACGAAGATGGTGATGCAGGTCTACGGGCATCACCATCCGCTTTTCATGCACGGCATCTCAGACGCGCTGCGGCTCGACTGATCACGCCGCGATTGCAACCCGGCGAGCGGTGCGGCTGAGCTGTATCGCATCGACCGGCGGTTCAGCGTAGTGCAGCTCGCAGCGACACTGCGCGTCTCAGCGCCCAGCCACCGGTCTTTTGGGGCCGTTCTTGAAGTCCAACTGGCGCAACATTTGGACACGCTGATGCTGTCGACTTTCGCAAACCTGCGCCTGATCCTCGCCCCAGGTGCCGTCGGAGCGGCGGTGTCTGGCATGTTTTATGTGTAAACGTCCGGCGTTGCTGCTCTACCGCGCATAGAGAGTGTTCGATAGTGTCCAACATGGATAGCGGGCACTCTGGGGCAGTCGATGGCACGGCGGACCAAGCGACTTTGGACGGACGAAGAGAAGCGGTCGATCTGCTTGCAGACGACGGCTCCCGGCGTTTCGGTGGCACAGGTCGCATGGCGTTACGCCGTGAATGCGAATGTTGTTTTCAAATGGCTGCGAAATCCCCGTTATGCACCGGAGATCGCATTCGCTGTGGACGGTAGTGCAACATGGGATGTTTTTTTCTGCCGGTAGAGATTGTCGATCGCACCCGCGAGGATGATGCAGGTTGGGCCATAGTTCCTGTGCCTGCCGTCGGCATCATCGAGATCGACATTGCGGGTCCAAGGTTTTATCTATTTGTCGTTTGTCACCGACACATCCACTGATCGCATCATCGGGAGACTACATCTGCAATGGGCGCTCGAACTACGTCCACGCGATCCCGGACAAGGTTGAAATTTTGAGCCTGATTTTCCCCGACCTCGCGCTTTACTGGTACGGCGAGACTGTCGCCTTCGCCAGGTACAAGGGTATTATATGAAGGCCGCGCGCTTTCCTTCCTAAAAGGACCTCTCCGGTTTCGGCTTCGCCGCCAGCGACGTCAACGAAGCCCTCGTTCGGCAACTCCATCGGTGCGAGTTCATGGACGCAGCTGAGAACGTCGTGCTGATTGGCGCCCCGGCACCGGGAAAAGCCATGTCGCTCGGGATCGAATGGACTGAGGAATAGGACTGTGCCCCGATCGTCAGGGCGCGCTCGCAGGCCGCCTCCAGCGCGTCAGGCCCGTATGGCTGCGCCAGGCGCATGATGCCGAGGCACGAACAGGAGCCCTGCTCGGGATGTGCCTCGACAAGATGAGTGACGCCACCGACCGGATGGAACAGCAGCGTCTCCAGATCAACGTCCGTCATTTCCATAGCAAGAGGCCAAGTGAGTGCCGCCAGTTTAATCCGCTTGAGATATTCGCTGGCCATGCACTTCTGTTTCTTCTTCCAGTCTTCCCATCCCGCGCGGCAGCGCCCGCGGCATCACCGATGCCGCGCGCTGAACTCTCCTGCACTCACCCTGATCAAGCGAAACTTCTTGGACCCGGCTCGACATACCGTGATCCCGCAGAAAGCCGCATCGAAACGCTGGCCTGCTGGCGCGAATGTCACGCCGCACTCGAGGTTACATAGCGTCGAGCAGCAGCAGGCAGCTGATCGGCACTGCGACATACCATGTGAGCAGAAGCCACTCGCCGCCGCCGGCGATTGCAATCCACGCTACAAGTGCGAAGAAAAAGCTGCACATCAGCACGAAAATATGCGCGATAGCACCAGCGAAGATCCAGATCTGGATCAGAATCCCGTCACCGCCGCTCATCATCTCGCCCGCGGCGAAGGATGTCCATGCAACGGCGGCGGCAGAAGCGAAAAGCGCGATCGTCATCATCAGTTCGTCAAGCGACAGTGCGCTGTGCTCGGTGTTGATCAGAAAGACGGGCTGCATCATCGCGCAGATCGCAAACGCGGTGACTGCAAGCGGATAGAGCCAAGCCAGCATTTTCTCGGACATTTCGGCACCCTTACATAAAGAATTTCGCGTTCATCATACGATTTTCGCAGGATCACGCAAGGGTGTGCACGAGATTGCAGTTTAACGGCGCTTTTCGTGCCCATCGAGCAACTTGCGAGGCCTGCCCTATCCTCCGTGATTTTCGCATGCTACAAATATGAGTCAATACAGGACTTAATTTTCTGTATCTGTTACATGACACAATTCGCTTTAATAAGACGAACTTTATGGGTTACACTTTTGGTAAGGGTGAGGTCGAGAGTTCAATCCTCTCTCACAGCACCATCTGAACCCCTTGATAACAAAAAAGACCCTTACGCTACAGGCGCATTGTCCCTTTTCGGGGTTACAAAACGCTGCATGATAGCGGGCAGATTTCGATACTTTACGGAACGTGATGGCCGGTTCTTTTGAACGACTCGTCACCCCTGGGATTTGAAGCCTTACCTCGATAATAGAACCGAACTGCACGCACCATTGGGCGGCGACCGCTTCAGGCCGTATCCCCTGACGGTTCAGCAGATCGCGTTGCACAGCTATTAGGATCGACGGATGCAGCAACAGCTTAGGCAGAAGAATGAGGAAAGCAGGCCCGAGGCTTATCACGGCTGGACGTGTCACCGCTGCCTTCATTCAATTCGCATTAAGCGACGTAATTTGTTACAGAAAACCTAGCGCGGATCAGTTAAAAAAAGCGGCGCCCAGTTCGGGTGCCGCTTCCATGTCGTGTCAGTCAAAGTCGAAGATTAGAAGCGGATGTTCAATCCAACCTGCACTTGCTGACTGTCATATTCGCTACCAAAGGACCCGCGGTAGCCGCCTTGGAATGCGACCTTTCTGGATGCGTTCGACGACAGGACACTTTCAAAGCCAAAGCTGACATTTACCATGTCGTCATCCATACCCGCGACGGTAAAGGATCGACCCGGCAAGCCGACAAAGCCGCTTTGCACCACCATGTCATCGCCGGATGCCTTGGTGTATTCCAAGCTTCCCGTCATGCGGCTGTCGGTCGCCGTGTTTGGCATTTGGTATTCACCGCGCACACCCACCGAAGCAAGGAGCGTATCAGCTGATTGCTCTGCGACGTCCAAATTCCAAAGGCCAGCACCGGTTTCCGTGAATGCATCGACTGAACCGCTATAGTATTCCAGCGACGCGATTGGACCTAGTTTGAACGCGCCCATGTCCTTCATATAGTCAAGCTTCAGCGCGGCGAAAGTTTGCGAGCCGTCTGTGCTGCCAGTTGCCGTTTGGCCCATCACATACCGCGACGAGTCATAGGTAAGGTTCTGATAGCCGACCAACGCCTGAACCAGACCGCCCTGACCAAACTTTGCACGGGTAAATGCCGTCAGTGAAAAGCCGTCGGTGTCGATTTCGCCAAGTCCTTGGTAAGCGTCAGCAGAGCCAGATGCCGCCCCGACAGCAAGACCCACTGAAGCATGGGCACCCTTGATGTGTTTCTCGATACCGGCCGTGACCGATACGAGGCCAATGTCGTAGCCGACCGATCCTATCGTTGGCGAAAACGAGGATTGCGATCCGCCCACGGCGGCAAAGCCATAAAGGCCGTCGTGCATCGACCACGAATTCGCGTTGCCCTTGCTGGAAATGGCGTCAACCTCGCCGCTATGGTGGCCCCATGGCATGGATGAGGTGATCGTCGAAACCTGATTGCGTGCCGCTTCTAGCCCAAGGCTGGAAAAGGCTGGCGCATAGCTAAAGCCGACGCTGTTCAGGGCTGTTGCCCGCTCGCTTTGGGGCAATGCCATAATATCCGCGATGGCCGCCTGATATTCTGCTGCGTTGCCAAGGTCCCAGTAGGGCAGATTTGCCGCCGCATCAAAGTAGCCGGCCAGTTGGAACTGATAGTCGTCCTGTGCGCCCGACACGATGGGCGCGAAGACCGGAACGATGCGCAGGGTGACTTCGCCACCATCCACTGTGCCGACCGTCATTGTGTAGTTCAGGTTGGCGTTGCGCAGGTCTTCGACCTCGGCGACTTCGAACAGCCCGTTCGCTTCGGCAAGGGCGACGATTTCGCTCGGCACAAGTTGCCCGTCGACATATCCCAATGCCGCGACATCGACACCAAGTGTGGATGCAAGTTCGGCTAGCCGTGCGTCGATATCGGCATCGGTGCCCAACGTGCCATAGGTCCACCCACCGCCGGCGATGTTATTCCATGCGACTAGGGCCGCCTCGTCTGCAGGATCGTTGTTGTCATCCCAGAACAGGCCGTCCGGGGTCATTGTGTTGTCGATGAAGCCAGTGCCGAAATTCGCCACGTAGTCTTCGTTGCTCAGTGCGCCAAATGTCAGGACGTCGTCGGATGCCGTCAAGGCGAGCGATGCGCGGCCGTCAGAAAAGAAACCGACTTCGCCTTCTTGCCCGCCTGCGCCGAACAAGCCGTCAGGCAGTCTGGCACCGAGGCCAATGTCTGCTGCATCAAGGTTGAAAAGAACGGCGTTCGACGGGTCAAGCTGACCCATGGGGTTTCCGTCAGCATCCAGCAATTCCAAAGAGAAACCGGTCATACGCGCACCGGTAAAGTTCGAGACTTTGCCAAATGTGAAGTAATCGACAGACGGGTGATCCGCGCTGGCGGTTGTGCGCAGCGTGATGTCAAATGGATTGCGGCCGGTCAACTGCGTCTTGATACGCTTGCCGCTACCGCCTTCGGAATCGCAATAAATGTCTGGGTTGTTCGCCATCAGGCAGTTCGGCACAGCACCGCGCGAGTCTAGCGTGGAAAAGTCAGTGACGACAGTTTCGAACGGATCAACGTAGGTAAAACCGCCCGAACCGTCAGGAATTCTGGTCTGGGTAAAGGTGACAGCTTTAAGGCCCGGTTCCAACACGCCCTCTGCTGGATCGGAAAAGATCAGACCATCGCCAGATGTGCCGATCAGGGGATTCGTATCGAATGTATCCGCCCATGACGCGCTACACGTCAGCGCCAATATCGCAGCAGGTGCGACTGTGCCCAGCTTGTAGTTTATAACTTTCATTTGTTTCCCCTTCAGTGCTCCCAAACGCGCAAGACCGCACGGGCCTGTGATCGCGCAAAATTCACAAATATGAATTTGTATTAACGGTATGGTTTCCTGAAAGAACCGGATTTGATCTGGATCAAGATCCGCAATAGGCGTGTTAAAAATGTATCACCCCACCCCCGAATGACGCAGGCAGTTGCTTTACGGCTATTCAACCGCACAGAAATGCCCGGCAGCCGCAGGTTTCACTAGTTTTCACAGACAGTTAGGGACTGCTTGCGGACAATTTTGCTAAATTAACCCGCTGACGCGCAAGATAGGCGCGCGGTCTGACAGCTGTTGGCGGAACCCAGAAATCTGATCTTGCGCCCGCGCCTGCCCCGCTCGGAAAGCGCGCAGCGTATCCTTTGTCTTGGGCGAGCGACGACCGTATGACATCCGATTCGAGCGTACAGAGGGCCCCTGATCAAGTATTCAGCCGAACCGCGGCTCTCGAACTTCATCCACCCACCGAAGCTGTGTCGGGCTTGCCGCTTGGCCGCCCGCACAAGCTGATGCGCAAAGCGTGCGCGGTGTTGACGGATCAGGTGGCGCTCACCCGCGGCCGCCTGCAGTCCGCCAAGATCAGAACTTGTCGACGGGGATTTTCAGATACGCGGCCCCGTCATCCTCTGCTGCGGGCAGTTGCCCGGCGCGCAGGTTGATCTGCAAGGCGGCCAGCATGCGCTGCGGCAGCGACAGCGTCGCGTCCCGGTCCATGCGGGTTTTGATATAGGCGGCCTTTTCGGTGCCGTCGCTGACATGGATATTGTGCGCCTTGTGGTCCGCCACGCTCGCTTCCCATTCTGGCGCGTCCCGCCCGGTCGCCCCGTAATCGTGACCGACGAACAGCCGGGTGTCGTCCGGCAGCGCGAGGATTGCTTGCAACGATTCCCACAGATCGGTGGCACTGCCGCCGGGGAAATCGGCACGCGCCGTGCCGCTGTCCGGCTGCATAAAGGTATCATGAACAAAGGCCGCATTGCCGCACACATAGGTGATCGACCCAAGCGTATGCCCCGGCGACAGCATCACCCGCACCGTCAGATCGCCTAGGGCAAAACTGTCCCCGTCGGCGAACAGATCATCGAAATCCGCATCAGGATCAAAGGCGTCCGGCGTGTTGTAGATATCGCGCCAAAGCTTTGCGATATCGCGCACCTTTTCGCCGATGGCATTCGGCGCGCCAGTGCGGGCCTTTAACAAAGTGGAGGCCATGACGTGATCGGCGTGCGGGTGGGTGTCGAGCACACGGTCAACGACAAGTCCGTTGTCGCGCACAAGGTCCAGCACCTGATCGATACTTTCGGTGCTTGTGGCGAAACTGGCAGGGTCAAAGTTCCAGACCACATCGATCAGCGCCGCCTTTTTCGTCGCTGGATCGGCGCAAATATATTGGATCGACCCCGTGCCCGGTTCGTAAATGCCCCAGACATCTGGGCTGCCCGCCCCGGTCGAGGCCGAGTGTCGCACGATAGGTTGTTTCAGCTTGCTCACTTCAGTCATCTATCTTGTCCTTCGCAGCTTGAAAAATCTGAATACGCCCAGAACACGACCCTTAACGTAGGCCTGATCCCTGATCCGGCAAAACCTGATGCGGTTTCTGCGAACCTTTGGCGTTACCCAATCATCTTATCTTGCACCTGGCGCGCAGCAGGGCTTTGCGGCCGCGCGCAACTTACAAGTCGCGGATGACCTACCTTACACTCAACCGCCCAGTTGGGTGCGCATTGCTTGATAAACGACAGCCGTCGCCACGTTTGCTAGGTTCAGCGATCGGACAAGGGGATTGCGCATCGGCAGGCTAAAGACACGGTCGTCCATGTCATTCAGGATTGTAGCCGGAAGCCCGGCAGATTCACAACCAAAGACAAGATAGGCATCAGGTTGATACACCGGATCAAAGACGCTTTGCGCACCGTGTTCCTCGAAGAAATACAGGCCATCCCGCGGTGGTTTGCGTGCGTCCAGAAAGCTTTGCCAGCTCTCATATTCACTTAGGTGAACATGCTTCCAATAATCCGTTCCCGCGCGGCGTACTGATTTTTCATCCAATGAAAATCCGTAAGGCTTGATCAAGATCAGCTCTAGGTCCAGCGCGACGCAGGTCCGTCCAATTGCACCTGTGTTGAACGGAATTTCGGGCGTGACCAAAACCACTTTCATGCTCGGATTAGACATAGGGGATAGGCTCTCTGGGTCATGGGCGCGCAGTCACATCGCATTTCAAGCGTACCTAGTCGGTTACAGCTGTTTGTAACAGCACCAACCGCGCGCCTTTGCCCTGCCCCAAACGGCCCCAATCGACGTTTTTGCAAATATGAAACGTTTCATATTGACATATCCGCCGCCGCTATGGTCAGTTCCCCCCTATCGCATCGCACCAGATTAGGGGCGGCGCGGTATATATCCTTGGGAGGGAACCAATGACTTTTACAAAAATCGCAGCCTCGGCTGCGGCCGCTATCGCTTTGCTTGCTGCACCCGTAATGGCGCAGGACAAACCCGTCGTGGGACTGGTGATGAAATCGCTGGCCAACGAGTTTTTCCAGAACATGATGGAAGGCGCAGAGGCCCACGCAGCCCAGCGCGGCGATTATGAACTGCGCGCTGTCGGCATGCAAAACGAGACGGACTTTGAAAGCCAGATTAACGCGGTCGAGAATTTCATCACGCAAGGCGTCGATGCCATCGTCATCGCCCCTGCCGATTCCAAAGCTATGGTGCGCCCGATCAAAAAGGCGATCGCGGCCGGCATTACGGTCGTCAACTTTGACGTCGCCTTGGACGCGGACGCCAAGGCGCAGCAAGGGTTGGAACTGGCCTTTGTCGGCCCCGACAACCGCGGCGGCGCAAAGATGGCGGGCGATGCCCTTGCCGAAGCTTTGGGTGCTGGCGGGAAAGTTGTCATTATCGAAGGCAACCCCAGCGCAGACAACGCGACGCAGCGCCGTTTAGGCTTTGAAGACGCCGTGGCAGAGCATAGCCTTGACCTGCTGGACAGCCGCACTGCGCATTGGGAAACCGAAGAGGCGAACCAAGTCTTCTCGACCATGCTGACCGCGCACCCTGACCTGCAGGGCGTCATGGCCGCCAACGATTCCATGGCGATCGGTGTCGTCAAGGCGCTGGAAAACGCAGGCCGCAGCGACATCATCGTTGTGGGCTTTGACGCGATCCCCGCCGTGCTGCCCATGATCGAAGACGGACGCATGCTGGCGTCGGTTGACCAGTTCGGCCAGCAAATGGCGGCGAATGCCATCGATCTTGCGCTGGAGGTCGTCGCTGGCGGACCAGAGCTGGAAGGCTGGGTCACGACCCCTATCGAGCTTGTCACCAAGTAAGCGGTCCGGCGCGCCCGGCCGCCGGGCGCGCCCCTTTTCTATACCCCCAAAAGAAGTGGTCGTTTTGATGTGTTCAGCTGTGCCTGATCCCAACCCTGTCGCCGCGCCGGATGACATCCTGACCGTCACGGGTCTAAAAAAGCACTTTGGCGGCGTGCGTGCGCTGGATGGTGCCAGCTTTTCCCTGCGACGCGGCGAAATCCACGCGCTTGTGGGCGAAAACGGTGCCGGCAAATCGACGCTGATCAAGATCCTGTCCGGGGTATTTCCCCATGACGCGGGTCAGATCACGCTGAACGGCGCGCCCTATCGCCCCGCCAGCCCCCATGATGCCAAGGCCAGCGGATTGCAGGTCGTGCATCAAGAATTCAACCTGCTGCAACACCTGAGCGTGGCCGAGAACATCTCGATCGAGGCAATGCCGCGCAACCGGTTCGGCCTGTTGAACCGGCCAGAGATGAACCGCCGCGCCCGCGTTGCGCTGGACGCCATCGGGCTAAGCGACGTTGACGTGCGCGCCCCTGTCAGCAGCCTTGGCATCGCGCATCGTCAGTTGGTGGAAATCGCCCGCGCCCTGCAATCGGACAGTGCGATCCTGATCCTGGACGAGCCGACGGCTACGTTAACCGAACGTGAAACCACCCGCCTGTTCGACATCGTCACCGGCATCCGCGACCGGGGCGTCACCGTCGTTTTTGTCACGCACTACCTTGATGAAGTCTTTGCCATTTGTGACCGCGTCACCGTGTTTCGCAGCGGCGAGACGATCATCACCGAGAACATCCCCGACACCACGCCGCAAAACATCGTGCGCAACATGGTCGGCCGAGAGTTGGAGGCCCAGATGGGCGCCGCCACCGCCGCCCGCATCCCCGGCGATGTTGCGCTGTCGCTCAAAGGTCTGCGCGTCGCCTCTGACCCAAACCCTGCGGGCGTCAGCCTTGATCTGCACTACGGCGAAATCCTTGGCATCGCGGGCCTTGTCGGCGCGGGCCGGACGGAATTGCTACGCGGTATCGTAGCCGCAGATCCGGTGCTGTCGGGCACGCTGGAATGCAACGGCAGCGCAGTGCATTTCAAAGACCCGCGCGACGCCATCGCTGCCAGCATCGCCTTCGTCACCGAGGATCGCAAGGACGAGGGCCTGATCCTTGATATGCCCATCGCCGCAAATATCGCGCTGGCCAGCATGAAGGACATATCGCGAGGCGGGCTGCTGCGCTTTGCCCGCGAACAGCAAATTGCAGAGGAAGGCGGCGCGCGGCTGCGGCTGAAATGCGGCTCTGTGCGCGATCCCGCCTCTAGCCTGTCGGGCGGCAACCAGCAAAAGGTCGTCTTGGCCAAGTGGCTGGCCCGCAATCCCCGCATCCTGATTCTGGACGAGCCGACCCGCGGGATCGACGTCGGTGCCAAAGCCGAAATCTATGCCATCTTGCGCGATCTGGCCGCCCAAGGCGTCGCCCTGTTGATCGTATCGTCGGAACTGCCGGAACTGACCAACCTGTCCGACCGGATCATGGTCATGGCCAACCACCGCATCATGGGCACAGTCCACCGCCCCGATTTCACCGAAGAGGGCATCCTCAATCTGGCTTACGGCCAGAGTGACACCTCCCCCATCGCAGACTTGCAAATTGAAGGAGCCCGCTGATGGCATCCCCCACCACCGCAACCCCAAAGCTGGCGGCCCTTCGGTCCCTGATCAACAACGCCGGCATTGGTCTGGCGCTACTGTTTCTGATCGTCATCTTTTCGTTTTCGTCAGAATACTTTCTGACCGCGAATAACATCACCAACATCCTGACGCAGATCACGATCAATCTTATCCTTGCCGTCGGCATGACCTTCGTCATCCTGATCGGCGGCATCGATTTGTCGGTCGGGTCGGTCATGGCCTTCGCCGCCGTCGTCGCAGGCAAGGCGATCACCCTGCCCGGCTTTGGCGACACAGAACTGATCCTGCTGGCCTGTGTTGCGGGTCTTGGCGTCGGCATGATCTGCGGATTACTCAACGGCGTGATCAGCGCCTATTGGGGCCTGCCGTCGTTTATCATTACGCTGGGCATGTTGAATATCGCGCGCGGCGCCGGGCTTCAGGTGTCGAACGCCGAAACCATCTATGCCTTCCCCCTCGCGTTCGAGGAATTCGGCTCCATGCTGATCGGCGGCGTGCCCGTGGTGTTCATCGTGGCGCTGGTGATGACGCTGATCGCGTGGTTTGTGCTGAACCGCACTGTGTTTGGCCGCCTGCTGTACGGGATCGGCAATAACGAAGAAGCTGTCCGCCTCGCCGGGCATCCCGTGTTTTGGTACAAGGTCATCGCCTTTTCGATCAGCGGTCTGGCCGCCGGTTTCGCCGCGATCATCTATATGGCGCGCCTGAACATCGCGAGCCCGATTGCCGGCATTGGGTTCGAGCTAAACGCTATCGCAGCCGTGATCATCGGCGGCACCAGCCTTGCAGGCGGGCGCGGTTCGGTGATCGGCACGTTGCTGGGGGCCTTTATTATCGGCGTGCTGGCCAATGGTTTGATCCTGATGGGGCTCAGCGATTTTCTGCGCCAGATGATCACCGGCGTCGTCATCATCGTCGCCGTCATCCTTGACCACTACCGTGCAAAGTATAGCGCATCATGAAACGCACGGCCCTTCTGAACCGCCACCTCAGCGCACTGATTGCGACCCTTGGGCATGGCGACTGCATCGTCGTGGCGGACGCAGGCTTGCCTGTGCCGCCGGGGGTGCCGGTCATTGATCTGGCTGTCACAGCGGGCGTGCCGTGCTTTGATCAGGTCTTGCAGGCGATCCGCGCAGAACTGGTGATCGAAGGCATCGTCTGGGCGCAAGAAGCCTCTGCCGACCTGACCCGCGATCTGACTGCGGCTTGTGATGGCTGGGCTGCCGATCAAGGCCGACCTATCGCCCGCAGCACGCTGACGCATGAGGCGTTCAAGGAAAGCACAGCCAGCGCCCGCGCCTTCATCCGCACTGGCGAGGTCACCCCCTACGCCAATGTCATCCTGATCAGCGGAGTTGCGTTTTGAGCGTTCTTGTCGTCGGCAGTATTAATATGGACATGACCCTTTACCTGCCGCGCTGGCCCGCAGTGGGTGAAACCATCCGCGCGCACGAAACGCTAGTGCAATTGGGCGGCAAAGGCGCAAACCAAGCCATCGCCGCAGCCCGGCTGGGGGCCCGTGTCACCATGATCGGCGCACTTGGCCGCGACGGCTTTGGCAGCCGCGCCAGTGCAGAGCTGATCGCGCAAGGTGTCGCGCTTTATGCCGATAGCTTGGACGATACGCCCACTGGCATCGCCAGCATCGACGTGGGGCCGGATGGTCAGAACATCATCCGCCTGTCCCCCGGTGCAAATGACGCCGTGACCGCGCAGACTGTGACCCGCAAGGCAGATGTCTTTGCAGGCGTATCTGTGTTGCTACTGCAAAACGAAATTCCCTTGGACGGCTCAAGCGCCGCTGCGCATCTGGCGCGGGCGGCGGGAGCGTTGGTGGTCATGGACCCCGCCCCTGCCCCAGACACACCTTGGGGCCCGGATATCCTAAGCCAATTCGACATCGTCACCCCCAACCTCGCCGAGGCGCGCCTGCTGTCCGGCCTTAGCGATGACATCCCGCCCGCACAGGTCGCAGCAAAGCTTGCCCGGCATTGCGGGCGCGGTGCGATTGTGACGATGGGGGGCGACGGTGTGGTCTGGTGCATTGACGGCCAATCCGGTGCGGCCCCGGCCTGCAAGGTTGATGCCATTGATACGGTCGCCGCTGGCGATTGCTTTAACGGTGCGCTTGCCACTGCGCTGGCGCAAGGCGCACTCGTTGCGGATGCTGTGACTTACGCCCTGCATGCCGCAGCCCTTGCCACCACCCGGCGCGGCGCGGCCGCGTCCCTGCCCGCACACAGCGAGGTGACAACTTTCATCTCCAGCCGTGCGTCCGGTGCCAAGCAGTGCTAAACCGTTGATACCAGCGGTATCACGGAGCGGAACATGGCCACGATCAAGGACGTCGCAGCCACGGCAGGCGTATCCGTCGGGACCGTATCCAAGGTCCTAAGCGGCGATCCCACGGTCAAACCCGCCCTGCAAACCCGCGTGCGCGACGCGGTCACGCAGCTGGGTTATCGCCCTAATCTGGCCGCCCGCGCCCTGCGCACGAATATGGTCAATGTGATCGGACTGGTCGTGCCCGACATTTCCAACCCCTATTTCGCCCAGCTTGCCAAAGCGATCGAGACAGAGGCCGCGGTGCGCGATCATATGGTCATGCTGGCCAATTCCCACGATGACAAACCGACAGAGCATCGGCAGATCATGGCCCTGCTGGATCGCACCCCGCGCGGCATCATCGTCTGCGCCGTGTCGGACGAGGTGTCAGACCGCTACGTCACCGACACAGCCATCGTGTCCGTGGACCGCCGCCTGTCCGATTACAGCCTGATTTCGACCGATCACGCCGAAGGGTCGGCGCAGATTGCGGATCATCTGTTCGGGCTGGGCCATCGCCGCATCGCCTATATCGCGGGACCGCAGGACACGTTTGTCGGCCGCGCCCGTCTGGCCGGCTTTCAGTCCCGCATAGACGCCCTGCGCCAGCGTGACCCTGCCGTTGAACTGACAATCCACAACGGCCATTTCGGCTATCAATCCGGCGAGGATATCGCCCGCACAATCTTTGCCGCCCCTGCCGCCCAGCGCGTCACGGCCATCGCAGCCGCGAACGATCAGCTTGCCATCGGGGTGCTGCGCTGTGCGCGCGATTTACAGATCGAAGTGCCCGCGCAGGTGTCTGTCACAGGGTTCGACGACATCGACCTTGCGTCGCTAGTGGTGCCGCGCCTGACGTCGTTTCAACAGCCGATGGACCAACTGGCCAAGCGGTCCATCGCTGCGATATTTGACTGCAAAGCCGGATCAGCCGACGTGCTGCTGCAAGGCACGCTGATGGTGCGCAGCTCCAGCGGCGCTGCGCAAATTTAGGCCCGCCGCGCTTACCGCTTTTTAAGAAACGCAGCCGCCTGCAAGATGGCATCGGTCAGCCCGGCAAAGAAACCGGGATCTGTCACATCCACCAATCCGGCGGGGCGATCCGCGCCCTCAGCCTCAGCCTCAACCTCTGACAACGCCGCGTCCGGCGCAGGCCGCAGCACGACCAAAGGCGACGGGTCTTTCACAAGCGCGCGGTAGCTGTCGCCCTTGCCATGTTTCAGCACGTTCACTGCCAGATAATACTGGTAAATCCGGTCCGCCAAATCAGCCTTGCCGCTTTCAATCAGCAATGCCTGCAGCTTGCGCGAAAACGGTCCGCGTTTGAAATGGTGCTGCATCCGCGCTTCAAAGGCGGTGTAGATATCAATCGCTTCCAGTTCTAGCGCGACGGTCGCAGCGCGCAGCGCCTCGGCCTGATCGCCGGTGACATCAGCGCCGCCCGCCGTGCGCAAAATTTCACCAATCGTATCCTGCGCCGCCTGCGCATTCGCGCGCGATACGGCAACCAGTTCGACAACGTTCTTGGACGAGGCCATCATTCACCCTCCATAGGTTACAGCAGCCATAAGCGATCTGGCCGCGAATGTGAGGGGCAGAAATGCGCACGCGCCTGCGAAAGTGTTCTGCCCCATCTTAATCCAGTCCTGTTCGCGTCTGGTCAGCCTGCCTTGCAGCCGTTATGGTCCGCCGAAAGGCCAAACAGGACGCATAGACCATGGCAAAGATGCAAGCGGGCCAGCAGCCCTTCAACATCATGATCGTGGGCCAAGGCGGGCGCCTGCAGTACGAGGCCTTGGTCTTTGTCGCGTCGCTGCGCGAGATGTCACCGCAGTTTTCAGGCGGGGTTTTCGTCGTCGAACCCCAGCCCGGCCCGCTGTGGGATCACGACCCGCGCATGAGCCAAGACATCCGCGACGCGCTGCTTGAGATGGGCGCGCAGGTCGTGCCCTTTGACAGCCATGTTTTTGGCAGCAGCTATCCTTATGGCAACAAGATTGAAGGTCTGGCTGCCCTGCCTGCGGGCGAGCCGTTCATGTTCTTTGACACCGACACCCTGATCACCGGAGAGCTGTCGGAGCTGCCCCTAGATTTCAACCGCCCCGCCGCGTCCATGCGCCGCGAAGGCACTTGGCCCCAAGAAGAGCTGTATTGGCCGGGCTACACCGCGGTTTGGAAGTCGCTTTACGACCGCTTCGGGCTGGATTTCGCATCCAGCCTCGATCTGTCGCACCCGGATGATTACTGGCAGCGGTATCTGTATTTCAACGCCGGTTGGTTCTTTGGCGCGGACCCGGCGGCCTTTGGCCAGCGGTTTTTGGACTACGCCAAAACCGTGCGCGACGACGCGCCAGAGGAACTGGTGATCCAATCGCTTCACCCATGGCTGGACCAGATCGTCCTGCCGCTGGTGATCCACAGCTTTGGTGGCGGCCGACCAGGGCCAGAGCTAGACGGGCTCGACGGCGATGTGACCTGCCACTACCGCATTCTGCCGCTGTTCTATGCCCGCGAAAGCGACCGCGCCGTGCAGGTGATGGAGGCCGTCACCGCCCCCAATAAGATCAAGAAACTGCTGAAGGGGTATGATGCCTACAAGCGGATGATCTATCAGGGCCGTGGCCAAAAAGTGCGCGCGATGTTCGACCGCAATGATTTGCCAAAGCGCGAACAACAGATCCGCAATCAGATCAAAGCCAAGGGATTTTGGATCCGCTAGGAATTGTGCGAAAACAGAGGGTTCCGATTTTTCGGCGAAAAATCGGATCTTGGGGCGCTGCCCCAAACCCCGAGGTATTTTTGACCAGAAGAAGGGGGGCGCGGCGCTATTTGGCGAAGATATCCGAGTCGGGTGCAAGGCCTTTAACTTCGATGGGATTACCCGAGGGGTCGCGGAAGAACATTGTCCATTGCTCGCCCGGCTCGCCCTTAAAGCGGACAGAGGGGGCGAGAATGAAATCGGTCTGGCGCTCTTCTAGCCGGCCTGCGAGCTTGTTCCATTCGTCCAGCGGCAGGATGATGCCAAAGTGCGGCATTGGGACCATGTGACCGCCGACCTTGCCCGTTGCGGCATTGGCGAAAGGCGCGCCCAGATGCAGCGATAATTGGTGACCGTAGAAATCGAAATCGACCCAAGTGTCCGTCGAGCGCCCCTCAACCGCGCCAAGCGCGCCGGTATAGAAGTCCCGTGCTTCGTCCAGATCGCTGACATGATAGGCAAAATGGAACGGGTAAGGCATTGGCGGCTCCTTGGTCGTTGAGTGGTGGGTTGAAACCTCCTAAACCTGTCGCAACGCATTGCAAAGGGAGAGAGACATGTCCGGCGAACCTACCTACGGTTTTGATACGCTACAGATTCACGCGGGTGCACGCCCCGACCCGGCCACGGGTGCGCGGCAGGTGCCGATCTATCAAACGACGGCCTATGTGTTCCGCGATGCGGACCACGCGGCGGCGCTGTTTAACCTGCAAGAGGTCGGCTATATCTATTCGCGCCTGACCAACCCCACGGTCGCAGCGCTGCAGGAACGGATCGCGACACTTGAAGGCGGCGCAGGCGGTGTGTGCTGTTCGTCTGGTCATGCGGCGCAATTGATGGCGCTGTTTCCGCTGATGGCACCGGGCAAGAACATCGTCGCCAGCACGCGGCTTTATGGCGGCACGGTCACGCAGTTCACCCAGACGATCAAGCGTTTCGGCTGGTCCGCGACCTTTGTCGACTTTGACGATCTGGACGCGGTGAAGGCCGCGATCAATGACGACACGCAGGCGATCTTTGGCGAGGCGATTGCCAACCCCGGCGGCTATATCATGGACGTGCGCGCGATTGCCGATATTGCCGATGACGCAGGCATTCCCCTGATCATCGACAACACCACAGCCACGCCATATCTGTGCCGCCCGATCGAGCTTGGCGCGACACTGGTCGTTCATTCCACCACGAAATACCTGACGGGTAACGGCACTGTCACCGGTGGCTGCGTTGTGGATTCGGGCAAATTTGACTGGGCCGCCTCGGGCAAATTCCCGTCCCTGTCAGAGCCCGAGCCTGCGTATCACGGCCTTAAGTTCGCCGAGACCTTTGGCCCGCTAGCCTTCACCTTTCACGGGATCGCTATTGGTCTGCGCGATCTGGGCATGACCATGAACCCGCAGGGCGCCCACTATACCCTGATGGGGATTGAAACGCTGTCCCTGCGTATGGAACGCCATGTGCAGAACGCGCAAAAGATTGCCAAGTGGCTAGAGGACGACCCCCGCGTCGACTATGTCACCTATGCTGGTTTGAAGAGCAGCAAGTACTTTGACCGCGTCGAAAAAGTCTGTCCCAAAGGCGCGGGCGGCTTGTTCACCTTTGCGGTCAAGGGCGGCTATGAGGCCTGCATCAAGCTGATCGACAACCTCGAGATCTTTAGCCACGTGGCGAACCTTGGCGATACGCGCAGCTTGATCATTCACCCGGCGTCCACCACCCACCGCCAGTTGGACGAAAACCAGCAGCGCGCGGCAGGTGCAGCACCGGAAATCGTGCGTGTGTCCATCGGGATCGAGGATGCGGACGATCTGATTATGGATCTGGATCAGGCGCTGTCAAAAGCGACGGCCTAAAAACAATGGGCGGGGTTTCGGCCCCGCCCACATTAATTATTCGCCAAAGCCCCAAGTCACAGTGACATCGGCGCTGATCGTGATTTGGCCAGCCGCCACGGGCACCTTTTCGGCGCTGTCCATCGCCATGCGCATATATGGCTGCGGCGCGCCGCCAGATGCGCCGCCTTCGGTCAGCGACTGCACGGGACCCAAGGCTACGCCAGCCGCCTGCGCGTAAAGCTCAGCCTTATCCATCGCGTCGGCGACTGCGGCGCGGCGCGCGTCGTCTAAGGCGGGCTTGCGGTCCTGCAAATCGAAGGTCAGGCCGTTCATCTGGTTCGCGCCCTCTTGGACCACGGCGTCGAGCGTCTGCCCCAATTGGGACAAATCAAGCACTTGCACGCTGACATCTGTGGCCGCGACATAGCCGGTAATGCGCGACGACTGTGTCGCCTCGTCATAACTTTGCTGCACATCAACGCGCAGACCGCTGGTTTGGATATCCTCGGGCGCGATCCCGGCAGCGGTCAGGCTGGCCATGACCTTGTCCATATCCGCGCTCATGTCGCGCACGGCCTGCGCCGCTGTCGGGGCCTGCGCCAGAACGCCCAGCGACAGGCTGGCCATATCGGGGCTGGCCATGACTTGGCCGGTCCCCGTTACCGTCAGCCCGGCGTCCTGCGCCGCAGCCGGGATTGCTGCACTGCACAGCAGCAGGCTTGCGATCTGTAATGTCTTAATCATGGCTCTATTCTTTCCAAATGGTTTACCACAAGCGAGCGAGCGCCAACGCCGTGTCGAACGCCTTGGCCCCGGCCCGGTTCTGCGTTAGCCTGCGCATAAGAATACCGAACATTTCTTGTATTGCGCACGGACGTATGGCCAATCGATGACACCTAATTTCGCACTCTCGCTTTCATTCGACGGTATCGCCCTTCTGCAACAGGTGCCAGATGGCTGGCACCTTGTGGGCGAGGTGCCGCTTGAGACAGCCGACCTACCTGCGGCCCTGTCAGTTTTGCGGGACCAAGCGCTTGCGCTGGACCCTTCTGGCATGCGCACAAAGCTGGTGATCCCAAGCGATCAAATCCGCTACATGACTTTGCAGGGCGAAGACACGACCGCGGACGATGTGCACCACGCGCTGGACGGCGAAACGCCCTATGCGCTGAATGAACTGGTCATTGATACGGTGCGCGCGAATGGCAGCACCTATATCGCCGCTGTCGCCCAAGAAACGCTGGTCGAGGCGACGGCCTTTGCCACGGACAATCTGTTCAATCCCGTCGCCTGCGCCGCCCTACCCGAACCGGGCACCTTTGACGCAGAGGTGTTCTTTGGCGCCCTGCCCGCCGGGCGCACTATGGACCTGACCCGGGCCGATAAGCCTGTCGTCCAAACCGGCGTCGTCGATTTGCCAAAATCCGCACCTGCGGCTGAGCCTGACGCCGCGCCCGCGCCTGAACCTGAAATCGAGCCTGATCCTGCGCCTGAAGCAGCCGCGCAGTCCGATGCGCCCATGCCGGTCAGCGACGCGTTGCCAGACCAAGACACCGCGCCCCAAACCGCAGAGGCATCTGCGCCGCCGCCAGAGGCAGATCAGCCCGCTGCCGTACCGGACCCGATCGAGCCAGGCGACGCACCAGTTTTTGCATCCCGCAGTAAAATCGCGGCACCGACGATCGACGCAGCCAAACGGTCCACGCTATCAGCCCAACCTGCCGACAATGCAATCGCGACAGCTTTGGCCGCACGCCGCGCGCCAAGCGAAGCAGCCTTGGCACAGAGCACGAGCACCGCATCGCCCCCCCCGCGTATCGCCCAGCCGGTAACAGGCACCGCGCCTGCAATCAAAGCCACAGCCATGCCCGATGGCGTGACCGCCGCCCCCCTAGCCGCACCCGCGCAAGAGCCGTTGTTCACCCGCCGCAAAGAACCCCCCGCCCCCGTGGCCGCCAATGGGCGTGCAAAAGAGCCGGTGTCCGCACTTGCAGCCGCCATCGCGGCCCAGTCCGGCGTGCAGATCATCGACGACCGCCCTGCAGCGCAGGCGCAGGCCGCACCGCAGCCTGCAAAGGGACGCGTCAAGGAACGCGGCAAAACGCGCTTCCTCGGGTTGATCCTGACTGCAATCTTGCTCTTGGTAATGCTGCTGGTGGGATTGTGGTCCCTGACGTTGCCAAGCGGCACCGTGACAAGCTGGTTCACCGGCGCGGATGCCGAACCGCAAATCGCAGCCGCGACACAAGAGCCTTCCTTCGACGACACGCTTGCCGCTGATTTGGCGCAAGGCGAACCTGCGCCGCAAACAGATGTCGCGCCTCAGACACCTGTCGCCACCGCAGAGGAAACTGACGCCCCTACGGCCGAGGTCGCGCAAGCGGCGGAACCCGCCCCCTCTGCCATTGTGCCACAAGATATGGCGGCCGTAGTGCCCCCAGCGCCCATCGTGCGCGCCCCCGCCGGGCGGGTGTTGTCCCCTGACGAAGCGGACCGCATCTATGCCGCGACCGGCGTCTATCAACGCGCGCCCCGCATTGCCGCAACGCCCAGCAGCACAGCGCTGGAAGGGGTCGATCCGGTCGCCACCGTCGATGTACCGCAGGCGCTGGACCAGCCGGACATGCCCGGCCAAGACGCCGCTGCCCCCGACGCCGTGATCGCAGACCAGCCAGTGCCGCCCGCAGCGGGCGTTGTGTTTGCCCGCGATGCGCGCGGCAATATCGCCGCCACGCCAGAAGGGGTCGTGACGCCGCAAGGCGCGTTGGTGATCGCAGGCGCGCCGGATCTGCGCCCGGTCCTGCGCCCCGGCACCCCGCGTGTGGCGACCGCCCCGGTGGATCCGGTGGTGCGACCTGATGATCTGGCAGAGGCCGCTGCGGCTGCCGTCCCGACCGATGCGCCAGAGCCGGAAGCAGCGCCCGCGACAGGCAGCCCTGCCTTCGTCGCCGGGCCACCGCCCCTGCGCCCGGTGCTGCGGCCCGGTGATGCGGCGGCGCTGACTTTGCCGACCACCGACGTGGCAGAGGCGCCCACCTTGCCTGTTTCGCTTCCCTATACTGGGGTGCGTCCGCGCCTGCGGCCCGGCGGCTTGATCGCCACCGCCGCCACCCCAACCGAAGCTGAAGCCGTCATCGCCGCCTATACCGGCTCTCGTCCTGTTCTGCGTCCCTCTGATCTTGCACCAGAGGTCGAAGCCGCACCGGAAGAGCCGCAGCCCCTTCCCGGTGCCATCGTCACCGCCGATATTAACGCTGTTGCCGCCGCCATCGCCGCCGCCGCCCCAGCGTCATCGTTTAGCAATCGCACAGCGCTTGCTGTCAGCGTCGCCCGCCGTCCCGACGCACGCCCCAATAATTTTGCGCAGGTTGTGGCCCGCTCGCGCCAAGCCGCAGCGCCGCCGCCCGTGGCCGCCGCCCCAGCACCAACCCGCACCGCAGCCGTCGCCGCAACGCCAGCCCCGCCCACAATCGTCGCCCCCAGCGGCAATGTCCCCGGCGGCGTGGCGCAAGCGGCGACCGTCGACAATGCGATGAACCTGCGCCAGATGAACCTTGTCGGTGTCTACGGCAAACCCAACGCCCGCCGCGCGCTGGTGCGTCTGGGCAATGGCCGCTTTGTTAAGGTCGAAGTTGGCAGCGCCCTTGATGGCGGCCAAGTCACGGCGATTGGCGATACCGCGCTGAACTTCGTTAAACGCGGAAAGACCTACGCCCTCGTGCTGCCCGGCTAAGGCGTTTGCCGCACATTTGTGACGGCTTCGAAACCTTCCGTGATTGCACCACCATTGCGTAACGCCAAGCGCCTTGTATGACAGGCACATGGAAACATTTCTGCTTCAGGCTACGATTTATCTAGGCGCCGCTGTCATTGCGGTGCCTTTTGCTGCCCGCCTCGGTCTTGGCAGCGTGCTTGGCTATCTGGCCGCCGGTATCGTGATCGGTCCCCTGACGGGATTGGTCGGGACAGAGGCGAAGGACATCCAACACTTTGCCGAGTTCGGCGTCGTGATGATGCTGTTCCTGATCGGGCTAGAGCTAGAGCCGCGCGCCCTATGGGATATGCGTGGACGCTTGATCGGCCTTGGCGGCCTGCAGATCGTACTGACGACGGCCATCGTCACCGGCGCAGGCATGTTTCTGGGCTATCCGATCCAGACCTCGCTCGCGATTGGCCTGATTATGGCGCTGTCGTCGACGGCCATCGTACTGCAGACCCTGTCGGAAAAGGGGCTGATGCAAACGGGGGGCGGGCGATCTGTCTTTTCGGTCCTGCTGACGCAGGATATTGCCGTGATCCCGATGCTGGCACTGCTGCCGCTGCTGGCGGTGGCTGGCAATAAGCTCAGTATCGCGCCCGATGGATCGCTGGTGCGAAACCTTGGCGAAGATAGCCATGCCGCCTTGTCCCTTGTCGACGGGCTGCCCGGCTGGGGCGTCACGCTGGTGACCATTGGTGCCGTTGCCGCCGTCGTGCTGACGGGCGTCTACCTGACGCGCCCCGTGTTCCGCTACATCCACCACGCGAAATTGAGGGAGATGTACACCGCCCTCGCCCTGTTGATGGTCACCGCGATCGCCGTGCTGATGGGAACGGTCGGCCTGTCACCTGCGCTTGGTACCTTTTTGGCGGGCGTTGTGCTGGCGAACTCTGAATTCCGGCACGAGCTGGAAAGCGACCTTGAGCCGTTTAAAGGCCTGTTGCTGGGCCTGTTCTTTATCACGGTTGGCGCAGGCATTAACTTTGCCTTGCTCGCGGCGCAGCCCGTGCGGGTTGCGACCTATGTCATCGGCATCATCGTGATCAAAGGCGCGGTGCTTTATGCCCTGTCCTTCCTGTTCAAGATGCGCGGCAAGGATCGCTGGCTGTTCACCCTTGGCCTTGCGCAGGCCGGGGAATTTGGCTTCGTGCTGATCTCTTTCTCTGACCAACAAGGCGTGCTGCCCGGCAGTCTGTCGGAAATGCTGCTGCTGGTCATTGCCCTGTCGATGCTGGTCACACCCGCGCTGTTCATCGGCTACGACTGGCTGTCCCGCCGCATGGATGACAGCGAAGAGCATGAACACGACGAGGTCGACGAGCAAGGCGCGGTTATCATCGCGGGCATCGGCCGCTTTGGCCAAATGGCGAACCGGCTGATCCAATCCGCTGGCTTTTCCACCGTTGTGATCGACAATGACCTGCCAGCCGTTCAGATGATGCGGAAATTCGGCTATCGCGGTTTCTTTGGTGACCCCACCCGCCCCGATCTGCTGGCCGCTGCCGGGATCGACGACGCCCGCGTGATGCTGGTCGCCATCGACGACAAAGACATGGCAACACGCCTTGTCGCCTATGCCCGCAAGGTGCGCCCCGATCTGCACATCATCGCCCGCGCCCGCGACCGGGTGCATACCTACGAGCTTTACGCCGCTGGCGCAGACGACATCGTGCGCGAAATGTTCGACAGTTCCTTGCGGGCAGGCCGCTATGCGCTGGAAAACCTTGGCCTTACGGACTTCGAAGCCGCCGAGGCGGAAACGCTGTTCTATCACTCTGACCGCGACATGGTCCGCGATCTGGCCAAGCTGTGGAAGCCGGGCGTGCCGATTGCCGACAACCCCGACTATATCGCCCGCGCGCGGCAGCTGAACAGCGATCTTGAAACCGCCCTCGCCGCCCGCGCCCAGAACCAAGAGACAGAAGAAAAAGAGCGTCTTTTACCCCGCCGGCCTGGCGACACCTCGTCTGGCGGCAATAGCTAGCCTGCGCTGACGGCCGCTTCGGCAAAGGTTGCCATATCCGAATGGCAGGCGGCAGCGGCTTTGACGATGCTGATCGCCAGCGCAGCCCCCGACCCTTCGCCAAGGCGCAGGCCCAGCTGCAACAGCGGCGGCTTGCCCAAGCGGTCGAGCAAAGTAGCATGGGCCGCCTCGGCGCTTTGATGACCCGCAACCGCATGATCCAGCGCGCCGGGCACCGCAGCGGCGAGTGTCGCGGCAGCCGCGCAGCAGATGAACCCGTCAAGGATCACCGGAATGCCGTCCACCCGCGCCCGCGCGATGGCCCCCGCCATGGCTGCAACTTCGCGCCCGCCAAGGCAGCGCAGCGCCTGCAACGCATCCGTGCCTGCTGCCGGGTTGGCACCAAGCCCGCGCGCGACAACATCGGTTTTGCGCGCAA
The DNA here is from genome assembly GCF_900114485.1 of Loktanella salsilacus. Taxonomy (GTDB): domain Bacteria; phylum Pseudomonadota; class Alphaproteobacteria; order Rhodobacterales; family Rhodobacteraceae; genus Loktanella; species Loktanella salsilacus. Next base: position 167,717 of record NZ_FOTF01000007.1, on the reverse strand, counting down.
GACCCGCATCATCAACCCCCGTACCGCGCCCCGTCCATGCGGCCGGAGAGCCGCCATACAGCGCATGGGCAATCGCCGCCGCCGATGTTGTATTGCCAATCCCCATTTCGCCCACGACCAGCAGGTCCGTCGCCGGATCAACTGCATCCCACCCAGCGGCTAGGGCTGCGACAACCTCTGCCTCGGTCATCGCCGGGCCTTGGGTAAAATCCTGCGTCGGGGTGTCCAAATCCAGCGGCACGACATCAAGGCGCGCGCCGCAGGCCTTCGCAAGCTGGTTTATGGCCGCGCCGCCGCCTTGGAAGTTACCGACCATCTGCGCCGTCACCTCTGCCGGAAAGGCCGAAACGCCCTGCGCGCAGATGCCATGATTGCCAGCAAAGATCACGATCTGCGGCGCGACAATGCGCGGTCTGTCCGTGCCCTGCCACCCGGCCAACCACAGGGCCAAATCCTCTAGCCGGCCAAGGGCACCGGGCGGTTTGGTCAGCTGGCCGTTCCTCGCGGCTGCCCCATCGACAGCGACCTGATCGGCCCGGGGTGCAGCGGCAAGAAGGCCACGAAAATCGTTAAGCGTGGTAAATGGGGCAGTCATGGTCGTCCTCGTTGCGGTTCGGTCCCGACCTGTCTAACCATAAGCGGACGAAAGAAAACCCTGTTCGATGGACACGCCTTTGCCCCGTACTGACGCACTGATGACCCTTGGCGATTTGCCCGCCGCCCTTGGCCTGCTGACGCGCCTGCCGGTGCGCGTCAACACCGCCAACGCCACGGCGCGCGGCGCGCGGGCAGCTTGGGCGTGGCCGCTGGCCGGAGTCGCGGTGGGCGCGATCGCAGCATTGGCAGCGGCAGCGGCAATGTGGTGCGGTCTGCCCCTTGGGGTCTGCGCCCTGCTCTTAATCGCGGTTCAGATGATCGTAACCGGTGCGATGCACGAAGACGGGCTGGCCGACAGCATCGACGGCCTCTGGGGCGGCTGGGACAAAGACCGCCGTCTTGCGATCATGAAAGACAGCCAAATCGGCACCTACGGCGTGCTGGCACTGCTCGTGTCAGTCTTGCTGCGGTGGATGCTTTGGATCACGCTTTTGGACACGATGCTCTGGCCTGCGGCGCTGGCCATCGGCGCAGTATCACGCCTGCCCATGATCGCACTGGCCTTCGTCCTGCCCCACGCGCGTGGCAATGGACTGAGCCATGCCGTCGGCCGCCCGGCCTTGCCAACGCTTCTGGTCGCAACAGGCGTCGCTCTGGGTGCCGCGTTGCTTTGCCTTGGCTGGGCGAGCCTGCCCGCGATCATCATGATCACGGCGACATCCGCCGCTTGGGCGCTGATCGCCCGGCGCAAAATTGGCGGCCAAACCGGTGATATCCTTGGCGCATCCCAGCAAATCGCCGAAATCACAGCCCTCATGGCCCTCGCCACGCTGGCCTAACCGCTTCTTCTGGTCAAAAATACCTCGGGGGACGGCGCAGCCGGGGGGCAGCGCCCCCGCACCCTTACCCTTACCCTTTACAGGCCAAAGCCCGATCAAACGCACCCGGCCCAACCGGTCCTAAATCACGCACCAATGCCGTGCCCGCATCTATCTGCACCGCCAAAACGCGCGACCAGTCGGGCGCGGCGACGACAGCTTCGGTCACACCGCCGCAAATGCGAAACCCGCCGCTGATCTCTCGCTCGCCAATGCGGTGGTTGGTCAGATTTGGCACGCGGTAGGCCTCAGCCAAATCCGCACCATCAAAGCGCCAGACCCGCAGCACCCGCGCCAGATGTGGGCGGTCGATATAGGCAACCTCGATCCGGCCATCGCCGTCGATATCACCCGCGCCAATCGGCGAAAGCCATCGGTGCGTCTGGCCGATATAGGGCGTCTGCGCCAGCAAAGCCAAAGCGCCGCTGCGCATCCCATAGATCACCAATTGCGCGCCCTGCGTCAGGCTCGTGCGCACGGCGATGACTTCGGTTTGGCCATCCCCGTCTAGATCAGCCAGACGCGGGGCCGTGTCCTCGAACACATGGCCCGCGCCCGCTGCGATCCGGATGTCGCAATCCTCGGCAGTTGCAATGCGCAGCGTTGCCGCTTCAATCGCGTCGCCAAGGATGCCGTGATCGTAAATTGTCGTGGGGTCGTCGTACCAGGCGCGCGTGATATCGCCGCCCGGTACCACCGCCACGCTGCCCGATAGCGCAGCAGGCGGCGGTGGTGGGTTCTGGCAGGCCGCAGCAAGGCTCGCGTGCATGACAAGCAAACTTGCGGCGACCGCGATCCGCATCAGATCTGCTTTTCAGGCATCTGCACGCGCAGGCCGTCCAAAGCGTCAGAGACTTTCAGCTGGCAGGTCAGGCGGGACAGCTCTGGGTTCGGCTTGTAAGCGAAATCCAGCATGTCTTCTTCCATCGCGTCCTTGGGCTCTAGCTTGTCAGCCCACGCCGGGTCGACATAGACGTGGCAGGTCGAACAGGCGCAGGCGCCGCCGCAGTCGGCCTCGATCCCCGGAATGCCGTTGTCGCGGGCACCTTCCATGACAGTCATGCCATTCGCCACATCGACGACGTGCTCTTTGCCGCCGTGCTCTACATAGGTGATTTTCGCCATCGTCTTATCCTTTCGCGCCTATCAGCTTTGCCCCGATAACTAAGGGAATGGGGCTGGCCCTGCCAGTCACAAATGCACACAGCCTCGCCCTGCCCCACAATGGCGTTTGACCTGCACCGCCGACGCTTTAAGACGGACTGCGAAGGAGTCCCGATGCACCGTTTTTTACCATTCGCCCTGTTGCTGTCCGCCTGCACTCCGCTGCCACCGCAAAACGGCACTGGCACGGCACCGATCATCGTGTCCCTTGGCGATATCGAAACCGATGCAAAGGGTCGCTGCTTTGCCCGCACCGAAGGGCCGACGCAGACCAATATCATTAGCGAATTGATCGAAGTCGCGCCCGAGACGCGCGACGCTGCGGGCACTGTCATCAACCCGGCCGTCTTTCGCACGATCACCCGGCCGCAGACCGTTCAGGTCGGCGAAGGCAGCCGGTTCGAAACCGTTTGCCCGCCAGTTTACACGGCGGCTTTTGTGTCGACGTTGCAGCGCGCCTTGCTGATCCGCCGCGCCTATGACGGGCCGATTTCGGGGCAATATGACGCGGCCACCAGCCTTGCTGTGCAAAGCTATCAGCGCCGCAGCGGCACGGACAGTCCGCTACTGGCAACTGACATCGCCCGCGATCTTGGGATTTTGGCGGTCCCCCGCAGCTAAACAAACGCAAAACGCCGCCCCCTTTCGGGGACGGCGCGCGTTTGAGGCTTAGCTAGATTTATTCGCTGTCGGTTTTATCCTCTAGCGCCAGCGCAAGGAAGCGCGGGTTGCCGTCGCGGCGGACCAGCAAAAGCAGGGATGTCTGACCCGCCTCAACCGCGTTATCGATGCGCGCTTGCAGCTCTTCCACGGTCGTCACGGCCTGTTGGCCCGCGTCCGTGATCAGATCGCCCGGTGTCAGACCTTTGCCTGCGGCGTCCGACGCGGGATCAACATCGGTGATCACCAGACCCGGACGGTCGTCCAAGCTGAACTCTTCGACAAGTTCCGGCGTGACGGGCGACAAGGTCAGGCCCAGCATTTCCGCGCCTGCGTCAGCGGGTTCAGGTGCCTCTTCGGACGCTGGGAAAGCGGTCGCTTCGTCCGTCTCGCGGCGGCCAAGGGTCACTTCCATTGCGGTTTCTTCGCCGCCCCGCAGCACTTGCAGCGGGATCGTCGCGCCCACGGTAGAGTTGCCGACCATGCGCACCAATTCGCGGGTATCAGCGACGTCGGTGCCGTCATAGGACAGGATCACGTCACCGGCCAGCAGACCGGCGTCTTCGGCTGGACCCGCTGGCACGTCGGTGATCAGCGCGCCGCGTGCGGTGTCCAGCCCGTCAATGGCACTGACCATGTCAGGCGTGACGTCCTGAATGCGCACGCCCAGCCAACCACGACGGGTTTCGCCGAATTCCTGCAGCTGATCGACAACGTTTTTCACGACCTGCGACGACATCGCAAAACCGATACCGATGGACCCGCCATTGGGCGACAGGATCGCGGTGTTCACGCCGACGACTTCGCCGTCCATGTTGAACAGCGGCCCGCCCGAGTTGCCACGGTTGATCGCCGCGTCAGTCTGGATGTAGTCGTCATAGGTGCCGGACAGCGCGCGGTTGCGGGCGGACACGATACCGGCAGAGACAGAAAAGCCCTGCCCCAGCGGGTTGCCCATCGCCATGACCCAGTCGCCAACGCGGGCCCCGACGCCATTGCTGTCGCCAAATTCCACGAACTGCAGCGGACTGTCGTATTCAACCTTTAGCACGGCGATGTCGGTGTTCGGATCCGTGCCGACCAGCGTGGCGGGTAGTTGCGCAGCAGGCTGGCCATCGCCGGGAAAGAACTCGATCTCGATCTCGTCCGCGCCTTCAATCACGTGGTTGTTGGTGACGATATAGCCGTCCGCCGAAATCACAAAGCCAGAGCCAAGCGCGCTTGATCTGCGGGGCTGGCCGCCGGGGCCGTTTTCCAGATCGTTAAAGAAATCCTCGAACGGGGACCCTTCGGGCACGATACCTTGCGGCATTGTGCGTTCGGCAACGGTGGTGGAGGTGGTGATATTTACGACCGACGGGCTGACCTGAGCGGCCAGATCGGCAAAGGTCAGCGGCCGGCCAGCAACGGCGCCCGGCAGGGCCTGTGTCGTTTCAGCAGTCGTGGTTTCGGGGTTCACCTGCGCAAATCCGGGCAGCGACTGCGACAGGATCAAGGCGGTGGTCAGGGCAAGGCCGGACAACATGTAACGGGGATCGGCGAGTGTTAAGACTTTGGCCTGTGACCTCACGGGGCGGACTCCTTGTTGTGTTGCGCAGGGCAGCGTTGACACTGAACCTAGGGCGCAAACCTGAGAGCGCAAAGTCTCAATGTAAAGGGTGAACGGATCGTGACTTTATGTCCCAATCAATGCCGCAAGCCATAACAAGGCGGCACCTGTCGCCAGCACCGCCAGCCCGACAAGGCGGCGTTCCGGCAAACCCAAGCTGCGCAGGGCTGCCAGCATGTCTTCGATAAGCGAAGGGGCCAGTGCGTACACCAGCCCCTCGATCAGCAGAACAAGGCCAAGGCCTGTTAATGCCAGTGCGATCATGCGCGCGTCAGTTCGACGCGGCAGGTGCCGGTGCCGCTGGGGTCCGCGCTGCATTATCGTTTGCGGCCTGACCCTGATCCGATTGCAGATAGTTAAAGAACTCTGAATTCGGGGACAGCACCATGGACGACCGGCCAGACGCGGCAAAGCGCTCGTAGGCGGTCATGGAACGGTAGAATTCAAAGAACTCTGGGTCTGCGCCAAAGGCTTCGGCAAAGATGCCGTTACGCTCGGCGTCGGCTTCACCGCGTGTGACCTCGGCCAGACGGTTCGCCTCTGATGTGACCTCGACCACGGTGCGGTCTGCGGCAGCGCGGGTCCGCTGTGCGGCCTCGTTACCGCGTGCGACTTCGTCTGCGGCTTCGCGGTCACGTTCCGCAATCATCCGCTCGTAGGTCGCGTTCAGGTTTTCTGGCGGCAGGTCCGTACGCTTCAGACGCACGTCGATGACCTCTAGACCCAAGCTACGCGCCTCGGTGATCGCGTTGTTGCGGATGCGCAGCATCAGCGCGGCGCGGTCAGTGGACAGGATGTCGTTCGACGCAACCGTACCCAGCACGTTCCGGGTGGTATCGCGCAGAATGCCGTCCAAGCGACGCGCTGCGACCTCTTCGCCGCCCGCGCCAACAGCCTGACGGAACTGGCGCACATCGGCGATGCGGTAGCGTGCAAAGGCATCGACGACCAAGCGGCGGTCATCGGATGGCGTGACTTCCAGCGGGTCCAGATCACGGGACAAGATGCGGTCGTCATAGCGCACGACGTTTTGGATAAACGGGATCTTAAAGGCAAGACCCGGCTCTTCTTTCACTTTCACGATCTGACCAAATTGGAGCACCAGCGCTTTTTCACGCTCGTCCACGATAAACACCGAGGAGATGGCCACAATCAGCACGACAACGAGGACGGGGAGTAGGAAAATAGATTTCCGCATTAGTTTGTCCCTTCGGTCGTTTGCGTCTGAGGACGGCTAGAGCCGCCGCCCAGTTGGTTCAGCGGCAGATATGGCACGACGCCCTGCCCGCCTTGGGATTCGTCAAGCAGGATGATGTCCAACTCTCCTAGAACCTTTTCCATGGTTTCCAGATACAGCCGCTTGCGCGTCACCTCTGGGGCTTTTTGGTATTCCGTCAAAACGGCCGAGAAACGGCTCGCCTCACCAGAGGCTTCGTTCACAGTCTGCGCGCGATACCCTTCAGCTTGCTCGATGGTCTGAGCCGCTTGGCCGCGTGCCTCGGCCTCGACCCGGTTGGCATAGGCGTCAGCGACGTTCTGCAACCGGTCGCGTTCCTGCTCAGCGTCCTGCACCTTGCGGAAGGATGCAATGACGGGCTCTGGCGGATCGGCCTTGTCAAAGTTGACACGGATGATGTTCACGCCGGACTGATAGCTATCAAGCGTGCTTTGAATCTCGCTTTTCAGGCGTTCAGCAATCGAACCGCGATCCCGGTTTAGGATCGGCGCCAGCTGGCTTTGCGCGATGATTTCACGCATCACGGATTCAGACACAGCCTCGATCGTCTGTTCGGGATCGGCAAGGTTGAACAGGAAAAGCTGTGGATCAAGGATGTTCCACACGACCTGAAAGTCGATGTCGACGATGTTTTCGTCGCCCGTCAGCATCAAGCCCGCGTCCAAACCGGACCGGCTGGTGCCGATGTCGATGGACCGCTCTGACGTGACCGCCAGGACTTCACGCGTGACGATAGGCCAAGGCGCAAAGTTCAGGCCGGGGCCGTTGGTGGACATGTAATCGCCCAGCAGCAGCTCTACCGACTGTTCTTCTGGCTTGACGGTATAGATGGATGCCATGCCCCAAAGCACAGCCGCCGCCAGCACGCCAAGGCCAATGGTGCCGCGCGTCAGTGCCGGACCATTGCCGCCGCCTGTGCCGCCGCCGCCCGTGCCGTTGCCGCCGCCGCGTCCGCCCATCAGGACCCGCAGCTGTTCGCGGCCTTTGTTCATCAGCTCGTCGATCTCAGGAATTTGTGGCCCCTCGCCAGTGCGACGTGGTGGACGCGGCGGAGGGTTGGACCCATTGCCGTCGTTCTTACCCTGATTATCGTCGCCGCCGCCCCCCCAGGGGCCCCCGTTATTGCCTGCCATCGTGTGTCAGTCTTCCTTGATGTTACGATCCTGTTCGGACCCGTCAGTCTTTAGATCGGGCCAATGGCCCGATAATTCAAGTTGTCCGCACCGGTGTCTTCATCGTGACCAGCTCTTCGCCCATGGTTGGGTGGACGGCGCAGGTGCGGTCGAAATCTTCTTTTGTAGCGCCCATCTTGATTGCGATGGCCACCATCTGGATCATTTCGCCGGCATGGTCCGCGACGATGTGACACCCCAAGATCTTGCGGGTTTCGGTGCTGACAATCAACTTCATCAACACACGCTGGGGTGTATCCAAAAATGCAGTCTGCATCGGGCGGAACGCAGTGGAATAAACCTCGACGCTTTCGCCGCGGGCGATGGCGTCGTCTTCGGTTTCACCAATCGTGCCCAGTTCGGGCTGGGTGAACACGGCGCTGGCGATCAGTTCATGATCGACGGGCGTCGGGTTGCCCTTAAAGACGGTTTCGACAAAGGCCATGCCTTCGCGGATCGCAACGGGCGTCAGCTGCACGCGGTTGGTCACGTCGCCGATGGCATAGATCGACGGCACATTGGTTTGGCTGAACTCATCCACGACGATCTCGCCTTGGCGGCCAACATCGACGCCAGCCTCGTCCAGCCCCAGCCCCTTGGTGTTCGGGGCGCGGCCCGTGGCGAACAGCACGTGGTCGAATACCTTTTCGTCGCCGTTTGTCGCACGGGTCCAGATTGGGCCAGCGGCGCGGGCATCGGTAAAGCTTTTGGGGTTACCGCCCAGCGGGTTCGTGCCACCAGCCGCCGCGTCAGACCCTGCTGGGACGCGGCCCTTGGGGGCCTGATCGGCAGCGCAAAGCTCTGTGATGGTGGTGCCAGTATGCAGATCAATGCCCCGGTGGCGCATCGATTCAGCCAAAAGGCCGCGGGCTTCGTCGTCGAAGCCTTTCAGGATTTGCGCGCCGCGGTGATACATCGTCACCTTCACGCCAAGGCCCGCCATGATGCAGGCGAATTCACAGGCGATGTAACCGCCGCCGATGATCAGCAGCGTTTCGGGCAGCTTTTCCAGCAGGAACATGTCGTTGGACACGAGGCCCAGATCGCCGTTTTCCATGTCGGGGCGCACAGGGTGGCCGCCGGTGGCGATCAGGATGTGCTTGGCAGTGACAGAGTTGCCGTCACCCAGTTTGACCGTATGCGCGTCCGTGACCGTCGCGCGGCAGTCGTGGATTTCCACGTTAGAACCGTTCAGCAGCTTGCGATAAACGCCTTCAAGACGGTCCAGTTCGGCGTGCAGCTTGCCGCGAAACTTGTCCCAGTTGAAATCGCCAATGGTGGCGTCCCAGCCATAACCCTGCGCCTCTTCGACTTTTTCAGCATAGGTGGATGCGTAGACCATCAGCTTTTTCGGCACGCAGCCGCGAATAACGCAGGTGCCGCCCATACGGGACTCTTCGGCCAGGGCGACTTTTGCGCCTGTCTGCGCTGCCACACGGGCCGCACGCACACCGCCAGAGCCACCACCAATAACAAAAAGATCGTAATCGAAAGACATGTGCAGGCTCCGCGTTGCAAATTTCAGTCGCAACCTAGCCGCAACCGGTCCGAAAGGCCAACGCCCCCTACCGGAAAAGTGAGCGCAATGCAGATCAGTTTGACAAGAACGGAATCGGCAGACCTGCCACATTGGCCAGCAGCACAAAATTAAGCGTCAGCACCACGGTAGCGGCAAGGATCGCAAGGGATTTCAATACTGGACCGATAGTGAAGGCCCCCATCACCGATCGCTTGGACGAGAAGATCACCAGCGCGATCATCGGGATTGGCAGGGCGATGGACAGTACGACTTGGCTGGCCACCAGCGCCGTCGTCACGTTCACACCCATCGCCACGACGATAAACGCGGGCAGCATGGTCACGACGCGGCGGATCAGCAGCGGGATCCGCAGGCGGATAAAGCCTTGCATGATCATCTGCCCCGCCATGGTGCCCACCACGGATGACGACACGCCGCTGGCGATCAGCGATATCAGGAATGCCGCCGCCGCCATCCCGCCCAGCAAGGGTGTCAGGGTGTGATAGGCGGTCTCGATCTCGGCGACCTCTGGGTTGCCAGCGTGAAAAGCGCTCGCCGCCATCATCACCATGGCGATGTTGATCATGCCCGCGATGGCAAGCGCCACGACGACTTCGACGTTGGAAAACTTCAGCACACGGGCGCGTTCAGTGTCGTTCTTAATCTGCACACGGTTCTGCGTCAGGCCAGAATGCAAATAGATCGCATGGGGCATCACCGTCGCACCGATGATCCCCACGGAAATCGTCAATGCCGCAAGGTCCGGCATCTGCGGAATAATCGCGCCGCGCGCGGCCTCGCCCCATGCAATCGGGGCGATGAACAGCTCTGCCAGATAGCAAAGCCCGATGACGCCCACCAGCGTGCCGATCAGCAGCTCCATCGGGCGAAAGCCGCGATTTTCCACCAGAAGCAAGGCATAGGTCACGATGGCGGTGATCCCCATCCCTGCCATCAGCGGCATGTTGAACAGCAGCGCAAGACCAATGGCGCCGCCCAGAAACTCCGCCAGATCGGTCGCCATGGCGGCGATTTCCGACACGATCCACATCGCAATCACCACTGGACGCGAAAACCCATCGCGGCAATGTTCGGCCAAGTTCTTGCCCGTCACAATCCCCAGCCGCGCTGACAGCGCCTGAAACAGCATCGCCACAAGGTTCGCCATCACCACGACCCACAGCAGGGCATAGCCATAGCCCGCCCCCGCCTGAATGTTCGTCGCGTAATTGCCCGGGTCCATATAGGCGACGGACGCGATGACAGCAGGCCCGGCAAAGACCAGCCATGACCGCGGCCCGCGAATGCGGCCGGCCAACACATCATTCATGCGCTGCGACGTGCGATCGGTCAGGGATGTGCTGGGCGTGGACATATGGGCAGCCTGCCTTTTGCGAACGATTCGCAGCAATCTATGCACCCGCCCGTTGCAAACTGCCAGCGCCGCCTGCTTGTCTCTGATCTGTCATCTGATTATAGGACAACGTTTCATAGTTCCCGGCGAAAGGCCCCCGCAATGCAGACGCCTTATTACTTGATCGACAAAAGCCGCCTGCTGCCGAATCTGCAGAAGATTGCTTGGCTGACAGAGCATTCCGGTGCCAAGGCTCTGCTGGCGCTTAAATGCTTTGCGACCTGGTCGGTGTTCGATCTGATCTCTGAATACCTTGACGGTACCACGTCGTCGTCCCTGTTCGAGGTAAAGCTGGGCCGCCAACATTTCCCCGGCGAAACCCACGCCTATTCCGTGGCTTGGGCCAATCACGAGATTGATGATGTCCTGCGCAATTCCGACAAGGTGATCTTTAACAGCATCGGGCAGTTGTCCCGCTTTGAAGAGGTATCGCGCGGCCATACCCGCGGCCTGCGGGTCAATCCCGGCGTGTCGACATCGACCTTTGACCTGGCCGACCCGGCGCGCCCGTTCAGCCGCTTGGGCGAACATGACCCGGCTGCGATTGAAGCGGTGATCGACCAGATCAGCGGCTTTATGTTTCATAACAACTGCGAAAACGGCGACTTCGACCGCTTTGACGCGATGCTACAAGGGATCGAGGATCGCTTTGGCCATCTGATCGCGCAGATGGACTGGATCAGCCTTGGCGGCGGCATCCACTTCACCGGCGAAGGTTACCCGCTGGATAAGCTGGCCGCGCGGCTCAAAGCCTTTGCCGATACCTACGGCGTGCAGGTCTACCTTGAACCCGGCGAGGCGGTGATCACCAACTCCACCACGCTCGAAGTCTCCGTGCTGGACACGCTGCACAACGGCAAAAACCTTGCCATCGTCGACAGCAGCACAGAGGCGCATATGCTTGATCTGCTGATCTATCGCGAAAGTGCCAAAATCGCACCGAACGCCGGACCAGAGGACTGGATGATCTGCGGCAAGTCCTGCCTTGCGGGCGATATCTTTGGCGAATTCAAATTCCCCGCCCCGCTGGCTGCCGGCGACCGCATTAGCATTCAGGACGCGGCTGGCTATACGATGGTTAAGAAGAACTGGTTCAACGGCGTGCAGATGCCGTCCATTGCGATCAAGGAACTGGACGGCACGGAACGCCTTGTCCGCGCCTTTTCTTACGATGATTTCGCCGCGGCGCTGTCCTAAGCGCCCTTCACCCACCCAGACGACAGGGGATGTTACCGATGAAGAAGAACGTTCTAATTATTGGCGCCGGCGGCGTGGCTCAGGTTGTGGCGCATAAATGCGCGCAGAATAATGATCTGCTGGGCGACATTCACATCGCCAGCCGCACGGTGTCAAAATGCGATGCGATCATCGCCTCTGTCCATGAAAAATCCGCGATGAAGGTGGACGGCGTTTTGCAGGGCCACGCCCTAGACGCGCTGGACGTTGATGCGACATCCGCCCTGATCCGGGACACCGGCAGCCAGATTGTGATCAACGTCGGCTCTCCTTTCGTGAACATGTCGGTGCTGGACGCCTGCATCGCCACGGGTGCCGCCTATATCGACACCGCGATCCACGAAGAGCCGGGCAAGATTTGCGAAACGCCGCCGTGGTATGGCAACTACGAATGGAAAAAACGCGAAATCTGCGCCGAAAAAGGCATCACCGCGATCCTTGGCGCGGGCTTTGATCCGGGCGTTGTGAACGCCTATGCGCGCTATGCCATCGACACGTTTATGGACACTGTGACAGCCATCGACATCGTCGACATCAACGCGGGCAGCCACGGCAAATACTTCGCCACGAACTTCGATCCGGAAATCAACTTCCGCGAATTCACGGGCACGGTTTATTCGTGGCAGTCCGGCGCGTGGCAAGAGAATGAGATGTTCGAGGTTGGTCACGACTGGGACCTGCCCGTCGTCGGCACCCAGCGCGCCTATCTGTCCGGCCATGACGAGGTGCATTCGCTGTCCGCCAACTACCCGGACGCCGACGTGCGGTTCTGGATGGGCTTTGGCGCGCATTACATCAACGTCTTCACTGTGCTGAAAAACCTTGGACTGCTGTCCGAACAGCCCGTCACCACGGCCGAAGGGCTAGAGGTCGTGCCACTGAAGGTCGTCAAAGCCTGCCTGCCCGACCCCGCGTCGCTTGCGCCGAACTACACCGGCAAAACCTGCATCGGTGATTTCGTCAAAGGCATCAAAAACGGCCAGCCGGTTGAAGTCTTCGTATACAACGTCGCCGACCACGCCGAGGCCTACGCAGAGGTCGGATCGCAAGGCATTTCCTACACCGCAGGCGTGCCGCCCGTCGCAGCTGCCTTGCTGGTCGCAGACGGCACTTGGGATGCGAACGCGATGAAAAACATGGAAGAATTGCCGCCCGCCCCGTTCCTGACCCAGCTGGACCGCCTTGGTCTGCCGACCCGGGTAAAGGACGAAAACGGCGACCGTCCCTGGAACGCCTAAAAGGCGAAGGGGGCGATCACGCCCCCTTCGTCACATCTAAATTGGCAAACACGACCTGCCCTCCCCCTTCTTGCGGTTAAAAATACCTTGGGGGTTTGGGGGCAAAGCCCCCAAGCGGTCGCCTGAGCGCAGCTCAGGCGAAACCGGATCAGTCGCCCAGATCAGCGAAAATATTGCCGTCATCCAGAAAGTCGTAGCGCGTCTCATCAACTTCGCCTTTGTTGATGTCATGCACTTCGACCCGGCCATCGCCGTACCCGGTAATCACGATGTCACAGATGTCGATGAAAAGCCCGTTTTCAACGATGCCCGGGATCTGGTTCAGGACAAGGCTCAACTGACGCGCGTTGCCGATGCGGTTCAGGTGCAAATCAAGGATGTGGTTGCCCTCGTCCGTGATAAAAGGGGCCTGACCGTTCATGCGCAGGCTCGTCGTTGCCCCCATGACGTCCATGCCCACCAGCGCTTCTTCGACCAAGGCTTTTGATGTTTGCCAGCCAAAGGGGATCACTTCGATTGGCAGCGGGAAAGCCCCCAGCGTTTCGACCTTTTTGGATGCGTCAGCGATGACAATCATCTGATCGCTGGCGGTCGCCACGATCTTTTCCTGCAACAGCGCCCCGCCGCCACCTTTGATCAGGTTCAGCGCGCCGTCATATTCATCCGCGCCGTCGATGGTCAGATCCAGCCAGCGGGCTTCATCCAGAGAAATCACCTCGATGCCGACGTCGCGGGCCAGTTGCGCGGTGCGTGTGGATGTTGGCACGCCTTTGATCTTCAGGCCCTCGTCACGCACCAGCTCGCCCAGGCAGCGCACCAGCCATGCGGCGGTGGACCCGGTACCAAGGCCCAGCTTCATCCCTGATTCGACATAGTCGCAGGCGCGTTTTGCGGCGACGTATTTCGCCTTGTCGATGGGGGACAGGTCAACGGGCATGGCGTGGCTCCTTTAAAACACGGGCGCGTTATAGGCGGCGCAGGGCCTGCATGACAGGGGCAATTGCGCCGTTACCGCAAACACATGGCGAATTAAGAAACCGGCCCGCGCGGAACTCTTTCGCTTTGGCCTTCGTTACTGAAATAACGTCTGAAAGGTTTTGAATATGTTGCAACAGCCCGCGACCCGCCGCCGCGCAATGACTGGGGTGGGCAACACCACCGTCCTCAAAGGGATCGGCACCGCCCTGCCGGCGCATGAACTGGCGCAGTCCGACGTGCTGGACCAAGCGCGCGCGCTGCTGGCGCCCAAGTATCCCTTTTTTGAAAAGCTGGTGCCTGCGTTTGAAAACGCTGGCGTTGATAAGCGGTACAGTGTGATGCCGCTGGACTGGTTCGCCGCGGATCACGGCTGGGCTGACCGCGGCGCGGCCTATATGACCGGAGCCAAGGCGATGTTCATCGCCGCCGCTACCGATGCGCTGCAGGCGGCTGGCATCAGCGCCGACCAAGTCGATACCATCGTCACAGTCTCATCCACCGGCATCGCGACCCCCACGCTAGAGGCGCAGGCCCATGCAGAAATGGGCTTTCGCCGCGATGTGCGCCGGGTGCCCGTGTTCGGTCTGGGCTGCGCGGGCGGCGTGTCGGGCTTGTCCATCGCCCGGCGCTTGGCCGCTGCAGACACGGGCAGCACCGTCCTGATGGTCGCGGTCGAGGCATGTTCCCTGTCCTTCCGGTCCGACCGTCTGCAAAAGGCCGACGTGATCGCCACCGTGCTGTTCGGCGACGGTGCGGCTGCGGCTGTGATCGGCGCAGGCTCTGGCGCGGCGGGCGAAGTCACCTTGCATGAGGGGCACGAGCATCTGTTCCCGGACACCCTGCCGATCATGGGCTGGGACGTGGATGAAACCGGGCTTGGCGTGATCTTTGACCGCTCCATCCCCGGATTTGTCACCGACGAATTCCGCCCCGCCATCGCATCCATGCTGCAAGAGGCGCAGCTGGACCTAAGCCAGATCGACCGTTTCGTTTGTCATCCCGGCGGCACCAAAGTGGTCGAGGCGATCGAGGCGACGATGGACCTGCCCGCAGGCGCGCTGGACGCGGAACGCGCGACCTTGCGTGACTATGGCAATATGTCCGCCCCGACTGCACTGTTCGTGCTGAAACGTGTGCTGGCCGCTGGGCAGACAGGCAAGCTGGCGCTTTGCGCGCTGGGGCCGGGCTTTACCGCAGCCATGATGCCGCTTACGGTCGCGCCATGACAACCGGCACATTCCTCTTCCTCGCCTTCATCGTCGTGCAGCGGCTGGGCGAGCTTGTCATCGCCCGGCGCAACACGGCCCGCTTGATGGCCCGCGGGGCCTATGAGGTCGGTGCAGGTCACTATCCTGTCATGGTCGCCCTGCACTCTGCTTGGGTACTGGCGCTGCTGGTCTTTGGCTGGAACCAGCCGCTGCATATGGGCTGGCTGGCGTTTTATGCCGTGTTGCAGGTGTTTCGCGTCTGGATCCTAGGCACGCTGGGCGCGCGGTGGACCACGCGGATTATCGTGCTGGACGAGCCGCTTGTCGTGCGCGGCCCGTTCCGGTTTATCCCGCATCCCAATTATACCCTTGTCGTGCTGGAAATCATCGCAGCCCCAATGGTGCTGGGTCTGACATGGGTGGCCTTGGTCTTTACCGTGCTGAACGCCGCGATGCTGTACCACCGCATCGGTGTCGAAGACGGCGCGCTGCGCGGCACCGGTCGCCATGCGGCTGGCCCTGCTCGCCGTTAAAGCGTCGCTTTCGGACTGACGCGGGCTGCGGCTTTGGATAGGGTTGGCGCATGGAATCTGTGTGCCTTCATTATGCCCCCGACAATGCCTCGCTTTGTGTGCGGCTTGCTTTGGAATTTGCGAACCGCCCGTATCGTACTGCTCTGGTCAACCGCGCCGCTGCGGGTCAACGTAGCGCGTCTTATCTGCAGTTGAACCCGGCGGGATTGATCCCTGCGCTGGAAACACCCAGTGGTCCGATCTTTGAAACCGGCGCGATCCTGCTGTGGCTCGCTGACAGCGCGCCCGGCACTTTGATGCCTGCGCCGGATGCGCCCGGGCGCGGCGCGGCGCTCAGCTGGCTGTTTTGGATGTCGAACACGCTGCACCCGACGCTGCGGACGCTGTTCTATCCCGAACAATACCTGCCTGCCGCCCCGTCCAGCCTGCGTCACGCGGCCAAGCATAGGCTCGCCAGCCATCTTGATTTGCTAGAGGCAGAATGGTCCCCCGATCATGTGGCGCAGATGTGCTATCTTGCGCCGATGCTGCGCTGGCCCGCGCTTTATGGCGGCCCTGCGGGCTGGTATGATTTGGGAAACTGGCCCCGCCTGCATCTATTCGCGCAGGTGTTCGAGCAAATGCCCGCCACGAAGCGCGCCGCTGCGGCCGAGGGCCTTGGTGCCACACCGTTTTCCGCGCCGCACCACCCTATCCCACCAGAAGGCAGCCCCACCTGATGTTCGTATCCGTCTTCGACATGTTCAAGGTCGGGGTCGGCCCGTCGTCGTCCCATACCATCGGCCCCATGGTCGCCGCCGCGCGGTTCCTAGATCATTTGCGCGCGCAGCCCTTTGCCGTGGCGGGCGTCCGGGTGTCGCTGCACGGATCGCTGGCCTTTACCGGCGTGGGTCATGCCACCGACCGCGCCGTGATCCTTGGCCTGACCGGCATGCGCGCCGATGCCTATGATGCCGACATCGCAGAGGCCGCGTTAGAGCAGGTCAAGCAGACCGCACAGGTCGCACCCATGGGCCTGCCAGTGCTGCGGTTCCATCCTAAGGATGACTTGATCTTTGACTACGGCCCCGCCCTGCCCGGTCATGCGAATGGCATGATTTTCAAAGGCCTTGATAGCCAAGGTGACACGGTTACCCAGGTGACTTACTATTCCATCGGCGGCGGTTTCGTCCTTACGGAAGCAGAGCACGCCGCAGGCCGTGACGCCGACAGTGGCCCGCCCATCCCCTATCCGTTCAGCACCGCCACGCAGATGGTCCAGATGGCCGAAAGCAGCGGCAAATCCATTGCCCAGCTGAAACGCGACAATGAACGCAGCCGCCGCACCAGCCCTGACCTAGACACTGGCCTTCAGAATATCTGGGCAGTCATGTCGGATTGTATCGACCGCGGCCTTGCCACGGATGGTATCCTGCCCGGCGGGTTGAAAGTACGCCGCCGCGCGCGCGGCATTCATCAGGCCCTGCTGGCAGAGCGCGGGATGAACCAGCCTGCGCCTCATACGATCAACGATTGGATGTCCGCCTATGCCATGGCCGTGAACGAGGAAAACGCCGCTGGCGGCCGCGTCGTCACTGCGCCCACCAATGGCGCGGCGGGGGTTATTCCCGCAACAATCCGCTATTGGCTGGACCACGTACCAGGGGCAAGCGCCGCTGGCGTGCCTGATTTTCTGCTGACAGCGGCCGCGATTGGCGGGCTGATCAAGTTCAACGCCAGCATATCCGGCGCGGAATGTGGCTGTCAGGCAGAGGTCGGCTCTGCCGCTGCCATGGCCGCTGCGGGCCTGTGCGCTGTGCTGGGCGGCACCCCGGCGCAGATCGAAAACGCGGCAGAGATCGCGCTGGAACATCATCTTGGCATGACCTGCGATCCGGTGCGCGGGCTGGTGCAGGTGCCTTGTATCGAACGCAACGGTCTGGGCTGCATTAAGGCCGTCAGTGCCGCAAGCCTCGCGCTGCGCGGCGACGGTGTTCATCTGGTGCCGCTTGATGCCGCAATCGAAACAATGCGCCAGACCGGTGCGGATATGAGCGACAAGTATAAAGAGACCGCCCTTGGCGGCCTTGCCGTCAACGTGCCGAACTGCTGACCTGCGCCAAGACGCCTGCAACCACCGCGTCGCATTCGGATAGCGGCAAGGTCAGCAGGACCGGGCCAGTCACATCAAACGTCACCGCAGGCTGCGCCACCGCGTTAGAACTGCTGACCAAACCGTCCGGTGCCATTGCGCGGGACGCCAGATCCCACCTTAACCCGTGGCTGCTGACCTGCGCTTGGCCCAGCGGCAGAACGGCCGCCCGCAGGCCGGGCGACAGGTGCCACGTGCTGCGCCCCTGCGGCAGCAAGACACAGACATCATCCTGCGACACAAGAATCACGTGATGTGCCCGCAGCCGCGCCAGCGTGCCCAGCACCGCAAGCGTATGATCCAGCCGCCCGCCCAAAAATCCCGTCGCCATTATCAGCGGCGCCACGATTCGGGTCAGACATTTTTCGAAATCCGTGCTATCCTGTTCCGATACACGGTGCAGCCCACTGGCAAAGGCCGCGCCGGCCGCAACGCTCAGCGAATCCATGTCGCCAATTACCGCGATCGGCGTCAGCCCATGGCGCAGCGCATGGTCGGCCCCGCCGTCAGCGGCCACCACGGATGGCGCAACCTTTAGGCAGATGTTAAGCTGACTGTTGTCTGTATCAGCACCACCAAGCAAAGTGATTGGGGACGAGATGTGAACAATCGGGTCAAACATGGCGTATTGTCTCTTTTTTGTGGACCTGCCTTGAAAGTGCCACGAAATCAACCCGCCAGCACCGCCGGACTGTTCCGATTTGCGAACCAATTGCTGGTAAACAGGCTGTCACTAGGACTGGCAAAAAGCGAGCGAAATCATGGTTGAGTCGAGCAAGATTCTTACCGTTTCCTATGGCACCTTTTCGTGCACGTTGGAGGGATTTGAAGATTCCTTCTCTACGATGAAGGCGATTGCAGAATATTTCCGCGATCTGGCCGCAGGGGACCGTTATTTTGGGGCTGAACCCCCTACCCCCGATGCAGAAATGCTGACGCGGATCGCAGAGCGCGAGATTTCGCGCCGTGTTGATGTGCGATCAAGCGAGACGGGCATTGTGTTGCGCGCCTCTGAACCGGCCGCAGTGCCGATGCAGGTTGCAGCGCCAATGGCAGCTGCCGCGCCTGCACCTGCACCAACCCCGGCAGCGCCGGAACCTGCACCTGCACCTGTGCAGGCTGAGGTCGCCGCGCCAAGCGTTGCGGATGCACCGGCAGCAGTCGATGCGCCCACAGCCGATGTGCCCGCGCAAGACGCGGCTGACAGCGACGAATCGCCCGTCATGCCCCCCGCGCCGCGCCGTCCGGTTGAAACGGACACCATGCGTGAAAAAGCAATTGCAGCGGCCCGCGATGCAGCCCCGGTCGAGGCTGTGGCACAGCCCGCAGCACCCCGCACCGAGCCCCCTGCCCATCCCGATTCGGAAAGTGTCGCCGCCAAGCTGCAGCGCATCCGTGCGGTCGTCGGCGGCGTGAACCCCGCCACGGCACCCTCTGCCTTTGTAGAGGATCTGGAAGAGACGGCCCCGGTGGCTGGCGCGCCCGATGAACTGGAAACACCAGTCGAAACGGCAGAGCCTGCGCCAAAGGCCGAAACAGCTGCGGTAGAAGCCGTCGCTGAGGCCGAGCCTGAGACGGACGATATCGTTGCGGATGACACCAGCGACGCTGATATGTCCGGCGACGAGGCGACGTCTTTGGACCAGGACGATGCGGAAACGGATACGGCGGAAGTTGAAGCATCTGCACCTGTGGCAGACGCCCAGCCAGAAGCTAAGCCAGACGAAGCTGAGCCAGACGCGGCACCCACCGCCGAGGCGGACGAGACTGACGATCAGATCAGTGCCGTTCTGCGCAATCTACAGCGCGCGGGCCTGCGTGCGACGCAAGCAGATGCATCCCCCGAAGAGGCAGAAGCGGCCACCGCTCCTGCTGCGCCGCGTGGCCGCATTCTGCGCGTCACACGTCGCCAGCGCCCGGTTGAGGCAACTGAGGCTGTCGCGACATTGACCGCTGCGGATATTGCACAGCTGGCAGCTGAAAAATCGGAAGCCGCAGAACAGGCTACGCCGAAAGAGGCCGACGATGCGTCTGCAGCGTCAACCTCGGTTGCGGCGATGATGGCTGCGACACAAGACGCGCCGCAAGCGCAGGTCGACGTAGCTGATCTGGATGAAGCCGTTGATGACACGGCTAAGCTGTCCGACGACCGCGATGATGCGGCATCGACGATGATGCTTGATGACGCAGATGATATGTCGGATTTCGATACGCAGGCTGCGGATAGCACCCTGTCCGACGATGACGAGGCCGATCTGCAGCGCACCCTTGCGGCCCTGCGCCATGAGGATGATGCCGACACCGATACCGCGCCAGAAGTGGCACGCGCATCAGAAGTGGAAGCCGCCCCAGCCGCAGAAACGACACACAAGCTGCGCCGCGACCCGCTGCCCGACACGTCAGAGGCAGAAATGTCGCGGATTATGTCGCAAGCGAACGAGGAGCTGGCCGATCCAGAAGCAAGCCGTCGCCGCAATGCGATTGCCCAGCTGAAGGCCGCTGTCGCCGCGACAGAGGCGGCACGCCAACTGGGTGAAACCGGTGACAAGCGGGCCGAAGCAGAGGATGTGTTCCGCGAAGATCTGGATCAGGTTGTCCGCCCCCGGCGTGCCCCGCGTGCCGAAGGCACATCCGATCGCGGCGAACGCGCCCGTCCTGCTCCGTTGAAGCTGGTGCCAAGCCAGCGTGTCGATCTGGAAAAGGAACTGGCGCAGGACAAGGCCGACGGCCCGGTCCAACCGCGCCGCGTGGCAACCGCCGCCCCTGCGCCCACCCAAGAGGCCGGCAACTTTGCCGAGTTTGCAGAGAATATGGGCGCGACAAGCCTGCAGGACCTGCTGGAAGCTGCCGCCGCCTACACCGCATTTGTGGAAGGCTCGGAGGACTTCTCTCGTCCGCATATCATGCAAAAGGTGCGCCAGACTGTGTCAGAGGACTTCTCTCGCGAAGACGGTCTGCGGTCCTTTGGCACCTTGCTGCGCCAAGGCCGGATTGAGCGGGTCCGCAACGGCCGCTTTGCCGTATCCGAACGGATCCGGTTCAAGCCAGAGGCAATGGCCGTCGGCAGCTAACCTGTCCGGCAGATGCACAAACAAAAAGGCGGGGGTGAAAACCCCCGCCTTTTTTCATGTCAGTGACCGATTGAAATCAGTCTTTTTCGTCCGGATCGGCCTGACCTATCCCTTTGAATATGCTGCGGAACGGATAGGCCCACAGAATGCCAAGACCGACGTAGATCGCCAGTTCAAGCAGGAACGATGGCCTGTCCAGCGTCGACGTGATGGTCACGGCAACGATCATGTAAGTCGGCAAACCCAGCACCAAAATCAGCAGCGCCCAACGTTTGCGCGCCTTGTAGCTTAGATTGGCGAACCAGCCGTTCATCGTGCGGCGAACGGGTCGGTGACAAGGATCGTGTCCTCACGCTCTGGCGAGGTCGACACAAGCGCGACGGGGCAATCGATCAGCTCTTCGATGCGGCGGACGTATTTGATCGCCTGCGCAGGCAGATCGTTCCACGACCGGGCCCCTTCGGTCGATTCGGACCAGCCGGGCATTTCTTCGTAGATCGGCTTGCAACGTGCCTGTTGGTCTGCGGCGGTCGGCAGATAGTCCAGCACGGTGCCGTCCAGATCATAACCAGTGCAGATTTTCAGCGTCTCAAACCCGTCCAGCACATCCAGCTTGGTCAGGGAAATGCCTGACACGCCAGAGGTCGCGCAGGTCTGACGCACGAGGGCCGCGTCAAACCAGCCGCAGCGCCGCTTGCGGCCCGTGGTGGTGCCGAATTCATGGCCGCGCTGGCCCAGCTTTTCGCCGTCAGCGTCCAGCAGTTCGGTGGGGAACGGGCCTTCACCGACGCGCGTGGTATAGGCTTTGACGATGCCCAGCACGAAATCAATCGCGCCCGGTCCGACGCCCGTGCCAGTCGCAGCTTGGCCCGCGATCACGTTGGACGAGGTCACAAAGGGATAGGTGCCAAAGTCGATGTCCAGCAGCGCGCCTTGCGCGCCTTCAAACAGGATCCGCTTCCCCTCTTTGCGCTTGTCGTTCAGCACTTTCCAGACGGGAGCCGCGTAAGCAAGAATCGCAGGCGCGATCTCTCGCAGCTGCGCCAGCACCTCGTCCCGGTCGATCGGCTCTAGGCCCAGACCCCGGCGCAGCGCATCGTGGTGCACCAGCGCGCGGTCAATGCGCAGTTCAAGTGTGGCCGGATCGGCCAGATCGGCAACCCGAACAACGCGGCGGCCGACTTTATCTTCATAGCACGGCCCGATGCCGCGGCCGGTGGTGCCGATCTTGGCGACGCTGGCCTGATTTTCGCGGGCGCGATCAAGTTCGCCGTGGAACGGCAGAATCAGCGGTGTATTTTCCGCGATCATCAGATTTTCTGGATTGATATCAACGCCCTGCGCGCGGATCGTCTCGATCTCTTTCAACAGGTGCCAAGGGTCAAGCACGACACCGTTGCCGATGACGCTCAGCTTGCCACCGCGGACAACGCCGCTGGGCAGCGCGTGCAGTTTGTAGACCTTGCCATCGATCACAAGGGTATGGCCCGCGTTGTGCCCCCCTTGGAAGCGGGCGACGACATCGGCGCGCTCGCTCAGCCAATCGACGATCTTGCCTTTACCTTCGTCGCCCCACTGGGCGCCAACGACGACAACGTTTGCCATGATACTTGTCCTATTACGGAAATTCCGCTGTCCGCTATATGCGCCTTGGGGCAGGCATGAAACCGAAAAAGCAAAGCTGCGTGCGGATGTACCTTTCGCGCGGCGGCCTTTGGGGTTGCGGCATGGGGGCCAACGGCATAGATAGCGCCGAACCGCAGACAACCCGCAGGCCCGTCCTACATGGAAAACGTCGTCCTCGTCATTCACTTGATCCTTGCACTGTCGCTGATCGGCACAGTCCTTTTGCAACGCTCTGAAGGCGGCGGATTGGGCATTGGCGGTGGTGGCGGCGCGTCCACTGGGCGCCCGGCCCCGACTGCCATGGGCAAAGTCACATGGATTTTGGCGCTTGGGTTTATTGCCACATCAATCGCGCTGACAATCATTGCCGCCGAAAACGCGGCAGGTGCATCGGTCGTTGACCGCCTGCAGGATGCGCCGGTTGCGGATGCGCCCGCATCATCCGGTCTGGGCGACAATCTGTTGCCGCCGTCTGCAAGTGATGCGCCGCTGGTGCCGTCAGGCAACTAAGCCACTGATACCACAACACTTGGCCGGCCTTCGGGCCGGTTAATCAAAATATTGCGTCACGGGTTGCACGTGGGGGCCTGTTTCGGCTATCCGTCAATCCCGTGATGATGCGATCCAAAGTTGGATCGCAGGTCTGAATTATTGACACACACGGGGGCCCTTCCATGGCACGTTTCATCTTTATCACGGGCGGGGTTGTGTCGTCGCTAGGCAAGGGCCTGGCCTCTGCCGCACTGGGATCGCTGCTACAGGCGCGCGGCTATACGGTCCGTCTGCGCAAGCTAGACCCGTATCTGAACGTCGATCCGGGCACGATGTCGCCGTTTGAACATGGCGAAGTCTTTGTGACCGACGATGGCGCGGAAACCGACCTCGATCTTGGCCACTACGAACGCTTTACGGGCGTTGCAGCCCGCATGACCGATTCTATCAGCTCTGGCCGGGTTTATTCCACGGTTCTGGAAAAGGAACGCCGCGGCGATTATCTGGGCAAGACCATTCAGGTCATCCCCCACGTCACGAATGAAATCAAAGACTTCATCTCTATTGGCGAAGACGAAGTCGACTTTATGCTTTGCGAGATCGGCGGCACTGTCGGCGACATCGAAGGACTGCCGTTCTTTGAAGCGATCCGCCAGTTTTCCCAAGACAAGCCGCGCGGGCAGTGCATCTTTATGCACCTGACCCTGCTGCCCTATCTGGCCGCGAGCGGAGAGTTGAAAACCAAACCGACGCAGCACTCTGTCAAAGAATTGCGTAGCATTGGCATCGCCCCCGACGTTCTGGTCTGCCGGTCAGAACATCCGATCCCAGAGCGGGAACGCGAAAAAATCGGTCTGTTCTGCAACGTCCGCAAGGACGCCGTCATTGCGGCCTATGACCTGAAATCGATCTACGAAGCCCCCCTCGCCTATCACGCGCAGGGCCTTGACCAAGCTGTGCTGGACGCCTTTGGCATTGCCCCCGCGCCCGCGCCGAACCTGACGGTCTGGCATGACGTCGCCGACCGTATTCACAACCCCGAAGGCGAAGTGCGCGTTGCCATCGTTGGCAAGTACACCCAGCTTGAAGACGCTTATAAATCCATCGCCGAGGCGCTGACTCATGGCGGCATGGCAAACCGGGTGAAAGTCCGCATCGACTGGGTCGACGCCGAACTTTTCGACCGCGAAGACGCCGCGCCCTACCTTGAAGGTTTCCACGCGATCCTCGTCCCCGGCGGCTTTGGCGAACGCGGCACCGAAGGCAAGATCAAGGCGGCGCAATTCGCCCGCGAAAAAGGTGTGCCTTACCTTGGCATCTGCCTTGGCATGCAAATGGCCGTGATTGAGGCCGCGCGCAACGTTGCTGGCCTGACCACTGCCGGATCCGAAGAGTTCGACCACGAGGCTGGCGTTAAACGCTTTGAGCCTGTCGTCTATCACCTGAAAGAATGGGTGCAGGGCAACAAGACCGTCGCCCGCAAATCAAGCGACGCCAAAGGCGGCACCATGCGCCTTGGCGCCTATAACGCGACCCTGCGCGAAGGCTCTAAAGTTGCCGAAATCTACGGCACCACCGCGATCGAAGAACGCCATCGCCACCGCTACGAGGTCGACACCAAATACCGCGAACAGCTTGAGGCAACTGGCCTGTGCTTTACCGGCATGTCGCCCGACGGCAAGCTGCCGGAAATCGTCGAATGGAAAGACCACCCTTGGTTCATCGGCGTGCAGTTCCACCCGGAACTGAAATCCAAGCCCTTCGCGCCCCACCCCCTCTTTGCCGACTTCATCCGCGCCGCGGTTGAAAATTCGCGCTTGGTCTAAGCCCTCCGTCGCGACGTGATCGCGGTCCTTTCTTCTGGTCAAAAATACCTTGGGGGTATGGGGGCAAAGCCCCCACGGATCGGCCTGGCGGAGCAGGGTCGATCCTCACTCGCCCACGATATGCCCGACACAAAGCACAAAAAAAGGCGCGCCCCGCAGGACGCGCCTTTTTCAATTCAATAGCCGTCGCTTCAGAAGCTAAAGCGGCGTGTCACCAACACACTGGCGGTCGTCGCATTGTCGCTGCCCTGCTGAACGATGGGGCTGTCAGCCGCGTCGTTTGCGAACTCTTCATAGCGCACGGTGCCGGTCAGACCCCAATCCTCGGAAAACGCATAGGACGCGCTCGCCTCGATGCCTTGGGACAGCAGGCCGCCTTTGGCGTTGTATGCGGTCAGGGTGTTGCCGTTACCGGCCTCTGCGGCCTCTGCGGCGGTCACGCCGAAATACTGCTGGGCGTATTCATCATCGCCGAAAAAGAACCGCGGTCCGACACGCAGCTCGACCGGGGCGGACGGGCGATAGATCGCATCAGCGCCAAGTTCGCCAACCAGCGCATCGTGGCCGGTCACGCCTTTGCGTGCCAGCGCGAAGACGTAAAAGTTGTCTGCGGTGTAGGTCAGACCGCCACCCAGCTCGAGTGCGGCGTCGATCGTCTCGGTGCCGGCCAGCTCGGAATACTCAGCGCCGCTGCGCTCTCCGATGAAACGGACGGAGGCTGCAAAGCCAAAGCCCTGCGCTGTGCCGCCCTCAGATCCGCCGAGGCTCAGCGGGCCAAAGTTCAGCTCTTGGATGCTGAACGCACCCGTCAGGCTTGTCTCGTTCTCGGAGGAGCCGAAGTAGCTGGGGGCCGATTGTGGCCCAAGGCCGATCGACAGGGTGTTCTGGGCCGCAGCAGCGACGGGCAAAAGCGCCGTAACCAGCGCGGCGGACAGCAAGCGAGAGGACAACATGCGAAGACTTTCTGGGAAAGAGGTGTAATTGTTCGCACTCTAGCACCAATGCTTTGTGCAACAAGGCTTCACGGCCCCACCCGAACAGGTTAGGGCAATGTGATGCTTTCATATCAACACGCCTACCACGCCGGAAACATGGCCGATGTCCACAAGCACGCGCTGCTTGCTTGGATGCTGGATTACATGATCCAAAAACCCAAACCCTTGTCCTATCTGGAAACCCACGCAGGGCGTGCGGTCTATGATTTGCGCAGCCCCGAGGCGGTGAAAACCGGCGAGGCCGCGCAGGGCATCGCATTGGCGCAAGGCTGGTTTGCCAAGGATCATCCCTATGCGCGCGCGCTGGCGAAAAGCCGCGAACGCCATGGCCCGCACATCTATCCCGGCAGCCCGCAGATCGCGCTTGATACGCTGCGGTTCGAGGACAACGTGACCCTTGCCGAACTTCACCCAGCAGAGGCAGAGGCCCTGCGCGCCGCCCTGCCCGGCATCACCGTGACCCAGTCCGACGGACTTGCCATGGCCCTGTCGCGCTGCCCCCCAGATCCGCGCCGCGGCCTGCTGCTGTGTGATCCCAGTTGGGAGGTGAAGTCCGAATACGAGGATATCCCCGAATTCCTGCGCAAGCTGCACCGCCGCTGGCCCGTGGGTATTCTGGCGCTGTGGTATCCCGTGCTGACCGATGCGCGGCACAAGCCGATGCTGCGCGCGCTGCATCGCCAGTTTCCTGACGCGATATCCCACACCGTGAACTTTCCGCCTGCGCGGCCGGGGCATGGCATGGTGGGATCGGGCATGTTTGTCATCAATCCGCCCTACGGTTTCGTTGATGAAGCCAACGCCTTGTCACGGCTTTTTGCGCGGGTGCAGCCACAGACCTGACGCCCGACCCTTTCCGAACCTCTGCGCCGGCTCTATAACCATCTCATGTTTGCAGATCTGATCCGGCGCATGACCGCCCCCGCCCCCGACCGTATCCCCGACGCCGACGCCCGCCTTGCGCTGGGTGCTTTGCTTGTCCGTTTGGCGCGGGCGGATGGTCATTACGACCCGATCGAAAAATCCCGGATCGAGGCGATCCTGCGCCGCCGCTACGGCCTGTCCGACGCCAGCGACCTGCGCACGCAATGCGAGGCGCTAGAGGCCGAGGCCCCCGACACCGTCCGCTTTACCCGCGCGATTAAGGATGCGGTGGATTACGACGACCGCCTCGCGGTGATTGATGCCATGTGGCAGATCGTGCTGGCCGACGGCGAACGCGACGCGCAAGAAGACAGCATCATGCGCATGGTTGCCCCAATGCTGGGCGTCACGGACCAAGACAGCAACGCCGCGCGCCGTAGAATCGAAAACGCGGGCTAAGGCCCGTTGCATTCATATGGGTTTTGCGGCCATATCGTCCCCCATGAATACCGCACAAACACCCGTCATCGCGATCCGCAACCTGCACAAGGCTTACGGCAACCTAGAAGTGTTGAAAGGCGTGGATATCACCGCGCCTGCAGGTCATGTCGTGTCCCTGATCGGCTCGTCCGGGTCGGGGAAATCCACCCTGCTGCGCTGCGCCAACCTTTTGGAAGACAGCCAGCAAGGCGATATCATCTTTGACGGAGAGCCAGTGAAATGGAAGGGCACGGGCCTAAACCGCCGCCCTGCCGATCATGCCCAAATGATCCGTATCCGCACGAATCTGTCGATGGTTTTTCAGCAGTTCAACCTCTGGGCGCATATGACGATTCTGCAAAACGTGATGGAAGCGCCGCTGACCGTGCTGAAACGCGACCGGGCAGAGGTCGAAGACGCCGCCCGCCGCTATTTGGACAAGGTGGGCATCGGCGACAAAGCAGACGCTTACCCCGCCATGCTGTCCGGCGGCCAGCAACAGCGCGCCGCCATCGCCCGCGCCCTGTGCATGGAGCCAAAGGCGCTTCTGTTCGATGAGCCGACTTCTGCGCTGGACCCGGAACTGGAACAAGAAGTCGTGCGCGTCATCCAAGCGCTGGCCGAAGAAGGCCGCACCATGCTGATCGTGACCCACGATATGCGCATGGCCGCCGATGTATCCGACCACGTCGTGTTCCTGCACCAAGGCGTGATCGAAGAACAAGGCGCGCCCGGTGATCTGTTTACCAACCCGCAAACCGACCGCCTGCGCGGCTTTCTATCTGCCACCTTGCCCGCCTAGGCCACCTGACCTAGCGTCAGCCTATTCACGCTTGCCATTTTGCGGGTTTCGCATAACCCTCCGTCCGATCAACGGGGCGCAACGCCGCCCCATCCAACGGGAGACGACAATGAATAAACTAACACTCACCACAGCAGCCTTCGCACTGCTAGCCGGATCCGCCATGGCGCAGGACGTCGTGCGCATGGGCACCGAAGGCGCCTACCCTCCGTATAACTTCATCAACGACGCTGGCGAAGTCGACGGCTTCGAGCGTGTTCTGGGCGACGAGCTGTGCAAACGCGCTGAGCTGAACTGCACGTGGGTCACCAACGACTGGGACAGCATCATTCCGAACCTGGTGTCCGGCAACTACGATGTCATCATGGCCGGCATGTCGATCACGCCAGAGCGTGACGAAGTCATCGATTTCTCTGACCCTTATACCCAGCCCGATCCCAGCGCATTCGTGTCGATGACCGACGGTGTTGATCTGGCTTCCGCTGTTGTGTCCGCCCAGTCCGGCACAATTCAGGCCGGCTATGTCGCGTCCGAACTGCCCGGCGCGACCTTGCTGGAATTCGCAACCCCAGAAGAGGCCGTCGCCGCCGTGCGTAACGGCGAAGCTGACGCTGTTCTGGCCGACAAAGCCTTCTTGCTGCCAATCGCAGAAGCTGACGGCGATCTGAACATGATGGGCGAAGACGTCCTGATCGGTGGCGGCATTGGCCTTGGCCTGCGCGAAAGCGACGCAGAGCTGAAGACAAAGTTCGACGCCGCGATTCAGTCCATGAAGGCTGATGGCACCTTGAACACGCTGATCACCGACATGCTGCCGGGCTCTGCCACGTTCTAAAAATCAGGCGCCGCGCCCCCGTACTTGGGCGCGGCGCATCCCCATCATCTTGCCAAAAATACTCACACACCAACGTCAAGGATCGGCGCCATCTTTAGCTATTGCACAGATCCCGCCAGCTTATCTGGCCTGACGTGGCTCTCTTGCTACCTGACCACAGGCAAGCATATGGGCATCTATTGGTCCGTCGGTACGGTGCTTTTGTTGCTGGCGATCACCGCACCTGTGGCGCTGCTGTTCGGCTATGGCGGGGCCTCTGCCGCGCGCAGCCAGATCGCACCATTCCGCTGGTTTGGCAAAACCTACATGGCCGTCGTGCGCGGCGTGCCAGATATCGCGTTTTTCTTATTCTTCGTCATCGCACTGGATCAGGGCATCGAATACCTGCGCCAAAAGGTGCTGTGCCCCGATTGGACCGAACCTGTGCGGCAAGGCAACGACTTTGTCGTCTGCCAGCAGGCTAAGATGCCGCTTGGCAATGCGGCGCAGTGGGTGCATGAAACTTACGGCTTCGGCCTTGCGGTCCTGACCTTTTCCATCGTCTTCGGCGCTTTCGCGGCCAACGTGATGTTCGGGGCCATGCGCGCCGTGCCGCGCGGCCAGCTGGAAACGGCAGAGGCTTATGGCATGACCCGCCGCCAAGTCACCCGCCGCGTGCTGGTGCCGCAGATGTGGGTCTATGCCCTGCCCGGCCTGTCGAACCTGTGGATGGTCCTGATCAAGGCAACCCCGCTGCTGTTCCTGCTGGGCGTCGAAGATATCGTCTATTGGGCGCGCGAGCTTGGCAGCACCAAGACCCCCAATTTCACCGACTACCCCCACAGCGACTGGCGCATGTGGTATTTTGGCGCGCTTTTGGTGTTCTACCTCGCGCTGACCAAAGTTTCCGAAGTTGTGCTAAGCCGCGTCATGGCCCGCCTGACCCGCGGCCAAGCCACCGCTGGCGGTGAAGCGCAGCGAAAGGCCGCCGGATGAGCTGTATTCAAACCATC
The DNA here is from genome assembly GCF_900114485.1 of Loktanella salsilacus. GTDB lineage: Bacteria > Pseudomonadota > Alphaproteobacteria > Rhodobacterales > Rhodobacteraceae > Loktanella > Loktanella salsilacus. The sequence goes on along the minus strand of NZ_FOTF01000007.1, from coordinate 138,160 downwards.
GCCGACTACGGTCTGCGCAGCCTTGGCATAGGCGAGCGGCTTTTGCCGCGATCCGATTTCACCCTGTGCCAGCAGTTCACGCTGATCGGCTCTGGCATGATCTGGAACATCTATTTCGGCATCTTCGCGCTGGCGGCAGGCTTTGTGCTGGCGACTGCCCTCGCGCTTGGCAAAGCCTCGCGCCACACTGTGCTGCGTAAAGTGTCGGAATGGTTCATCTTTATCTTTCGCGGCTCGCCGCTGTTCATCCAGTTCTTCTTTGCCTATTTCCTGTTCCTCTCGCTCAAAAGCGTGGCACCGGTGTTCGGCATGTTTACATCCGCTTGGGCGGGCGCGCTGGTCGTGCTGTTCTTTAACACCGCCGCCTATTCCGCCGAGATTTTCTATGGCGCGCTGCTATCGATCCCCAAGGGCGATACAGAGGCGGCAGACGCCTATGGCCTGTCCGGCTGGTCGCGGTTCCGCCGCGTGATCTGGCCGACGATGCTGCGGCTGGCATGGCCCGCCTACACGAACGAGGCGATCTTTTTGTTTCACGCCACGACGTTGGTCTACTTCTCTGGCTTTCCGGCGCTGCAACAGCGGGGCGACGCGCTGTATTACGCCAATTACTTCGCCGATAAGACCTTCAACCCCTTCGTCCCCTACCCGATCCTTGCGGGCTATTTCATCATCCTGACGCTGATCGTCATCACGTCCTTTGGCCTGATCAACGCCCGTCTGAACCGCCACTTGCCGCAGGAAAAACGCAAGCGGCTGCGGATCCGGCCCCAGATTATTCGCTAGACAAATGGCCTGCTTGCACGGGCGGACACGGCGTCCTAGATTGCCATCATTAATAGCAGGTGATCCATGAAAATCGGAATTTTGCAGACCGGGCACGCACCAGATGCGATGCGGCCGGACACGGGCGACTACGCGGATCTGTTCAAGCAGCTGCTGGGCGATCAGGGGTTCGAATTCGAAACCTATGACGTCGTCGATATGCAGTTCCCGGCAGACGTTCACGCCGCCGACGGTTGGCTGCTGACCGGATCAAAGCACGGTGCCTACGAGGATCACCCGTTTCTCGCGCCGCTGGAAATCTTTATCCGCGACGCCTATGCCGCTGGCGCGCCGATGGTCGGGATTTGCTTTGGCCACCAGATCATCGCGCAGGCCTTGGGTGGCCGCGTCGAAAAGTTTCCCGGCGGCTGGGCTGTCGGGCGGCAGACCTATGACTGGCAGGGCGACACGGTCGCGCTGAATGCCTGGCATCAGGATCAGGTGACACAGCGCCCCGACGGCGCACAGATTGTTGCCACCAATGACTTTTGCGAAAACGCAGCGCTGGTTTACGGCGACCGGATTTTCACAGTTCAGGCGCATCCAGAATTCGAAAATGCCTTTACCAAGCGCCTTGGCGATGAACGCGGCGAAGGGGTTGTGCCAGATCCGCTGCTGACAGCAGCCCGCGCGACCGCGACGATGCCCATCGACAACCACCGGATCGCGGATCAGATGACCCGCTTTTTCAAAACCCGGAGCCTGACATGACTTGGATGGATGCGATCCCAGAGGCCGCGCGCGTCTATCTGGAAAACAACCGCTTGGACGAGGTCGAATGCGTCATCGCCGACCTGCCCGGGATCGCCCGCGGCAAGGCTGTGCCCGCCTCGAAATGGGAAAAGCAGGCGCATTTCCACCTGCCAAACTCGATCTTTTTTCAGACCATCACCGGTGAATGGGGCGAGGCTGCTGGCCCCGAAGGCTTCTTAGAGCCTGACATGATCCTCCGCCCTGACATGTCCACCGCGACTGCCGCGCCGTGGACAAAAGACGGCACATTGCAGGTGATCCACGATGCCTTTGATCAAAAGGGCCGCCCAGTTGGATGCAGCCCGCGCAACGTGCTGAAACGCGTCGTCGACCTGTACAAAGCCGAAGGCTGGACGCCCGTCGTCGCGCCGGAGATGGAATTCTATCTGGTCGGCCGCAACATCGACCCCGCCAAGCCGATTGAACCGATGATGGGCCGTACAGGCCGCCCCGCTGCGGCGCGGCAGGCCTATTCCATGTCCGCCGTGGACGATTATGGCCCGGTGATCGACGACATCTATGAATACGCCGAAATCCAAGGGATCGAGATCGACGGCATCACCCAAGAAGGCGGCGCTGGTCAGCTTGAAATCAACCTGCGCCACGGCGATCCGGTCAAGCTGGCGGACGAGGTGTTCTTTTTCAAACGCCTGCTGCGCGAGGCGGCGTTGAAGCATAACTGCACCGCGACCTTTATGGCCAAACCGATCGAGGGCGAGCCGGGCAGCGCAATGCACGTCCACCACTCGGTACTGGACCGCAAAGGCCGCAACATCTTTACCGGCCCGCAAGGCGGAGAGACCGATGACTTCTTTCACTTCATCGGCGGCTTGCAAGAACATATGCCAAGCGTGATCGCCGTGATCGCGCCCTATGTGAACAGCTATCGCCGCTATGTGCGTGACCACGCCGCGCCGATTAACCTTGAATGGGGCCGCGACAACCGCACGACAGGCATCCGGATTCCGATTTCCCCGCCAGAGGCGCGGCGCGTGGAAAACCGTCTGGCTGGTATGGATTGCAATCCCTACCTGTGCATCGCGGCATCGCTGGCCTGCGGTTATTTGGGCATGAAAAACGAGATTTGGCCCGACAAACGTTTCCAAGGCGACGCCTACGAGGCCGAGGATGCAATTCCACAGGGCCTATATGCCGCGCTAGAGCTGTTCGACGGAGCGAAAGAGATGCAAGCCGTGCTAGGCGAGGAATTCGCCCGCGTCTATTCCATCGTTAAGCATGCAGAATATAACGAGTTTCTACAGGTCATCAGCCCTTGGGAACGCGAACATCTGTTGCTCAATGTCTGATCGGATGAAACGCAACCTGCTTGCGGCCCTTGGGTTCGTGTTCTGCCTTGGCGCGCTGTCATTGGCCGTCGCAACGACATGGGACAAGGTCCAGCCACAGCACATCGAGGCCGAATGAACCCACTGTATCGCAACGACACCGCCGGTGAATTTCCCGCCAGCTGGTATGCATCGACGGCCGATTTGCCGCCGCAACGCCCATCACTGCGCGGCAACCAACAAGCTGACGTTTGCATCATCGGTGCCGGCTATACCGGGCTGACAGCGGCGCTGCGATTGGCGCAAGCTGGGCGCAAGGTCATCGTGCTAGAGGCGCATCGCGCGGGCTTTGGCGCGTCGGGGCGCAATGGCGGTCAGGTCGGGTCGGGCTATAATTGGCACCAGATTGATCTGGCGAAAAAGCTGGGCGATGGCCCGGCGCGGGCGCTGTGGGACTGCGCCGAACAGGCCAAGGCCGATCTGCACGATTTAATCGACACCCATGCGCCAGATGCGAAGTGGACGCCGGGCGTGGCCTTTGGCACCTATTCGGACAAGGGCCGCAAGGACTTGCACGCCGAGGCGGAGTTTCTGGCGCGCAACTACGGCTACGACAAGATCACGCCGCTAGACCGCGCCGGGCTGCATGACATTGTGCGCACCGATGCCTATGCCGGCGGTTGGCTGGACAACGGTGCCGCCCATATCCACCCCCTGCGCTATGCCGTTGGCCTTGCCGCCGCGGCAGAGGCTGCGGGCGCTGTGATCCTTGAAGGGTCGGAAGTTCACTGCATCCAGCAAGGCACGCCCGCCCGCGTGCAGACCGGGCGCGGTGTGGTGACAGCGGATCACGTTATTCTGGCTGGCAACGGCTATTTGCCGGGCATCAACCGCAAGGTCGCCGCCCGCGTGATGGCGATCAATTCGTTCATCGGCGCGACAGAGCCGCTGGGCGATCTGGCAGACGAGGTTCTGACCCGCGATATCGCCGTCGCGGATTCCAAGTTCGTAGTGAATTATTACCGCCTGTCCGAAGACCGCCGCCTGCTGTTTGGTGGGCGCGAAAGCTACTCTGTCGGCTTTCCCACAGACATCGCCCCGGCCCTGCATGCGCGGATGGTATCGCTGTTTCCGCAACTGGCGCAGGTCAAGCTGGACTACGTCTGGGGCGGCACGCTGGGCATCACGATGACCCGCCTGCCCGCGCTGCAACGCGTCGCGCCGAACATGATGTCGGGGGCTGGTTTTTCCGGGCACGGTGTCGCCCTGTCCGGTTTCACAGGTCGCGTCATGGCCGAAGCGATCCTTGGCCAGACCGGGCGCTTTGACGTGATGTCAGCGCTGCCAGTACCGAACTTTCCGGGCGGTGCCCGTTTCAGCACCCCGCTGCTGACGCTGGCGATGACATGGTATGCGCTGCGGGACAGGTTGGGGGTCTAACCGCCCTCTGCCGCGCGGCCCAGCACGACGATCAACGCGCCAAATATCGCAAGGGCGGCCCAGCCAAAGGCGCGTGTCTTGGCACCCCGGCCCAGCGACGTTTGCGCCGCAACAACGGCTTGAAGCGTATAGTACAACGCAAAGGCGCGGCTGGCGAAAGCGATGATCTGGAACACATCCAGCGTCCAAGTCATCACGACACCAAGCCCCACCAGCACCGCATAACCTGTGCGCGGGTCAACGCGTCCGCGCGTCACCTCTGCAATCAGCCCGCCTGATCCGCTGGTATCCGCTACCGCCGCGCTGAACTGCGCGGCAAGCGCGGCGGCGACCAACAGCAGCGGCAACACCGGTGCGACCCCGGCCATCATGTCGATGATCGCGGTTTCCGACAGCTGGTACTCGGAAGCCGCAAACAGAGGCACCAGCAAGATGATATAGACCATGTAGATCGCGGCGGCTGTCAGCTGCGCCAGCTTCATTGATCGCACGCGCATGGGGGCATCATAGCTTTCGCCAAGGAAGCGCGACGTCTCGAACCCTTGCACTGTCACGATCAGGCCAAAGCCCAAGGTGATTGCAGGCCAAAACGCCAGATGCTGGGTTTCGATAATCAGCGTCCCCGCCCCGGCGCGCTGCGCAAAGGTGATGGCCAGCCCGGTTAGCAGCCCCGCGATAATCGCGAGTTTAATCCCGACCGACACCTGCTCCATCCGTTCCAGCGCGGCAAAGCCTTTGGTCCAGCCTACGATCAGGACGCACAGGAACACCGCAGTCGACACCGTGCGCGCCGCCATATCCGTATCAAACGGTGTCAGGCTGACGGCGAAGGCACCGAACAGGTTCAGATAATATGCGACCGAAATGACATAGGCAAAGGCCAGCACCACCGACGCCGCCGTATCAAGGCGCGGGGATGGGCGCGGGTCTGCGATGCTTTGCCGGATCGCCGCACCAAAGGCCCAAGCCACAGCGTTCAACACCGCCATGACCAAGATCGCCCATATGCCGTATGCCCCGCCCAGCAGCGGCCCCAGCACCAGAAATCCGCTGCCGATAATTGACGCGAGCGGCGTTGTCGTCGCGCGCCACAGCGGGGCGGATGCAACCCGGCGCGAGGCCAGAAGCGCGGCCATCGCAGTGACGACCGCCACCACGACGACATTCAGGATCATTGGTTTGGGCCTTTACTTGCCCAACTTGGACAGCTTGTCCTGCATTTCAGCAAGCTGCGCCTTGATCGTTTCCAGATCATCCGCAGGCTTGGTCTTTTGCGGCTCGCGTGACACGCCGGGAATCAACCCACCGGTCATCGCCTTAAAGAACGCGGATTGCTGGCTGCGCATCGCTTCGAACCCCGGCATATTCAGCAGCGGGTTCGTTTTGGTCATATTGTCCATCGCCTTGCTTTGCCCATCGCGCAGCATCTCGAAGCTGGCGGTCAGGAATTGCGGCACGACGGATACGGCCTGGCTGGTGTAGCCGCGCACAAGGTCGGTCAAAAGGTCGACGCCCAGCACGCTTTCGCCGCGGTTTTCGTGTTCGGCGATGATTTGCAGCAGGTACTGCCGCGTCAAGTCATCACCAGATTTCAGATCAACGATCTGCACTTCGCGGCCTGCGCGGATAAAAGTCGCGATATCTTCCAGCGTGACGTAATCGCTGGTCTCGGTATTATACAGGCGCCGGCTGGCGTAGCGCTTGATCAGCAGTGGTTTATCGGTGGCGGCCACGGTCTGCCCTCCCAAGCATGATGCAGTGCAGCAATGCTATGCCGCGACTGCAAGACAAACAAGAAAAACTCTAGATACAAAAAGGCGCACCCCGAAGGGCGCGCCTGATACTCGTCAACAGTGACGGATTACTTAGAAGTCGTTGCTTTTTTAGCAGCGGCTGTCATCTCGTCGGACGCTTTTTTCGCAGCGTTGGTCATGTCCTCGGACATGTCCTTGCCAGCGGCCATCATCAGTTCCAGCGTCTGGGTCTGAACCTTTTTCGCGATCTCAGCGAAAGCGGCCATGTGCTCGGCTGCGGACTCGGCGGTGGCCGATGCGAAGTCGGTCATCGACTTAGCGTAGTCTGCTGGCTCTGCCTTGACCTTGGTCATGTCCTGCATCTTGGTCAGGGTGTCCTGTGCCCACTTAGCGGACAGCTGTGCGGATTCCTGAGCGGCGGACAGGGAAACGGTCGACATCTTTTCGGCCAGAGTTGCCTGCGACTTGTAGGCATCTTCCATCGACTTTGTGTCGACTGGGAAAGAACCCATCATGTCTTTGAAAACGGCGGTGAAGTCTTGTGTCTTAGCCATGGTATGCATCCTTTGCTATGTTGGCGAAGGTCATTCCCATCGCCTGTATCTGTACAAACAATCTATATGCTGCAGTGCAGCATTGCAAGTTTTTTCCGCACTGCAGCATTTTGATTTTCTGCAGGTGCGTAATGCTCTGATATGCCGATACAATTCATACGCGAAACAAACTGCCCCTAAGTCACATAGGTTCCGGGTGCCGAGCAAATCGGCGGAAATTTGGGCGAACCCGGTGCGCGGGGTGGAATCATCTCGCCTGATTTTTCCGCAAGCCACGCCTGCCAATGCGGCCACCAGCTGCCCTCTTGCTGGCTTGCCGTATCCTTCCAAGCATCCGGATCAAGCGACAGATCAGGGTTCAGCCAATGACCGTACTTCTTTTTCGCGGGCGGATTGACGATGCCTGCGATGTGGCCAGAGCCGGACAGGATAAAGGTCTTGTCGTCCGATCCCATCTTTTGCACCCCGCGAAAGCAGCTTTTCCACGCGGCGATGTGATCCGTTTCGCAAGCAATCGCGCAGATTGGCTGGGTGATCTGCCCGATCTGCACCGTTGCGCCGGCAACGTCGAACCCGTCGCTCGCGAACTTATCGTCCTGACATAGACCGCGTAGATATTGCTGCGCCATCTTGCCCGGCAGGTTCGTCGCATCGCCGTTCCAATACAGCAGATCAAAGGCAGGCGGAGCCTTGCCCAGCATGTAGCTTTTGATCGCAGGCCCATAAATCAGGTCGTTGGACCGCAAAAAGCTAAAGGTCCGCGACATGTAGTATTTGTCCAAGATCCCCGTCTTGGCGACCTCAAGCTCAATCCCATTCATAAAGTCTTCGTCCAAGAAGACTCCAACCTCTCCGCGATCGGAGAAGTCGGTCAGCGCGGTGAACAAGGTGGCCGATTTGACCGAAGCATCACCGCGCTGCGCCAGCAAGGCCAGCGTCAGCGACAAGGTCGTACCCGCGATGCAGTAACCGATGGCATTGATCTGCGGCACATCGCAGATCGCCTTGACCGTGCTGATCGCCTGCAAGAACCCGTCCTGGATATAATCGGTCATCGATGTGTCAGCATAGCTGGGGTCCGGGTTCACCCAAGACACCACGAAAAGGGTATGGCCCTGATCAACAATCCATTTGATCAAAGAGTTTTCGGGCTTCAAATCAAGGATATAGTATTTGTTGATCCAAGGCGGAAAGATCACCAGCGGTGTTTCAAACACGGTCTTGGTGGTCGGCGTGTACTGGATTAGCTCGAACAGATGGTTGCGAAATACGACCTCTCCCGGCGTAGTCGCCAGGTTTTCGCCAACGGTAAAGGCGTCCTTGTCCGCCAGCGTGACCACCAGATCACCGTTGTTCGCCTCTAGGTCGCGGACAAGGTTTTCCAGCCCTTTGACAAGGGATTCGCCCTCCGTCTCGACCGCCAGGCTCAGCGCCTCGGGATTTGTGGCCAAAAAGTTGGTGGGACTGAACAGATCGACGATCTGCTGGCCGAAATAGCGCAGGCGCCTCTTTTCGGCAGGGTCCAGCGTTTCGACATCGTCAATCGCCTGCGTAATCGCCTCGGCGTTGATCATGTACTGCTGTTTGACGAAGTTGAAAAAGGGGTTGGTGCGCCACAGCTCGTGGGAAAAGCGGCGATCTGGCGGGGTCTTATCCTCTGGCGCGGCGATATGGCCCTGCGCCAGCAGCGCCTGCGCCTCAACGAAATGGGTCACGGATTTTGACCAGAACGACAGCTGATGTTCGATCAGCTTCGCCGGGTTGTTGACCATCTCGGTCCAATAGGCACCTGCGGCTTTGGCATAAAGCTCTTTGCTTGGCCCTTGCAGCGCGGTCGGCACCTGCCGCCCTTTGGACAACGCTGCAACCAGACGCTGTGACAAAGCATCAACACGCGCCAAATTCTTTTCTAAATTGTCAAGTTCTTTACGGCTCGTTTCACCTTCATGAATATCAATAGTTGTCATATCACTCCCCCCGGCCTACCTTCGCAGCTGCAGCATTCATTGCGCGACCACATCAGGAACGTTCCAACATGAAGTATATGATGACCTACGACATGATGGAAAGCATGCGTAACACGAACCAATGGCTTGGGTCGACTGCGCGGGCTTTTGCCAGCTACCCCGCCATGGCGATGACGGCCAATCCGTTTATGGATTGGCTTGGCGCTTGGGGCGAAGTCACCGAACGTGCCTTCAGCCGTATGGTCGTGAAACCTGACTGGAACATTCCATCGCAAACCGCCGCTGACGGCACGGACCATATCGTTCATATTGAAACGGTGTTGGAAAAGTCCTTTGGCAACTTGATTCACTTCAAGGTTGGCGGTCGCGAGCCTAAGAAACGCCGCGTGCTGCTGGTTGCCCCCATGTCGGGTCACTATGCGACGCTGGTGAAAAAGACCGTGATTTCCCTGCTGCCTGATTGCGACGTATATACCACCGATTGGCACAATGCGCGCGACATCCCTGTCAGCTCCGGCAAATTCGATATCGAAGATTACACGCTCTACCTTGTTGACTTCATGAAAGAGCTTGGCAGCGACCTACACGTCATCGCCGTCTGCCAGCCTGCGCCGCTGACCATGGCTGCCGTCGCCTATCTGGCCGCCGAAGACCCCAGCGCACAGCCACGGTCGATGACCTTGATCGGCGGTCCAATCGACCCTGATGCCAACCCGACCTCGGTCACAGAATTTGGCCATTCCGTCAGCATGGGCCAGTTGGAACAGCTGATGATCCAGCAGGTTGGATTTAAATTCAAAGGGGTGGGCCGCAAGGTTTATCCCGGCCTGTTGCAGCTGTCCTCCTTCATCTCGATGAACCGCGAAGCGCATACAAACGCCTTCCGCGACCAGATCATCGCGACGGCAAAGGGTGAAGCGTCAGAGCATGACAAGCACAATGAATTCTACGACGAATACCTTGCTGTGATGGATATGCCTGCCGAATTTTATCTGTCCACGGTCGAACGCGTGTTCAAAAACCGCGACATCGCCCGCAATGATTTCACGGTTGCTGGCAAAAAGGTCGATATCGGCGCAATCACCACGGTCGCTGTGAAGGTGGTCGAGGGTGAAAAAGACGATATCTCGGCGCCTGGCCAATGCCTTGCCGCGCTGGCCCTAATGACGGGCCTGCCCGACAGCAAAAAAGCCGCTCACCTAGAGCCGGGCGCAGGTCACTTCGGCATTTTTGCTGGCGGCAAGTGGCGCAAAAACATTCGCCCACTGGTGCTGCAGTTCATCGACGACAACGCTGATGCGCCGCAACCTGCGAAATCCGCCAAGGCCAAGGCGAGCAATGTCACGGCAATGCCAGCCAAGACCGCTGCGAAGTAAACGAACTGAAGCTATCAATCAGCCCCGCCCGATGAAAGTCGGCGGGGCTTTTTGCTGCCCTATCGCAACACAAGCGGTTGCCGCATCCAATCGCGCATGACGGCCAATGTTGCCTCTGGCTGTTCCAGCATCGGCAGATGGCCTGCGCCTTCGATGACTTCCAGCCGCGAATAGGGGATCATTTCCGCCATAAATTCGTGGCGGCGCACAGGGTAAATCGTGTCTTCGGCCCCGCAGATCACCATCGCGGGCTGGCGAATCTGGCGCAGGGTCGCGGATTGATCGCGGCGGCGCTGCATGGCGCGGGCCTGCGTGACGTAGTGCTCTGGCCCCATCGCCCAAGCCATATCGGTCACGCATTCCATCGCCATGCGGCGGTGCGGGCCTTCGGCAAAACAGGCGGCGGGCATTTCCTGCGCGACGACGTCCTTGAACCGCCCAGCGCGGGCGGCGACGATCAGCGGCTCTCTCGCGGCAGAGGTTTGCGGCGTTTCGGGCTGCGACGTGCAATTCATCAGCGCAATGCGCAACACCCGCGTAGGCGCACGGCGGATGACCTCTAGCGCGACAGCGCCGCCCATGCCCGCCCCGAGCAGCGCAAAGCGTGCGGGAGCCCAGTCCAGAATGCGGCTTGCGATATCTTCGATCCGGTCGCCCCCGGTGGTCGGCATGATGCAGGTCGCATGGTCGACCGACATGGCGGCCGTCAGCGGGGCAAAAACGCGGGCGTCACACAGCATTGGCGGAATCATCACCAGCGGTTCGCGCGTCATATCTTTGCCCTGCCCTTGCGTGTTTTTTCCGTCATCGCACCGGGGGCAAGGCGGTGCAACCCTTAGCGGTGGGGGCTAGCGGTGGCTTGCCACATGCTTTGCCAGCGGGCGATAAATCAGCCACAGACCCAGCCCGCCAGCCACAAAGATCGCCGCTGGCACCAAGGTCAGCGCCACACGCAGCGCGTTCAGCGCCTGATCGCTTTGCGCCGTGACACCCGCCGTTGTCGCCTGCCAGCCCGCCGCCTGCAACATCAGGCCCAGCGCCAGCGGTGCCAGTGCGTTGGCGACCTTTTGCCCGAACAGCCATACGGCGCTGAACGCGCCTTCAATCGCGGCCCCTTGCTGGGCGCGGGTGACGTCCATCAGATCGGGATACATCGCCCAAGGGATCTGCTGATAGGCTCCATTTGCTGCCCCCGCCGCAAAGAAAAGCAGCGCCATCGCGGTCACGCCGCTGGCTGGCAAGCACAGCCAAACGCCGATCAGAACAACGACATACAGCATCAGGCCCAGCATCAGCGCCGTGATTTTGCCCCACCGCGCACTGGCCCAAACCCACGGAAATTGCGACAGGATTGACCCAAGGATGAACATCGCAAACAACGTCGAAAAGATGCCCAGCGCGCCCGTCAACCCTGATAGCGGCCCCGGCGCATCGGTCATCAAATATAGCGCTGCCAATTGCAGCCCTGCCGCGATCAAGGCGACACCCAAGGTCAGCACGCCGTAAAGCGCGACGAGTATCGCAAAGGGACGATTGCCAAGCACCAGCCGCAGCACGGCTGTGAACCCCGCGCTGGCGGGTGCCGTGATTTGCGGCGCGCGCCGCGTCGCCAGCAACATCCCCCAGATCGTCAGCACCACAACCGGAGCCACGATCAGAACCGCCCGCGCGTATCCGGCCTGCGTATTGCCCGCCAAGGCCGGCACCAGCGCCCCGGCGGTCAGCAGCCCAAGCGATGCAAAGCTCATCCGGTAGGCCATCATCGCAGAGCGTTCGGCCGGGTCTTGCGTCATTTCCCCCGCCATTGCGCCATAGGGGATCGCAACGAAGGTGAACCCGACAGAGGCCAAGCCGAAAAACAGCGTGACCCATAAGGCATTGCTTTGCCAAGGCAGCCCCGCAGGCACCGCGAACATCAACACGATGGAGGTCGCCAAGATGACCGCACCGACGGCGATCCACGGGGCGCGGCGGCCCCAGCGGCTTTGGCTGCGATCAGACAGATAGCCGACGATCGGATCAGTCACGACATCGAAGGCCAGCACCGCAAAGGTAACAAGGCCCGCGGCCGCTGGTGGCACGCCCAGATGCGTCGTCAGAAACGTGAAAACCAGCAGCTGCTTGACCACGACAAAGACGTTCACGCCCATGTCTGCCAAGCCCCAGCCCGCCATTTGCCCGCGTGTTAGTGCCATATGCCACCCCTTGTTCCAGCGGACGCTAGTGGCGGCGCAGCCCGATCCAAAGCAAGACGTTGCGGCAGATCAGTCAGCGGCGCGGTCCAGCACCTGCGTCACCGCAGCTGTTATCATGTCCAGACAGTCTAGGTCGGAAAAACGGTGGTCTGCGCCTTTGACCAGAGTCAGCCGCACATCGTCCCCCGTGACATGATCCATCAGCCGCAGCGCGACGCTGACATCCACGTCCAGATCGGCTGTCCCCTGCAGAAACCGCACCGGGAACGGCAGGTCCAGCGGGCTGCGCAAGACCAGTTGATCGCGGCCATCCTCGATCAGGCGGCGGGTGATGATATAAGGATCGCCATACTCTGACGGCAGCGCGATCTGGCCGTCGCGCAAAAGGGCATCCCGCTGGCTGGCGTCAAAGCTGGCCCACATGCTGTCCTCGGTGAAATCAGGGGCTGCGGCGATGGTGACCAGCCCCGCGATCCGTTCCGGCATCGCCCTTGCGCAAAGCAGGGAAATCCAGCCGCCCATGCTGGAGCCGACCAGCACCAGCGGCCCCTTGACCATGTCCAGCGCGGCGCGGGCATCTGCGAACCAATCGCCGATGGCCCCGTCGGTAAAGGCTTCGCTGCTTTCGCCGTGGCCGGAATAGTCGAACCGCAAGAACGCGCGGCCTTGTGCCTGCGCCCATGCCTCTAGATGCACAGCCTTGGTGCCGCCCATGTCGGATTTGAACCCGCCAAGAAACACAATCGTCGGTCCCTGCCCGGTCGTGTGGTGATAAGCGATCTGCCGCCCCTGCGGTGTTTTCAACATGTTAGGCATCGGCCTGCACCTCTTTCAATCCTGCGGCCAGTCCCGCCGCGCCCCAACACATCACGGCGAACAGGGCAATGACAAGGGGCACCGACGCCGCCCCCACAGCCGCGAACAGACCGCCCGCGACCAGCAGAACCAGCCCGACGATGGTATTCGACAGCGCAGTATAGGGCGCGCGGTCGCCTTCATCCGCCATGTCGACCAGATGCGTGGACCGGCCGATCCTGACGCCTTGGTAGGCGATCATCAGGCCGAACAGCGCCACGGGGATCACGCCCGGCGCGGCGATCCACCCTACCTGCGTCAGTGCGACAACCGCCGACAGCACCGCCCCGCCCGCAATCCCCGCATACATCAACACCTTGCGCGACGACTGGTCAGACAAGCGCCCCCAAACATAGCTCGACACCAGCGCCGCGGTGGCCGAGGCCAGGACCAGCGCCCCAAGTTGGTTCAGCGCGCTATCAGGGCGCAGCAGCAGGAAATACGGCGGCGCAAGCGCGGTGCCGACCAACAGGCTGCGCACTGCGATAAAACGCAACAGCTGTGGATCGGTGCGCAGCAGACGGAACTGGCGCAACCCGATGCCACTTGCATCCTCTGGCTGGGAATGCGGCTCTTTGAGCCCCGCCATCACCGCCGCGGCAATCAGCCAGAACGCCGCCGCCAGTAGCAGCGCGGCGATCACGATGACCGCGCGATCGCCAAGGTCCAGCAGCAACACCATTGCAAAGGCGATAACGCCAACGGCGGCGGCAGAGCTGGCAAAACCCGTGGCCGTGCCCCGCCGGGACTTGCCGACCGTCTTGCCCAGCACGTCCTTGTAGCTGGCCGAACAGACCGACCGCGCCAGCGCGAGCACGCCCAGCAGCGTGACGATCACCGCCCCGGCGACTGCGCCTTGCAGCGTGAGCCCCGCTACCGCGATCCCGCCCGCGCAAACGCCCTGCACCGCCGATCCGCCCGCCCAGAACCATTTGCGATAGGGCGAGGCTGCAATATAGGGCGTCGTAAAAAGCTGCGGCAGCAACGCGCCGCTTTCGCGCACAGGTACCAGCAGGCCAACCCAGAACGATCCCGCCCCCAGATGTGTCAGCAGCCATGACAGCACCAGCTTGGGGTCGATCAACCCGTCTGCCAGCTTGCTGCCCGACAGCGCCGCGATATGACGCAGAAAATTGCCCGGCTCGGCCTGCTGCGCGTCCTTGTCCAAACCACCGCTGGCACCTGCATCCCGCGTTACGCGGTTAAAGACAGTTTTGGCAAAATCTTGCGGCATGACGCTTCCCTGCTTTGGCGCCGCAAACTTAACCGCAAACCGCGCATACGCCAGCCTCTTGACCCCGCGCGCACCAAACGGCATCTAAGCGCCACACATATCCCGCAACCGGGCGTTCCGTGGGCGCCAAACCGATGAGGAGCCAGTATAATGGCCCAGATCACCCTTACTTTTCCCGATGGCAATGCGCGCAGCTATGATGCTGGCGTCACCGCTGGCGATGTCGCGGCGGACATTTCGTCGTCCCTGCGCAAAAAGGCAATTTCCGCGACTGTGAACGGTCAGCACTATGACCTGCAGTGGCCCATTGACGCCGACAGCTCTATCGCCATCAACACAATGAAAGACGCCGTTCCCGCGCTGGAACTGGTACGCCATGACCTGGCCCACATCATGGCCCGCGCCGTGCAGGAAATCTGGCCTGACACGCAGGTCACCATCGGCCCGGTGATCAAGGATGGCTGGTATTACGACTTTGACCGCAAGGAGCCCTTCACACCAGAAGACCTTGCGACCATCGAGAAAAAGATGAAGGAAATCATCAACAAGCGTGATGATGTGCGCACGGAAATCTGGGACCGCCCCAAGGCGATCCAGTATTACCAAGACCGCGGCGAACCTTATAAGGTCGAGCTGATCGAGAGCATTCCCGGCGACGAGCCGCTGCGCATGTATTGGCACGGCGACTGGCAGGACCTGTGCCGCGGCCCGCACCTGCAGAACACCGGCCAAGTCCCCGGCGACTGCTTTAAGCTGATGTCCATCGCCGGTGCCTATTGGCGCGGCGACAGTGACCGCGCCATGCTGCAACGCATCTACGGCACCGCCTTCACCAACAAAGAGGACCTGAAGGCCCACCTGCATATGCTGGAGGAAGCCGCAAAGCGCGACCACCGCAAGCTTGGCCGCGAGATGGACCTGTATCACATGCAGGAAGAGGCCCCCGGTCAGGTGTTCTGGCACCCGAACGGCTGGACGATCTACACCGAACTGCAGGACTACATGCGCCGCAAGCAGCGCGCTGACGGCTACGTCGAGGTCAACACCCCGCAGGTCGTGAACCGCGTGCTGTGGGAAAAATCCGGCCACTGGGACAACTATCAGGACCACATGTTCATCGTCGAAGTCGACGAGGATCACGCCCGCGAAAAGACAGTCAACGCGCTTAAGCCGATGAACTGCCCTTGCCACGTGCAGATCTTTAACCAAGGCCTGAAATCCTACCGCGACCTACCGCTGCGCATGGCCGAATTCGGATCGTGCAACCGTTACGAGCCGTCGGGCGCGCTGCACGGCATCATGCGCGTGCGCGGCTTTACGCAGGACGACGCCCACATCTTTTGCACCGACGACCAGATCGTGGCGGAAACCGAAAAGTTCATCAAACTGCTCGCCTCGGTCTACGCCGACCTTGGGTTTACGAACTGGACGATCAAACTGTCCACCCGCCCTGAAAAGCGGATCGGCAGCGACGAAAGCTGGGACCGGGTCGAGGCTGCGCTGGGCGACGCCTGCAAGGCCGCTGGCTACGGGTTTGAACTGCTGCCCGGCGAAGGTGCATTCTATGGCCCCAAGCTGGAATTCACGCTGACCGACGCGATTGGCCGTGAATGGCAGTGCGGCACTTTGCAGGTCGACCCCAACTTGCCCGAACGTCTGGACGCCAACTATGTCGCCGCCGACGGCGACAAGCATCGCCCTGTGATGCTGCACCGCGCCGTGCTGGGCAGCTTTGAACGTTTCATCGGCATCTTGATCGAGGAACACGCCGGCAAGCTGCCATTCTGGCTGGCCCCACGTCAGGTTGTCGTGGCCACCATCGTGTCCGATGCCGACGACTATGCCATGGAAGTCGTCGCGGCCCTGCGCGCCAAAGGCATCCGCGCCGAGGCGGACACCCGCAACGAAAAGATCAACTACAAGGTCCGCGAACACTCTGTCGGTAAGGTGCCGATCATTCTGGCGCTGGGCGGCCGCGAGGTTGAAGAGCGCACCGCCTCTGTCCGCCGCTTGGGCGAACAGCAGACGAAAGTCATGGCGCTGGACGAGATCGTGGCAGAGCTGGCGTTGTCCGCGACCGCGCCGGACCTGCGCTAAACACTTGGGCGGCCTGCCGAAAGGTGGGCCGCCTTACAGATGCGCGGCTTGCGCGTCTGCCTTCCAGCCAATTGTCCAAACATCGCCGTTCTGGATCACCGGACGCTTCATTAGCGTCGGATACAGGGTCAGCAGACTGGCCACAGGCTGCGCCTTCTCCCCCTCCTCTAGGTTCCGCCACGTGGTTGACGATTTGTTAATCGCCGCATCACCGAACTGACCGATGATCGCCGCGCGGTCAGCATCCGTCAGCCCGTCGGCGCGCACGTCGATGATCTGCGGATCATGGCCCGCATCCCGCAGCGCTTTGATCGCTTTTTTGCAGGTATCGCAGGATTTGAGGCTGAAAACCTTCATAGTGGGTAACACCTTATGGCTTTGACAAAACAAGACTGACGCGCGTGACATTTGACATAGCACGAGAATAATCAAGAGCCACTTGCCGCGCGGCCTGCCGCGAGCGCCAAGGGCTCAATTCGCACGATAAAGCCCGCTCCGGCGGATGCCGTGCGGGCTTTAAAGCACTCTGAAAACTGGCTAATCGTAAACAACGGGTGGTGATTTGCGCTAGGTTGGCAGACCATCCCAAACTCGACGGTTCAAAACCGGAGTTGGGTGCGCATCATCACATTACCAAGACAGCAAACGCGTCCAGCGGTGCAAAATATTTGCTTTCGTCTTCTGTGGCGGTGCCGCCAACCGGTCGGCTTGCTGAGACAGACGGTCCAGAATAGCCATCTGGATTTCCGGAAAACTAGAAGTTGCGGTCGAACATTTTGTAGCGTGCATTTTGACCCCCAAGGCGTTTGTCATTTCTAAGGCAAAATTATCGGATACGGGCAAAGCGCACTATGGGAACACGGGGCAAGATTTCCCCGAAAAATGTTAATTTCCTGAAAAATCGTTTTATATCAGCGCTCAAACACGCCAAGACACCGTTCGGACGTAGCGTCATTAACCAGATATCGTTGCACAATTAAGGCTATTTTTTGCCTCAAACGATCAAAGTCCAGCACGCGTGCGCAGCCAAATTCCCCTGCCAGAATCGTCTCGATTCGACCGATTCCGGACAACTTAAAGGGGTTAGTCCTCTGCGCCACAGGTCGCATGCCGGAAATTCCCGGCATGCGGCATCAGCAAAGCGCAGTTCAAACGAGTGTCGTCGACGATAGCACCGACCGAAGGTCAGGCGATCAAGAGGATCGAAGCGCTGAGATTACGCCAAGACGCCCTGAAACTCCCGCCATTCGCCCTTGCTCATGCCAGAGGTCTCTTGCGTGACCTCCTCGCCCTTCAGCATGCGCTGCAGACAGGCTAGTCCCTTGGCAGACAGCACGGCCCCGCCCAGACGGTAGTCTGCAAAGGCACCGTAAGCGGCGGGGACCCAGTCGGCGACGATGTTGCAAATCACGTCGGCATAAACGCGGATTTCATATTGAGCGTGGGCGTCGGCGCGCAGGCGCAAAAAGTGGAACAGGTTGTGCAAGTCCACCTTCCAGTACCACTGAGTATAGATGTTCGCGGGCAGGTTCATGCGTGCAAGCTCGCGGGCAAGGCCCTGCTTTGGGGTGCCGTCGGGACCTTCTTCGGCGATCATTTCCGCATAGTGATCATAGGTTTGCGCGGCGTCCCCCTTGAGGATGTCCAGCACCCGCGCGGATTCATCGGGTGTTAGGCTGGCGCCCCTACCCTGATTGTTGATGGTGCTTTGCGCCGCCAATTGGGACGGATCAGGCATGTAGAATTCACGATCAAGAATCGAATACCGCGCAGAATATTCGTTCACATTCGCCGTCCGGTGACGGATCCACTGGCGCGCGACAAAGACGGGCAGTTTGACGTGCAGCTTAATCTCGCACATCTCGAACGGTGTGCTGTGCCAGTGCCGCATCAAATAGCGGATCAGCCCTTCGTCGTTCTGCACGGATTTGGTGCCTTTGCCGTATGACACACGGGCGGCCTGACAGATCGCGGCATCGTCGCCCATATAGTCGATCAGCCGGACAAAACCGTGATCCAGCACGGGGTGCGCTGTGTACAAATGCTTTTCCGCGCCGTCGGACACGGCCCGCAACGTCTGGCGGGGGCTGGCGCGCAGGGCATCGATTTCGGCCTGTTGGTCCGGGGTCACGGGCATGGGGATCGTCCTTTTATCGCGAATCGCTGCACTTTAGGCGGGGCGTGGCAAAACCTCCATAAGTGGTGAACAAACCGGCGGCGATATGGCGGCGCGCATTGACTCAGCGCTGTCAGCCCCGGACAGTAAAGTTCAAATTAAAGCCATTCCAAAGGACGATTCCATGATCCGTTTAACTCTCGCGAGCTCTCTGCTTGCTTTGCTTACAGCCTGCGGCGATGGACAGCCCTTATTTGATGACGCTGATACAGATACAGATACAACGGATACGACCGACACAACTGATGAAGATGGTGGAATCACAAATGACGGTGCAGTCACTGTTTTGCCTGGCACCACGACGGCCAGCGCTGAAACCGGTATCTTCCGTTTTGAAGAAGCCGTCGATGGCGGCGGCCTTGTCGAGGAAGTTGCATACGACAGCGCAACCGACACCTTCATGGTAGACGGTATCGGTTTTGACGGAGCAAACGTCTATACGCGCCTCCCCGGCACGCTCGGCACTGTAGGCACAGCTCGGGTCTTCGGTGCAAGCTCTTCGGTCAATGATCCGCTGACAGGGACTCCCGTTGATCAGGTCACCCCTTATCGCGCCCTTTACGCCGTCAGCAAAAACCAAACGGACGGAGAGCCGAACACAAGCTATGCTATCGTTCGGACAGGCGGCTACGTTCCTTATGGCTATGGCGGTTTTGTGTATCAGCGCGAAGGCGGCGTGACGCTACCAACTAGCGGTCAGGCGAACTTTAGCGGCGACTATTCCGGTATTCGGGTTTTTGACAACCGTGGTGGGCTTGAATACACAACTGGCGACATGTCGATGCAAATCGACTTTGAGGATTTCAACGCTAACGACGCAGTAAAAGGTCGCCTGACGAACCGTATTGCAATTGACCAATTTGGCAACGAAATCACACTTGGGACCGGCGATACAGACCTGCAATTGCCCGATGTTACCATTTCAATTCAAGAAGGCAGCCCATCCATCGATTCTAACGGCGAGATTACGACCGAAATGGGGTCATATATTTCCAATGGAGACGGCGGGATTGAGGTTTATGAGACCGGCACGTTTAATGGTCTCGTCTCAGGCGACACAACGACCCTTCCAGGTGGAGAGATCGTTGGCGTCATTGTTCTGGAATCGACAGATCCCCGGTATACTGATGTGGATGTTCAGGAAACTGGCGGCGTGATCCTGTACCGATGATCCGTTTGCACCTAGCTACGGCGGCCCTTGCAGCGTTCAGCTTTGGGGCGTCCCCTGCTGCGTCGCAATCCGGACCAGCGCCCGCAGCGCTGGTGCAGGGCGCAACCGCACTATCGGCCGAGGATATGCGCGTTTTGGCGCAGCAGCTTCTAAACGCTGGGCGAGCGTCGGATGCGGCGCAGGTCTTAAACGCCTTACTTGATCGAGATCCCAGCGACCCCGCCGCCCTGATTCTTGGCGCGCAGGCTGCCTTGGATCAAGGGCAGCCGGCACAGGCGACAGGTTTGGCGCAGCGCGGATACCGCGCTGCTGGTGACGACACATCGCGCTATGTTGCAGCGCGGCTTGCGGCGCGGGCCCATGCGAGCCAAGGGCACGACACGCGCGCGCAGTTCTGGCTGCGCCGCGCCCGGCAGGCCGCGCCATCTGCGTCCGGCGCACAGTCGGTTGCGCAAGACTACGCATTTTTGCGCAATCGCAATCCGCTGTCGTTCAACCTAGAATTCAGCGCGTCCCCGTCGAATAACATCAATAACGGCTCTCGCTCTGACACCGCGACGATCGGCCCCTTCGTGACCGTGCTGAGCGAGTCGGCCAAGCCGCTGTCCGGCGTCCAGTTCGATGCTGCCGTGTCCGCGCGTTATCGCACGCTTGAAACAGAGCGTGCGCAATTGTCCCTTGGATTTGATTTGCGCACCACGACCTATGCCCTTGGTCAGTCGGCCAAGGACGCCTTGCAGCGCGATATCGACGCAAGCTTTACCGACCCCAGCGACCTGCCCCGCAGCGGTAGCGATTTTTCCTATACAGAGGCGTCGTTCAGCCTCATTCAAAAACGGATTTTGAAGGCCGGCGCGCGTCCGACGACAGTCACGTTGCAGGTCGGAAAATCGTGGTATGGCGGCGATCCATATCAGCGGTTCATTGCCCCGTCCATTTCGCATACCTTTAGTCTAAGCCAGACGGATCAGGTGCGTCTGGATGGATTTGGACGTAAAAATCAGTCAGCGCGCGGGGACCGGACAGACGCTTTCGGCAGCCCAATTGTTGATCCAGACATCTTGAATTACGGCGCGGGAATCAATTATTCGACCCTGCAGCCCTCTGGCAATCTTGTCAGCCTTGGCGTTGCGCGCCGTATCAGCAGTTCCGACAGCGCCGAAAATGATTTTACGGCGTGGCGGGTCAGCGCAGGACTTGATCTGGCTAAGCCGATCATGGACGTGAAATTCGGCTTTGGCCTACAGCTAGAAGAACGCAACTACGGCGAATCCATTTATGTCGACGGGACCCGGCGCGATCGCAGTGTGAATGCACAGGTGGCGGCACAGTTTGACAACGTCGAATACTATGGTTTCAGCCCGGTCGTAACCTTGGGCGTTGGCCGCACCTTCTCTGCGGCAGAGCGGTTTGACACGGAATATGCCACCGTCGGAATGGATCTGCGCTCTGCGTTCTGATTGCGACTTGGCGGCGGCGCCCTGCATGCTAGGTCTGGGCGCAGATACACCTCGAAAAAGGAATGACAGCAATGTCCTTGAAATATCTGCACACCATGGTCCGCGTGAAAGACCTGGAAAAGACGATGGCGTTCTTTAACCTGCTGGGTCTGAAAGAAACCAAGCGCCGCGACGACGAAGGCGGTCGCTTTTCGCTGATTTTCATGGCGGCCGAGGGTGACGAGGATTGCCCGGTCGAGCTGACGTATAACTGGGACGGCGACGATGCGCTGCCGTCTGACAGCCGCCACTTTGGCCACCTCGCCTATGAAACCGACGACATTTACGCGCTTTGCCAGCACCTGATGGACAACGGCATCACGATCAACCGCCCGCCGCGCGACGGCAACATGGCGTTTGTGCGCTCTCCCGATAATATCTCGGTCGAGCTGCTGCAAAAAGGCGATGCATTGGCCCCGGCTGAACCTTGGGCGAGCATGCAAAACACCGGTCACTGGTAAGTCATGGCGCGGGCTGGCAGGTCTGAAGACGATGGCGCGTGCGGCGTCGTTGTCACAGGCCTGCCAGCCCAAGCTGATATTTTTTATCACAGGGGCAGCCGTATTCACCGCGCAGTGATCAGCCTTGCGGGTGTAGTCGCTGCCCTTTTGCTGACTGCGCCGGCAGCGAATGCTGCTTGCCGTCAGGCCTTGGCGCTAGGGCTTGATATCTCAGGCTCGGTCGATACGCGCGAATATGATCTACAACGGCAGGGTCTGGCGCAGGCCTTGGGCACCGATGACGTCGCCCGCGCCATCCTGCAACAGTCCAGCGCACCCATCCGGCTGACCGTGTTTGAATGGAGCGGTCCAACCGCCCAGACTGTCATTCTGCCGTGGACGACAATTGCGAATGCCGATGACCTGACCGCAGCCCGGCAGCGCATCCGGGCCGCCCCGCGCAGTATTCAGGACCAGACCACCGCACTTGGCTCTGCCCTGCTGACGGGATTTGCCATGCTGGACACGCAGGCAGATTGCTGGACCCGTACGCTGGATCTGTCCGGCGACGGCATTGCAAATACCGGGCCGCGTCCACAAGACATCCCCGCCAGCCGCACGCCGCAGGGTGTGACGGTGAATGGATTGACCATCGCACCAAACCAACAGCCCGGCCAAGACGACAGTATTGCGGATATCACAGAACTATCCGCGTATTTCCGCGCCTACGTCATTCGCGGACCGGGCGCTTTTGTCGAAACGGCGCTTGGCTTTGACAACTACGCCGCCGCGATGGAACGCAAACTGCTACGAGAGCTGCAAAGCCTCGCGCTGTCGGATGCCCGTCAATAGATATAGCGGATCTGTTCGGTCCAATACCGTTCCACCCGGCGCAGCGATCCGGTGATATCTTCGATCCCTTGCTGATCCACGACCCCGCGCGACAACAGCCCTTCGGCATGGGTCGCAAATAGGGTCGATACAATCTGCCGGATTTCCCGCCCTTTTTGGGTCAGGCGCACACGCACAGATCGTCGGTCAATTTCGGACCGTTCGTGATGCAAATAGCCGTTATCGACGAGCTTCTTGAGGTTATAGCTGACATTGCTGCCTTGGTAATAACCGCGGGATTTCAATTCCCCGGCCGTCACCTCGTTTTCGCCGACGTTGAACAGCAGCAGCGCCTGCACAGGGTTGATTTCCAGCACCCCCATCCGTTCAAATTCGTCCTTGATCACGTCCAGCAGTAAGCGGTGCAGGCGTTCAACCAACAAAAGCGAATCCAGATAGGTCGCCATAAAGGCCGCGTTGGCCGGTGACATCGTGCTGTCATCGGTTTTCGTGTTCAGTTTGGCGTGCAAGGTCATTGCAGTCTCCGTTCCAGCTGTCTGAAACGGAGCCTGCACCAAATTATCAAAAATTTCGTTAAGTTGCGTGCGGTCGTGTCAACCCAGTTGCACCAGCTGAAATTTCGCTAACCAGCGGTGCAAATCTGGCAGGCGCGCCGCTTTGGCCGCTGACCCAGTGATAGATGTCTAGATCGCTTTCATCCAGCAACGCCTCGTACAAGGCCAGCTGATCCGCGTCATAACCGCGTAGCGCGCGGCTCGCGAAATCAGACAGGATCAGGTCCATTTCCTTGATGCCGCGGCGCATGGACCGCATGATCAGGCGCTTGCGCGCAATTTCAACAGTCTCGGTCATTTGTCGTCCTTTAGCTTTTCTCGCAGCCGCTTTTCTAGCCGCGCCAGCCGGTCCGCGCTAGCAGCCATCGACAGGCGCAGATCGCGCAGTTCAGCCAGCAAGGCGCGGGCATCCGTATCTGCCGGCGTGTCATCGCTCGGCGGCAGTAGACCGTCGCCCTGCCCTGTCAGCAGCCATGTCAGGCTGACGCCCAGCATACCTGCCAGCATTTGCAGCCTGTTGGCGCGGGGTTCTTTGACGTCCTGTTCCCACCCTGCAAGGGTGGACACCTTGACGCCCAGCCGCGTGGCCAAACCGTCAACGGTTAAATCTGCAGCTTCGCGCGCCGCTGTCAGGCGGTCGCCAAAGGTTGCTGCTTCGTCGCTGTACCAATCTGAATCGGGCATATAAACCTTCTGATCGCTTGCGTGAACTTAGGTCATCATCCTATGACACAGACAACGCCACTTGACCACAGGATGCCCCTGATGACCTTTCTGTCTGCGACCCTAGACCGCGTCAAACCATCCCCCACTATCGCCGTCACCACCCGCGCTGCAGAACTAAAGGCGCAGGGCCGCGATATCATCGGCCTTGGCGCAGGAGAGCCGGATTTCGATACGCCCGCCAACATCAAGGCCGCCGCGACGCAGGCGATCAAAGACGGCAAGACGAAATACACCGCTGTCGATGGCATCCCAGAGCTAAAGCAGGCGATCTGCGCCAAGTTCAAGCGCGACAACAACCTGTCCTATGCCCCCGCGCAGGTCAGCGTCGGAACGGGGGGCAAGCAGGTGCTGTATAACGCCTTTATGGCGACGCTGAACCCCGGCGACGAAGTCATCATTCCCGCCCCCTATTGGGTCAGCTATCCCGATATGGTTTTGCTGGGCGGTGGCACGCCTGTGTTTATCGAAGGCGAAATGTCGCGCGGCTACAAAATTACCGCAGACCAGCTAGAGGCCGCGATCACCCCGCGCACCAAGTGGTTCCTGTTCAACTCACCGTCCAACCCGACTGGCGCAGGCTATAGCTGGGACGAGCTAAAGGCGCTGACCGACGTGCTGCTCAAGCATCCCCATGTCTGGGTGATGACGGATGATATGTATGAACATCTGGCTTACGGCGCTTTCACCTTTTGCACCCCGGCAGAGGTCGAGCCGGGCTTGTATGACCGCACCCTGACGGTCAACGGCGTCAGCAAAGCCTATGCCATGACCGGCTGGCGCATCGGCTATGCCGCCGGGCCAGAAGCCTTGATCAAAGCGATGCGCAAGGTGCAGTCGCAGTCCACGTCCAACCCCTGCACCATCAGCCAATGGGCCGCGGTCGAGGCGCTGAACGGCACCCAAGAGTTCCTGAAGCCCAACAACGACATGTTCATTCGCCGCCGCGATCTGGTGGTTGATGCGCTGAACGCGTGCGAGGGCATCACCTGCCCCCGGCCAGAGGGTGCGTTTTATGTCTATCCGTCCATCAAGGACTGCATCGGCAAGACCAGCGCTGGTGGCACCTTGATCGACACGGACGAGGCCTTTGCCACCGCCCTGCTGGATGAAACCGGCGTGGCTGTCGTCTTTGGCGCGGCCTTTGGCCTGTCCCCGCATTTCCGCGTCAGCTATGCCACCGCCGATAGCGCGCTGGCGGATGCCTGCGGGCGGATCAAGACGTTCTGCGCGGGCCTGACCTGATGGTGGCCGCCGCCTGCGGGCTTGATCGCCCCGGGCGGTCCGCTATCGTGACGCAAAAAGGGGCAACCGTGCATGGGCGCTGATCTTCCAGACTATTACTTTCGGATTCGTGAAAACGGGGCCGCCGTGTTCCGCGTGGACACGGAAAACCGTCAGCGCCGGATCGAGATGGACCAGATCGCCGTCGTAAACGTCCGCAACGGAGAGGTGAAGCCGCAAGGCGACCGCAGTCTGACCGATGCGGATATCGAAGCCATTCAAGAGTGGCTCAACAACCGTGTCGCCCTACTGGCCCAGCGCGATATCGACGATATCCACCGGGCTGTCGATTATCTGAACATCACGACGCAATGGGTGCAGGCCAAGGCCTCTGACGACCAGCTAGAGGATGTCACCGACGCCCTGCTGCTGGCGATGCACGACCTGCGCACCGTTCTGATACGCAAAAAAGCGGACCGCATGTTGGCGGAAGATGAAAAAAAATCAGGCGACGATTAAGCCTTGCGGCGCTGCATCAGCTGCCGCGCGACGCGGTACAGATAGGTGACGGCGATAGCGGCAAGGATTAGGTTCGTGACGGGGTTCAGGTAATCCACCACACGGTCATATTGTGACTGCAACAAATATCCCGCAGCAATCAGCGCCAGATTCCACAACGCACTGCCTGCGGTTGTGTAGAGCATGAAACGGGGCAACGACATTTCCGCCAGCCCCGCAGGCACAGAAATCATCGTGCGCACGCCCGGGATCATCCGCCCGAAAAAGGTGGCCCCCTTGTCGTGACGGTCGAACCACTCGATTGCGTTTTGCACGTCGTCCTGGCTCAACGTCAGCCAGATGCCGTATTTGCCGATGAAACGCTGCAACCGCGGACGGCCAAGGCGGCGGCCCACCTCGTACCACAGCCACGCGCCCAGCACGGTGCCGATGGTGCCCCAGACAAACACCGCCAGCAGCGATACGCCTCCCTGCGCCGCGTTAAAGCCTGCCAGCGGCATGACCAGTTCCGACGGGATCGGCGGAAACACGTTTTCCAAAAACATCACGATACCGACGCCAAAAGCGCCCATCGTGTCGATCAGGTTGGTGATGAAATCAAACATGCAACTCAACACACCCTAAGGGGTAGCGGTTCCACTAGTCATCGGATGCTTGAACCGCCTGCGCCAGAACCGCGACGTCAGCGCCACGGCTGCAAACGCCAGACCGACAACAAGCCCCAGCCACAGCCCCTGCGGGCCCCAGCCCAGCGTAAAGGCCAGCAAGTATCCCGTCGGAATACCGATGACCCAATAGCTAACAGCCGCAATGATCATCGGGATTGCAGTATCTTGGATACCGCGCAGCAGGCCCAGCGCCATAACCTGCGCCGCATCGACCAGCTGAAACAACGCCGCAAAGGCCAGAAGGCTGACGCCGAGGGTAATGACTTCGGCCCGCACAGGCGAATCCGCATCCACAAAGATCGCGATCAGCGGCTCTGGCACAGTCAGAAAGACGGCAATCGTCAGGGCCACGAAAATGCCCGACAGCGTGGTCACGGCAATCCCGCCGCGCCGCAGCGCTGTTTCGTCCGAGCGGCCAACAGCGCGCCCGGCCCGCACCGTGGCAGCTTGGCTTAGACCGATGTGCACCATGAAGGTCAGGCTGGTGATTTGCAGAGCAATGCCATGGGACGCCAGCGGGATCTCTCCGATCCAGCCCATCATGATGGCAGAGGCGGTGAACAGCCCGCCCTCGGCCAATGACGTCAGGCCAATCGGCACCCCAAGGCGGAACACGCGGCCCATGATCTGCGGGTCAGGCCGCAGCGGATTGCGCATCAATTGATAGTCGGGCAAGCGGCGCAGGACGTAAGCCCCCAGCACCAGAACGGTGGCGACTTGCATGGTGACAGAGGCAATGGCCGCGCCTTGAATCCCCAGCTCTGGCGCACCAAAGTTGCCGAAGATCAGCACATAGTTCAGCCCGATATTCAGCACGGCAGCAACTACCGTCGACCACAGGATCATCGCGGTCATTTCCAGCGCGACAAGGAAGGATTTGAGCACCATGACGATCAGCGCCGGGATCATGCCCAGCGCGATGATCCAGAGGTAATCCGCCCCCTCTGCCGCAACAGCAGGTGTTTGCCCCATGGCCAGCAAGATCGGCTCTGCCACAAAAAACGGGATCATGACGATCACGCCGTAGATGATGGACAGCCACACCGCCATGCGGGTGGCGCGCCGGGCGGTTGTGATATCCCCCGCCTCTGCCGCAGAGGCGACCACAGGCGTCACCGCCTGCGCAAAGCCCGCGCCCACGATGAAGATCACGAAATAAAGGCTACTTGCCAGCGTCGCCGCAGCCAGAGCAGTCACGTTGTACCACCCCAGCATCAGCGTATCAGTCATGTGGATCGCAAATTGCGCCACGTTCGACAGCGTCAGCGGCAGCGCAAGTTTCAGCGCGGCGCGGATGTGTTGCGGGTAGGTGTGGGCGGGTTGATCCATGGGGACTCGATTAGGTGTGTTTCGGGCGTTGGTCCAGCGCAGTGCGTGCGATGGAGACTGTAGGCGCGATGAAGGTATGGGGGGCCAGCCCCCCACCGCCTGCGGCGGCCCCCCGAGGTATTTTTGACCAGAAGAACGGGGGACGTGCGGCTAGGACTTCAAGACGTCGCGCCAGCTGTGTTTGGGGGCAAAGCCGAGCATGCGTTTGGCTTTATCGTTGGCATAGAAGGTTTCGTTTTCGCCCATCTCGCGGGTTTTTGGCACGCCTTGATAAAAACGCGCGATTACCTCGTCAGAGGTCAGGTCCACGCTGAGGTCGTCGTTGGAGACGTTAAAAACCTCGTAGCCCAGACCGTCCGTGGCGAGGCAGCGTTCCACCATCTGCGCCAGATCGCGGGCGTCGATATAGGCAAAGATATTGCGGCGGCGCTTTTCGGGGTGCGCCATGAAGTCGGGAAAATTTTCCGCATATTCATGGGGTTCGATGACGTTGTTAATGCGCAGCCCATAGATGTCGGTGCCGGAGCGCGCCTGAAAACTGCGGGCCGTCGCCTCGTTCACGACCTTTGACATCGCGTAGCTGTCCTGCGGCACGGTGGGGTGATCTTCGTCGATGGGGATATAGGCGGGCTTCACCTCTCCATCATGGAAACAGACGCCGTAGGTAGTTTCAGAGCTGGCAAAGATGATCTTGGGCACGCCCGCCTTCACGGCGGCGTCGATCACGTTGTAGGTCGACATAGTGTTGATGCGAAACGTTTCATTGTCCGGGACGATCATGATGCGCGGCACGGCGGCAAAGTGGACGACGGCGTCATAGCGCGGCACGCCGGTGCCGGGGTCGAGTTCGTCGAAATCCGCATAGGCCTGCATCGCGCTGGCGACTTGCCCTGCATCCGCCAGGTCGACCCGCAGGCTGCGGCCATCGGCGGGGGCGTCCAGGTCAATGTTGGTGACAAGGTGGCCCAGATCACGCAGATGCTTGACCGCATATTGCCCGGCCTTGCCGCTGCCGCCGGTGAAAAAGATACGCATGGGGGTCATCCTTCTTACAATTCTCTGATCGGGGTGCCGGCCTGATAGGCGCGGATCGCCTCGACCGTTTGGGTATAGAACAGGCGAAACGTCGCCTCTGTGGTGTAGCCAAGGTGGGGCGTCAGCAGCAACTGGCCAGAGGCGATAAGGTCCGGGTCGCGCAGGGGGTCGTCCAGCGGCAGGGGTTCCACGTCAAACACGTCAAGCCCAGCCATCGCAGGTTTGCCAGCGAGCAGGCCGTCTAGCAAGGCCCCGGTGTCGACCAGCGGCCCGCGCGAGGTATTAATGAACACCTGTCCCTGTTTAGCAGCCGCAAAAGCCGCCGCATCCACAAGCCCCTTGCTGCGATCCGATAACACCATGTGGACAGAGGCAACATCGGCCCGCGCCATCAGATCGGTCAGGTTCTCTGCACGCGCGACGTCAAGTTCCGTGCAACGCGCATGGGTCAAGTTCGGCGACCAAGCGACGATATCCATCCCCAGCGCCTTGCCAATCACCGCCATCTGCGCACCGATATTGCCCAGCCCGATCAATCCCAGCGTCAGCCCCGCCACATCGCGGCCAAGGCCGCTTTGCCAGCCGCCTGCCGACAGGTTTGCGACCTCTGGCAAGAGGCGGCGGTTCAGGGCGAGCATCATGAGCGTGGTCAGCTCTGACGTCGTCGTCTTGCGGCTTTGGGTGCCGCAGACGGTAATTCCGGCGGCGCGGGCCGCGGGCAGATCAATGCTGGCGTTACGCGGGCCGCTGGTCACGATCAGGCGCAGGTTTGGCAGTTGTGCGATCAGGTCCGCGCCCATGGGCGTGCGTTCGCGCATCAGGCAGATCACATCGAAGGGCCGTAGGCGGTCCACCAGATCGGTGCCCGTAATGGTATCTTGAAACACCGTCACATCGCCCAACTCGGGCCAGTCCGCCAGACGAGGTGACGCTAGGGCATAATCATCTAAAACCGCGATCTTCATTGTTTCCCCTCCGCCAGTCCGCTCTACCTAGCGTAGTAATCCGGCATGGCCAACGCAGCCGGACCATAAGTGGAGGAGAAACCATGAAACGTATACTGCCCATGGCCTTGATGAGCCTTGCCGCATTGCCAGCCGCCGCCGAAAACCGGATCGACGTGATCCGCCCAGACGCCCCCGCGCTTGCCGCATATGGCGACTACAAGGTCGGCGTTCAGACCATGACATTTACCAACATGGGTCAGGTCGATGTCGCCCAGACGCAAGCCGATGGTGATGTCCCGACCTATGACCGCCCCCTGACGGTTGAAATCTGGTATCCCGCCGCCGCCGACACGGCCGCTGGTGGCAGCTATCAGGCGATGATGCGCGATGGCACCGACGTCACCTTGCAGGGTCAAGCCGTGCGCGACGCCGCCGCCCTGACCGGAGAGACGTTTCCGCTGGTTATCATCAGCCACGGCTATCCAGGCAACCGCTGGCTGTTGGGCCATTTGGGCGAAAACCTCGCGTCCAAGGGCTATGTTGTCGCCAGCATCGACCATACCGACAGCAACTATGACGACATGGGGAATTTCGGCTCTACCCTGTATAACCGCCCATGGGACCAGAAATTCGTGATCGACAGCATGGAATCGCTGGACGGCGATCTGGGCGCGATCACCGACGCCAGCAATACAGCCGTCGTCGGCTATTCGATGGGCGGCTATGGTGCGCTGATTTTGGCGGGCGCTGGCCTGACAGAGGCGATCACGTCATCCGACTACGCCCCGCCGCAGGGCCTGCTGGAACGCAATGTCATGGGCAGCGATACCCATGCGGAACTTGAAGACGACCGGATCAAGGCATTTGCGGCCTTTGGACCTTGGGGCAACAACCGCGGGTTCTGGGATGCGGACGGTTTGGCGGGCATCGACAAGCCGCTGCTGCTGATTGCAGGCAGTGTGGACGATGTATCCGAATATGACGCGATCCGCGGTATCTTTGACGGGGCGGTGAACAGCGACCGCCACCTGCTGACCTATCTGAACGCCAACCACAACGCCGGTGCCCCGATGCCATCGCCCGAGGAAGGCTATGCCATCAACGAAACCCTCGGCTGGGCGCCGTTCGAACACTATGGCGACGCGGTCTGGGACAACGTGCGCATGAACAACATCGCGCAGCACTTTGTCACCGCTTGGGTCGACCAGAACCTGAAGGGCGCTGATATGTCCGAATATTTCGACCTGACCCCGAGCGCCGCTGACGGCGTCTGGGCTGTGGATGACGCAGGCGAGCCGACGCAAGACAACACCTATTGGACCGGTTTTGCCAACCGCACCGCCGTTGGCCTGACCTTTGAATCCAAGCCTGCCGGGGAATAACCGCGCCTTGGGGCGGGGCGAGGCATTGCCCCGCCCCGCCCCGCCTGCCAATATGTGCCAAACCGTGAAAAGAGCAGCGCATATGTCCGATCTCCTGTCCGGGGGCTCCCCCGATTCTTATAATGCCTCGTCCATTCAGGTGCTGGAGGACATGGAACACGTCCGCCTGCGCCCCGGTATGTATATCGGCGGCAAGGACGACCGCGCCCTGCACCACATGGTGGCAGAGATCATCGACAACTCTATGGACGAGGCCGTCGCCGGCCACGCCACATGGATCGAGGTCGAGCTGCACGCCAACGGCCACGTCACAGTCCGCGATAACGGGCGCGGTATCCCAATCGGGCCGCACCCCAAGGACCCCACCAAATCCGCGCTGGAAATCGTGTTCTGCACCCTGAACGCGGGCGGCAAGTTTTCGGGCGACAGCTATTCCACATCCGGCGGTCTGCACGGTGTGGGTTCGTCCGTTGTGAACGCCCTGTCCGACCACCTGCGGGTCGAAGTCGCGCAGAACAAAGAACTGTTCGCGATGGAGTTTTCGCGGGGCGTCCCGCAGGGCAAGCTGGAAAAGATCGGCGCAGCCCCCAACCGGCGCGGCACATCGGTCACTTTCCACCCCGACGCTGATATTTTTGGCCCGCTGCAACTGAAACCCGGCCGCCTGTTCAAAATGGCGCGGTCCAAGGCCTACTTGTTCAGCGGCGTCGAAATCCGCTGGAAGACAGACATCGACGACGGCGAAACCCCTGCCACCGCGACGTTCAAATTCCCCGGCGGCTTGTCCGATTACCTGAACGAAACGCTGGGCGGGTCCACCACCTATTCCGACACCCCCTTTGCGGGCAACGTCAGCTTTACCGAAAAGTTCGGCGTGCCGGGCAAGGTCGAATGGGCGATCAATTGGACCCCGGCCCGCGACGGCTTTATCCAGTCCTATTGTAACACCGTCCCCACGCCAGAGGGCGGAACCCACGAAGCCGGCTTTTGGTCCGCGATCCTGAAGGGCATCAAGGCCTACGGCGATCTGACCAACAACCGCAAAGCGGGCAATATCACCCGCGAGGACCTGACCGCTGGCGGCTGCGCGCTGGTGTCCTGCTTTATCCGCGAGCCTGAATTCGTCGGCCAGACCAAGGACCGCCTTGCCACCGTTGACGCGCAGCGCATGGTGGACGCCGCTGTGCGCGACCACTTTGACAACTGGCTGGCGGCGGACACGAAATCCGCTGGCGCGATCCTAGATTTCCTTGTCCTGCGCGCCGAAGAACGCATGCGCCGCAAGCAGGAAAAGGAAACCGCCCGCAAGACGGCGACCAAAAAACTGCGCCTGCCCGGCAAGCTGACGGACTGCAGCAACAAGACCCGCGAAGGCACAGAGCTGTTCATCGTCGAGGGCGACTCGGCTGGCGGGTCCGGCAAGGGCGCGCGCGATCGCAAGACGCAGGCGCTGCTGCCGCTGAAGGGTAAGATCCTGAACGTGCTAGGCGCTGCGTCCAACAAGCTGACCACCAATGCCGAGATTTCGGACCTGTGCGAAGCGCTTGGCGTTGGCATGGGCACGCGGTTCAATCTGGACGATCTGCGCTATGACAAGATCATCATCATGACCGACGCTGACGTCGACGGCGCGCATATCGCGTCCTTGCTGATGACATTCTTCTTCACCCAGATGCGCCCGCTGATCGACGCGGGCCACCTGTATCTGGCCTGCCCGCCGCTCTACCGCCTGACCCAAGGCGCGAAACGCATCTATGTCTCTGACGAAGCAGAGAAAAACAAGATGCTGGAAAAGGGCCTAGGCGGTAAGGGCAAGATCGACCTGCAACGCTTTAAGGGTCTAGGGGAGATGGACGCCGCCGACCTGAAATCCACCACCATGGACCCCGCAACCCGCAAACTGATCCGCGTCACCGTGGCCGACATAGAGCCCGGAGAGACCGCCGATCTGGTCGAGCGCCTGATGGGCAAAAAGCCGGAATTGCGCTTTGCCTATATTCAGGAGAATGCGCGGTTTGTGGAGGAGTTGGATGTTTGAGAGGGGCCAAAATTGACATCACTAATCCTACAAATCCAACAAGAGGCACTCTCATCGCAACCAGATATTGTTTCGATGCTTCGCAAGGCGAAAGCAGCAGCGGTAAAGCTCGATCAAAACGAACTCACTGAGTGGATGGACTGTGAAATGAATGGATATCAGAACCATTCATTCGAAGAATTGCCTGAATACAGACAAATCCACGGGCAGTTGAAGGTAAAAAATCCATATCACGGGCTACAGCCTATCGTATTCAAAGATTCAAATTACGAAGAGAGAGCGTCTCACGCTCCTTTCACCCAGTCCATCTCAGTTGCAGCAAAACTAGTCTTAGGTGGCGACAGCCTCGAATACACACTATCTGGGGAACTAAGAAAAAAACTAGTCGACGGCATGCAAGTAGCTCTTGAGCCAATTCTCCTGATTGACCAAGGGCAATTAATAAATGTCATCAACACGGTTCAAAATACAATTTTAAACTGGACCCTTGAACTCGAAAAAAAGGGTGTTCTTGGAGAGGACCTAAGCTTTACTATGGAAGAGAAAAATAAAGCTTCGGCGGTCACTCAAAATATTTACGCACAGAATATTGGACACCTTGGGGATTTATCTGGAAGCGGCAGATCAAGAGTAAATCAGACATCAATTGGTGATCAAAGAATTGATCAACGCAAACTGGAACATTTCCTTTCCGAGGCAAGCAATGCCGTATCTCTACTTCCAAACGAGGTTGCGCCAGGCGCAAAAAAACTGTTGCGCGAAATATCAGAAACCAAATCTGAAAAAGATATAAAATCAAAGCTAGATTCCCTGAAGGAAATTTTAGAAAATGCTACCGGAAGCGTAGCTGCACACGGAATCATTCAGCTTATGTCATCTTTATTCTAGTTCTCTTATACCAGCGTCAATAATTAAGTATTGATATAGTGAATGGGTGCCCCCTACCTCTGCACACTCGCCAAATACGCCAGCAAATCCACAATCGGCAGGCTGGTCATGATCGGTTGGCCGGTCTCGGATTTGACGGCGACGTCCCAGCCCTCGAAGAAATCGCCGTAGACGGGCATCGGTGATCCGTGGCTGGTCAGGGGGTCGCGGCCGTCGATGCGCATCACGATGCGGGTGATCGGCAGGGTCCCGCCAAAGCGGAGCTGCATGCGGGTCAGGTCGGGCGGCTGGATCAGGATCATGTTCGCCATCGGCCCGTCGCCCTGCGCCCCGACCCCGTGGCAGGTGGCGCAGTGGGTGGTGAACAGCTTCTCTCCGACCTCGGCGTTTTGCGCGTGCAGCGGCAGGCCAAGGCAGATCAGCAGGGCGGCAAGGGTGTGGCACATGGGATCACTCCAATTTCGGTTTGATCCCAGCGTGATCCCCCTGCCCGCCTTTTGCGTTGATTTAGATCAAAATCAGTTCAGGCTTAGCCCGCTGACCGTGGCTGCGATGCTGGTTTTGGTGTCGTCGCTGTCGCCGGATACGGCCAGCCCGATCAGCGCCCCCGGCGCGCCGCCGAATGCGCGGGTATAGTCGGCAGCAAGGTTCACGCGCTCGTTAAACGCGCCGGTGCCGGCCTGACGCAGCGGGATCGTGACGCCGGTGCCAGCGGTGCCATAGGGCGACGGCAGGACCGATCCGACGGCGTTGTTGCCGCCGTAGGCGTATTGCAGCACGCGCACGTCACTGCGGCCCAGCAGCGCGCGGATATCGGCGCTGGCCAGCTCTGCCGCGACGGCCTGCGGGACAAAGACGAAATAGACCGCGATGTTGCGATCATCCCCGCCTTTGCGGCTTAGGTCCGTGGCGGGCACGCTTTGCGTCACGTTCCACGACCAGCTGGCCGATGTCGCGGCCCAATCCGCCTGCGGCGCGCGGCCCCATGCGATGCTGACGGTGCCGTTCGACGCCAGCCCAAGGGACGAGCCAAAGCTGTAGTCGTTCGAGCCGAACAGCGACAAGCGCTGCTCTTTCCAATTGGCAAAGCCGACGGGGCCAGCGGTGGCGGCTGTTGCGGCGAGGATCAAGGCGGCGGCAAGGGGCAGTTTCATTGGGGCATCCTTTAACTGATTTGGTCAAAAGATAGCCGAAGCCCCCGCTAATTCACCCCGTGACACCGTTTGTCACGCCATTGTCAGGCGCGCGGGGCGCTTTGCAACATCGGCCAGCTTAGGGCTGGCGCTGGATCAATTGCAGATAGTTGGAAAGGGCCAGCAGCTCTGCCGGGACGGGCACGGGGTTGCCGTCCTGCGATGTCATCACCAGCGGGCCAAGGTCGCCGTCGCCGAAATGCGGCATCGGGTCCGCGCCGCCGTGTGCGCCGCGGGTAAAGCCGTCGATCTGGCTCATCACGCGGTCCTGCGGAAAGGTGCCGCCGTTGCGGTCGCTGATCAGGGTCAGATCAGGCGGCATCACGGCAAGGCTGGCCGCTATCGCCGCATTCCCGCGCCCGTCCCGGCCATGACAGGCGGAACATTGCGCCATAAAGGCGGCTTCGCCGTCGATGGTCGTCTGCTCTGGCGCGCAGGCGGCCAAAGCCAGAAGTCCGGTCAGGATGATGATACGCATGTGGGGGCCTCGTGCTGCTTGTGCGCGCCGTTGGTCCGGCGCATGTTGCCGCCAATCATGGGCGCTATGGCCCGGTCTGGCAAGTGAGGGCGCTGATGTCTGTGCAAGTGTGGATCATGTTGGCAACGGGGTTCGGCATTCCCGTGCTGGCGGCGATGAACGGCGCGTTGGGCCGCCATATCGGATCGCCCGCCGTCGCGGCCTGCGTGCTGTTTGCCGTGGCTTTCAGCATCGCGCTGGTGGCGGCGCTGGTCACGAACCCGGGCGCGGTGGCCAAGCTGCCGACCGCGCCGAAACAGTGGTTTATCGCTGGCAGCTTTGTCGCGTTCTACGTGCTGGCGATCACATGGATCGGCCCTGACATGGGGATCGGCAAGGCCGTATTCTATGTCCTGCTGGGCCAGCTGATCGCGGCAGCCGTCATTGACCACTTTGGGTTCTTCAACGCCCCCGTCGCGGCCATAACTTGGACCCGTTTTGCGGGCATCGCCCTGATGGCGGCGGGCGTCTACGTCGCCCAGCGCGCCTAGGCCGCGCCGTCCACCAACTGCCCATCCACCAAGCGCACCGCGCGGTCCATGCGGGCGGCGAGTTCCAAGTTATGCGTGGCGATCACCGCCGCCAGCCCCGTGCTGCGGACCAGCGCCATCAGCGCGTCAAACACCTTGTCAGAGGTTGCGGGGTCAAGGTTGCCTGTCGGCTCGTCCGCCAGCAGCAGCACCGGATCATTGGCCAGCGCGCGGCAGAAGGCGACGCGCTGCTGCTCTCCACCTGACAGCTCGGCCGGGCGATGGGCGGCGCGGTGGGCGACACCGACGGTTTCCAGCAGCATCATAGCGCGGTCGCGCGCGTCTTGATCACGCACGCCGTTGGCCATCTGCGGCAGGGTGATGTTTTCCAGCGCCGAAAACTCCGGCAGCAGGTGGTGGAATTGATAGATAAAGCCGACGTCGTTGCGGCGGATCGCGGTGCGGCGGCGGTCGTTCAGATTGGTCATATCCTCGCCCCGGATCGCAACTGTCCCAGTGTCGGCCGTGTCCAGCAGACCCGCGATATGCAGCAGCGTCGACTTGCCCGCGCCAGAGGGCGCGACAAGGGCGACGACCTCTCCGGCCTGCACGGACAATGTCGCGCCTTGCAGCACGCGCACTTCGTTCGGCTTGCCGTGATTGTAGCCCTTTTTCAGGTCAGTCAGGGTCAGGATCGGATTATTCATAGCGCAGCGCCTCGACCGGGTTCATGCGGGCCGCACGGCGGGCCGGAAAGATGGTGACGATCCACGACAGGCCCAGCGACAGCGCAACGGATGACAGCACATCGCCAAGGTTCAGCTGCGCTGGCAGTGCATAGATGCCGCGGATTTCAGGGTCCCAAACACCGCCGCCGGCGACGTAGTTCACGAAGGAAAAGATCGGATCAATATAAAGCGCAAACAGGCACCCAAGGATCAGGCCCAGCACAGTACCAACGGTGCCGATCCCTGCCCCGCAGATGAAAAAGATGCGCAGGATCGACCCTTCGGTCAGGCCCATGGTGCGCAGGATACCGATATCGCGGCCTTTGTTCTTCACCAGCATGATCAGGCCAGAGATGATGTTCATCGAGGCAATCAGCACAAGGATCGAGAGGAGGACGAACATCACGTTATCCTCGACCGTCAGGGCCCGCAGGAAAGCGCCCGCGCTATCGCGCCATGACCACAGATAGGCGTAGTCGCCAGACGCATTCAAAATATCGGGCATGATGTTTTCGACGTCGTCAGGATCGGCGACCATGACTTCAATCTCGTCTGCGACGCCTTCGCGGTTAAAGAAGGTTTGCGCCTGATCCAGCGGCATGTAGACGCGGGTTTTGTCGATATCATAGCGGCCAGCGGTGAAGATATAGACCACAGGATAGACGTTCACGCGCGGGCTGGTGCCCATCGCGGTGCGCACGCCGTTAGGGGAAATCAGCTTGATCCGGTCGCCAACAGCAACGCCAAGCTCGCGCGCGACGCCGGACCCGATGGCGATGCCGGTGGCAAAATCATCAAGGCTGCCGGTGGAATCTTCTGGTGTGACGATGCGCGGAACGGTGCGCAGGTCAGCCTCGGTGATGCCGTAGACTTCAACGCCAGCGTTCTGCGTGCCGCGGTTCGCCATGACCTGCTGGCGCACCAAGGGGGCGGCGCGGGTGACGCCGGGGACCTGCGAAATGCGGTCCGTCAGCGCGGCATAGTCCGAAATGATCCGCGTGAACTGGTCCGTGCCTGCAATCGGCGTTTGTTCATAGACGGTCACATGGGCGTTGGAGCCGAGGATGGTGTCTACAAACTCTGCCCGGAAACCGGACCGGATCGCCAGCGTCGCGATCAGCGCGAAGACCGCCAGCGTGATGCCGATCAAGCTGATCCACGTCATTGTGGACACGCCGCCCTCTGCCCGTTTGGCGCGGATGTAGCGCCAGGCGATCAGCCATTCAAAGCGCGCGAAAGGAGGGGTCTGGGCCATGGCGGGTTCCGGTCTTTTGGTCGAGCGGACCTTGAACGCAAATCAAGGGGCGCGTCAATGCAAGGGGGTGTGAGGTGGGCGCTTGTCGCTTGCGGGGCTTGATCTGGGAGTGTCGAGGGGGCGCTGCCCCCCGTCGCAATGCGACGTCCCCCGGAGTTTATCTGGCAAGGTGAAGCTTAGCCGTGGTTGCCGCTGTTTTGCAGGTGCGCGATGGACTGGCCTGCGGCGGCGGCTTTGCCTTTGGCCGCCCAGATAAGCCCGCGGCGGAGCATTTCATGGGGCGGGCCGCTGGCGATGACATCGGCTTTGTGCCCAAGGGCGTTGTAGTAGACACGCCCAAGGCCCCATTTGCGCGTCCACGCGGCCGGCATATCCACGGCCCCGTTGGGGCTGTAGTACCATGTCACAACGTCGGTGCGGGTGGTGGCGAGGACGTGATTGGCAGGGTCGGTGTGCAGGTAATATTGCTCTGTCTCGATGTCGAAATCCGGGATACCGCTGGTCAGCGGGTCGTCCCCGGTCATCGTCACGCGGTGTTTGACACCGTCGCCGCCGGGGTGGGCGACCCAGTTTGCGCCGGTGATGAATTGCCACAGCGGATTGCCGCGAAAGGCGTCGCACATGCCGCCGTGGCAGCCAGCAAGGCCGGTGCCGCGCGCGACGGCTTCTGACACGTTCGTTGCGGCCGCGCGGCTGAGGTCGGACATGGTCCAGACCGGCACGATCAGGTCGAGCGTTTGTAGCAAATCTGGATCGTCGAAGGGCGCAAGGCTGTCGGTTTGGGTGACGCTGGCTCCCTCGGCTATCAGCATATCGCGAAAGACATGGGCGACCTGTTCAGGCTGGTGACCGTCCCAGCCGCCCCATGTGATCAAAGCCTTCATATTGCGTGACCTTTCAGCGGTTAGCCCCGGCGCACGCCGGACAGGCGCGGGGTTGCCCGGGTGGTTTGGTGGGGATGCAGAGCGGGCTCTTGACGCAGGGCGGGTCCGCCGCGCTTTGGCCCC
Source organism: Loktanella salsilacus (assembly GCF_900114485.1). GTDB lineage: Bacteria > Pseudomonadota > Alphaproteobacteria > Rhodobacterales > Rhodobacteraceae > Loktanella > Loktanella salsilacus. The sequence continues at coordinate 99,209 of NZ_FOTF01000007.1, read as the reverse complement.
GGGCTGCAACCGCGCAGGGTGCCCATGACCAATGCCAGCGCGATGCGCAGCGCGGCCCAGCCAAGCACAAAACCTGCGCCCGTCGCGGCCACGCCTGCCACGGACAAGGGCACCGCCGGGGTGAAGTCGGACCATGTTGCCGCAAAGGTTGCCGGATCGCCAAGGCGCTGCGGCATCGTCATGCGTGCCAAGGGGGACGCGCTGCGCAGGGTGGCAAGGTTGTCGGTCAGCACGGCATGGCGGCGAAAGGTGCGGCGCATGTCGGCTTGGCGATCTTGCAGGAACGGGGTGCCTGTCAGTTCCTCCAGCGCTTGGGACCGGGTCAGGCCAGCGCGCATGGCAGAGTTTTCGAAATCCGCGACCACAATGTTCAGCGCATCCACCTGCCCTGCCAGCCGCTGTAGGTATTGCTGCGAAAATTCGGGGTATTGCGACAGCGCAGCACCGCCCGCCAAACCGCCCATCAAGGCCAAGGCGCGGATCATGCGTTCACCGGATCGTCGAGCCAAGCGATGACGCGGGCGGCGTCCTCGTTCGGGGGAAAGACGGGGTAGTTGACGTGTTGGATCAGACCGTCCCGCAGGATCAATGTGCACCGTTTAAGCAAGGTCAGGCCGTCAGCAGTCAACCGTGGCAGGTTCAGCGCACCCATCAGCGCGCCCTGCGCGTCGGACAGCAGCGGATAAGGCAGATGCAGACGGCTTGCTGCCTCTTGTTGATACGCCGTGTCTTGGGTGGACAGGCCAAAAAGGTGCTGCACGCCGCGCGCGCGCAGATCGGCCGCGTGATCCCGGTAAGCGCAAGATTGCGGGGTGCAGCCGCGTGCGCCGGGGGTTGCGTCCCAACCTGCGGGCAGATCGCGGTCCGGGCGGCCTGTCATGGGGTAGATATAGACGACGCAGCGCCCCGCCAGTTTGGACAGGTCCACAACCTGCCCGTCTGTGGCGGGCAGCGGGACGGACGGCATAGCAAGCCCCGGAAGATGGGCCGCGCCGCCGTCATCGCGCGGGGCTGGGATTTGGGTCCAGTCGACTTGCGTAAGGGACATCGGGGTCGGGGACATGGGATTTGCCTGTCTGCTGCGTCTTGTTTTGCGGGCACTGTGCCGCAAGTCGGGCTGCAGGTCTACCGCGGGGTACATGGGCGGCAATGATCAGCAGATGATGCGCAAACGGCGGCGCAGGTTGCCCTGCACCGCCGTTTGTTAAGGTCATTGGGGACGATGGCCCGTTTAGACGTTCGCGTAGATCGCGATCAGCTTGGCGACGGCATCGCCGGGGGACAGCTCTTCGCTTTCCCCGGTGCGGCGGCTGGTCAGTTCGACCACGCCGGATTTCAATCCGCGCGGGCCGACGGTGATGCGCCATGGCAGGCCGATCAGGTCCATCGTGCCGAACTTGGCCCCTGCCCGTTCGTCCCGGTCATCATACAGTGGATCAAGGCCAGCGGCGCGCAGGCTGTCGTAGAGATCCTCGCAAGCCGCGTCCGTGGCCTCGTCGCCTTGGCGCAGGTTCACGATGCCGGCGTGGAAGGGGGTCACGCCCTCTGGCCAGATGATGCCCTTGTCGTCGTGGCTTGCCTCGATGATCGCGCCCAGCAGGCGGGACACGCCGATGCCGTGCGATCCCATGTGGACCGCGACGGGCTTGCCGTCGGGGCCCTGCACGGTTGCGCCCATGGCGTCGGAATACTTGGTGCCAAAGTAGAAGATCTGGCCGACTTCGATCCCGCGCGCGGTGCGGCGGCGTTCTTCTGGCACTTGTGCGAACAGCGCTTCGTCGTGGGTTTCATCCGTGCGGGCATAGCGAGAGGTGAATTCGTCAAGCACGGCAGCGCAGGCGGCTTTGTCGTCGAAATCAATCTGGCGATCGCCAAAGGTCAGATCGGTGATCTCGCTGTCATAGAACACCTCTGATTCGCCGGTTTCCGCCAGCACGAGGAATTCGTGCGTATCGTCGCCGCCGATGGGGCCGGAATCGGCGCGCATTGGAATCGCTTGCAGGCCCATCCGCTCGTAGGTGCGCAGATAGCTGACAAGGTGACGGTTGTAGGCGTGCAGCGCGTCCTCTTTCGTCAAATCGAAGTTATAGCCGTCCTTCATCAGGAACTCGCGCCCACGCATCACGCCAAAGCGGGGGCGGGTTTCATCGCGGAATTTCCACTGGATTTGGTAAAGCGTCAGCGGCAGGTCTTTGTAGCTGCTGACATGAGAGCGGAAGATGTCGGTGACCAACTCCTCTGCCGTGGGTGTGAACAGCATATCACGGCCGCCGCGATCCTTGATGCGCAGCATTTCATCGCCGTAGGCGTCATAGCGGCCGCTTTCGCGCCACAGATCGGCGGACTGGATCGTCGGCATCAGCATTGCGAGATGACCCGCCTTTGCCTGTTCTTCATGCACGATCTGTTCGATCCGCTTGAGGATTTTGTACCCCATTGGCAGCCAGGAATAGATGCCAGCGCTGGCCTGTTTGATCAGGCCCGCTTGCAGCATCAGCCGGTGGCTGACGATCTGCGCCTCGCGCGGGGTTTCCTTGAGGACGGGGAGGAAGTAGCGCGACATACGCATGGGGTGTGTGACCTTATAACGAAAAGTGTTGCGGAACTGTCTAGTCGTCCCCCTGCCTGCCCGCAAGCATGGCTTGCGCGGCGGACGGGGCTGCGGCATTGAAAGAGAAGTGATCGAGAAGGATACCCGATGCCCATGTCAACGCGCCAACAAGCTGTCTATTGGGGCATCGCCACCATCATCTTTCTGATCGTGCTTTATGCGCTGGGCAACGTGATCATGCCTTTCATCTTGGGCGGGGCGATTGCCTATATCCTTGATCCCGTAGCGGACCGGCTGGAACGGCTGGGCCTGTCACGCAGCCTGTCGGTGGCGATCATCGCGCTGGTCGCGCTGTTGGTCTTTGTGCTGCTGATCCTGCTGGTGATCCCGACGCTGATCACGCAGGCCACACAACTGGTCGAAACCGCGCCGCAGCTGTTTGACACGCTGCAAAACTGGCTAACGACCCGCTTCCCCGAGATTTTGGTCGAAGGGTCCACGATCCGCACCCAGCTTGATAATATCGGCAACATGATCCAGTCCCGCGGCGGAGAGTTGCTGAACACCGTGCTGTCGTCTGCGCTGGGCTTGGTCAACATGGTTGTGTTGCTGGTGATCGTGCCGGTCGTTGCGATCTATCTGCTGCTAGATTGGGACAATATGACCGCCCGCGTCGATGCGCTGCTGCCGCGTGATCACGTCAACACCATCCGCGATCTGGCGCGGCAGATTGACCGCACGCTGGCGAGCTTTATCCGGGGCCAAGGCCTGGTCTGCCTGATCCTTGGCACATTCTACGCTGTTGCGCTGGCGCTGGTCGGGCTGAATTTTGGCCTTGTTGTCGGGGCCATCGCCGGGGCGCTGACCTTTATCCCTTACGTCGGGGCCATCGTTGGCGGCGGCCTTGCGCTGGGTCTGGCGCTGTTCCAGTTCTGGGGCGAATGGCCTTGGCTGATCGCCGTCTACGCGATCTTTCAATCCGGCCAATTCGTCGAAGGCAACATCCTGACGCCGAAACTCGTCGGCTCTTCTGTCGGGTTGCACCCGGTCTGGCTGCTGTTCGCGCTGTCGGTGTTTGGATCGCTGTTCGGCTTTGTTGGCCTGCTGGTCGCCGTGCCCGTCGCCGCTGTCATCGGCGTGCTGGCCCGCTTTGCGCTGGACCGCTACCGCGCCAGCCCGCTGTATCGCGGCACGCTGGGCGACTAAATATGGCGATGCAACTGACATTTGACTGGCCAACGGGTGTTGCGCTGGGGGCAGAGGATTTCTTTGTCACCGATGCCAACCGCGCCGCCTATACCATGATCGCCGCGCCAGAGATCTGGCCGCAAGGCAAGCTAGTGCTGACCGGGCCAGAGGGCGCAGGCAAAAGCCACCTGACCCGCGTTTTCGCCGCCCGCCACGGCGCGCAGCTTGTCAGCGCCGAAGATCTGCCAGACGGCCTGAACCCCGATCGCGCTGTCGTGGTCGAAGACATGGACCGCCTGCCGCCCGCGCGCGAAGAGGCGATGTTTCATCTGCACAACAACCTTGCCGCGCACCGCCTGCCGCTGCTGATGACCGCGCGCAGCCACCCTGCCCGCTGGGCGATCGCCCTGCCTGATCTGGCCAGCCGGATGCAGGCGACGACCCCTGCCACCATCACCGGCCCCGACGATGCACTATTGCAGGCGGTGCTGATGAAGCTGTTCGCCGACCGCCAAATCCTGCCCTCGCCCGAAGTCGCCAGCTATCTGGTGCCCCGGATTGAACGGTCCTTTGCCAGCGCCCAGCGGATCGTGGCGGCGCTAGATGCAGCAGCGTTGACGGAAAAACGGGCGATCACCGTTAAACTGGCAGCACAGGTTCTGGACAAGCAAGACGGCTTGTTGTGAACTCTGTCACACGCCTGCCATATCGGCGGGGTATAAGGCCCCATGATGAACGCTGATTTTTTAAATAGTGCCCGCCCTGACCCGGTGACACTCGACCTTGATCTGACCACCGCAGACCGCTTTGTGAACCGAGAGCTGTCTTGGATTGGCTTCAACATGCGCGTGCTCGAAGAGGCGGAAAATACCCGCGTGCCGTTGCTGGAACGCCTGCGGTTTTTGTCGATTTCAGCGACCAATCTTGATGAATTTTATACCGTGCGCGTGGCTGGCCTGCGCGAACTGGCCCATGCGGGCAACACGACCCCCGGCCTTGACGGGCTGACCCCTGCGGAACAATTGCGCCTGATCGACGTGAACGCCCGCGCGTTGATGGACCGCCAACAAACGGTTTACCGCACCCTTGTCACCGAGATGTCGGACACAGGCATCCACATCCTGACCCGCGATGATCTGCGGGATGACGATATCAAATTCCTTGGCGATTTCTTTCTTGAACAGGTGTTCCCGGTCCTGTCGCCGCTGGCGATTGATCCGGCCCACCCCTTCCCCTTCCTGCCGAACGAAGGCTTCGCCCTTGCCCTGCAATTGGAACGCGGCAGCGACAAGCGGCCCTTGCGCGCCCTGTTGCCGGTGCCTGCGCAGATCAAACGCTTTGTGCGCCTGCCCGGCGAAGATTTCCGGTTTATCCCCCTCGAAGAGCTGCTGTTGCACTTCGTTGGCCGCCTTTACCCCGGTTACAAAGTCCGCGGGCAATGCGCCTTTAAAGTGCTGCGTGATAGCGACCTAGAACTTGAGGACGAAGCCGAAGATCTGGTGCGCGAGTTCGAGACCGCCCTGAAACGCCGCCGCCGCGGCGAAGTGGTACGACTGAAAATCTCTGACAATGCCCCCACCGCCCTGCGTGATCTTATCATGCACGAGCTGCATGTGACCGAAGAAGAGGTCGTGAACGTCGACGGTCTGATCGGCATCAGCGACCTGAGCGAGCTTGTGCTGGACGAGCGCCCCGATCTGCTGTGGCCCACGTTCAGCCCCCGCGTGCCCGAACGCGTGCAGGACCACGAAGGCGATATGTTCGCCGCGATACAGCAAAAGGACATGCTGCTGCACCACCCGTACGAGACGTTCGATATGGTCGTGCGGTTCCTTGCGCAGGCCGCCCGCGACCCTGACGTCGTGGCGATCAAACAAACGCTGTATCGCACATCCAAGAAATCCCCGATTGTCGAAGCGCTGTGCGAAGCAGCCGAAGACGGCAAATCGGTGACGGCATTAGTAGAACTCAAAGCGCGCTTTGACGAAGCCGCCAATATCCGCCAGTCGCGGCGCCTAGAACGGTCCGGCGCGCATGTCGTCTATGGCTTTTTGAACTACAAAACCCACGCCAAGATCAGCACGGTGGTCCGCCGCGAAGGCGAAAAATTGGTGACCTACACCCACTTTGGCACCGGCAACTACCACCCGATCACGGCGCGGATTTACACCGACGTATCCCTGTTCACCTGCGACGCCGCCCTTGGCCGCGACGCGACCAAGGTGTTCAACTACCTGTCCGGCTATGCCCAGCCAGAGGGGTTGGAAAATCTTGCGATCTCTCCCATCTGCCTCAAATCCCGCCTGATCGAAATGATCGAGGCAGAGGCCGCGAACGCGCGGGCCGGCAAGCCGGCGGTGATCTGGGCCAAGATGAACAGCCTGATCGAAAAGGACGTGATCGACGCGCTTTATGCGGCCAGCCAAGCCGGGGTCCGTATTGATCTGGTCGTGCGCGGCATCTGCGGCCTGCGCCCGAATGTGGCTGGTCTGTCGGAAAATATCCGCGTCAAATCCATCGTCGGACGTTTTCTGGAACACAGCCGCATCGTGTGTTTCGGTGCAGGTCACGCGCTGCCCAGCAAAAAGGCGAAGGTCTTTATCAGCTCTGCCGATTGGATGAGCCGGAACCTGAACCGCCGGGTCGAAACGCTGGTCGAGATCACGAACAACACCGTCAAGGCGCAGATCGTGAGCCAGATCATGGCCGCCAATATGGCCGATGTCGCGCAAAGCTGGGTGATGCAGGCTGACGGCAGTTTCATCCGCGCGACTTGGCCGGATGGTGAGTTCGCGTTCAACTGCCATAGGTTCTTTATGGAGAACCCGTCCCTGTCCGGCCGCGGCTCTGCCGGTGCGTCCGATGTGCCGCAGCTGACCCACACCGACGACTGATCGCACACCGCGGGGCGTTGACTCTGCGGCGCAGCGCGTCACATGGTAAACGGCAGAAATGACCGGGACGATAAGACGATGACGGACGATACCGCCACCGAAACCATCGACTGGGGCCCGTTTGGCCGACCGCTGTTCGACGATGCGGCGTCCCAGAACCTGAGCAGGGTTGGCGTGGTGGACGTGGGGTCAAACTCTGTCCGTTTGGTGGTCTTCGACGGTGCGGCCCGCAGTCCCGCGTATTTTTACAACGAAAAGATCATGTGCGCCTTGGGTGCAGGCCTGTCCGACACAGGTCGCCTGAACCCCGAAGGTCGCGTGCGCGCCCTGTCCGCGATCCGCCGTTTTGCCGCGCTGGCACAGGGGATGGGCATCGCCCCCCTGACCGCCGTCGCCACCGCCGCCGTGCGCGAGGCCAGCGACGGCCCTGATTTCCGCGCCGAGGTGGAACGTGAAACCGGCATCAAGCTGTGGGTGATCGACGGCGAAGAAGAAGCCCGCCTGTCCGCCCAGGGCGTCCTTCTGGGCTGGCCCGGCAGCTTTGGCACCGTCTGCGATATTGGCGGGTCCAGCATGGAGCTGGCCGATCTGTCCGAAGGCCGTGTTGGCCGCCGCGTGACCTCTCCGCTGGGTCCGCTCAAGCTGCGCGAGGTGAAGGGCGGCAAGAAGGCCTTGAAGGCGCATATCAAGACCATCATCGCCGATCTGCACGAAAAGATGGATTACGAGACTGGGATGCGTCTGTTTCTGGTCGGTGGTTCGTGGCGCGCCATTGCCCGCGTTGACATGGAACGGCGCGGTTATCCGCTGACGGTTCTGCACGAATACCGCATGACCGCCCGCCGCATCGGCGAGACGGCGCATTATATCGCGGATTCGGACCTGCAAGACCTGCGCAGCCGCTGCGGGATTTCTGACAGCCGCATGTCGCTGGTGCCCCTTGCCGTGCTGGTCCTGAAAGAACTGGTGCGCGTGTTCAAACCCAAGGACGTCGCCGTTTCGTCCTATGGCATCCGCGAAGGTATGCTGTACGAACAGATGCCCCGCGCCCTGCGCGAACGCGATCCCCTGATCGAAGCGTGCCGCTTTGCCGAAGCAAAAGACGCCCGCCTGCCCGGCTTTGGCCGTCTGCTGTATGATTTCGTCAAGCCGCTGTTTCCCCGCGCCAATTGGCAACGCCTGCGCATCATCAAGGCGGCCTGCCTGCTGCACGACGTCAGCTGGCGCGCGCATCCTGACTACAGGGCGGAGATTACGTTCGACAACGCGACCCGTGCCAACCTAGGCGGGTTAAAACATAGCGAGCGGGTGCAGCTGGGGCTGGCGCTGATGAAGCGGTATTCCAGCAAAACGCCGGACGGCCGCTTTGCGCCACTGTTTGCGATGCTTTCGCCAGAACAGATGAAAGAGGCCGACATCCTTGGCCGCGCCCTGCGCTTTGGTGCGATGCTATGGCTCGAAGGCGACACACCACCGGGCACGATCAAGTGGAGCGCGAAGTCCAAGCACTTGACCCTCACGCTCGCCGCTGGGGCCCGCCCGCTTTATGGCGAGGTCGCCGCGTCGCGTTTGACGGCTTTGGCGCAGGCCATGGACGCGACATTTGAGGTGAAGTTCAAAGGCTAAAGGTCGATCTCTCGCGGTGGATCGGACGGCACAAACTTTGGTGCGTCCGGCGCGCGGCGGATGATGATGTCGCCGTTGGGCAGCAATTCGGGGCCGCTGTAGTTTTTAATATCGTCGATCATCGCCATGATATCGGCCAACGCTGGCCCCATCTGATCCGTCAGCGATTTCATCGCCGGACCCATCTGATCGGCAAACTCTTGCAGATCACGCATCGCGGGCTCTGCCTCACTCAACAAGCCGCGCAGCAGCAGCTTTGCGCCCTCTTCCATCAAGCTGCGACCGGGCCGCTGCTCTTCGACCGCATCCGGGCTTTCAACCGGCGGATCGGACATCTGTGCCACGGCTGCAACTGCGGTCAGGGCAAGAACGGAGGCGAGGATGAGCTTTTTCATGCTCTTTAGGTAGGACCGTTGCCCACGCTTGCCAAGGGGCTGGGCAAATCCAAGGTGACGGGGAAATGATCAGACGCCAGCAGCAAGGCATCCCGCAGGGCATCATTGGTGTAGCAGGCAGGCGTGTCAAAGGGGTGCCAGATCGTCCACCGCGGCGCGCGCGCGGCAAGATCGGGACTGACCATAATGTAGTCCAGCAGCACCGACAAAAACACGCCGTCATGTTCAAACCGGGCAGAGGCAGGCTGCGCTGCGAGCCGCCCTGACAGCGCGAGCCGCGCGTTGGGGTCGAACATCGGCACAGTGCCGACCTCGCCCAAGACCACCTCGACGCTGGAGCGGCCGAACAGCGTTTCGAACTCGTCCAGACCGGGGCCATCGTTGAAATCGCCCAGCACGGCGACCGGCTGCCCTTGCTGCAACAATTGATCCACCCGCGCGCGCAGCCACACGCATTGCGCAAGCTGTTTGCGGCGGTTTTCGATATTGATCCGCAGCCTATGTGCGGGGTTGTCGGCACCGTGCGGGGCCTTTGATTTCGCGTGAACACCGATCAGCGATATAGGCTGTCCGCCGTGCGGGGTCAGCGTCACCTCTAGCGGGGGTTTGGACCAGCGCACCGGCTCTGGTCGGCCGTCATGATCAAGATCGACGGAAAAGCTGCCATCGAATTGCGGCACATCCTTGGACCCTAGTGGCGCATGCGCGGCGTCCATCTTGCGCGGATCATACATCAGCGCGATTTCCTGCTGCGTGTCGTTCAGAAATCCGGTCAGCACGCGGTTTGCGCGCAGGTCAAACCGCTTGGCAAAGCCTTCAAGCGAACGCTGCGTGCTGCGCCTGCGCGATGTGTCCGGTGCCTCGATCACCATGATGGCGTCGGCGTCCATCGCGGTAAAAACAGCCCCAAGCGCCGCGATCTGGTCGCGCCGCGTCACGCCCCAGCGGCCCGACCAGTGAAGGTCATCCAGCAGATCACCCGCGTCATTGAACAGGTTATTGAACCATTCGATATTATACGTGGCCAGCCGCAGCCGATCCGTCACTGCCGCAGGTCCGAGATGTCTTCCCAAGCGCGGTTGATCGCCACCAGCCGCTTTTCTGCCAGCTTCACCGCTTCTTCTGGTACGCCGCGCGCCAGCATCCGGTCGGGGTGGGTTTCGCGGACCTGCGTGCGCCACGCGGCCCGGATCGTCGCCAAATCAGCATCTGGCGCGACGCCCAGCACGTCGTATGGATCGCGGGCAGCGTCGGGCACGAATTGCGCCCGGATGCGGCCAAAGCGGCGTTCATCAAAACCGAATATATCGGCCACGCGGGATAGAAAGGCGTCCTCTCCCGGGTGGTAGTTTCCGTCGGCAAGGGCGATGTGGAACAGCCCTTCCATCAGATCACACAGCGGGGCGTCGTTGTCGCCGAACATGCGCTTGATGCCCGCGGCGTATTCCTCAAAGCCGGCAACATCGGTGCGGGCCATGTTGAACAGGCGGGCGGCGTGCGCCTCTTCTTGCGGGGGAATGTGGAACACCTCGCGGAAGGCCGCGACCTCTGACCTTGTCACGGTGCCGTCCGCCTTGGCCATCTTGGCCCCCAGCGCGATGACCGCGATGGTAAAGGCGACTGACCGGTCGGGCGGCGTGCGCAGGCGGTCAAAAACGGCGAACAGGCTTTCACCTGCGCGCAGGGCGGCAATAGCATCGGCAATGCGGGTCCAGATCGACATGAAACTTAGCCTAAAGCATCTTTTGCAAAAGGATAAGGTCGATCCAGCGATCAAATTTGCGCCCGACCTGCGGCAGATGCGCCACCTGCACGAATCCAAGGCGTTCGTGGAAGCGGACCGCGCCCGGATTATCGCCGCTGCACCCCGCCCACATGCTGTGCATCCCCTGCCCCGCGGCGTGATCACAAAGCGCCGCCATCAGCGCGCGGCCTGTCCCCAGACCGCGTGCAGCGGGGGCCAGATGGACCGTATGTTCGACCGTATGGCGATAGCCGTCGCCGCCCCGAAACGGGCCATAGGTGGCGAAACCGGTGATGTCATCGCCTGCGGTGCTGACCCAGAACGGATGGGCGATCGCGGTCTTATCGGCCAGCAGCGCAGTGATACCGGCGGGGGTCTTTTCAATCGCCGTGAAGGTCGCGGTGGTGTCCCGGATCACCGGGTTCCAGATCCCGCAGATCGCAGCCGCGTCAACTGGCGTCGCAGGCCGGATCATAGCGTCACAATCCCGCGCGGTGTTTGTAATGTCATCGCAAAACGGGCGGGGCCAGCGACGAACTGCACGCGGTGATCCACCAGCGGCAGCGTATTTTGCAGCATCTGCGCCTGTGGATGGTGCACCGTCCAGTGTTGCAGGCGGCACGTGCTATCGGGCAGCCGGTCCACCGGGTGACGGGTGCCCGCCGCCCACTGGATTAACGTCGGCACCCCGCCGTCCAGCGGCAGGCTGCCATCGTCCGGCACAGTGATGTCCCAAACCAGATCACCGCGCGTCAAAGGCACTGCCGGGCCCGGATCGACGGGCATTTTTGCCCGCTCAGCTCCCAGATCATCGGTGCGGCAGATCCAGTTCGCGGGCCGCATCGGGCCGGTGAAATGATCAAGCCCGAACCACGTGGGCCGCCCCGTCTGTGCGGCGTCCGGGTCGCGGGCGATGAGCTCAAGGTAGATATCCCCCATCCCCAGCAGCACATTATGGGTGCCATAGCGCGGATGTTGTCCGCCCGTCTGCAGCGGCGCGCCGATCATCTGCGACAGGAGGTCGGCCGAAGCGGCCAGATCGGTGCAGGCCAGTGCGATGTGGTCAAGTGTTAGCATGTTCACCTCTGCCGATTGCAACGAGAGGAGACAACGCAGTGAAGGAGGATGCAAGAGGTGCCGCCCTTTGCGTTGCAAAGGACGGTGCCTCCGGCGGGAGTATTTCCGGCAAGATGAAGCCTAGTCGCGGGTGGCGCGGATCAGGGTCAGGATATCGGCGGCGGCTTTGGGGATATTGGTGCCGGGGCCGAAGATGGCTTTGACACCCGCGTCGGTCAGAAACTTGTAGTCCTGCTGCGGGATCACACCGCCGCAGATCACAAGGATATCGCCAGCGCCTGCGTCTTCAAGCGCGCGGATCAGTTTGGGGGCAAGGGTTTTATGCCCCGCCGCCTGAGAGCTGATGCCGATGACATGGACGTCGTTGTCGATCGCGTCCTGCGCCGCCTCTTCGGGAGTCTGGAACAGGGGGCCCACGTCGACGTCAAAGCCGATGTCGGCGAAGGCGGTGGCGATGACCTTGGCACCCCGGTCGTGCCCGTCCTGGCCCATTTTGACGACCAGCATGCGCGGGCGACGGCCCTCTTCTGCGGCAAAGTCTTCGACGTCTTTCTGGATCGCGGCGAAGCCGGCGTCGCCATCATAGGCGGCACCGTAAACACCGGCGAGGGTTTTGACCTCGGCCCGGTGGCGGCCAAAGACTTCTTCCATCGCATCGCTGATTTCGCCCACGGTGGCGCGCTGGCGGGCGGCCTCTACCGCGGCCTCTAGCAGGTTGCCACCGTCGCGGGCGCGGCGGGTGACTTCGGCAAGGGCTGCGTTGCAAGCAGGCTGATCGCGGCCGTCGCGGGTTGTCTTCAAGCGCGCGATCTGGCTGTCGCGCACGCCTGCGTTGTCGATGTCGCGGATGTCGATGGGGTCTTCTTTGTCTTTGCGGTATTTGTTCACGCCGACGATGACTTCGGTGCCGCGGTCAATATCGGCCTGACGCTTGGCTGCGGTTTCCTCGATCCGCAGCTTGGGCATGCCAGAGGCGACGGCTTTGGTCATGCCGCCAAGCTCCTCGACTTCCTCCATTAGCGCCCAAGCGGCCTCTGCCAGATCGTGGGTCAGCTTTTCGACGTAATAGCTGCCAGCCAGCGGGTCGACGACGTTGGTGACGCCGGTTTCCTCTTGCAGGATCAGCTGTGTATTGCGGGCGATGCGGGCGGCAAAGTCGGACGGCAGGGCGATCGCCTCGTCAAGTGCATTGGTATGCAGGGATTGCGTGCCGCCCAGCACGGCGCTCATCGCCTCATAGGCCGTGCGCACGACGTTGTTGTAGGGGTCCTGTTCCTGCAAGCTGACGCCGCTGGTCTGGCAGTGGGTGCGCAGCATGGAGGACTTGGGATCCTTCGGTTCGAATTCCTCCATTACGCGGCTCCACAGCAGGCGGGCGGCGCGCAGCTTGGACGCTTCCATGAAGAAGTTCATGCCGATGGCGAAGAAGAACGATAGACGACCTGCGAAACTGTCCACGTCCATACCCGCCGCAATGGCGGCGCGCACATATTCGCGCCCGTCAGCAAGGGTATAGGCCAGTTCCTGCACCAGGTTCGCCCCGGCCTCTTGCATGTGATAGCCAGAGATCGAGATCGAGTTAAATTTCGGCATCTCGTCGGCCGTATACTGGATGATGTCAGAAATGATCCGCATCGACGGCTCCGGCGGGTAGACATAGGTGTTGCGCACCATGAATTCCTTGAGGATGTCGTTCTGGATCGTGCCCGACAGCACGCGGCGGTCATGGCCCTGCTCTTCCCCAGTGACAATAAAGTTGGCGAGGATCGGGATCACTGCGCCATTCATCGTCATGGATACGCTGACTTTGTCCAGCGGGATGCCATCAAACAGGATTTTCATATCTTCGACGGAATCGATAGCCACACCGGCCTTGCCGACGTCGCCTTCGACGCGGGGGTGGTCGCTGTCATAGCCGCGGTGCGTCGCCAGATCAAAGGCGACTGACACCCCCTGCTGGCCGCCAGCAAGGGCTGCTTTATAAAAGGCGTTGGATTCTTCGGCCGTGGAAAAGCCGGCGTATTGACGGATCGTCCAAGGGCGGCCCGCGTACATCGTGGCTTTAACGCCGCGCGTATAGGGGGCCGCGCCGGGGATCCCGCCCATATGGGGCAAATCCGCGATATCGTCCGCCGTATACAGCGGCTGTATGTCGATCCCTTCGAGGGTGTGCCACGTCAGATCGTCAAGGCTGCGCCCGCGCAGTTCTTTGGCTGCGATCTTTTCCCATGTGGATTTGTCAGTCATCGGTATCCCCCCAAATGATGTTGTGCGGCCCGGCGATCAGGCGCGCCCTGCCCAGCGGTGGGCTGTTAAAGCATTGATGGCAGCGACCAAGGCAAAGGTCAAAAACGGTGCAGCGCTGCCGCGTAAAAACGTCAGGTCATCGGTGCGGCGCAGGGCGATCATCCGGTGCATGACGTCCCATTCCTGTTCGCCGCGCCCGCACAGGCAATATGGCGCATCGTAAATCTGTGCGTAGTGGCTATATGATAGGGTATGATGAAAACAGTTTTTGCAATTGCCTGTCTTGCCACCCTGTCCGCCGCGCCCGTCTTGGCGCAAGCAGAGGCCGCGTCCACCGATCCCATCAGCAACCTTGCCGGCGATCCTGTCGCGGCATGGAACGCGGACCGCACCATCTTTGTCGATGCGGCGGGGCTGGATTTGGACGCCTTCAAATGGATCGCACGCCCCGTGCTGGTGTTTGCAGATTCGCCCAATGACCCGCAGTTTGTGCAGCAGATAGAGCTTTTGGCCGCCCGCGCCGAAGAGCTTGCGTTGCGCGATGTCGTGGTGATCTTTGATACCGATCCAGCGGGCCGCAGCGACACCCGGCTACGGCTGCGGCCGCGCGGGTTCATGCTGGCGCTGATGGGCAAGGATGGGGCCATTAAGGCGCGCAAACCAAGCCCTTGGGATGTGCGGGAATTGTCACGGTCCATCGACAAGATGCCGATGCGCCAGCAGGAAATGCAGGATCGGCGCGGCGTGGACCAGTGACGCAGGCCAGACAACGCTAAAGCCGTCATCGCCGGGCCTGCGCCGCCAGCTTGATCCACCACCATGCCAGTGACATCAGCGCGATCAGGTTGACCGCCAGCACCAGCGGCGGGCTTATGCCTGTGACGGCCAGCACACGGCCCACCAGATACAGCATCCCGTAAACCGCAAGCGCGCCGAAAACATAAGTTTTCATCGGATCAAGCGGCACACCGCACGCGCGCACGATGCCCCAGAACACGACAACCGCGATCATCGGTGCCGTCACCGCGCTGCGCGGCATTTCAGTCGCGTAGCTGACGGTGCCAGAGGGGATCATCACCACCAGCGCGCCAAAGGCCACAAGCACCGCAGCGATGCAGGCCACAGCCCAGATCAGAACAAGAGGCGGCCTGCGGCTCATTCAAACTCCATGATGACATCGTCCACCGCAAGGCTGTCGCCCGCGCTGGCGTTGACCTTGGACACCACACCGCGCCGTTCAGCGCGCAGGATGTTTTCCATCTTCATGGCTTCGACCGTGCACAGGGTCTGACCCTCTTGTACTTCGTCGCCCACGGCCACGTCGACTTTGACGATCAGACCGGGCATCGGGCACAGCAGCAGCTTGGACGTATCTGCCGGGACCTTTTCCAGCATCAGGCCCGCCAGTTCCGCCTGACGCGGTGTGCGCACATGCACCTTTAGGTCGGCGCCCCGGTGCCGCACGCGGTAGCCGCCGGGAATACGGGCTGCTTTCAGCACCAGCGGTGTGCCGTCAACGGACAATCGCACCAAAGGTTGCCCCGGCAGCCAATCGCTTTCGACCCGCAGCGTTTGCGCCCCGATTGTCACGTCAGCGCCCGCGCGGTCCGCTTTGACGACGGCGTCAAACGACTGGCCTTGAACCGCAACATTCCAGTCGGTTCCGACTGTGCGTTCGTGGTTATTCATACGCCCCGTAATCCGCGTGCGGCGGATTTCGCTGATCCGGTGCATTGCCGTGACAGCTGCCGCGATGCGAACCAATGTATCGCCGCCCAGCGCGACACCGTCGAAGCCGTCGGGGAATTCCTCCTCGATGAACGCCGTTGTCATATTGCCGCTGGTGAACTTGGGATGATCCATCACCGCCGCCAAGAATGGCAGGTTGTGACCGATGCCTTCTAATTCGAACCCGTCCAGCGCTAGGCGCATGTGGTCAATCGCCTCGGACCGCGTCGGTGCCCAAGTGCAGAGCTTGGCGATCATCGGATCGTAGAACATGCTGATCTCGCCGCCCTCGAACACGCCGGTATCGTTGCGCACGGCATAAGCGTCCGTCGCCTCTTCAACAGGCGGACGGTAACGGGTCAGACGGCCGATGGACGGCAGGAAGCCGCGATAAGGGTCCTCGGCATAAAGGCGCGATTCAATCGCCCAGCCGTTGATCTTTAGATCGCTTTGCCCAAAGGCTAACTTTTCGCCAGCCGCGACGCGGATCATTTGTTCAACCAAATCGATGCCGGTGATCAGCTCCGTAACCGGATGTTCGACCTGCAACCGCGTGTTCATCTCTAGGAAATAGAAATTGCGATCCCCGTCGACGATGAATTCCACCGTGCCCGCGCTGGTATAGCCAACGGACTGGGCCAAAGCGACAGACTGCGCACCCATCGCGGCGCGGGTTTCTTCGTCAAGGAAGGGGCTTGGTGCCTCTTCGATGACCTTCTGGTTCCGGCGCTGGATGCTGCATTCCCGCTCGTGCAGGTAAACCGCGTTGCCATGGCCATCGGCCAAGACCTGAATTTCAATGTGCCGCGGCTGGGTCACAAACTTTTCGATGAAAATCCGGTCATCGCCAAAGCTGTTGGCCGCCTCGTTCTTGGACGACTGAAAGCCCTCGCGGACCTCGTCCTCTTTCCAAGCGATCCGCATGCCCTTGCCGCCGCCGCCAGCGCTGGCCTTGATCATCACCGGATAGCCGATTTCGCCAGCGATCTTGATCGCCTCGTCCGCGTCCGCAATCAGGCCCATGTGGCCCGGCACGGTGCTGACGCCCGCCTCTTGGGCCAACTTCTTGGACGTAATCTTGTCGCCCATCGCCTCGATTGCGCCGACGGGCGGCCCGATAAAGGCAACGCCTGCGGCCTGCAAAGCTTGGGCGAATTTTGGGTTTTCCGACAGGAAACCATAACCCGGATGCACCGCCTCTGCGCCGGTTTGGCGCACGGCATCCATGATTTTGTCGATCACGATATAGGACTGATTGGCCGGGCTTGGGCCGATGTGCACCGCCTCGTCCGCCATTTTCACATGCAAGGCATTGCGGTCCGCATCGGAATAGACCGCGACAGTGGCGATCCCCATCCGGCGGGCCGTCTTAATGACGCGGCAGGCGATTTCGCCTCGATTGGCGATCAGAATTTTCTTGAACATGTGAATCAGTCCTTCAAACGCAAAACCGCCGCCGAGGCGTAAACCTCGACGGCGGAAATGATCGTCCCTTGCGCCGAAATGGCGCCAGAGAATTTAGCGGGTGCTGCGGCAGATGCCAGCGTCATCGCACAGCAGGCCAGCGGCAACGCCAGCAACAGCCGTTGCAGTTGGGTCCGTGTTAAGGACTTCAGCTGCGACCAGACCTGCGCCTGCGCCGATAACGCCGCGCTCCAGGTCGGTGTCACCAATGCCAGAGCCGGCACATGCAGACAGGCCGAGTGCTGCGATAGGGGCGAGGATCCAGGTAGCTTTGAACATGTTATGTTGCCTTTGATTAGATTGTTAATGGGCGCAAAATCACTTGAGTCAGCGAGTAACTCAAGCCCGATTAGGGACAAAAGGCGCTTTGCCGCCGATTTGTTCCCATAAAAGCGATTGCTATACGATAGCAAAGCCGAAAAGGCAGCCGCATCACGGTGCATCGCACTTAAATGATGCGGCAAAGCCATCATGCAAAGATCTCTGGAAAGCTGATCCGCGCCCGCGCGACGTCGATACGCAGCAGCGCATCATAGCTTTCAGGATCAAACGGATCCTCGACCGCGACGACCTCTCGGCCGAACAGCCAGCTCAGACGGCCCGCGTCCAGATTGCCCCGCACGAATGGCTCTTCGCCAAAGTGCAGCCACAACGCTTCCATAAAGCCGACGTCCGCCCGCTTATCCGGCGGCCTGCGGTCGGCATAACGCTCGCGTTCCACCAGTTTGGTCGCGCCTGCCTTCAGGCCGCGGCGAATCACAAATTGATAATCAGTGCCCGGCAGACGTCCGGGGAAACCGCGATGCTTTTCCATCACGCAGCCCCCTGTGCAGGGTTACTGGTTTGTTGTGATCTCGCCCAAACCAACGCGGGCTTGGCCTTTTGACCCGCTGACAGCGACAACTGCCATAAGGGCCATGACACAAAATAGCTTAAAACCGTTCGACATTTGCCTGATCTACCTGACTGCCGCAGCCAGCGTTGATCGCCGGTCTGCATGTGTTTCAGGGACGATTCTGTTGCGTCCCTCGAAACAGTCCTAGCAGGCCGGGCGATCCGGCATAGCGTATTATGCGCAAGATCACGCAACAGTGGCAGGAAAACACCGCTTAAGCGGCGGTAAACTGCCATCGCATCCATTGGCATCAAAAGTCCTCCCAGATGCATGTTTGATCTTTCAACCGAAACGGCTGAAAAAATTGAGTAATAGCCGGATCATAAGTTCCGAAATCAGCGCGCTGATCTGAAATAGACAGCACAATTTCAGCTTCGCTCCAGCCGTTGCCTTGCAGCGCAGGCACGATCACTCTGTCGCAGACAAATTGCAGATCATCAACAATATCAGCAAATTCCAGATGCGCGCCCGCAGGGGCAATCGCCGGCACAACAAACCGAAAACGCGCAATCCCGGCGTCTTCCTCTAGAATCACGTCATACAGTGCAAACTCGACGCCAGACGGCACAGCAATTTGCTGCGCCGCGACTGCCGCGCCCGAAAACAGCGCACCTGTCAAAGCAAGCGCCGGACAAAATCGCGCAAATTGCACCCCGGCGACAGACACCGCATTCATCTTGCCAAAAATACTCCGGGGGGAGTCCGCCATCGGCGGACGGGGGGCTGGCCCCCCTTCCCTGTTGCCGGTTCTAAAGCGGAATATTGTCATGCTTCTTCCACGGGTTCTGCAATGACTTGCCGCGCAAGGACGCGAAGGCACGGCATACCCGGCGGCGGGTAGACCGCGGCATGATCACCTCGTCGATGAAACCCTTGCTGGCTGCAACGAACGGATTGGCAAATCGGTCCTCGTATTCCTTCGTCCGCTCTGCGATCTCTTCCACGCTTTTGCCGCGATGGATAATCTCGGTCGCGCCTTTAGCGCCCATCACAGCAATCTCTGCTGTAGGCCAAGCGTAGTTAAAATCACCGCGCAGATGCTTGGACGCCATCACGTCATATGCGCCGCCATAGGCTTTGCGGGTGATGACCGTGACCTTGGGCACTGTCGCCTCGCCGTAGGCGAACAGCAGTTTGGCCCCGTGCTTAATCACGCCGCCGTATTCTTGGCTTGTCCCCGGCAGGAACCCCGGCACGTCAACCAGCGTCAGGATTGGAATTTCAAACGCATCGCAGAACCGCACGAACCGCGCGGCTTTACGCGAGCTATCGATATCAAGACACCCTGCCAGCACCATCGGCTGGTTGGCGACGACGCCGACGGTGGACCCTTCCAGCCGGATGAAACCGGTCAGGATATTCTTGGCGAAATCCGCCTGAATTTCGTAAAAGTCACCTTCATCCGCAAGCTTGTGGATCAGCTCTTTCATATCATAGGGCGTGTTCGTGTTATCGGGGATCAGCGTATCAAGGCTGTCATCGATCCGGTTCACATCGTCAAAAAACGGCCGCGTCGGCACCGTCTTGCGGTTGTTCAGCGGCAAGAAATCGAACAGGCGGCGGCATTCTGCAATCGCCTCGACATCGTTGTCATAAGCGCCATCCGCGACCGAGGATTTCTTGGTATGCGTGCTTGCGCCGCCCAGCTCTTCTGCGGTGACGACTTCATTGGTGACGGTTTTCACCACGTCAGGGCCGGTCACGAACATATAGGACGTGTCGCGCACCATAAAGATAAAGTCGGTCATCGCAGGCGAATAGACCGCGCCGCCCGCACAGGGCCCCATGATCAGACTGATCTGCGGCACAACGCCGGACGCCATCACGTTGCGCTGAAACACCTCGGCGTAGCCAGCAAGCGACGCCACGCCTTCTTGAATACGCGCGCCGCCGGAATCGTTAATCCCGATCACAGGCGCGCCGTTCTGCATCGCCATATCCATGATCTTGCAAATCTTCAGCGCATGGGTTTCCGACAGCGATCCGCCAAAAACGGTGAAGTCCTGAGAGAACACATAGACCATGCGGCCATTGATCGTGCCCCATCCGGTTACAACCCCGTCGCCCATCGGCGTGCTGTCCTGCATGCCAAAGTCGGTGGCCCGGTGCGTTACAAAGGCGTCGAATTCCTCGAAGCTGTCTGCATCCAGCAGCAGATCGATCCGCTCGCGCGCGGTCAATTTGCCCTTGGCATGCTGGGCATCAATGCGCTTTACGCCCCCGCCCAGTTGCGATTCCGCCCGCCGCGCCGCCAGCGCGTCCAAGTGATCTTTCATAATATCCCCCCGCAGCCTTCGCCTTGCTTTGACAGGGATCATAGGTTCGCTGCACGCGCAGGTGAAGCCACAAAGCGCGGATACGTAGCGGAGTTTGTCAACAAATTTTCCTTTGCCAGCGTAGGGATGCGCCCCAAAGGCACGGTGCATGGGGTGTTAGCGCTATCCCCAAGGCGGCCCTTTGCGTTCATTTTTGCACAGAATGCTGCGCCGTGACGGCCATGGACAACCAAAGCGCGACTTGTAACTTGCGCCGATGAATACACCCGCGCAAATTCGGTTCTTTGACAACCGCACCCCGCCACATATTTCGACGCTGATCCTGCTGGCCGGGATTTCAGCGCTGAATATGTCGATCTTTTTGCCATCGCTGACCCGGATGGCTGAATTCTTTCAGACCGATTATGCCACGATGCAACTATCGGTGTCCGGCTATCTGGCGGCGACGGCGGTGCTGCAAATCTTTGTCGGGCCGCTGTCGGACCGGTTCGGGCGGCGCAAGCTGATGCTGGGATCGCTGCTGGTCTTTATTGCGGCGACGATTGGCGCGTTGTTTGCCACATCCATCGCCGCCTTTCTGACCTTTCGCATTCTACAAGCGACGGTAGCCACGGGCATCGTGCTGTCGCGGGCCGTCGTGCGCGACATCTATCCCGCGAACGTCAGCGCGTCCAAGATCGGGTATGTCACCATGGGCATGGCTGTGATCCCGATGATCGGGCCGACCATCGGCGGCGTGCTGGATCAAGCCTTTGGCTGGCAGTCGTCGTTCGTGTTCCTGTCGCTGGCAGGCGCATTGGTTTTTGTGTTTTGCTACTTCGATCAAGGCGAAACCGTGCGCCCGGGCGGCACCAGCTTTGCCCAGCAGTTGCGCAG
Organism: Loktanella salsilacus; assembly: GCF_900114485.1. Classification (GTDB taxonomy): domain Bacteria; phylum Pseudomonadota; class Alphaproteobacteria; order Rhodobacterales; family Rhodobacteraceae; genus Loktanella; species Loktanella salsilacus. The sequence continues at coordinate 78,248 of NZ_FOTF01000007.1, read as the reverse complement.
CTATCCTGACCTGCTCAGCGCGCCGCGCTTTTGGGGCTACGCCCTGTGCAGCGCTTTCGGCTCCGGCTCTTTCTTTGCCTTTCTGGGCGGCGCGGCTTTTGTCGCCGACCACCTGTACGGGCTGTCCGCGATGATGACGGGCGCAGCACTCGGGGCGCCCGCTATTGGCTATGCCTTGGGCAACTTTCTGACCGGGCGTTACGCGATCCGGTTTGGTATCGACACCATGGCGCTGGCGGGCTGTATCGTCAGCATCGCGGGCCTTGGCGCGTCCTTGCTGGTGTCGCTGGCCGGGTTCAACACCGCCGCGCTGTTCTTTGGCTTTTGCACGCTACTGGGCCTTGGCAATGGCTTGATGCTGCCCAATGCCACCGCTGGCCTGCTGTCGGTGCGCCCCCTGCTTGCGGGCACAGCCTCTGGCCTTGGTGGCGCGTTGATGATCGGCGGCGGCGCGGCGCTGTCGCAATTCGCGGGCACCTTGCTGAACGACACCTCTGGGACCATTCCCTTGCAGGTCTTGATGCTGGTCAGCGCGATCCTGTCGCTGGTGTCGATTGGTGTTGTCATCTTGCGCACGCGCGCCTTGGCAAGCCGGCTACCCGCCTAGCGGCGTGATGCGCGCCAGCCTGCGGCGCGCGCTTCGCTTTCAGAGCAGAACCACCGCTCGCCCTTTGCTGTATTGATCCGGGTTGCGCCGTAATGCTCTTGCCCCGGCATGTGATAGATACTGCCAGAGCCGCTGATATTGCCCTTGATCGCGCAGCCATCCGGCGCGGCGGGCTGATCGGCTTTGGCAGCGCGGAAATCGGCAGGGTTTTGCATTTGCACGGCCCAAACGCCAAGGCCCTTGGCCTGCGCTGCCTGCTCGGCCGGGACATAGTCCATGCTGTATTGTCGGTAGGCAATCGCAAGGCCAGAGGCGACCATATCGCGCCCCAGATCCCGCCCGCCCACGTCGCAGCGCGCGACTGTCCGGCCATAGCGGTCGATATCACGCGGGGTGCAATGCACGGTATCGGTGCCAATCAGCACCTGCATCGCCCGCGTCGCGGCCAGACCGCAGGCGGCCGCCACACCGCCTGTATCAAGGCACGTCTGGCTCGCCTCTGGCGCGTCGATGCCATGCAGGCGGATGCGCGTTTGGCCGATTTGAAGCGTGTCGCCATCAATCACCCGCGCGCGGCCCGATATATCGGCGGCAGCGGGCAATGCACAAAGTAGTAAACAAATGGTTAATGATTTTCGCATATCCCCAAGATGGGTGCGAATGATGGCAAGGTAAAGGCAGCAAGCGCCGCCTTTACCCTTGATTTAATTCAAAATCAGCGCTGCTTTGTCTGCCAGTCAGGATGGATCCAAGGTGCCTCGTTCGCACGAGCCAAAGGATCAAGGCCAAGGATATGATCCGACGCCTTTTCGCCCACCATAATCGACGGCGCATTCAGGTTGCCGTTGGTGATGCGTGGAAAGATCGAGCTGTCTGCAACGCGCAACCCTTCGACACCGATGACCCGGCATTCGGGATCAACGACCGCCAGCGGATCATCCGCCGCCCCCATCCGGCAGGTGCCGCAGGGGTGATAGGCGCTTTCGGCGTGCTCGCGAATGAAGTCATCCAGCGCGTCGTCCGATTCCACCGCCGCGCCGGGCTGAATTTCATGGCCGCGGAACGGCGCGAAGGCCTCTTGGGCGAAAACCTCGCGGGTCAGGCGGATGCAGGTGCGGAAATCCTCCCAATCCTTGGGGTCGGACATGTAGTTAAACCGGATTTCCGGCGCGACATCAGGATCACCGCTTTTCAGCGTCACCGCACCGCGCGACGCAGACCGCATCGGCCCGACGTGCGCTTGAAAGCCATGCCCCTCTGCCGCGACCTTGCCGTCATAGCGAATGGCGATGGGCAAAAAGTGGAACTGGATGTCGGGGTATTCAACGCCCGCCTTGGACCGCACGAAAGCTGCGCTTTCAAAGTGGTTCGACGTGCCAAGCCCGCGTTTGCCAAACAGCCACTGGGCGCCGATCAGCGCCTTCCAGAACAGTTTCCAATAGGTGAACAGCGTCACCGGCTTGGTTGCCGCCTGCTGGATATAAAGCTCTAGGTGATCCTGCAGGTTCTGCCCCACGCCGGGCCGGTCGGCCACGACGGGGATGCCATGCTGCGCCAGATGCGCGGCGTCGCCGATCCCCGACAACATCAGCAGCTTGGGCGAGTTGATGGCAGAGGCCGCGATGATGACCTCTTTGCTGGCCGTAATCACCTCGGTCACGCCGCGGCGGCTGACTTCGACCCCGGTGGCGCGGCCATCCTCGATGATCACGCGGCGGGCAAAGGCGCGGGTGACGCGGCAGTTGCCGGTCTTTTGCGCAGGCCGCAGATAGGCGTTCGCGGCAGACCAGCGGCGACCCAGATAGATCGTCGCATCAAAGGGGCCAAAGCCCTCTTGCTGCTCGCCGTTGTAGTCGTCCGTTGCCTGATAGCCAGCTTGCTTGCCCGCCTCGACAAAGGCTTTGACCAGCGGATTGCGGCGCGGGCCGCGGGTGACATGCAGCGGGCCGTCTTTGCCGCGCCACGCCGGATCGCCGCCGTGCAGACCGGCGTGCCAGTGTTCCATCCGTTTGTAATAGGGCAGCACATCGGCATAGGCCCAGCCCTGCGCGCCCATGTCGGCCCAGTGGTCGAAGTCCTTGGCGTGGCCGCGCACATAGACCATGCCGTTGATCGAGGACGATCCGCCAATCACCTTGCCACGCGGTGTTGCAAGCTTGCGATTATCCAGATGCGGCTCTGGCTCTGTCTGGAAACCCCAATCATAGGTTTTCATGTTCATCGGATAGGACAGCGCGGCAGGCATCTGGATAAAGGGGCCAGCATCGGTGCCGCCGTGTTCGATCACCAACACATCCTTGCCCGCCTTTGCGAGGCGGTAGGCGATCGCGCAGCCTGCGCTGCCCGCGCCGATAATGACATATTCAGCGTTCATTGGATGACCTCTTGGGATAATTCGGCGCGTGGGAACGAGGCAGCGCACATTAGAACGGCGCCTCGACCGGGTTCATCGCGACATAGATGCCCTTGGTCTGGGTGTAGTTCATCACCGCTTCTTTCGAATTCTCGCGGCCGACGCCCGACAGCTTTGAGCCGCCAAAGGGGGCTTCGACCGGGGCAAGGTTGTGGGTGTTGATATAGCAGGTCCCCGCCTCGAACCCGGCGGCCATGCGGTGCGCGCGAGTCAGATCGCTGGTAAAAACGCTGGCGGCCAGACCGTAGGGCGTGGCGTTGGCGCGGCGCAGGACTTCGTCTTCGTCATCAAAGGTCAGCACCGACATAACAGGGCCAAAGATTTCGTCCGTGGCGATGGTCATCTCATCCGTGACATCGGCAAAGACGGTGGGTTCCAGAAAGAAGCCATCGCGGTCCGGGCGCGTGCCGCCGTAAACCAGCCGCGCGCCTTCAGCGACGCCCTTGGCGATAAAGCCTTCGACGATGTCGCGCTGGCGGGCGCTGACCATGGGGCCAAAGTTGGTGGCCATGTCCTGCGGATCACCCATGACAACAGCGCCGAGGCGTTCAGTCAGACGCGCAAGGAAGGCATCAACCATGCCGCGCTGCACAAACACCCGCGTGCCGTTGGAACAGACCTGCCCGGTGGAATAGAAGTTACCAAGGATCGCGCCAGACACGGCGTCTTCGAGGTTGGCATCGTCAAACACGACCTGAGGCGACTTGCCCCCCAGTTCCATAGTGACATTGCGCAGGCCTGCGGCGGCGGCGGCATAAACCTTTTGCCCCGTGGCGACAGAGCCGGTCAGCGACACCTTGGCGACGCGCGGGTCGGTGATCAGTGCAGACCCAACGGCCCCCATGCCCTGCACCACGTTATAAACGCCCGCAGGCGCGCCGGCCTCATGCAGGATCTCTGCTACTTTGAGCGCGCAGAGCGGCGTGGTTTCCGACGGCTTAAAGATCATCGTGTTGCCGCAGGCCAGCGCAGGTGCGCCTTTCCAGCTGGCGATCTGGGTGGGGTAGTTCCATGCGCCGATGCCGACGCAGACACCCAGCGGCTCGCGCCGCGTATAGACGAAATCACCGCCAGCCAGCGGGATATGCTCGCCCGTAATCGTCGCGGCCATGCCGCCGAAGTATTCAAAGGCGTCCGCACCGGATGTCGCGTCGGCCACGGTGGTTTCCTGCAGCGGCTTGCCCGTGTCGAAGGTTTCGAGGACGGACAAATCGTGGTTCCGCTCGCGCATGATATCAGCGGCGCGGCGCAGGATGCGGCCACGCTCTGTTCCGGTCATCGCGGCCCAAGCGGCCTTTGCCTGCGTCGCGGCCTGCAAGGCGCGTTCAATGATGGCAGGGGTCGCGGCGTGGACGCGGGCGATAACATCGCCGGTGTAGGGGTAGATGACCTCGATCACCTCACCTGCGGTGTCTTCGACGTATTCACCACCGATAAAGTGGCTGGCTTTGGGTTGTGTAGGATAGGTCATAGGTGCCTCCGGCGGGAGTATTTCAGGAAAAAGCGAGGATGAGGGTCAGGTCTGGGGCGTGGCGGCCCGCAGAACCTGCAGAAGCGAAAGGACTTGCGCAGCGGCGTCCGTATCAGGCGCAGCAAGAGCGCGGCGGATGTAGATGCCGTCGATTAAGGCGGCCAGAACATCGGCCACTTCGGCGGGATCAGCGACCTGCCCGCGCAGGGAATGGGTCAGGTTAGACCGCAGGCGCCGCTGGTACAGCGACAACAAGCGGCGCGCGGCGGGGTTGGTTTGGGCCTGCACGTAAAATGCCATCCAGGCGGCGACAGTGCCGGGATCAAAGTGGGTCTTGGCAAAGCTGGCGCGGATGATCGCCTCTGCCCGGTCGGGGAAGGCATGATAAGCGCGCAGCACTTCTTGGCGGAATTCGCGCAGCAGGTAGCGCATGGCGGCAAGGAAAATCTGATCTTTACCGCCGAAATAATGGTGCGCCAGCGCTGATGACATGCCGGCACGCTTTGCAATTTGGCTGACGCTGACATTCAGCGAGCCATGGATGCCGACCTCTGCGATTGTTGCTTTGACCAAAGCGTCGCGGCGTATAGGTTCCATCCCAATCTTGGGCATTGCAGTATTCCTTGTTGCAATATCTGTCTAAACCGTTTTTGATTGACTCATCAATCAATAAAAACCGACCGGGAGAATTTCGATGACTTTGAAGACCACACTTTCCGTACTGGCGCTGGTCGCCGCGACACCTGCGCTGGCGCAAGATGACTGCAGCGCGGTGACCTTTGCCGACGTCGGCTGGACCGACATCACAGCGACCACAGCGGCCACATCCGTCGTGCTGGACGCGCTGGGCTATGACACCGAAACCAAACTGCTCAGCGTGCCGGTCACCTATATCTCTTTGGCTGCTGGCGACATTGATGTGTTTCTTGGCAACTGGATGCCGACGATGGAAGGCGATATCGCCCCCTACCGCGAGGCAGGCACTGTCGACACCGTCCGCGCCAACCTTGAGGGTGCCAAGTACACGCTGGCTGTGAACAAGGCCGCCGCTGACATGGGCATCAAAACCTTTGCCGATATCGCGGCCAACCGCGACGCGCTGGACGGCGAGATCTATGGCATCGAGCCGGGCAACGACGGCAACCGCCTGATTCTGGACATGATCGAGGCGAACGCCTTCGCGCTCGAAGGCTTCGAGGTCGTCGAATCGTCCGAGCAGGGCATGCTGGCGCAGGTCGAGCGTGCCGATGGCCGCGAGACGCCGATCGTGTTCCTTGGCTGGGAGCCGCACCCGATGAACGCCAAGTTCGACATGACCTATCTGGAAGGCGGCGATGATTGGTTCGGTCCCGATCTGGGCGGTGCGACTGTTTATACCAACACCGCTGCTGGTTATGTCGCTGCCTGCCCGAACGTCGGTAAGCTGCTGGAAAACCTGTCTTTCACGCTGCCTATGGAAAACGAAATCATGGGCGCGATCCTGAATGACAACGCTGACGCCGAAGTGGCCGCAAGCGCTTGGCTGAAGGCGAACCCAGACGCATGGGCTGGCTGGTTGGACGGCGTCACCACGCTGGACGGCGGCGACGCTGTTGCGGCTGTGACGGCTAAGCTGGAAGGCTAAGCCCCGCGGCTTAGTAATATATCGGCGCGGGCCACGGCGGCCCGCGCCATCCTAATTGAAGGCACCCGATGAACTGGCTGACTGATACGAAAATTCCTGTGGGCCTGTGGGCGCGCGAGATCTTTGACTGGATCAATGCAACCTTTGGCGGGGTGATCGATACCTTTGCCGACGGCCTGAAAGACGGCTTTGAAGGCATCGTCGATGGCCTGCTGGTTGTGCCCCCGCTGGCCATGGTCGCCATCTTCGTCGCGATTGCCTGGGGCATTCAACGCCGCTGGCAGACGCCGCTGCTGGTGCTGCTGGGCTTTTTGTTCATCCTGAACCAAGGCTACTGGGAAGAGACGATACAGTCTTTGACCCTTGTGATTATGGCCTGCACGGCCTGCATGGGGATCGGTGTCCCGATTGGGATCGCGGGGGCGCATAACCCGCGTTTTTACCGCGCCATCGTGCCGGTGCTGGACCTGATGCAGACCCTGCCGACCTTTGTTTACCTGATCCCCACTGTCGTGCTGTTCGGCATTGGCATCGTGCCAGGCCTGATTGCCACGGTGATCTTTGTGCTGCCTGCGCCGATTCGGCTGACCTACCTTGGCATCTCGTCCACCCCGACCGCGCTGGTCGAGGCCGCGCAGGCCTTTGGCGCGACCAAACGGCAATTGCTGTGGAAGGTCGAACTGCCCTCTGCCCTGCCGCAGATCATGGCGGGCCTGAACCAAGCGATCATGCTGTCCCTGTCGATGGTCGTCATCGCAGGTTTGGTCGGCGCGAATGGCCTTGGTGTGCCGGTTGTGCGGGCGTTGAACACGGTCAATACCGCCCTTGGATTTGAATCCGGCTTCGTCATTGTGATCGTTGCCATCATGCTAGATCGAACTTTGCGGGTGCGTAAAAAATGAGTGCTGTAGAATTCGACAACGTCTCTATCGTGTTTGGCGACACGCCAGAGGTCGCCCTGCCCCTGATGGATCAAGGCATGACCCGGCCCGAGATTCGCAAAGCCTGCGATCAGGTGCTTGGCGTCCATAATTGTTCGCTGAACGTCGAGGATGGAGAGATCCTTGTGCTGATGGGCCTGTCCGGGTCTGGAAAATCGACGCTACTGCGTGCGGTCAACGGGTTGAACCCTGTCGTGCGCGGCGATGTGCGCGTGAAAACGCGGCACGGCATGCGGTCGGTCACCAGCGCCGACGCCAAGACCCTGCGCGATCTGCGCCTGCATGATATCGCGATGGTGTTCCAACAGTTTGGCCTGCTGCCATGGCGCACTGTGCGCGACAACGTGGGGCTTGGGCTGGAACTGGGCGGCCAAACCGCAGCGCAGCGCCGGGCGCGGGTGAATGAAGAGCTGAAGCTTGTCGGTCTGGCCGATCGCGGCGATGCGCTGGTGGAGGAACTGTCAGGCGGCATGCAACAGCGTGTCGGCCTTGCCCGCGCCTTTGCCACGGACGCTGCGATCCTATTGATGGACGAGCCGTTTAGTGCGCTCGATCCGCTGATCCGCACCCGCCTGCAAGACGAGTTGCTGGACCTGCAAAAGCAGCGTGGCCGCACGATTATCTTTGTCAGCCATGATCTGGACGAAGCGTTTAAGATCGGCAATCGCATCGCGATCATGGAAGGCGGGCGCATTGTGCAGGTCGGCACCCCGCGCGAGATTTTCACAAATCCCGCCAATGGCTATGTCGCTGAATTCGTGGCCCATATGAACCCGCTTGGGGTTCTGACTGCGCGTGACGTGATGATTGACGGGGTGTCAGGCGGCGACCAAGTCGCGGCAGAGACACCGGTGAAAGACATCATCGACAAGGTGCAATCCGGCGCGGCGCTGGACGTTATGGAAAACGGCCAATCGCTTGGCCAGATCACACCATCGTCCTTGCTGACACGGCTCGCACAGCGCGGCTGACAAAAAAGCTCGGACCATGGTGCAACCAAGGTCCGGGCGATGTGCGCATAAAAATTAGCTGTTCGCGTAGGCGGCCATGACTTCGTCGCTGGCTTCAACGTTGGTGGTCACAGACTGGACGTCATCGTCGTCTTCCAGCGTTTCGACCAGACGCATCAGCTTGGTCAGACCCTCAAGATCCATCTCTGTCTGCATGTTCGGCAGCCAGATCAGCTTGGTGCTTTCAGATTCGCCCAGCGCCGCTTCCAGCGCGGTGGAAACCTCGTTCAGGTCGGTCGGCGCGCAATAGACGACGTGGTTGTCCTCGTCCGACTGCACATCCTCTGCGCCCGCCTCAATCGCGGCCATCATGACGGTGTCTTCATCGCCAACAGACGCGGGGTAGACGATCTGCCCCTTGCGGTCGAACATAAAGCCAACGCTGCCCGTCTCGCCCAGATTGCCACCGTTCTTGGTAAAGGTAGAGCGGACGGAGGACGCGGTACGGTTGCGGTTGTCGGTCATCGCCTCGACGATGACAGCGACGCCGTTCGGGCCGTAGCCTTCATACCGGATCTCGTCATAGCTTTCAGCGTCGCCGCCGACGGCTTTGGTAATCGCGCGCTCGATCACTTCCTTGGGGACAGAGGACTGCTTGGCCTCTTTCACCGCAAGCCGCAGGCGCGGGTTTTTGTCGGGATCGGGGTCGCCCATCTTGGCAGCGACGGTGATTTCCTTGCTCATCTTGGAGAACAGCTTAGCGCGCAGTTTGTCCTGACGCCCCTTGCGGTGCTGGATGTTCGCCCATTTGGAATGCCCGGCCATGGCGTGAACCCTCTTTTTGGTCTGTCGGTGATTGCGGCTCGCTATAGCGCAGAGGACCCTGCCCCCGCAAGCCTGCGCCTTACAGTGGGTAAAGCCACGGAATCGCGGCAGAGCAGATGACCGCCAGCGACAGGTTCAGCGGCACGCCGATCCGCAGAAAGTCGCTGAACTTGTATCCGCCCGGGCCGTACACCAGCGTGTTGGTCTGATACCCGATGGGCGTCGAAAAACTGGCAGAGGCCGCCATCATCACAGCAATGACCAAGGGGCGCGCATCCACGTCCAGCGCAGCAGCAAGGCCGATGGCGATGGGCGTCATGACGACAGCCACGGCGTTGTTGGACACCAATTCCGTCAAGACCATCGACAGCGCATAGATCGCAAAAACGACCACAAAGGGTGGCAACACGGTCATATAAGGTGCCAGCGATCCGGCGATAATCTCGACCGCGCCAGAGGCTTCAAGCGCGGCACCAACGGCGAGCATGGCAAAGATAAGTGAAAGCAGATGGCCGTCGATCGACTCGAACGCCTCGTCTGCGTCAATGCAGCCCGTGACCAGCACGATGACCGCGCCAAGGAACGATAGCTGCAAGATCGGCGCAACGTTGAACGCAGCCAGCACCACGACAGCCAGCATCACGCCGATGGCAATCGGCGCATGGCTGCGGCGATAGGCACGGGCCGACGGCTTGGACACATCGGCAAGGTTCATATCCGCCGCAAGGCGCTGGATATCCTCTGGTGCGCCTTCCAGCAGCAGGGTGTCGCCAACCTTGACGACCAGCTCGTCCAACTGACGCCCGATATTGCGGTCGCGGCGATGGACGGCCAGCGTATAGACGCCGTAACGGCGACGCAGGCGCAGCGCACCCAAAGTGCGGCCAACCATGCGGCATTCAGGCGAAATCAGCACCTCGACCGTGGATGTTTCCACCGCCGACACCTGATCGACCCGGCGCAATTCCTTGGTGGCCTGCAGCGACAACAGCTCTGTCATCGCGGTGCGCAGGACGATGCGGTCGCCGACCTCTAGCTTCACGTTTTCCAGATCGCGGCGCAGGGATGCATCGCCGCGGATCACGTCAATCAGGCGCACACCTTCACGCTTGAATAGCTGAACGCTAAGGACTTCGCGGCTGACCAGGTTGCTATCGGGGGGGATAACCGCCTCTGCGAAAAAGCGCATTTTGGACCGATCCGACAGCATGGTCGCCATGCTGGTACGGTCCGGCAGCAAGCGATTACCGAACAAGATCAGATAGCCCATGGTCCAGACCGCGATCACGAGGCCAATGGGGGTCACTTCGAAAATGCCAAAAGGCTCCATCCCGGACTGGCGGGCCACACCGTCGACGACAAGGTTCGTCGATGTGCCGATCAGCGTCAGCGTACCACCAACAATCGAGCCATAGGACAGCGGAATAAGCAGCTTCGACGCCGACACTTTCAGTGTCCGCGCCATCTGCACAAAGACCGGCAGCATCACCACGACGACAGGTGTGTTATTCACAAAGGCAGAGGCAGATACCACGAAGCCCATCACGCCGCCGATGGCCTGACGCGGGTTCCGTTTCGCCGCGCGTTCGGCCATTTGCGTGACGTAGTCCAGCGCCCCGGTGCGCACGAGCGCGCCCATGATGATAAACATCATCGCGATGGTCCAAGGGGCCGCGTTCGACAGCACCTTGACCGCTTCGTCATAGGGCAGAATGCCTGTGAACAGCAAAAACGCTGCACCGATCATCGCCACAACTTCGGTCGGGAAGGTTTCGCGCATGAACAGAGTGAACATCGCAGCAAGGACCGCAAGGGTCACAATGGCCTGATGTTGGTCCAGAAAGGCGAAGTGAATCATGATTGGCTTTCGATGAATTGATCCACCCATTGTCGCCTTTTGCCCCGCCCTGCGCAATGTCCATCAGCGCGGGGCGCGGCGTGTTGCGCAAGGTCAGATGACGCCTTTGGGACCGATCGCTGGGTCAGACAGCGGGCCCGGATTGCGACAGTGCACCGCCTTGGCGGACCATCATGCAGGTCTTGGCCTTGCCCGTGGCATCGTCGGTTTCGACGTAAAGGCCGGACAGCGTCGCCTCGCCTTCGGCAGGGGTAAAGCGGGCCTTGGGCATGCCGGTGATAAAGCGGCGCAGCGGCTCTGTCTTTTCCATGCCGATGACAGAGTTATAGTCGCCGCACATGCCAGCGTCGGACTGAAACGCCGTCCCGCCCGGCAGCACCATCGCGTCGGCCGTGGGTACGTGGGTATGGGTGCCGACAACGATGCTGGCGCGGCCATCGCAATAGTGGCCGACGGCCATCTTTTCGGACGTCGCCTCGCAGTGGATATCAACCAGCGTGGCCTGCACCTGCCCGCCCATCGGATACTGCTTCAGCACCGCATCTAGCGCCGAGAACGGATCGTCAAAGGGTCGTTTCATAAACACTTGGCCCAGCGCCTGCACGACCAGCACCTTGCGCCCGCGCGCGTCGGAAAACACCCGCGCGCCCGCACCGGGGGATGCTTTGGAAAAGTTCAGCGGGCGAATGATACGCGGCTCTTTGTCGATAAAGGACAGCATGTCCTTTTGATCGAAGGCGTGATCACCCAGTGTTACAACGTCCGCCCCCGCATCAAGGATTGCCTTGGCGTGATCGGGCGACAGGCCCGCGCCATTGGTCGCATTCTCGCCGTTGACCACGACGAAATCGAGTTTCCAATCCTTGCGCAGTCGCGGCAAGTGATCGGTAATGGCGCTACGGCCGGCGCGTCCCATGACGTCGCCCAAAAACATGATTTTCATGGCCCCCTGTTAGGGGCTGAGGGCAAAATCTTCTAGAAGATTTTTTATCTTCCGGTTTTTCGACGAAAAATCGGCCTTTTCAGACGGTCAGAACGCCCGCTTCTGTCACGATCATGTCCAGCGGTTGATCCGTCGGCTCTAGCGGCAGGTCGTCCGTTTGTTGCGCCGCAAAGGCGAATCCAATCGCCAGAACAGGCCCCTGCGCGCGCAGCGCCTGCAAGGTGCGATCATAAAAGCCGCCGCCATAGCCCAGCCGCCCGCCGCGCAGATCAAAGGCAACCAGCGGCACGATCAGGATCTGCGGCACCATCCAATCGCCCGCCTTTGGGACGGGTGCGCCAAAGGTGCCGGGCACCGTCGCACACTCAGGGGTCCACGTGCGAAATTGCAGCGGCTGGTCCTTGGCCGTGATGACTGGCACGCCGACGACGCCATGCGCCGCCGCCTCTGCCATGGCAGGCAGCGGGTCGATTTCCGTGCGCATTGGCAGATAACCCGCAAGCGGCGCGCCGCGGTAGCCGGCCAGCACCTCTGACAGATACCCCGCCTGCGCGCCGCCCTGCGCATGGGCAACTGCGCGGCGGGCAAGCGCCGCCTGCCGCGCGGCAGCCTTGTCCAGCATCACAGCAGCCATACGGCGGCCAGCCCGAGGAAGGCAAAGAAGCCGACAATATCCGTCACCGTCGTCACAAAAGCGCCAGAGGCCAGCGCCGGGTCGACGCCCATACGTTCCAGCACAATCGGCACGCCGGTGCCTGCAAGACCCGCCACGACAAGGTTGATCACCATCGCGCAGCCGATCACCGCACCCAGCATGGGCGAGCCGAACCAGACGATGCCGACGATCCCCATCACAACCGCAAACAGGATGCCGTTGATCAAACCTACCAGCACCTCTCGGCGGATGACGCGCCAGACGTTCGCACCAGTCAAATCGCGCGTTGCCAGTGCGCGCACGGCGACGGTCAGCGATTGCGTGCCCGCGTTACCGCCCATTGAGGCCACGATGGGCATCAGCACGGCCAGCGACACCAGCGATTGCAGGGTGCCTTCGAACAGGGAAATCACCATGGACGCAAGGATCGCGGTGAACAGGTTCACCGCCAGCCAAGGCGCACGCTGCTTTGTCGTCTCGATCACGCGGTCGGACAGGCTGCCTTCGCCCACACCGGCCAGACGCAAAAGGTCTTCCTCCGCCTCTTCTTCTAGAAAGGCCATGGCGTCGTCGATGGTGATGACACCCACGATGCGGTCGTCGTCGTCCACCACAGGGGCGGTGATCATGTGATAGTGGTTGATGGCCTGCGCGACCTCTTCCACGTCTTGTTCGACGTGAAAGGTGCGAAAGGTATCTTCCATGATGTCTTGCAGCCGCGTGGCGCGCGGATGGCTTAGGACGCGGCCCAGCGTGACATAACCCGTGGCCTTGAGCCGGGGATCGACAAGGATGATGTGATAGAACTGATCGGGCAGCGACACGTCGGATCGCAGAAAGTCGATGGCGTCCCCAACGGTCCAGTGATCGGGCGCGCGCACCAGTTCCACCTGCATGTGGCGACCAGCGGATTCCTCGGGATAGGACAGCGATTGTTCCACCGCGACACGGTCGCCGGGTTCCAGCGCGTCCAGCACCGCCTCTTGCTGCTCTTCGTCCAGATATTCGACAAGGTCCACGACATCGTCGCTGTCCAGATCGCGCACGGCGTCGGCCAGTTCGGTCGGGGAAAACGCCGAGATAATCTCTTCGCGGATCCGCTCGTCCAGTTCGGACAGGATATCGCCGTCCATCCCGCCCTTCCACAAGGTCAGCAATTCGCGGCGCTGGCGGCTGTCGATCAGCTCGATCAGGTGGGCGATGTCGGCGGGGTGAAGCGGTTCAAGCAGCGCGTCGATGTCTTCGACATTGCGCGCCTCGATCGCGTCCAGCACATCCGCGACAACGCGGTCGTTAATACCAAAGGCTTCTTCGTCGTCGTCCTCAAGGTCGGGGAGCGTGTCAGATTCGGTCATAGCGGTCCCCTTGATGGCTTGCCCCGCAACATAGACAAGCTGGGCCGCGCCACAACAGTGATACAGCCGATTGTAGCCCCCCACGCCGCGCTTTAGGATGGGGATATGACAAAACAACTTCTTTTAGGACAGACCCTAGGGTTTGACGGCGACGCCCTTGCGGATTGGCAAGGCGCGACGCGCCACGACAGCGCTGGCGGCGTTGTTATTGATGCGGGCTTGATCGTGGCGACGGGCAGCGGGGCTGCGTTGCGCGCGGCACACCCTGATGCTGCCGTGACCGATTACGGCGATGCGCTGATCAGTGCGGGCTTTGTCGATGCGCATATGCATTACCCCCAGACGCCGATCATCGCCAGCTGGGGCAAGCAGCTGATCGACTGGCTGAACACCTACACCTTTCCTCAAGAAATGCGTCTGGCGGATACGGATTACGCGCGGCAGGTGGCGGATACGACGCTTGATCTGGCGCTGGCCCATGGCACGACGACGCTGACCAGTTTTTGCACGATCCACCCCGGCAGCGTGGATGCCTGGTTTGAAGGGGCCGCCGCCCGCGGCATGGCCGTTGTCGGCGGCAAGACCTGCATGGACCGCAACGCGCCGGGTGGGCTGCGCGACACGGTGCAAAGCGCCTATGACGACAGCAAAGCCTTGCTGGACCGCTGGCACGGCAAGGGCCGCGCGACCTATGCGATCACCCCGCGCTTTTCCCCGACCTCTACCCCTGATCAGCTGGCGGCGCTGGGTGCGCTTTGGGCTGAACGACCCGAAGTGCTGATGCAGACGCATCTGTCGGAACAACTGCCAGAGATCGCGTGGGTCCGCGATCTGTTCCCCCAATCGCGGGACTATCTGGACACCTACGAGGCATTTGGCCTGCTGGGTCCAAAGGGTCTGTATGGTCACGCGATCCATCTGGAACCGCGCGAAATCGACCGCTTGGCCGAGGTTGATGCCGCCGTTGTCCACTGCCCGACGTCAAACACCTTTATCGGCTCTGGCCTGTTCGACATGGCGGGGCTTGCGGCACGCGGGCTGCGCATCGGCCTTGCGACGGACACCGGGGGCGGGTCCAACTTTTCGATGCTGCGCACCATGGCTGCGGCCTACGAGATTGGGCAGTTGCGCGGCACCCCGCTGCATCCGGCGCAGCTGATGTGGCTGGCGACAGAAGGATCTGCACGCAGCCTGCACATGGGCGGGCAGATCGGTCATCTGGGCGTCGGGTCTGCTGCAGATATCACCGTGCTGGACCTGTCATCCACCCCCGCCATCGCCCAACGCGCAGCCCAGGCGACTGACATTTGGGAGGCGCTATTTCCCACCATCATGATGGGCGACGACCGCGCTGTGCGCGATGTCTGGGTCGGCGGCGTGCGCGCCCGCGCTTAGGCCGCGCAGGGCATCAGCAGCACGATCACCCAAACATCGGCCCCGCGCCCGGACAGATCCGCCGCGTGGCCAAAGCCATAGTTGGCATAGCGCGTGTCCATCAAGATTTTGGCCTGCTTCGGGCTGGACAGCCACGCGCTCAGCGCTGCGCCCTCGGTCGGGTAGCCTTGAGAGATCACTTCTCCTGACGTGCAGCCGGACACGCCCGCCGCCTTGATCCGCGCGCCCGCCCGCGCGCCGGTATCCAACCCCATCATCAGCTTGTCGCCCTGCGCCAGATCGGCTGCATATTGCGCAGCAACCCGGTCAAGGCCGCTGTTGGACACCAATGGCGCACGGCCCGTATCAGCGCGTGCCTTGTTCAATGCCGCATCAACGGCAGTGGATTTGGGCGGGGTTGCTGCCAGCGCAAGCACCGGCTGATTGGTGACTGGCTGGCCAGAGGCGCTGAGCGGGACAACCATCGGGATCGGAATGGGCACACAGGCGGACAAAGCCAGCGCAGCAATCGCGGAAACGGCGGACAGACGGATCGACATGGCAAAGCACCAGCGGCTAGGGAAAGGTCACCCGCATAGGGGCAGACCCCGTCCGCCACTGTCAATCCATCAAGGCGCGGGCCAGCCGGTTCTGGCGCAGGGTCAAGGCGGCGGTATCCACCGTCAACATCCGCCCATTGCCCACAACCTGCCGCCCTTCGACGAACAGATCGCGGACGCGCGTCGGGCCGGCCAGCACAAGCGCAGCGGCGTCCCAGCTGCCTGCGCTTTCAATGCCAGACACATCCCAGATCGCCAGATCAGCACGTTTTCCGGTGGCGATCTGGCCCAGATCATCGCGTCCCAGCACAGCAGCCCCGCCGCGCGTTGCAAGGCGCAATGCTTCGCGCGCGCTCATCTTATCGGCGCCGTTTTGCACGCGTTGCAGCAACATCGCCTGACGCGCCTCGCCGATGAGGTTACCGCTGTCGTTGCTGGCTGATCCATCAACGCCAAGGCCCACATTCACCCCCGCATCCCGCATGGCCCGCACGGGCGCGATGCCGGACCCAAGCCGGCAGTTCGAACAAGGGCAGTGCGCTACGCCTGTGCCCGATCTGGCAAAAAGGTCGATTTCGCCTGCGTCCAGCTTAACGCAATGCGCGTGCCAGACATCAGGGCCGGTCCAACCAAGGTCCTCGGCATATTGGCCGGGGCGGCAGCCGAAGCGTTCCAGCGAATAGGCGACATCCTCGTCATTTTCCGCCAAATGCGTGTGCAGCATCACGCCTTTATCGCGCGCCAGCAGGGCGGCATTGCGCATCAGGTCGGTGCTGACTGAAAACGGCGAACAGGGTGCCACGCCGACGCGCACCATCGCGCCGGGGCGCGGGTCGTGGAAGGCGTCGATGACGCGGATACAGTCGTTCAGGATCGCGTCTTCGCGTTCGACCAAAGCGTCAGGCGGCAGGCCGCCGTCGCTTTCCCCGATGCTCATCGCGCCGCGTGTGGGGTGAAAGCGCAGGCCGACCTCTGCTGCTGCCGCAATCGTGTCGTCCAGCCGCGCGCCATTGGGATAAAGGTACAGATGATCCGACGACAGGGTGCAGCCCGACAGCGCAAGTTCAACCAAGCCCGCTTGGGCCGATATGAACATTTCCTCTGGTCCGAACTTGGCCCAGATCGGATAGAGGGTACGCAGCCAGCCGAACAGCAAGGCGTCTTGCCCGCCGGGCACAGCGCGGGTCAGGGTTTGATAAAGGTGGTGGTGGGTGTTGATCAGGCCGGGGGTGATGACGCATCCTGCGGCGCTGTGCACCGTGCCCGTCGTCGTCAGCCCCTGCCCCACCGCAGCAATCACGCCGTCCCGGATCAGGACGTCTGCAGAGGCTAGCTCTGTCCCGGCATCGTCCATCGTGACGACAACCTTGGCCCCGCGCAGAAGGGTTTCAGCCATCCATCGCGTCCTGCAGGATTTGCAGGGCAACGGTGTGGATATCGCGGTTCGCGGCGGCGATGATCTGGCCGCCGTGGTGCGCCGCGCCGCCTTGCCAATTCGACACGATACCGCCTGCCGCCTGAATAACGCAGATCGGGGCATGCACGTCATAGGGCTTTAGCCCCGCCTCGATCACCAGATCGACCTGACCGGCCGCCAGCAGCGCATAGCCGTAGCAATCCATGCCATAGCGCGTCAGCTTCATCTGGCTGGCAACCGCGTGAAAGGCGCGGCCTTCGGCGGTGGTGCCGACCTCTGGAAAGGTGGTCAGAATGATCGCATCCTTAAGCGGACGGCTGGGGCGCGTCGCCAACTTATGCGTGCCATGCGGGCCGCACACTTCGGACTGGCCAAAGCCGCCGACAAAGCGTTCTTGAATAAAAGGCTGATCAATCAGGCCAAACAGCGGCCCCGTCGCGTCAGCCACCGACACAAGCACGCCCCAGGTCGGGGTGCCGCACAGATACCCGCGCGTGCCGTCGATGGGGTCCAGCACCCAGGTCAGCCCGCTGGTGCCGCCTTGCACGCCAAGCTCTTCACCCAGAATACCGTCGTTTGGGCGTTCGCGCGCGATCACGGCGCGCATTGCGACCTCTGCCGCGCGGTCGGCTGCGGTGACAGGGTCAAAGCCGCCATCTGCCTTATTGTCGGCCAGCAATTCTGCCGATCGAAACAGGCGCATGGTTTCAGGCCGGGCCGCGTCAGCGATCAAATGGGCCACACGGATCAGGTCGGCTTTGAGTGCGTCATCCAAGGTAAGGCATTCCCGTAACTAAGAAATCTAGAATGACGCAGGCCAACCGGGCGTCAACCCGGTTAGCCTATCTGACGCATGCGCCTTTGAAAACGCCCAACCGGGCTGACGTTAGCGGTTACGCTGCAGCTTCGCTAAGGACGCGGGCCAGATCGAACAGGCGGCGGCGCTGATTTTCGGGAATCGCATAGTAGGACCGCAGCAGATCCAGCGCTTCTTTGTCGGTCATGATGTCGCCCGGCAAATCGCCCGCTTTGGGCGTCGTCTGCGTATCGCTGTCCAAACCATCAAAGAAAAACGACACCGGCACACCCAAGACATGCGCGATATCCCACAACCGAGAGGCACTGACACGGTTCATGCCCGTCTCGTACTTTTGGATCTGCTGAAACTTGATGCCGACGGCTTCGGCCAGTTGTTGCTGCGTTGTGCCATTCATCCACCGGCGGTGGCGAATACGTTTACCAACGTGGACGTCTACTTCATGCTTCATCGTAATTGATCCTGTTCAAACGGACATGTGCCCGACTTTTAATCTTGTAAAACGACCTTAAAATCTCTTTCGCCGTTGCTGTTTGCCTGCCTAAATGATCGCACGGCGAACACGCAACGGTTGCACGCGGCATGCTTACCTTAAGGACAGGCACAGGGGTTCGAACCTACCCAAAAGGCTATAAGTTACCTTGCGTAAGACTATTCCTATGCGCCCTTGACTTTTACGCGTTTCGGTTGCGCCATTGCCGCCCCGCACTCATCAATAGGTCCCGCCCCATGCGCGCATTCCAAGTTACGGGCTTTGACGCCCCGCCCAGCATCACTGACGTGCCGCAGCCCGTGCCCGCGCAAGGAGAGGTCTTGCTGCGCATCAAAGCCTGCGGGGTGAACTTTGCCGATATGCTGATGGCCAAAGGCAAGTATCAGGACACGCCCGCCCCGCCCTTTACCCTGGGCATGGAAGTCTGCGGCATTGTCGAAGGCCACGGCCCCGGCACAACGCAGCCTGCGATAGGCACGCGGGTGTCCGTGTTTGGCGGCCAAGGCGGGATGGCTGAATATGGCGTGTTTCCTGCTGATCTGTGCCGCCCCGTGCCAGACGCGATGCCCGACGACATCGCTGCCGGGTTTCAAGTCGCCTATGGCACATCGCACTTGGCGCTGACCCGCCGCGCGCGATTGCAGGCTGGGCAGACCCTGCTTGTCCTTGGCGCTGCGGGCGGCGTGGGGCTGACGGCGGTTGAAATCGGCAAGGCGCTGGGGGCCACCGTCATCGCCGTCGCGCGCGGCGCAGATAAGCTGGCCGTCGCGCAGGCCGCCGGGGCGGATCACCTGATCGATTCCGATGCTGGCGATTTGAAAGCCGCGCTCAAGGCGCTGGCCAAACAGATTGGCGGCATCGACGTCGTCTATGACCCCGTCGGCGGCGATGCGTTCAAGGCGGCGCTATCATCCTGCAACCCAGAGGCCCGCGTGATCGTCATCGGCTTTGCCAGCGGCGACATCCCGCAGATTCCTGCCAATATCCTGCTGGTCAAGAATATCGATGTCATCGGGTTCTACTGGGGCAACTACCTAAAGTTTGCGCCAGACGCCCTGACGGACAGTCTGGCAGAACTGATGGAGATGTTCACCCAAGGCCGGCTGAAGCCGCATATCAGCGACACCCTGCCCCTAGATCGGGCGGCAGAGGGGCTAGAGCTGATCGCAAGCCGCAAATCCACAGGCAAGGTCGTGATCACGCCCTAGGCGCAGACCCATATCGGGGCCTTTAAAACAGGCTGATACAAAGCCATTTGAACCGCGTCACAACGTGGCTGTCCGAACTGCTTGGCAACACACTGTGTCAACCTGCCGCGATGGGGCATGAGGTCTTGAAACGTGGGCCTGCTGTGCCAATATGTTACCCGAGCGCAGTACAAAATGCGCACGACATTAAACAGGAGGTCTTGATGGCTGAATATCAAACGATCAGGACCGCGGGCACCGTCCGCGGCGCCGCAATCGACGAGGGGCTTCGTGCCCACATGAACAAAGTCTACGGCATCATGTCCGTCGGCATGCTGATCACCGCTGCCGCTGCTTGGGCCATTTCCGGTCTGGCGCTGTCGTCCGTACCAACGGGCGCGCAGATTGGCGCGAATACCTATCTGACCGATCTGGGCGTGCTGCTGTACACTAGCCCGCTGAAGTGGGTGATCATGTTCGCACCGCTGGCCATGGTTTTCGCCATGGGCGCGATGATTAACAAGCTGTCGGTTGCTGGCGCGCAGACGTTCTTTTACGCCTTTGCGGCGTTGATGGGTCTGTCGCTGTCGTGGATCTTTGCGGTCTACACCGGCTTCTCGATCATTCAGGTGTTCCTGTTCACCGCAGTCGGCTTTGCCGGTCTGTCGCTGTATGGCTACACGACCAAGAAAGACATCAGCGGCTGGGGCAGCTTCCTGATCATGGGCGTTATCGGCCTGATCGTGGCGTCGATCGTGAACATCTTCCTTGGGTCCGGCATCGTGCAGCTTGCGATCTCTGCACTTGGTGTGCTGATCTTTGCAGGTCTGACCGCTTATGACACCCAGAAGATCAAGACTGACTACATCGCGCACGCCCAGCAGGGCGACGCAGAGTGGCTGGGCAAGTCCGCCATCATGGGCGCGCTGAACCTCTACCTCGATTTCATCAACATGTTCATGTTCATGTTGCAACTGTTCGGCAACCGCGAGTAATCGCACCAGCCTAACACGATCAGGGGCCGGTCCGCAGGGACCGGCCCTTTTTCGTTGCAGCCTCGCCGCGTTCGGCGTTCAGTGCCGCGAACACAAAACTGCGGGACACATACCATGATCGACACGGCCATCGCCCGCAAAGCCGACCTGATCGGCAGCGCCTTTATGGTGCTTGCCATGGCCCTCTTCGCGGTCGAGGACGCCTTTATCAAAACCGCTGCCCTGACCCTGCCAATTGGGCAGGTGTTGATCCTGTTCGGATTGGGCGGGGCTTGCGTCTTTGCCGCGCTGCTGCGCTTGAACGGCATGGCACTGTTCGTGCCAGACGTCCTGTCCCGCCCCATGCGAATCCGCGCGGTGTTCGAGGTGACAGGCCGTCTGTTCTATGTCCTTGCCATCGCCATGATTCCCCTGTCGGCCGCCACGGTCATTTTGCAAGCGACGCCGCTGGTGGTCGTGGCGGGGGCTGCGATTGTCTTTGGCGAAACCGTCGGCTGGCGGCGCTGGACGGCGATTATTGTGGGGCTGATCGGGGTGATCATCATCATCCAGCCGGGGACTGACAGCTTTTCCGCGCTATCGTTGCTGGCGATCATCGGCATGTTCGGCTTTGCGGGCCGCGATCTGGCCAGCCGCGCGGCACCCGCCAGCATCGGCACCCTGCGGCTTGGGCTATATGGGTTCTGCGCCGTCATCGTCGCAGGGGCCCTGTATACGCTGTGGGAGGGGGCAGGCGTGATCCGCCCTACCCTTCTCGCCGCTTTATCCCTGCTTGGCGCTGTGGGGGCTGGTGTGGCCGCCTATGCCAGCCTGATGAAGGCGATGCGCACCGGGGACGTGTCCGCCGTGACGCCGTTCCGATATACCCGCCTGCTGTTTGGCATCGGGATAGGTACCCTGCTGTTCGGCGAACGGCTGACAACAGCCACTTGGGCCGGGTCCGCGCTGATCGTGCTGTCAGGGTTGTTCATCATGTGGCGCGGCAAAAAGGCTGCCGCGCAAACCTAAACCCAAAAACGCAAAAGGCCCCGCAAATGCGAGGCCCAGCGTAGCAATGAATGGCAGATCTTACTTGATCTTGCCTTCCTTGTACTCGACGTGCTTGCGCACAACGGGGTCGTACTTTTTGCAGACCATTTTCTCGGTCATGGTACGGGCGTTCTTCTTGGTGACATAGAAGTGCCCGGTGCCCGCGCTGGAGTTCAGGCGGATCTTGATGGTGGTTGGCTTCGCCATGTGTCTTCTCCTGTTCGCGGCGCGGAATGCGTGCTGCGCATCAAATCTCTTGAGGATTGCCTTCTAACTGGCGCTGGCCCCGAGTCAACCACAAAAGGGGCTTTTTGGGGCAGGTAACGCGCACAGGCGCCGATTGGCGCAGGCGGCAGGTGTGCGGATGGCCTATAAGCCGGATTTTGTCCCCCGCCTTGCGGCAGTTGGACGATCATTCATCTAAGGCCGCCGTTACCGACGACCCTCTAGCTGCCAACCCGGGCCTTTTGGGTCAGGCGTCCCTACCGGGATATCCATTGCTGGATCACACCGGCGCAAGGCCCCTATTTGGCATTGCTCCCGGTGGGGCTTGCCGTGCCGCTTCTGTTGCCAGTCGCGCGGTGGGCTCTTACCCCACCGTTTCACCGTGACCTTGGTGTCTGCAATGCCGCACGCATGGTGCGACCAAGGCCGTCTCTTCTCTGTGGCGCTTTCCCTGGGGTTGCCCCCGCCGGGTGTTACCCGGCACCGTTGCCGTCATGGAGTCCGGACTTTCCTCGGACATTGCTGCCCGCGACCGTCCAGCCATCCGCACGACAAATCGCCTAAGCGGTGACGGTGCCATCGTCAACGGGAAAGCGATGGGCCAGATCAGCGATCAGCGCGACGTCAGCGGCGCACAGCGGCCCCGTGGCACGGGGGCGAAAGCGCAGGCGAAAGGCGGACAGCAGCACGTCATCTGGCGCATCAGCGGTATAGCCAAAGCGCTGCATCAGGGGGCGGAAGTCTGTTGTATCCGGAATTTCACCATGCGGCGCAGGCCAGATCGACAGGCCCAGCCTGACCAACCGCTGCCAGTCGAACCGCGCGCCGGGGTCAATCTTGCGCCCCGGCGCCATGTCGGAATGGCCGATGATCCGCGCAGGCCGGATCGCCCAGCGATCCGTGATGCCCGCCAGCAAATCGCACAGCGCATCCATCTGCGCCGCGGCAAAGGGGCAGTTGCCGGGGTTTGCCAGCTCGATCCCGATGGACCTGCTGTTCACATCCGTCACCGCGCCCCAGCGCCCTGCCCCGGCATGCCAAGCACGCATGTCTTCGGGCACAAGGCGGTGCACCGCACCATCCTGTGCGATCAGGTAATGCGCCGAAACTTCGGTGTCAGGATTACACAGCGTATTGCAGGCCGCGGCGGCGCTGGTCATCGCTGTATAGTGGATCACCACCATATCAGGCAGTTGCCCGCCCCGCCGCGGCCCGTGATTAGGCGATGTACGATCGGTAAGGATCAGTTTCCGCCCTCTGCCAGCAGAAACGGTGCCGGATCCCAGCCGCAGGCAAAGCCGTCGCCGTCAGGATCAAGTCCGCGCGGGTCTTTGTCCGGACCGCCCCGCGCCAAGAAATCGCGCTGCGCTGCATCGGGCGAATTATAGGTCGCACAGTTGCGCTGGAACTTGCCCTGCCCCGCAAAGATAGAGCGGGAATACCATTCCTGCCCTTTGCGATTCGGTGCCTTCAGCGCGTATTCGACGATGTTCGGACCCGTATCGCTTGGCCGCTGCGGCAAGGCGCTTGGCATCACGACTTGGCGTTGCGCGATCTGCTGGGCACGGCGCTCTGCGTCGCTTTCGATAGTCTCGCGGCTAGAGACGGCAGTAAACGACTGCTCGTCCGACAGGCCGGGATTGCTGGCCAGCGCCGGCTGCGGGTTCTGTGGCGACGCCTCTAGCGGGACTTGCTGCGCTTGTGCCTGCGCTAGCCCCACCGGTGCACCGCTGCCAATGCCCAATGCGGCAAGCTCTGACGGGTTCACCGCTGCGGACGGATCGGCAAGACCGCCGGACAACGGCGTCGCCGCGACCTGCGCGGGGGCGTTAAAAGTCGAGGTCTGGCTTGCAGATTGCGCCTGCGCCACAGCCCGCCCGCTATCGGGCACCTGCGGGGCACAGGCAGCAAGCGTCGCAGCGACACCCAAGAATGCAAAGGAACGGATCACGGCAAAGGCCTTTTCAAATCAAAGATCGCACTGATGTTACCACCAGTGGGTCGGTTTCGCGACAAAACCTGCCGCACGTTCCAGTGAATAAGCAACATTCAGCAGATCGCCCTCTTCCCAAGGGCGGCCGATCAGTTGCAGACCCAGCGGCAGACCGCTGGCATCGGTGCCTGTCGGCACGGCGATACCGGGCAGACCTGCAAGGTTGACGGTCACGGTAAAGACGTCGTTCAGATACATCTTGATCGGGTCCGCATCCGCCATTTCGCCAAGGCCAAAAGCGGCCGAAGGCGTGGCGGGCGTCAGGATGGCATCAACGCCAGCGGCGAAGACTTCATCGAAATCACGCTTGATCAGCGCGCGCACCTTGCGGGCGCGGTTGTAATAGGCGTCGTAAAAGCCCGCAGACAGCACATAGGTGCCGACCATGACGCGGCGCTGCACCTCTGCGCCAAAGCCTTCGGCGCGGGTCTTTTCATACATCTCGGTGATGCCGTCGCCTTTATCCAGCTTGGCGCGGTGGCCAAAGCGGACGCCGTCATAGCGGGCCAGGTTCGACGATGCCTCTGCCGGGGCGATGACATAGTAAGCAGGCAGCGCGTATTTGGTGTGCGGCAGGCTGATATCGCGGATGTCAGCGCCAGCGTCGCGCAACATGGCGGTGCCGTCTTCCCACAGCTTAGCGATCTCGGCGGGCATGCCGTCCATGCGATATTCTTTGGGGATACCGATGACTTTGCCGCGAATGTCGCCGGTCAGGGCGGCTTCGAAATCAGGGACAGGGATATTGGCGCTGGTGCTGTCTTTGGGATCGAACCCGGACATCGCGCGCAGCATAATCGCCGAATCGCGCACAGTCTTGGTCATCGGACCCGCTTGATCCAGCGAGGACGCAAAGGCCACAACGCCCCAGCGGCTGACGCGGCCATAGGTCGGCTTGATGCCCGTGATGCCCGTAAAGGCGGCAGGCTGGCGGATGGAGCCGCCGGTGTCGGTGCCGGTCGCGCCTAGGCACAGATCAGCTGCCACAGCAGCGGCAGAACCGCCCGAAGAGCCGCCCGGTGTCAGTTTGCGATCGTCGACCTTCCACGGGTTTACAGCGTCGCCGTAAACCGAGGTTTCGTTCGACGAGCCCATGGCGAATTCGTCCATGTTCAGCTTGCCCAGCATGACCGCGCCTGCGTCGAACAGCTGGCTGGTCACGGTGGATTCGTATTCGGGTTTGAAGCCCGCAAGAATGCCGCTGGCGGCTTGGCTTGGCACGCCCTTGGTGCAGAACAGGTCTTTGATACCCAGCGGAATACCGCACAAATCAGGCGTATCACCTGCCTTTAGGCGGGCATCTGCGGCCTCGGCTTGGCTTTTTGCAACTTCGGGCGTCTTGTGCACGAAAGCGTTCAGCGCATCAGCGGCGTCGATAGCGGTCAGGCAGGCCTGCGTCAGCTCAGCGCTGGTCACGTCACCTTTGCGCAGGGCGTCGCGGGCGTCTGCGATGGTCAGTTTGGTCAGATCGGTCATTATTCCACCACCTTCGGCACGGCAAAGAACCCTTCACGGGCATCGGGGGCATTGGCGAGCACGGCGGCCTGCTGATTGCCGTCGGTGACGACGTCTTCGCGGCGGTAAAGGCGCTGCGGCGTGACGCTGGTCATCGGCTCGATGCCGTCGACATCGACTTCGTTCAACTGTTCGATAAAGCCCAGAATCGCGCTGAATTCTTGTGCCAGCGCTGGCAGGGCGGCGTCCTCGACCTTGATCCGGGCGAGTTTCGCCACGCGGCGGGCGGTGTCTGTATCAATGGCCATGCGGACTCCGAAACATCGTTGCAGGGTGTGTTGGCCCCGCATTTACCCCGCCCCCGCGTCCGCCACAACCATTTGCCGCCACGCGGTGTCACATGACAACTTGTCGCATGAACAATGCCGCCCTAGGTTTACCCGCAGGACGCGCCCCAGCATGGGCCGCGCAATGATCTGAGGATACGACCATGGGACTTTGGAACTTCGTAAAGAACGCCGGCAAGAAGCTGACCGGCCACGGCGACGAGGGCCCCTCGGCTGAGGCGCTGAACAAAGAAGTCACCGATCTGGGCCTCGACGCCAAGGACGTGGACATCAAGGTTGACGGCGACAAAGTCACCGTGACGTCCAAGGGCAAAGCCCTGACGCAAGAAGCAAAAGAAAAGCTGATCCTAGCCGTCGGCAACGTGGACGGCGTGGCTGCGGTTGAAGACGCAGTCGAAGCCGAAGACGCGGCAGAGCCCGTCTTTTACACTGTGAAAAAGGGCGACACCCTGTCCGCCATCGCGCAGGAAACCATGGGTAAAGCCAGCGCTTACCATGCGATTTTCGAGGCCAACAAGCCGATGCTGTCGCACCCCGACAAGATCTATCCGGGCCAGATGCTGCGGATTCCGCAGGACGCCTAAGCCTTTCGCGCTACAACCCTGAACACGGGGGGCAGACCATCCCGGTCTGCCCCCTTTTTCAATTCTGGAGCGTGCCCTTATGAATATCATCTGGCTTGGCCATGCCAGCTTTCGCATCGAGATCGAAAACGCTGTGCTGCTGATCGACCCTTGGCTAGACGGCAATCCATCCTTTCCCGCGGACAACCGGGCCGATGCCATCGCTGGCGCGACCCATGTTCTGCTGACGCATGGTCACGGCGATCATACGGCAAATGCCGCCGCGATCTTGAAAGAAACCGGCGCTGTTCTGGTGGGCATCCCTGAAATCTGCGCGCTGCTGGGCGGCGAAGATGCAATTGGCTTTAACAAAGGTGGCACGGTCGATCTGAACGGGGCCAAGGTCACAATGGTGAACGCGGTGCATTCGTCCTCGATCGAAACTGAGGACGGCCCTCGATATGCTGGGCACGAGGCTGGTTTTATGATCGCCGGTGAAGGGCACACGATCTATGTCAGCGGCGATACGGACATCATGGCCGACATGGACTGGATGGGCGACTTGCACAAACCCGATATCGGCATCCTATGTGCTGGTGGTCATTACACTATGGACATGGCCCGCGCGGCCTATGCGGCGAAACGGTATTTCAATTTTTCAACCGTGATCCCCTGCCACTATAAAACCTTTCCTGCGCTGGCCCAAGATGCACAAGTGCTGATCGACGGACTGCCGGGTGTGGACGTTAAAACGCCAGAGGTGATGGAAATCATCAGCATCTAGCCCCGAATTCCCCCCGAAAAATCATCAGCGGCGCTGCGCAAAGAAATCTTTGAGCAACGCCTCTGACGCCGTCGCGTTGATACCGTCATAGACTTGCGGCGCGTGGTGGCACTGCGGCTGGGCAAAAATGCGCGGCCCCTGCGCCACGCCGCCGGATTTCGGATCTGCGGCCCCGTAATACAGCCGTGCGATACGGGCGTTGGAAATGGCGGCGGCGCACATTGGGCAAGGCTCTAGCGACACATAAAGATCATAGCCCGTCAGACGTTCCTGCCCCAGCGCCGCGCAAGCCGCGCGGATCGCCAGCACTTCGGCATGGGCGGTGGGATCAAACAGTTCCCTTGTGCGGTTGCCAGCCTGCGCCAGCACACCGTCCGGTCCGGCGATCACGGCCCCGACCGGCACCTCGCCGCGGGCGGCGGCGGCCTGCGCTTCATCAAGAGCGATCTGCATGTAGCTGCGAAATGTCATGGCATCTCATGCCCGCCCCTGCCCCGCTCTGGCAAGCCCCCGCGAAAGGCGCTATGCGTCAGGGATGAGCAATACCCCCCCTGAGGGCGACCGAATCGCCAAAGTTTTGTCCCGCGCCGGCATCGCCTCGCGCAGGGATGCGGAACGTATGATTAGCGAAGGCCGCGTGTCGGTGAATGGCAAGACCATCACCAGCCCCGCGCTGAACATCACGGACCGCGACCGCATCGTTGTGGATGGCAAGCCTGTTGGCCAGCCAGAGGTCGCGCGCCTGTGGCTGTATCACAAGCCTGCTGGCCTTGTGACGTCCGCCAAGGATGAAAAGGACCGCGCGACGGTCTTTGACAACCTGCCAGAAGACATGCCCCGCGTGATGTCGGTCGGACGGCTCGACATCAATTCCGAAGGGTTGCTGCTGCTGACCAACGACGGCGGCATCAAGCGGCGGCTGGAACTGCCCAGCACCGGCTGGCTGCGCCGTTACCGCGTGCGGATCAACGGATCGGTGTCAGAGGCGCGCTTGGACGAGCTGCGCAAAGGTATCACCGTGGACGGCATTGATTATCAGCCGATGCTTGTGACCTTTGACCGCCAGCAAGGCGCGAACGCTTGGCTGACGATCAGCATCCGCGAAGGCAAAAACCGTGAAATTCGCCGCGCGATGGAAGCGGTGAATACCACCGTGAACCGTCTGATCCGCGTCAGCTATGGCCCATTCCAACTGGGCAAGCTGGAAGCTGGCGCTGTGGAAGAGGTCAAAGGCCGCGTGCTGCGCGAGCAACTGGGGCTAGAGTCGCCGGAGCCGCAAAAACCGCGCGCCCGCAAGCCCTTGACCCGCGTGATGAAACCCGGCGCAGGCGCGACGCGCGGTGAAGGCGGTCAGGGCGGTCCTGCAAAGGGCAGCGCGGCGCGCAGCGGACCTGCGAAATCAGGTGATGTGAAATCCGGGCCATCAAAGGCTGGATTTTCAAAGGCTGGTCCTTCAAAAGCTGGTCCTTCTAAATCGGGACCACCAAAGGCCGGCCTTTCTAAGTCGGGGCCTTCTAAATCAGGGCCAAGCAAATCGGCCTCGCCTAAGCGTGGACCACGCCGGGACTGACCTTTGTGGCGAAAATACCTCGCAAATTGGGGTGAGCCTGATTACCTATCGGCTGTAACTGACTGCGCGAGTGTTCCGCCATGGCCCGATTGATACTGTTCCTGACGCTGCTTTGCGGCCTTGCCATCGTCGCGATGGCGGGGATTGCAGCGCTGCGGACGGCATCCACGCAAGAGGACGCCAGCACACCGCAGGGCCTGCCCGGCCCGGTGCGCATGATCGCTTTTATCTTTTTATTCGCACTGACCACCGGGGTCAGCACCGGATTGCTGGGGGCTGACTGATGGCGAAATCTTACGGCGGTAAATTTAGCCCCGGCGCTACGCCTGCTGGTCATGTGCAGCAGCGACCAGTGGTTGATCCGGTCGGCGCGCGGGCGAACCTGATGCTGGTGCCGCCGGCAATCTTGCTTTTTGCGTCGCTTGGCAGCGATCCGGCCGGGCTGGCGACAGGGATTGCGGGGGCTGCGGCCTTGGGCCTTGGCGCTTGGCTGCTGCGCGGCGGCTTACGGGCGACGGCGGCATGGCAAGCGCGCAGCGTCGCGCGGCGCCCTGCCTTGCCGCGCAAGATCCTTGCCGCGCTGCTGACAGGTCTTGGCGTCGCGCTTGCTACGGCGACGGGCAGCGACGGGCTGCTTGGCAGTGCCATCTATGGCATCGTCGCCACCGCCGCGCATCTGGCGGCCTTTGGCATTGATCCGTTGCAAAACAAACGCTTGGCTGGCGTCGACAGCTTTCAACAAGACCGCGTCGCCCGCGTCGTCGAAGAGGCAGAAGCGCATTTGTCCGCCATGATGGCGCAGATCACGGCGCTGGGCGACCGTCCGCTGCAGACCCGCGTCGCCGCTTTTCAGTCCACCGCCCTCACCATGATTCGCACGGTCGAAGAAGACCCGCGCGATATGACCTCGGCCCGCAAGTTTCTGGGCGTCTATTTGCAGGGTGCCACGGATGCGACGACCAAGTTCGTCGATCTGACCCGGCGCAAACCCAGTCCCCAGGCCCGCGAGGCCTATGTCGCGCTGCTGGATGATCTGGACCGGAACTTTAATGCCCGCACCGCGCGTTTGTTAGATGACGACCGCAGTGATATGGATATCGAAATCAAGGTGCTGCGCGACCGTCTGGCGCGCGAAGGCATCGCAGACAGACAGGACTGATAGATGGCTGACACGACTCGCGACCGCGCACAGGCAACCCTTGCCGATGTGGAGAAAATGACGGCCGTCGTGCTGCCCGAACCGCCTGCGGAAATGGTCACGCTGGATACCGCCGACAAATCCACATCAGAGGCGATCACCCGACGCATGAACGAGATTGATCTGACGGACACGAACTCTATCGTGACCTTTGGCACTGCCGCGCAGGCCGGATTGCAGCAGATTTCCCAAGATATGCTATCGGGCGTGCGCAATAAGGACGTGGGCCCGGCGGGTGAAAGCCTGCGCAGCATCGTCAGCACAATCCGCGGCTTTTCCGTGGCCGAACTGGACCCGAACCGCAAGCAAAGCTGGTTCGACAAGCTGCTGGGCCGTGCGACGCCGTTGTCGAAATTCGTCGCCAAGTATGAGGACGTGCAAACCCAGATCGACAAGATCACCGACGATCTGCTGGGCCATGAAACCATGCTGATGAAGGATATCGAATCCCTCGACCGGCTGTATACCAAGACGCTGGCGTTCTATGACGAGCTTGGCCTGTATATCGTCGCTGGCGAAGCGCGTCTGGCCCGCATCGACGCCGAAGAAATCCCCGCGAAAGAGGCAGCTGTCGCCGCTGTGCCAGAAGCGGGCAGCGTCATGGAAGCGCAGCAACTGCGCGATCTGCGCTCTGCGCGGGACGATCTGGAACGCCGGGTGCATGATCTGAAACTGACCCGTCAGGTGACGATGCAATCGCTGCCGTCGATCCGGTTGGTGCAGGAAAACGACAAGAGCCTTGTGACCAAGATCAACTCGACCCTGCTGAACACGGTGCCTTTGTGGGAAACGCAACTGGCGCAGGCGGTGACGATCCAGCGGTCGGCCCAAGCGGCGGGCGCGGTGCGCGAGGCGAATGATCTGACCAATGACCTGCTGAAGGCCAACGCCAAGAACCTGCGCGATGCGAATACCGCGATCCGCACGGAAATCGAACGCGGCGTGTTTGATATCGATGCCGTGAAGGCCGCGAACGCCGATCTGATCGCGACGATCGACGAAAGCCTGTCCATCGCCGACGAAGGCAAGCGCAAGCGCGCCGCGGCAGAGGCAGACCTGCAAAAGATGGAGCAGGATTTGAAAACCACGCTGGCCTCGGCCAAATCGCGCAATACTCCGGCAAAAGGCGCTTAAAACATGACAAAGCGGGCGGCATTGCGTGTTGGGATGATGGCAGCGGGGCTTGCTGCGCTGTCCGCCTGCACGACCCCGGCGGATGTCGCGGTCACGCCGGTGATCCCTCAGCAGGTCGCCCGCCCCATTGTGCGCACGCCGCAGCCAGCGCCCGCACCGGAAACGGTGCCGCCCGTCAGCGCCGAAAGCGCGGCGCTCAAGGTATATTACCAACGCCTGCAGAACGATCTGATTACCCAAGGGTTGCTGCGCAGCGACGGCGGCGGCTCGGACACCCCGTTCACAGACACAATGCTGGCACGAAACTTTGTCCGCATTGCCCTATTTGACGAATACGTCACGGACGGTGATTTCCTGCGCGCACAGGCCACGGAATCGCGCCTGCGGCGGTGGGATCAGCCGATCCGCATGTCGGTGGAATTCGGCCCCTCGGTCACGGCGGATCGACGCAGCAAGGACCGTGCCAGCGTTGCGGCCTATGCCGCGCGGCTGTCGCGGGTATCAGGCGTACCGATCAGCATGACCGATAATAACGCCAACTATCACGTGCTGTTCTTGTCCGAAGATGACCGCGCCGGGTATGAGACGCGCCTACGCGAACTGGTGCCCGGTATCGGCGGCAGCAGCCTGCGGGCGATCATGAACCTGCCCCGCGATCAGCTGTGCATCGTCATCGCCTTTTCCGAAGGCGGCTCTGCGAGTTATGCCAAGGCCGTCGCCGTGATCCGCGCCGAACACCCGACCCTGTTGACGACATCTTGCATCCACGAAGAACTGTCGCAGGGCCTTGGACTTGCTAACGACAGCCCGCAGGCGCGGCCTTCGATCTTTAACGACGACGAAGAATTCGGCCTGCTGACCCGCCATGACGAACTGCTGCTTAAGATGCTTTACGACAAGCGCTTTAAAACCGGCATGTCCGCAGCAGAGGCGGCACCGATTGCGCGGGTCATCGCTAAGGAACTGCTGGGCACGGACAAGGCCAGCTGATTAGACCGACTTACATAGGAGCCTGACATGGGTATTCTCGACTTCCTTTCTGGCCAGTTCATCGACGTTATTCAGTGGACCGACGACACCCGCGACACGATGGTCTGGCGGTTTGAACGTCACGGCCACGAGATTAAGTATGGTGCCAAACTGACGGTTCGCGAAGGTCAGGCTGCTGTTTTCGTTCACGAAGGTCAGCTGGCCGATGTCTTTACCCCCGGCATGTATATGCTGGAAACCAACAACATGCCGATCATGACGTCCCTACAGCATTGGGATCACGGCTTTCAAAGCCCGTTCAAATCGGAAATCTATTTCATCAATACGACCCGCTTTACCGATCTGAAGTGGGGCACCAAGAATCCGATCATGCTGCGCGATCCCGAATTCGGCCCGATCCGCCTGCGCGCCTATGGCACCTATGCGATCAAGGTCAGCGATCCGGCTGTCTTTATGCGCGAAATCGTCGGCACGGATGGCGAGTTTACGGCGGATGAGATCAGCTATCAGATCCGCAATGTCATCGTGCAGGAATTCAGCCGCGCACTGGCCGCGTCCGGCATTCCCGCACTGGATATGGCGGCGAATACCAAGGACATGGGCGATCTGGTCGCCAAGGCGATTGACGCCACCATGACCGCCTACGGCATTACGATCCCAGAGCTTTATATCGAAAACATCAGCCTGCCAGAGGCTGTGGAAAAGGCGCTGGACGCCCGCACCAGCCGCGGTATCGCGGGCAATCTGGACGAGCATATGAAGTGGAAAGCCGCAGAGGCGATGACCCAGCCGGGTAGCGCAGCAGGCCAGGCGATGGGCATGGGCATGGGCGCAGGTCTGGGCATGCAGATGGGCAATATGGTGCAATCCGGCCCTTGGGGTCAGATGCCGCAGCCAAGCGTCGCCGCTGCGGCCCCGCCGCCGCCCCCCCCTCCGGTGGAGCATGTTTGGCATATCGCCATTGCAGGCCAGACGACGGGTCCGTTTTCTAAGGCCGCAATGGGCCGCAAGGTGACCGAAGGCGCGCTTGGCCGCGATACGATGGTCTGGACCCAAGGTCAGGACGGCTGGAAGGCTGCCGTGGATACGGAACTTGCACAGCTTTTCACCGTCATGCCGCCGCCGCCGCCAGCAGGGTAAAAACTTGTAACGGCCCGCGACGGAACTGTGTTTACCTTGCGTTAGATGTCTGATGGCACAACGCAAGGGACCAGACCGATGGCCGACAAAACCCGCTATTCCAAACTTCAAATCGGCCTGCATTGGCTGATTGCGGTGCTGATCCTTGCAACCTGGTGGCTGGGCGATGGCATGGGCCGCGCCCTGCGGACCCGGATGCAGGAAAACCTAAGCGGGTTTGACGGCAATACATGGCATGTCTGGCTGGGCACAGCGGTGCTACTGCTGGTCGTGATCCGAATGATCGTGCGCTGGATGCAAGGTGCCCCAGCCCCGATTGCGGGCCAACCACCGCTGATGGAAAAAGCCGGGACTTGGGGCCACCGTCTGCTGTATCTGCTGATGTTTCTGGCCCCGGCGATGGGTGCCGTGACGTGGTATCTGAAAATCCGTGCCGTCGGTGATCCGCATGCTCTGGTGGCAAATGCGTTGATGATCGTGGCCTTGGGCCATGCGCTAATCGCGCTTTATCACCACTATTTCCTAAAAGACGCGACCCTGCGCCGCATGACGCGCGGCACCGCAGATTAAGCCGCGCTGGCGCCCCGCCGCGCACCGCGCTATCCCTTGGGCAGTTCCGCAAACCTGCCCGAGGGTCCGATGACCGCCGAAGCCCCCCTAGTCGCCCCCCAAAACGACCACCGCTTTCCGTGTCACACCTGCGGGTCCGACCTGCGTTTTGATCCCGCCAGCGCGCAATTGGTTTGTGATCACTGCGGCAATACCGAAGCCATCGGCGGCGGCGCTGGCCCTTTTGGCGGCATGGTCGAACTGGATTTCCGCAAAGCCTTGGACAACGCACTGCCGGGGGCCGAGATGGAGGACACACGCGTCCAGTCCTGCCCCAACTGCGGTGCGCAGTTCGAGTTGGCAGGCGACACACATGCCGCCGAATGCCCCTTTTGCGCAACGCCCGTCGTCACCGACACCGGCCCGCATCGCCAGATCAAACCACGCGGCCTGCTGCCCTTTGCGCTGGACCAAGCCCGCGCCCGCGATGCGATGACCGACTGGCTGGGCAGCCTGTGGTTCGCCCCCGGCGGTCTGACCGAATACGCCCGCAAGGGCCGTGCGATGGACGGCATCTATGTGCCCTACTGGACCTTTGATGCGCAGACGGCCAGCAGTTACACCGGCCAGCGCGGCACCCATTATTACACCACCCGCACCGTGACGCGGGACGGTAAAACCCGCACCATCCGCGAACAGCACACCCGCTGGCGCAGCGCCGCTGGCCGCGTGCAGCGCTTTTTTGACGATGTGTTGGTGCTGGCCTCCACCAGTTTGCCCAAGCAATACACCGACGGGCTAGAGCCGTGGGATCTGTCGGAGCTTGAGCCTTACCAGCCGCAATACCTCGCTGGTTTTATGGCCGAAGGTTATCAGGTCGCACTGCAAGACGGCTTTACCCAAGCGCGCGGTTATATGGACCGGATGATCCTACGCGATGTGAAGTTCGACATCGGCGGGGACGAGCAGCGGGTGACGAACGTGCAGACGCAGGTATCAGCGGTGACTTTCAAACATATCCTGCTGCCGGTCTGGATGGCGGCCTATAAATACAACGGCCAGACCTACCGCTTTGTCGTCAACGGCCGCACCGGGCGCGTGCAGGGTGAGCGGCCCTATTCCAAGTGGAAGATCGCGTTTGCGGTCCTCCTCGGGCTGGTGTTTGCGCTAACAGTCGGGTATTTCTACGCGATGAACCAATAGGGGGACCTGTCCGATGATCATCTGTTGCGGCGAAGCGCTAATCGACATGCTGCCACGCGAAACGCCTGCTGGCGAAGCCGCCTTTGCCCCCTATGCCGGCGGCGCGGTGTTCAATACGGCGATCGCTTTGGGCCGCTTGGGATCGCAGGTTCAGTTCTTCTCTGGCCTGTCGTCTGACCTATTCGGAGAGCAGTTGCGGACCGTGCTGGCGGACAGCAAGGTCGACAGCAGCCCGTCCCATATCTCTGACCGGCCAACAACGCTGGCGTTTGTGCGGCTGCTGAACGGCCACGCCACCTATGCGTTTTATGACGAAAACACCGCTGGGCGGATGCTGACGGCCGCCGACCTGCCCGATATCACCGCCGATGCGCTGTTCTTTGGCGGCATCTCTTTGGTCGTCGAACCCTGCGGCGAGGCGTATAAAGCGCTGATGCTGCGCGAAGCACCGACCAAGCTGACTATGATCGACCCCAACATCCGCCCCGGCTTCATCAAGGACGAGGCCGCCTACCGCGCGCGCCTGAACGCAATGCTGGCCGTGGCCGATATTGTCAAAATATCGGACGAGGATCTGACGTGGCTGACGGGCAACCACGACGGCGCATCCCTGCTGGGCGACAGCGCAACCCAGGTCGTGCTGATGACCAAAGGGGCTGAAGGCGCGACGATCATCACCCGCCGCGGCCAATTCGACGTGCCCGCCGTCAAGGCAACGGTTGTCGATACGGTCGGCGCTGGCGATACGTTTAACGCGGGCTTCCTAGCCGGGCTGGACCAAGCGGGTCTGCTGTCCAAAGCTGGCGTCGCAGGTGCAACAAACGATCAGCTGCGTGATGCCGCCGCCCTTGGCGCTAAATCTGCCGCGATTACCGTCGCCCGCGCCGGGGCAAACCCGCCTTGGGCGCACGAGCTATAAGATGCGCGCCCTGATCCAGCGGGTCACTCAGGCCAGTGTTGCCATCGACGGTGATACCGTCGGGGCCATTGGTCCCGGCCTGCTGATCCTGATCTGCGCGATGGCGGATGATGCCCCGGACGCCCCGGCGAAAATGGCCGCCAAGATCGCAAAGCTGCGCATCTTTAAGGATGACGCTGGTAAGATGAACCTGTCCCTGCTGGACACGCATCGCACCGCGCTGATCGTGTCGCAGTTCACGCTGGCCGGCGACACAAGCCGTGGCAACCGCCCCGGCTTTTCCAGCGCCGCCCGCCCAGAAGAAGGCCGCGCTGCGTATGAAGCGTTCATCGCTGAGGTCCAAAAGCTGGGTATCACCACACAAACCGGGCAGTTTGGCGCGGATATGGCGGTGAACCTGACCAATGATGGGCCGATTACCCTGTGGATTGACATCTAGCAGGCATTGCCAGCGCACCCCGAAATTGGCAAGGTAAGCTGACCAATTTGCGAAGGTAGCGCCCATGCCCGTCATCACAACCATCGACGATCTGAAACAGATGCACCGCCGCCGGGCGCCAAAGATGTTCTTTGACTACTGCGAAAGCGGCAGCTGGACCGAACAAACCTTCCGCGAAAATACCTCTGACTTTGACAAACTGCGCCTGCGTCAGCGCATCGCTGTCGATATGTCCAACCGCACGCTGGCCAGCACGATGATTGGCCGCGACGTGGCCATGCCCGTCGCCCTTGCCCCTGTTGGCATGACCGGGATGCAATGCGCCGATGGCGAAATCAAAGCCGCCCGCGCCGCGCTGAAATTCGGCGTGCCCTACACCCTTTCAACCATGTCGATCTGTTCCATCGAAGACGTCGCCAAGGCCACAAAGGCCCCCTTCTGGTTTCAGCTTTACGTCATGCGCGATGAAGAATTCGTTGATAACATCATCAACCGCGCCAAACACGCAGGCTGCGACGCACTGGTGCTGACGCTGGATCTGCAACTGCTTGGCCAGCGGCACAAGGACCTGAAAAACGGCCTGTCTGCCCCGCCGAAACTGACGCCTAAAACGATTCTGAACATTGCGACCAAGTGGTCTTGGGGGTTGGAGATGCTGCAAACCAAGAACCGCAGCTTTGGCAATATCGTCGGCCACGCAAAATCGGCGACCGATATGTCGTCCCTGTCGTCTTGGACCGCCGAACAGTTCGAGCCCAAGCTTGATTGGGGCATGATCGCGCGCCTCAAGGAAAAATGGGGCGGCAAGCTGATTCTTAAGGGTATCCTTGATGTCGAGGACGCGAAAAAGGCCGTCGCCGTCGGCTGCGACGCCATTGTCGTGTCCAACCACGGCGGCCGCCAGCTGGACGGCGCACTGTCCGCGATCCGCATGCTGCCCGCCATCGTCGCGGCGGTCGGCACCCAGACCGAAGTGCTGATGGACAGCGGTATCCGGTCCGGTCAGGACATCCTGAAGGCCCGCGCGCTGGGGGCCCACGGCGTCATGATCGGCCGCGCTTACATCTATGGCCTTGGCGCGATGGGCGAAGCAGGCGTGACGAAATCGCTGGAAATCTTGGCCCGCGAAATGGATCTGACCATGGCCCTGTGCGGCAAGCGCGACATCGCCGATGTCGACCGCGACGTACTGCTTGTGCCAAAGGACTTTGAAGGCGACTGGGCCTAACGCCTCCCATCATCTTGCCAGATACACTCCCGCCGGAGGCACCGACCCCGCACCCGGCACCACCGCCAGCCACGGGGCGCACATTTTAATATACGCACCCTCTTTCAAAACAGACCAAGGAACGCTATAGGCGCGACTTCATCGGACCGCACACCCTTGGAGGGCGGTCCCACTACATTTGGAGAATACCAATGGCTGACAAGATCCCTGATCTGCACGCCGAGGTCCGCGCGGGGACAGGCAAGGGGGCCGCCCGCACAGCCCGTCGTAACGGAATGGTTCCTGGCGTTGTTTATGGTGGCGGTGTTGACCCCGTTGCCCTGCAACTGGACTTTAACAAGCTGCTGACGCGTCTGCGTAAGGGCCGCTTCATGTCCACGCTGTTCAACCTGAAGGTTGAAGGCCACGACGACGTCCGCGTCATCTGCCGCGGCGTTCAGCGCCACGTTGTGAAAGACCTGCCAACGCACATCGACTTTATGCGCCTTAAGCGTACAAGCCGCGTGAACATCTTCCTTCCTGTTGAGTTCATCAACGAAGAAGAGTGCAAGGCGCTGAAATCCGGTGGCGGCACGCTGACCGTGGTTCGCAACGAAGTCGAGATGAACGTCCTGGCCGGTGAAATCCCCGACCACCTGACGATCGACCTGGCTGGCCGTGCGATGGGCGATACCATCCACTTCAGCGACGTACAGCTTCCCGAAGGCGCAAAGCCGGTCATCTCTGACCGTGACTTCGTCATCGCCAACATTGCAGCACCTAAGACGATGACTGCCGATGATGAAGATGATGTCGCAGCTGACGAAGTTCCAGCGACCGAAGTCGACGGCGAATAAGACGACCGAACGGGGGCCCTGCGGGGCCCCTTTTCACATCTGGCCCCTTTTCCATGCGCCGCGCGCGGGTTAACGATGGGTCATGAAAATACTTGTTGGTCTTGGTAATCCCGGTTCGCAATATGCGGGCCACCGTCATAACATCGGGTTCATGGCGATGGACCGGATCGCGTCCGATCACGGCTTTGGCCCGTGGCGCGCAAAATTCAACGGCGATGTGTCCGAAGGCCGGCTTGGCGCGGACAAGGTGCTGCTGCTGAAACCCACCACATTCATGAACGATTCGGGACGATCGGTTCAGGCTGCCTGCGCCTTTCATAAGGTCGCGCCTGCCGATGTGATCGTGTTCCACGATGAACTGGACCTTGCGCCTAGCAAGGTGCGGCTGAAAACAGGCGGCGGTCATGCGGGGCACAACGGGCTGCGGTCGATCCATGCGCATCTGGGGCCGGAATACGACCGCGTGCGCCTTGGCATTGGGCATCCGGGGCACAAGGACCGGGTCGCGGGCTATGTGCTGCACGACTTTGCCAAAGCGGATCAGGAATGGCTGGACGACGTGATGCGCGGCATATCTGACGGCATCGGGCAGTTGATCGACGGGCACGGCGACAAATTCCTGAATGCGATTGCCCTGCGCGCCGCGCCGCCCCGGTCTTCGACGACAAAGCCCGGCAAAGCCCCCGCCTCTGCCCCTGCGTCCAGCCCCGCCCCATCCGAAGCCGCACCACAAGAAGACACCCGCAGCGCACTGGAGCGTTTGAAAGACCGTTTCCGATGATGCCTGAGGCCATCGCCGCGTCGTCCATCGATCAGGCGGTGCATTGTGCAAACATGGAATCGCCCTTTATGGCGCGGCTGTGCACTTTGTTGACCCAGCGCGATTGGCCTGAAGGCCAGATCCGAACCCGCATCTTTCACTGGCTGGGTGACACGGGCGCAAAAGGGCAAAGCGTGCCGCTGCGCTTGTGCGGTGCGCTGCATGCCCTTCGGCTGAACGGGGATGACGCCTTGATGCTGGCCTATCCGCCCCATGACGTCAGCGATGATGCGCTTTGGCAGGCCGTTAGCGCGGCGCTGGTGGAACACGCGGCCTTTATCGACCGCTTTATCGACAATGCGCCGCAAACCAACGAGGTGCGCCGCGCTGCGGGCATCATCGCCGCACTGCACTGGCTGCACGCACGTCATCCGTTACCTGTGAGACTGACAGAGCTTGGGGCCAGCGCCGGGTTGAACCTGATGTGCGACCGCTTTGCCCTGTCGCTGCCGGATATGCGCTATGGACCGGATGATGCCGCGCTGACGTTGTCGCCGACATGGACCGGGCCTGTGCCGCCCCGCACTGCGCCTGTTGTTGTGGACCGCCTTGGTGTCGATCTAAACCCGCTGCACCCGCAAAACCCAGATGACGCCCTACGCTTGCAAGCCTACCTGTGGGCGGATCAACCGCATAGGCTGGACATGACCCGCGCTGCCATGGCAATTGCGGGCGCGCCTGTCATGAAAGGCGATGCCATCGACGGGCTGACGCCCCGCCTGCCCCATGTGCGGGGCCAATTGCACCTGATCTATCACACGATTACATGGCAATATTTCCCCGCTGACCGCCAAGCCCTAGGCCGCGCCCGCATCGAGGCCGCCGGAGCAAGCGCGACCGATGACACCCCGCTGGCATGGCTGGGGATGGAGGCGGACGGCACTGACGCCCCCGGTGCTGCACTGACCTTGCGCCTGTGGCCGGGGAATGTGACCGTACAGCTGGCGCGGGTCGATTTTCACGGACGCTGGATTGACTGGATCGCCCCAGACTGACGCCGCCCGCCATAACGTTAGGATACCGCATGGAAAAAGACCCCTCTTTCAACGTTCTTGGCAGCACGTTGCAGACCTGCTCGACCGCGCCCATGACAGGGTTCTTTCGGAACGGGGCCTGCGACACCTGCGCTGCCGATCAAGGCAGCCACACGGTCTGCGCCGTGATGACGGCAGAGTTTCTGGCGTTCTCAAAATACCTAGGCAACGATCTGACCACACCGCGGCCAGAGTTCGGCTTTGCCGGCCTAAACCCAGGAAGCAGTTGGTGCCTGTGCGCCAGCCGCTTTTTGCAAGCCCATGACGAAGGCTGCGCGCCGCAGGTGAACTTGTACGCAACCCACGTCCGCGCCTTGGAAATCGTGCCCATCGATGTGCTGCGGCTGTATGCGGTATCCCTGTGATCCGCGCCGTTTCCCTTGCGCTGCTGCTGCCGACCGTTGTCTTCGCGCAAGACGCGTCCCCTATCCGCGGCGCAGATCAGGCGCGGCTGGATGCTTTTAACGCAACCGCCGGATCGGCGCTACTGCAGGCCTTTGCGGGTGGCGGCTTAGGTGATGTGGACCTGCTACAAGAAGTCCTGTCAGGCACCGCTTTGGCACCGCTGGCCACCAGCCTGCCCGGCGACTGGACGTGCCGCACGCTGAAGCTGGGCGGGGACCTGAGCGCGCTTGTCACCTATGCACCGTTCGACTGCATAATCACCGCAGACGGCGCTGCCTTTGTCATTGATAAGACAAGCGGCTCTCAACGCCTAATGGGGCAGATTACACTGGTTGATGGTGCGATGATCCTGACAGGTACCGGCTATGTCACGGATACCGCGCCCCTGCCCTATGCCGATCTGCCGCCAGAGAATACCAGCGACGGCACCCTCTGGCCCGTCGTCGGTATCGTCACCCAGCCAGAGCCGGACCGGATTCGCATCCTGATGCCGCAGCCCTTACTGGAATCTGATCTGGATATTTTGGACCTACGCCGCAAACCAGCGCCAGAGGCACCAGAAGAAGCAGCCGCCACTGATGAGGCGGACGTCGTCCCAATCCCGGACGACGCCCCTATTGAGTGACCCGCTAAGGTCAGATTTTCATATCAAACCCAAGGTGCTTGGCGACGGTAAAGATGTCTTTGTCGCCGCGCCCACACATGTTCATCACCAGCAGGTGATCCTTGGGCAGGGTCGGTGCGATCTTCATCACATGGGCCAGCGCGTGCGACGGCTCTAGCGCGGGAATGATGCCTTCTAGCGCGCAGGACAGCTGGAACGCCTCAAGCGCCTCAACATCCGTGATGGACACATATTGTGCGCGGCCGATGTCATGCAGCCAAGCATGCTCTGGCCCGATGCCGGGATAATCAAGGCCGGCCGAGATGCTGAACCCTTCAAGGATCTGGCCGTCATCGTCCTGCAGCAGATAGGTGCGGTTGCCGTGCAGAACGCCGGGGCGCCCGCCGGTCAAGGACGCACAATGCTCCATCTTGGCATTCACGCCTTTGCCGCCAGCCTCGACCCCGATGATGTTCACCGATTTGTCGTCAAGAAAGGGAAAGAACAGTCCCATGGCGTTCGACCCGCCACCGATCGCAGCAATCAGCGTGTCAGGCAAACGGCCCTCAGCAGCGTGCATCTGTTCGCGGGTTTCCTTGCCGATGATGGCCTGAAAATCGCGGACCATCGCAGGATAAGGGTGCGGGCCAGCCACAGTGCCGATGCAATAAAAGGTGTCGCGCACGTTGGTCACCCAGTCGCGCAGCGCGTCGTTCATCGCGTCCTTCAACGTGCCACGACCAGAGGTCACGGGCACGACTTCCGCCCCCAGTAGGCGCATGCGGAACACGTTGGGGGCCTGACGTTCAACGTCGTGGGCACCCATGTAAACAACACACTTCAGACCAAACTTGGCGCAGACCGTCGCGGTGGCCACGCCGTGCTGCCCTGCCCCGGTTTCAGCGATGATCCGGGTTTTGCCCATGCGGCGTGCCAGAATGATCTGGCCCAGCACGTTGTTGATCTTATGCGCGCCGGTGTGGTTCAGCTCGTCGCGCTTCATATAGACCTTGGCACCGCCCAGATGGTCGGTAAGCCGTTCGGCAAAGTAGAGCGGGCTGGGACGACCAACGTAGTGGGTCCACAGATCGTTCATCTCGGCCCAGAAACTGTCGTCCGTCTTGGCCTTTTCGTACTCTTCCTCAAGGCTCAGGATCAGCGGCATCAATGTCTCTGACACGAAACGCCCGCCGAAATCGCCAAAACGACCCTTTTCGTCGGGCCCATTCATAAAGCTGTTGAAAAGATCTTCAGGCATGGCCCATCCCCCGTAAAATTGTTGAGCTAGCAGTAAACCCGTGCGCGCCAAGGGTAAAGCGGGCAGCACGCCGCAGGGTTAGACGCTGCGCACCGCCGCGCAGAAATCGCGGATCATATCGGCATCTTTGACGCCCGGGCTGCTTTCGACGCCAGATGACACATCGACTTGCGGCGCACCGGTCAGACGGATCGCCTCTGCCACGTTGGACGGACGCAGACCGCCGGCCAACATCCAAGGCACAGACCAGCTGCGCCCTTGCAGCAAACGCCAGTCAAAGGTCAGGCCATTGCCGCCGGGCAACACAGCTGTTTTCGGCGGCTTAGCGTCGACCAAGATTTCTTCGCAGACGGCCATGTAGGCGTCGAGCGCCTCCAAGTCTTCTGCGTCGCCGATGCCGACAGCCTTCATCACAGGCACACCGGTGCGGGTGCGAATCTCTGCCACGCGGTCCGGCGATTCGTGGCCGTGCAGTTGCAACAGGTCTACGGGCACGCGGGCTAGCAAGGTATCAAGCGCCTCGTCCGTCGGGTTCACGGTCAGCGCGACCTTGCGCACGCCCAAAGGGACGGTCAGCGCAAGTTCAGCTGCGGCATCTAACGTCAGGTGGCGCGGGGATTTTTCAAAGAAAACCAAACCGATATCATCGGCACCGCAGGCCACGGCTGTTGCGACGTCCTGCGGAGTCCGCAGGCCGCAAATCTTGATACGCGTTGTCATACCTTAGGCAGTCTGCCGCTTGGGTGCGTCCAACAGGGCAAGCACATCGTCACCCTTTTTCGGGCTGGCGCTGACTGACCGTAGCTGGGCGACTTCGGCGCGCAGACGCTCAATCTCGCGCGCACGGGCGCGGGCTTCAACGCGTTCGGGGTATTCGCGAATCCATTCCCAGACCAGCCCCAGCAGCAGACCAGCACCGACGGCCAGAAAGATCACGATGAACAGCGGCAGCGTGATTTGCGGGGAAATGCCAAACAGGTTGGCAAAGGCAGTCGGCATCGCCTGCAAGGTCGTCGCGTCGCGGTTCGCAAGCCCAACAAGGATCAGAACCACGGCCACAATGGCCCAAAAGACGTATTTCAGGGTTTTCATCCGGTCGCGATCCTTATTTTTTTTCTAAAGCAGCGCGTTACGCGCCGTTCAGACGGTCGCGCAGCAACTTACCTGTTTTGAAGAATGGCACATGCTTCTCGTCGACTTCAACCGCTTCCCCCGTCCGCGGGTTCCGTCCGGTACGACCATCACGCTTTTTCACCGAAAATGCGCCGAAGCCCCGCAGTTCAACCCGGTCACCTTGGACTAGGGCACCTGTGATCTCTTCAAAGATCGTGGTTACGATGCGTTCGACGTCACGTTGGAACAGATGTGGGTTCTGTTCAGCAATCTTTTGAATAAGTTCCGAGCGAATCATGTGTCACCTCGCAGGCACAAACAGCTAAAATTGGCAGACCTGCCATATGCTTGACCATAGACCGGATGCCCCAGTCAAGAAATAGCCCGCATACACGTAAAGGTGTAAAAATTCTTGGTTTTCCGGCAAGAACCGGCCGATCAGCCCCGCAAAACCCAACCCGACTTTGGTCGCGGGGCAATTGCGCGCCCGCGCGGCGGGCCTATTCGAGCAGCGATTCGGGTTATGGAAATTGAAAAGGCCCCGCCGGATCAACCGGCGGGGCCTTCTTATTTCAGATCGTCAGGTGACGGTCCGGGTTTAGTTGTCGCCTTTCAGCGCTGCACCCAGGATATCGCCCAGCGACGCGCCGGAGTCGGAGGAACCATACTGATCGATGGCCTCTTTCTCTTCTGCGATCTCGCGTGCCTTGATCGACAGGCCCAGCTTGCGGGTCTTGGAGTCGATGTTGGTGACGCGCACGTCGATCTTGTCGCCAGCACCGAAACGCTCAGGGCGCTGCTCGGCACGGTCACGGGACAGGTCAGAGCGACGGATGAAGGATTTCATGCCCTCATACTCGACCTCGATGCCGCCGTCTTCGATCTTGGTGACCTCAACGGTGATGATCGAACCGCGCTTCACGCCGCCAATGGCGTCGGCAAACGGGTCAGCGTCCAGAGCTTTGATCGAGAGCGAGATACGCTCTTTCT
Organism: Loktanella salsilacus; assembly: GCF_900114485.1. Lineage (GTDB taxonomy): Bacteria > Pseudomonadota > Alphaproteobacteria > Rhodobacterales > Rhodobacteraceae > Loktanella > Loktanella salsilacus. Next base: position 33,937 of record NZ_FOTF01000007.1, on the reverse strand, counting down.
CGACGTCAACTTCGGAAACCTTGGCTTTGACGATGTCGCCCTTGCGGAAGTCACCGATGATATCTTCACCGCGACCATCCCATGACAGGTCGGACAGGTGAACCATGCCGTCGATGTCGCCTTCAAGGCCAACGAACAGACCGAATTCGGTGATGTTCTTGACTTCGCCTTCGACTTCAGTGCCCTCGGGGTGGGTTTCTGCAAACACTTCCCATGGGTTACGCTGAGTCTGCTTAAGGCCAAGGGAAACGCGACGCTTGGCAGAGTCGATTTCCAGCACCATGACTTCGACTTCTTGCGAGGTCGACACGATCTTGCCGGGGTGCACGTTCTTCTTGGTCCAAGACATTTCGGACACGTGAACCAGACCTTCAACGCCTGGCTCCAGCTCCACGAATGCGCCGTAGTCCGTGATGTTGGTCACGCGGCCAGTGTGGTTGGAATCAAGTGTGTACTTGGCTTCGACTGCATCCCACGGATCGGCCTGCAGCTGCTTCATGCCAAGGCTGATACGGTGAGTTTCTTTGTTGATCTTGATGACTTGCACCTTGATCGTCTCGCCGATCGACAGGATCTCGGACGGGTGGTTGACCCGGCGCCAAGCCATATCGGTGACGTGCAGCAGACCATCAACGCCGCCCAGATCAACGAACGCACCGTATTCGGTGATGTTCTTGACCACGCCGTCAACTTCCTGACCTTCGGTCAGGTTGCCGATGACTTCAGCACGCTGCTCTGCACGGGATTCCTCGAGGATCGCACGGCGCGACACAACGATGTTGCCCCGGCGGCGGTCCATCTTCAGGATTTGGAAAGGCTGCTTCAAACCCATCAGCGGGCCAGCGTCGCGCACGGGGCGGACGTCAACCTGAGAGCCGGGCAAGAAGGCAACAGCGCCGCCGAGGTCGACAGTAAAGCCACCCTTCACGCGGCCAAAGATCGCGCCATCGACACGCTCTTCGTCAGCATAAGCTTTTTCCAGACGGTCCCACGCTTCTTCGCGGCGAGCCATTTCACGCGAAATGACGGCTTCGCCACGGGCGTTTTCCACCTGGCGCAGGAACACTTCGACTTCGTCGCCAACCTTCAGGTTGGGTTCTTCGCCGGGTTCTGCAAATTCTTTAAGATCGATGCGGCCTTCCATCTTGTAGCCGACGTCGATGATGGCCTGACCGGCTTCGATCGCGATGACCTTGCCTTTGACGACCGAGCCCTCTGCGGGCGTATCAATTTCGAAGCTTTCGTTCAGAAGGGCTTCGAATTCTTCCATGCTTGTGTTGCTTGCCATGTGGCGCTGATTTCCTAATCTTGTGTTTTTATACGGGCCGTGCGGTTGTCTCCGCCGGTCTTTGGATTGCGGTTTGGCCGGTGCGGCGAGTCGAACATAAAACAACAGGGCCGGTGTGATACCGACCCTGCTCGAGTCTCATGCCCGCACCTGTCTCGATGCTTCGGCCCGCCCCATATACAGCGCGGACCGTTTTATCGCAAGCCCTAGGGCTGGGCATGCGAGATTAGGCCACGTGTGTGAACAGAACCTTTGGATCGCGGCGCACCTTGGCTTGACCGTTCAGCCAGTCGCCTTCGGCAGCGCGGTAGCCCAGCGGCAAAATGCAGACGGATTTCAATCCCTTGGCACGCAGGCCGAGGATTTCGTCAAACTTGGCAGGCTCGAAGCCTTCCATTGGGGTGGTGTCAACCTTCTGCTCTGCTGCGGCGACCATTGCCACGCCAAGCGCGATATAGGCCTGACGCGCGGCATGCTGAAAGTTCACCTCGGCGTCGCGGCCAACGTAGTTGCCCTTTAGGTTCTTGTAGTATTCCTTGATGTTGTCGCTCACGCCGCCACGCGCTTCGCCGGTCTCATCGCGGACCATGTCGATGCGTTCTGCGGTGTAATTATCCCAGGCCGCGAACACGAGGACATGGCTGCCGTCGACCAGCTGCTGCTGACCGTATGCGGCCTCGGACAGCTTGGCGCGGGTGTCTTTGTTAGTGACAACGAAGACTTCGAATGGCTGCAGACCGCTAGAGGTCGGGGCCAGACGCAGGGCGTCAAGGATTGCCTGCACCTTGTCTTCGGAAACGGATTTGCCTGCGTCCATTTTCTTGGTGGCATAGCGCCAGTTCAGATCATCAATCAGCATGGGAGCTCTCTTTCGTGATGCGGCGGCGTCCACATCGGACGACCTGTCCTCTGTCAGATAGGGCATTCCAAACGGGTCCGCAGCATCCCGCTTTGCACATGGTCTGTGCAGCGCTGCACTGGGTGTGGCGCGTCCCGCGAACGGAAGATCGGGGTGAGAGGTGGATTGCGGGGGCCAGCCCCCGCGCCCCCGAGGTATTTTCAACCAGAAGAAGGGGGACGTGAAACTAGGCGCGCTTTGCGGTGACGATGGTGATGGCCTGGGCCAGCGCCTCTGCGGCGGTCATGGACGTGGTGTCGATCAAGGTTGCGTCGGCGGCGGCAATCAAGGGGGCCTCTGCCCGGTTTTGGTCGCGGTCGTCGCGGGCGCGCACTTCGTCAAGGATCGCGGCAAGGTCGGTTTGCACACCCTTGGCGGTCAGTTCGGCAAAGCGCCGGTCGGCGCGGATTTCCGCGCTGGCGGTGACGAAGAGTTTCACGTCCGCGTCAGGGCAAATCACCGTGCCAATGTCGCGCCCGTCCAGCACCGCACCGCCGTCCCGGCGGGCAAAGCTGCGCTGAAAGGCTACGAGTGCGGCGCGCACGTCGGGGATAACCGCAACGCGGCTGGCGGCCTCTGCCACAGCTTGTGTGCGCAGGGTGTCCGCATTCAGGTCGGATGGATCAAGGGCCTGCGCGACCGCGACCGGATCACCGCCCGCAATCACGCCAGCGCCGACGGCGCGGTAAAGCAGCCCGGTGTCTAGATAAGCAAAGCCAAAATGCGCGGACAGGGCTTGGGCGAGCGTTCCTTTGCCGGCAGCGGCGGGGCCGTCGATGGCGATGGTGAAGCTCATCCGTTCGCCCGGCTGACCTGCGCGCCGAGTTGCGCCATCAGCGGTTCAAATATCGGGAAGGACGTGGTGATCGGGCTGCCGTCATCAACGCTCATTGGCTTTTGCGACGCCATGCCCATGACCATAAAGGCCATCGCGATCCGGTGGTCAAGACGGCTTTCGACCGTGGCCCCGCCGGGCACATTGCCAGCGCCAAGGCCCGTAACCTGCCACCAGTCGTCGCCTTCGGCCACGTCGATGCCAGCGGCGCGCAGGCCCTTGGCCATCGCGTCGATGCGGTCGCTTTCTTTGACGCGCAGTTCCCGCACGCCCTGCATATCGGTGACGCCCGTGGCAAAACACGCCACGACGGACAGCACAGGGTATTCGTCAATCATGCTGGCCGCCCGGGCAGGCGGGACGCTGATGCCCTTCATATCGGGCGAATAGCGGGCACGCAGGTCGGCGACAGGCTCGCCGCCCTCGATGCGCTCGTTCTCATAGGTCAGGTCGGCACCCATTTCGCGCAGAGTGGTGAACAGACCCGCCCGCGTTGGGTTCAGGCCGATCCCGGGCACCAGCACATCAGAGCCTGGCACGATCAGCGCCGCGCACACCGGAAAGGCCGCGCTGCTGGGATCGCGCGGCACGGCGATTTGCTGCGGCTGCAGCTCTGGCTGGCCTTGCAGGGTGATGACGCGGCCCTCGTCTGTGTCCTCGACGTCAATCTCGGCACCGAAGCCGGCAAGCATCCGTTCGGTATGATCGCGCGTGGCTTCTTTTTCGATCACGACCGTCTGGCCGGGGGCGTTCAGGCCGGCCAGCAGCACGGCGGATTTCACCTGCGCCGAAGGCACCGGCACGACGTAGCGCACAGGCACCGGGTCTGCGGCACCAACAAGGGTCATCGGCAGACGCCCGCCTTCGCGGCCCACGGCGCGGGTGCCGAACAAGGCAAGCGGATCGGTCACGCGGCCCATGGGGCGGCTGCACAGGGATGCATCCCCGGTAAATATCGCGGTGATGCCGGTGGTCGCCATCGCGCCCATGATCAGACGCACGCCAGTGCCGGAATTCCCGCAGTCGATGACGCCCGCAGGTTCGGCAAAGCCGCCAACGCCGACGCCCTGCACCGACCATTCGCCGCCGCCGTGGTCCGTGACCGTCGCGCCAAAGGCCCGCATCGCCTTTGCCGTATCCAGCACGTCATCGCCTTCGAGCAGGCCGGTGATGCGCGTTTCGCCCACGCACATCGCGCCAAGGATCAGCGAGCGATGAGAGATCGACTTGTCCCCCGGCACTTCGGCCACGCCGGTCAGCGGCCCGCAAGCGCGAGAGGTCATTGGAACGGGGGTGCCATGGCCGGACATAGGGGCTTCCTTTGCAAATTCGGCCCCTGCTTAGCCCAGCCGCCGATCCGGGTCGAGGGGTGCCAGATCAACGAATGCCTGGGATGGCGGGCGGGGCGCCTTGGCCCCGCAGGGCCAACAGGGCCGGACGGCGTCAGGCCGGTTTGCGGAATGTCAGGTAATGGGGATCGCGCTCTTCGCGCAGCGCTTTCTGTTCGTAACGCGTTGACACCCAGTCATCCCAAGGCGTGTTCATACCGTCCGGCAGCGCCGTTTCCAGCACAAAGCCCGCCTTTGGCACCTCTTCCAGCGTCTGGCGCACGTAGTCGGGAATATCCGTCGCCACGCGGAACTCCGCGCCGGGTTTCAGCACGCGAAACAGCGGCTCCAGATGCTCTGCCGTCACGAAACGGCGGCGGTGGTGGCGGGCTTTGGGCCATGGGTCGGGGTAGTTTAAAAACGCTTTGGATATTGCGGCGTCAGGCATCACGTCGAACAGATCGCGCACGTCGCCGGGATGCACCTTTAGGTTTTCCACGTCAGCCTTGCGGATCTTGCCCAGCAGCATCGCCACGCCGTTAATAAACGGCTCGCAGCCGATCAGGCCAATCTCGGGATAGCGCTCTGCCATGGCGACCAGATGTTCGCCGCCGCCAAAGCCGATTTCCAGCCAGATATCCTTGCTGTCAAAGATCGCGGCAGGGTCCAGCTTTACCCGGTCCGGGTTGATGTCCCAGTCAATCGGCCCCGGCGACAACGCGTCCAGGTCGTTTTCAAGGTAATCCTTCTGGCTCGCACGGATGGTCTTGCCCCGGAAGCGGCCATAGAAATTGCGCCATGGGGCGCCCGATGGGTGTCTATCTTCAGTCATGGCCGCAGGCTTTAGACGAGCCCGACCGCGCCCGCAACCGCTGCCGAGATGCAAAAAGGGCGGACCACTGGCCCGCCCCTTTCCGCTGTCACATCAGTCAGCGTTTAGACAGCGCGCTTGAGCGCATCAGCCAGATCAGTGCGTTCCCAGCTAAAACCGCCGTCCGCCTCTGGCGCGCGGCCAAAGTGGCCGTAGGCCGCGGTGCGGGCATAGATCGGGCGGTTCAGGCCCAAATGGGTGCGGATGCCCTGCGGGGTCAGGTCCATCGTGGCGCGGATCGCTTTTTCGACAGCAGCCGGATCGACTTCGCCCGTGTCATGCAGATCGACATAGACCGACAGGGGCTGCGCGATGCCGATGGCATAGGACAGCTGCAATGTGCACTTTTCGGCCATGCCGGACGCGACGACGTTCTTGGCCAGATAGCGCGCCACATAAGCGGCAGAGCGGTCAACCTTGGTTGGATCCTTGCCAGAGAACGCGCCGCCGCCATGCGGGGCCGCACCGCCGTAGGTATCCACGATGATCTTGCGTCCGGTCAGGCCGGCGTCGCCGTCGGGGCCGCCGATGACGAAAATGCCAGTCGGGTTGACCCACCATTCGGTCTTGTCGGTAATCAGACCCTCTGGCAGAACTTCGTGGAAATACGGCTCGATGATCGCGCGAATATCGGCGCTGGTCTGGCTTTCGTCGGAATGCTGGGTGGACAGCACAATCGACGTGACCTCCACCGGCTTGCCATCGACATAGCGCATCGAGATTTGGCTTTTCGCATCGGGGCGCAGCGTGGGCTGTTCGCCGGATTTGCGCACTTCTGCAAGGCGGCGCAGCACGGCATGGGCGTACTGGATCGGGGCTGGCATCAGCTCTGGTGTCTCGCGCGTGGCAAAGCCGAACATGATGCCCTGATCGCCCGCGCCTTCGGGCTTATCGTCCGAGGCATCGACGCCCTGTGCGATATGCGCCGACTGCTCGTGCAGCAGGTTCGTGATCTCGCAGGTGGCGTGGTGGAACTTGTCCTGCTCGTAGCCGATATCCTTGATCGCAGCGCGTGCGATGTCAGGAACGCCAGCCAGAAACGCTTGTGTTTTATCTATGGTGCTCAGACCGACTTCGCCGCCGATCACAACGCGGTTGGTGGTGGCAAAGGTTTCGCAGGCGACGCGGGCCTCGGGCTCTTCGGTTAAGAACGCATCAAGGATGCTGTCGGAAATACGGTCGCAGACCTTGTCAGGGTGTCCCTCTGACACGGATTCAGAGGTGAAAATGTAATCTTGGCGTGCCATGGGACGTGCTCCATTTAAAATTACCCCGCCACGTCAGGAAGCCGTTGTGGCAGGTCATCCGCTTCGTTAAGCAGACAACCCCGCAGGGTCAACGCAAATCGCCCCGCCTCTTGCGGTGGTGCAAGGCCGCGGCGATCAGGCTCAACAACACCAAAATCATGACCGGCACATCACCCCAACGCACGTAGGGCGTTGCAGCGCGCGCCGCAGGTAGCGGTGCATCAACATAGCCCGCTGTATCCAGCGGGATCATCGCGGTGATGCGACCATATGCATCAATCATCGCACTGATCCCTGTATTGGCAGAGCGTACCATTGGTAGCCCTTGTTCAATTGCGCGCAGCCGGGCCTGCATCAAATGCTGCGTCGGCCCTGCCCCTTTGCCGAACCACGCGTCATTGGTGATCAGCAGCAGCAGGCGCGGCCGTTCGGCTGTCGCGATCTCTTCGGCAAAGATGCCTTCATAGCAAATCAGTGCCCGCGCAAGGCCGATGCCCGGCAAATCGATCAAAGGCTGCGGCACCGTGCCGCTGGCAAAGCCGCCCCCATCTGACGTGGCAAGCCCGTGGATGCCGAACCGCTTTAATGTCTCACCAAAGGGAACGTATTCGCCAAAGGGCACCAAATGCGCCTTGTCATAGGTCTGCACCACCTGCCCCATCCGGCCAAGCACGATCAGCGCGTTATAATAAAGCCCGCCTTGACTGCGATTGATGCCGGTGACCAGCGGCACACCCATGGCGGCCTCTGATATCGCCTCCAGCTCTGGCTGGGCATAATCCATCAGGACAGGCACGGCGGTTTCGGGCCAGACGATCAGATCAGGGCGCGGGCCTGCTTGGGTATAGCTGATCATGCGGCGCAAAAAGGTCAGGTTGCGTTCGGGGTCCCACTTTTCCTCTTGCGGGGCATTGGGTTGCACGATGCGGATGTTGGGGGCATTTGCGTCGATCACCGTGGCAGGCGGCAGCAACAGCGGCACCGCAGCCAGTGCGATGACGAAGGGCACAGCGCCAAGCCAAAGTTTGCGTGCCAACCAAACTAGACCCGCCGCCACACCAAGCGTCAGCAGCGTCAACAGATGCGGGCCGCCATAGGATGCAAGCTGTGCCCAAGGCGTCGGGATCAGCACATGACCGATCAGAGCCCAAGGGAAGCCGGTGAACAGATAGCTGCGCACCGCCTCGACCAGCGTCAGCGACAACACCAGCGCGGACAGTCGTCCCGGTGCGATCACGCGCGCAAAGCATGTCCCCGCAACCCAGAACAGCGCCGCCCCCAGCGCCATCAGCGTGACAGCCAACGGCGCGGCCCAGCCCCACGTGCCCGCGTCGACCAAGAACGGATCGACCAGCCAGCGCAGGGTCAGGCCGAAATAGCCAAGCCCTATGAGCAGCGCCCCGCGCCCCGCCGCCCGCATAGTCGGGGCAGAGGTCAGCACCGCCAGCACCAACGCCCAGCCCGGCACGGCAACAAACCACCAGTCCAGCGGCGCCATGCCAAGGGCGATAACCAGCCCAAGGGCAAGCAAAGCCGCAACGCGCGGCCAGCGGCCAAGCAGCCACAGCCGGTCTGTCAGGATCGTCACATCAGCCCCGCATCAGGCCTGCGGCATGCGCACGCGCAGCCGCTTAATCCGGCGCGGATCGGCGTCCAGCACTTCGAACTCTGGCCCGTCAGGGTGGCGGATCACTTCGCCGCGTACCGGCACATGGCCGGATAGCATCATGACAAGGCCGCCAAGGCTGTCGATTTCCTCTTCGTCGATGTCATCGTGATCGGTCAGGTTCATCCCGATCTCGGCCTCGAAATCCTCCAGCGCGGTCTTGGCCTGCGCGATATAGACGCCGGGGCTTTCTAGGCTGAAGCTTTTCACCTCGTCCACGTCATGCTCGTCCTCGATCGCGCCGACGACCTGTTCCAGCAAGTCCTCGATCGTGACCAAGCCGTCAGTGCCGCCGTATTCGTCGATCACAAGCGCCATATGGGTGCGGTCGGCTTGCATTTTGGTCAGTAGAATACCCAGCGGCATGGACGGCGGCACAAACAACAAAGGCCGCAGCAAAGCGCGCAGATCAAAGGCGATGGCATCGCCGTTAAAGCCGTATTTCAGCGCAAAATCCTTGAGGTTCACAAACCCCAGCGGCGTATCAAGCGTTCCGTCATAGACAGGCAGCCGCGTCAGGCCGCTTTCGCGGAAGGTCGCGACAAGGTCTTCCTTGGTCGTGGTGACAGATGTGGCGATGATGTCGGCCTTTGGGATCGAGACATCTTCGACCCGCATCCGGCGCAGATTTAGCATACCCGGCACGGTCAAGGTCGGCGCAGTGGACCTTGCACCTTCGCTTTCCTCATCCTCGCCGTCGCCGTTTGGCGAAAGGGCGTCAAACAGCCTGCTAAAGAAATTGCCGCGCTGTTCATCGCTTTGTTGTTCGTCTGCCTGCTCAGGCTGCGCGCTTTGCGCTGCCTCCAAAGACCCGTCGTCGGTATCGCCCATCGTCTCCCTGCCTATCTGGTGCCTTGCGGCGTTATTCACGGTATGGATCATCTAGACCCATCTTGCCAAGTATCTGCGTCTCCAACCCCTCCATCAGGGTGGCGTCTTCGTCGCGTTCGTGATCGAAACCCAGCAAATGCAGCGTTGCATGCACGATCAGATGCGTCACATGCTCTGTCATCGGCTTGCCCGCGGCCTGCGCTTCGGCTTCGCAGGTCTGATAGGCAATCGCAATGTCGCCCAGTTCGGGGTCAGTGGGATCTGGGGCGGCCGGCATTTCGCCCGCCAGATCCACGCCGCGTTCATCCGATGGCCATGACAGCACATTTGTCGGGGTCGGTTTGCCGCGAAAATCAGCGTTCAGCGCAGCGATGCGGTCATCGTCGCAGCCCATCAGGCTGATCTCCCAAGCTTCTGGATCAAGGCCAAGTTCGGCCAAGGCCGCATCCGATGCGGCCAGCGCAAGCGCTTCCAAATCCAGCGCATCCCAACGCGGGTCTTCATTCAGGCAATCAATCGTCATGTATTGTGTCCCGTGACGGCAAGCTGACCGGCGCCCGTGCCGGCCCAAAGCTGTCATCCAGCATTCCGCTTAGATCGTCACGCTCTATCTGCTGCACCATCGCGCGAAGCTGTCGCACCGCGTCGAGGCGTTTCAGCACCGTATCCGCCCAAAGGTTGGCGGTTTCCGCATCCGTGCGCCTAATTTCGGCATAGGCCTTTTGCGTATCAGCGGCCAGTTTTGCGATCTCGCCGTCAAGCTTGGTGTTTTCCTTGCCCGGCTGATCCAGCCAAGCGCGCACCCGGCCCAGCGCCGATTGCGTGGCTTGATCCAGTTCCGTCATCACGGTGGACCCGCCCGGCAAGGGCATCGCGGCAATCGCGCCCAGCATTTGCCCGAGCTGCGTACGCAAGGACTGACGCAATTCGGGCGCATCGGCCCCGTCAAAGACGCGGCCTGCGGGCAATTCGCCCCGGCGGTACGCGACAAAGGTTTCCGCGACCGTGCGTGCTACCCGGTCTGCCGCCGCGCCGCGAAACCCCGTGACCAACATGATAAAGCCTTGTTCGGAATAGGCCCAAGGCCGCCCGCGCCGCCCGCCATGCGCACTTGAAATCACATTTTGTGATTTCAAGTTGGCCCATTCATCGGCGGTCAGTTGAAAGGCATAATCGTCCAAAAACCGCCCCGCATTGCGCTGGCGGCTTTGGTTCACCGCCCCTGTCGTGCGATCAAAGATCGCAGCGACATCAGCGTCCAGAATGACGGGCTGGCCGCGCAGGTGAAAGATCGCCTGCCGCACGCCAGCCACAAGGTCATGGCTCATCCGGTCTTTTCCGCGTCCGCCTCGTAGGCTTCGATGATCCGCGCAACCAGCGGGTGCCGCACCACGTCCTTAGAGGTGAAGTAGTTAAAGCTGATCTTGGGGATATTCTTCAGCAGACGCTCTGCTTCCCACAGACCGGAATTCACACCGCGCGGCAGGTCGATCTGCGTGCGGTCGCCCGTGATCGCCATGCGCGACCCTTCGCCCAGACGGGTCAGGAACATCTTCATCTGCATGGTCGTGGCGTTCTGCGCCTCGTCCAGCACCACAGCGGCATTGGCCAGCGTGCGGCCGCGCATAAAGGCCAGCGGCGCGATCTCGATCCGCTTTTCCTCGATCAGTTTGGCGACCTGCTTGGACGGAAAGAAATCGTTCAGGGCGTCATACAGCGGCTGCATGTAAGGATCGATCTTGTCCTTCATGTCGCCCGGCAAATAGCCCAGCTTTTCCCCCGCCTCGACCGCGGGGCGCGACAGGATGATCCGGTCAACATTGCCGCTGATGAAATGGTTCACCGCGACGGCGACGGCCAAATAGGTCTTGCCCGTGCCCGCAGGCCCGATGCCAAAACACAGCTCGTTTTCGAACAGCGACCGGACATAGGCTTTTTGTGCCTCGGTCCGCGGCTCGACCAGCTTTTTGCGGGTCTTGATTTCCACCCGGTCGGCCAGTTCGCCTTTGAACAGCTCTGGCTGGTCGCCGTTGGTGATGGACATGTCAGGGTGCATCCGCAATTCGCGGTCGATATCGCCCGGCTCCAGCGTTTTGCCGGATTCCAACCGCTCGTACAGCGATTTTAGGATATCTAGCGCATCATGGCGCGGGGCTTCGGCGCCGACCACCTCTAGCCGGTTACCCCGGCGCAGGATTTGCACGCCAAGCGCGCTTTCGATCGCAGTCAGATTGCGATCGAACTGGCCGCACAAGTCGATCAGCAAAAAGTTGTCGGGAAATTCCAGAACGGATTCCGAAACGTCGGCAGCGGTGGGGGTCAGAACGCCAGAGGGCAATCGTATCTCCTGATACAGAGTGTCTATGATTATCGTTGCAAGGCTGAACGCCGGCCGCAAGTCATTGGTCGCACCGGAAACGAAAAAAGGCCGCAGCGTGTGCTGCGGCCTTTGAAATGCTTATGATGCAAGCAAATTACAAGAAGTCCGGGATCGGAGATCCGGCCTTGAATGGGCCAACGGCGGTGTTCGGCGGCGCAACGCCGGAACAGACCGGCAGACCATCGGGCGTCAGACGCTCTGACAGGTAGCCTTCGACGCCGTCATCGATGATCCAGTGATCGCAGCCTTCTGGGTCAACCCAGACGCCAGCAACCAGCGTGGACAGGTGGTGCGCGTTCACGCCGCCGTCGATGGATTTATCAGGACCGATTTGGCGAATACCTTCGCCGCCTTCGCAAGCTGCAAGCGCGCCGCCTATGGCCAAAAGCCCGATGAGTTTCATGATTTTCATATCAGGGCTTCCTTTCAGCGGATGCAGTAGATTTCGACGCGGCGGTTTTCTTGCATCCCGGCAGCGGAGTTGTTGTCGGCGCGTGGCTGGCGTTCGCCAAGGCCCCGGACGTCCACAACGCGGCCACCAACGGACTGCGCAACACCGGCAACAGCGTTAGCGCGGTTGGCAGACAGACGCATGTTGTATTCGTCAGATGCACGGCCATCGGTGTGACCGTAGATCATGAAACCAAAGGCGTTCGCCGTCTGGAAAAAGTTCTGCAAGGTCGCACGGCCAGCCGCGCTGATCGCATACTTGTCCGTTGCGAACAGCTGATCTGTCGGGACCACGCCGCAAATTTCAGAGCGGTGGCACACGGCGCTGCCGTCACGGCGGCGGTGCGGCGACATGAAGCCTTCGGAACCATCGTCCATCGCCCAATGCTCGCAGCCATCGGGATCGATCCAAATGGTGGGGACGTACTTTTCGGAACGGTTGACCTGCTGGGCAGATGCGCCCCCGGCGACAACTGTCAGCGCCAGAACGCCCGCAAGCGCGGCCTTTGCAAATTGGGTCGGGGTGGTTGCCACGGCGAATACCTCTTTATTGAAACAGCGCATACCATCATGGGTATGGATAAGTTTCTTTAACACACAATGGACGCAGTTTTAGCAAGATCAGCGGACATTGAAAGCGGAATTCACAACATATTGTGTCGCAGGCGGCAACAGTGGGTTGCCACAACTGACATTCCTTAACAAAACGTTAACGCTCTCGGGCATTGGCACTTTTCAGCGCACAAGCTCTCCGCCCAAAGAATTCGTGCCCGCGACGGTGATTCTAACCTGCCGCACCTGCCCCAGCACATCGGCGGGCGCGTCCGCGTAAACCGCATGCAGGTAATCAGATTTTCCAATCATCTGCCCGTCAATCCGGCCCGGCTTTTCAAACAGCACGCCCACGGTGCGGCCCACCATGTCGTCCTGAATCTTGCGCTGCTGCTGCGTCAACAAGGCCTGCAGGCGGGATAGACGCTCTGCCATGACGTCCTCTGGCATCTGCGGCTTTTCGGCCGCCGGGGTGCCGGGACGGGTGGAGTATTTGAACGAATACGCCTGCCCAAATTCGACCTTGCGGATCAGCTCTAGCGTCGCCTCGAAATCCTCTTCCGTCTCGCCGGGGAAGCCGACGATAAAGTCAGAGGACAGCATGATATCAGGCCGTGCTGCGCGGATGCGGTCGACCAGTTTCAGATAACTTTCCGCCGTATGCTTGCGGTTCATCGCCTTCAGGATGCGGTCAGAGCCGGACTGCACGGGCAAATGCAAGTAGGGCATCAGCTTGTCGCAGGTGCCATGCGCTTCGATCAAGGCGTCATCCATGTCGTTGGGATGGCTTGTGGTAAAACGGATCCGCTTTAGCCCATCAATGGCGGACAAATCCCAGATCAGACCGGCCAGGCCGGCGTCATGACCGTGATAGGCGTTCACATTCTGCCCCAGCAGGGTGATCTCTGCCACGCCAGCGTCGACCAACTCTCGCGCCTCGCGCATGACGCGGTCGGCCGGGCGGCTGACCTCTGACCCGCGGGTATAAGGGACAACGCAGAAGGCGCAGAACTTGTCGCAGCCTTCTTGCACGGTCAGAAACGCAGCTGGCGCGCGCTTCATCTTGGTGCGCGCCTTAAGCGTGTCGAATTTGTCGTCATCAGGGAAATCGGTGTCCAGCGCCTTGGCCCCGCCGCGCACGGCGCGGTCCATCGCGGGCAGACGGTGATAGCTTTGCGGGCCAACCACCAGATCAACCATCGGCGCGCGGCGCATGATCTCTTCGCCCTCGGCCTGCGCGACACAGCCTGCGACACCGATCTTCAGATCAGGGTTCGCGTCCTTTAGCGCCCGCATCCGGCCAAGTTCGGAATAGACCTTTTCCGCTGCCTTTTCACGGATATGGCAGGTGTTCAGCAGGATCATATCCGCATCTTCAGCGCGGTCCGTCGTGACATACCCCTCGCCGCCCAATGCTTCCGTCATACGCTCTGAGTCGTAGACGTTCATCTGGCAACCATAGGTCTTGACGAAAAGCTTGCGTGGCGCGGACATGGGCGGGACCTGACAAAAAGGGACGGCTTCTTCCCTAACGCTTGGGCGGCGGGCTTGCAATGCAGGGCGATTCCGCCGAAGTTGCGCGCGACCTTCTGACCCGGCGCATCCATGACATTTTCCAGCCTGACCGACTTTTTGCAAAACGGCCGCGCGGCGCTGGCCAAAGGGCCGATCGCGATTATCTTGCTAGAGGACAGCGTCGAGGTCGACAGCACCCTGCGCCACTACCTTAAATCTGGGTTCCGGCAGGTCATCGCGATTGGCAAAGCGGATATCGACGTCGCCCCTGACCTTGCTGCGCAAATCACGCGGGTGAACCACGATGCTGCCACGGAAAACACCCTGACCGACGCCGTGAATGGCGTGATCGATGCGGCACCGGGGCAGTGGATTTACTACGGCTACAACACAGAATACCTATTCTTTCCCTTCTGCGAAACGCGCGCTGTCGGCGAAATGCTGGCCTTTTCCGTAGAGGAACGGCGCTTTAGCCTTCTGACCTATGTCGTCGACCTTTATGCCCGCGATCTGGACGCCCACCCGACCGCCGTCAGCCTGCAGGACGCCCATCTGGACAAATCCGGCTACTACGCGCTGGCCCGCAAGGATAAGGACGACGCCTTTCTGGACCGGCAGTTGGATTTCTTTGGCGGCCTGCGCTGGCGGTTCGAAGAACATATTCCCGTCCCCCGCCGCCGCATCGACCGCATATCCTTGTTTAGGGCGCAGTCCGGTCTGCGACTGCGGGACGATCACACATTCAACGACCCGGAATTCAATACCTTTGCCTGCCCGTGGCACAACAGCCTGACCGCGACACTATGCTCTTTTCGCACGGCCAAGGCACTGCGCCGCAACCCCGGGTCCTCTGCGCATATCAAGACATTTCACTGGCACAACTCTGCGCCGTTTGAGTGGCACTCCCAGCAGTTGCTGGACTTAGGCCTGATGGAGCCGGGTCAGTGGTTCTAACGCCGTAGCTTTATGGCTGCGACCCTTGGACTGCGCGACCTACCGACCACCCTCGATCACATGCAACAGCGGTGACCCGCCGGAATTTCCGCGCAGGTAGGCTTGGCTTGCTGTGGAATAGGGCCAATCGGCGGCATGACGCACCAACCCCGCACGCACCGGTGCCTCGTTGATCAAGGCGCGGCACTCCGCCAAATCAGCCTGCGTCAAGATGGGCCGGTCCCAGACCCGCCGCTGCCAGATCGCCATTTTCCGCTCATGGACCTCTTGCTCTGGCACGTGGCGCGCAAAGGTGGACCGGATGGACTGCCAGCGGACGGCATAATTGTCATCCCCCGGCGGCAGGGTCCAAATCACATGCAGCCGGTCCGGCAGCGCGACCGCATCCCCAATATCAAAAGGGTGCCGGATTTGGCACATGCGGGTCGACAGCCGCAGCAATTCAATATGCCGCGTCAACAAATCCGATTCTGGATCAGCCAAGCGGACAGTAAAGAAATATGTGCCGACTCCAGGTAGGACCCGGCGTCCTGAATTTACCATGTCCCAACGTGCCTCGCAAAAGGTTAACGCGCCGTTAACGCTTTGACGAATATCTCAGCTGCGCCGCAGCCGGATGACTACATCGACGGCCACGATCTGGGCGCCGTTCGGAGCTTGCGGCAGGCTGCGGATATCCAGCGCCTCGCGCGGTGCATCGGTCAGCTCGGCGGTGTCTTCCCAATAAAAATGCGGATGATCGCACATATCGGTGTCGAAATAGCTTTTGGCACCGTCGACAGTGATTTCACGCAGCAACCCCGCCGCACAGAACGCACGCAGCGTGTTGTACACGGTGGCAAGCGATACCCGCTCGTCACAAATCGCGGCGGCCGCAAACAACCCCTCGGCGGTGGCGTGACGGTCCATCCCGTCCCCCATCAGCAAGGCGGCCAGCGTCACACGTTGGCGGGTCGGACGCAATCCAACGCCCGCCAGCCATTGGCTTGCGGTGTCGGTCGTGCCGGGCGAAAGGTTGGCAAATTCACTCATGTCCCATTCATATGGGATCAAGGCCCTGCGGATCAACGTCTTTCCCGCATCTGCGCAAGGCTTGCCCTTGCAAAGGCCGTAATGCTAGACGTGGCGCGCAAAATACTAACCTGCAGCCGGCGCAAGATGCGCCCAGACCGGACACGAAGGATCGCCATGGCCGAGTATCCCACCCACTTCGACAAAGACGCCCTTTTGGCCTGCGCACGCGGCGAACTTTTCGGCCCCGGCAATGCCCAACTGCCTGCGCCGCCCATGCTGATGATGGACCGGATCACAGACATCTCTGGCGATGGTGGCGCGCATGGCAAGGGCCACGTGGTCGCTGAATTTGATATCACGCCGGACCTTTGGTTCTTTGACTGCCACTTCCCCGGCAACCCCATTATGCCCGGCTGCCTTGGCCTTGACGGCTTGTGGCAGCTGACAGGCTTCAATCTGGGCTGGCGCGGCTGGCAGGGTCGCGGCTACGCCCTTGGTGTTGGCGAAGTGAAGCTGACCGGCATGGTCCGCCCTGACCGCAAACGCCTGACCTACAAGATCGATTTCACCAAAGCGATCCAGACCCGCCGCCTGACGATGGGCGTCGCTGACGGCATCGTCGAAGCTGACGGCGAAGTCATCTATATCGTCAAGGACATGAAGGTCGCCCTCAGCGAAAGCTGATCGCGACAGCCTTTGGCACCCCCTTTCTTGCGGATCGGCTTGCGCGAGCAAGTCGATCCCTTTGCTACTAAAAACCCTACAATTTGCCCCGTAGCGCGCCGCCGCACCTCTATATGGTTGCGGCAGCAGGCCAGTGTGGCCTAAACATACCCCAACTATGAAGGAGTGCGCCCATGCGTCGCGTCGTCATCACCGGTTTGGGAATCGTGTCCCCCATCGGTAATAATGCACAAGAAGTCACCGCTGCCCTGAAAGCAGGGACCAGCGGTATCGAAGCCTCGCCCGAGATGGCAGAACGCGGATTCCGCAGCCAGATCGCTGGCACGCTTAAGATCAACGTGGCGGACCACGTCGACAAGCGGACCCTACGGTTTATGGGTCCAGGTGCGGCCTATGCCCATATTTCCATGACGCAAGCGATTGCGGATGCGGGCCTGACAGAGGAACAGATCGTCAATCCGATGACCGGCGTGATCGCCGGATCGGGCGGGCCGTCCACCTCTGCCATGTTTGCCGCGCACCAATCCGTGCTGGCCACCGGCGCGACCAAACGGATCGGGCCGTTCGCTGTGCCCAAGACGATGTCTTCGACAGTCAGCGCAAACCTTGCGACGGCGTTCAAGATCAAGGGCATGAACTTTTCCATCACCTCTGCCTGCTCGACATCCCTGCATTGCATCGGCATGGCCGCGCAGCAGGTCGCCCTTGGCACGCAGGACATCATGTTCGCGGGCGGCGGCGAGGAACTGGACTGGACTCTGTCCTGCCTGTTCGACGCCATGGGCGCGATGAGCAGCAAATATAACGACACCCCCACCAAGGCCTCTCGGGCGTTTGACGCAGGCCGTGACGGTTTCGTGATTGCAGGCGGCGGCGGCATGGTTGTGCTGGAAACGCTGGAAGGCGCGCAGGCACGCGGTGCCAAGATCTATGCCGAAGTCACCGGCTTCTCTGCCACTTCTGACGGGGCCGACATGGTCGCGCCGTCTGGCGAAGGCGGCGAGCGGGCCATGCGGATGGCGCTGAAAACGCTGCCCGAGGGCCGCAAGATCAGCTATATCAACGCCCATGGCACCAGCACCCCCGTCGGCGATGTGGGCGAAGTTGAGGCCGTGCGCCGCGTCTTTGGCCAAGGCAGCACGCCGCCCATCTCCTCGACCAAGTCGATGACGGGCCACAGCCAAGGCGCAACTGGCGCACAAGAGGCGATCTATTGCCTGCTGATGCTGCAGGACGATTTCATCGCACCGTCAATCAATGTGGAAACGCTGGACCCAGCGCTCGATGCGTCCGAGATTGCCATGACCCGCGTCGATAACGCAGGTTTGGATACGATTATGACGAATTCGTTTGGGTTTGGCGGCACCAACGGATCTATGTTGCTGTCGCGCTTCAAAGGGTAGTGAGTATGATCGAGCTAAAGGGCAAACGCGGCCTGATTATGGGCGTGGCCAACGAGCGGTCGATCGCTTGGGGCATCGCCAAGGCCATGGCCGAGGCGGGCGCGGAACTGGCGTTTACCTATCAGGGCGAAGCCTTTGGCAAGCGTCTGGCCCCGCTGGCGGAAAGCGTCGGATCGGACATCATGATCGACGTCGACGTGAATGATGATGCGAGCATGGACGCCGCCTTTCAGACCTTGAAGGACAAGTGGGGCAGCATCGATTTTGTCGTGCACGCCATCGCCTATTCCGACAAAAACGAACTGGCAGGCCGTTTCATCAACACGACGCGGGCGAACTTCCAAAACTCGCTGACCATTTCGTGCTATTCGCTGATCGACGTCGCCAAACGCGCGTCAGAGATGATGCCGGACGGCGGCACGATCCTGACGCTGACCTATCAAGGCAGCAACCGCGTGACCCCGTTCTATAACGTCATGGGCGTCGCTAAGGCCGCGCTGGAATCTGCAGTGCGCTATTTGGCGAACGATCTGGGCCCGCAAGGCATTCGCGTAAACGCGATCAGCCCCGGCCCAATGAAAACGCTGGCCGGATCGGCCATCGCCGGTGCGCGGCGCACGTTCAAGCACACCGAACAGAACACCCCGGCCCGGTCCAATGCGACATTGGAAGCGGTGGGCGGTACGGCAGTGTATCTGGCGTCCGATGTTGGCGCTTACACCAACGGCGAAATTATCCGCGTCGATGGCGGGTTCCACGTTCTGGGCATGCCGCAGCCGGATCACCTATAAAGCGGGTCGATTTTTCGGCGAAAAATCGCAAAAGGCGGGGGGCCAGCCCCCCGTCCCTGCGGGACTCCCCCCGAGGTATTTTTGACCAGAAGAAGGATGGATGTCCTTCAGCGGCGCAGACCTTCGGGGGTGCGCGACGTCAGGTGCATAATTTTTGGGTAAAGTAAGAGGCGTGACCTTGGGGTGCGCCGGTCGGCCGCGGGGATGATCCCCGCGGCCTTGTTCGTATTGCCTGATTAGGCTGCCTTGATTTCGACGATCTCGATGTCGAAGTTCAGGTCTTTGCCAGCCAGCGGGTGGTTTGCGTCCAGCGTGACTTCGGTCTCGTTCACGTCGGCGACCGTGACGGGCACAACTTGGCCGTCAGGGGTCTGCATCTGCAGCTGTACGCCAACCTCTAGCGGGATATCCGCGGGGATGTCAGCGCGCGGCACGGCCTGACGTGCTTGGTCGTTGACCGGGCCGTATGCCTGATCAGCCGCGATGTTCACAGTCTTTGTATCGCCAACGGTCATGCCGGGGATTGCCACGTCCAGACCGGGGATGATCATGCCGGATCCAACTTCGAATTCCAGCGGGTCGCGACCCGTAGAGCTGTCGAAAACCGTGCCGTCGTTCAGCGTGCCGGTATAGTGGATGCGGACGGTGTCGCCCTGTTTTGCAGTCGTCATTTTGCGTCCTTTCAGTTCAAAATCCCGGGGACGCTAACGAATCGCGCTATGGGATGCAAACCGCTTTGCCCCTGCCGCCGCGTCGTGCAAGTCTTCGCCAAGCGACAGGAGCCTTCCCATGACAATCACCACATGTATTTTCGACGCCTATGGCACATTGTTTGACGTCAACGCCGCCGCCCGCAGGGCCGCACAAGAGCCGGGGCAAGAGCGACTTGCCGCCGTTTGGGAACAGCTGGCCCGCGACTGGCGGCAAAAGCAGCTGGAGTATAGCTGGCTGCGCGCCGTCGCCGATCGGCACTGCAATTTCTGGCAGCTGACCCAAGATGGTCTGGATTGGGCGATGGAGGCGGCGGGCCTAGCCGATCCTGCCCTGCGCAAGCGTCTGCTGGCGCTCTATTGGGAACTCGAAGCCTATCCAGAGGTCCCCGCCATGCTGCGCACCTTGAAAGATCGCGGCCTGACAACGGCGATTCTGTCGAACGGGCCGCCTGATATGCTGCGCGCGGCGATCACGCTGGCGGGCTTGAATGACCTGCTTGATGACGCGCTGTCGGTCGAGGATGTGGGCGTCTTTAAGCCGCATGTGTCCGTCTATGACATGGTCGGCAACCGCTTTGGCTGCCGCCGCGATCAGGTGATGTTCGTATCCTCGAACGGCTGGGACGCAGCGGCGGGGGCTGGCTATGGCTTTCACACGGCTTGGGTCAACCGCCTTGGCGCGCCGATTGACCGGCTTTATGCCCAGCCACAGCATGTGCTGCCGGACCTGTCCACCTTGCCGGAGTATGTCTAATGCCAGATTTCATCGCACCAGACGGCACCCGTCTGCATTACACCGACAGCGGCAGCGGCCTGCCCGTACTAGCGCTGGCAGGGCTGACGCGCAACGGCACGGATTTTGACCACGTCGCGCCGCATCTGGACGCCCGGCTGATCCGGCTGGACTATCGCGGGCGCGGCCAATCGGATTGGGCCGATCCAGCCACCTACACCGTCCCGGTCGAGGCGAAAGACGCGCTAGCCTTGATGGATCATCTGGGCCTGGCAAAGGCGGCCGTGCTTGGCACGTCGCGCGGCGGGCTGATTGCGATGATACTGGCCGCCACCGCGCACGACCGATTGCTGGGTGTAGCCCTGAACGACATCGGGCCAGAGATTGATCCCGCAGGGCTGGCCGTCATTGCCGGATATGTCGGCAAGAACCCGGCGCAGAAAACCTATGCCGACGCCGCCGCCTTTCGGGACCGCGTCTGGACGACGTTTCGCGGCGTACCGATGGATCGCTGGCTGGCCGAGGTTGAGCAGCATTATGAGCAAACAGACGGCGGCCTAGTGATCCGCTATGACCCGGCGCTGGCGCAATCGCTAGGCGACGGCAAAACCGCGATGCTGGACCTGTGGCCACTGTTTGATGCGACAGCTAACCTGCCCTTGGCCGCCATACGCGGCGCGAACAGCGATCTGCTGACGCCCGCGACATGGGCCGAAATGCAGCGCCGGCGCCCGGACGGCATCTTTGCCGAAGTGCCGGATCGCGGTCATGTGCCGTTCTTGGACGAGGGTCCTGCCCTAAAAGCGTTGCAATCTTGGATAAGGTCCATGGCATGAATATCGATATGATCACCGCCGCCGCAGCGCGCCTTGATGGGCATGTCCGGCGCACGCCGCTGCTATCCTCGCCCTTTCTGGACGAGATCGCGGGCCGCCGCGTTTTTGTCAAAGCAGAATGCCTGCAGCACACCGGCAGTTTTAAGGCGCGGGGCGGATGGTCGGCAGTATCGGCCCTGACCGAAGCCCAGCGCAAAGCGGGTGTCATTGCCTATTCGTCCGGCAACCATGCGCAGGGCGTCGCCCGCGCCGCGGCCGCCCATGGCAGCCCCTGCGTCATCATCATGCCCGCCAATGCGCCAGCGATCAAAATCGCAAACACCCGCGCCTTGGGCGCAGAAGTCGTTCTGTATGACCGCGCCACCGAAGACCGCGATGCCATTGGTTTGCGCCTCTCCACCGAACGCGGCCTGACGCTGATCAAGCCCTTTGACGATGCGCAGGTCATGGCGGGCCAAGGTACCACGGGCCTAGAAATCGCCGCCCAAGCCGCCGCGAGGGGCATCACAAACGCCGACGTTCTGATCTGTTGCGGCGGCGGCGGGTTGACCGCTGGCGTGGCCCTCGCACTGGAAGCATCTGCCCCCGGCCTGCGCGCGCGCCCCTGCGAGCCGGAGGGTTTTGACGACACCGCCCGCAGTCTGGCCACGGGGCAGATCCAGCGCAATGCCGCTGCCGAA
This sequence comes from Loktanella salsilacus, assembly GCF_900114485.1. Taxonomy (GTDB): domain Bacteria; phylum Pseudomonadota; class Alphaproteobacteria; order Rhodobacterales; family Rhodobacteraceae; genus Loktanella; species Loktanella salsilacus. The sequence continues at coordinate 12,268 of NZ_FOTF01000007.1, read as the reverse complement.
GGGTCGATCTGCGACGCCATTGTCACGCCGCAGCCGGGCGATCTGACCTTTCCGATCATGCAGCGCCTGTGTGGTCCCGGCCTTGTGGTCAGCGACGACGACTGCCTGCGCGCGATGGCGCTGGCCTTTGCCCGCCTGCGGATCGTAATTGAACCGGGCGGCGCGGCTGCACTGGCAGCGGCCCTGTTCCACGGGGACAGCTTGCAGGGAGACGCGGTCATCGCCATCGCCACGGGCGGCAATGTCGACCCGGACACCTTTACCCGCGCGATCGCCATGGACACCTGACCGCTTGACGCATCAATCAATACCGGGTCTGTCGGCCCCACTTCCACACAAAGGCTTTCGCATGAGAGAAACCACCGTCACCCGCGGCGATATCGCCCTTCACACCCGCGTTGATGGCGTGGACGATCCTGCCGCGCCCACCGTGGTCTTTGCCAATTCGCTTGGCACCACCCTGCACCTGTGGGACCCGGTGATGGACCTGCTGCCAAAGGGCATCCGCTATATCCGCTGGGACAAGCGCGGCCATGGCCAAAGCAGCGTGCCGGACGGCCCCTATACTATGGGCCAACTGATTGGTGACGCAGAGGCCGTGTGCGACGCGCTGGACGTGCGTGATTGCGTCTTTGTCGGCCTGTCCGTCGGCGGCATGATCGCACAGGGACTGGCGGTCAAACGCATGGACATCGTGCGCGCCATGGTGCTGTCGAACACGGCCGCCAAAATCGGCACCCCCGCCATCTGGGCGGACCGGATCGCCACAGTCCGCGCACAAGGGCTAGAGGCGATGGCGGGCGGCATCATGCAGCGCTGGTTCGGACCCGACTTCTGCGCCACCCCAGCAGTGCAGCCATGGCAGCAGATGCTGATCGACACCCCGCTAGAGGGGTATCTGGGCGTCTGTGCCGCCATTTCCGGCACCGATTTCTTTACCCCGACCAGCGGCCTGCGCTTGCCGACGCTGGGCATTGCGGGCAGCGAGGATAAGGCCACGCCCCCTGATTTGGTCAGGGAAACGACCAACCTGATCCCCGGCAGCAGCTTTGCCTTGATCCGCCGCGCGGGCCACCTGCCCTGCGGCGAAAAGCCAGAAGAATACGCGCAGATCCTGACGGACTTTCTGACCCGCACCGGCACCGTGCCGCACGTCACCTAACGCCATGCCGCTGCCGGTCCTTTTTATTCTGATCACGGTTGTCATCGATGCGATGGGGATCGGGCTGATCCTGCCGGTTATGCCCGACCTGATCCAAAGCGTCGAAGGCCCCGGCCTTGCCAGTGCCGCGCTTTGGGGTGGTTTGCTGGCAACGATCTTTGCCGCAATGCAGTTCCTGTTCGGCCCGATGATCGGCGCGCTGTCCGACGCATATGGGCGCCGCCCCGTGCTGCTGCTGGCGCTTGGCGTCATGGCGCTGGACTATCTGCTGATGGCCCTCGCGCATACGATTTGGCTGCTGATCTTGGGCCGCATCATCGGCGGCATCACGGCAGCGACGCAATCGACCGCCAGCGCCTATATGGCCGACATTTCGAAACCGCATGAAAAGGCTGCCAACTTTGGCCTGATCGGCGCGGCCTTCGGCGTCGGCTTTGTGATCGGCCCGATGCTGGGCGGCGCACTCGCAGTCTGGGGCGTGCGCGCGCCGTTCTATGCGGCGGCTCTGCTGGCGGCGCTCAACCTTGGCTTTGGCTGGTTAATCTTGCCCGAAACCGTGACCGACCGCATCCGCCGCCCCTTTACCCTTGCCCGCGCAAATCCGCTTGGCGCGCTGCGCCACATCGCGGCCCTGCCCGGCCTTGCGCCGCTATTGGCCGTCAGTTTCATCTATACCATGGCGTTCTTCGTCTACCCGGCGATCTGGGCCTACTACGGCCAAGCCCGCTTTGGCTGGGGGCCGGGCATGATTGGCCTGTCGCTTGGGTTTTTCGGCATCGGCATCGCCATCGTCCAAGGCTTGCTGATGAAGCCAATCCTGCGCGTGCTGGGTGAACGCAACACCGTCATCGCAGGCCTGGCCGTCGACGTGGGCGTTTTCATCTTCCTCGGCTTTGTCACCAGCGGCTGGCTCGCGCTGGCGCTCACCCCGCTCACCGCCCTCGGCTCTGTCGCGGGGCCTGCGCTGCAAGGCATCATGTCGCGCCGTGCCGCCGACAACCAGCAAGGCGAATTGCAAGGCGTGCTGACCGGCGTCAACGCGATCGCCACGATCATCGGCCCCTTGCTGATGACGCAGACCTTCTGGCTCTTCACGGCGGCATCCGCGCCCATCTACCTACCCGGCGCGCCGTTCCTGCTGGCGGCTGGCCTAGTTGTCCTTGCAGTCGCTGTTTTCATGCGCGCGCGCACCGCTTTCTAGCGCAGCCGCATTCGCCCTTGCAGCCTAAGGCCCCCCGGCCCAGACTGACGGCCAACCCCAGCAAGAGGCCCCCATGCCCCAGATCAAAGCCGCCGTCAGTCATGCCCATGGCGATCCTCTGCAGATCGAAACCTTGAACCTGCGCGCCCCCCTGATGGGAGAGGTCGAAGTCACCCTGAAAGCCTGCGCAATCTGCCATTCCGACATCCACTTTGCCGAAGGGGCTTGGGGCGGAAAGCTGCCCGCCGTTTATGGCCACGAGGCCGCTGGCCACGTCACCGCCATCGGCGAAGGCACCCGCGGCCTGGCTATAGGCGATCCCGTCGTCGTCACCTTAATCCGCGCTTGCGGTACCTGCGCCACCTGCGGCGGCGGCATGCCGGTGCTGTGCAGCGCGCCCGCCGCCCACGATGGCCCGCTGACCACCCTTGATGGCGCGCCGGTAGAGCAAGCTATGAACAGCGGCGCATTTGCCGAAAAAGTCGTCGTGGACCAAAGCCAGATCGTAAAACTGCCCGCTGATATGGACCTTGTCGCCGCATCCCTGTTGGCCTGCGGTGTCATCACTGGCGTCGGTGCTGTGGTTAACGCCGCAGGCCTGCGTGCCGGCCAAGACGTCGTGGTCATCGGCGCAGGCGGCGTCGGGTTGAACGCCATCCAAGGGGCTCGCATTGCCGGGGCCCGCCGTATCATTGCTGTCGACATGACGGACGACAAACTTGCCATCGCCCGCGATTTCGGCGCGACCGACGGCGTCCTTGCCACGGACACCAAACCGTGGCGCACCGCGAAAAAAGCGATGGGCAAAGGCGCTGACGTCGTCGTCGTCACCGTCGGTGCCATTCCCGCCTATGACACCGCCGCGCAGTACCTTGCGCCGGGCGGTAAGATCATCATGGTCGGCATGCCACACTCTGGCGCCACCAGCAGCTACCAGCCGGTGATGATCGCCGCCTCTGGCCAGGCGATGATCGGATCAAAAATGGGCGACGTCGTCATCGCCCGCGACATTCCGTGGCTGGTCGATCTTTACCAACAAGACCGCCTGAAATTGGACGAACTTGTCAGTCGCACTTGGACGCTGGACCAGATCAACGACGCCATCGCCGACACCAAATCTGGCGCGGCCAAACGCAATGTCATCGTTTTCGACTAGCGCCCTGTCCTCGCTTTTTCTTAAATACTTGAAGCGGGGCACCTGACTGTATCGCCTTGCCTCGCCCGACAGGCCGCGACGCCGCCTTCATCGGGCGCGTTAAACTCCCGCCGGAGGCATCCTGCCTCCGGCGAAGCTTTCCCGTCAGCTAAGGTAATCTGCCTCTGCAACAGGCTCCGCCCAGGTCACCGCACTGCCATCAACGGCCTCATGAATGGCGATATGCGTCATGGCAAGGCCCGGTGCAGCCCCGTGCCAGTGCCGCTCGCCGGGGTCAAACCGCACTACATCGCCGGCGCGAATGACCTGCACTGGACCGCCCTCGCGTTGCACGCGTCCTTCGCCCTCCGTCACGATCAGGATCTGCCCCAGCGGATGAGTGTGCCAATTTGTGCGCGCGCCCGGCTGGAACGTCACCCGGGCCCCGGCTGCGTGCGACGGGGCCTCGTCGTGGAATAGCGGCGACATTGTCACGTCCCCGGTAAACCAGTCCGCACTGGCGGGCTTTACGATCAGATCGGCGGCGGCAGTAATCTTCATAGCAATTTTCCCTTGCGTGATCCCCCACCATCCGCCGTGCCGCGCCCCGTTGTAAAGCCGCCGTGTTTGGACGATGGTGCGCCGCACCCTTTGCCCCTGCCCTTTTGACCACAGGAAAGCCGCCATGACCTTTGATCGCAGCCTCAAGATTGCCCCCTCGATCCTGTCCGCAGACTTTGCCGACTTCGGCCGCGAAATCCGCGCGATCGAGGCGCAGGGTGCTGACTGGGTCCACATCGACGTGATGGACGGCCACTTTGTGCCAAACCTGACCTTTGGCCCCCCCGCCGTCAAAGCCTTCCGCCCGCACGTGAAAACCGTGATGGACGTGCACCTGATGATCTCTCCGGTGGATGCCTATATCGACGCCTATGCCGACGCCGGGGCCGACATCCTGACCGCCCATATCGAGGCTGGACCTCATATCCACCGCACCCTGCAGGCGATCCGCGCCGCGGGCATGAAAGCTGGCGTCGCCCTGAACCCCGGCACCCCGGCGGATGCCGTCGCTGACCTGATGGACGTCGCCGACATGGTGCTGGTGATGACCGTGAACCCCGGCTTTGGCGGGCAAAAGTTTATCGACATGACCGCCAAAATCCGCCGCGTCCGAGAGCTGATTGGCGATCGTGACATCCACATTCAGGTCGACGGCGGCGTTGACCCTGTCACGGCGCCACTGGTCGTGGAGGCCGGGGCCGATGTGCTGGTCGCGGGCTCTGCCGTGTTCCGGGGTGGATCGGTCGATAAGGCAGATGTTTACGGTGCCAACATGGCCGCGATCCGTAAATCAGTCGCTGGCTAAGGTTTAGCCAGCGCGGCGCAGGCGCAGCGCGTTGGACACCACAAGCACGCTGGACGCCGCCATCGCGCCGGCGGCCAGCATTGGCGACAGCATCATGCCTGTGAACGGATACAGCGCGCCTGCCGCAACCGGGATCAGCGCGACGTTATAGGCAAAGGCCCAGAACAGGTTCTGCCGGATATTCCGCAGGGTTGCGCGCGACAAGTTCAGCGCGGTCCCCACGCCAGCCAAATCGCCCGACATCAGCACCACGTCCGCCGTTTCAATCGCCACATCCGTGCCCGTGCCCACTGCGATGCCAACGTCAGCGGCGGCCAAGGCGGGCGCGTCGTTGATGCCATCGCCCACAAAGACCAGCGTGTCCCCTGCGCGGCGCAGATCGTCCAACGCTGCGACTTTGCCCTCGGGCCGTACCTCTGCCACGACGGTATCAATCCCAAGGCTGGCCCCGACCGCATCCGCCACGCTTTGCGCGTCGCCTGTGATCAAGGCCGTGCGCAAGCCCCGCGCTTTTAGGGCGGCGATGGTTTTGGCGGCGTTCGGTTTGACCGGATCGGACAGGCCTAGCACTGCAACCGCCATACCGTCGATCACGGCGAAAACGGGCGTCTGCGCCGAGGCCGCGATCTGATCTGCTGCCTGACGCAAAGCGCTGATATCGATCCCCTCTTGCACCATCAGACGCGGCGCGCCGACGAACACAACCGCGCCGTCCACCACGCCGCGCACGCCCATGCCAGTCAGGGCCGTGACCTGCGTCGCGGCGGGAACGGTAAGCCCCCGCGCCTTTGCGGCCTTCACGATGGCGCGGGCCAAGGGATGCTCTGACGCGCCCTCTACCGCTGCGATCTGCGCAAGCACGCGGCCTTCGTCCTGTCCGGGGGCCACAGTCAAGGCGGTCAAATCCGACGCGCCAAGGGTCAGCGTTCCGGTCTTATCAAAGGCAATCACGGTCGCATCCGACAGGCGCTGCAAGGCATCGCCCCGGCGAAAGAGCACGCCCAGATCCGCAGCCCGGCCCGTGCCGACCATGACGCTGACCGGCGTGGCCAGCCCCATGGCGCAGGGGCAGGCAATGATCAGGACCGACACACCAGCGACCAGCGCATAGGTCAATGCGGGCGTGGGGCCAAACACCAGCCAAGCCGCCACGGTCAAGGCTGCGACCACCAGAACAGCCGGTACGAACCAGCGCACGACGCGGTCGGCCAGTGCCTGAATGGGCAGCTTTGCACCCTGCGCGTCCTGCACCAGCCGCACGATCCCGGCCAAAACCGTCTGCGCGCCCACAGCCTGCGCCCGCACCCGCAAGGCGGATTCGCCGTTCACGGTACCGCCTGTCACGCTGCGACCGGGCTTCTTTTCCACGGGCGCGGGCTCTCCGGTGATCATGCTTTCATCGACCCAGCCGGAGCCGGTCAAGACGGTGCCGTCGACGGGCAAACGCTCTCCGGGCCGGACGATCACAATGTCGCCGACGACGATCGCATCCGTGGCGATTTCGGTCGCGACCCCGTCACGTTCCACCTGCGCCGACTGCGGCCGCAGCCCGGCCAGCGACCGGATCGCAGCGCCTGCCCGGCCCCGCGCCCGCGCCTCTAGCCAGCGGCCCAGCAGGATCAGGGTGACGATGACGGCGGCTGCCTCGAAATAAACGGCCTGCGTGCCTGCGGGCAGCAGGCCGGGCGCGAAGAGGGCGACGGTGGAATAGGTCCACGCGGCGGCTGCGCCAAGGGCGACAAGGGCGTTCATCTCTGGCGCGCCGCGCAGCAAGGACGGGATGCCGTGGACAAAGAACCGGCGGCCCGGACCGATCAGCACAAGGGTCACCAGCACGAACTGGATGAGCCACGACGCGGTGCGCCCAATGCTGCCGTCGATGGCCGCGGCCATGCCGGGGATCACGTGGCCGCCCATTTCCATGATGAAAACCGGCAGGGTCAGTGCGGCGGCAATCGCCGTGTCGCGGCCCAAGGCGTGTTGCTCTGCCGCTGTGCGATCCTCTTGCGGGGCGGAAGGTTCGGCGCTGGCGGTATAGCTGGTATTGTCGGTGACACGCTGCGCCAAGTCCTGCGCAGTGACCGCCCCAACCAGCGCCGTCACGGTGGCGCGGCGGGTGGCCAGATTGACCTGCGCGTCCAACACGCCGGGGGCCTTGGCCAAGGTGCGTTCGACCGCGCCAGCGCAGGACGCGCAGGTCATGCCGTCCACTTCGATCTGCATCACGGTGGTGGCGGCGGGATAGCCCGCGCGCGTCAGTGCCTGCGTGACGTCCGTCAGCGATGCCCCGTCCAGCGACAGCCGCGCCTGTCCCGTCGCAAAGTTAACGCGCGCGTCCTGTGCGCCGGGCACGGCGGCCAAGGCACGCTCTGCCCGGCCAGCGCAGGCGGCGCAGGACATGCCGGTGACATCAAATGTCAGATCGGTGGTGGTGGTGGCCATGATGCAGGCTCTGGTTTGGAATACACTCTATGAAAGCCCGCAAGGCGCGGACGTCAAGGGACGCCTATGTCGCGAGGCAGCGGGACGCCTCGATCCGCAGGGGCGGGCCGTCGCGCATGGCGCGGCGCAGGCGGCGTGAAAGGGTGTCGATCAGCAGCGTCAGCAAGGCCGACACGACGAGTAGCGCAACGACCCGGTCCATGCGCAGGGTCTGCACGTTGCTTTGAATATAAAAGCCCAGCGTGCCGATCCCAAGCAGGCCCATGATGGCACTGTCGCGCAAAATAATCTCCCACCTATACAGACACAGCGCCCAAAAGGCGGGGGACAGGCGGGGGAACAGATCCCACGCCCACAGCGTCACGCCGCGCGGCGCGCCGGTGCGCTGCGGCAGGCTCGCCGCTTGACGGCCCAGCAGGTGGGCAATGATCGCGCCGTTGTGCAGGCCAAGCGCCAGAATGGCGGGCAGCATCGACGGGCCCAGCACTTGCAGCAGCACAAAGGCCAGCATGTAATCCGGAATTGATCGTAGCACGACCAGCACGCCATGGCCGATCACGGCACCCGCCCGGCCCACGACGCTGGGCACGATCGCCGGAAAGGCCACAGCCGCGATCAGCGCCGCCGCCGCCAGCGCGATTTGCGACAAGATCAGCGTGTCGATGCTACCGGGCAGCGCTTGTTGCAGAAGCACCTTATCAAGCCAGCCGCCCCAATCGGCCCCAGTGCGCAGCGGGCTTGGCACAATGCCTGTTAAGAAACGCATCAGCGCGCCCTGCCCCATCGGCGGCGTCGGCAACCAGATCAGCGCCGTGGCAGAGGCCGCGAGCATCAGCGGCACCAGCCGCCAGATCACCCAAAAGCGCAGCGGCAAGATCAGCGCGAGGAACAGCGCCAGCACCGCGGCGGCTTGGCCGTACTGCGCCTGCTTGAACGCGGTTTCCAACTGAAAGCCCAAGGTCGGCAACCCGATAAACCCCAGCACAGCGGACGAGCGCAGACCGCATTCCAGGCGATACAGCGTATAGGTCCGCATCTGCGGCAACGCCTGCGGCAACCGGACCCACAGTAGCGCCGTCAGGCGCGGCAAGCGGCGGCTCAGAGGCGCGCTGGCGGCGGCGTCCTCTAGATATTCAGAGAAGACTTTGGCGAAGATGCCCGCATAGGGCAGCCCGATGGCCAGCACGCCGGTCAGGGGCGACAGCCCCGTCAGGCCCAGCAGCAGAAGGGCCCAGAACAGCTCGTGCACGGATCGCACCGCGATGCAGGTCAGGCGCACGGCGGCGCGGCCATAAAATGGGGCCAGCAGCAGGCCCAGCACAGCCCCCAGACCAACGCCGCAAAAGGCAAAGGCAACCGTCAGCCCGGTCGCCCGCAGCAGACCCGCGATATCGGAAAAATCAGGATGCAGGATACCCTGCCCAATCGCGCGAAGCGTCATCCAAGGGTCAGGACGCATCGCGCCAAGGTCGGCGAACCAAAGGGCCATAAGGGTGAGCGCGGCAAAGCCCGCCAGCACATGACGCCGCTGCAAGATCATCGGTAAAGCTGTAGCAGATCGTCTGCGCTTAGATCAGAAGCAGGCGCATCCACGGCAACCCGGCCCTGCCGCAGACCGATAATCCGCGTCGCGACCCGCAAGGCTTGGTCCACGTCATGCAGCACCAGCACGCTGGTCGGAAAGGCCCCCAGCAGATGATCGAGCAAGGCCGCGCCTTGTTCGGGGTCCAGCGCCGTCACAGGTTCGTCCCCCAGCACCAGCGCCCCGCCGCGCAGCAAGGCGCGGGCCAGCGCGACCCGCTGTCGCTGCCCGCCGGACAGTTGCGACACGGGCCGTCGCCCCAGATCATCAAGGCCGACAACGCCAAGGACCTGCGCAACCCGTCCGCGTTCATCAGCATTCGGCCAAATCAGCGTGCGCAGGTTGCGGGCGGTGCCGTGATCATCCAGCACGCCCATCCAGACGTTGTGAAATACCGACAGCGCCCCGATCAGCCCGTGGTCCTGCGGCACCAGCGCCAGCCGCACCTGCGCCCGGTCGTGCAGCGCAGTCAGCAGCGTGCTTTTGCCCGCGCCGCTGCGCCCCAGAATGGCAATCCGCTCGCCCGGCGCAATCTGCAAGGACACATCGTGCAGAGCCAGCTGGCCACCCCACCCAAGGCTTTCGCCCGTCAGCGTGACCAGCGGCTGTGGCATCAGTCGATCAGATCCAGCGCACGCGCCGTATCAACGATGGGCTGATACAGCGCATCATCGGCTGCGATAAAGGCGCTGCGCGGAAAGGATTCGAGCAGCACTGGATCGTCCATACCGATCAAAGCAGCCTGCACCTTGTCCGCAAAGCCCGCGCCAAAGGTGGCATCGACATCGCCGCGGATCGTCCAGTTATAGTCGGGATAAGGCGGCGTTTCCCAGATGATCGTGGTCGCCGCAGCCTCTGGCGTCATATCAGCGACCGCAGTGTCATAGACGGAATAGTTCAGCGCGCCGATCTCGTAAGCGCCCGATGCCACCAGACGCAGCGTCTGCCCGTGATCGCCAGAGAATCCGACGTTGGAGAAGAGCTCTTCTGGCGCTTGGCCCGACTCTGCACGGATGTAAAATTCCGGCATCAACCGGCCAGAGGTCGAGGTTTCAGCGCCGAAGGTAAAGCTGCGTCCTGCCAGATCGGGGAACGCGGGGTCCAGCGTCAGGCCGGTGTCCTTATTGGCGATGAAATAGGTGACGAAGGCCTCGTCCTCTGCGCCTTGCGCAATCGCGTGGGATTCCGGCACTGCAATACGCGCCTGCACGCCGGACAACCCGCCGAACCAGCCGAGCTGGATTTGATCATTCGCAAAGGCGGTGACGGCCGCGGCGTAGCTTTTGACCGGCACATACTGCACGTCAACGTCCAGCGCGTCCGACAGATAACCCGCCACCGCGCCAAAGCGTTCGACCAGACGGGATTCGTCATCGTCAGGAATCGCCGAAAAGTATAGCGTCTGCGCCGCAAGCGGCTGCGCGGACAGGACAAGCAGACCAAGCAAGATATGACGCATGGGGGCACCTTTCATAATTGTTGCGCCCTCATACCGTGTCCCGCGATCAAGTGTCACGGGGCCTGCCCTAAGAATGCTGCGATCTGGCCGGGAAATTCCGGTTTTGCCGCGCTTTAACGCGCAACCCGCTTGCCAAGTGCCCGCCAACCCCGCAAAACACGCCTGTGCGGTCCCGTAGCTCAACTGGATAGAGCAGCCGACTTCTAATCGGCAGGTTGAGGGTTCGATTCCTTCCGGGATCGCCAGTTTTGATAAGTTGCTGTCGGCATAGATCGGCGGACTTCGCTAAAGCGTCCTGTTCCTTGATCACCGCGTTGATCTGTTCGTCCGTAAAATCGTGCCTTCAATTGTCCGTCCCCTTGTTGGACGGACTCTACACAAGATCGGAGGCGTTTTAGGGGCTCCGGTCAGAGGTATCAGCAGGCTCCTTATCATCGGGCTGATGCTTCAACTGCGGATCGTGGCCGTTTGCCCAGCGGTTCAGCCATGCGAGCGCGGCTAATGTCAGGCCTAGGAAAAGCAGCGCGAACACACGTGTCAGTCCATCCAGTTCACCGATGTCGATGAAGAAGACCTTGGCGACAGCAAGTCCGATGATGATCAAGCCAGCTCTGCGTAGCTTTACGCTCCTTCGGGCAAGGGACTGATAGAATGCGGCCGCCCCGACAATCATGATTGCCACGGTATAGGTGTAAAGCTCGCCCTGACTTGCGCTGACAGAAGCCATATCCTCCGCCCCGCGCCAGCCGTGCCTAATCGTCATTGTCAGCCAGAAGGTCGCCACGGCGCCCGCGAGTATCATCAGAGCCTTCCTGAGGACGCTTTGCAGATCCCTAAGCCATATCGCACCCAGCAGAAAAGCCAGGGCGGGAAGCAAGTAAGCGGGCATCAATGTGTTCAACAGGACCGGTCCAATGACCTGATCATCTATGTAAACAGATATAGGGTTTGAGAATACCAGCGCGACGGCGAACCGGATGAAGGCGATAGTGAAAAAGATCACCGCCATGCCGATCCTCACCGACCGCAGCGGCCCGCCAAGCTGCAAGCGGCGCAATTGAGCCAAGCCAAGCACAATCCAGATCGCTGTATCAATACCTGCCGCCCAGTGGCTTTCACCGGCGCTGGGTAAGCCGGTCCAATGCAGCAAAAAGCGATACAGTGCCACGGATAGCAGCAGCCCAAACGATGAGATGGACGCGCTTTCCAAAATGACCTCTGACCGCGGACGGTTGATGAATGTCATGAAAACCCACGACACGGCAAAAGCGGTGAATGCGATAAGATAGGTCGGCAGCACTTCCATGATGGGCGCATCCAATGCCCAACCTAGTCCGGGATCGGCGACGAGCCGGTAGCCGATGGTTGCAACGCCGGCGAGGATATAGGTGCCCATCAGCGGCAGGCTATACTGCCGATCAAGCCAAGCTGCAGCGACGACCGTAACCGCCAAGGCGATCGTTAGTGCGGCAGATGTCAGGATCACCACCATACCAAACGCGATACAGGCCAATGCGGAAAGAACAGCAAGGGAAACCCGACTTCTGTCTTCAGGGCCGTCCTGCCGTGCAAACCGATAAGCAATCAGCACCATAGCCGCGCCGATAACCATAGCGTGCAGGGCCCAAGGATATGCTCCTATGGAATGCGCCGGCTGCCACTGGACCTCGATGATGACTGCCAGAACCGGAGCAAAGAGCGCTGCGAAGGCGGCGGCGAATTGGTAGGCCGGACCGCCGCGCAGGGACCGCCAAGCTGCGGCAATCGAGACGAGTAGACCGATCGCAACCATAAGCGTTGGCATCAGGATAAGCTCGTTGCCCGGCGTCTGAGAGTCTGATTCAAAACTAACTGCACCTTCTCAATCCCTTGCGAGATGCCGTGTGACGCGTCTGATGTGTGCGATGAGGATCCAAGCCTC
>NZ_FOTF01000058.1 GCF_900114485.1 Loktanella salsilacus | reverse complement strand
AAGGCGACATAGCGCAGGGTTTCATCCGGCGCGCTGTTCGACACCTGCACCGCCAGCGCCAAACGCTCTCCTGCCAGTGCCAGATCGCCGTCACGTTCATGGGCCTGCGCCATCAAGGTCAGGGTGCCGCTGTCCTGCGGGTTCTGGCCAAGCGCGGTGCGCAGGGCGACGATGGCGTCACCAATGCGGTCATCGTCAATCAGCCAAGCGGCCTGTAGTTTCAGCGCCTCGATATGGCCGGGGTCTTGGGCCAGCACGGCGGCGGTGATGTCCTGCGCGCCAGTGCGGTCGCCCGATTGGGCCAGCATCTGTGCCAGCATGATCTGCAGCTTGCGGGTGTCATCGGACAGCGCGCTACCTGTGTCCTGCGCCAGCACCGCGCGCATCTGGGCGATGCCGTCCTCGGTTTTGCCCGTCTCAAAATCCAGCGCCGCCAGCGTACCTGCATAAAGCCGCCCTTGCGGCGTATCCGCATTGGCGCCTTGCAGCGCGATCAGCTCTGCCCGGGCGGCGTCCACACCGCTGGCCCCGCGCAAAAAGCTGACGACCGTCAGATGCGCACCGACGTCCGTATTGGTGACAGGCCCGGCCAGTTGGCGCAGATAGGCGGCGGCACCACCCGTATCATTCTGGCTGACATACCACCGCAGCAGGTTCTGGCGCACATCGGCGTTGTCTGGAAACAGCTGCGACATGGCCTCTAGCTGCGGGCCAATCGCGGGCAGATCGCCGGTTTGCACCAGCAGCTGCGCCCGGATCAGGTGCAGGTCCAGCGCCTCTGGCTCTGCGATTAAGGCAGCATCGGCAGAGGCCAGCGCACCCGCCAGATCGCCAAGGCGCATCCGTTCGTCCAGATCAATGCGCACCAGCTGCGCGCGGCCCGGCTGGGCAGCATCGGCCTGTGCCAGCCTTGCGCGGGCGTCCTGCGCAGCGGCCGCGATGGCATCTGCGTTGTCGTCCACAATGGCATGCTGATACTGCAGCACCAGATCAAGGCTTTGCGCCGCAGGATCGGCGGGCGCGGCCTTTAGCGCAGCACTAGTATGGCGGGCCGCCTCGCTCCAGTCGCCGCGATCAATGGCGATTTGCGCCAGCGGCAAACGGGCGTCCAGCGTATCCGGGTATTGTTCAACCACCCGAAGATATTGGGCATAGGCTTCGGTGATATCACCGCGGGTTTGCAGCAGGTCCGCATAGGCCAGCCGCGCTTCTTTGTGAAAACCGTTGTTGGCAAAAACGTTGCGAAATTCCAGCATCGCACGCTCTTCGTCCCCGGCCTCTAGCAAGGTCTGCGCAGAGTGATAGTAATCCTCTGCCCGGTCCTGCGATGTCTTGCAGCCCGTCAGCGCCAAAGCCCCCGTCACCATCAGCGCCGCCCACAGCAGGCGCGGCAACCTTGCGGCGGCACAGTGCACAGGGGAAAGGGGGCGGATCGGCAGGGGCACGGGCGGCTCCTATTCGGTTAAGGTCAGTGGCCTGTGGCGCGCATCACAACGCGCAGCGTGGCGGCCAGAATACCGGCGTCGGCGGCAAACGTAACCTTGCTATAATAGGCAGTGTCATAGCTGGCACGGTCGGCGAAATGGGACTCGTTGCGCGCCGATACTTGCCAGCTGCCACTGATACCGGGGCGCAGGTGATAATAGGCGGTGCCGGGATACATGCCGGTCTGGGACGGCAGCATGGGGCGCGGGCCGATCAGGCTCATGTCGCCGCGCAGCACGTTCCACAGCTGGGGCAGCTCGTCCATGGATGTCTTGCGCAGCATCAGGCCAACGCGGGTGATGCGCGGATCCTTCTTTAGCTTTTGCGTGGCATTCCATTCCGCACGGGCGGCAGGAACAGCGGCCAGATGACGTTCCAGCGCCGCATCGGCGTCCGGGATCATCGTGCGCAGTTTCCAAATCTTATACAGACGCCCGCCGCGGCCAACGCGGTCTTGGGTATAAAAGGAGCGGCCCCCCTGACTGGCCACAGCCAGCGCCAGAAGCGCGATGATCACGGTGATAAAGGGCAGCGCCAATAGCACGAGGGCGATATCCACAATGCGTTTACCGCCATTACGGTAGACCCCGCGCACAGGCATGGCGATCCGCACAGCGTTGCGGCGCGTGCCAGGCATGGTCCCGGCTTTGGCCGCGTCCTGCATCAGGTTGTGATAATACATCATGCTTCGACTATCCTAAATCCTCTTCCAGTGTTGCTAGCCCTGCACCCGTGTTGCGCAGGGAATGGCAAAAGCAGCGGTTCTGCTGCGGCACCTTCAGATTTGTCTCTTTCGTCAAACTGCAGACAATTTTGAGCTTTTTTGTGTCCTGTTGATGTATTTTTAACAAAATCATTAAATTATAGTTACGAAGTCCTTAATCAGACTGGGAAATTTGAAATTTGGCAGGGCTAAGGGGCAAAACAGCATGATTGCTTTCATAATATGGCGCGCAACCCGGCAGCGCAGGGCGGCTGATCCGTCGCCGCACACCCGCTGAAAGGTTCGCTGCGCCGCAGAATGCGCCAAAGGTTAACGAAATACGTCATATTTGCGCCTGTTTTCCATGACATTCGTTAACCTGTTAGATCCCCCAGGAACGCCATGACCAGCAGCTTGAACATCTACACCGATTTCTTCGGCCTGACGGAACGCCCGTTCTCTCTCGTGCCTGATCCGGACTTCTTGTTCTGGTCAGAGGCGCACAGCTGGGCGTTCACCATGCTGGAATACGGCATCGTCACCCGCGCCCCGATCACGCTGATCACAGGAGAAGTCGGCGCAGGCAAAACCACGCTGGTGCATCACCTGATCCGCACGATGGAACAAGATGTTCGCGTCGCCCTGATCGCCAATGCCAGCGGCGGGCGCGGCGAGTTGCTGCGCTGGATCCTGCAGTCACTGGGCGAGCCTGCCGCGGGCACGGAGACTTATGTCGATCTGTTTTCTCGCTTTCAGCAGCTCTTGATCGACGAATACGCCGCTGGCGGGCGGGTCGTGCTGATCTTTGACGAGGCGCAGAACCTGTCGCGCGAAGCGCTGGAAGAGCTGCGGATGTTTACCAACATTAACGCCAACAAGGACGAGCTGTTGCAGATCGTGCTGGTCGGCCAGCCAGAGCTGCGGGACACGGTCAACCGCCCTGATCTTTTGCAATTTGCGCAGCGCGTGTCCTCGGCCTTTCATCTGGCCGCCATGGACCGGCGCACCGTCGCCGCCTATATCGCGCACCGCATGCATGTGGCCGGTGCCCAGCACGAAGTGTTCAATGCGGAAGCCTGCGACGCGATCTTTGACGTCACCGGCGGCGTGCCGCGTCTGGTCAACCAGCTGGCCGATCTGTGCCTTGTCTATGCCTTCACCGCCGAAATTCCCCACGTCAACGCCCTGACGGTCGAGGTGGTGTTGTCCGATGGTGTCTTCTTTCCTGCGCGCAGACCTGTAATAGCTGCGGTGCCCTCGACGCCGCGCACAGGAACCGCCTGACCTATGGATATCCGCTTCTATCTTTCGCTGTTTTTGCGGCGCCTGCACTGGTTCTTGTTGTTCTTGATCATCGGCTCGGCCCTTGGCCTGACGCTGGCCAAGGTGCTGCCGCCGGTCTACGTGGCCAAGGCGCGTTTGCTGATGGAATCCGAACAGATCCCCGGTGATCTGGCCGCATCGACCGTGCAGACCGAAGCGACAGAGCAGATGGAGATTATCCAGCAGCGCATCCTGACCCGCGACACCCTGCTGGATCTGGCCAACCGGCTGAACATCTACGCGGGCGCGCCCCATATGTCGCCCCAATCCACCCCTGCCGATACAATCGTGAATGACATGCGAAAACGCATCGCCATCACCACAACGGGCGGCAATACCGGATCGCGCAACCCCGTGCGCGCCACGCTCGTCGCCGTCAGCTTTGAAGCCCCCACAGGAGAGCTGGCTGCGACAGTCACCAACGAGCTGGTCACCCGCATCCTGCGCGAAGACGTCGCCATGCGCACCGGCTCTGCCCGCCAAACGCTGGAGTTCTTTGAGCAAGAGGTCAGCCGCCTTGATGCAGAGCTGACCACACGCGGCGGCGCCATTCTGACCTTTCAAGAAGCCAACCAAGAGACCCTGCCCGACAGCCTAGAATTTCGCCGCGCGCAGCAGACCGCAGGGCAGGCACGCCTGCTGCAGATGGACCGCGATGCGGCGCTGCTCGCCGAACGCCGCCGCGGCGTGGTGGCTCAGCAGGCCGCCGCCGAAGAGGCCGACACCGCCGTCGGCGCCGTCGACCGCACCCAGGAACAGCGCCAGCTGCAGACCCTGCGCGATGATCTAGCCCGCGCCGATGCGATCCTGTCGCCTGAAAACCCTCGCCGCAAATTGCTGCAGACCCAAGTCGATGCGCTGGCCGCCGTCGTCGCTGCACAATCCGAGCAGCGCGGCGTGGCGCGCAACGGCGTGATGGGCGGCGCCTTTGTCGCGCAGCTGGGCGAAATCGATGCGCAACTGGCGTTTCTGGACGAACAAAAGCTGCAGGTGCAGGCGGAACTGGCCCGCCTGCAAACCACGATCGAGGCGACGCCCGGCAATGCCATCGCGCTGGACACCCTGCAGCGCGACTATGCCAATGTGCGCGCCCAATATGACCTCGCCGTCGCCAACCGCGCCCGGGCGGAAACCGGCGATGTGATTGAAACCCTTGCCAAGGGTCAGCGTATTTCCGTCATCGAACAGGCCGTCGTGCCCGCCAGCCCGGACCGGCCCAACCGCAAGCTGATCGCCGCTGCAGGCGTTGGCGGGGGCCTGTTCATGGGCCTTGCCATGGTGATCCTGCTTGAACTGCTGAACAAAGGCATCCGCCGCCCCGCTGATCTGAACAGCGCCCTTGGCATCACCCCCTTCGCCACCCTGCCCTATTTCCGCACGACCGAGGAAAAGTGGCGCCGCCGCGTCATCATCTACGGCGTGCTGGGCGCGCTGCTGGTGGGTATTCCCATCGGTATCTGGGCGCTTGATACCTACTACATGCCGCTTGATCTGATCATCGACGGGCTGGGGCGCCGCATTGGCCTCGCCAGTCTGACGCCCACCAGCCTGACATCCGCGCACACGACCGCATTCGCCTAAGGACGCCGCATATGGACAAGATCAGAGCCGCCATTTCCAAGGCCCGCGCCGACCGAGAGACGCTTGGCGTGCCCCGTCCCCGCGGCAGTAAAC
>NZ_FOTF01000030.1 GCF_900114485.1 Loktanella salsilacus | reverse complement strand
CGCTGCTCTTCCATCTGCTCAGCAAACTCTACGAGCGCACCAGCGTCGTCATCACCACGAACCTGAGCTTCAGCGAATGGGCCACCGTCTTTGGCGATCCTAAGATGACGACCGCACTCCTCGACCGCCTAACCCACCGTTGCCACATCTTGGAGACCGGAAACGACAGCTTCCGCTTCAAAGCCAGTGCAGCCGTAGCGGCGCAGAAAAAGAGGGAGGACAATCATGCATTGACCAAAGCCTGACACCCGAAACATAACTTAAAGGTGGCTCACTTCTCGATGGAAAACCCGGCTCACTTCCGCGTGGAAATCTACAATCTGGGGGATCGGGAGGAAGACGCAGGCTAAGTTGAAAGGGATCGGCATTGGCACGGCGGCCGATCTGCGAGAGATGCCGCTGCGCCAGGCCCGCGCCCTCGGCACCGTCGTGCTGGAGCGGACTGTACTGGAATTACAGGGAGAGCCTTGTATTGCGTTTGACGACGTTGAGCCCCAGCGCAAGGGCATGGCAGTCACACGCTCCTCCGGCACACCGATGAAGGACTTCGACACGTTGTTCCAAGCAATCACTTCCCATGCGACACGTGCAGCGGAAAAGCTGCGGCAACACGGGTTGGTGGCAGGGACGCTGACGGTGTTCTTTCACACAAACCGCCACCGTCAGGATCGTCCGCAGTATGCTGGCTCGCGATCGACACGATTAACGCCGATGTCATCGGATACGTTCGATCTTGTGGGGGCGGCTAAGCGCTGCGCGTTGGCCGCATGGCCGAAGATGGGTGGTGTGTCTTACGGGTTCACCAAGGCCGGCATCCTGCTCGACGATTTGCTGCCCTTTGAGCAACGGCCGCTGACCTTATTCGAAGCCTCTCGGGAGGGATCGCCAGCACTGATGCAGGCCTTAGACGAGGTCAACGGGCGGTTCGGCAAGAAGACCATGGTCTTGGCGAGCGAGGGAATGTTGCGATCCTGGCAGCTGCGCGCGGATCACCGCAGCCCGCGCTATACGACAAGGCTGAGCGACCTACCAGTTGTAAGGTGATCGCGCTGGAAAGTTGATCTTCGACGCGGGGCGCAAAAAGGTCTGGTGAGCGGACCTTCCTGCCGTTCGCCGCAGCCGCTCAATCAATGCTGCATCTGCGAGGCCGAACGGCATTAGGGGCGGATTACGAAAGTTTGCCACGGTCGTGAAATTAAATTTTCGCGCGAATTGATACTATACGCCATCACCGCAGTCATGTTCCTCACCATTGATTGTGTCATGCTGACTTTGGTGATGAAGCCGATCTTTACACGTCATCTTAGTGACGCCATGCAGGACAGTCAGATGCTGGCACCTGCTGGCCTGTTCTATCTCGCCTATGTGGCGGGTCTTGTTTTTCTGGTTTTGATACCGGTCTTGCGGGATGCCGCAACAGGACGTGCGGCACTGCACGGCGCGATCATCGGGGCGATGGCGTATGGCGCAGACAAGTTCACCTCCATGTCGATCATGAAGGCGTGGTGACGGCAGATGGTCGCGAGGGATGCAATTTGGCGTGCGATCCTCACGGGATCAAGCGCGTGGGCAGGGGTCGTGTTGATGGTGCGTTTGCAGAAATAAAGTCGGGACCTGTAGCGTCAGGCCAGGATTCTGCCGGCCGTTCTTCGCACGTCCGGCAGATCAGACGTTCATTCGGCTTTCAGACCGGCACGTTGTCGAAAAGCAGATCATCCTCTTCGTCGACAGATGCGCGACAGACGGAACGGCGTGGGCCACCGGCTGCATGGTCACGCGACGGCTCTGTCATCGATCGTTGGTCCTTGATGTTTGCCACAGTGACGTCGCGCTCGCGTGTGGTAGGCATTTCGCCCAGTGCAAAAGTGATCATGTCAGACTCCCGATAAAGTAAAGCGTTGTGGTGTTTTGACGGCTGGATCGAAGAGCCAAAACCGCGCGGGCAGGTGCAGGCCAAAGACGAAGTGTTGTGCGACTGCACGGCACGCGCGTCTGGTTTCGCAACCCTGCCGCCTGCGGTCTTTTTTCTTTCAACTCGCACGCCGTTCGAGCCTGGCGCGCTGCACAGTCGACAGAACGCCCTCAATCTCGGCGATTTCGTCCTTCAGCCGCAGCTTGGATCGTTTCAGCTTCCCAAGCTGAAGATGGCAGGGCGCGGGCCGGATCATCTCGGCATCGATTTCGGCATCGAGGCGCTGCTTGCGGCTGGCCAAGGCATTGGCGCGGGCGTCCAGCGAAGTGGCGCGGGTGGTGAGACGGCTATTCATGCAAGGCTCCCTTTCAAGTGATCGATATGGCCGCCAACGCGACCGGTTTGCAGACGGTCAAGGTTCGGCCCCTGACCCATCGAAGACGGATGCGACCCTGGATATACGGACAAGGACCCGCCTTCGTGACAAACACGTGGGGTTGAAAGCGAGCGGGAAAAAGGCAAAGCTATTTGAAATTATGATAGGTTTTACCTATCGCAATGCAACCAACGGAGGCCATGGCGTGGCGGTTCTTCCTAGCATGAGGCAGCTGAGATACCTTGTGGTGCTTGCCGATACGGGGCATTTTGGCAAGGCGGCCCAACGGGTTGGCATTGCGCAACCTTCGCTGAGCCTTCAGATCTCCAATCTGGAGGAGGTGTTGAAACTGCGCCTTTTAGAGCGCGGCCGCGGGCCGTTCCGGTTGACACCCGAAGGTCGCGAAATCACAGAGCGCGCCCGCGCGGTCGTCGCACAGGTGCAGGACATCGTGGACCTGTCAGTCACACTGCAGACGGGCGATGTCGGCACTATACGGCTGGGTACGACGCCCACCATCGGCCCCTACCTGTTACCCTATGCGATCGGCGAACTGCACAAGACCCATCCCGGATTGAAGTTATACATCAGGGATGCAGCCCCGCGGGACTTGGTATCCGAACTGGAACGCGGACGGCACGATGTCATCCTGACACAGCTCCCCGTGGCCGGTCCGGGATTTGTGACCGAACGGCTTTTCCGGGAGCGACTTGCACTGGCCATCGCGCCCGACAGTCCACTCGCAAATCGCAAGGACATCATGGATGCAGACCTCGCGGATCTGGTCGTTCTAAGTCTGGGCCCGGGCTACGTCCTGCATGAGCAAATCAGTGAAGTCTGTCGCAACGCGGGCGCGGATTTACGACGAGACTACGAGGGCACCAGTCTCGACGCCCTTAGGCAAATGGTCGGAATGGGGATGGGTGTCACCTTTCTACCGATGCTGTATATCCGGTCCGAGGTGAGTGGCCGGGATGGCTCGATTGAAGTGCGGCCATTCCGCAAGGGGAAGCTCGTTCGATCCATCGGACTCGTGAGACGGAAGTCATCGGGAAAAAATGCTGCAATCGATCATATCGCGGAAGCGCTTAGATCGGCCATCAGGGCTAATTTTTCCGATACCGTGACCCTCGAATAAATTAAAAAATTCCGCAATATTCCCGAAGCTGAGTTGAAATTCGACCTTATCCACTAAGCGTAGCACCGTCCGGCATTGCCTATCCTTGCTCGAACGATGCTGCATGGCGCATAAAGGGTCGCTTTGAAGTAATTGCGGTATGGGGTCAGTCCGGCCGATAAACGTTAGCTTTTGGCCGCGAGTGACGTGACGCCCTTTGCTGCATGCGCGAACCACTGCCGCGGTAGGTTTGGGCTCGGAGCTGCCTTACGCACCGCAGAAAGGATCTCCAATTCGTTACCGTTTGAATGTCGGCTGCCGCCTTTCACCCAATCTTACCGCGCACGTGCGGCGAATGCACACTATCCGCCCATCGCGCAAAACGTCATTCACGGCCCGTTGCGGCCATTTATCGGTGTTCTGGATGCTGCAGTGCTTCCCGTCAAACCCGCCATTCGCTGCGTGTGCAAAGTCTCCAGCCATCACGTAGTCGCGTTACTTCGCTTCGAACCAACACCACGCCGATAAGCGGCCACCCCGCCTGTATGATGCGCTTTGCGGGGGTCAGACATTCTCGACAATCGGATGGACGATACCACCCTATCAACTATGGTCGCAACGAAGAGCATTTAGGCGGAACTTTTTCATGTATGACGCAGCCCGAAATCAAATTCGACAATACCTATCAAGTTGGGTCAATTCCCCTGACAACCCAAAATTCGCGGTGATGATTGAAGGTCGATGGGGATGCGGCAAGACGCACTTCATTCAGAGCCTCGTTAGTCAACCAGACTTCACAAAGCGAAAGACTATATATCTGTCGTTGTTCGGTGTCAGCAGTTTGCAAGATTTTGAACGACAGCTGTTTTATGCCGCATCGTCCAAAGCCATCAAGATTATGCATCAGGGGGTTGGATTTGCCTCCTCCCTTTTTTCTGGTGCCATCTCGGTTGGGTCTGGAGGTGTGTTTTCAGGATCGGCAGACATCGGAAAAGCTGTCGAAAGCACTTTGGGCCAAGTGACCAAAGCCGCTGATGCAATCAATGAGGCTTTGGTCATAATTGACGACCTTGAACGGTGCGGCTTTGATCAATCTGAATTACTCGGCGTCCTTAACCGCTATATCGAACATGGCAACTCTCGCGTCATTCTGGTGGCAAACACACAACGGATTGACGACAAGAAGTTTGAAGAATTTCGGGAGAAGGTTATCGGCCAAACTTTCGAAATTCCACCTGATCCTAAGGCTGCGGTTGCTGCGTTCATCGCAGAGATATCGGAGAGTGTTGCAAGAACATTAATCGTTGCTCGAACCGATAGGATTGAAGAACTCTATCTTCTCTCTGGGTTTAACAATCTCCGGGCCATCCGTCAGTTCCTATGGTTCCTGATAGGCATGCTCGAAGCCACAGACCAAAAATTTCGGGAAAATAATGGACTGATAGATAGCCTCATCACTCAGGCTTTCATTTTCTTCATGGAATTCAGGCTGAACCTTGGCGGCCCAGAAAATTCGCTGGCCATTTTAGATTTATTGCCAGAATACGGAGACGACGACCCTGCACAACGAAGCTTCTATGCCTTCAGGATAGAAAAAGACGACCCTGACACTCCCAAGCGGAAAGTAATTCTGAAATACAACCTCATCAATGGCATCGAGACAGCAATTACACTCCGTCAATGGATTGACATCCTCAATAGCGGAACAGTCGATGCAAAGCGTTTCAACGCTGAACTGGCTGGCGCCCCAGAAGTCAACGGCCCGGATAGCTGGCCTTCTTGGAAACGGCTCTGGCATATTTGGAGCTGGGATTTTTCTGACGGTTCGGCGACGGAATTTGATTCCGACATAGGCGACATCTGCGACGGAATTGAAGAGGGTCGTTATGAGAATCCTCTCGTTGTGATGTACGTTGTTGGGGTCATTTTAATGCTACTTGACGAGGGGTTAATCGAAGACGTCGAGAGCGGCTGGGTTCAAAGGTTCAAGCGCTATATTGATGAGATAGTAATCCCTTCGCTTGATCTCGACAGTTTTGGTGCGACACGGTGGAGTTTTGACTCAGGCTATGAAGGTCTCGGCTATGCCCACCGCGAGAACGATGATTTTGTGGAGGTGCTTTCTCATCTGCAGCAAGCAGCACGTGATTGGTACTCCGATTGGAAGGCGGAACCAGTTGCTAAACACCTGATTGAGACTTTGAAATCAGATTATTTCGCTTTTCTTGGCGACCTGAAAATCGTCAATGGAAAGGGCACCCAAAGATTTCTTCGAGAACCAATTCTTCAAACTATTGACGAAGATGACTTCGTGAATGCTTGGTTGTCATTAGGCAGGCAAGAAGAGCGCTTGCTTACGGGTTATTTTGAAGATCGTTATGATCAAGTACCGGAGTTGATTTTGACCGAGGGCCCTTGGTGGCATAGCATCGCAAATAGACTTTTAATCAAGATCGATGATGAGCCGATCATGCCGAGAAAATCTCAACTGCTTGATTTGATAAAAGGAATTGAAAGACTGGTCGACGACAGGCTTGAAAAAGCGCGATTAAAAAGTCTCTTTTCCGAACCAACGTGCCAAACGGAAATCGACCTTGGCTGGACCTTGGCACCTTCAACAACCGCGACCTAATTCTTCTGATACCCAGTCCACCTTTTGCCGTATAACAACCCTGCGTGACACATCGTCTACGCAGGCGTGCCGATAGGCGTTTGATAAAATAAATAATTTGCGCACGTGTGAGCGAGCGGTTGTCCGCTTTCTTGTAAACCAAGTCCCGCTTTCTCGGCTGCGGCGAAGGTCGGCTTCCCGCCCTTCGTCGCGGCATGTGTGCTGCGCAACATTTAGAGACTTGAGTTCGAACTGGACCTACACTGGGCCTGTCGCCAAAGCCCGGCGTGCCGTTTATCGGGAAGACATCTTCAACTTCCGATCCCAGATGTCAGGTCGCGGTGGCAAATGCCGCATCTTTACGTTGTTTCATCGTCGTCCGGTGCTGCAACATAAAGCGCAGCATCTCACGAGACGCGTCCGGGCCGGCCGGATCGGTGAACCTTCCGGCTGGGCTGCCGCCGGACCATGCGTGACCGGCACCCTGGATGCTCCAAAATTCAGTGAAGGACTTGCCTTTCCCCTTGCGAAGCGATTGCCGCACGAATGTATGCCCGTCGGGGGTGCGCCCCTTGCGTTCAATGCCGACCAAGTCCGGGTAAGCGTCGGCGGCGCGCGCGGCAACATAGCGTCCGTTCCGGACATGAACGACCTTGTCGTTCTCGCCGTGGAAATTGATCGTGGGTATCGGCGCGGGCGAGCGGCTACCCGGCGCGCCATGCTTCATGGCAATCATTGCCGTGGACGCATCGTGTGCTGACCCCACAGCGAGGCCTGAGTGGGCACCGACGGCAGCAAAAATATCCGGATATGCTGCAGCCAGGATCAGTGCCATTGAGGCCCCTGCAGACAGACCAGCGACGTAGACCCGCGCTGGATCGACGGGTGTGGTGCTGAGGACCATGCGCGTCAGGTCTGCAAGAAGGGCAGGTTCACCGGCGACCCGGCTTTGATCCCCCCGGCGATACCAATTCCAACAGCGGTTCTTCTGCGCTTGCCGGTTCTGGGCAGGGTAGACGACGATGACGCCCAACTCCTCGGCCAATGCGTTCATTCTCGTGCCGGTCGCGAAATCATCGGGCGTTTGTCCGCAGCCGTGAAGCATGACGAGGAGTGGTAGGGGGCGCTCTGCACTTGTGGCGCTAGCGGGCAGATACAGTTTGTAGTCTAGGCTGCCAAACGGACTGTCGTGGGTCAGCGACCTGAAGGTTGCTCCGCGCGGTATCGACATTTGCGCCCGTGCGGTTGCCGTTACCGGCTTGGCTTTAGCCGCAGGTTTTACAGTTAGTGTTTTATGAACTTTGATCCGGCTCAGCGCTTGGCCGGCACCCTTCGATGTGGGTTTTGGCCGGGCCTTTGCTTTGGCGGGTTTGGGCAGCATTACACCAACCATCTGTCCAAATGCCGTTGCGGTGGCATTGCGGGCCTTCTTACGGCTACGAGCCTGCACTTTCTGAAATGGGTTAAACATGCGCCTCACCAGCTGAATTCGGACAGAGCCGCCGTAGCGGCTTCCCAATCGTGCTGCACAAGTCAGCGCAGACATAGCACAACCAATTTGCACGTGGTGGGTTTCGTTAGAAACGGCCTGCCCGGCGCAAACCGGCTATGCGCTGAGGTCAAGGTGAGAGGATGCTCTGCAATGAGTGATCATTTACCTACGGCCGCGCCTCGTCATTCCTATAGCTATCAAACGGCCTTGTCGGTCTGGGCGGGCATGAGCTGCGCGAACGAATTTGCGAAAAAGGCCGTCCCGAGACTCCTTAAGACAACGGTTCTTCTTCTTTTCATGGCGATTTCGTCGATTTTAGAGTTGCGAAAAATTATCAATTATAAACAGTGACTTAATTAAAATTGTTTCTTGCAGATGTAAGGCTTCCTTGGTATTTTCCGACATCCGAATGTGTTCAGGGAGCAGAGCGGGGAGATAGAAAATGTCATACGTCGACAGTGCGATCGTGGCCTTTCTCACCTTTGCGGCGGCCATAATGTTTTGGTCAAACTTGGAATGGCGTAAGGAGAGCAAGGAGCGGCATAGTGCCTTCATGCAAAATCGGATTTCCAAGAGGCGGCCACCGCTTTGCCCGCAGTGTGGTTGGGATATGGCCAAAGCCGAACCTGAAAGTCGCGACACCGAAGGTGCGTAGCGACTGCCGCATATGACGTTGATACCGCAGCACCTCATCTTCATTGACTTCGAGGCATCTGGTCTTGGTCCGGATTCGTGGCCGATTGAGGTCGGTTTGGCATGGATTGAGAATGACACTGTTGAAAAATGGTCCTCTTTGATCTGCCCCGAGCCGAACTGGAACGAAAATGCGTGGTCATCGCAATCAGCCAGCATTCACAAAATCCAACGAGAAGAGCTTCGATCCGCACCAAGCGCGGCTAACGTCGCCAGTGACCTTCTTCATCGGATTCACGGAAAACACGTTGTCAGTGACGCCGTAGCGCACGATCACTGGTGGGCGGAATTATTACTTGAGCCGCTGGGTTTCCAGCCGCCGCCTTTTGCCAGCATCGAAAAGGTCATCACGGCGGCATGCAAAGGCAATTCAGCGCTGATCCACCATGTCCATGCGCAACTTAATGGGACGCCTCGACCACACCGGGCCGGCCCTGACGCGGCCCGATTAGCGGAGGCAATTTTACTTGCAATGAAGTTGAGGGCTGAAAACTGAGTATGGCGGGATGTGTCAGTCAGCGGCAGTGCTTTGCTTAGAGAATGGGATAAGGGATGCAATGCAGTTCTTGAAAACGGAACACGGCATCATCACGTGCGAGCGGGTCATTGAGGGCATCGCCATCAATCCGGTCGATCCACCGGGTGTCTGCGATCCCATCAGACGATCCGCTGCAGAGATCACACTCTGGCGTGGCAGACCGTATGTCGTTGGCCGCGACGGGGCGTGGGTTGTCAGGTGCCTTCAATTTCCGACGGATCGTCCAACGGTTTGGGGAACCTTTCTGATGCTGGAGGAAGCCGTCCGGGAGGCCACAAGCGATCCGCGCCGCCCGGAAGGTTCAACATCCACTGCCGACCTCGGTGATATGAACATCTGAGTGTCCCAAAGTCAGAGTGCCAGTGAGAGGCTGAGCCAATATTGACAGCGCTCGGTCGACCTGATCCGGTCGTTGCCGATGTATTTGAGCATCGAATTTACAGTGCGAGGTCGCGATGCTGACAGACGACGAACTTGATCAACTCGACGCCTTGCTACTGGCGATCCCGACGGATCGGGACGGCATGCTACTCAGCGAGTTTGACGGCTTTTGCGCAGGCTTGATCGTCTCGCCAGACATGATCATGCCGAGCGAATGGCTGCCGCTGGTCTGGGGGGCTGGCGATGCTCCATTCGACGAGCTGTCTGACGTGCGGTCGGCGACGAACCTGATCATGCACCATTACAATGATGTGGCGCGCATGCTTACACCCCCGCGGTCCGACTACGCGCCGCTCTACGATGAAGACACGGTTTCGAATGAAATCCTGTGGGAGCCTTGGGTCTGGGGGTTCGAACAAGCGATGCGGCTGCGGCCGGAGGCTTGGGAGAAAATCGTCGTCAGTGGAGATGCCGAGGCGTCTGCCTCGGTCAACATGATGCTGGCGCTTCACAATATTGCCGAAGGCCGAAGTGAACTGCCTCAAGCATCGGTCGACGCGTTGACCGAAAAGGCAACTGATCTGATCCCGGATCTTGTGATGGCCCTCAACAATTGGGCGAAGGGACGCAGCTTATCGTCGGGGATGTCCGCAAACGCAAACCAGATGCCGGCGGCTGGCAAGAAGGTGGGTCGAAATGATCCCTGTTCATGCGGGTCTGGGCGCAAATACAAGCGATGCTGTGGAGCCCACTAAATAAGGCTTCGCTCCCATATAAGCCATTGTTATATGTTTACGTCCAACAGGCTACTACATGGTGGCCGGAATAGACGTCATGATGGCATTGAACGTCACCAACGTGCTGGCGATCGAGATTGACTTTCTTGCGCCAAGCTTTTTTATTCATAGTGCATAATACGCTGAACGACCCCAACGTGACGGTAGAGCAAATCTTAACCGCGACCTTTTCTCGTCAACGGTGTCATACTGCTCGCGCTACTGATGGTCGCCCTTTTGCCTGCCACTGCAACCGCGTTGTTGTAACTGCAGAGGCGAGAAATCGTCGCAAATGCTGTGCATAGTGAATCTTGGGCCATCATTGTTCCGTGTGTAGTCGTCACAGGTTGCATCCCTTTTTTCTTTCAAAAGCCCAACCTTTCCGAAAGCAGGGTATGCAAACGGTAAACCGTTTGCCCCTGTTGCGCGCGGCGGCGGCCCTGAGGGTCCTTCTTGGCGCGCAGGAAGCGTGACATCGCGGCGCCTGAGGGCTTCTTGATATCCAGATACTTTCCTCAATCTCTTCTGCAGCTCCCATTTGATACACAATGTTGCCCTGACCATTACAAGTTTGATCTGCAGTCTGTCCGGGACGCAGCGCCGCATATGTGACGCATGGTTAACACAGGAGCACTGATATGACCCAGACAAACAAAAAGCACCAAATGATCTACCGCGCAAAACTGGATGCCGGTATTGCCGAGATGATGGCGGTTAAGCCGAAGGAGAAGGTCGCGTTCACGCAGCGTGAGGCCATTGAGGAGGCAGCAGGCGCCGTGCAGCATATGCTGGCGATGAATTACAGCCTCGCCGAAGTTGTCGCGAAGATGAATGACGCTTTCGGCCTGACGCTCCCCGTTGGGACGGTGCGCAGCTACCTGCGGGAGGTAAAGGCCGCGAATGCTGCGGCTACGCCGAAGAAGACGACAATGCGCCGCGGTCCCAAAAAACAGATCCAAGACGCTGGGACTGAACCAACCGCCAATCTTGACGCCACCAAAATGGACGTGACTGCTTCGGACGATGAACTACTTGATGTAGCAGTGCCATACCTGCAGTCAGCGCCCGATGACAAAGCCGCGGAGCAGACCGCAAGCTGTGATGATATCCAGTCAGATAGCGCGAGCGACGACAACGTGAATGATGGTGAAGGCGTCAGTGATCTCGACGAAGATGCTCTCGATTGCCTTATGGATAAATTGGACAACAACATTGGGGACCGCAGCTGATGCCCGACGTAGATCGCAAAAAGCCGCGGTCCGACCGCCGCCGCCGCACGCAAACGATCATCTTCCGGGTGACGCCGGCAGACTTCGCGCTACTGGCCGAAGAAGCTGCAAATACTAACATGGCTAATACCAATGCCTGGGTGCGGGCGGTGGCGTTCGAGGCTGTGGGACGTCCCGAGCTGAGCCGCAAAGACCTGCAGTGTCTGATTGGCGAGATCGGCAGGATCGGCACCAACATCAACCAGATCGCAAAAGTTGCTAACATCAGTGGACGCGTGGACCTCGTCACGGATCTATACAAGACGCGCACTGAATTGGTTGCGCTTAAAAAACTGATTGTCAGAGAGTTGTCGTGATTGGCAAGCAGATCCCGCGCAAGGCCTCTGGCGCGGCTGCCAGAACGACATTCAGCGATTTTATCCGCATCATTACTTATGTCTGCGCGAAGGCCGATGCGGTGGAGATGCGGAACGTCTTGGGTGAAGGCGCTGATGCTGCAGACGAGATGTGGGCTATCGCCACGGGCAATACGCGGTGCGCAACGAAGACGCTGCACTTTGCGCTGTCCTGGCCCGAGACGGAATGCCCGACAAATGCGCAGGCGATCGCTGCAATGGAGACGTTGCTGAAAGAATTAGAACTGGAAGACCACCAAGCCGCGATTGGCGTGCATCGCAATACGGGATGCGTGCATGTCCATGCTGCCGTGAACAAGATCCATCCGCGCACATTTGCCGCGTGGCGATCGTCGCGCAGCTACGAGCGCATCGAGCTGGCATGCCGCAAGATCGAACTGGCGCAGGGTTGGTCGCAGGATCGGGGACGCTTCGATATCGAGGTCGGCGAAGATGCAGATGGTCCAACGGTGCAGCTTCTGACAAAGCCGCAGACGCACTGGGAGGCAAAAAAAGCGCGTCGCACGGCTGGGCGGGGACCATCGCAGCGTGATGTGGAGACGGAACGGAAGACCGGAATGCCGCCACTCTGCGATGCGCTGTCTGACGCCTGGAAGATCCGCGTCCGCGCGGTGCTGGATGGCGCAACGAACTGGCCTGCTGTGCATGACGGGCTGTGCATGATCGGCCTTGCCTACGTAAAAAAAGGATCCGGTGCGCAAATCCGGATCATCGGATCGGATACGGTGATGAATGCCTCGCAGCTTGGCGGCCGGTTTGCGCGTAAGAAGATGGAGGCACGGATTGGGGCATTTGAAGGTTTGCAGGAGACAGTAAATGCGGCACCGGTATCGCTGCCTGAAGATCGTCCGTGCCGCATATACGGCCAGCTTGTGGAAGAGGTGGCAGAGCTGACGAAATCGCAGACGTTCAAGGCGACGCTACTGGCGCGTAGCTACATCGGGATCACGCTGCAGGATGCGGTCGTGCGTGCGATCAAGCGCGTCGATCTGGACGAGGTGCCGCCACACATCACGCTGATCGACGGCAGTGTCGTGGTGGATGAGGGAGCGGAACTCTCGGCTACAGCAGGCGGCGATGTGACGGCGCAAGCGCAATTGATGATGGCGATGGGGAAAGCCAAGGGCTGGACGCGTTGCGAGGTAGAGGGGCCCCCGGAGTTCCTGCGCGCGGCCGCGCTGGCGGCGGCGGAGGCCGGCTTGGCCATAAGCGGGGTGCCGGAGGACATTGTGGCGGAGGTGGCGGAAGAGCTGGCTGCAAAAGCGGCTGCGCTGGATGCGGGATCAGCGATAGACAAGCCCGCGCATCCTGCTGCGACAGGTCCAAGGCCAGATCATGCCGCAGCGGATGCTGCGCGCGAGGCAGCGGCTGCGGCGCGGCAGGAAGAAAGCCTCCGCCGTGCAGAACGCGCCGCCGCGCAAGCTGCGGATCGCGAAGAGCTTGCCACGCTTTTAGACGAGGATGACAGCCTTGTGGCAAAAGTTATGACGCTGGGTTTGGAGCAGCACCACCGCCAGCAACGGCAGCAGGACCGGGATAGCCGAGAGCGCATAGCGCCGGTCGACGCCGTGCCCTTGTCTGCGCATGACCGGCGAAGCCGTGCCGCTTGGCGCGTGTTGACAGGGCGCGATGCCGCGGCGGGACCGGACAGGAATACCGACGTGCTGCCGCCCCTTGACCATACCGCATGCCGGCAGCTCTGGACGGCAGCGGATGTGATGGCTGCGCAAGCAGCCGGGATGGACCAAAGTGCGATGGATCTTGCAGAGCAGGACGATCCGGCGCGCGATTTGCGTGTCTTACCAGACAGCACGATCCTCTTTGCGCACCGCGACGATGATGACAACATTATCGGTTTCGAGGTTGCGCGACAGAATGCGGACGGGATCTTGCAGACGACATTCGCGCAGGGAGGACGGCGCACAGGCATCGTTGTCGGTGACCCGGCGGTCGCGGATCGCCTTGTTATCACGGCTTGGGCCATCGATGCCAAGGAGCTGGAAGCAAGGGAAGGCCGAAGTGATACGCTCTATCTCTCCCTTGGCGGCGCAGTTGATGCTGGTAATGCAGCACAGTTGCAACGTCTTGCGGCAGGACGTGCGGTGGTCATCGCCGTGGCGGATGAGACGCTGGCGCGCGATGTGATGACACGCGTCCCATCCACGACGCTCCTAAATTGGCAGAACGACCTGCGATATGAAGATGAGGTCGACGCCGATGCCAATGAGGGCACCAATAATGATAAGTTTGGCGCTGATTTGGATGTGCGGGATAATATCCATGATGACATCAGCGAGCGCGATAGCGCTGATCGCACGGTGCAGGAAAACGACGAAGCAATTGCAAACGAAGAAGAAGTTGAGACCAACGGTTCTGATGAAGATGCGCTGGACCTTGGAATGTGACAGCCTCTGCAGCAGGACACAGTGTCTTGCTGCAGAGGGCAAAGGTAGGTCAAAATTTGCCCCGGGGGTTCAATGGGCCCAGACCTCATACGGTGGCCGTCCTGCCAAATGAGGGATGACCGAAACAGCTTTACCGCAAGAACGTCAGCCCGTCCTCACCTGAGCGCGCGGTGGGCGGCTGGTCTGCGCAATAGAGCAGCAGATCCTGCAGATCGTTCTCTTCCAGATATCCATCGACAAAGAGATGCGCTGCGATCGCCTCGACGGCGGCGCAATTAGTGCGGATAATCTGGCGCGCGCTGGCGTAAGCGCCGTCGAGGCGACGCGCGATGCGGTCCTTGAGGCCGCGATGACGGGCAAAGAGGACTGCCGGATCGTCCGTCGAGGGGTGCCAGATCAGATCCTCGCCGCGCCCCAGCGACAGCGCCTCCTGAAGTGCTGCGCGTGTAGCTTGCGCGAGGTCGGACGCGACGCCGCCGCCGGATCCGCCAGAGACCTCACCGAGAAGTTCCGCTTCCGCGGCGCGCCCTGTGAGGTGCCGGACGAGCGTGGCTGTAATGACCGCAGTGCTGCCGTCATGAGGCAATGGCAGCATCTCGACATGTCCGGTATCGCCTGACAGCACTGCCGACAGCGGGCGGGCGTTGCCGGTGACGTGGGCGGCGACAACATGCCCGGCCTCGTGAATCGCGATCCGGCGGCGCAGTGCCGTCGGAATGGGCGGGCGCGCCGTTCCGATGGCGGCCACAAGGTGGTCGATGGTCATGGCGCGCTTTGCCGCACGTGCGAGGCTGCGGGCCTCCTGCACGGCCGCCTTGACATCGGCCGGGGTCATGCCGGCGCCCTGCCGGGCAAGGGACGCAAGATCCCCTTGCGGCATATCGGCAGCGAGATGATAGCGGAACACCGCGGGCAACTCCCGCTCGACGGGCGGTGCGATATGGATGCGGCGCCCCAGGCGTCCCGCGCGCAGGATTGCGGGATCAAGTTGCTCCGGGTGGTTCGTCGCCCCGACGACGAAGACGCCTTCATGCGCGGCAGCGCCGTCGAGAAGGGGCAAGACGGCGTTCACGACGGCGCTGTTCCAGCTGGAGTTTCGATCCTGGATCCCGCCGCGGTCGCGCAGGCTGTCGATCTCGTCGATGAAGAGCAGACACGGAGCTGACGCATGGGCCGCATCGAAGCTGGCGTGCATTGCCTGCAGCATCACCTCGAAGCGACCTGCCTTGAACCAATCCGTGCATGTCAAGGGCACGAAGCTCATCCCTGCGGACCGCGCGAAAGCTGCGGCGATCGTGGTCTTGCCGGTGCCCGGAGGGCCTTCGAGGATTACGCCGTTGCTGACATCGGACCACGGCAGGTCGCCGGTGGAAAACGCGCGTAGATCATCCACAATACGGGTCAGCCGCAGGCGGGCCGAACCGAGCCCTGGCAAAGCGGCGAGATCGGGTCCCGCAGGTGCGGCCTGTTGCGGGGCAGGGGCCCGCGCCAGCGTCGCGATCCGCCGCGCGGCCTGGATCGGGCCAGAGCTGCGTAAGGCCAGCATCAGGGTATCTGCGGGGAGGCGCGCCAGAGGACCGTTACCTGGCAGAGCGCCACGCACGGCGGTCTCGCTCATCTGGCCGGTGCCGGTGACGGCCTCGCGCAGGATAAAAAGGACGATGTCGGCATCCACCGGGGCCAGTGTCATCACTGGCAAATGGGCCAGCACGCCGGTCAGAAGCGTCCGGTCGGTGGCCAGCACGATTACGGGATGCTGCGCCCCGAAGGCTTTGATGGCGGCGTCCTGGCTGCTCTCACGCGTGCTGGCCGAGCTTGCGGAAAGTGACACGATCTGCGGGCGCAGGGGTGGCAACGGGCGGCGGTCACCAAACTGCATAGGCGCGGCACGCACGGCTGTGCGAATGACCTCGGCCAGGGTGGTCATCTCGGTCTCGTCACCGCAGAGGATTGCCGTCGTGCATCCATCGCCCATGATGTCATCAATACCGTCCTGATCGCCGCAAGCGGCGCAAAGCCGCGCCAGCATGACAAGCTGGTGCGCGTCGACGCGGTATGGCGGGCGCGACAGACCCGTCTCGGCATTAATGGCGAAGGGATCGATCCCGGCGGCGATCTGTTGAGCGATCTCGCTTGGCGCAAGCGACGCGGCGAGGCTGACGGGCGGTCCGACACGCGCGGGCTCTTCCTGGGCTTTCATTGCCAGCCAATCGAGAATGGCAGGATCGTCAACGGGATCGGGATCGTCGCCGAAGGAGGAGACGTCGGTCTCCTGCGTCATTGCGTCCTGCCGCTGCGCCATGGCCCCCAGAAGCTGTCCAAGCCCGCGCCCAAGATGCGTGCGACGGTCGGGCAGCATACGGGTGAGAGCTTGCTCCGCTGGTGCCGCCCAAGCAGGGCTGGCGTTACCGCCCGTTTGCCCTGCTGCTGCGGGGCTGTCAGGATCTTGCGGCACATCGCCTGCGAGGGACGCAGCGATAGCGGCTGGCGGCGCCGAGGTGTGAAACCGATCGCCCAAGGTTGCGTCCGGAGCACCCTTGGCGGGCTGAGGGCGCGGGGCAGTCGAAGGTGGTTTTGCCGGATCTGTAGGTTCAAAGCGCCGAGAGAGATGATGAGGGATACGCGGGGACTGGGACATGGGCATAATCCGATCAGGAAAAGGGGGAGGGGGCCTGCGCACGAGGGGCGCGCAGGCGAAGGTGGGTGCAAAGGGGCGGGTTTATGCTGCCGTTGCCTTGTAAGGGCCGCGTCGAAGCGGTTTGCGGGGTGCGGCGACCTATCTGCTACTTTGGTATCGTTTGAGCCTTACGGGCGATGTGTCGACATGCGGCGGCGCAGGTTGCGCGGGCTCGTCACCGCTGTAGAACCTGACGGCGTGGATGAAGTCGCACAGCTCGTTGCATCCACGTCGGTCTGTGGCAGGCGAAGGGCAACGTCATCCAGAAGGCCATGCAAAACCTCCAGGGCGGCAGCGTGGTAGATCTCGCCTTGGGTGTTGATGGCATCCCCAAAGGTGGCCTTTGGCACGATCAGGCCTGCATGTCGCTCCCGCATGGTGCGGTGACAGGCCGACTCCTCCCGCACCGCCACGTTGCCGGAGGGCAGCAGCATCACGCGCAGGATCTCGGTCTTTATGCCGCGTGCAATTCCAAGCTGGTGACGCAGGCGCTTGGCAGGGCGCGCCGAATAGCCAAGCTTCACCACCGGCAGCCCCGGCAGATCAATGCGAAACAGGTAAATGAAGCTTGGTTTGCCAGCCCAGTTTGCCGCGCAACCGCCGCAGCTGGTGTCGCCCCAGGCCATATTGCCGATGCTGACATCCTGGCGGTGGCCACAGCGATGGCGGTAGCGGCGGTAGCCGGGGCGACGGCCTTTTGCCTTTCCGGCAAGGTTCCAGCCGAAGGCTTGCGCTTCCGTGCCATAACGGGTCTCGCGGCAGGCCGGGCAATCAATCGCGTGGCCACCAGCTGCGGCTTTCTCGACGCGCAGATACTGCCGCCGGACAACGTGGTCGCAGGGCAGACGGAAGTGACCATAGTGGCGGTGCTGTGCATCGGCAGCGATGAGCTCCGCGCCGATGGCTTTCGCCGCGGCGGCCCGGCGGCGCTGGATGCAGGCATGGCAAAGCGGGGCGTGGTCGCGCATGACGTTAATGCGCACGACGGCTGGCGTGCGGCAATCATGGCAGCGCAGCACACAGCGATAGCGGTCGACGACGCGTCCGAGGATGTCGAAACCCTTCGACCGGGCGATGGCAAGCCAGGACGGATCAAGGGGTAGTGCGACGGCAGGATAGCTGGTGCCTGCGATCAAGAAGGCGGAGGGCAGGCGGGTGTAATCGCTCATAAGAACGTTCCTTAGAAAGAGGATATGGTTGGAACCAGGCAAAAGGCTGCCGTTGGCATCCGGATGTGCGGATGCCTTAAGCTCAGATGCAGGTTTAATGGAGGATGTGCCGTATCGGATCGGCCGGGATCAGGAAGGACCGAAGTCCCAATCGAGACAGGGGTCAATGTAGGGAGCCGAATGCTTTGTCTGGGTCTGCTCGATGGCAGCAGCAAGACCGCGTCCCACCAGACCGCGCAGATCATCGACGTTATCAGGATCGATCACGGCATAATCGTCAATGGCGGCCTCGATCATCAGATCGACCACCTCAGCCGTGGCCAGCAGACGCGAGGCTGAAGCATTCTCAAGCGGCAATGGAGAGCGCGCACAGGCGGCGGCTGCGTGACGCAGACCTGCTGACCGCTGCGCGATGGGGTAAAGGTCAAGACCATCGGATTCGAGCAATAGCAACATCACCCAAGCGGCATCCGACAAATGCCAGAGCGCACCCTTATCGGAGTAGTAGAACGCCTCAAGCGCCTCATAGGCCTGCGCGTGAGTGTCGGCAACTTCCGCCTCAAAGCCCAGCAGGGCGGTATCGAAGCCGGAAGGATCGAGGCTGGCCTCGGCGCGCTGCAACTTTTGCATCAGCGCAAGGCCAGCGTCGAAGGCCAAAAGCGATGCGGCTGCTGCCTCGGCAAGCTCGATCGGCACGATAGGGGTTTTTAAGCCACGCGGCGGCGTGTTAAAGAAATTGGTAGCCATGAATATCTCCATAGGATTGTCGTGGTTAGCATCGGGCGGAGAGCGGGAACTCTCTGCCCATGCGAACAATATGGTTCACTGGTACCATTTAGTCAAGGACTGTTGTATGGGAAAAATGGGCCGCCCAAAAACGGACACCATGTCAATAAACGTTCGCCTCTCTCAGGCGACGATTGATCAAATTGATACCGCGAGGCGAAAGGAGACTGATCCTCCTACGCGCCCCGAGCAAATTCGAAGGATCATCGAAGATTGGCTTGTAAGAAATCCGCAGGACTGAGCTACTTATCGTGCTCAGAACAGATCGGTCGTGGCGTGGCATAACTTGGCTTCATTTCCAATTTTCGTCGCACTACTGACGTCGAAATGATCTGGCATTTATGGACCATTTGTTCCAACTATCGCAGATGCAGTCCATCATTCTCCCGATCACCATAAAAATACCAAACGCTACTGTAGATAGCCTCGCGCGTGACAGCGGCCTTGCCTGGAAAACGACCCGACTTGTCTTGAAAGGGCAGGGGACAATCGCATCGCTTGATCGCCTTCGGGTTGCGCTGAAGCTGAAGTGGAGCTGGACCCCTTTGGATCAGGGCGTAGCGCCCGGCGCAGCCCTGGCCGCCCGGCGCCAGGCGAAAGGCCTTTCGCAGCGGGCTATGGCAACGAGGCTGGAGATCAGCCCACAAACGATCGTCACCCTTGAGACGCGCTTTGCTGGGCGTATAGATACCCTGCGCCGATACTTGCGCATTTTGCGCATCAACGATGTTCTGATTGTGCCTTCAAAACGCTTAGTGCCTGGACAGAATGATGCCGCCGCTGATGTTGTCTATACTCCGCGGGATCTCGCATACAAAATTCAGCAAACATTTGCGTCGGAAATACGCGGCAGCGTTCTTGATCCAGCGCGCGGTGATGGCGCGTTTTATAACGCTTTCCCTGAGTGGGTCGATAAACATTGGTGCGAGGCGAGCGAAGGCCAAGATTTTTTCGATTGGAGCACCCCAGTCGACTGGATCGTCACGAACCCACCGTGGTCCATCTTTCGCGACTTCCTTACTCACAGTCTTCGCATCGCTGACAACATTTTGTTTTTGGCACCGCTTACGCACTACACGACGAAGAGCCGGGTTAAGCTGATTGCCGATGCAGGATTTGCGGTCAAGCGCATCGTTATGGTCCCGACACCTGCCGACTGGCCAGCGTCGGGGTTTCAACTGGCGGCTGTTTGGCTACAGAAAGGTTGGAAAGGCCCGGCAAAGTTTGAGACGATGTAAATGCACGCGATCGGATCAACGCCGTAGGTTTGGGCGGTTTGCCGACATTCGCTGCACCTGCAAACTAAATGGGCACGTTGTCAAAAAGCAGACGCTCAGGGCCATGACCCAGTTTTTTTCGGGGTGCATCTGCAGCGAAGTTCGGCAGTGAGCCCATTTAGGCGGGTGCGGCAAGTCGCTCAAATGCGACTGTTCGAAACCGTTAGCAGGGAAGGGACAAGATTGCCCCCAACAAATTCGTTGTTGGCGTGGCCTACATGATGATGCGCAAAAGGTGCTATGTGATCACGCGTCATGGCTGCTTGGTCTGACTGGGTAGCAGCCAAGCCTGCAGAAGGAGATTGCTCCGGCGATCAGGTTCTTTCGCGGATACGCCAAAAGATTAGCGCGACGATGGGTGCTTAGCAGGGGGACACTTCATCTTCGCTGGTGCCAGCCGTTAGCCTTCGTATGGTGCAATCCGGTCGGCGGACAGGGCGTAGCCGACCTCTGCCAGATGCGTCGCGATCGAGACCGTTCCAAGCATCCCCGTGATGGTCACGGCGTCGAACATGCTGCCTTGCTCAAAGGGCTTTTCGGTGGTCACAAAGACAAGCTGATTTGCTGGCGGGGGCGGCACATGGATGCATGCGCCGACGTAAGGCACCAACATGAACGCAGTCAG
Source organism: Loktanella salsilacus (assembly GCF_900114485.1). Lineage (GTDB taxonomy): Bacteria > Pseudomonadota > Alphaproteobacteria > Rhodobacterales > Rhodobacteraceae > Loktanella > Loktanella salsilacus. The sequence goes on along the minus strand of NZ_FOTF01000030.1, from coordinate 14,347 downwards.
GCCGGTGCCGCTATAGTCAAGTGGCACAACAAATCCCGACAGGCGCACGGTCTGCCCGTTCCAGTCGGTCCGGCTGCCTGTGGACACCGGCTGCCGGGACGCCATGTTGCTTTCGTCATGCGGCAGAAGGCTCTGCATCTCGTTCGGTATTGCAAGATTGCCTTCAGGCAGCAGATCTTTCCAATCCAGATCAATGACCGTCTCGGCATAGCTTGGACGCGCAAACGCGAAAGCCGATAGGGCCAGCAGCATTGTCCGGCGGCTTGGCCCAATGCTTACCATTCGTAGACCTCAATCTTGTCAGCGGTCAGAGCATAACCGATTTCGGCAAGGTCAGTCGTCTGAAGCTGCGCCTGCAATGTGCCGTAAATCCAGATCGCGTCCCAGATGTCGTCGCCGGGCCAAGGCGTTTGTGTGTTCACAAAGACCAGTTGGTTGGGCGGCGGCGGTGGCACGTGAATGCAGGCGCCAAGGTAGGGGACCAATAGGAATTCTGTCATGCCGTCCGACGTGATTTCGAGTGGCGTAATGTAGCCGGGCATCTTGATTTGCAGTCCGTCCAGTGCTGCGTTCAGCTTGACGCCGTTTTCATCGAAGATGGGCCGCCATGTGTCAGTTTGTTCATCCAGATCGCCTTCGCCGATCACCTCGGCGTAGGGAATACCCGGCGGCACAAGATCGTCCCACGTTATCTCTTGGTAGGATGCGGCACGGGCAGCGGCGGGCAATAGCAGGCCACTGGTGGCGCTCAGCCCAAACTGTCGGCGGTTCATTGTGATCATCGTTATATCCTTACTATCATACCGTCGGCCAACGACAACCTATAGGCCCGCAACGCTGGCACAAGGCTGGCAACCGCAGCTGCCAGCACGACGGCAGCAAGAACGGCAAACTCTCGCCCGCTTGGCTCATCGATGGGCAACCAAAGGCCAAAGGCCGCGTCGACCATCGGCTGCGCAATCCATAGTCCCGCGTAAAGCAGCGCAAAGCCCAAAGCCGCACCTATCGCCGCCATCAGGGCAGCCTCAAGCACCATCAGACCCAAGATCGTGGCGGGGCTGGCCCCCATCGCCCGCCAGATCGCCATTTCGCGGCGGCGTTCGTTCAGGCTGGAAAATATCATCGCCATCATTCCCAAAAGCGCCGTCACCACGACCATGCCGGACACGGCGACCAGTGCGGTTTCAGCAACCCCGACAATCTGCCACAGCTCTTGCAATGCGACACCGGGAAGGACTGCCAACAAAGGCTCCTGTGGGTATTCATTGATCCAGCGCTGTAAGCCAAAGATGTCCAAACGCGATGACACGCCAACCATCGCGGCAGTGATGGCGGTTGGGGTCAGGTCCATTTGGCGGATCGCGTCGACCGGTGTTGTCTGGCCGCCCGCCAGCGCACCGCCTTGCCAATCGACATGAATCGCCTCGATCGCTTCCAGACTAATGATGACAGTGCGGTCAACAGGCGTGCCTGTCTTGGTTACAATTCCGGCCACGCGGAAGGGTTGGTCGTCGTGCTGGGTAAAAGATGCCAGCCCATGCGACACAACAATCGGATCGCCGACAGCATACCCCAACGCCTGCGCCACGTCGGCCCCAATGACGGCATCATAAAGGTCATTCAGTCCATGCCCCTGCGCAAATGTAAGCGCCCGGTCGCCGCGATATTTGTAGCGCTCAAAGAACGCATTCAACGTTCCCATGACGCGGAATTGGCGATGACTGTCGCCCAAAGAGATCGGCACAATCCAGTCCACCTCTGACCGGGCCGCGATATCCTGATAGCTTTGCCATGTGACGTTGTTCGTGGCGTTGCCGATGCGAAACACTGAATAAAGCAGCAGTTGCACTGATCCTGACCGCGCGCCGACGATCAGATCTGTCCCCGAGATTGTGTCGGCGAAACTGGCGCGCGCCCCTGTGCGAACCTTCTCGATGCCAAGGAACAGCGCAACTGACAAGGCGATGGATAGGATGGTCATACCGACGGTTAACGACCGCGCAAGCAGCGACCCGGTTGCGAGGCGCAGGATCATGCGGGAACCCTTTTTGTTGTTACGATTTCGTCCAGCCGCACGACGCGATCAAAATGCGCGCCCAGCCGCTCGTCATGACTGACCATCAGCAAGGAAGAACCCGCATCAGCCACTTGATCGAACAATAATTGCAAAAATGCGTCCTGCGTCGCCGCATCAAGCGCGGAGGTGGGCTCATCCGCGACGATCAGCGGCGGTGCCCCGATCAAGGCACGCACCACGGCGACGCGCTGCTGTTGCCCCACACTGAGCCTTCCGGCCGGCATATAAAGCAAGTTGTCCGGCAGGCCGATTGCCATGCAAAGCCTGCGCGCCTCTGCTATCGCATCTGCCGCACGCGCGCGGCGTTCTGGCGCGAACCGCAGAGGCAGCAGGATATTGTCAGCTACACTCGCGTAGGGCAGCAAGTTGAACTGCTGAAAGATGACACCGATCCGCGCGGCGCGAAATCGGTCCCGGGCGCCCGCGCGTAGCGCCCCCATATCCGTTCCCGCAATGAGGACCTGCCCGCGTTGCGGGGTTGCGATTCCGCAGATGAGCGACAGCAATGTCGATTTCCCGGACCCGCTGGACCCAAGTAGTAAAACGCGCTCGCCCGGTGCCAGCACGAAGGCGGGGCAGGACAATGCAAAGCCCCCCTTGCCGGGCCACGCAAAGTGCACATCAACCAAGGACAGGGGAGCATCAGTCACGGTCAGTTCAGGTCCAGCTGCGCGACATCGCGCGAGATTTCGGTGCGGCCTGCCCCAGTGGCGGTGACATACTCAGCCTCGATCTCTTGGGCGTTGGCAAACTGGTCGAAAAACGGAAGAGACAGCGACGTCAGCGCATCCGGCGCATCACACGAATAGGTATAAGTTGCATGAAACGCGCTGTGTTTAGCACCTTCGTCTTTGTGGTCCGCATCTTCAGCATGTTCCGTATCAGCGTGATCGTCGTGGTCATCATGCTCTGCGGCGTGGTCGTTGTGCTCGGCGGCGTGATCATCATGGTCTTCGTCGTGATCATCGCCAAAGTGCAAGTGCGCGCTCGCGGCGGCCAGTCGACAGCCAGCGGCGTCAGGCAGCGTTACGATATCGTCGGGCTTCAGCAGCCGGCCGACCGCCATGGCGACCGCGTCCTTGTCGGCATCGGTTGAAGCCGCGTATTCGAACCCCACGATGTCCAAACCTGGCGACGTCAGGTCGAGGGACAGTGTTCCATCTTCGACGGCGACTTGCAGCGTGCTGACTCCGTGGACGTGTGTGCCCAATTCCCGTGTCTCCTGCGCATGGGCTGGGACGGCAATGCAGCTTGCTAAGATGACGGTTGCCAAAGTTTTCATGATGTATCCTTTTCGAAGTTTGACCGTTTCGCGCAAGTGTGTGCTGTGGCGGCTGATGGGGATGTGAATAGCAGGCCTATGCTCGATATTGTTCCTAATCGGGTTAGGAATTATTTCCCTATGAAAGCAGACACCAAGGCAACCACAGCGCGTATGTAATGTTATAACATTACATACGTCTACCCACTGATTGATTGCAATAGCATTTTCACCAAAATGCCTCGGTTCAGCGCGAACTTGTCGGTCCCATGTCAACTATTGGGCGAATTGGCGAACCTCATCATTGTTGGCTTAAAGCTATCGACGTTTGCGAACCTTAAAGCCACATTGGTGGCGTCTGCATCGAACGGCATGGAAGTCCCTTCAGCGGTTATCAGGGCCGAGCGCAACGTAGGTCCTGATCGCGCCCCTTTACTACTTGCCGTCCCGCAGCATCTCGTAAGTGCGAAAATCCAGCTCGTTGAGGACGGCCAATACCGGTCATCCATCAACCGCTGCATTCGGTGGCACAGCTTCAAGGCATCCGAAGGTGGCATGATTGTAAGTGGTGGCGCGCATGTCAGCGCGAGTTCTGAATCATCGGGTGGTTATCAATGGCCGAGGACCCACAGAACCAGCGGAATTGTGGCGATGGCGGCAATCGTCTGAGACGTGACGATACCTGCCATCAGCGTGCCATCGCCGTTCAGTTGCCGGGTCAACACATAGGAAGTGGGAGCCGTTGGGATGGCTGAGAATACGACCAGCACGAGCGCCTCGACCCCGCTAAGGCCGACGGAGCGCGCGATGAGTGCGGCGAGCAGGGGCATCAGCAGGAGGCGCAGGGCACCGCTTGCAACCAGGGTTAGACCGTCGCATCGCAAGGCAGCGGGTTGCAGGGCAGCACCTACGCAAAGCAGTCCAAGCGGCAGGCTGGCTTGCGCCAGAAGGTCAAGGAAGCGCCCAGTGCCAAAGGGTAGGCCCCACCCGGTCAGCGCCAGCGCGATACCCCCCAAGCAAGCCAAGATTAGCGGGTTGCGCACCATGGTGCGGAGCATGGCAAGGGGGCGGCGGGCCTGCCCCGCCTCGGTCAGAGCCATAATCGACAGGACGTTGACCAAGGGCACTGCGATCGCAAGGTAAAGCGCCGCCCGTTCGATCCCCACGGGTCCGGCCAAGGTCGCAAGGATGGCCAGTCCCAGATAGGTGTTGAAGCGCACTGTGCCTTGCAGCAATGGGCCAAAGCGGGCGGCTGGCAGGGGATAAGCGCGTCGGGCCAGGGCCAAGGCCAAGGCGGCGAAAAGAATGATTATGACGGCCGCACAGCCCAGACGTAGCAACTGTGGGTCGCGGACGGGTGCATCGGCCAGGCTGCTGAGCAGAAGGGCGGGGAAGAGCAGGAAATAGTTGATCCGTTCGGCGGCGGGCCAGAAACCGGGATCAGGAAAGCCGCGTCTTACAAGGATATAGCCAAGGCAGATCAGCGCGAAAAGGGGCCAGATGGTGAAGAAAAGCACTGTGATATCCCTTTGGCCCTGACCTACGCAGACAGGGAGCCGCGCGGGTGTCGTTGCAGCTCCGTTAAAGACCGAAGCGCAAGGAGGGACAAGCGGATTGCTGGGGTATTTGATTTGAGATCTTGTTGGATTTCAGGTGTATAGGCGAGACCGACCGTCTCTATGCGTCAAATGATTTCCGCATTTAAGATCACCCCCGCTAAGGTCTCTTCCCCGCCCCCTATGATGATGCCAACCCTGCCGAATTCAGTTTTTGCACCGGCCGCGAAAGCTAACTTTGACCGCAGACCGACGTTTGGCCGACAAAATGCTGCCAGATGCTTGAATGGCTGGTTCGACGGGCCGCACCGGAGCATCTTGAGGTGGTGATGAACGGCAGCTAAGGGCCGGAAGTGACATTCGCCACGAAGGGCGGAAAGCCGCCGTTCGCCGCACCCGCAAACCAAAATGGGCAACCTAGAGAAAACGGACGCTCAGGGCCGCGCCACAATACTTTTCGGTGTGCATACGCAGCGAAGGTCGGCAGTGAGCCCGAAGTACCCCATGCTGCACAAAGGTAGAATTGATGCGATGCACGCAGAGCTAAAATCAAATCTTTCTTCAGTTCTAACCCAGCGTTTGCTGGTTGGCTCGAATCCACGCATCAGCTTTAGCCGCGCGGGCGTCCATAAACTTCGCAGCATTGGTATTCGGATCAATCAATTCCTCGCAAAATGCCGCGTTCAGCACAGAGAACATAGCGGTTTTAGACAGTCGTGTGAGGGTCGTGTGCTCCCGGCGATTTCCGCCACGGCGTGCCAGTTTAAGTTTCCGTTCGGCACCATCCGGTTGTCTCTGCCTGCCTATCCGCGCTCTTGCTTTGGAAAGTCCCGTTCGACAACAGCTCACACCTAATCGTTCAGGCCAAATCCAGCCCATCACCACCCCTTCCAACGTTTAATCAGAGAGCTAGCCGCACATATAGCTCGCTGCGATTGGGTTTGCGGACTTAACACGTGGTCGAGATTTAGGCATCGCAACTAAAGTTCTGTCAGTTTGGTCCAACTCCGGCCATAATCGGCACCTACATGACGATTAGGGCATTGATTATACAGCTGAGTGGAGACTGATATTCTTCGGGATCAAGTTATGGAGTGTGGCAAAAGCGATCATGAAATGAAAATTTTGATTGTAGATGATGATGTTTTTATCATTGAGCTTCTCGGGATGGCTCTCGAAGCTATGGGGTTCGCAAATTTTGAGGCCGCGAACAACGCGCACGAGGCGCTGGCCATGGTCAAAAGAGCTAATGATCCATACGAATGTTTTCTGATCGATATCCAAATGCCGGGTATGGACGGAATGGAGTTGTGCAGGGAGCTTCGACAGGATCAGGCATACAAGCGCACGCCGATCATAATGCTGACCGCAATGTCTGATCGGGAGTACATCCAGAAGTCTTTTTCGGCCGGTGCGAACGATTACATCGTGAAGCCTTTTCAGTTCAATGACCTGATGGCTAGGATCGAGACGGCAGCGCGTCTGAGCCGCCAAATTACATCCACTGATCGGCTTGTGCGTCAGATCGCTTCGGCATGTCAGGGCCAGGGCATTCTATCGGGGCTAAAGTTTGAGGATGCTGTCAGCTTCGAAGGCACGACGGGCTACCTTGAGCAGCCTGCGTTCAGAAATTACATCGACCGGATGGAGCGCAGCCAATTCCGCCTTGGCGGGGTCGCCTCGGTCAAGTTCCAGAACCCTCTCCAACTTTTCGAAAATTCGACCCCACAGGAATTTTTGGGCCTACTTTCAGACATAAGCGAAGCGCTTTCTGTCGCGTTGAGACAGGAACAATGTCACTTCACTTATGGTGGGTACGGATGCTTCCTCGTCATGAAAGTTGCTACTGAAAAGTCCAATTTCCAGACTGAGCTTGAGTTTTTGGTAAGGAAAGAGCTCTCGCGCATAGACTTGCGCCATCCGGCAAGCGACCTGAAGCCAATAGAGATATCTGTTGGCCGCGTTTTTCTTAAGACGTCCGGCGATTTTGACAGCATCGACGAAACCCTGCTACGTGCGCGCGAGCGGACACAAATCAAATGCGCATAGGGGCAACTCTGTCTGTTGATTTATGTGAGAATTTGACCCAGCCTTTCGAAACGTCGTGAGCCATCAGCTGTCATCAATTCCGTCGACGTTGAATGAGCTTTTCATAAGCCAGACGGGTCAGCGCTAATTGAAAAATTGGGTCAATTCGAACCGGAAATCAACAGAAATACATTATAACGGGCGTCAGTGCTCTTTTTTCGGATTGCCCACCCTGTCCTTCTGCCAACGGCTTTAATTTAGTCCAGAGCACAGTCCACCGAAAAGGAAGGCGCAACCCGCTGGGACATGCTCAGGACTTTCCAACCAGCATGGTTTCGACCAGCTTCTGCACCCGGAGGGCTTCGCCTGGTGACGCAAGCCTGTTTGGCTTTCCCGCGATGCACAGAAGTAAATCGTCCAGCTGAGCCTTGAGACTTGAGGCACGCGGATCCGCTGGTCGCTCTGACGTCTCGATGAAGTCCCCGCCATCAGAGACGGTATCGACGTAAAAGTCTGTAATACGCCGACTGACGACCAATCCTTTGATTGTCAGTTCCTGTCGATCCGGTTGCGCGCCCCCGATGCTAGCCATGATGGTCACGGGCCGCCCATCAGCAGTCTCAAGTCGGGCCAGCATGTGGGTTTCACACAGGGTAGACCCAGCTGGATAGGAGGGGTGCGCCCAGACGACCGTAAGCGGGCCAAGGATGCGTTCGCAGAAGAAGAGAAAGTGCGAAATCACTTCCCGGGTCATACCGCCCTCATTGCGATACCGAAGCCAGTCAGCCGCTTGCTGCCATGCACGTGGCCAGGCCGGATAGGTCACGACGATATCCGCCCCAACAATATCGCCCAATTCACCCAAACGCGCGGCTGTTGCCACACTGGTCAAAGCTGCGCCGGCCGCTTGCGTAAAATTCACCGCAGCGGGAACGCCGCTTTCGGTCAGACGCACCACAAGATCCTCGCTCTCAGCGATATCGACGCCAAGCGGCTTTTCAAGAAATACAGCCTTACCTGCAGCGGCTGCAGCCAGCGCATAGACTTTGCGCGGACCCGGAGGACAGGCAAGGTATACGATATCCGCAGAAGCGATGGCTTCCTCTGCAGAGCCGGTGATCGCGGCACCTTGCGCCAGGGCCAGCGCCTTCTGGCAGGCGTCCGGATCGGGATCCCAAAGGGCAACCGGTTCATAACTCGGGTGTTGCACCATGTGTTCAAGCATCCTGCGCCCCATGATCCCTAGGCCGATTATTGCTGCTCTTTCGATCATCTGCGACGTTCCTTGATCAATCTGTCTTCGAGGCGAAAAGGAACGCGTCCATCGTTACAAGTGCGCCCAGACCTCCTCCAACCTTTTGCGTGCTCCGTGGATCATCGGCAATAGAGGAGGACAGATATACATCTCCCGCGGCTCAACCCTATCAGCGCTACAGTCCTCAAAATTTTGCCCCCCATCCCATTCCAACACAGCAGTAGCGCTTCAGACCCAAAGCCACCTGCATTAGTTTAGGCTTTGCCGATTCATTAACGAACCAACGCTTCTGCGCTACGGCCGACCCTATAACAAACCCATGCCGGAAGGACCCAAGCTGCAGACTCACCTTGAATCCATAGCAAACAGTCCCGGGACACCGGCACTTGTTGTCAGCGGAAGCCAACAGGGTTGCTGCGCAAGCTTCTCGACATGACCGACTTCCTCGGCTCCTAAATTTACCGATCATACTCTACTCAGCGAAAGTCTGGTTCGAGCGTATTCTTCTGGATACTGCACAGCACACATGTTGCTTCGAAAGGGCGGTTTGCCGACATTCGCTGCGCCTGCAAGCTAAATGGGCACGTCCCAAGAAAGCAGACGCTCAGGGACACGACCCAGTTTTTTCGGGGAGCATCTGCAGCGAAGTTCGGCAGTGAGCCCACTTCGCTGAATGTAATAATTCGGACATGTTGTCATTAAGCAAGGCCAAGGGTGTGTATAATAAACTTGCCGACTGCATGAAATCGCTTGAACATTGGGAGACATTCAATGCCACGTGAGTTTGACCGCCACAACGAACGCGTCGAAGCCTTATCAGCAATTTCACGACTGCCTTCCTCGCGACGACATCAACTCATAGAAGAGTATCGCCAGCGGTCAGAGAACGCATTTGCTCATGCAACCTTGCGGAACTACCACATGGTTATTCGGCTTTTTGGTAAATGGTGTGCGGATCATGGATACTCACCAGAGCCTCCAGTTAGCCCTGAAATTTTGGCCTCTTGGGTTGATGATATGGGCGGCAAACTGGCCTCAAACACGATCGAAACGAGGCTTTGGGGTATTGCAGAGCTACATCGATCTCGTTTCCTGCCGTCTCCAACGCGGCATCGGCTTGTCGATTTGGCTTTGAAGGGCGTTAAGCGCAAGTATGGCACAACGCAGCGTCAAGCGCCTGCTCTTGGCAAAAAGGATGTGATACATGCGATTGATCGTCTGGGTTCAAGTCGCTTGGAGCTGCGTGACAAAGCGATGCTTTGGATTATGACTGACAGTTGGTGCCGTTCTTCGGAAGTTTCTGCTTTCAAAGTGAAGAACCTATTGCGGCAAGACGATGGGAGCAGCCTGCTCTACGTCAGCCGGTCAAAAACAGATCAATACGGTGAAGGTGCCTACGCCTATCTCTCCGCAAAAGGCACCTTGGCTGTTCTTGCTTGGATTGAAGAAGCTAAGCTGAAGGCAGACGATCCAATCCTGACTAAGTCTCAAAAAGGTGCACAACATCTTCCTCTTGATCCCGCCACAATTTCACGGATTTTAAGACGTTGCACCGGACGAAAGGATGTATCGGCGCACAGCACGCGCATCGGAGGTGTGCATGACGCGTTTCGAATTGGGTGCGATCTGTCATCCATCATGGTCGCCGGCCGTTGGACGTCGCCTGAAATGCCAGCGCGATACGGACGCAAGATTAGTGCACAGCAATCGGCCGCAGCCAAGGTGTCAGAAGCTTTCAACCAAGTCGCGATGGAAAGCGACAGTAAGTAGCATTGAGCTTTCACTTGGTATCGCCGCTAGGATTGTTCGTAGCTGTGTTCATCATCCACATAAAACCGGACGATATCGTCGTAGATATTTTTGTATGGGTTGGAGACCGGCTTCTACGCAACGACTGCCTGACGACCTGCTATTCGCGGTCTACTTCTGACTAGGGCTATAAAGAGAAACATCTCTTAACGGTTCTTTAACATGTTTGCTTCAATATTGAGGAGTCAACACGAGGTATACCGTGCAAACTTCTGAACCGAAAAAAATGTCCGACTATTTCATTGCCCTTGAAGCCGCCGCCGTAGAATATGCGTCAAAGTATGGCATATCTGAAGCGTTCTCGAAGGCCTTAAATAACAAGCCGTCAGATGATGCGTTCAAGAGGTTGGATGCCTACCTCAAGCAGCGGTGATATTAGTCCGACGAGCGTTTCAGCAACGCTGTTTATCGCGTCGGGCAACGGCACTCATTTATTCATGGATGAGAGGTCAGGCTCACACGCGAGCACTACGAAGCCCCACTCTCATAGGCAGACGCCAGCACCTCCGCGAACCCTAAGGCGGCTTTGTCCGCTCTGCCGCCGCTCGCCTTACGATTTCGCGCTGATTTCGTGTGCACCGCGGCGAAAGTCGGCAGTGAGCCCAATACAACCGATGCTGCAAGGTAGATTAACGGCTGCTGTGACGAGCTTGATCATTGGGATGCCTTTTTCTATTATGCAATGATCCGATGAGGAGTGAACGACGATGGACAAACGGCACCGGTAATCCGGAAACTCGCCCCCTGGGCGGAACTGCGGTTTAAGCGAATAACGCCCGGACTCCATTGAATTCACACTTTACGGAGCTTTCATGCCCAGATTGAATAAAAAAACAGCCCTTATAACCGGGGGTGCTCGCGGCATTGGTGCCGCCATCGCAAATGCCTTCCGTGATGAAGGTGCCGACGTGATCCTGACAGATATCGACGCAGAGAACGGGCAGGCCATGGCCGACCAGATCGGCGCAACATTTGCTCGCCTCGATGTGGCCTCCGAAGCCGATTGGAATACGATAGCTGAACGCTTTCCCGCCCTTGACGTGCTGGTGAACAACGCCGGTATCACCGGGTTTGAAGGGCAGTTCGATGATGCGCCACCAGCTCATGACCCAGAGAATGCTACTTTGGCTGACTGGCGGAGCGTCCATGCGGTAAACACCGATGGCACTTTTCTCGGCTGCCGTTATGCGATCCGCGCGATGCGCGCGAACGGTGCAGGCAGCATCGTGAACATCTCATCACGTTCGGGTCTCGTCGGCATCCCTATGGCCGCAGCCTACGCCGCCTCAAAAGCCGCGATCCGCAACCACACGAAGTCAGTCGCGCTTTACTGCGCCGCGCAGGGGCTGAACATCCGGTGTAACTCTATCCATCCAGCGGCCATCATGACACCTATGTGGGAACCGATGCTTGGCAACGGTCCTGACCGGGCAGAACGCGGAGCTGCAATGGTGGCCGATACACCCATGCGGCGGTTTGGCGAGGCGAAAGAGGTTGCAGCCCTTGCCGTGTTGCTCGCTTCAGACGAAGCAGCCTACATGACCGGCTCCGAGCTAACAATTGACGGCGGCATCCTCGCTGGTTCTGCTGCAACGCCTGGCGACTGATCTTGTGATGCGGCGGGCATTCTTTCGCCCGTTGCCGTGCCTGCACTGCGGACATTGGTGCAAGTGCAGCGAATTGGCGCTTTGTCCCGCAGACCGACCTTTTAGCCGAGCAAATGCTGCGCGATGCACGAGACGGGCTGCGCTTCATCATCTCGAAGAGGCGGTGTTGAGCGACAACCATCTTGGCCGGTGCCGACAACCACCTTGGCCGGTGGGGCTGGACGGAAGACGGGCTTGCCCGTCTGGAGGGTAGCCCCACCGGCCTGATTGATTTTGGGAATAGGTGCTGGTCGCTGCGGGTTGGTAAACTGGGATCCTCTGCCGTCAAACGGAGGATCAGGATTGGCCTATCAACTCATCACCGACCAGCAATTGAGAGTATACATGACCGACCTCCAAAATCACAGTCAGCGCACCGCGGCTGCCCGCGCCGGGTTCAGTGAACGGACCGCCCGACGTTTCGATGCTGACCCGACCCTGCCTTCCAACCGCAAGAGTGTTCACGCACGCACGGTGCCGGACCCCCTTGAAGACTACTGGAAGAGCGAACTTCTTCCTTTGTTGGAGAACGACAGTGCGTTGCAGGCTGTCACCCTGTTGCGTCATCTTCAGGGCGAGCATCCCGTGGCGTTTCCAGACGATCGTATCCGGCGGACCCTGGAGCGGCGGGTGCGGCAGTGGCGGGCGCTGAACGGTCCTGAGCGCGACATCATCTTCCGCCAGACACCGGAGCCGGGATACATGGCTCAGTCCGACTTCACCCATGCCGATGAACTGCGGGTAATGATCGCGGGACAAGCGTTCCCGCACCTGCTCTACCACTTCGTCATGGTCTACAGCCGGTGGGAACATGTCGGCGTGGTTCTCGGCGGGGAAAGCTTCACGGCGCTGGCCGAGAACCTCCAGCAAGCCCTCTGGTCACTGGGCGGCGTGCCGCAAAACCACCGAACCGACAGCCTCTCGGCCGCATTCCGCAATCTGAACATCGATCAGCGCGAGGATATAACCAAGCGCTATGATGCCTTTGTCGGCCACTACGGCATGGATGCCAGCCGTAACAACCGGGGTGAGGCCCACGAGAACGGGGCGGTGGAATCCCAGAACCGGCATCTCAAGACAGCTATCGATCAGGCGTTGATCCTGCGCGGCAGCCGCGACTTCGCATCCATCGAAGACTACCGGCGCTTCGTCGACATGCTGGTTGCCCGGCGCAACAAGCAGCGGGCGATGCCTGTGCAGGCGGAGCAGACGCACCTGAAGCCTTTGCCGCAGCGGCGCACCACTGACTTCACCGAGATCGTGGTGCCTGTCACCCGCACAGGTGGCTTCCTGGTCAAAAGCATCTTCTACAGCGCACCGTCACAGCTGATCGGTCAGCGCCTGCGTGTCCATCTGTACGATGATCGCATCGAGGCGTTTCTCGGCGGCACCCTCGTCGTCAACCATCCCCGGGCCCGCGGGCGCGGCGATGGGCATCGCGTCCATGTCATCAATTACCACCACGTCATCCATGCTCTGCGGCGCAAGCCACAAGCCCTGTGGAGTTCGATCTACCGTGACAGCCTGTTTCCCCGCACCGAATACGCCGAAGCGTGGAAGGTGCTGCAGCGGGACCTTCAGCGCCGCGACGCCTGCCGCCGAATGGTCGATCTGCTCTCCATCGCCCATGAACAGTCCTGTGAAGCGGAGTTGGCGCATTTGCTGGCAGCAGACCTCGACGCTGGTCGCGTGCCGGATCCCAAGGCCCTGGTGTTGCTGTTGGCTCCAAAGGCCACAGCATTGCCGAAGGATGTCGCTGTCGCCCATCCCTCTCTGGACAGCTTCGATGCGCTGCTGGGGGCAAGCGCATGAGCGCCCGCGAGATCGACATCCACACGCTGCCCAGCATGCTGACCGCGCTGCGACTGCCCAGCTTCCACAAGCTCTGGGCCGAGATTGCCACCCGCGCCGATACCGAAGGCTGGCCAGCCGCTCGCTTCCTTGCCGTTCTGGCGGAATTTGAACTGGCAGAGCGGGACATGCGCCGCATCCGGCGCCATCTGAACGAGGCGCAACTCCCCGCGGGAAAGACATTGGCAACCTTCGACTTCAAGGCCTTGCCCACCTTGCCACGTGCTCGCGTCGCGGCCTTGGCAGCAGGCGACTGGCTGGATGGTGGCGGCAATCTCATTGCAATCGGTAATTCCGGGACCGGTAAGACGCACATCCTCTGCGCCATCGGCCATGCTCTGATTGAGGCAGGCCACCGCGTCTTCTACGCCAGAACCAGCGACCTGGTGCAACGGCTTCAGGCTGCAAGACGCGATCTCGTTCTTGAGGCAGCCCTGGCCAAACTTGATAAGTTCGACCTGATCATTCTCGACGACATCACATATGCCCACAAGGATCAGGCTGAAACCGGCGTCCTCTTCGAACTGATTGCCAGGCGCTACGAATACCGCAGCATCGCCATTGCCGCCAACCAACCCTTCAGCGGCTGGGATCAGATCTTCCCCGACAAGGCGATGACCGTAGCGGCCATCGACCGCCTCGTCCATCACGCGAGCATCCTCGAGATGAACGCCGAAAGCTTCCGTCAGCGTGCCGCCGCCTCCAACAAAAGGGCACAGGCCGAAACGCCGCCGACAACCATCACCGACAACCAAAACGAAGGAGACACCTAACCAGAAACATTGAACGACACGCCAACCTCAGCGGCCTGAAAACCGGCCAAGATGGTTGTCGCGCGCGGACAAGGTGGTTGACGCTCTACAG
>NZ_FOTF01000021.1 GCF_900114485.1 Loktanella salsilacus | reverse complement strand
TAGAAATAGCCCCGAACCGTTGAAACCGGCGGGAAGTCGTTGGGCAACATACGCCATTGGCATCCGGTCGTTGCAATGTAGAGGAGTGCGTCGACCACGTCGCGCAAACATGTCGTACGGGGCCGACCAGTTGTCTTCGGCGGCGACATCGAAGGCGCTATCAACGCCCATTCCGCATCCTTCATATCGCTTGCGTATTTATCGCCTTTTCGATCATGTTGACGGCGGGTGAGTTCAGTCCAAGCCATTGTGATCTCCATTCAGCTTCACAACCGAACAGAATCACAAACCACTGAACTCACTCAAATAGTTTTAAATCGGGCTCTAAGAGATGAGGCCCGTACCGCCTGCGCGGCGGCACGGCTTAGGTGGTGGGCGGTACCGCGTCGCCCAGCATCGCTGCGATCTGGTTATCCAGCCAAAGGCGCGCGCCATTCACGGCATCAACATAGCTTGACAGGACCGCCGACAGGGCCGGGATCTGCGCTGAAATCGTGTCAGCATAGGCATAGATCAGTGCCAGAATGACGATCAGTGTGATCATCACGAAAAAGCCGCGCCAGCTGCTGCGGCGTGCGATTTCGTCCTCTTCTGACGGCAGCAGGGGCAAGCCGCCCCGGTCCGCGCTGGACCGCAGGGTCGAATTGATTTCCTCGATATCGGGGAATAATTCTTTGCGGCTGCCCGGCGTGTCAGATGGCAGCTTTGGCGGCATGGCTGGGGGCGCGCTTTGCGCGTTGTCTTTGTGCACATGACTTTGGTCATAAGGCATCGGCGGGACCGGCTGGACGGGGCGGGGGCGGACCGGTTCGGTCAGTCCCAAATCAGCCTGCTGTTCCAGACCACCAGCGGATTCGGATTTGCGCGCAGCTTCTTCGCGTGCGGCCTCTTCGCGCAGGATATCGGCAATCGATGGGTCCAGCTGGCTGCGCACAGGTTGCGGCGGTGTGCTGGCCACAGGGGCAGCCTGTTTCGGCTCTGGCTTAACATCAACCTTCGGCGCGGGCTTTTGCTCTGGCGCGCTTTGCGTGGTTTGGGGCTGTGCAACAACAGCAGCCAGCGATGTGGCGGCGACCGACACAGATGCCGGTTTTGCAGGCGCACGCATATCGTCTTCTGCCGCAGCAGAGGGGTCTTTGGGGTCTTCAAACCATGTCTGGCCGCAGTTTGAACACTGCACATCACGTCCGTCATCGGGGATGACATCCAGGCCGACTTCGTATTGAGCGCCGCAGTTCGGGCAGATCAGCCGCATCGCCACAGGTCCTTTTGCACAGCACAAGGCACCAATCGGCACCCATTGTTTCGTCATTCCTAGCAATGCCCGCGACTAAGGCCAAGGTTTTGCAGCACGATCCGGCGTGATTGCATTGTAACCTGTTGCAGATTTGGGCAAAACATTGCTGACACAGGTGAGGATACCACTTTGATCGAGCTATCGGACGTGGCCTACAACTATGGCGGGGCAGAGCTGTTCTCGGGCCTTTCGCTTGCGCTTGCGCCGGGATCGTTTCAATTCCTGACCGGCCCGTCAGGCGCGGGCAAGACGACGTTGCTGAAATTATGCTACGGCGATCTGCGGGCGACAAGCGGGGTGGTCAGCCTGTTTGGGCAAAATGCTGCGCAGATGAACCGGGACGAAATCGCGCTGGCGCGGCGCCGCATTGGCGTCGTGCATCAGGATTGTCAGTTCCTTGACCATTTGCCGGTCGCCGAAAATATCGCGCTGCCTTTGCAAGTCGCTGGCCGCGCGAACGAGGCTGAGGGCAATTTGGACGAGCTGCTGGCGTGGGTCGGCCTGTCCGCCCAGGCGGGGCAATTGCCGCCAGAGCTGTCAGGCGGCGAACGGCAACGCGCCGCGTTGGCGCGGGCTGTGATTACGTCGCCGGATGTGATCATCGCGGACGAGCCGACGGGCAATGTCGATTGGGAAATGTCGCAGCGCCTGCTGACGCTGCTGGTCGAGCTGAACCGCATGGGCAAAACCGTGTTGATCGCCAGCCATGATTTGAACCTGATCCGCGCCGCTAAGGCGCAGGTCAGTGCCAATGTGCTGCGGCTAAAGGGCGGGCGATTGCAGGCGGGGGTGGCGCTGTGATGGACCGTATATCAGAACTGACAGCCCGTGCCTTGGCGCTTTTGGGCGGTGATCCGCAAGCAGACCGCGCTGTGCCGCCCACCGGCTTTACCGCGCGGCTGACGCTATTCACAGCAGCTGCCATGGCGTTTCTGGCCGTCTTTGCGATTGCATTGTCGCTGGCGACAGGCCGTCTGGCCGATCGTTGGTCAGCTGAACTGGCACGCACCGCGACGCTGCGCATTTCTGCGCCCGCCGATCAAGCCGATGCACAGGTCCGGGCCGCGCTGACGGTACTGGAACAAACGCCCGGTGTCGCCAGCGCCCGCGCGCTGAGCGATGATGAAGAACGCGCCTTGCTAGAGCCGTGGTTCGGGCCTGATTTGCCGCTTGACGCCTTGCCGATCCCGCAACTGATCGAAATCGTCGAAACGGCGGACGGCTATGACGCGACGGGCTTGCGTGCCCGCCTGCAAGCCGAAGTGCCCGGCGCCGTGCTGGACGATCACACGCGCTGGCGGCAGCCGCTCGTGACGGCGGCGAACCGGCTGCGGATGCTGGGCTGGGTTGCGCTGGCGCTGATCGGCGGGGCGACGGCTGCGATGATCACACTCGCCGCGCAATCGGCGCTGGCGGCCAACGCGCAGGTGATCCGTGTGTTGCGGCTGGTCGGCGCGCGCGACACCTATATTGCCCGCGCTTTTGTGCGGCGCTTTACCCTGCGGGCCGCGGCAGGGGCGGCGCTGGGGACATTGCTGGGCGTGATGGCGGTGGCCATTTTGCCTGACGGCGGCGATGCGGGTGGTTTCTTAACCGGATTGGGCTTTACAGGTTTGGGCTGGCTTGCGCCGCTGATGATTCCGCCATTGGCGGGCGTGACCGCCTTTTTCGCCACCAGGGCTGCTGCCCTGCGTACCTTGAGGACGCAATCATGAGCTATGCAATTCAATGGCTGCGATCGCTGCTGTTCAGCATCGTGATGTATATTCTGATGGCCGTCATGGGCATCGTGTTTCTGCCCTATGCGCTAATCCATCCGCGCGGTGCGGCGAATACCTGCCTGTGGTACTCTCGCGCTGTGATCTGGCTGGCCGGCTGGATGATCGGCCTGAAGTTCGAGGTGCGCGGCACGCCGCCGACCTATGGCTGCATGATTGCGGCCAAGCATCAGTCGTTCATGGATGTAATGTATATCTATCAACTGCTGCCGCGCCCACGTTTCATCATGAAGCGGCTTTTGCTTTATGCACCCATCTTGGGATTTTTCGCCTATCGTGCTGGCTGTATCCCCGTGGACCGCGGCAAAAAGGGTGCAGCGATCCGGGATATGCTGGCGCGGGTAAAATCCGGTGATGGCGCGCCGGGCCAGCTGTGCATCTATCCCCAAGGCACCCGCGTCGGGCCGGGCGCTGTCATGCCCTATAAGAAAGGCACCGCAGCGCTTTATGCCGATTTGAAGCAGCCGGTTGTGCCCGTGGCGACGAATGTGGGCGTCTTCTGGCCCAAGCGCGGCGTTTACCGCAAGCCGGGCACGGCGGTGTTCCAGTTCCTAGACCCGATCCCGGCCGGCATCGGCCTACGCCCCTTTTTGCACCAGCTTGAGGTCGCAGTCGAAGGTGCCTCTGACGCGCTAGCGCGCGAGGCTGGGTTTACTGTGCCCGTGCGTACTGCGACCCCGCCAGAGGTCGAAGGGCCGCCTGTATGACCCCCATCGCGGATTTAGCCGCGCTAGAGGCGCTGTATGGTCCCCCGGTGCCAGCATCGCTGAGGAAGGTCGTGCAGCAGATTACGCCCGCATATGGGCGCTGGATCGCGGCGTCGCGGCTGGTCATGGTGTCCACGGTCGGACCGGAAGGTACCGATTGCAGCCCGCGCGGCGATGTGGGGCCGGTGGTGCGGATCGCGGATGCGCGCACGCTGCTGTTGCCCGATTGGCAGGGTAACAACCGCATCGACAGCCTGCGCAATATCGTCCGCGACGGACGGGTCAGTCTGCTGTTCATGGTGCCGGGTGAAAACAACGTCGTGCGCGTGAACGGGCAGGCGATTGTAACGGCGGATGCGCAGGTGCTGGAAAGCTTTACCCAAAACCGCAAGCACCCCCGCAGCGTGATCGTTGTGACAGTGCAAGAGGCGTATTTTCAATGCGCCAAAGCACTGATGCGGTCGCAGACATGGGATACAGGGGCGATGCGTACCGCTGTGCCAACAGCGGGAGAGATGCTGCGCGAGCAAGACGGTACGTTCGATGCGGTCGATTACGACGACAACTATGTGGCACGCGCGCAAGATCGGATGTGGTGATCTGCACAGGGGACGGAGGGGGCGCTGCCCCCGGCTGCGCCTCCCCCGAGGTATTTTTAACCAGAAGAAGGGCGAGCCTTAGGCGGCGAGGCCTTTTTTGCCGAGGTCGAGATATTTCTTGCGGCGATCAAGGCGGATTTTGTCAGCGGCGACTTTGTCGAGGTCTTTGAGCGTCGCCGTCAGGGCCTTGCCAACCGCCGCAATGGCGGTCTGTGCGCCGCGGTGGGCACCGCCAAGGGGTTCGGCGATGATCGTGTCGCAGACGCCAAGTTCCTTAAGGTTTTGTGCGGTCAGACGCAGGGCGGCGGCCGCCTCTTGCGTTTTTGCGGCATCTTTCCACAGGATCGATGCGCAGCCTTCGGGGCTGATCACGGAATAGATGGAGTGTTCGAGCATCAGGACGCGGTTTGCGGTGGCGAAGGCGACAGCGCCGCCAGAGCCGCCTTCGCCGATCACGACGCTGACGAGGGGCACGTTGAGTTCTAGGCAGGCTTCTGTCGCGCGGGCGATGGCTTCGGATTGGCCGCGTTCTTCTGCGCCTTTGCCGGGGTAGGCACCGGGGGTGTCGACCAGCGTGACCACGGGCAGGCCGAACCGGTTCGCCATGTTCATCAGGCGGATGGCTTTGCGATAGCCCTCGGGCCGGGCCATGCCGAAGTTATGTTCGATCCGCGATTTGGTGTCGTTGCCTTTTTCATGGCCGATCACCATGACAGCGCGGCCATCTAGACGGGCAAGGCCGCCCATGATGGCGTGGTCGTCGGCAAAGTTCCGATCCCCTGCCAGCGGCGTGTAATCGGTGAACAGGGCGGCAATGTAGTCCTTGCAATGCGGGCGCTCGGGGTGGCGCGCGACCTGGCATTTGCGCCAAGGCGTGAGGTTGCCATAGAGCGATTTGAGCAGGTCGGCGCTTTTCTTATCCAGCGCGGCGGCCTCTTTCTCGATGTCCATCTCGGCGTTGTCGCGGGCCATGGCACGCAGTTCTTCTGCCTTGCCTTCGATTTCGGCGAGTGGTTTTTCAAAGTCGAGATACTGAGTCATGGGAACGCCCTTTTTGCCTTACGTCGATATAGGCGACGTAAGGTTCGAATTGCAATGGGCACCCCAATTTGCGCGAGGCTGCGCTAACCTGAAATCATCTCGGATTGCTTTACGATCACCTCGGCCTGTTTGATGCTGGCGATGTCGACAAGGCGGCCTTTGTAGACGGTTGCGCCTTGGCCTTGGGCCTTGGCCTGTTCCATTGCGGCAAGGATCTCGCGCGCCTCGGCGACGGCTTCTGCCGAGGGGGTGAATACCTCGTTGGCGAGGGCGATTTGCTTGGGGTGGATCGCCCATTTGCCGACCATGCCGAGCGTTGCGCTGCGGTGGGCTTGGGCGCGGTAGCCTTCGTCATCGCTGAAATCGCCGAAGGGGCCATCGACGGGCAGAATGCCATGTGTGCGGCAAGCGGCGACGATGGCGGTTTGCGCCCAGTGCCACGGGTCGGAATAGTGGCGGGTCTCGCCGTGCAGCATGTAGTAGTTGTCCTGCGTGCCCCCGATGCCCGTTGTTTGCATGCCCATAGAGGCGGCGTAGTCGGCAGCGCCAAGGCTCATGGCTTGCAGGCGCGGGCTGGAAGCGGCGATTTCGCCCACGTTCGCCAGGCCTGCAGCGGATTCGATGATGACTTCGAAGGCGATGCGCTTGCGGCGCCCCTTTGCGGCCTCGATCGCGGTGACAAGGGCGTCGACGGCGTAGACATCGGCGGCGCAGCCGACCTTGGGGATCATGATCTGATCAAGCCGGTCACCCGCCTGTTCCAGCAGGTCGACCACATCGCGATACCAGAAGGACGTATCAAGGCTGTTGATCCGCACGCTGAGGTGCTTGGTGTTCCAGTCGATGTCACCGATCGCCTGAATGATGTTGGCGCGGGCGGCGTCTTTGTCGTTTGGGGACACGGAATCTTCGAGGTCGAGGTTAATGACATCCGCATCCGACGCGGCCATTTTCGCGAAAAGCTTGGTGTTCGAGCCGGGGCCAAACAACTGGCAGCGATTGGGGCGGGCAGGGGGTGTCGGTTGGATGCGGAATGACATGAGTGAGGTTCTTTATTTCATTTTAAGTTACGCAATCGGTATATTGTTGCGTGACGGGTCGCAAGGGTTCTGTTTGCAGGTGCAGCATGTTTGCGCAAACATAAAAGGGGGGGCGCTGCCCCCTGCGGCTGCGCCTCCCCCCTTGGATATTTCGGACAAGAAGAAGGGTGGGCCCGCGTTATTGGCGGGCCCACAGAGGTTTAGATGCCAGCGTCGACGATCGCTTGCGCGAGGATCGGGACGGTTTCGGCGTTCAGGCCAGCGATGTTCATACGGCTGTCGCTGACCATATAGATGCCGTGATCGGCGCGCAGGATTTCGACCTTTGCCTCTGTCGTGCCAAGGCGGCTGAACATGCCGCGGTGGTCGGCAATAAAGTCAAAGCGGTCGTCGTTCGCACGCTGGCGTAGCTCATCCGCTAGCTGTTTACGTAGGCCAAGCATGCCGTTGCGAGTCTCTTCCAGCTCTGCTTCCCAATCGGCGCGCAGGGCGGGGTCAGTCAGGATCGTGGTGACGACGCGGGCCCCGTGGTCGGGTGGGAAAGAGTAATTCTGACGGTTCAGGAAGTTCAGGTTGGCTTGGGTCAGTTTGGCTTCGTCCGCGTCGCGGGCGATGCCCATCAGGATGCCGGTGCGTTCGCGGTAGATGCCGAAGTTCTTGGAACAGCTGGCGGCGATCATCACGTTGGGGAAGGCTGCCGCGATTTTGCGGGTGGCCTGCGCGTCTTGGTCAAGGCCGTCGCCGAAGCCTTGGTAGGCGACGTCAACGAAAGGCACGGCCTGCACTTTTTGCAAGGTGGCGATGATCTGGTCCCACTGGTCCAGCGTCGGGTTCGCGCCGGTCGGGTTGTGGCAGCAGCCGTGCAGCAGGACGACGTCGCCTTCTGCCACGGTGGACAGGTCTGCGATCATGCCGTCGAAATCGACGCCGCGGGAGGCCTCGTCAAAGTAGCGGTATTCGCGCAGGGGCAGGCCGAGGAATTTGATGATGGACGCATGGTTCGGCCAGCTGGGGTTGCTGATCCAGATCGTGGCGCCGGGTGCTGCGAGCTTTACCATTTCCAGCGCTTGGCGGATGGCACCCGTGCCGCCCGGGGTCGCGATGGCGGCGATGCGGCCCCGCTGCACAGTGTCCGCAAGCAGCAAGTCGATCATCGCGTCGGCAAACGCAGGATCGCCGGCAAGGCCGGTATAGGCCTTGGTGGTTTGTTCCGCGACCAAGCGGCGCTCTGCCTCTTTTACGGCGCGCATGACGGGCGTGTTGCCGGATGCGTCCTTGTAGACACCGACGCCAAGGTCGATCTTGGTGTCGCGGTCGTCGGCCTTGTAGGCCTGCATCAGGGACAGGATCTTGTCAGGGGCTTGCGCCTTAAGCGTTTGGAACATCGCGGATTTCCTTTGGGCCTGCAGGCCAGTTGCGAAGGTAAGGTTTAGCGGGCGGGGCCAGTTTCGATCGGCAGGTCGGGGAACATGCCCCATTCGGACCACGATCCGTCGTAAAGCGCGTGATCCGTCTTGCCGATGCGTTCCAGCGCCAGATTGATGATCGCAGCGGTCACGCCAGAGCCGCAGGTCGTGATGACGGGCTTGGTCAGATCGGCACCAGCTTCGGCAAAGACCTTTTGAAGCGCGGGGACGGATTTCATCGTGCCATTGGGGGTCAGCAATGTGGCGTAATGCACATTGCGCGCGCCGGGGATATGGCCGCTGCGCAGGCCTGCCCGGGGTTCGGGTTCTGTGCCTTCGAACCGGCCGGGGCCGCGGGCATCCAGAATGGTGTGGTCTTCCAGCTTGGCCGCGCGGGCGACTTGGGTGACATCGCGCAGCATCTGGTTCTGGCGGCTGGTTGTCATGTGGCGGTCGCGGATGACGGGGGCCATGTCCTCGACCGGGCGACCCTCGGCCAGCCATTTCGGCAATCCGCCATCAAGGACGGCGACGTCGCGTTTGCCCATCAGGCGGAACAGCCACCAGACGCGGGCGGCGGAAAACAGGCCTGTGCTGTCGTAGATTACGACCTGATGGCCGTCGCCCACGCCCATGGCGCGCAGGCGGGACATGAATTTTTCCGTGGCAGGGGCCATGTGGGGCAGTTCGGACCGCGCGTCACTGATATCGTCGATATCGAAAAAACGTGCGCCGGGGATGTGCTGCTGCGCGTATTCAGCCGCGCCGCTGCGCCCGGTGTCCGGCATGTGCCAAGAGGCATCCAGCAGGCGCAGATCGGGGTCATTGAGGTGGGCAGCGAGCCAGTCAGTGCTGACCAGCGTTTGCGGATCGTCGGACAGTTCGGCCATATTGCACCTTTTGCAGCTGATCGGTCACTGCCTAGCGCAGGGGCCGCCCCCGTGCAAGTTCGCGCTGACACGCAGATGCGTGCACCGGGTGCGGTGCGCGGCACCTGTGCTGCGGGCGTTAGTCGTGGTTTTTAAGGATACGCTGCTTTTGCCGGGACCAGTCGCGCTTTGCATCGCTGGCGCGCTTGTCGTGGTTCTTTTTACCCTTGGCGATGGCGATCTTAAGCTTCACCAAGCCGCGGTCGTTGAAATACATCACGAGCGGGACAAGGGTCATGCCCTCCCGCTTGGTCGCGTTCCACATCCGGGCCAGTTCGCGCGATTTCACTAGCAGCTTGCGCTTGGCGCGCGGTTCGTGGCTGAACATCGCCTGTTCGTAAGGCGCGATATAGGCGTTCGTCAGCCACAGCTCGCCGTTATCGACGGAGGCATAGCTGTCGGCAATATTCGACTGACCGACGCGAAGGGATTTCACCTCGGAGCCGTGCAGGATGATGCCGACCTCAAGGTCCTCTTGGATCTCGAAATCATAGCGGGCGCGCCGGTTTTCGGCGACGACTTTGTAGTTTTTACTGTCAGGTTTCTTGGCCATGGCCCCGATGTAGTCGTGCAAGCCAGTCTGCACAAGGCGCTCTGCGCCGACAGGTTACACGGGGCGTCTGGTGGTGCGGGGCAGGGCTGCTATGGTTAGGCTGCGACAACAGGAGGCGTCATGCTGATCCAGATTACCCTTGGCAGTGCGCTTGTGCTGGCGTCGATCCTAGTCGCGGGCATCAGTTATTGGCTGATGGAAGTGGTGCTAAGCCGTCTGCATCCGTGGCTGGCCAAGCGGCCACATAAGCCCAAGCTGGTGTTGGTTCTGTGCATGACGGCTGTCTGGGTGCTGGCGCAAATGACGGTGGGCGTGTGGATCTGGGCGCTGGCGCTGCGGGGGCTTGGGATTTTCGTACACCTCGACGAGGCGGTTTATTTCGCGCTGGTCGCCTTTACCACGCTGGGGTTTGGCGATGTGTTGCTGCCGGTGGAATGGCGACTACTTGCGGGGATGGCGGCGACGAATGGGCTTTTAAATATCGGTCTGACGACAGCGCTGATGCTGGACAGCCTGCGCAGCATCCGTGCGGGCCAGATGGGGCCAGACGTATGAGCGTGCCCGTGCTGGACAATGCCCGCGCGCGGGCTGTGTTTTTGGCGCGGCATGGTTTGGGGGCGAAGGCGCCGGCCTCGGCCATGGATGTGATCGCTGATCTGGGCTTTGTGCAGCTGGATAGCGTGAATACCTTTGCCCGCGCCCATGATCTGATCTTGTGGTCGCGCCATGGCAGTTATCGCCCGGATGCGATGAACGGGTTGCTGGCGCAGGACCGGGCTGTGTTTGAACATTGGACCCATGACGCAGCGGTTATCCCGATGGACCTGTGGCCGCATTGGCGGCTGCGCTTTGCCCGCGACGCGGCGCGGCTGCAGCGGCGCTGGGAAAAGGACCGGCCGACAGGCTTTGGCGGGCAGGTTGATACGGTGCTGCGACAGATTGCGGATCACGGGGCCTGTACGTCTGGTGACGTGGGTAAGGACGAGGTGCGCGGCAAAGGCGGGTGGTGGGACTGGCATCCCAGCAAGACCGCGCTGGAGTATTTGTGGCGCAGTGGGCAAGTGTCGGTTGCCCGGCGCGAGGGGTTTCGCAAGGTCTATGACCTGACAGAGCGGGTGATTCCGGATGCCGTGCGCGATCTGCCCGCTGATGCGGCCGCGACGGTGGACGCGCTGTGCCACGCGGCGTTGGACCGGTTGGGGTTTGCGACACCAACCGAGGTCGCGGCGTTCTGGGATGTCGTCACAAAAGAAGAGGCCCGCGATTGGGCGCAGGCGGCGCTGGCGGATGGGCACGCGATTGCGCTGGATGTGGCAGGGGCGGACGGTAAGCTGCGCCGCTGTCTGGCGCGGCCCGATGTGCTGGATCAAGCCGCTGACCTGCCCGGAAAGGTGCGCATCCTGTCGCCCTTTGACCCTGCCTTGCGCGACCGCAAACGGGCGGAATGGTTGTTCGGCTTTCGCTACCGGATCGAGATTTTCGTGCCAGCGGCGCAGCGCACCTATGGCTATTACGTTTTCCCGGTGTGGGAGGGCGCGCGGGCCATCGGCCGCATCGACATGGCGCGGCAGGGCGATGTGCTGCAGGTACGCGCCTTCTGGCCTGAATCCGGCGTTGCCATGGGGGCAGGGCGGCTAGCGCGGCTCAGGTCAGAGCTGTCACGGGCGGCGCGGTTTGGTGGCTGCGGTGAGGTCGTTTACGCGGAGGATTGGTTGCGATCCGGCGGCTGACGCTGTTTGCGGGCAGGCCCGCAAAGGCGCCCCGCCCACCGGCCCGCTAAACCGCAGCGCTTTGGCGCGGGATATTTAGAATGCGGGATAGATCGGCCACGACCTGATCCTGCGGCTCTGCAATGAAATTCCAAGGCAGCTTGATCTGCCCCTGATGGCCCTTGGCCGGATCGTCATAGGTCAGCGCCATGCCTTTGCCATCCGCGTGGGGGGCGATGGCGGTGATTTGCGCACGGGGTACGCGGGCGGTCAGCGCAGTGCGGATGACAACGTCCTGATCCGTGACAATCAGCGGCTGGCGCGACACGATCAGCCCCGCCACCGTCAGGGCTAGGATCAGCGCCTGAAACAGCGTCAGCAGGATAAAGAACGAAATCGCCCAATAGGACAGATCGGTCGTCACCCAAGCCCAGCCGATCACGCCTAAGCCGACCGCTGCCATCAGTGCATTGCGCCGCAAACGCTTTGCCGCGTCCGCAGAGCGGGTTGTTGCATAGACAGCAGCGGGCTGCGGCATCAGTTCAGCAGGCCAGCGTGGACCATGCCAGCGCGGATGCGGTCTTTTACGCCGTCCGTCAGGCCGACCAGCGGCAGGCGCACGTCTTCGTTGCCCATGCCCAGCAGGGACATGCCGTATTTTGCGCCGACAAGGCCGGGCTCGAGGAAGATCGCCTCGTGCAGGGGCATCAGGCGGTCGGTGATATCCAGCGCTGTGGCGAAGTCGCCAGCCAGTGTCGCCTCTTGCATCTGCGCGCAAAGCGCGGGGGCGATGTTGGCGGTGACGGAAATGCAGCCGACGCCGCCGTGGGCGTTATAGCCAAGCGCCGTGGCGTCCTCGCCAGACAGCTGGACGAAATCGGTGCCGCAATACAGGCGCTGCTTGGGCACGCGGGACAGATCGCCGGTGGCATCCTTAACCCCGACGATCATCGGCAGCTTGGCCAGTTCGGCCATCGTCGCGACGCTCATGTCCACGGCAGAGCGGCCGGGGATGTTGTAGATCACGATGGGCAAACCGCAGTCGGCAGCGGCGGCGAAATGCGCGATCAGGCCAGCCTGCGTCGGGCGGTTGTAATAGGGCGTGACGACCAGCGCGGCGGCGGCGCCCGCATCCTTGGCGGCCTGCACCAGACGCACGGTTTCAGTCGTGTTGTTGGACCCGGCACCTGCAATGACCGGAATGCGGCCAGCGGCGTGATCGACGACGGTTTTTACGACCAGATCGTGTTCTGCGTGGGTAAGTGTCGGGCTTTCGCCTGTTGTGCCGACCGGAACCAGCCCGTGTGTGCCTTGGTCGACATGCCAGTCGACAAGGCGTTTCAGGGCGGCAAGGTCGACCTCTCCGTGTGTGAACGGTGTGACGAGTGCGACGTAAGAGCCTTTGAACATAGACCTGTGACCTTGTGCGAATGGGCGGCCCAGAACCGGGCCGGTAGAACGTCGCGGACCCTAGACCGGTTTGCGCGCAATGCCAAGATTGTGCGTTGCATCGCAGTGCATGCACGATACCATAGTGAAACTTTTACCCTGATCCCCGGGACCTATTGATGCCGTTCCCCGCCGCGCGCCGCCTTGCCGTCGCAGCCTGCTTGTTTGCCTTGCCACTGCCCGTTGCCGGGCAAGTGTCTGGGAATGACGTGGCCGCTGTGGAATTCGCGATGAAGCGGGATTTCCTGAACGCCTATTCCAAAGCGGGACCGCAGGATGACGCGATCCGCACGTTGGTGACGTGGCAGCGGCTGCGGTTTGGCGATGCGGTGTTTCAGGACTACGTCGATTTTCAGCAGGCCCATGGCGACTGGCCGGGGCAGGACGTGCTGCGCGGCGCGGGCGAATTGCTGATCCCGGCAAATTTTAAGCCCGAAAGCGTTATCGGCTGGTTCAGCAGTGCCGCGCCGACAACGGGCGAAGGGGCAGTGCGGCTGGCGCAGGCTTATGTGGCCACTGGCGATCAGGCCGCTGCGCGCAGCGCGGTGCGGGCCGCGTGGCTGGACCTGTCGCTGACGGCCGATGGACAGGCTACTTTGCTGGACGCTTTCGGCCCTGATCTGGCCGACCTGCACCCCGCACGGGCCGATGCCCTGCTGTGGCGGTGGCAGACCGCAGAGGCAGAGCTGATGCTGCCCCTGCTGGACGACGGCCAGGCCGCATTGGTGCGCGCGCGCATCGCGCTGATCCGCAAAGCCAGCAACCCTGACGCCGCGATCGAGGCTGTGCCAACTGCGCTGCGTAATACGCCCGGGCTGATGTATGATCGCTTCAACTGGTTGGCCGGCAAGGGGCGGCAGTCCGACGCGATTGCTATTTTGTCGGCGCAATCCACCTCTGCCGAAGCACTGGGGCAGCCGTGGCGTTGGGCCAGCTGGCGGCGCATTCTGGCGCGCTGGCAGATGCGTGACGGGAATTATCAAGCGGCCTATGATCTGGCGGCGAACCATTTTGTTGCGCCATCCGATAGCGCCGCCAATTACGCCGACCTCGAATGGCTTGCGGGTTATCTGCAGCTGCGGTTCCTGAACGATCCAGCCCTAGCCCTGACGCACTTTGACCGCACCGCGGCAGAGGTTGATAGCCCGATTTCCCTTGGCCGCGCCGGGTATTGGCAGGGGCGGGCGCTGGATGTGCTGGGCCGCACGGATGATGCGCGCATGGCCTATGCCCGCGCGGCGCAGCATCAAACCAGCTTTTACGGGCTGCTGGCAGCGGAAAAGCTGGGCGTGCCGCTTGATCCTTTCCTGACGGGGCGTGGCGATGCGCGGGACTGGCAGAACGCCGATGTGATGCAGAACGATTTCGTTCAGGCCGGCATGGCCCTGCTAGAGGCAGGGGAGCGTGGCAAGGCTGTGCTCTTCTTTGCAGAGCTTGGCAAAACGCTGGACGCGGACGATCTGTCCCGCCTTGGCGCAGCGCTTGAAGCGCAGGATCAAACCTATTTCGAGGTGCTGCTGGGCAAAACCGCCGCCACCCGCGGCATGGTGATCCCGTCGCTGTATTTCCCGCTACACGACTTGGCAGAGGCTGAGCTGCCCGTGTCCACCGCGCTGGCCCTGTCCATCGCCCGCCGCGAGAGTGAGTTTAACGAGGCTGCTGGCAGCCCTGTTGGCGCGCTGGGCCTGATGCAGTTGATGCCGGGCACCGCCAGCGATGTCGCCCGCAGTCTGGATTTGCCCTACGATAAAAACCGCCTGACGACAGACTGGCGTTATAACGCTACGCTTGGCAGTCGCTATCTGGCCGATTTGACCGACCGCTTTGGCGACAGCCCGGTGCAGATCGCCGCAGGCTATAACGCTGGGCCGGGCCGTCCGCGCGACTGGATGCAAGAACGCGGCGATCCGCGCAGCGGCGAGGTTGATGTCATCGACTGGATCGAAATGATCCCCTTTCGCGAAACCCGCAACTACGTGCAGCGCGTCACAGAATCGATCCCGGTCTATGAGGCGCGCCTGACGGGTGTGGCCGGACCTATCGCCTTTACGCAGCTGCTGCGCGGCGAAGAAAACATCGTGCGCCCGGTCGCGCGGGCCGATGGCACTTTGGAACTTCCGGCCCCTGTGACCGGGGACAACAGCGAACAAGACCCGTCCCCCGCTTTGCCCCGCCCTGTGGCGCGTCCGGTTGATGCGGTGACGGATGGTGCAGCGACGCCGACTGCGGCTGAGCTTGTGCAGACCTCTTTGACGACGGCCAGCGTGCCACCGCAGCGCCCTATCGCGCGACCAGAGGATATTGCGGATGATGCCTCGGCGACGATAGCTTCGGTTGCTGTGACGACGCCTGCCGCGGCGGTTCAGCCAGCTGCGGCCGCCCCGTCGGATGTTGCCCCGTCTGATGTGGTCGCGGCAAACCCGCCCACAGCGAACGGTCCGCGCGCAACACTGCGTCCCGTCGCGCGGCCCTGAAAGTAATCTATTTGGCTAAATATCGCGCGGCGCAAGTTACAGCGCGGCGGGGTCCCGCACGATGGACGGATCACAGGTAACGCCCCAATGCACACCCGTTGGGTCGTAGCGCAGGGTGACCTCTGCCTCTAGCGCACTGCGCGTCATGCCCCGCAGCACCGTGCTGCCAAATCCGGTACGCTGCGGCGGCACGACAACAGGTCCGCCGCTTTCGGTCCATGACAGGGTGAACTGCCCGTCCTGAATATCCCAGCGGATGTCCAACGTGCCATCCGGCACCGACAGCGCGCCGTATTTGGCGGCATTGGTGGCAAGCTCGTGCAGGGCCAGTCCGATGGGCTGGATTGCGGCAAAGCGCAGAGGCAAGTCCGGGCCACTGATGCTGATCGCGGCATTGGCATCACCGGAGAAGGGGCGCAGCTGTTCTCTGACCAGATCGCCCAGAACGACGCCTTCGTGGCCGCGCGACACCAGCAAATCCTGATTATGCGACAACGCCCGCAGGCGCGCATTAAAGCGCGGCAGGAATTCGGACACGTCGCAGCTGCGCGCCGTCATGCGGGCGATGCTTTGCACGACAGTCAGCAGGTTTTTCAGGCGGTGGTTGGTTTCCCGCATCAGGTCCTGCACCTGACGTTCGGCCTTTTTATGCGGAGTCATGTCCATGATCGCCACGATACCAGAAACCGGTGGCATAATCCCGTTCGCGTCCGCAGGGCCAAAGCTGACCCGCTTGCGTGCACTGACCCAGCGTTCACTGCCGTCGGCGGTTTGGACCCGGTGGATCACGTCGATGAAGTTGGGCAACTGCGGGCTTAGCATCTGTTCCACCAGACATTCGACTTCGCCGATGTCATCGGGATGGATTTGCGCATGAAGCGTCTTGCGCGGCACAGGCGCATTCGCAGGCAGTTCGAACAGCGCAGCAGCCCGGTCATCCAACGTAATCGTATCGGCGATATAATCGATTGTTCCTAGCCCGAGGCCAAGATCGGTCACTCGCATGCCAAGTGGCGGCAATGCGTCCGAAGGGGGGGCAGCGGATGCCGCGAGGGGTTCGGTCTGTGACATCGTCGCCTTGCTTCTTATCGGTGGAGGAAAACCTTAACAAACATTGAATCTTTGATCAACGAAGCCGCCTTAAGCTATGGCAGCAATGTGAACCAAACGGCCCGTTCCTCCCATCATGCGCCGCCTGTTGCAACCTTTCGGCTGCGGATCAGCGTGAAAACGCCTGCACAGACAACGATCAGCGCACCGACGGCCACGTGCGTTTGCAGCGTTTCCTGAAACACAAGTAGGCCGATGGCGCTGGCGAAGACCAGTTGCAGATAGGCAAAGGGCTGCACAGCGCTGGCCTCGGCGACCTCGTAGCAGCGGATCAGCAGCCAGTGGCCGGTCACGCCGGTGACACACAGCGCTGCCATCCAGCCCCAGTCCGGCGCGCTCATCGGCTCCCACCCCCAGATGCCGACGCAGGTCATCGCGGCAGCGCCGCTAACCCCTGTCCAGAAAAAGCTGGTCGCCGTGGTGTCTTGGCGCGCGACATAGCGGGTCAGCAGGCCGTAAAGCGCGAACATCACGGCCGCAGCCAGCGGCAGGATGGCGGCAGGGGCAAAAACGGTGATCCCCGGCTCTAGGATGATCAGCACCCCGACAAAGCCGATCCCGATGGCCGCCCAGCGGCGCCAGCCGACACCTTCGCCCAATACCGGGCCGGACAGCGCGGCAATCAGCAACGGATAGCAGGCAAAGATCGCGTGGCTTTCGACAAGGCCAAGGGCCACGAAACCCGCGACCATGATGCAGATCTCTCCGGCCAGCAGCAGGCCGCGAAAGATTTGCACGGCGGGCTGGCGGGTGGCCGCGGCGCGGCGGACCGATCCGGCCTTAAGCCGCGCAATCGCGATCACGAAAGCGGCAAAGAACCAATACCGGACCATCACAATCATCAGCACATTGTATTCGCCTGCCAAGTGGCGAGAGATCCCGTCCTGCACCGCAAAGACAAAGGTCGTGGCGATCATCAGGCCGATGCCCAGCTTGGTATTCGAGCTTTGCATCAACTCGCCTTTCGCGCGATTGTCATGTGGCGTTTGGTGGCGAAACCCGCCACGCGGGTCACGTCAAAGCCCGCCGCTGTCAGTGATGCTCGCACATGGCCCGCCGCCGAATAAGTCGCGGCGGTGCCGCCGGCTTTGGTGTGTGCCGCAACGGCGGCGATAATCTGGGGCGTCCACAGACCGGGATTTTTGGCAGGCGAAAAGCCGTCCAGATACCACGCATCAGCGCGGCCATCCCACGCGGGCAGGGTTGTGGTCGCATCGCCAATCACCACGCGCAGATCGAAATCCGGCCCGGTGATATCGCCGACCCGGCTCAACACCTGAACCGGCAAGTCTGCTGCAAAAGGCGCAAGGGCACGCTGCAAGGCTGCAGGGTCAAGGGGATAAGCCTCGAAGCTGGTGAACTGCAAACGGCCGGGGGTGCCGCTGTCGCGAAAGGCCTGCAGGGTCGTCAAAAAGTTCAGCCCCGTGCCAAAGCCAAGCTCTGCAATGTGGAACCCGTCAATAAATCGCGCAGGCAGGTCGTTGCCGCCTAAAAAGACGTGGCGCGTCTCCGCCAGCCCGCCTTGCAGCGAATAGAATGGATCGTCGAACTGCAATGACACCGGCACGGTGCCATGCGCAGTTTCGCGCCAGTCAAGGGGATGGGGGTCGGTGCTCTGGCCGGTCATGATGCTTTGCCGTATGGGGTAAGCTGACTTGTGAAGCGCGGGGCGGGTAATGGCAACGGCAGATGTGACGGTAATGGGCGCGGGCGTGATTGGCCTGTCGATTGCGTGGGCCTGCGTGCAGCGCGGGGCAAAGGTGCAGGTCATCGACCCCAATGGCGTGGCGGCAGGTGCCTCTGGCGGGATCGTCGGGGCGCTGGCCCCGCATGTGCCGGAAAATTGGAACGCCAAGAAGGACTTTCAGCTGGGCAGCTTGCTGATGTCGCAAGCGTTTTGGGCGGACGTGACAGAGGCATCTGGGCGCGCCACCGGCTACGCGCGCACAGGCCGCCTGCAGCCCTTGGCGGACGAGGCTGCCATAGCGCTCGCGCAGGCCCGCGCGTTTGGCGCGGCAGGCCTGTGGCTGGGGCAGGCGGACTGGCGCATCGTGCCCGCCACCCATGCGGATTGGGAACCGCCAAGCCCGAGCGGCCTTCTGGTCCAAGACACGCTGACCGCCCTGATCCACCCGCGCCAAGCGACCCTCGCCCTTGCCGCTGCGATCACAGCGGGCGGCGGGGACATCCTGCGGGGCGGCGATGCACAGGGCAAGGTCGTCTGGGCCACCGGTGCCGCCGGATTAGAGCAGATGACCGAGACCCATACCCGCCTTGTCGGGGCAGGGGTGAAGGGGCAAGCAGCGCTGCTGCGCCTTGACGCGCGCGGGTTGCCGCAACTTTTCGTAGATACGCTGCATATCGTGCCGCATATGGACGGCACCGTCGCCATCGGATCGACGACAGAACGGGATTTCGATGACGGCACCGCCACCGATGACCAACTTGACGCACTGGTCGCCAAGGCCCGCGCTGCCCTGCCGGCTCTCCAAAACGCGCCGGTCATCGCCCGCTGGGCCGGCGTGCGCCCGCGCAGCCGCAGCCGCGCCCCGATGCTGGGCCGGCACCCCTTCATCCCCGGCGCATTCGTCGCGAACGGCGGGTTCAAGATCGGCTTCGGCATGGCCCCAAAAATGGCGCAGGTCATGGCGGATCTGCTGATCGACGACCGGGACACGATCCCCGCCGACTTCGATCCGGCCGCATCCCTTTAGCTTCTTCTGGTCAAAAATACCTCGGGGGGCGGCGCAAAGCGCCGGGGGGCTGGCCCCCCTTTTGCCGCTGAAGATATCACCGCGCTTCGGCCACCATGCACTGACGCCCGTCTGCGGCCCGCACCCATGCGACACCATCGCGCCAACACAGGCTGGCCGCCTCATGGTGCATCAAGGGCGCTGTGGCGCGATAGGCAAATTCACGCAATTCGCCCAACTGCCGCTGCGCCAATCCCATCAGCAGATGCGCCAGCAGCGGGGCATGGACGACCAAACCGTCATAGCCTTCAACGTCGCGGGCGTAGGTCTCGTCGTAGTGAATGCGGTGACCGTTAAAGGTCAGCGCTGAATAGCGAAACAGTAGCGTGGTATCTGGCGCAAAGGGTTCAGCGATCGCCTCGTCCGTGCGGGCCGCAGGCGCTGGCGATTGGTCCGTGCCGTCCGGGCGATAGACCAAATCCTGCCACTCTGTCAGCGCCAGCGCCTGCCGTTGCCGGATGTCGTGCCGCACGCGCACAAAAGCCAGCGGGCCGCTACGGCCGTCCTTGCGGGTGATACCTTCAATCCGGCTGATCCGTTCCGCCCGCACACCTGCCAGCAGCGGCTGGTGAAACACCAAACGGCCCGCCGCCCACATGCGGCGCGGCAGCCCAAGGTCGGGGATAAAGCCGCTGCCTGTGGCCGGATGACCATCGCGGCCTAGGCGGGATGGCGGTGCGGCCTCCCAGAAATAGATGTGATGCGCAAAGGGCGGCAGCGGATCGCCCGCCGCTATCGTTGGCTCTGCGCCCATGGCGGCCTGCAAGGCCTGCGCGCGGGCGGGGTCCATCAGGTCAGTGCGGGTTTGTGTGCGGTCGTCGGCTGTGTTCATCCCGCTAATGTGACTGCAAAATCAAAGGGGCGCAAATGCCGATCTGCCTTGCGGGGCTGCTGTCGCCGCGACATGCTGGGACAAGTTTAAAAAAGGGCGGATGACATGCGGCACGGCGGGAAAATCCTAAGCGATCAACTGGTGAAACTTGGCGTGCAGCGCGTGTTCTCTGTGCCGGGCGAAAGCTTTTTGGCCGCGCTTGACGGGCTCTATGACAGCGACATCCAAAACGTCGTTTGCCGCCACGAAGGCGGGGCCGCGATGATGGCAGAGGCGCAGGGCAAGCTGACCGGCCAGCCTGGCGTCTGCTTTGTCACGCGCGGGCCGGGGGCCTGCAACGCCAGCGCGGGCGTGCATGTGGCGCGGCAGGACAGCACGCCGATGGTGCTGTTCGTCGGCCAGATCGACAATGGCCAGACGGACAGGGAAACCTTTCAAGAGGTTGATTACAAAGCGATGTTTGGCACGCTGGCCAAGGGCGTGTTTCAATGCAATGACACGGCCCGCCTGCCGGAATACATCGCGCGCGCGTTTCGCCTAGCGATGTCCGGGCGTCCGGGGCCAGTGGTGCTGGCGCTGCCTGAAAATATGCTGAGCGCGTCTTCTGACGTACCTGATTTCACCGGCAGTTGGCACACAGATGTGACGCCAGACGCGGGCGTTTGGGATGACCTGCTGACGCGGCTGCGCCGTGCCAAACGGCCCCTTATGGTCGTGGGCGGGCCGCATTGGTCGCAAGAGGCCGCCGCGGCGCTGGCCGCCTTTGCAACCGCGGCGCAAATTCCGGTTGCGACGTCGTTCCGGCGGCAGGATTACATGGACAACCGCCACCCTTGCTTTGCTGGCGATCTGAATGTCGGCGTGAACCCGGCGCTTGCGGTGCGGGTGCGCGATGCGGATGCGCTGCTGCTGGTGGGCACGCGGTTCAGCGATATCGAAACGCAGGGCTATACGCTGGTGGATCCTGCGGCCCCCGGCAAGATGATCGCGCATATCCACGCGGACGCGGACGAGATCGGGCGCGTTTACGGCGTGGACATTGGCGTCGTGTGCCGCGGCGATGTTGCGATGGCTGGCCTGTCGGGTGCGGTGCAGCGGCAAGCTGATTGGGCGGGTTGGCCCGGCGAAGTACAATCGGCGCGGGCGGCCTTTGATAAATGGCAAGACCCGGTGGAAAGCCCCGGCGATGTGAAGCAAGAGCAGGTGATCCGTTGGTTGTCTGAAACGCTGCCGCAGGACGCCATCCTGACGAATGGGGCCGGGAATTATGCAGCTTGGCTGCACCGCTATTTCACCTACAAACAATACGGCACACAATTGGCGCCGACCTCTGGCTCCATGGGCTATGGCTTTCCCGCAGCCATCGCCGCGGCGTTAGAGCATCCAGCCAAAACGGTGGTCTGTCTGGCGGGCGATGGCTGCTTTCAGATGACCTGCAACGAGCTGTCGACGGCGGTTCAGCATGGCGCGGCCCCGATCGTCATCGTCATGAATAACGGCCGCTATGGCACGATCCGCATGCATCAAGAGCGGACGTATCCGGGCCGCGTATCGGGCACGGTACTGGCGAACCCTGATTTCGCCGCCTTAGCGCGGGCTTACGGTGGGTTTGGCGCAACCGTGACGGACCAGGCGCAGTTTGCGGATGCCTTTGCGCAGGCCCGGGCGGCGGGGACGGTTGCGGTGATCGAATGTGTGCTTGACCCGCGTGTGCTGTCGCCGGGGGCGTCGCTGAGCTAGCCGATTTTTCGGCGAAAAATCGGAAAAAAGCCGGGGCGCTGCCCCGGACCCCGAGGTATTTGGGACCAGAAGAAGGTTAGACCCTGCGCCACGCGGTGCGGGTGTTGGCCTGCCAGTCAGTGCGGTGCAGCAGCGGTGTGTCGTCGTCACTGGCGGCAATACCAATGCAGAGGTAGGCCGTGAAGGTCCAGTTTGCCGGGGCATTCAGGGTGGCGTGGAGCGCGCCTGGATCGAGGATCGACACCCAACCGACCCCGATGTTGTCGGCGCGGGCGGCGAGCCACAGACTGTGAATGGCGCAAATGGTCGAGAATGTCAGCATCTCCGGCATGCTTTGGCGGCCAAGGCCATGGCCTTCGTCCGGGTCACGTTCGGTGAAGATCGCCAGATGGACGGGGGCGTCGCGCAGGCCCGCCAGTTTCAGGGCGTTCTAAGCGTCCTTTTGTGCACCGTCGTAGCGCGCGGCAGCTTGCGTATTGGCGGCCTCGAAATTGGCGATGACGGCGGATCGCAGTGCAGGCGTGGTGACTTGCATCACGCGCCACGGCCGCGCATTCCCGACAGATGGCGCAAGGTCCATGGCGGCGCGCAGGCGGTCCAAGCGGTCCTGCGCGACCGGGTCAGGGCGGAAATGCCGCACATCGCGGCGCCATGTCAGGATATCCTGCAAGGCTTGCGCGTGGTCTGGGGTCATCTGCATCGGGTAGCCTTGGGCGGGCAGGGCATTGTCATGCGCCGTGATATGGCGCGGTGTGGGTGATGGTGCCATCCGCGTCGCGATAGGTCTTGATGCCGTCCCGGATTGTCAGCGTATCGCCGGTGAGCGGGTAGGTCACGTCATCACGGCCTGACCGCGTGCCGATCACCATGTAACTGGCCGGGGCGTCGCTGTCGTTGCGAAGGCAGTGTCCGACGGGAATGCCGGCCTGAAAACAGGCGGTATCGCCGGGGTGCATTGCTGTCTGCATGTCCCCTTCGATCAGGGTCACGGTGCCGGTCAGGATGTGGACCATCTCATCCTCTTGCGCGTGCCAGTGCAGCGTGGAGGAGGCCGAGCCTGGCGGCAGGGTTTCGATGAACGCGCCGAATTGCGTCAGCCCCCCTGTGTCAGACAAAAGCGCAGCCGTATACGGCCCGCAGACACCGTCGCCGTGGTCAATGCGGCTCGTGCCCTGCGGGATCAGCGGCATATTAGTATTCCACGCCAATCTGCGCTTTGATGCCTGCACGGAACGGGTGCTTGACCAGTTCCATTTCGGTCACCAGATCGGCCAGTTCAATCAGGTCGTCATGGGCGTTGCGGCCCGTCAGGACGACATGGGTCATGGGCGGCTTTTCATCGCGTAGGAATGTGACGACGTCGTTGATGTCGACATAGTCGTAGCGGATCGCAATGTTGATTTCATCCAGCAAAACCATTGTGTTGGCGGGATCGCGGATCAGCTCTTTGGCCTTGGCCCAGGCGGCCTGCGCCATTTCGGTGTCGCGGGATTTATCCTGCGTTTCCCAGGTAAAGCCTTCGCCCATGGTGTGGAACGCGCAGATGTCGGTGAACTTTGCCAAGATCAGGTCGCGCTCGCCCGTGCTCATGCCGCCTTTGATGAACTGCACGACGGCGCATTGCATGTCGTGGGCGATGCAGCGGAAAATCATCCCGAAGGCGGCGCTGGATTTGCCTTTGCCCTTGCCGGTGTGGACGATGACCAGACCCTTCTGGTCGGTCTTGGTCGCCATGATCTTGTCGCGGGCGGCCTTTTTCTTGGCCATTTTCATCGCGTGGCGGTCTGGATCGTCGGTCATGGCGGCACTCCCTTTTTGCAGGTGTATGTGTAGGCGGCGTGGTGTGTGGGCGCAAGCAAGGCCGAATGCGCCAGTCGTGGGAACAGGGGGCCGGATTGCGTGTTATTCCCCGTGCCGCACGAATGAAGTCAGACTAGGAACAGCGGCAGAACACATTGGGGTATGTTATGCACTATTTTGCCGGATTTTTATTGTTGTCCTATTTGTTGATTGGCGCGCTGTCTGTCGCAGGCTAATCCAGCAGTCCCGCGATACGGGCGCGGGCCGAGTTTGACTTTGGCGTCCACAGATTGCGGTCTATGGCTTCTTGCAGGCGCTGGGCGATTTCGCGCAGGGCGGGCTGGTTGACCTCTGCGATAAAGTCGCGGGTATCGTCGTCGGCAAGGAAGGCGTCTTCGACCAGATCAAAGTGGTGGTTCCGCACGGCACCAGTCGTTGCCGCGAAGGCAAAGAGGTAGTCGACCGTCGCCGCAATTTCGAACGCGCCTTTGTAGCCGTGGCGTTTTACGCCTGCGATCCATTTTGGGTTCGTGGCGCGGGACCGGACCACGCGGCCGATTTCATCCTCTAGCCGCCGGATGACCGGGCGTTCCGGGCGTGAATGGTCATTGTGATAGATCGGGCGATCCGTGCCTTGCAGGGTGGCCACAGCGGCAGCGGCACCGCCTTCGAATTGGTAGTAGTCGTCGCTGTCCAGAATATCGTGTTCACGGTTGTCTTGGTTTTGCACGATGGCGTCGGTTTGCGACAGCCGCGCCTCGAAGGCTGCACGGGCAGCGGTGCCCGCCCCGTCTGCGCCGTAGGCGTAGCTGCCCCATGTCAGATAGGCCTGCGCAAGGTCGGCCCGGTCTGACCAAAGCCGTTCGTCGATCATGGCTTGCAAGCCCGCACCGTAAGCGCCGGGTTTGGAGCCGAAGACGCGGGAGGCATCTTCGCCGCGTTTTGTCCGGGCGGCGGCGGGGTTGATGTCCTCGGGCTCGTCCAGTGCTTGGATCGCGCGGGCGGCACCGTCGACGAGGGCGATCAGCTGGGGGAAGGCGTCGCGGAAGAAGCCAGAGATGCGCAGGGTGACGTCGACGCGCGGACGGCCAAGGGTGGTGGCGGGGATGACGGTAAAGCCGGTGACGCGGCGATTGGCGGCGTCCCATGTCGGTTTGACGCCCATCAGCGCCAGCGCCTGTGCGATGTCATCGCCGCCCGTGCGCATGTTGGCGGTGCCCCATGCGGTGATCAGCAAGGATTTGGGCCAGTCGCCTTCGGATTGCAGGTGGGTGTCCAGCAGCAGGTTCGCCGATTTCCAGCCCAGCGCCCAAGCGGTCGGGGTCGGCACGGCGCGGCTGTCGACGGAGTAAAAGTTGCGTCCTGTGGGCAGCGTGTCAAGGCGGCCGCGGGTCGGCGCGCCGGATGGGCCGGGGGGGATGGCGCGGCCATCGAGCGCGCGGAGCAAGCCTGCGCCTTCGCTGGGGCCGCAGGCGGCGACGGCGGGGCGGATGCGGGTTTCGATTTCCTCAAGGACAGCAGATGACGCGATGGGGCTGACGCCTAAGGCACCCCGACCGCCGTCCCCGATGATCTGCTGGCTCAGCAGTTCGAGCCGTTCAATCGTGTCGCCGTTGCTGCGCCAGCCTTTGAGGTCACCCAAAGCGGCGGGCTTTTCGGGGGCAGGGGCCGACAGGTCGCAGTCGAGCGGATCGATGCTGAGCCCGAAGTCGAGGGCCAGCGCACGCAAGAGCGAGGCATTCGCGCCCTTGCCGTCGCCGCGCGGGACGCGGGCGAGGGCGATGGTCAGGTCGATTTCCTGCTGGCCCGTCGGGCTTTGGCCAAAGATGTGCAAACCGTCGCGGATCTGCGCCTCTTTCAGCTCGCACAGGTAGGCGTCGAGTTTGGCCAGATCGCTGTCGGCATCGCCGGATAGGCCTGCGTCTTGGGCAAGGCCTGTGGCGTCTGACAACGACAGGATTTGTTCGCGCAAGTAGGTCAGGCGGCGCGGGTCGAGGCCTGCGGCCTCGTAATACTCGTCCACCAGCGCCTCTAGGTCGCGCATCGGGCCGTAGCTTTCGGCGCGGGTCAGGGGCGGGGTCAGGTGATCGACGATGACAGCGCTGGTGCGGCGTTT
Organism: Loktanella salsilacus; assembly: GCF_900114485.1. Classification (GTDB taxonomy): domain Bacteria; phylum Pseudomonadota; class Alphaproteobacteria; order Rhodobacterales; family Rhodobacteraceae; genus Loktanella; species Loktanella salsilacus. The sequence goes on along the minus strand of NZ_FOTF01000021.1, from coordinate 27,786 downwards.
CGCCTGCGTCCCTTCGCCGGGGTCGTTGACGATGAAGGGATAGATGTGCGGCGTGGGACCAAGTGCGACCTCTGGCCAGCAGTCTTGTGATAGGGCCAGCGCCTTGCCCGGCAGCCATTCAAGGTTGCCGTGTTTGCCCATGTGAACGATGGCGTGGGCACCCCAGTGGTGGCGCAGCCAGAAGTAGAAGGCGAGGTAGTTGTGGGGCGGCACGAGGTCGGGGGAGTGGTAGGTCTCAGTCGGGTCGATGTTATAGCCACGCGCGGGTTGCAGGGCGACGACGGCATTACCGAAGCGGTGGATCGATAGCTTGAAGCCTGTGGCCTTTGAAGGCTTGGATGCCTCCGGCGGGGATATTTCACAAACAGAGAGGAATGGGTCGTCCTCTGGCGCGCCCCAGCGGGTAGTGATTTGGTTTTTGACGTCCCAGGGGAGGGTTTCGAAGTGTTGTTTGTAGACGTCGAGGGGGAGGAGTTCGCCGCCGTCCGTATCCGCGCGGTCGGTCAGCCAGTTGGTGGGGCCGGCCATCATGGTATTCATAAGGGTTTGGGCGTCAGCCGGCGGCGTGGTGGTGTAGCCTGCCTTAGCCAGCAGGTCCAAGGTGTGGACCGTCGCCGCTGGCGTGTCGAGGCCGACACCATTGGCCAGGCGGCCGTCTTTGTTAGGATAGTTAGCGAGGATCAGGGCGACTTTGCGCTCCGCCGGGGCGGTGCTGCGCAGGCGGGTCCAGTTTGCGATCAGCTGCGTGACAAAGTCGATGCGGTCGCCCATCGCCTGATAGGTCGTGATCGCGCATTCCGTCGCCTCGTCGAAATAGGCGGCACCTTTGAAGCTGACGGCGCGGGTCAGGATGCGGCCGTCGACCTCTGGCAGGGCGACGTTCATGGCGATGTCGCGGGCGGTCAGGCCTTGGGGGGAGGCGCGCCATGCGTCTTCGGACCCGCCGGACAGGACGATCTGGAAGACGGGGGCGTCATTGGCAATCAGCGGGTTGGCCGGGCTATCATCGCCGTCATGCGGGCTGCCGACGGCAAATGCGGTGGCGTTCAGGATCGCGGCGGGCGGGGCTTGGCTGAACAACTGGTCCAACGTGTCGGCGGACAGGGAGTCCTTAAGCGAGGCCACGAAGATTGGCAGCGGGTTCAGGCCCGCGCGGGTTAGGGACCGCACAAGGCGGTTGATCGGCGCGAGGCCGCCGCCCTGCACGAGGGCGCGGTAGAAGACGATGGGCACGATGGGGGCGTCCGGCTGCCACGCGGCCTGCGCGGTGGACAAATCAGCGATGCCTGCGCCGGGCCAGTAGACGCCGGCGCGCAGCAAGGGGCTGGGTCCGGCGGGGCGGTCAGTGCCATCCACGATGGCCTTGGCGCATGCAAGGAAGCGGACTGTGTTCTGCGGGCCGCCTTCGACAAGGTAGGACCAGAGCGCGTCGTAGTCTGCGTCGGTGACGGTGGACAGGCCGCGCAAGTCAGGGTCGTCTTTGTCGTCGCCGGGCAGCAGGGCCAGTTTGACGCCGGATTCGCGCAGGCGTGCGGCGTATTGGGTGACGCCGTAGTTCCAGTAGCCCATGCCGCCCAGCACGCGGGCGATCACCAAGCGGGACCGCGTCGCGCAGGCATCGAGGTGCATGTCCACGGACACCGGATGGGTCAGGTTCATCAGGTTCAGCAGGCGCAGGGACGGGGCTGTGTCCATTGCGGCCCGCGCTTCTGACAAGGCGGCGAGTTCGGTATCGGCGGCACTGATAAAGACCACTTCGGCGGGGGTCTGGCCGGGATCGACAGGCTCTGTGCCGTCGGGGATCGCGTTGGCGCTGGCGGCAAGCAGGTGCATCACGCTTGACCTTTCGTTGCAAAAGGCCACATGGGGTTATCAAACCACGCAAGGGGGCCAGTCCCATGGACTACGGAAAATCGGGAACACCGAAAACGGCGAAAAAAGGGCCGAAGCATCAGGAACATAACCAATATGGTTCTGACAAGACGCCATTTGGCTCTCGGCCTTCGAAAGAAGAGCTGCTGGCGCGCATGAAGAAAAGCGCGGGCAAGACCGATCTGGATAAGCCCAGCGATCCTGCCGACGATTTTGCCACGGACGAGGCAAAGGGTAAGGCCATCCGCGGCACAGAGAACCTGCCGGACTGAAGGCTCACAGCCGCTTTTCCATAAAAACGGAATGGGGCCCCTCGGCGTAATCGCCAAAGGGGCCACAAACTGCGAAACCGTGCCGCTGGTACAGGCGGTGGGCATCATACAGATCGTTGCCGGTTTCCAGCTGCATCAGGGTCAGACCCTGCGTGCGGGCCTCGTCCTCTAGCGTTTGCATCAGGGCGGCCCCAGTGCCGCTGCCGCGGGCGTCGGGGTGGACGAACATCGATTTAATCTCGCCGTAGGTGCCCTTGTTGGACAAGGCCGCGCAGCCTAGCGCCTCTCCATTGCAGTCTGCGATGAAGAAGCTGACATGCGGCTCTGCCAGCTGGTTGGGGTTTAGGGCAAAGCTGTGCTCTGGCGCGTAACGCGACATCAGGAAGGCGTGGCTGGCGTTCAGCAGCGCCAGCCCCTCGGCCGACCGGGGGTCAGCCAGATCGACCGTGATCGTCATGCCTGCAACGCAGCGCGGATCGCGTCCTGATCAAGGCCAGCTTCGCCAATCACGACCAGACGTGTGCCGCGGGGCGCGTCGCCGAGCGGTTGGTCAAAGTAGTGATCCACGCGGGGGCCGACGGCCTGCACGGTAAGGCGCATGGGCTTGCCGGTGACAGAGCCGAAGCCCTTAAGACGCAGGATGTCATGGGCGCGGATCACGTCAGAGACCTGCGCGGCGAATGCGGCAGGATCAGTGATTTCGCCGCGTTCCACGATGAAGGATTCGAATTCATCGTGCCCATGGTCGTGGTGATCATGGTCATGATGATCGTCATCGTGGTGGTCATCATCTTCGTCATCGTCGTGGTGATGGTGGTGATGCACTTCGTGACGCGATTCTAGGTCGGATTCGGCACCAATACCTTGGCCCAGCAGCACGTCGACGGGCAACTCTCCCATCGAGGTGCGGATGACTTGCACGCCGGGGCGGGCCTCTGATTTGAGGCGGTCGGCCAGTTCGGACGCGGCCTTAGGGTCCATCAGGTCGGTCTTGTTGATGACGATCATGTCGGCGCAGGCGATCTGGTCTTCGAACAGTTCCGACAGCGGCGTTTCATGGTCAAGGCCGTCGTCGGCGGCGCGCTGGGCGTCCACGGCGGCAACGTTATGGGCAAAGCGCCCTTCGGTCACGGCGACGCCGTCAACCACGGTGACGACAGCGTCGACGGTCACGCGGGTCGACAAGCCGGGCCAGTTGAAGGCCCGCACCAGCGGCTGCGGCAGGGCAAGGCCCGATGTTTCGATGACGATGTGATCGGGCTGCGGGTCACGGGCCAGCAGCGCTTCCATTGTGGGGATGAAGTCGTCGGCGACGGTGCAGCAAATGCAGCCGTTCGACAGCTCTACGATGTCGTCCTTGGCGCAGACATCGCTGTCGCAGCCTTTCAGGATGTCGCCATCGACGCCAAGATCGCCAAATTCATTGATGATCAGCGCGATGCGCTTGCCTTTGGCATTTTGCAGCAAATTGCGGATCAGGGTTGTTTTGCCAGCGCCCAGAAAGCCTGTGACGACGGTTGCGGGGATTTTCGCGGCCATGAGGGTAACTCGATATGTCAAAGGGATGCGGGCCGAAGTCCTGCGACTTCGGCCCGGCGTGTCAGATCAGCGAATGCGGGCTTAGCCGTAAACGCGGGCGTCCAGAAGGCCGGAACCCTGTGCTTTCATGCGCTTGGCGACAGCCAGCACGGCCAGATCAACCAGCGGTTCGATCAGCACGACGGTCATGTAAGCTGCGCCAAAGGTCGACAGCGACGCCAGCGTGGACACGCTGGCACCTTCGCCCCAGACAACCCAGAACGCGACCCAAGCCACAACGCCAGCCTGGTAGGTGGTCGAAAGCTTCAGCGCCTGCGTGTAGGTCAGATCGACATAAGCCGTGCCGCGCGCGACGACGGATTTCGTGACCATGTGCAGCGCCAGCAGGGGGACCAGCAGGGTGGTGACGTTCATGCCGTACTGGGGCAGATCCGTTGGCGACATCAGCAGACCTTGCAGCAGCAGGCCAAGGGCCAGACCGACAGCGGCGGGCGCGGTGCCCAGCATCAGCAGCAGGGTCGATCCAAGGATCAGGTGCACTTCGGACGGGCCGACGGCCAGATGCGGCAGCAGTTCAAAGAAGACGAAGGTCGCGGCGGTGGCCATGGCGCTGCGTGCGATCAGGGACGCGGCCCCGCGCTGCACCAGATTTTCCCAAACCATTTTGGCGGACACAGTGGCTGCACCTGCAGCGGTCACGCTGCCAAGAGCCAGTTTTGCGCCTGTCACGACGCCGGGTTCGATATGCATTTTGTCTCTCCTATAGCCCGTCACACCCGACGGGATGGGGTTTCATCATGCGAGGCCGGTCTCCTGGCTTGCGGCTCGTGCACGCGGCGTCGCCTTCCCGGGGGCCAATTGCTTGGCAGCCCAGTGGCTTAATGACGTCACGCTCACCGCTTACAGTCGCGGGGGCGGCTGTGGCACGGGGCCTCCCGATCGCAGGATCGGCCCCTTCCACATTCCCAGTTTCATCCCCAACGCTTTGCGTCTGTCGTGGGGAACCTTGCAGGGTTCTTTGTGCGCCCGGCGCAGCGGGCGCGTCAACCCGGATTCGGGCGTGATCTTAGGTGGGCAGGGGGCGCAGAACGCAGGTTTTACGTCGCATTTCGCCGTCGCGGAAATAATCGCGCACGGTGCCGCGCTGATCTTCGGGCACGGCGTCCCAATCAACCCAGGTGCAGCCATAGCCCAGCACATCGGCCATGCGTTCCATCGCACCAGTGGACGGCACACCCTTCATCGTGACCTCTTGGCCCGGCACCTGCGCAATGGCGTTCAGCGGGTTATCGGTGCGTTCCTTGACCATCTGGATGATCGGATTGCGGTCTACCATAAACTCCGAATCGATCACGATCAGCTCTGGCTCTAGCTGTGTGACGCGGGCCAGCAGGCCGTAATGATCCATGACGTGATAATAGATGCCGAACAGCATGACCGCATCGAAGGTTTCGTCGCGGATCAGCCGCTTGTCCAAATCGCGATAGATGTCGTCGCAAACCAATTTCACCCGGCCATGCTGCGGCCCTGCGGGATATTGGGCGAAGCGGTCGATCAAATCTGGGCGCGCCTCGACGCCGACGACACGCTCTGCATGTTCGGCCAAGGCATAGCTCCACCGGCCGTCATGGGCGGCCAGATCCAGCACCTGCGCACCAATCAGATCCTCTTTGAAGGGGGCGACGATCCGCGCATGACGGCGGTTCATCCGCGTCACCATGTCGGGAGAGTAATCCTCTAGCTCGTGCAGAAAATCGAAATACGCCAAAACGCGGGGACCCTTTTACCTGTGTATTGCGCCGCTTTAGACAGGTCTGGGATGGCGACAATATGGCGGTGCCTGCTGATAATTGTGGTGTCGCGCATTTAAGATCTTGTGGATAACTTCGGTGTCCCCGGCTGGTTCAGCGGCGGCTTGGTTGACTTGGCGCAGTTTCGACGATCAACCTCGACCCTCAAAGAATCAAACAAGGGGCCATGGCCCATGCGTTTTACCCGCCTGCGCCTGAACGGCTTCAAAAGCTTCGTCGATCCCACTGACTTGGTGATCGCCGATGGCCTGACCGGCGTTGTCGGCCCCAATGGCTGCGGCAAGTCCAACCTGCTGGAAGCTTTGCGCTGGGTGATGGGCGAAAACCGTCCCACAGCGATGCGCGGCGGCGGGATGGAGGACGTGATCTTTGCCGGCACCGCAACGCGCCCGGCCCGCAACTTTGCCGAAGTCGCGCTGATCATCGACAACGGCGAACGGCTGGCCCCGGCCGCGTTCAATGACAGCGATAGTCTGGACATCACCCGCCGCATCACGCGCGACGCAGGCTCGGCGTATAAAGTCGGCACGAAGGACGTGCGTGCGCGGGACGTGCAGATGCTCTTTGCCGATGCCTCGACGGGTGCGCATTCCCCCGCCTTGGTGCGGCAAGGCCAGATTTCAGAGCTGATCAACGCCAAACCCACCAGCCGCCGCCGGATTCTGGAAGAAGCGGCAGGCATTTCGGGCCTGTATCAGCGCCGTCACGAGGCAGAGCTGAAGCTAAAAGGCGCAGAGGCGAACCTGCTGCGCGTGGATGACGTGGTCGGCCAATTGGCCGCGCAACTTGGCACACTGGCGCGGCAAGCGCGGCAGGCCGCCCGCTACCGCGAAATCGGCACCGCCCTGCGCCATGCCGAAGACTTGTTGCTGTATCGCCGCTGGCATGACGCCAATGCCGCGCTGGAGGCCGCTTTGGCCGAGGTCCGCACCTCGGCCCTCGCCGCAGCGCAGGCGGAACGCGCTGCAGAAGAGGCGACTGCAAGGCGTGCAGGCGCTGAAGAGGCTTTGCCGCCTCTGCGTGAAGAGGACGCAACCGCCAGCGCGATTCTACAGCGCCTGACCGTCCAGCGCGACCAACTGGCCGATCAGGACGCGCAGGCCACCGCTGCGATTGCCACGCTGACGCGGCGCATTGAACAGCTGGCGCATGACATCGCGCGAGAGGACAGCCTGAACGCCGACGCCGAAGACACCATCGCGCGCCTGACGTGGGAAGCGGCGGAAATCGCCAAGGCCAGCGCGGGCCACGACGATGCCCTGTCCGCCGCGCAAGACGCCGCATCAGAGGCGGCAGAGGTGCTAGCCCAGCGGGAACAGGACCTTGGCCAGCTGACCGAAGATGTCGCCCGCCTGTCCGCACGCCACCAATCGGCGCAGCGCCTGCTGGACGATTACCGCAAGACGGCTGATCGCGCAGAAGCCGAAGCCGCCCGTGCCCGCAGCGCCATGGCAGAGGCAGAGGCCGCACGGAGCAGCGCTGAAGCGGCGTTTGATGCAGCCACGCTGGCCGAGGAGATCGCGACAGCGACGGCGGCCAATGCCGAAGAAACGCTGGCTGAAACCGAAGCGGCCCGCGCGGCGACGCAAGGCCTGGAAAGCGACGCCCGCGCGCAGCGTTCCTCGGCAGAAGGCGAGGCGAAAGCGCTGCAAGCCGAAGTTGGCGCATTGGCGCGGCTGGTCGAACGCGATGCGGGGGCAGGGGGCCAAGTGCTTGACCTGCTGACCGTTGCTCGCGGATTCGAGGCGGCTTTGGGCGCGGCACTAGCCGACGATCTCAAGGCACCTGCCGTGCTCGCGACTGACCCTTCTGGCTGGGTCGAACTGCCCGGATATGCGCGTGCGCAACCTTTGCCTGCTGGGGCGCGGCCCCTGTCCGAAGTTGTCGATGTGCCGGACGTTTTGGCCCGCCGGATCGGCCAGATCGGCGTTGTCGATCCCGCCGATGGTCCCCGTTTGCAGGCCGATTTGATGCCGGGCCAACGCCTTGTGTCGCAAGCAGGTGATCTGTGGCGCTGGGACGGCTACCGCGCTGGCGCGGCTGACGCACCCTCTGCCGCCGCGCTGCGTTTGCAGCAGCTGAACCGGCTGGCCGACCTGCGGAGCGAGCTGGAAATCGCACAGGCCGCTGCTGCCGAAGCGGTAGAGACGCATGAAACCCTGACCGCCCGCCTATCCGCCCTGACGCAGGCCGACCAAACCGCCCGCCATGCCCGCCGCGACGCCGACATGCGCGTCGCCGAAGCGCAGCGCGCCGCCAGCCGCGCCGAAGCCGACCGCAATCTGGCCGCTGGCAAACTGGAATCCCTCTCGCTCGCCATGGCGCGCCACGCAGAAGAGGCCGCCACCGCCCGCGCACAGGTGATCGAGGCAGAGGCCGCGCAAGCGGACCTTGCCGATCTGGACGACGCCCGCGCTGGCGTTGACGACATCCGTATGACGGTCGAAGCCGCGCGGATGACGATGATTGCCCGCCGCGCTGGCGCGGATGATCTGCGCCGGACAGGTGACGCGCGCCTCAAGCGCAGTCAGGAAATCACCAAGGAATTGTCGGGATGGCGGCTGCGCCTTGATAACGCAACCCAGCGCAGCAACGAACTTGCCGCCCGCAAAGATGCGTCAGAGGATGAGTTGGAAGACGCGGCCAGCGTCCCCGCCCAGATCGCGGAAACGCGCGAACAGCTGACCGCCAGCATCGCAGACGCGGATGCCCGCCGCGCCGCCGCCGCCGAGGCGCTGGCACTGGGCGAAGCCAGCCTGCGCGATGTTACATTGGCAGAGCGCGAAACCGAACGCGCCGCCTCGGACGCCCGCGAGGCTCGCGCCCGCGCCCAGGCCCGCGGCGATGCCGCCAGCGATGCCGTCGCTGCGGCGGTCGAGCGGATCAGCGAGGACCGCGACATCACCCCGCAAGCTTTGTGGGACAGCCTAGGCATCGATGCCGCGGGCCTGCCGGGTGCCGATAAAATCGATGTCGATATCGCGAACCATCGCCGCCAGCGCGACGCACTTGGTGCGGTGAACCTGCGGGCCGAAGAAGACGCGGCCGAGGTCATGACCGAACACGACACGCTGGTCGCGGAAAAGGCCGACCTTGAAGGCGCAATCGACGCCCTGCGCTCTGGTATCGCCGGGCTGAACAAAGAAGGCCGCGAACGGCTGCTGACCGCTTTCGAGCAGGTCAACGCCAACTTCTCGACCCTGTTTCGCAGCTTGTTCGGCGGCGGAGAGGCGCGCCTCGTCCTTGTCGAAAGCGAAGACCCGCTTGACGCGGGGCTAGAGATTATGTGCCAGCCGCCGGGCAAAAAACTCTCGACCCTCTCGCTGCTTTCTGGCGGGGAACAGACCCTTACGGCGATGGCGCTGATCTTCGCGGTCTTCCTTGCGAACCCCGCCCCGATCTGTGTGCTGGACGAGGTCGACGCGCCGCTGGACGATGCCAACGTGACGCGTTTCTGCGATCTACTGGACGAAATGGCCCGCCGCACCGACACGCGCTTTTTGATCATCACGCACCACGCCGTGACGATGGCGCGCATGGACCGCCTTTTCGGCGTCACCATGGGTGAACAAGGCGTCAGCCAACTTGTCTCGGTCGATTTGAAAAAAGCCGAAAGCATGGTGGCCTAATCGCGCCGCACCGCGGCCCTAGGTCCACTTTTCTTCTGGTCAAAAATACCTCGGGGGGAGTCCCGCAGGGACGGGGGGCTGGCCCCCCGATCAAAGCTGCCCCAGTAGCGCAGCCGTTGGCCAGGCATCCGCAGGCAAGCCCAGCCGCGCCTGCTCCAACTGCACAGCCTCGCGCGTTTTCTCGCCCAAGATCCCGTCGATCCCGCCCACGTCATAGCCGTGTGCCGCCAGCTTTTCCTGCAGCGCTATCATCTGCGCCCCGTCCAAACCCGGGTCCGCATTGCCCGCATCATAGATTTGTGCCCCCGCCAACCGGGTCGCGAAATAGGCGGCGGTTGTCACGTAGGTCAGCGACTGGTTCCATTCGAAATAGACGCTGAAATTGGGGTAGGCCATGAAGGCCGGACCGTTCCGCCCCATGGGCAGCAGCACTGCGCCGGGCAGATCCGAAAGCGCTTCGCCGCGTCCCGTCACGCCAAGGGCGGCCCAATCGGCAGCGGGTAGTTCGTGATTAAGTCCCGTGCGGGACCAGTCCAAGCTCTCTGGCACGGTAATCTCTTGCAGCGCAGGCTCATTCGCGCGCCAACCCAGCGCGGACAGAAGCGCCGCGCCTGACATCAGCGCATCGGCGGCAGAGCCTTTCAGATCGATATGCCTGTCACCATCGCCGTCCACGGCGTGGGCGATGATGTCGCGGGGCAGCATTTGGACTTGTCCGATCTCTCCGGCCCAAGCACCCGTCGTGCCCAGATCGAAATCACCGCGTGCGTATAGCTGCATCGCGGCCAGCAGTTCGGGGCGGAACAGCTCTGGCCGGCGGCAATCATGGGCGAGGGTGAAGAGCGCGTTGCGCGTATTGAAATCACCTTGGATTGCGCCGTAGTCGGTCTCGAATGCCCAAAACGCCAGCAGGACACCGCGCGGGATGCCGTATTGCGCCTCGATCTGCGCAAAGGTGTCGGAATACTGCTGTCCCATCGCTTTGCCTGCGTCCAGCCGCGCGGTGCTGATCAAGCGGCGAGAGAAGGTGACGAAATCAAGCTGGAACACCCCCTGCGCCCGGTCCGCCTTCAACACGGCGGGGTCGATTTGCGCGCTGGACAAGAATGCCTCTGCCACATCGGGTGCGATGCCCATTGCGGTTACCTCGGCCAGAACCCCCGCCTTGAAGTCCGGCAGCGATGCGCCGCAGTCCTGTGCGGCCAGCGGCGTGGCGAGGGTGAGGAGCAGGGCAGTCAAGCGCATGGGATCGGTCCTTTTGATGTGACCCTATCCTGCCAGAGGCATCTGCGGATTAGAACAGGGTCACAATCAGGGCGGCGAAAAGCCCCAGTGCCCAAGTGCGCCACAGCACGGTGCAGGCGTTTTCGATGTCGGCGGGGCCTATCAAATGGCGGCCATCATCGTTCACGAAGGGATAATCGCGCCGCACACCGTCATAGGTGCGCGGGCCGGAGAGGGCGACGCCCAGCACTTGGGCCATCGCCGCCTCTGGCCAGCCTGCATTGGGAGAGCGGTGGCGCGGCGCCTCTGCCATGATCGCGGGCAGGGCATAGCGATTAGGGGCGGTCAGCCAGATCAGCAGGGCGGATAGGCGCGCGGGTATCAGGTTCAGCAGATCGTCGAACCGCGCCGCGGCCCAGCCGAATTCAGCGTATTTTTCGGTGCGATAGCCGATCATGGAATCAGCGGTATTGGTGATTTTATACAGCAGCAAACCCGGCAACCCGCCGACGGCGAACCAGAAGGCAGGCGCGATCACACCGTCAGAGAAGTTCTCGGCGGCGCTTTCAATCGCGGCGCGGCTGACGGCGGCTTCGTTCAGGGTCGCGGTCTGGCGGCCGACGATCTGCGCGACGGCGGTGCGGCCAGCGCTTAGCGACTGGCGCAGGGCCGTTGCAACAAGGCGGACGTGATCAACAAGGCTTCGCTGCGCCAGCAGGATGGCCAGCACGATGATGTCCACGGCGTGCCCGGGAATCGCGGCCAGCACAAAGCCTAGCAGGACAAAGGCCAGCGCCAGTAGGCCAAAGGCGATGACCCCCTTGGCGCGGCGATTGGCACCGTTGTTGGCGCGGCGGTCGATCCAGGCGACGCAGGCCCCCATCATGACGGCAGGATGGGGAATACGGGACCATAGCCAGCGTGGTTCGCCAAACATCGCGTCCAGCAAAAGGCCGAAGATCAGCGTCAAAAGGCACCTTCAATTTGATCCCAGCGGTCCGGCGGGGGCAGGCCAAGGCGCAACCAGTCGGTCGCGTAGGGGAAAATCCGGCTCCAGATATGGCTCTGGGCCAGATGCGCCTGCGCGGCGGCGGCGTCTTCAACCTGATACAGGCGGAACAGGGATGTGCCGCCTTTGACGATCGCACCTTGTGCGATGAGCAGGTCATCAAGGCGCTGGGCATCTTTGGTCAGCCGGGCGCATGTCTCGTCCGCCCACATCGGGTCGGCCAGCGCCTCTGCCCCGATGGAAAGGGCCGGACCGGACACGGGCCAAGGGCCAAGCGCCTCTGCCAGATCGGCGATAATCGCCGGATCGCCAATGGCAAAGCCAAGGCGCAGACCTGCAAGGCCCCAGAATTTGCCAAAGCTTTTCAGCACAATGGTGCCGGGCCGCGCGGACAGGCGGATCAGCGACGCCTCTGGCATGACATCGCAAAAGCTTTCGTCGATGATGCTCAGGTCAGCGGTGATCTGATCCGCTTGCCACACCATGCCGTCCGGGTTGTTCGGGTGCACCGCGACGATGGCATCGCTGGCATCATCCACCAGTGTCCAGCCCGCAGCGCGAAAGGCTGCGCCGTGTTCGTTGTAGGTCGGGCCGGGGATCGAGACCTGGCCCGCTTTGCCAAGGCGCGGCAGTTGGGCAATCGCGGCAGAGGCACCGGGGATCGGCAACACGGCCGCTGCGTCCGGGACATTCCAGAAGGCGCGGGCGCGCTGGATCAGCTTGGCCTGCGCGGCCTGATCGGGCAGGGCGTTCCAGGCATGGGGGGCAAGGTCGGGCAGCGGATAGGGGACGGGGTTAATGCCCGTCGACAGGTCAAGCCAATCGGCGCGGGTGCCGCCGTATTCCGCAATAGCCGCGTCCAGACCGCCGCCGTGATCGCGCGGCGCCTTCATGCAGCGTCCGAGTCTGATGCGGCGACCGGCAGGGGCGGGTGGCGGGTGACAAAGTGGCCTTTGATCGCCTGCGGCCAGTCGCGGTACGGCACTTGCCCGTTTTTGGACCCGGCGTGCAGGGCCGCATAGGTCACGATGCCGGCTGCGGCCTCTGCCATGGGTTCAAAGTTACCGATGGTATAGGACAGTTTGCCATGGGCCTGCACGGCGACGTTGCAGCCAGCTTTGCAGCCCATCAAGCAGGCCACGCGGCGGGTACGCACGTCAGGCACATCGCGGGCTGCATCCTCGATCAGGGCGGCCAGTGCTTCGCCGTCGGTTTGTGCCGCGCCAGTCAAATCCCAGCCGTCACGTTTGCACGTGTCGCAGATCGTGATCCATGTCGTCATCTTCGCGCGGCCCTTTGCAACAAGTTATGCCTGTTTCAACCGGATTTTCGCCTACGATACAAGCTGACCGCGGCAAGAATCAGCCTTTCGGGGGTAAGGTATCAATTGAGTGTATGCAGATGCCGTTTTCTGCGGTAATTTTTTACTCATGGTAAAATCTTCGGATCATCATAGCGCTCTTGCGCCTGTGCGTATCCTTATCGTGCAAAGCAATGCGGCGCTTGGCGCGGTTTGGCAGCGCCATATGCAGCGGCACGGGGCCAAGGTGACGCTGTGCGGCGATTCCGATTCTGCGGTGCAGGCATTAGAAGATTTCACCTTTGACGCCATTGTTCTGGATCTGGTGCTTGAACGGGGCAACGGGCTGACCGTCGCTGATGTTGCCGCATTCCGGCAGCCGTGGGCGAATGTGCTTTGCGTCACGGACAGCAGCTTTTTCTCGGATGGGTCGATCTTTAACCATTGCGCAACGGCGCGTTTGACGTTGAACCGCGATGTTCCGCCAGACGAGCTGGCGGATATCGCGTCCCATTACGGCGAGCAGTCAGCCGCGGCCGTGCGCTAAGTCAAAATCCGGGTTCGGATTGATCGGGATGATCCGGTAGGGGTTCACCGTTTCATGGCTGTAGTGATAATGCTGCACGATGTGATCCATATTCACCGTATCCGCGATCGCGCCGTCCTGCGTCTGCCACTGATATAGCTCGCGCGTAAAACCCCACAGGTTCGGATAGTCGCGGATAAAGGCGCGGTTGCACTTAAAGTGGGTGTGATAGACGTTGTCGAAACGCACGAGGGTCGTCCAAAGCCGCCAGTCAGCCTCTGTCATGCGGTCCCCCATCAGGTAGCGATTGCGCGATAGGATGTCTTCGAGCCAGTCAAGACTGTCGAACAACGGGTGCACGGCGGCGTCATATGCCTCTTGCGTGGTGGCAAAGCCTGACCGGTAAACGCCGTTGTTGACCGTGTTGTAGATGCGGTCGTTGATCGGCGCGATCGCGGCGCGCAGGTCTTCTGGCCAATAGTCGTCTGTATTGCCGGTCAGATCATTAAAGGCGCTGTTGAACATGCGGATGATTTCGGACGATTCATTCGACACGATGCGCCCCTGCACCTTGTCCCACAGCAAGGGCACGGTGACATGTCCGGTCATATCCGGGGTATCCTTCAGATAGACCTGTCGCAGGTAATCCAGGCCAAACAGCGTGTCCCCGGTGGCCCCGTCCCAATCATCCGACAGCTCCCAGCCTTCGGACAGCATGTTCGGATGCACGACCGAGACGCTGATATGGTCCGTCAGACCCTTGAGCATGCGGAACACCAGTGCCCGGTGCGCCCAAGGGCAGGCATAGCTGACATACAGATGATAACGCCCGGTTTCCGCCTTAAAACCCGCATCACCCGACGGCCCAGTGCTGCCATCTGCGGTGATCCAGTTACGAAAGCTGGCGACGTCACGTTCAAAGCTGCCACCGCTTTTCTTGGTGTCGTACCATTTATCTTGCCATTGTCCGTCAACCAGCAGGCCCATAGCCATCGCTCCCTTTTTTACCGTGTTAAGGGAAAGCTAGGGCAGGCGGGACGAACTGGATACACGGATTGCCGCGCAGGTGCTGTGCGCAGCGCGGATGATGCCGGGATTCGGCGGCTAGTCGGCTGGATTGGACGAAAATGGCCGATCTTAAAGGCACATTTCGGGATCATCGTAAGCGTGACCTAACGTCAGAAAATAACAACCTGCGATATACTTAACTGCGCCCAAACTTCGCCACAGTTGGCCAGAATAGAGAGGTTAAAACATCGTTAATCGTTAAACTTGGTAAAGAGTTAGCCAGAGCAGCACCATGATGACCATCGTCACCTGTATTACGGCATTCCACGACATGAGCCTGGTCGCTTTGGCGGCGATCCTATGCGGCTTTGGCAGTTGGGTGACGTCGCGCCTGTATCGCCACGCGCGCAATCGGTCACATCGGCATGCGATTTCGTGGTATTTGCTGACGGCGCTGACCGCTGGTGTGTCGATCTGGTGCACCCATTTTGTCGCCATGCTGGGTTTTCGCCCCAATGTTCCGGTCAGCTTTGATCTGGGTCTGACCTTGGTGTCTTTCGCGATTGCGGTTCTGGGCAGCGCCATTGGCGTTCTGGTGTCGACGATCAGCACGATCCGCTTTGCCCCGCTGCTGGGCGGTGCAATTCTGGGCCTTGCGATCGCCGGGATGCATTATGCGGGTATGATTGCCTACCGGGTCCAAGGCGTGATCTTTTGGGATCAAACCTATCTGATCGCATCTATCGTTTTAGCCGTGGTCTTTGGCGCAGCGGCCTTGGTGTTTGGCAACCGAAGTAAAGCCGCAGGCGAATACCAGATGTCCATCGCACTGGCGATCGGCATCATCAGCCTGCACTTTACAGGCATGGCGGCCTTTAGCGTGTCGCCGCTGGATATCTCTGGCGATTTTATCAACCCCGAAGCGTTCAAGGTGCTGGCTCTTGCCATCACCGGCACGGCCATCGTCATCGTGATGGGCGCGCTGTTCAGCTATACGATCGAAAACCGCACGTGGATGGAAAACATCCAAGAACTGACCGAAGCGCGCAATGCTGCCGAAAGCGCCAGCCGGGCAAAGTCGGAATTCCTTGGCATCCTCAGCCACGAGCTGCGCACGCCGCTAACCATCGTGCTGGGCTACGCCAGCATTCTAGGGCGGTTGAAGGACATGAACGCCGCCAAGACAGGGCAGGCGGCTATAGAATCCGACAGCCGGATCGGCGATCAGGCAGAGCTTTATGGTCATAAGATCACCGTTGCGGCGAACCACTTGCTGGGCATGATCAACGAGATTTTGGACTACACCAGCATGGAGTTGGGCGAGGCAACGCTGGACCGCACGGCCTTTCCGGTGCGCGGACTGCTTGAAGACGTCAAAGCGCAGTTCGCCCCGATGGCCGTTGAAAAGGGCGTCACGATCAGCGTCGAATGCGAAGAGGTCATGGCCTTTGCCGACCGCACACGCTGTTTGCAGATCCTGTCGAACCTTGTTGGCAATGCGTTCAAGTTTGCCCAGTCCAGCGATATCACCCTGCGCGCAAGGCTGACGGCGACCGGCTTTAACATCGAAGTCGAAGACAACGGCTGCGGCATCCCAGAAGAATCCCACAACGTGATTTTCAATGCTTTCCAGCAACTTGAAGCGACCCATAACCGGTCCGAAGGCGGCGCAGGCCTTGGCCTTGCCATCTGCAAGACGCTGGCCATCGCGCACGGCGGCGGGGTGACGGTGCAAAGTGCAGCTGGCGCAGGCACGACTTTTACTGTCGCTATGCCCACCAGCGCCCTGCAAGCCGCAGAAGAGGCTGTGGCGGCGCGCCCGCGGTCCGGCTTGCGCCTTGTTAGCTAAACGCTGCGCCAACAGACGGCGCTGCGATTTCAACGGGTCCTATGCATTGCGCACTGCGCGGCTCCCGCCTATACCCCATCCCTGACGAAGCCCGATACGGGGCCAGAGCGGTTGGTGGCAGACGGGTCGACCCTGACGGGGACCGGAATGCCACATCGTCAATAGCCAGCTCTCGGCCCCGGCCTACCCACGCCCGGAGATACGCCATGCGCCTGCTGACGACGATCTTGATCTTGACGGCCACGACAGCCTCTGCCCACCCCGGCCATTTGGTCGATGCGGCAGGGCATAACCACTGGGTCGCGGGTATTGCCCTTGGCGCGGCGGGAATCGCCATCGCGCTGGGCGCGCTGAAGGGCCGCAAAGCAAAACAAAAATCCGAACCAGAGCGCGAGGAACAGCCCGCATGAAAACCGGTGTGATGATTTGCGGCCACGGCTCGCGTAGCCAGTCCGCCGTCGACGAATTTGCGACGCTGGCCGAAAAGCTGCCCGCGTTCCTGCCGTCCGACTGGCTGGTCGACTACGGCTATCTGGAATTTGCGAACCCGGTGATCCGCGACGGTCTTGACCGGCTGCGGGATGCAGGGTGCGACCGAATCTTTGCGGTGCCGGGCATGCTGTTTGCTGCCATGCACGCGAAAAACGACATTCCCACGGTGCTCAACACCTATGCCGCCCAGCACGGTACGGCCATCAGCTATGGCCGCGAACTTGGTGTTGATCCCAAGATGATCGCCGCCGCCGCCAGCCGTATTCAGGACGCTGTGGACAGCGCCAACGCCGAACACGGCGCGCTGCCGCTGACGCAGACCTGCCTTGTCGTGATCGGCCGCGGTGCCTCTGACCCGGACGCCAATGGCAACGTGGCCAAGATCGCCCGGATGCTGGCCGAAGGCATGGGCTTTGGCTGGCACGAGGTCGGCTATTCCGGCGTGACCTTCCCGCTGGTGGAACCTTGCCTGCAACACGTCGCGATGCTGCCCTACAAGCGCGTCATCGTGTTCCCGTATTTCCTGTTTTCGGGCATTTTGATCGACCGCATCTACGGCTTCACCGACCAAGTCGCGGCAGAGCATCCCGGCATCCAATTCGTCAAAGCCGGCTATCTGGGCGATCATCCCAAAGTGCTGGAAACCTTCGCCGAACGGATCACCGAACAGGCGGGGGCTGTGCCGCCGCCCAACTGCGGCATCTGTGCCTACCGCGATCAAGTGCTGGCACTGGCAGGGGGAGAGCAGCGCGAAATCAGTGCCGCTGACCGCCAACACCCGGCCTTTGCCGCAACGCCGCCTGCGCTGTGCGTCATGTGCAAATACAGGACCAAAGTGCTTGGGTTCGAAGGCGAAGTCGGCGCAGTGCAAGAAAGCCACCACCACCACGTTGAAGGGCAGGGTGCCAACGCCCCCGGCTCTAACGTGGCCGACTGCACGCTGTGCGACACCTTCTGCACCGGCATGTGCCGCCTAGAAGCGCAACATGCCCACGCCCACGCGCACGGCCTGCCGCACAGTCATGACCACGGCCATGATCACAGCCACGACCACGACCACGGGCACAATCATCACCACCACGACGATCACGACCACGCCCACCCGGTCTATCCCCATGCACAGCACCCCCACGGCCCCGAAAGCGCGCGTAAAACCCGCAAGGTCTGATCCTCATCACCTTGCCAAATAAACTCCCCCCGGAGGGTCAGACCCCTCACCCCGCACAAAGGCCTGCTCATCTTGAGACCCTACGAAAAAAACCCTGCAGCGATCTACGCGCAAAGCTTTGCGACCGTGCGGGCCGAGGCCCGTCTGGACCGTTTTGCTGCAGACATGCATCCGGTGATGACACGTCTTATCCACGCCTGCGGCATGGTTGAAATCGCTGACAGGCTGGCGTTTTCGGCAGGGGCCGCCAAAGCAGGCCATGCCGCGCTGGCGGCCGGGGCACCAATCCTGTGCGATTGCGAAATGGTGGGGGCGGGGATCATCCGCCGTTATCTGCCAGCGCAGAACCAGGTCATCGTCACCTTGAACGACGCGACCGTGCCGGACCGTGCACAAGCGATTGGCAACACCCGCTCTGCTGCCGCGGTAGAGCTGTGGGCCCAGCATCTTGAAGGTGCGGTCGTCGCGATCGGCAATGCGCCAACAGCGCTGTTTCACCTTCTGGAACTGCTCGACGCAGGCGCGCCGAAGCCTGCGGTGATCTTGGGCTTTCCTGTGGGTTTCGTCGGCGCGGCTGAATCCAAGGCTGAACTCGCGGCGCATCCGCGCGGCTGCGACTTCATCGCGTTGCGGGGGCGTCGCGGCGGCTCTGCTCTGGCGGCGGCGGCGGTCAACGCTTTGGCTGCTGGCCTGCCGGAAGACCGGATTTAATGGCACAAAATTATCGCAAGGCGGGCGGCAGTGCCGATTTTTCGCCGAAAAATCGGAGTGGATCATGACGCAACCGTGGCTGCACATTGTCGGCATTGGCGAAGACGGCATGGATGGGCTGAGCCCCGCCACCCGCGCGGTGGTCGAGGCGGCAGAGGTCATTTTGGGCGGCGGGCGGCATCATGCCCTGTCAGGCAGCGTGACTGCCGAACGTCTGGCTTGGCCATCGCCTTTTGACGCCATGATCGAGACTATTCACGGATTGCGCGGACGGCGGGCGGTTGTTCTGGTGACCGGCGATCCGCTGTGGTTTTCCGTTGGCGCGCGGATCGGGCGGGCGATTGATCCGTCAGAGATCGTCTATCACCCGCAACTGAGTGCCTTCCAACTGGCAGCGGCCCGCATGGGGTGGAGCCTTGCGGATGTTGAAACGCTGACCGTGCACGGGCGCCCCGTGGCGCAGATGGTGGCGTTTATCCAGCCCGATGCACGCCTGCTGATCCTGACGACCGGGGCCGAGACACCCAATCAGATTGCGGCCTATCTGGCGGCGCGCGGCTTTGGTCAGTCACGGATGACGGTGTTGGCTGCGATGGGCGGCAAGGACGAGGCGCGCTTTGATGGCGTGGCCGAGAGCTGGGACCATGTCGTGCCGCCGTTCAATACGCTGGCGGTCGAGTGCATAGCAGCACCGGACGCCGCACTTTTGCCGCGGGTGCCGGGGCTTGCGGATGATCTGTTCCAGTCTGACGGCACGATGACCAAGCAGGAAATTCGTGCGGCCACGCTGGCCAAGCTGATGCCGATGCGCGGGGCGCTGCTGTGGGATATTGGCTGCGGTTCCGGCTCTGTTGCGATCGAATGGATGCGCGCGGCGCGCTATGCCCGCGCTATCGGGATCGAACCGCGCGATGATCGCCGCGCGATGGCAGCGGCCAATGCGCTGGCGCTTGGCGCGCCAAAACTAGAGCTGCTGGAAGGGACTGCGCCGGACTGTCTGGATGGTCTGGCCGCGCCGGATGCGATCTTTATCGGCGGGGGCCTCAGCGAAGCGGTATTTGACGCGGCATGGTCTGCGCTGCGTCCGCTGGGCCGGTTAGTGGCCAATGCGGTGACGCTGGAGTCAGAGGCGGTGCTGATGGCGCTGCATGCCCGCCATGGCGGCGATCTGGTGCGGCTGTCGGTCTGCCGGGCTGAACCGGTCGGGCGCTTGACAGGATGGCGGCCAGCGATGCCAGTGACCCAATGGAGCCTTGTGAAGCGATGAGGGGGCGGAGCCTCCGGCGGGAGTTTATTTGGCAAGGTGAATGCGGATGAGCGGCGTGCTTTATGGTGTGGGTTTGGGGCCGGGGGCGGCGGATCTGATGACACTGCGGGCGGCGCGGCTGATTGAAGGCGCTGCGGTCGTGGCCTATCCTGCGCTGGCAGGCGGTGCGAGTTTTGCCCGATCGATCGCTGCGGATTTGATCCCGGCGGATGCGATTGAGATCGTCATGGACGTGCCGATGAGCGTGGAGCGCGCACCTGCGCAGGCGGCCTATGATACCGGCGCGGCGGCGATTGCGGCGCATCTGGATGCGGGGCGGGACGTGGTTTGCCTATGCGAGGGGGATCCGTTCTTTTACGGATCGTTTATGTATTTGTTTGCCCGGTTGTCGGCTGATTACCGGGTCGAAGTTGTGCCTGGCGTGACGTCTATTGCGGCCTGTGCCGCGGTGGCTGCGCGTCCGCTTGTTGCGCGGAACGAGCGTTTGACGGTGCTGCCCGGCCCGCTGCCAGAGGCAGAGTTGCGAGAGCGGATTGCGGGGGCCGAAAGCGTTGTTATCATGAAGGTTGGCCGGCATCTGGCGAAGATCCGCGCCGTGTTCGATGATCTTGGGCTGACGGACCACGCGGTCTATGTCGAGCGGGCCAGTCTGCCAGAGCAGGTCGTTTGCCCGCTTGCGCAGGCACCAGCTTCGGCACCTTATTTTTCCATGATTTTACTGACAAAAGGGGCCGATCCATGGCTGTAGAACCTGTCGTATTGGCCCTGTCGCGGTCTGGTGAGGCGACGGCGCACCGTGTGGCGGCAACGCTTGGCGCTTTGGTGCATGGGCGCAAAGGGCGTGTCGATGTGGCGGATGCGTTTTTTGACAACGCGCTGGATCATGCCCGCGACTTGTTTGCAGCGGGCGTGCCTGTTGTTGGCGTCTGTGCCAGCGGGATACTGATCCGGGCGGTGGCACCATTGCTGGCGGATAAGACGACCGAGCCGCCTGTTGTGTCGGTCAGTGATGATGGCGGCGTTGTCGTGCCGTTGCTGGGCGGGCACCGGGGCGCGAACCGGCTAGCGGCGCGGATTGCGGATGCACTGGGGGCGGTTGCGGCTGTCACGACGGCGGGCGATGTGGCGCTTGGGGTTGCTTTGGATGCACCGCCTTTGGGGTGGCGATTGGTCAATCCGTGGGATGCGAAGGACGCGATGGCCTTGCTGCTGTCCGGCGCTGGCGCGCGGGTGACCGGGCCAGACGCGGTCGCTGCGGCGTGGTTGGCGGATCTGCCGGCAGGGGACGGCGTGACGATCACTTGCGGCACGGCGCCTGTCGCGGAGCTTGGTCCGCATCACTTGCAGTTTGCACCGCAGCGCTTTGCACTGGGCGTAGGGTGTGCGCGCAATTGCCCAGAGGTGGATTTGGCGACCTTGGTGGGCGAGGCTTTGGTGGAAGCCGGGATCGCGCCGGATGCGATTGCTTGCGTCAATACGATTTCATTGAAGGCGGACGAGCCCGCGATTATCGCGCTGGCGCAGGCCTTTGGCGTGCCGCTTCGGTTGTTCGATGCGGATACGCTTGAGGCAGAGACGCCCCGTCTGGCGCATCCGTCAGACGTGGTATTTGCCGAGGTCGGCACGCACGGCGTGTCCGAAGCAGCAGCTTTGGCACAGGTCGGCGCGCAGGGGCGTTTAGTTGTCGAGAAGCGCAAGGCGGCGATGGCAACTTGCGCCGTGGCTGCGCTGGATGCGCCGCTGACAGCGCTGCAAGGCCGCGCGCGCGGCAAGCTGTCGGTCGTGGGGATCGGGCCGGGGCAGGCATCCTGGCGCACGCCAGAAGTGTCGCGGTTGGTCGCCGATGCCGAGGAATTGGTAGGCTACGGGCTGTATATCGATTTGCTTGGGCCACTGGCCGTGGGCAAGGCGCGGTCGGATTTCCCGCTGGGCGGGGAGGAGGCGCGCTGCCGCTATGCTCTGGAACAGGCAGGGCAGGGCAAGAACGTCGCGCTGGTGTGTTCGGGCGATGCCGGCATTTACGCCATGGGCGCCTTGGTGTTCGAATTGCTTGATCGCGGACCAGAGGCGCTGGGTGTGTCTGATGCCGCCCGGCGGGTGGAGGTCGTTTGCTCGCCCGGCGTCAGTGCTTTGCAGGGCGCGGCAGCGCGGGCGGGGGCACCGCTGGGGCATGATTTCTGCGCGATTTCCTTGTCCGATTTGCTGACGCCGCGGGATGATATTTTGCGGCGGCTGAAGGCTGCGGCAGAGGGCGATTTTGTCGTCGCCTTTTATAACCCGGTCAGTAAAACGCGGCGCACGCTTTTGGCAGAGGCGCGGGATATTTTGCTGCAACATCGCCCCGGCGATACGCCCGTTATGCTGGCAAGCTCGCTTGGGCGGCCAGAGGAGCATGTGCGCTATCGGCGCTTGGACGCGCTGGAAGTTGACGAGGTCGACATGCTGACGGTCGTGCTGGTGGGGTCGAGCAACTCGCGCCTTGCACAGCTGGGCGAGGGGCCGCGTATGTTTACGCCGCGCGGCTATGCCCGCAAGATTGATGGCGATCTGGCGGGGTAGTCGAATTTTCGTCGAAAATTCAGGCCTTCGGCGAGCGTATTTAGAAAAAAGCGAGGACGGGCATGACGGTTTATTTTATTGGTGCGGGGCCGGGTGACCCGGAGCTGTTGACGCTGAAAGCGGCGCGGCTGATCGCAGCCTGTCCGGTGTGTTTGTACGCGGGATCACTGGTGCCAGAAGAGGTGGTCGCGATTGCGCCCCAAGGCGCGCGGGTGCTGGATACGGCCCCGATGACGCTGGATGACACGCACGGCGAAATCTTGGCGGCGCATGCGGCGGGTCAGGATGTGGCGCGGGTGCATTCCGGCGATCCGTCGCTTTACGGTGCAATTGCAGAACAGATCCGGCGCCTGAAGGCGGATGGGATCGACTATCAGAT
Organism: Loktanella salsilacus; assembly: GCF_900114485.1. GTDB lineage: Bacteria > Pseudomonadota > Alphaproteobacteria > Rhodobacterales > Rhodobacteraceae > Loktanella > Loktanella salsilacus. Next base: position 5,171 of record NZ_FOTF01000021.1, on the reverse strand, counting down.
CATTCCCGGCGTGCCTGCCTATGCAGCGGCGGCTGCGGCCATGGGGACGGAGCTGACCGTGCCAGAGGTCGGGCAGTCGATCGTGCTGACGCGGATGAGCATGAAATCCACCGGTATGCCCGAGGGCGAGACGCTCGAGAATTTTGCGGCCACGGGCACGACGCTGGCGATCCATCTGGGGATCAGGGCGCTGCGCGATATCGAGCGGCGTTTGACGCCATTTTATGGCGCCGATTGTCCAGTGGCGGTGATTTACCGTGCGTCTTGGCCGGATCAACTGATTCTGCGCGGCACGCTCAGCGACATTCACGCCAAAGTGCGGGACGCGAAAATTACGCGCACGGCATTAATTATGGTTGGCCCCGTGCTGGGATCGCAACATGGATTCCCCGACTCGGCGCTGTATGATGCGGCGAAACCCCATGTTTTAAGGCCTAAGGTAAAAACGGGCTGATCGCTTTCTGCGTCTGCACTGCTGCAGTGCGGCGGATAAGGCGTTTGAATAATCGTCACACTTGCGCGTTACTGTGAACGCGAAGGAGGCGCTGCCATGAATGACTTTTTGCCCGATGCCGTGATCAAGGGATTGCAGGACGCCCGCCGCGCGTCGATTTCGCGCGGCAATCGCCTGTGTGTGCATGATGGCGACGATATCATGCGCATCCGCCGCTTTTGGGCCGATGGCATGGCGCTGGACGCTGATGCTGGCGACCTGCTGCGGGGCCGCGTCGATATTTATGACGGGATGCGGCACCTGTATCAGGCGCTGATCGTCGGCAGCCGGGTCGAGGGTGAAGAGTGCATCTTTGATTTCAAATGGTTGCACGCCGTCACGGATAACCCGCCTGTCGATTTCGTACGCGCGGATGATGCGCCAGCGGGGCTATTGCCCCGCCTGTAGTTATTGCAGGTCGGCAAAGGCCTTTTGCAGACGGTCCACCGCGTCCGCGATCTGCGCGCGCGGAGCACCTAGGTTGAAGCGCAGAAAATTCTCGCCGCCTTTGCCAAAGGTCACGCCGTGATTTGGCGCGATCAGTGCGTCTTGTTGGACGCGGCGGATGACTTCTTCGCTGCTCATCCCGGTGCCTGTGAAATCGACCCACGCGAGGTAGGTTGCTTCGAGCGGCATGGAGTGGACGCCGGGGATGGCGTTGATGCCGTCGTCGAACAAGCGGCGGTTCGCGTCGAGGTAGAGGCAAAGTTCGTCCACCCAAGCGGCCCCTTTGGGGGAATAGGCGGCGGTGGTCATGTGCAGGCCAAAGCTGTTGGCAGATATGCCAAGGGCCGCCATCCGGGCGGCGAAGGGCGCGCGTAGGTCAGCATTTGGAATGATCACATTGCCAGTGTGGCTGCCTGCGATGTTAAACGTCTTGGTCGCGGCGGTCATCATGACAAGGCGGTCTTCGATCCCATCGATGTGGGCCATGGGGATATGGGTCTGGCCGGGCATCAGCAGGTCGTGGTGAATCTCGTCGGATACCAGCACCAGATCGTGGCGTTTTGCAAAGGCGGCGACGGCTTGCAGTTCGGTCTTTGTCCAGACGCGGCCACCGGGATTGTGCGGCGAGCAGAGGATGACCATCCGCTCTGACCCGGTCATCTGGGCATCGTAAGCGTCAAAGTCCATCTCGTACCGGCCGGCGTTATTGACCAGCTCGCAGCTGCGGACCTCGCGCCCGGCGGCGGTGATGACGCGGGCGAAGGCGTGGTAGACAGGGGTGAACAGCACGACGGCATCGCCGGGTTTGGTATAGGCGTCGACGCACAGCGCAGTGCCGTTGACGAGGCCATGGGTCGTCATGATCGCGTCCGCGTCGACCTGCCAGCCGTGGCGGGTTTGCATCCACCAGCGGATCGCATCGGTATAGGGTTCTGGGTTGCCGTAGTAACCATAGACGCCGTGATCGTGCATCGCGGCGACCGCGTCCTGAACGACGTCTGGTGCGCGAAATTCCATGTCAGCCACCCACATCGCGATGCCGTCATCGGGGGATACGCCGTAGACGGATTCCATCGCGTCCCATTTGACGCAGTGGGTGTTGCGACGGTTTACGGGGGTGTCAAAGCTCATGGCGGGATACCTATTTGGGGGTTTGCGGCGACCCTAGCAGGCGCAAACCGCGTGCCAAGGGATAAATCGCGGGCCATCTTGGCAATTGGCGGCCCAGCGATTAGATCGGGGGCATGACATTACGCCCCATTTTGATCCACCCCGATCCGCGCCTGAAAAAGGTCACCGCAGCTGTCACGCAGGTGGACGATGACCTGCGGGTACTGGCTGCCGATATGTTGGAAACGATGTACGACGCCCCCGGCATCGGCCTTGCTGCGCCGCAGATCGGCGTGATGCTGCGCGTGATGGTGATGGATTGCGTTAAGGATGACATCAATCCGGCGCGGCCCATGGTGCTGATCAACCCAGAGATTACGTGGGAAAGCGACACGCATAGCGTCTACGAAGAAGGCTGTTTGTCGATCCCAGAGCAATACGCCGATGTCGAACGCCCGGCAGAGGTCGAGGTGCGCTGGATGGACCTTGATGGCGCGGAGCAGACAGAGCGATTCGACGGGCTGTGGGCGACCTGTGTGCAGCACGAGATTGACCATTTGGATGGCAAGTTGTTCATCGATTATCTGAAACCGCTGAAGCGCCAGATGATTACGCGCAAGATGCAAAAGCTAAAGCGCGAAAGAGCGCGGGCGTGACACGCCCCATTCTGACCGTGCCAGACGCGGCGCTACGCGCGGTTTGTGCACAGGTTACGGTGTTTGACGCGGCCCTTGCGGATTTGAGCGAAGAGATGTTCGCGGCGATGTATGCCGCGCCGGGGCGGGGACTTGCGGCGCCGCAGATTGGCGTACTGCAGCGGATCTTTGTCATGGACGTGACATGGAAAACGGGCGCGCGGACCCCGCGTGTGTTTGTGAACCCGCACATCGTGACGGCCAATGTGGCGCTGGTCGTGAATGACGAATCCTGCCTGTCGATCCCGATGCTGACTGTCGCCGTTCCGCGTCCGCGCGATCTGGTGCTGCGGTGGCAGGATCTGGATGGCACCGCGCATGAAGAGGCGTTCGAGGGCACGGATGCTGTCATCGTTCAGCACGAGCGCGACCATCTGGATGGCATCCTGTGCACCGATTACACGGAGATTATGTGATGCGGACTGTTGTATCCTGGCCCCATGCCGCCCTGCGGACCCCTGCAGCTGATGTTCCCGAGATCACGGACGAGGTCCGCACGATCTGGGAGGATATGGTCGATGTGATGGAGGCGATGCCGGGCGTCGGCCTTGCCGCTGTGCAACTGGGCGTTCCGCTGCGTCTGGCCGTCGTCGATGCCAGCACGGCGCGCGGGCAGGTGGTGCGGATGGCGAATCCGGAAGTGTTGCACGCCAGTATTGAATTTCGCGAGCATGACGAGGCCAGCCCTTGTTTGCTGGGAGTTTCAGCGGTCGTCAAACGTCCCCGGGCTGTGACGGTCCGCTTTCTGAATGAAGTGGGCGAGACCGAAGAGCGCGACTTTGTCGGGCTTTGGGCGACGAGCGTGCAGCACCAGATCGATCATCTTGCGGGCAAGATGTATTTTGATCGGCTGACCAAGCTGAAGCGGGACATGCTGCTGAAAAAAGCGGCAAAGTTGGTGCGCTAGGCGACAAATCAGGAGAGGGAGGGGGGCGCTGCCCCCATCGGGCTATGCCCGATTCCCCCGAGGTATTTTTAACCAGAAGAAGTCCGGACGCTTAGCCGCGATGGCAACCGTCGGCGAGGGATTTGACAAAGGCGAGGACGTCCGCGACGGATTCGCCCGCGCCGATCTTTTCGACGATAGCAGAGCCGACAACAGCGCCGTCTGCGACGCTCGCGATGGCCTCTGCTGCCTCTGGTGTGCGGATGCCGAAGCCGACGATCACGGGCAGGTCGGTGTGCGACTTGATGCGTGCGACTTCGGGCGCGACATCGGCGGTTTGTGCCGCGGCGGTACCGGTGATTCCGGTGACCGAGACATAGTAGAGGAAGCCGGATGTGTTCGTCAGCACCTTAGGCAGACGTTTGTCGTCCGTGGTCGGGGTTGCAAGGCGGATGAAGTTGATGCCTGCAGCCTGTGCGGGCAGGCAAAGCTCTTCGTCTTCCTCTGGCGGCAGGTCGACGATGATGAGCCCGTCTATCCCGGCCTCTGCCGCCTGCTCTAGAAACTTGGGCACGCCGCGCGAGTAGATCGGGTTGTAGTAGCCCATCAGCACAATTGGTGTGGTGTCGTCGGTTTTACGCAGCTCGCGGGCAATATTCAGCGTCTTGTCCAAGGTCATATGCCCGGCCAGCGCGCGTTGACCGGCGAGCTGGATCGTGGTGCCGTCGGCCATTGGGTCGGTAAAGGGCAGGCCGAGTTCAATGATATCAACGCCTGCAGCGGGCAGGCCTTTGACGATCTCGACGCTGGTGTCATAGGTCGGATCGCCCGCCATGACATAGGCGACAAACGCCTTCTGGCCGCGCGCTTTCAGATCAGCAAATTTAGCGTCGATACGGGACATGACGGCATCCTTCTTGGGTCGCCGTGTTTTTGGGGGATGGGACGCGCAAATGCAATGGCCCCCAATTGTTTTCACCAGAATTGAAATTTGCGCAGGTCGCCCCATATTGGGGCTATGAATTATTTACTCGCCCTGCTGCTTCCGCCGTTGTCGATCCTGTTCGCAGGACGTCCCATCATCGCGATCATCACGTTTCTGGTGTGGATTCCGGCGCTGCTGTTTAGTGGGGGGCTGACCCATCCGATGTTCATTATCCTCGCTTGGATTCTGATTTGGGAAGGCCGCAACCGGACCGAATAACGGCCTAAGAGTCTGATTCAAAACTAACTGCACCTTCTCAATCCCTTGCGAGATGCCGTGTGACGCGTCTGATGTGTGCGATGAGGATCCAAGCCTCTGCGCTTGCGATGGATTTTTCCCAATCTTTCGATAGGCGGCGACATCGGTTCAGCCAGGCGAAGGTGCGCTCGACGACCCACCGTCGCGGCAGCACTTCAAAGCCCTCCGCGGTGTCAGAGCGTTTGACGATCTGGACGGTCCATCGGCCGAGGGCCTTTAGCGCGTCCCGCAGTTTGGGCCCTGCATACCCGCCATCCGCAAATACATGTCGCAATGATGGATAGCGCGAGGCGATCG
>NZ_FOTF01000022.1 GCF_900114485.1 Loktanella salsilacus | reverse complement strand
GCTGCACGCAGATGACACGCCGATCCGTGTGCTGGACCGGTCGTTGCGCGACAAGGGGCTTGGTAAAGGCGTCAGGCAGGGCCGGATCTGGGCCTATGTGCGCGACCAGCGCCCTTGGGCTGGATCAAGCCCGCCCGGGGCCGTCTATCGGTTCGCACAGGACTGGAAGGAAGAGCATGTCCTGAGCCATCTGGCCAGCGCCCGCGGCATACTTCAGGCTGACGGCTACAAGGGCTATGCTAAGCTTTATGAGCCAGAGCCTGACGGCACCCCCCGTTTGCGCGAAGCGGCTTGCTGGGCGCACCTGCGCCGTGACTTCCACGACTTCTGGGCATCGACCAAGTCCGAGATCGCCCGCGAGGCGCTCGACCGGATCGGCAAACTCTATGACATCGAGCGCGACATCAATGGCCAGCCTGCGGACGTCCGTCACGCGGCACGTCAAAAGTATAGCCTGCCGAAGGTTCTGGCCTTCTTTGCGTGGTCCGAGCAGCAACTCCTGCGCATTCCGGGCAAGAGCAATCTCGCCAAGGCTTTCCGCTATGGCCTCAACCGCCGGGAGGCCTTCAGTTTATTCCTGGCAGACGGTCGTGTGGCCATCGACAATAATCCGGCGGAACGTGCTCTGCGACCGATCGGAATCGGCAGAAAGAACTGGCTCTTCGCCGGGGCCGACACCGGTGCGGAAACACTTGCACGCGCCATGACGATCATTGAAACCGCCAAGCTAAACGGCCTCGACCCACAGGCCTATCTCGCTGACATCCTCGACCGCATCCACGATCACAAGATCAACCGGCTGGATGAACTACTTCCATGGAATTGGACGCCGATGGCCGCTGCTCACTCAAAGGTCGCGTGATGGCTGCGATCACCCATATCTGCACGCTCGACTACGTCGCTAAAATGCTGGACGAAGATGCCGAACTCCTCGAGGCCATCGTCTATAACGACGAAAATCTGACCTACGGGAGCATTGTAAGCGTTTACGTGGGCCCCGACGAGACGATCACAGCCCTGACCGATGACGGTATCGAAGAGCTGACCGATCTGATCAAAGCTGCCCGTCTCACCACCAGGACATGGCACGAATTCCTCGACGACTTCGTGGACGACAAGGACCTCGTGCTGCGCATCAAGGCTAAATTACCGCGGTAGCAATGGAGTGCTTACGTTACATCGGGGGTGCCTAACCGCACCGCACGTTCGCGGAACTCAGGTGAATACGGCTTCGAGGTCTTCTTGTTGTGTGACTGTTCCATAATGGGCATTTCTCCGAGAGTTTTGCCCTCCGGTAAACCCGGGGCGGTTCATCATAGCGTTCGACATTGGCTTCTGGTTCGCGCTGAAGGATCAGCGCCTGCGGCGTATCGATGTCGGGCCCGCCGATCGTCTTTCCGTCGATAAGACGGTGCAGAAGGTTCAGCACATGTGTCTTGGTCGCGACACCTTCAGCCAGCGCCATTTCCACGGCGACCAGCACAGCCTGTTCGTCGTGATGCAGAACCAGCGCTAGGATATCGACCATCTCCCGATCACCGCCGGGACGACGCAACATGAGATCTTGCAGCTGCTTGAAGGCCGGAGGGAATTCGGAAAAGGGGGCACCGTTCCGCAAGGCACCGGGCTTGCGCTGGAGAACAGCCAAGTAATGCCGCCAGTTGTAAATCGTGCGTGGTGGCAATTGGTGGCTGCGCTGGATCACCCGCATATGTTCGCACAGGATCTGTCCTTCGGCGGCGATCACCAGACGTTCAGGATAAACCCGCAAGCTCACCGGGCGGTTCGCAAATGACGCTGGAACGCTGTAGCGATTGCGTTCAAAGCTGATCAGACAGGTCGGCGATACCCGCTTGCTATGCTCGACAAAGCCATCGAATGCGGGTGGTAATGGCATCAGCGCTGCTTGTTCTGCGGCCCAAACGTCAGCAACGCTCCCAGGTAATGCTGCGTGCGGGATCTTACCCCATAATGCGACACACTGCTGTTCCAGCCAGTCGTTCAGGGCCGCAAGATCGGGGAAGTCCGGCATGGGTTGCCACAGTCGATGTCGGGAATCCTGCACGTTCTTCTCGACCTGCCCCTTCTCCCAGCCTGCGGCCGGATTGCAGAACGCTGGCTCAAATACATAGTGGTTCGCCATTGCGAGAAAGCGCATGTTGACCTGTCGCTCCTTTCCGCGACCGACGCGATCGACTGCGGTGCGCATGTTATCGTAGATGCCGCGCTCGGGGATGCCACCGAAGACCCGGAACCCGTGCCAATGGGCTTCGAACAGCATCTCGTGGGTTTGCAGCAGATAGGCTCGGACCAAAAAGGCCCGGCTGTGCGACAGCTTGATGTGGGCGACTTGCAGCTTCGTGCGCTCACCACCCAGAACGGCAAAATCCTCGCTCCAGTCGAACTGGAACGCCTCGCCCGGGCGGAACGACAGAGGCACAAAGGTGCCGCGGCCTGTCGTCTGCTGATCTCGCTGCCGATCGGCTCGCCAGTCACGCGCAAAAGCCGCAACCCGGTTGTAAGACCCGTCAAAGCCCAGAACCACCAGATCGGCATGCATCTGCTTCAGCGTCCGCCGCTGTTTGCGAGACTTCCCCGCCTCCGTCTTCAGCCAACCGACAAGCTTCTCAGCGAACGGATCGAGCTTGCTTTGCCGCTCCGGCGTCGCAAACTGAGGCTCGATCGTGCCTGCGTTCAGATACTTTTTGATGGTGTTGCGCGACATCCCGGTCCGCCGCGATATCTCGCGCGGGGGCAACTTCTCTCGCAAAGCCATACGTCGGATGATGTTCAAAAGTCCCATGTGTATCACTCCAAAGTCCCCCGCTGCGAATGCCGCTGGGGGAAGGGTCACATGGGACAATTCTCAATGGAAATTATGCCGCTACCCGGGTCACTTCTGGGTGGAAATAAACAACGTTAGGTTGCATTTTCACACACCGCCTTGCGTGCGGGGCTCTATGTTCACTATACGTTCCATGTCATGACATGTGAACCCGTCTCCCTTGGTCCTAAGTCTTCGATCCGGTTGCATGACCTGACGGCTCGGGATGTTGTGGTTGTCACATGCAAAGCTTGTCACGCCAGGTTCAACGTAGCGCCGCACCATCTACATGCCCGTTACCACGAGCTGAAGAAGCTCATCGAGATCGAGAAGGACTTCAAATGCAAGCGGTGCGGAGCCAGGCATGGCTTACAGTGGCACATCATGCGAGCTGTGGGGCCGAAGTATCCAGCAAGCGCGTGATGCGGCACCAGAATTAGCAGGCCACACAATCAAAAGATGTATTGCTATATTGCAACACTATCAACTTAGTGCAGCTAATATGTTGAATAATAACAATAAAGGAAGCTACACCTTTTAGGTGATTATCGTGTTTAACGGTGATTTCATAATGAGTGTTTACCTAAAACAATCTTTTCAGATCAGCCAGTGTAGACAGGCTGAGATCGACACCTTCTCGCGCAATCCGATCGGATTGCCGGTTCAGTGGTTGGTGCTGTCCATACTTGTCGAAAGCAATCATGGCGATCAGTTGCGGCCCAGCCCAACCGCGCGGAATGGCGTGGAAAGGCGCTGGTGGCTGGCTGATCTTCTCGCATGACCGACAAGTGAACTTCTCGCGGACGGTCTGGATCACCTTCCACTGACGCGGAATAACTTCCAGCGTGTCGGTAATGTCTTCACCCATCTTCACGATGCGGTCCGAGCCGCAGCAGGTGCAGTTGGTCGGTGCCTCAACCACCACACACTCGCGCGGCAGATGCTCGGGAAAGGGTTTGCGCACCGGCTTGCGCCGCGTGAAGGCGCGCACGGTGCTGGTCTTGTCCTGCGCTGCGGCTTGTTCAGCCGCCAACGCATCCTCGGTGGCAGCGGCTTCCAGTTCCTCAAGCTGCAACTCCAGCTGATCGATCAGTCGCGCGCGACGCTCGGAAGAGATGCCGTATTTATCACGCCGCAGCTTTGCGATCTCCAGCTTCAATTCCTGGATCATTGCTTGCGTGCAAGAGGCCAAGGCGCGGGCCTGTGCCAGTTCGACCTCCGCAGCTTGCGCGCGGGCTGCGCGGCAAGGGCGGCGCTCAATCTGGCGATTTCGGAAGCGGCATCTGACATGGCAAATATTTACCACAGACAGCATGAAGCGCCAATAAAAACAGGCGTTTCACCGCAATTTATCCATCTGTTCTGGGCCTTTGCGTCCAGCGCGGGTTCCTCCAGTCGATCCCTTCCAGAAGATAGCCGAGCTGGGCGGCGGATATCGAAACAGCCGTCCCATCCTGGCTTACCGGCCAGATGAACTTCCCCGCCTCAAGCCGCTTCAGATACAGCGACATGCCGACCCCGTCATGCCAGAGCAGTTTCACGAGATCACCCTTGCGACCCCGAAAGCAAAAGATCTCACCGGCATGCGGGTCACGCCCAAGGCCCTGCTGGACCGCCAGCGCCAAGGTATTCATACCGCGCCGCATGTCCGTCACGCCGCCCGCAATCCAAACCTTCGTGCCCGCCGGAAACGCGATCATCGTCCCACCGCTAGACTGTTGAGTAAACGCGCTGCAGCCTCCATGTCAAAGTCGGACGGGATCGACACACGACAGCGCGCGCCAAAATCGACAGTCATCACAGAACCCTGCGGAGTCGGCATATTATCAGGATCAAGCCCGCCTGGAGCTTCGTCGATGTTGAAAACACGCAAAAACTTTGGGCCAGAACTCAGCAACCCATGCCGACAACGATAGCGCCAATCGTAAAGCTGGGACCGCGAAACGTCATGGCGCCGTGCGACCTCGGCCAATGTCACGCCATCGCCAAGGCTTTCCTCAACGATCCGGACCTTCTCGGCATCTGTCCAGCGGCGACGCCGCCCAGTATCAGAGACCGATAAAACTTGAATGCGGGGGGTGTTCTCGTGTGCGTCCATAAGGACACTCGATAAGCGATCTCACAGCACAGCAGCCAGACGGCACCCGGCGAATGTTTACGCTTTTGCACAGGCGTGACATCATTATATGCAGCGCGACGCTGGCTCATGCAGCATCCTCCGACATGCCGGCATCACCGCGGCAGGGGCGGCAGACGCGGTGAACTGCGCGCTGAGAGATTATCGCGTTGCTGCAGGTGATGCAGTCGCGAACCCGTGCCCGATCATCGAGATTCGGCAGGTCGTATTGCGAGGCATACGCCTCGCTGATCGTGTGCGAGACTCGTTCTGCCGGAATGCCGAGTCGGCCCGCCGCATCACGTGAACTACCGCTGCTGAACACAGCTGCGATCAACGCCCGCTGCGTATCGCGATCGACGACGCGTCTTGTAATATGTCTTACATCGCTGCTCATGCGAGCACAGTATCATAGTGCGGTATGGCGCATGTCACAGTTCTTGCGCGATGGCGCATCGATGGATCCAGGCCGTCCGGAGGACAGGGGCGGGAGGGGCAAGTGGAAACGAGAATTACGTTTCCACCATGTTTTCGGGTTGTTTCCGGGATTGTTTCCACCTCGGAGCCATAAAAATAAGGGGGCTGAGGGTAAGTGGAAACGAAATCATCAAAAATGGAATATGTTGTAAGTATGTACTCTCTTCCCACTCCCCCACCTCCCCCGCCCACCGGGCAAGATAGGCTGTTTCCACCCATTTTGTTTCCAAACGCATTTTTTCTTAATTAAAACAATGGCGTGGGGCGGAAGCAAAATTATAGGGATGTTTCCACTTGGGGTGAACGGTGAGCAAAAACAGTGACTTGGTGGTGGAAATGAGATCTCGCAAACTGGAAACGTTGTTTTCACTCACCCGTCACCTGACAAGTTTTTGAGGGTGATCGCAAGATGCACACATCTCGAGTGAGAGAACCGCACATGACAGGTTTACGCTGATTCTCACGGGCACTTTGTGTGACGCTGCATGACGCTGACATAGTTGATCGAACCTTCACGACGTGAAGCTCATGTATGCGAACTTTTGCACAAGAAATGCTACATTATACAGCAACGACAGGACATGACATGACAACTGAAACAGCAGAATAGAACTTCAACGACATCATCAACGATCTCAATACGGAGCTCGATGCGCATGAGCGCGCGATCGCTGCCACTGACACACGTATCAGCCAGATCTGCACCGCCGTCGCGCCGTCCGTGCCGGCAAACGATGCGCCGGTGAATGACGAGGATAGCAACACTGTCGACATTCTGCCGGTCATCGAGTCGCCGCTGACGATCGACGACACCACCCCGGACCAGGTCCCGGCCCGTGTCCGCGCGACGTTGAGCGGCGTTGAGTTGATCCAATATGATGACGATGACTATGATGAGCTCTGGATGCTCGATCTCGACCGCTCAGGCAAAGAGAATGCGATCCGCGGCACGACGCACAACCTCACGAAAATTATCATCAACGCTCGCAACACAAAGAATGCGTTCGTGCATAACGCTTTCACGAACAGCGAGTTCATGAATCGCACCTTCGACTCCGGCATCCCTGATTTCCCCGTAGTCATTTCGAGCGCGGAGCACCCCCGCGAACTCGACGAAGGCTTGATCAGCGCTCTCTGCGCCTGGCTGACGGCCCCCGAGAATCAAGGTGGCTACGGCCTTTCCTTCGACCTTCGCGTGCTGAAAATGGCATTGAAAATCGCCGCCGATCGTCAAACAATCAACCCGCTCCAGGACATGCTCGATGCGACTGAGTGGGACGGCATCGACCGTCTTAAGACGTTCTTTCACGACTATCTCGGCTGCGAAAACAACCTGTATCACACAGAGTGCGCGATCAACTGGTTCGTCGCTGGAGTAGCGAGGGCATTCGAACCGGGGCACAAATTCGATTTCACGCCGGTCGTGGAGGGCAGCCGGGAGGGCGGCCAGCGCAAGTCGACATTCGTGGAAAACATCGCTCGCGGACTCTTTGGCACACTGGGCAGCGACGACATCGCGAATGACAACGTGTTCGTGCAGAAGATGCAGGGCTGTCACGTCGTTGAACTGGCCGAAATGGAGATATCAAGCAAGCGTGACACGAAGAAGTTGAAGTCGCGTCTGTCTCAGACGGCAGATAAGACCCGCGTTGCATACTCCGTCGCCCCTCGCACTTACTATCGACAGTTCATCACGATGGGCACCGCCGACAGCCGCGACTATCTGATCGACCCGTTCAACAATCGCCGCTTCTGGCCCTTGGTCATGAACCTGCCGCGCCGCGGTGAGATCGACACAGACCGCCTCATCGAGAACATCGATAATATTTGGGCCCAAGCCGTCGCGATATACAACCGCCGCCGCGCGGAGCAGCCGCACGGCACTCTCGACCTGTCGCTGTCCCGCCCCTCCCGCGAGTATGCGGAGTCGCTCTACGAGGGACGCCGCGTCACTGACGATGCTGATGACCTGCGCTTCGCAATCGAAGACCACATTATGTCGACGGTCCAGCCAGGCCACCGCGCAGGCACCGAGTTCTGGAACTTTAAACAGGACGGCAGGCAGTTCTCCGTCGAGACGTCCTTCGTTCTCAAGCCGCTCTGGTGCGCGGCTACGAACTCCGACCCGCATGACTACGTGAAAGGCATCGCGAATCTGGCCAAAGCCGCTGCAGAGCGCACTAACTTCATCAATCAGAGCGGCGCGCAGGGCCGCCGTGGCGGTGTGAAGGGGGTGATCTACGAGATCGACGTCGAGAACGAGAAGTTCATCAAGCTCCTTGATGAGCACATCAGAAAGATCACAAACTGAAGAGAGTGGGCCGGCATCGCCGGCCCTTTTCGCATTTATCACCACTTGACCGTCACCCGCAGATGATCGTATTAAAAATGCGATAAAAATCTTATTTCGCAGGTAAGGCATGAAGATCAAGATTATCGAGGCCGGCAACGTGTTCCTGACTCGCGATAAAATCGAAAAGCGTTGGCGGGCGTTCTACAAAATGTTGCGGCAAGGCAAGGGTCTTAAGAGCTTCGACGGCATCGAGATCGCTGAAAAGCACGTCATGCATGATGCGCACCGCGTGATTACCCGCCGCACATTGAAGCTGCACGAGGCGATCCGGGCGGCATCACCGCTTAAAACTGAAGAACTGATCAAGCTCGGCCGGATCGCTGGCGGCGTCGATGCTATGACCGTCACCGCGGACCGGGCCGACGAGATCGCCGCGGCTGTTCACGAGGAATTCGGATGGCTTGCACCTGCAACGCAGTACGTCTGGCACGCTCTGCGCCGCGCGGCTGAGGACGGCACACCGGTCCGGGTGCCGCCGGTGATCCTGGTCGGCCCGCCTGGCATCGGCAAGAGCGTATGGGCTCGGTTCGTCGCGCATCAGATCGGCCTGCCCGCGGTCGACATCGACGCGAGCAAGGGCGCCGTCGGCTTCTCGATCAACGGCACCGAGCGCGGGTGGTCTACAGCGCAGCCGGGGCGGCCGGTAGAGATGATCATTTCGAGCCGGATCGCGAACCCGCTCATCATCGTCGATGAGATCTGTAAGTCTGTGTCTATGACGTCCGAAAAGGGGCGGCGCATGTCGCTTGAAGATGCGTTGCTGAGCCTTTTAGAGCCAGCAACTGCCGCCGCTTGGGATTGCCCGTTCTACCGCGTGTCTTTCGACATGTCGCATATCAGTTGGATCCTGACCGCGAACACGACAGACGGCATTCCTGCGCCGTTACTGAGCCGTTGCCGCGTCATAAACCTGCCGCCGCCGACACGAGGGCAGACGATCGTATTTGCGTGCACGATGTCCGGCCGGCGAGGGCTCAGCGATGACGCCGCCCGGGCGGTAATTGATGCCGTGAAATACGCTGACCGGTCATTCAGCATGCGCGACATCATCAAGATTGTCGAACATGCGCACGCGATCGACGACACCACCCCCTACCTTCTTCACTGACACCCGGCAGCCGCCGCCACTCTCCGGTTCAGATATCATTCGGCGAGGGCAAAGCAAAACTTCTGGGCTGGCTGGGTAACCGTACTGCCGATCCGGGCCAGTTGCCGGAACCCTGAACCCGTGCTGCCTCCGGTCCGTGCCGCATGGCTGGGTGAAGCAACGACCGCGCATGCCGGTTGTCTGGAATGTAAGAGGCAGGTGGAGAGCGTTCCTGAAGTCTCCAGACGCGAAGGGCGGAGCCCGGAAGTTCGCAGCAGGCGTGAACGCATTCAGGACCCACTGCGGAAGCGGACATTCCGCCAGGCCCACCCCGCCGGACCCGGTGTAATCGACACTGAGGGCGGAGAAGCTGACACTTACTTCGCGGGCGTAACCACCGTGTCGCGGCAGGGATCGCTGGCATTACCTTTGGGGATTCAATAACGCGAGGAAGCATTTTTTCAAATATCACTGACTTGTAGAGCAGAGAACGCGACTGTAACTTCCTTAGAAAGCCCGCCGTCCCGGATAATTCTGAATTTGAGGTATGAATGTTTGCTTATATCGACGAAACGGGCCACTCTGGACGTAATATTTTCGATGTGAATGAAAATTTTCAACTCGGGACCTTGCTCTCAAAAATTAATATTGCCACGTCCGTTGGGGAGGTGCTTGATCCCTTTCTCAAAGAAAAAGGTGTTGAGCGACTGCATGCGAATGAGTGGCCTGAATATGAGCTTGTCGACTTGTCGCATTCCGTGCTCGATAGCATTGGGGAATGCGGCCCTTGGGTTCTCAACATTTTCAGTGTCCACAAACCCTATATTGCTCCGACGAAGTTTGTCGACATGATCTTTGATCCAGGCGAAAACAACGCCACGCCTGGTCATTGGTATTGGGATGAAATGCACCGGCACGTCCTTTGCTTAGTCAGCGACTCCGCAATGAACCGTGAATTGGCGAAGAAGTTTTGGGAGGCGTTCCTGAATGACGATGCTAAAGGCATCGTAACTATCGCAACAGAGATTGCTAAGACGGTCAGAAAGTCTTCAGAGCCGGCCGCAATAAAGAAAGTATTTAGGAATTCGATCAAGTGGGCTAAAGAAAACCAAGACGAATTCACCCTACTCGTCACCGAAAAACGCAAAGGATACCAAGGCCACTCACCAAATGTTATCGCATTCACTCAAGCATTTCAAGCGATACACCATTTCTGCAAGATCCACGGCTGTCAGCCCGAAACCCTTGTGCATGATCAGCAGCAAGAGTTTCAGTCAGAGCTCAAAAGGTATTATGAGGAATTTGGACAGATGGTGATTTTAGAACGCGGGGACGGAAAGTTCCCTTCAGCTGAGATGGCACCGTATCCAAAGGGCAAGTTTACACTCATGCCATCAACCCATAACCGAGGCCTTCAAGCGGTAGATCTTTTGCTTTGGATCTCTCAGCGAGAGGTTGCTACAGATCACATGAAAGTCCTCAAGGAGAGGATCGAAGAGCACGCAGAACGCTACTACATCTCGCGAGCGATGTCCCAGGCGATTGTAAATATGCACCTTCTCAAGCGTTAACTCGAGTGTTTGATACACAGGTTTCAAATTTCATCTTCGCTGGCGGTGATACAACGATACTATGTGATAGGTCGAGCCGGAGGTTTGGGAAACCGCGCTGTAGCACCAGCGTTTTCGGCGAATGTCTCCGATGGGCTGACCTAAACTTTGAGATGAGTGATGCCACAGGCTGTGCGATACCGTCATACTTTTCGAATTATTCCTACGATGGCTGCTCACTTCAGTAATACTAAGGGGGGAATCAATGGAGCAATATAGATATCAATGAAGGTATAAATTGCAAATTTCGGCCGTCAGAATTACGAATGGCCGATATGTCGGGAGCGTGGACCAGTCGCGACCATGAATGCTATCGACGCCCAGAGGTATTGGGAAGTGAATGACCGCGAGGGTTATATGTCGAGCCGAATGGCGAATGATACCACTGCGGCAGGAAAGAAACCGACGAAGGCGACGGCCTCACGCTGGTTCAATTTGATGACCACTGTCGCAGAGACTTCGGGCGATGTCTGGATTCACAAGGACGAAGACGAACTTTGGTGGATGACATCTAGGAATGACGCTCCTTCCTTCGAAATGAAAAAGGAACCCATTGCGCGCGAGCGCGAGGTCGTAATTTGCCACAAGCCCTGTGAGCATTGGTCGAACAAATCAAAAAAAGGCGTTCCACTGAGGTGGAATGAACTACATGGTCGACAGCTGGATAGTCGTTCAGGACGGGACATACCGGTATCAGGTCAACCGGGATTACGGCGTCGGCATCAGAAGCGTTATATTCGGGTATCTCGCGACTGAAGTCCGGTGGGATTGAAGTAACGGAACGCACTGCTGATCAGCAGGAGCAGGCCGGAGCTTACAAGGCGCCGGATACTGTCCGAGAGATGGGGAACACATCACTACGACGCACGTCAGCGTGCGCTCGACATCAGCGCGACGGTGAATAACCGCGCATTCTGAGCTTTTCGAGAACCGCAGTCAGCTTCTCGATCTCGTTGTTCGAGATCAAACTGATGACGGCCGGATGCTCATTCGCTGGCCGGCCGCTGCGGATCACGTCAGACACGATGCGATCCGCCGTCTTTTCGCTGTTGTCAGAATTCGCATGCACAGCGAGAGCAATCGCTTCATCGATGAGCCCGGCCGCGGCCGAAATTTCCGGCTGCTCGATCCAGGTCACATAGTAGTCATGATCGCCGCTCGCATTGAACGACGCTTGCAAGATGAACGACGGACTTGCGATATGTGTGACGAATACGTCGTCGCAATCAGCACTGACCGCACGGCCGATCGTCCAGCCGCCGGCGAAATCGGCAATCACATCGCGCGGCGTAAGTCCTGCGCGGCGGTTATACTGCGCAATCTTGCTGATGAACTCGCGTGTCGGCTCTTCGCAGTTGCGCGCAATCGTGCGCGGCGTGACGTCGAGCAGGTCGGCGACGGCAGACTGCCAGCCGCGACGGTCCGTGCCGAGAAGCGCTTTAAGGTGCTCTTCGACGTCTTTGCCAGTCATGTGTTCGTGCATAATCATTTCGCAAAACTCTGTCCATTCATGACATATTTATACGCAGGAATGACAAAGAGTAAGTTTTTTGTCGCATATTGAAAAAAGTCAGGAAAGATGCTCGTAATATTGCACCTAAAGTGGAATCTAAATGACATGAGAGCCGGAATAATACGACCACTGTAGATGGCAGACTGGGATATGACGAAGATGCTGAACATGAACATTGAGGAAATGCTCTTCGCAGAAGTGCCTGACGTCTTTGTCGAGGCGCACAAGATTGACAACGTCCTGCGCCGCATCACGTTCGATGATTTCCACGCGACGCTTCACCAGGCCGCCCAAGAGGCGGCTGAGATACTTATGACGCGCCGTCAGCACATGCTCGACTTCTTCATCGGCTACAGCGGAAATCTCGAGTTCGACATTCCAGACTTTGACCGCGACCCGGACATCGCGTTCGTCCGGATCTGCTTCATGCGTGACCGTGTGACCGTGATGCGGCAGCCATCAATTGACGAGCTGCGGCAGCACTGCATTCTCGACATCTGCGATGCGGCATACACAGACGGCGACATGATCGGCATCTATGACCTGCCCGGTGCCAAGTTTCACCACTTCGTGATCAAACGCGAGATTTTCGGTTTGATCGCATGAAACGTACATCATTTTGTATGAGGGTGTGGTGGGCATACTGCATAAGCCCTGCGCACGGGCGCTTGGTTCGGGCTGTGGTGCGACGCAGATAAGCGGTGAGTGCTGCGCATGAAGAAAACCGCCGCAGATTGAGGCCTGATTTCCTGCGGGGCTGATCGAACACAAGGCCCGCCGGCGCAAGCTGGCGGGCTCTGACACAAGCTTACAGACAAACTGGAGAATGAAATGACAATCTCATGGATCGAATCCATGACTTGCATCCCGACGCCAATTCCAATGTTGATCTCCTTCGTGGCCCCCGCGTGCACGGGCAAAACCTCGACCTATCATCACGCTTTGCAAGATGGTTGCGAGCTTGAAAAGCGCATGTTGCTTTCCAGGATAAGGATGTTTGCGGCGGTGAATGTGGCTCTCATCGATTTTGAGTAACAACAGAACTTGAGCCAGATATGACACATGGGCATCAGTCTCAGCATGCCGAGCTCGGAAAGCCTCCCACGGGCGGCGGATCAGGAGTAAGATATTCAGGACGCGAAAGCTGGTGGGTCTTGTTCGTTCCGCATACATTAAACGCTATGAGGAAGCTGCAGACAGATGCTGGTGTGATCTACTGCCGCGACGTCGTGAACGGCGTCGCCGTAGATCCGCTGAACCCGCCCGGCTGGTGCGACCCGATCCGGCGGCCAGCAGATGAAATCGCGTTGTGGCGTAACAGGCCTTACATCGTGACAGACGGCGATCTGTTTATCGTGATGTGCTTGTATCAAGCCAGCGACGAGCCGCGGTGGTGCGGTCAGGCTGGAAGTGTTCCGGATGCGCTGAAGATCGCGAGATTCATCTGAAGCCGCGTCACTCAGCGGCGATCGACACGGCTCCTTCCGTTTTCTCCAGACATTCAAGAACGGCGCCAGCAACATGCCAGCCCAACACCGGCGGCACGGCATTTCCGATCATGCGTTCCGTCTCGCGAAGCTTGGCGTGGAAGATGAATTTGTCAGGAAACGTCTGGAACCGCGCAGCTTCACGCATCGAGATGCGACGTGGCAGCTTGTAGTGAAACTGGTTGTTGCCATGGCATTCCGCACGGATTGTATGTGCCGGAACGTCAGGGTTCAGAACACGGCTGCCTTGATCGCTTGACGCTCGGGCGAGGCTCCAGACGTGGCTGAATTCTGGATCCTGGTCCACGCCTTCAAGATCTTCGATCGCTGATCGAGAAGACACCCAGTCAGGCTTTTCAAGCAGCGGGGTAGGGTGCTCGAACGGCACCGATCCGTTCAACACGCCAACGATCATCACACGCTCGCGCTTCTGCGGAACGCCGTATGCAGCTGCATGGTAAAGCTTGATGCTGACATCGTAGCCGATGGCCGTGAAGTCGCTAAGAACTTTCGCAAGCGAGTCTTTATTATAAGCGTAAAGTAGGCCGCGGACATTCTCAGCGACGAAGATCCGCGGCCGCATCTTTTCAACTGCATCTACCATGGCTTTGTAGAGCCCTGACCGTGCACCGGCCACGCCGGCCCGCTTTCCGTTGATACTGATATCCTGGCATGGGAAACCGCCGATCACGACGTCACAGCTTTCAGGCATGGTGTCGATGTGATCCCACACACTTCCGACGTGGATCTGATGACCCAGATTGGCTTCGTATGTCCGGCATGCATTCGGGTTCAAATCATTTGCCCATACGATCTCGAATGGGTTTTTGGCATAGTGCTTTCCGTTGGCGTCGAAGCCACCCAAGAAGCCGAGGTCCATGCCGCCGCATCCGCTAAACATCGATACGACGGTATGCTTTTTCATCTTAAACCCCAGAAACGTTCTTTGACTGTTCTATTCTCTGTTCAGTTAAAAACAAGTTTTGGGACGGTGTAAAGTCTACAGCGTAAACATCGGCGCGCTTCAGCCATTCAATAATGCGCTGATCTGGCGGAACGTCGGACCCCCAATATTCGACGAACAGCGCTGGCTCGAGATAGGCTGCCGCCTCCCGCATTTCATCTTGGATCGCCATGATCGAACGCTCGACATAATGCCCGCCGCGCGCGGGCCCGGCGACACTGCCGGCAGAGAACAGGTCACGTGCTTGAGGGCAAAGGACGCCGCGGTAAGACATCATGTATGAGACTGGGTCGGTATATTTGCGGCGTTGCCGACCGCCGCCGCAGACTTGGGGGCAAAGTAGAACCGCTTCCGCGCGGATCGCACGCTTTTCATCTTGGGGCAGATCCATGTAGAGCCGGATCTCCATCGAGAGCGTGTGGGTTTGCTCATCCTCTGGCTTGTCTTCAAGCCACCACAGCCGCTCACCCTCATTCAACCTGCCTCGTGCATATTCCCTGATGTGCGTCATCTTGTCGTGCATGTCGAGCTTGCGGAAGTCTTCGTAAGTCGTTCCAATCTGGTCGAACAGGGAACGTTCAGACCCGATCTCGATCTCGAAACGAGGGACGTGGGACGTGCGAACGTGGATGATGCTGTCGCCGTAGTCTGCAAACCTGACCTGCGGCGTACCGCCCATTTTTCCATACATGATATATATGTTGTCGACGGCTGCGCTGCGCTTTCCTTCTGACACACTGTTTGCGATGCAACGCCAGCTGTCGCTTTCGGTGGCTTTGACCTCAACACCGAAATTCCCGATCACAATATCAGGGAACGCTTGGACCTGCTCATCTAGTGCCGGGTCAAAGCCCAGTTCGACCAGGCGCTCAGAGATGCGGTGCCGGACTTGTGCTTCAAAGATTGCTGGCTTGTGCATCGACTTGTCGGCGGTCACGTCTCGGTTCAGTCGTTCGGCCACTGTTTCCAATATCGCTTCGAACTCTGCTGCGGTCATGATAATCCTCAAGTCAGTGTGATAGCCGCCGCCGGCATGGAATCGCTGGAAGGGCTCAGCGTCAACTTTGACGCAAGTTCGCACCCTTGCAACAAGTGAGTTTGCTCACATAGCAAAGAATTATCATTTGATATCAAGGGGTTCAGATGGTGCTGTGAGAGAGGATTGAACTCTCGACCTCACCCTTACCAAGGGTGTGCTCTGCCACTGAGCTACCACAGCATCCGTGAGCGGGGAATTAGCGGACGTTTGCGCGGGGTGCAAGCCCTCTCTGGACCAAAAATTGCACAGCGGGTAGAAGAATTGCATGACAGACAAATCCACACCCGATACCGCCGCGCCGCGCGCCAAGCCTGCTGCCAAGGGCAAGACCCGCGAAGACAGGCTGAAGGCCGCGCTAAAGGCGAACATGGCAAAGCGCAAAGCGCAGGCCAAGGCGCGCAGCGCTGATACCGCCGACTAAGACTTGCGCGACTGGACCTCGCGGACGGGTCGCTGTAACACGGCAGCCAACGCCGGCAGCAGGAAGGTCAGGTCCATGGATTCAATCGTCGTCAAGGGTGGCCGCCCGCTTCAAGGTCAGATCTCTATCGCAGGGGCCAAGAACGCCGCGCTGGCGTTGATGCCCGCGACTTTGTTGTCAGAAGAGCCGTTGACGCTGACCAATGCGCCGCGCCTGTCGGACATCAAGACGATGACCGCTTTGCTGCAGTCGCTGGGGGTCGAAGTGACCTCTATGCAGGACGGCAAGGTGCAGGTGCTGTCGAGCCACGACATGACATCCACGACGGCTGACTATGAAATCGTGCGCAAGATGCGGGCGTCTAACCTTGTGCTGGGCCCGCTGCTGGCGCGGCATCATCAGGCGATTGTGTCGCTGCCGGGCGGCTGCGCCATTGGTGCGCGGCCGATGGATATTCACGTCACAGCGCTGGAAGCGATGGGTGCGCAGATTGAACTGCGCGACGGCTATTTGCACGCGAAAGCGCCCGGCGGGCTTAAGGGCGCGCGGGTGCCGTTGCGCTTTGCCTCTGTCGGCGCGACCGAGAATATTCTGATGGCCGCGACTTTGGCCAAAGGCACGACCATTCTGGAAAACGCCGCGCGCGAGCCGGAAATCGTCGATCTGGCCCGCTGCCTGCGCAGCATGGGCGCGCAGATTGAGGGCGAGGGGACCTCTACCATCACGATCCAAGGCGTGGACCGTCTGGGCGCGGCGACGCACCCCGTTGTCACAGACCGGATCGAGCTGGGCACCTACATGCTGGCCCCTGTGTTTTGCGGCGGCGAAGTCGAATGCCTTGGCGGGCGCATGGATCTGGTTGAATCTTTTGCCGAACGGCTGGATGCGGCAGGTGTCGATGTGACCGAGACGCCGAACGGCCTGAAGGTAAAGCGCCGCGGCGACCGGCCGCGTGCGGTTGACGTCGTGACTGAACCGTTCCCCGGCTTTCCGACGGATTTGCAGGCGCAGATGATGGCGATGCTGTGCTTGGCCGAAGGCACATCGGTGCTGGAAGAAAAGATTTTCGAGAATCGCTTTATGCATGCGCCCGAACTGGTGCGTATGGGCGCGAATATCGAAGTGCACGGCGGCCATGCTACCGTTCACGGCGTGGAAAAGCTGAAGGGTGCCCCCGTTATGGCGACCGATCTGCGGGCCAGCGTATCGCTGATTCTTGCTGGTCTGGCCGCCGAGGGTGAAACGATTGTGAACCGCGTCTATCACCTTGATCGCGGCTATGAGCATGTCGAGGATAAGCTTGGCGGTGTTGGGGCCCAGATCGAACGGGTCACAGGCGTATGACCGAAGATGCACGCTTTGAAGACGGGGTCGACAAACCGCTCGCCCTGATGGCGCGGGACGCCGAGGATTTGCAGGTTATCTCTGCCCTGGCGCAGGATGCAGTGTTTCCCGCGTCCGAAATGCGCTGGACCCCGGCAGACCGCCGCTTTGCGATACTGCTGAACCGGTTTCGCTGGGAAGACGCGGCCAAGGCGCATGGCCGCCGCGATTTTGAGCGGGTGCAGAGCGTTCTGCTGATCGAGGACGTCATGGGCGTGCGGTCCCAGGGTGTGCCAAAGGGCGACGCGGATACGGTCCTGTCGCTGCTGGCGCTAGAGTTTCGCCCCGGCCCGGATGGCACCGGAGAGGTCGTGATGACGCTTGCCGGCGACGGCGTGATTTCCTGCGCGGTCGAGGCGCTGGAAGTCGTGCTGCGCGACGTGACGCGGCCCTATATTGCGCCGTCGCGCAAGGCCCCGCGACATCCGGACTGATTGCCTGATCGCGATCACGAGCTATATGCCTCCGGCGGGAGTTTTCCTGGCCAGATGAAGGCCTAATCCACCAAGGATGCCGAGATATGCCACAGTTTTTGGATGCGCAAAGCGCAGATTTCGAAGCGCAGTTTCAAGCGCTGCTAAGCGCGAAGCGTGAGGACAGCCCCGATGTCGATGACGCCGTCGCGGCGATCATTGCGGATGTGCGGGGCAGGGGTGATCAGGCGCTGATCGATCTGACGGCCAAGTTCGATCGTTTGACGCTGACGGCGGACAAACTGCGGATTTCTGCGGCAGAGGTAGACGCCGCTTGCGCTGAGGTCAGCGCAGAGGACCGCGCGGCGCTGGAATTGGCGGCGGAGCGCATTCGCGCCTATCACGCGCGGCAGATGCCAGAAGATCAAAGCTGGATTGATGATGCGGGCGCAAGCCTTGGTTGGCGCTGGACGCCTGTGTCTGCGGCTGGACTATATGTGCCGGGCGGGCTGGCAAGCTATCCATCGTCCGTGTTGATGAACGCGATCCCGGCGAAGGTGGCCGGCGTGGGGCGGCTTGCGATGGTTGTGCCGACGCCGGACGGCGTGCTGAACCCGTTGGTTTTGTTGGCGGCGCGGATTGCGGGTGTGGACGAGATTTACCGCGTTGGCGGCGCACAGGCGATTGCGGCGCTGGCTTATGGAACGGACACCATCGCGCCGGTGGACAAGATCACCGGGCCGGGAAATGCTTATGTCGCGGCGGCCAAGCGGCGGGTGTTCGGCAAGGTTGGCATCGACATGATTGCGGGTCCGTCGGAAATCCTTGTGATTGCTGATGCGGACAACGATCCCGATTGGATCGCGCTCGATCTGCTCAGCCAAGCCGAACATGATGAAAGCGCCCAGTCGATCCTGATCACCACCGATGCTGGCTTTGGCCAAGCGGTCGCGGCGGCAGTGGACAAGCGTTTAGAAACGCTGGAGCGTCGCAAGATTGCCGGGGCCAGCTGGCGCGACTTTGGCGCGATTATCACCGTGCCCGATCTGGCCACCGCTGTTGCGCTGTCCGACCGGATCGCGCCAGAGCACCTAGAGCTTTGCGTGGCAGAGGCTGAGGCGCTGAGTACACAGATCGCCCATGCCGGTGCCATTTTCATCGGAAGCTGGACGCCAGAGGCGATTGGTGACTACATTGGCGGACCAAATCACGTATTGCCGACCGCCCGGTCGGCGCGCTTTTCAAGTGGGTTGTCGGTTATGGACTTTATCAAACGCACCACTTTGGCCCGCATGACGCCTGAGGCGCTGGCCGCCATCGGGCCTGCTGCGGCGCGTCTGGCGCAGTCCGAAAGCCTAGAGGCGCACGGGCTATCCGTGCAGGCCCGCCTTGACCGATTGAACCGCACATGAGCCGCATCGTTGATATTTCGCTGGATGACAGCGGCCTGCCGCCGCCCAGCCCAGAGATCGAGCAAGAGCGCCGGGTCGCGATCTTTGATCTACTTGAAGACAACACGTTTACCTTGCCCGCCCGCGAAGGGCGCGATGTGCCGCCGGGCCCTTACCGGCTAGAGCTGTCGATCCGCGAACGCCGTCTGGTGTTCGACATCACCGACGCAGAATTGGGCGAAGCGGGGGAATTTCATCTGTCGCTTGGCCCGTTTCGGCAGGTGGTGAAGGATTACTTTCAGATTTGCGAAAGCTATTTCGACGCGGTGAAAACCATGCCGCCCAGCCAGATCGAGACGATCGATATGGCCCGCCGGGGCATCCACAACGAGGGTGCGCGGGTGTTGCAGGAACGGCTTGAAGGCAAGGCCGAAGTGGATATCGACACGGCGCGCCGTTTGTTTACCCTGATCTGTGTGCTTCATTTTGGCGGATGACAGCGGACATAAGGCGGCAGGTTTGCCGCAGTCTGTCTTGTTTTGCTGCGACCATAATGCCGTCCGTTCGCCCATGGCCGAAGGCATCATGAAAAAGCTATACGGCACGCGGGCTTACATCCAATCCGTCGGCGTGAATAACGACATGGAGATCGACGGCTTTGCGGTTTCTGTCTGCGCTGAAATCGGCGTGGCGCTGGAACGACACCGGTCCCGCAGCTTTGACGAGATGGAGCAATGGGGCGACGATCTGTCGTCCTTTGATCTGGTGTTGGCCTTGTCGCCCGCCAGCCAGCGCCGCGCGCTGGATTTGACGCAGTTCTATCATTTGGACGTGGAATATTGGCCCATTCTGGACCCCACGGGAATGGTCGACCAGCGCGAAGAGCGCCTTGCGCTGTATCGCCAGACCCGCGATCAGATAATCGCGCGTCTGACCGACCGCTTTGGCCCGCCGCCTGCTGACTAACGCGCTGATATGATTTCATATCTTGGTCTGTGGCTTGCCGCGTTTCTGGCGGCAACGCTGCTTCCTGCGCAGTCAGAGGCGGTCTTGGCCGCCCTTTTGGTGGCGGGGGACCATCCAGCCGCCGCGCTGATCGCTGTCGCAACTTTCGGCAATGTTTTGGGATCGCTGGTGAATTGGGTGCTGGGGCGGTCGTTGCTGCGCTGGCAAAATGCGCGCTGGTTTCCGGTGAATGACCGCCAGCTTGACCGCGCGCAGGGCTGGTATCGGCGCTATGGCCGCTGGTCGCTGCTGGGCAGCTGGTTGCCCATCGTCGGCGACCCGTTGACGCTGGTCGCGGGCGTTATGAAAGAGCCGCTTATTCCGTTTTTGCTGCTGGTGACATGCGCCAAGGGCCTGCGCTATATCATATTGGCGGGGTTGGTTCTGGCGTGGATATGACAGCGGGCCACCCCGATTGATCCCCTTAGAACCCATTTTGCCTTGGGTTTTTTGCAAAGCCCGCCGGATATGGGGGGCAGGGGCTGACATTTGCCCTTGAAAATCTTGGGAATGAGGCGCATTTACACGCCGCAGCCGCCTTTGCGCGGCAACATTTTAGACAGGAGACCACATGGCCAAGGATGAACTTCTCGAATTTCCGGGCGTCGTGAAGGAACTGCTGCCGAATGCGACATTCCGGGTCGAGTTGGAAAACGGCCATGAAATTATCGCGCATACGGCTGGCAAGATGCGGAAGAACCGCATCCGTGTCCTCGCGGGCGACAAGGTGCAGGTCGAAATGACCCCCTACGATCTGACCAAAGGTCGGATCAACTATCGTTTCAAATAAACAAGGGCGCGGTGTCGCGCCTTTGCGGGCCTGCGGTTTGCTTGGCAAACCGCGACCGACACCCTGCGCATGCACCGGGGTGCTAATATGACTGACAAAATGCAACTGATCCTCGGTTCCGGCTCTCCACGCCGGCTCGAGCTGCTTGCGCAGATCGGCGTTGTGCCTGACGCCGTATCGCCACCTGACATTAACGAAGATGTAGCCAAGGGCGAACTGCCCCGCGATTACGTCAAACGCATCGCCGCCCAGAAAAGCGCCGCTATTATCGCGGGCCCGGACGAGATCGTTTTGGTCGCTGATACCACCGTTGCACTTGGGCGCCGCATCATGGGCAAACCCGTGGACGCGGCCGAGGCGCGTGCCTTTCTGTCGCTGCTGTCGGGTCGCCGTCACAAGGTCATTACCGCCGTTGTCGTCAAACGCGGCGACAAGACCTGGGCGCGCGACGTGCAGACCACAGTGATGATGAAGCGTTTGTCGCAACCTGAAATCGACAGTTACATCGCCAGTGATGACTGGCGCGGCAAGGCGGGTGGCTATGCCATCCAAGGGCCTGCCGGTGCCTTTATCCCATGGATCAACGGTAGCTTTACCGGTGTCGTCGGCTTGCCGCTGGCGGAAACCGCAACCCTTTTGGCCAGCGCTGGCTATCCCATTTACGGAGTCCCCGCATGAAGGGCCGCACGATTATCCTCGACGATCTGAACGGAATCGAAGCCGCAGCCTTGTTGGTCGATGGCCAGCTGGACGACCTGCTGGTTGATGCCGTTGACGCGCCGCGCCCCGGTGCGATTTATCGCGGCATTTGCGATCGTCCGCTCAAGGGGCAGGGCGGCATGATGCTGCGCCTACCAGAGGGCGGCACAGCCTTTCTGCGCAGCGCCAAGGGCCTGCGCCCAGGTCAGCCCATGCTGGTACAGGTCACGGGCTACGCCGAGGACGGCAAGGCCGTGCCTGTCACCGACCGTGTGCTGTTCAAAAGCCGCTATGCCATTGTGACGCCCGGCAAACCCGGCCTGAACATCAGCCGCCAGATTACCGACGACGACCAGCGCGACGCGTTGCTTGGCATCGCCAATGCGGCGTTCGAGGCGGACGGAGAGACGGGCCTGATTCTGCGCTCCTCTTGCGCCTTTGCATCAGAGGACGACATCACCGAAGATATCATCGCGATGCAGGACCTTGCCGCCGCCATCATGGCAGAAGCGGAAGGCACCGAGCCTGAGGCCCTGACCGAAGGCGACGGCCCGCACGCGCTGGCGTGGCGCGAATGGGTCATCCCCGCAGAGGTCGTGACCGAGCCAGGCGGGTTCGAGAGCCTTGGCGTGCTGGACCAGATTGACGATATCTTGCGTCCAAAAATTACGCTGGCAGAAGGCACCATGTACGTCGAAGCCACCCGCGCGCTGGTGGCCGTCGATGTGAACACAGGCGGCGACACCTCGCCTGCTGCGGCGCTTAAGGTGAACCTTGCGGCAGCCCGTGTGCTGCCCCGTGCGCTGCGTCTGCGCGGCTTTGGCGGGCAGATTGCCGTCGATTTCGCGCCCATGTCCAAGGCGCACCGCAAACAAGTCGAACAATCCCTGCGCGCGGCCTTTCGCGCTGACGCGGTCGAGACGTCGTTGGTCGGATGGACCACGATGGGTTTGTTTGAACTGCAGCGCAAACGCGAGCGTCTGCCGTGGAAAGGTTTGCCTGCATGAGCTGCCCGATCTGCGAGCGTGCAACCGACCCACAATACCGCCCATTCTGCTCAAAGCGCTGCGCTGACGTTGATCTAGCCAAGTGGCTGACCGGCTCTTACGCCATTCCTGCGGCCCCAGAAGAGCAAGCCGACGACGAAGATTTTCAAGGCCTCGAAAAACCTCACTGATTTCGTGAAAAAGGCTCTGGACACCCCCGCGTGGCTGACCTAGAACGCCGCTACCCGATGGCCTTGGCCATCCCGGTGCCCGGGTAGCTCAGGGGTAGAGCAGTGGATTGAAAATCCTCGTGTCGGTGGTTCGATTCCGCCCCTGGGCACCATTTATAACGCTTTAGTGCGTTAAATTTACTCACAGACAGATCGTGCTGATCGCCTTATGGGCGCGCATTTCGGCGTGTTCGTAGCTGTGCGGTGCGTTTGGATGGGCCTGCGCCAGTGGACGCTATTCTGTCGGCGCACACCATCGCGCCGTACCCATGCCCTTGCCAACGGTGCGACCCCGGACGATCTGGATGCGTGCAACGGCCACGAGGTCGCGGGCATGAGCTATCATTACCACGCAGGCGAGGCGGGCGGGAACGCGATCCTGTCCTGCCTGAAGGCGCAGGCAGGATGCGCGTCTGAAGACCCGGACGCGGTCTGTGATGCATCGGCGAACGCCCGGCCACCGCGCCGGTAGGCGGCAACGTCATTCAGAAACAAAAAGGGGCGGCGAGCCATATGGCGCGCCGCCCCTGTCTTTTGCGCCGTCCGGTGCTTTAGTCGGACAGCGACCCTTCTTCGTCGCGGCGGGCGTGCATCTGCGCCTTAACCCGGCGACCGACGATCAGCGGGATGACAAAGCCGATGATGGCGATGGTCCACAGGCCAATGGCCAGCGGGCTGTCGATCAGCGTGAACCAGTTGCCGTTGTCGATGGTAATCGCGCGGCGCAGGTTGTTCTCCATCGCGTTGCCCAGCAGGGTGCCAAGGATGATGGGCACCAGCGGCACGTCCAACTTACGCAGCACCCAGCCCATCAGGCCAAAGCCAACCATGACCAGCAGGTCAAAGGACGAGCCAGAGATGCCGTAGATCCCGACAAAGGACACCATCGCGACCACGGGCATCAGGATGCGCGGCGGCACCATCAGCACGCGTGTAAAGATGCCAACCATCGGGATGTTCATCGCCAGCAGCATAAAGTTCGCGATGAACAGCGCGGCGATCAGGCCCCAGACGACGTCGGGGTTCTGGCTGAACAGCAGCGGGCCGGGGGTGATGTTAAGCGACAACAGCACCGCCAGCAGCACGGCTGTTGTGCCTGATCCCGGCACACCCAGCGCCAACATGGGCACCAGCGCACCGCCAGCGGCCGCGTTATTGCCGGCCTCTGGCGCGGCGACACCGCGTGGATCGCCTTTGCCAAAGGTTTTGCCTTCGGGATCGACCAGCTTCTTTTCAAACGTATAGGCGATGAATGACCCTAGCGATGCACCCGCACCCGGCAAGACGCCCGCAAGGAAGCCAAGGATGGTGGACCGGATCATTGTCGGGGTCGTCTGCTTGATCATCGACATCGGCGGCGTCAGGCGGCCAATCTTGATCTTGGCGGCATCGGCGCTGGCTTCGCCGTGGCGGTTCTCAAGAAAGATGAACACCTCTGACAGGGCGAACAGGCCGACGATGGCGACAAGGAAATCAAGGCCGTCGTAAAGGTGGACTTCGCCAAAGGTAAAGCGTGGCACGCCGGTTTGGGTGTCCACACCGATCATCGCAAGGCCAAGGCCAAGGGCGGCCGCAAAGGCCGATTTGGCTTGGTTCGTGGACGAAACGCCGCCCAGCGTCATGAAGGCCAGCGCGAACAGCGCGAAGTATTCGGCGGGGCCAAACAGCAGCGCGATCTTGACCAGTTGGGGTGCCAAAAAGATCAGGCCCCACGTGGCAAAGAACGCGCCGACAAAGGACGCCAGACCCGATAGCGACAGCGCCTGACCGGCCATGCCCTTTTGCGCCATGGGGTAGCCGTCAAGACAGGTCATCATCGCAGGCTCGTCGCCCGGAATGTTCAGCAGTATCGAGGAGATCCGCCCGCCATACATGGCCCCGTAATAGACCGAAGTCAGCAGGATCAGCGAGGCCGTCGGCCCAAGGCCAAGGGTAAACGCCAGCGGGATCAGGATCGCCACGCCGTTCGATGGGCCAAGACCGGGCAGGGCGCCCATGATCGTGCCCAAAAAGCAGCCCAGCAGGGCCAGCAGAATATTCTGCCAAGTCAGCGCAATGGCAAAGCCATCGACGAGGGAAGTAAGGGTATCCATGGTGATGCGTCCTTAGAAACCAAGTGGACCGCGTGCGAGCGACAGGCCCAGCACGAGGTGAAAGACGACATAGATGCCGAGCGATGTGCCAACGCCGGTCAACAAAGAGCCAACGAGCCCGGACCCCAGACGCCATGTCAGGTAAGCCGAGGCAAAGAAGGTCGCGATGATGAAACCAACCTCTGGCAGCAGCTGCGCATAAAGCACCATGACGACGGCGGCGGCGAAAATCTCGACCAAGCGGCCAAGGGCGGGCCACTGGGGCGATTCGTCGGGGCGCAGTGCGATCACGGCAGAGCTAAGGCCAAGGATGGTGGCGATGATCAGCGGAAAGGCCTTGGGGCCGACGGCATCAGACAAGAAGCTTTCATTGATCGTCAATGCGGCCAGCGCAAAGCCAATCGCCAGAAGCAGCCCGACGACGCCAAAAATGCGATCGGTCATGGTGGGATCCTTTGACAGGTATGTGGGGAAGGGGGGAACGGTTGGGGCGCCGCAAATTTTTTGCAGCGCCCCTGATGTTCAACGGCAAACGCGCCGTTTACTGGATGATGCCGATTTCTTTGGAAATCGCATTGATGCGCGCGACGTCGTCAGCCACGAAGGCTTCGAACTCTGCGCCCTGCAGGTCCAGCGGGGCCAAGCCGTTGTTCGCCATGACGTCTTTCCAAGCGTCAGAGGCATAAAGGTCAGCGATCTTGGACACCCAAGCGTCATAGGCTTCATCGCTCATGCCGCCGGGGGCGTAGAAGCCGCGCCAGTTGGCACCGATCGCGTCAACGCCTTGCTCTTTTGCTGTTGGGAAAACGGCAAAGTCGCCTTCCAGACGCTCTGGTGCCAGCACGGCCAGCACGCGGATGTCACCGCTTTCAACAAAGCCCTTGGCTTCGGATGCGTCGCCAGTGAACGCCTGCACGGAACCGGCCAGCAGCTGGGTCACAGCCTCGCCGCCACCGTCAAAGGCGATGTACTTGACCGAACGCACGTCATCGATGCCATAAGCGTTGGCCGCGATCAGCACCTTCAGGTGATCCCAGCCGCCCACAGCAGAGCCGCCAGCGATAGAGATTGAAGTCGGATCGGTCTTCATCTGCTCCAGCAGGGCGGGCAGGTCGGCGAGCTCTGAATCGGCGGATACGGCGATAATGCCGTAATCAGCGCCAACCGATGCCAACCAACGGACCTGGTCCATTGTGTTGCCGGGGTATGCACCCTGCGCCAGACGGGTGGTCGTGGCGGATGATGCCGCGACGATCAGGTCGTTGCTGTCGGCACGCTTGTTCACGACTTCGGCGTAAGCGACACCGCCGCCGCCGCCAGCCAGGTTCACGACCTGCATAGTCTTTTCGATCAGACCTTCGTCCTGCATCAGCTTGCCGACCTGACGGCAGGTAAAGTCCCAGCCGCCGCCGGGGTTGGCGGGTGCGATGCACTCTGGGCTTTCGGGGGTAAAGCCCTGCGCCGATGCGGCAATGGTCGATGCGCCGAGCAGAACTGCGGCGATGGTCAGGCGTGTTGCCTTAATAGTCATGTGGAAATCCCTCCAGATTCGTTTTGCCGGGGCTTATGGCCGCCCGGAAGCCTGAGCCAACGCACCGCAAGAATTGCGGTCTCCTCGCGTTTGGCTGATAAGAGGTTAGGCGCTAAAGCTGTCGCGAACCTGTCATCGGGCGGCAGCTAGGCACCGCAGGGGGGACTATGCGCGTTTTAATCGTCGAAGATGCCGCCGATGTCGCCGACGCGATTGCGGCGCGGCTGGGGAAATCTGGCATGGCCTGCGATGTTGCCGGCAGCGTGGCAGACGCCGAGGATTTCCTGAGGGTCCAGCGCTATGACGCCATGGTGCTGGATATTAACCTACCGGATCGCCATGGCACGGACCTGCTCAAAGACCTGCGCGCAAGGGGCGACCGTACGCCGGTCCTGATGCTGACGGCGCTGTTTTCCGTCGATGACCGGGTGTCGGCGCTGAACCTTGGGGCGGATGATTATCTGGTGAAACCTTTCGATCAACGCGAACTCGACGCCCGCCTGCGCGCCTTGATGCGGCGCGATGCGGACCAGAAAACCGACGCGCTGACGCTTGGCCCGCTGGCCTTTTCCCCCGCGACCCAGACCGCCACGCTGGACGGGGCCGCAATGGATTTGACGCGCCGCGAAGCGGCCCTGCTGGGCCTGCTGCTGCGCCACCAAGGCCAAGCGATCAGCAAGCAACGCCTGTACGAGGGGCTGTTCGCCTTTGACGACGCCGACGTTGGCCTGAACGCGATCGAGCTTTATATCGCGCGCCTGCGCAAACGGATCGGGACGTCGGCGGTAAAGATTGAAACGCAGCGCGGCATTGGCTACCGGATTTGCCTTGATGCCTAGCGGATCGCCGCACCACCGCTGGACGCTGGTCAGCCGCGTCATGGTGGGCGTGCTGTCGCTGCTGGCGCTCGGCGGGGTCGTGGTGGCGCTGGCGTCCTTTGCTTATGGTCGCAGCGCCGCGCGGCAGGCGTTTGACCCGCTGCTGGTGGGCGCGGCGCAGGATATCGCGGAATCAATCTCGATCAGCGACGGCGCGCCAGTGATTGACCTGCCCGTTTCGGCCTTCGGCCTGTTGTCACTCGCCCCGGATGACCGGATTTTCTATGCGATCCACGGCCCTGACGGCGCATTGTTGACGGGCTACGATGGTCAGGATTTGCCCGAACGCAGCGGCAATCCCGCCCAGACCCGGTACCGCGATGGTGCCATGCAGGGTGACGCGGCGCGATTCGTCACCGTGTCGCGCCTATTTTCCGAACGTGCCTATTCAGGGCGGGTGTTCGTCACCGTCGGCCAGACCATGCAGGCGCGCAGGGCCATGGCGCTGGACCTGACCCGCCGCGCGTTGCTGCTGACCGCACTGGGCGGCATCGCCTTGATCGTCAGCGCCTTTGTCGTGATCCGGTCGGCGATGCGTCCGCTTGCTGTCCTGACCCGCGATCTGATGCACCGCGACCCCTATGATCTGACGCCCATGCAGGCCGGCGGCCCGGCCGAGGTGACAATCATGGTCGGCGCGATGAACCGTTTTATGGGCCGCCTTGATCGCCAAGTCGGCGCGA
The DNA here is from genome assembly GCF_900114485.1 of Loktanella salsilacus. Taxonomy (GTDB): domain Bacteria; phylum Pseudomonadota; class Alphaproteobacteria; order Rhodobacterales; family Rhodobacteraceae; genus Loktanella; species Loktanella salsilacus. The sequence goes on along the minus strand of NZ_FOTF01000022.1, from coordinate 21,642 downwards.
TGAAGAACCTGATTTCCGACACCGCGCACCAGCTGCGCACCCCTGTCGCCGCGATCCGTGCGCAGGCCGAACTTGCGCTCGAAGACGAGGCGCAGCGCCCGCAGCGGCTGGACCGGTTGGTGCTGCGGACAAGATCGCTTGGCACGCTGCTGGATCAGATGCTGTCGCGGGCGCTGGTGATCCACCGCATCGATAACGCTGCGCCGACGCCGATTGACCTGCGCGACATTGCCCTGACCGTGCTGGACAGCCGCGATCACGAACTGCTGGCCCCCGGTAAAGACGTGCAGCTGCAAATTGGCGAAGACGCTGTGATGGCCCTCGCGGACGAGATTTCCCTGACCGAAGCGGTGCGTAACATGTTGGGCAATGCCCTGCGCCATGGCACCGCGCCCGTTGTCGTGGGCGTGTCAGTGGATGGCGATATCGCCGCAATCTGGGTGCAGGACACTGGCCCGGGCCCGCCTGACGCCGTGCGCGCGGCCCTTGGCCAGCGGTTCGAACGCACCGCCGCATCCAAAGGCAATAGCGCAGGGCTGGGCCTGTCCATCGTCGCTGCCGTCGCCCGCGCCTTTGACGGGCAAATGATCATGGCAAATGTGCCGGGCGGCTTTCGCGTTAGCCTGACCTTGCCGCTCAAACAGCAGGACACGCCATGATCCGCGCCATTGCACTCAGCCTGCTGCTATCCTCAGCCGCCCACGCGCAAGAGGCCGTCAGCACCTACGCCGCCCCCGGCGCGGCTGTGACCACACCGCTTGTTGTCCGCTCGACCACCGATACAGAAATCTTTGCCCCGCTGCTGGACGCCTTTGTTACGGCTCATCCGGGCATTGCCCTCACCTACGAACAATGGGGCTCTAACGCGCTCTATGCCGCCGCGCTGCGGGCCTGCGATGGGGGCGGGGACGCACAGCCCGATGCTGTCATCTCATCCGGCGTGCATCAGATTGTCGATCTGGTGAACCGGGCCTGCGCGCGGCCCTATACCTCTGGCCGGACCCTTGCCCTGCCAGAGGCACGCCGCTGGCGCAACGAGGTGTGGGGCATCACAGCAGAGGCGGCCGTCACGATTTATAACAAGGATCTGGTGCCAGACGTGGACGTGCCGCGCACCCGGTTCGACCTGCTTGACTTGCTGCGCCGCAAGCCCGAATCCTACCGGGGTAAGATCGCGACCTATGATATCGAGGCTTCGGGCCTTGGCTATCTGTTCGCCTTTATGGACAGCCAGCAAGCCACGACCTTTGGCGGCCTGCTCGAAGGTTTCGCCCGCGTTGATGCCGTTGCCACCTGCTGCTCGGCTGAGATTATCTCATCGGTCGAAAGCGGCAAGTTTCTGATCGCTTACAACGTGCTGGGGTCCTATCTGGACGTGATGGCGAACGGGCGGGTCGGGGTGATCTATCCGCAGGACTATACGCTGGTGCTGTCCCGCGCTTACATGATTCCCAAATCCGCGCCGCATCCCGAAGGTGCCGCGCTGCTGCTGGATTTCATCCTGTCCCCGGCAGGGCAAACGATCTTGCGCCGCAACCGTTTGGTGCAATCGGCCGAACCCGACCAAACCGTCCTGCAAGACAGCATCCAGCGCACGATCCCCATCGCACCCACCCTTTTGGTCGCAATGGATCAAGCGCGGCGCCGCATATTCGTTGGCAACTGGCGTGCGATTTTCGGAGAGGCGTATTGACCTGAAAAAGCGCCGCAGACGCTGCAGTGCGTGTTAGTCACATGACCCCGGAGGGGATGTTTCTATCAACATTTTCAGGAAGTTACCGTGGCAGCCCGTAGGGTTCCAAACTATCTTTATTATTTCAAACACTTAAATTTGCTAACCAATCAAAGTCGGCCCCTTCAAAACATAACCGATTTCTCCTCCTCTGCTAACCGACCTTTCGGCCTGAACGCGGGAGATTGGCAATGAGCATGAAGTCTATCGGCAGCCTCGAAGCATTAGGCGAAGCTAATACTGAACCCGGATTTGCTTTGACTGCGAAATCGCCGAGGGTCAGGCAGCTAAGAAAGAAAACTACGATCATTCAGGAGGATACAGGTATGCCAGCTGGCGTCGCGGTTCCGGTCATAAGTAACCCCCATTTAGGCGGTTGCGTAGCAAAGAAAATGCGAGATGATCTAGTGTGGATCGCTATGATAAACGATCTCGATTCCATGACCACCATGCAGCTGCGGACCAAATATGCGGGTGAGGCCAACACCCACCGGAACATGCTTCAACGTGTCAAGACCTATGGGGCTGTGGTACACTCTTCGTTCCGCAGCTTCCCGGATTTCCTGCAATTGGTCGGCCCCAAACCGACCGCGCGAGCGACTCTCGACCGTATCAATAATGACGATCCCGAATATGCCCCCGGAAAGGTGCGATGGGCCGACAAGGGGACGCAGAACCGCAACAAAGGTGACAGCCTGATCTTTACCTGTCTGAACACGGGGCGCAGCTACACCGCATCACAGCTTGCCACGAAGCAGGGGGTTAGCTCCACAGCGATCAGGGCTCGTCGCAAAAAGGGGTGGACAGACGAAGAGATCATTGCCGGGAAGCGTACGACCCATTTGGTCGCACCTGTTACAAAGAAAGTTCCAGCCCAGTCACGATCTTCTTTTACCCGGATGACAGCGGCCGAGATGGAGTTCCGGCGGGATCGCGAATATTGTGAGCATCTTCGACAGAGCGAAGGCCAAGAGTACTTCATCTGCACCCCGGCCGAGATTCAGTCCTCTACTAAAGATGATTTTCCTTGGATTGGCACGGATGAATGGCTGCGATCAGCTGAGAATTTTTTCCGACATTCAAAGTTTCCAAAGTGGTGGGCACAATACAAGCACCACGTACGTTTCCATGCCCTACAGCCGTTTCAGCAGGCTTGGGTTCTAGAAGTGGACCCAGCACAGGGACAAAAACTGGAACTGTCAGACTCCCTCTAACCTGCTGATCCTACGTGCTTTCGGCGGTTAAACTGATGGGACGGGGGGGGGACATCCGGATTAACGACATTCTGTTTGTCGTTGCTTACCCCCCCAATCCGAACCGGGGTCTAGCCGCGGGAAAAGGCACCTATATGCGATCTCTCCTTTCCTTTGGTGACCTGTATATTACGCTACTCGAGGGTTATAAGTCATTGATCCCCCTTCCAGAATCGAAGGAGCGATGAATGACCGACCCCTGCTACACGACCCGTTTTCGAACTGACCTCATCCAGAGGATCGCTGCGCAAGAGCGTGTCCCTCAGGGACAGCCCCTGCAAATTTCGCCTTGGTTGGCCATGAGTATGCTACAAAAGGCCGTGCGCCGGGGCCGTGTAGACCTCGCCATGAATGCGGCCGCCACCTTGCTGCGGGATTCGCCTGATCGCCTCTGGCGCAGGCTAGGCGGCATTGCGTTTGAGGACATCGGATTGGGCAGCTTGCACACCGTCGGCCTGACCGTTGCCGCATTGACCGGCAAGCGTTTCCGGGCTGCGATCGGTGGCGATTGGGCCGTGGCATCGGTCGTAGTAAGGGCGCTAGCCGAGGCCCCGAAAAGCCGGGCGACCGATGATCTTTTCATGGCGCTGGAAACGCTGCCCGCCCTCGCGGACATCCGCTACGGCCTTGCTGCCGAGACCAATTCTCGACTGCGCCAGATTGCGTTGAATACGCCGAACCTGCATCGCCGTGCCCTAGCAGTCCTATTTCTTCTAGGTACTAACCGCCCCGGCGGGAAGCTGCCTGCTCGGCGAGGCGAGGTGACATTGGCTTTCGATCTTCTGGATGAACTCGGCACTGCGCCTACGACACTGGCCATTTGTCGTGATGGCTACCGCAAGACAAGTGAGGCCCTGCCGGCGTTATTGGCACTGCTGGCACTGGAGAATGGCTTGCGGTCTGGCGTGACGGACGACCCCGTGCCGCCCGAGGTGATGATTGGCGGGGTTCCCGGATGGTCACTCGACATGTTCACGCGCGAAGGCAAGTTAGCTTTAACCCGGTTGCTTGCGACTAGGGCAGGGGTCGCGGAATTGACACGCTCTGAGGTATTGCAGGCTAGGCGGATATCTTTTCTGGGACAGATACTGTTCCGGGTCGAGGGGGGATTGCTCGCCCGCCGTGTCGGAGGCGACCTCTCCGACCGCCTTCACTCTCAACTGATGTTCGAAACCTTGGGGGTGCTTCCAGAAGTTGCCGTAGAGGCCCTCAACCTAATGCGGGAGGATTTGCCGCTGCTCAATCATATCCGAGCGCATGTGATGAAGGAGGCGCGTGATGTCTGAAGCGGTTCTAACCTCGGATACTAATCCATTAACACGGGTCAAAACTGACAATCCAGAGAAGCACAATTCCGAACAATTTGCAGTTAATTGCAACGTCAAAATGTTCCGGAGCGATGCGCGTGAGTCCCTGACGAATGAAGCAATTGATCTGCTCCAATACAGCCTCGCCCCGGCGACCGAACGGGCTTTGCGTGGTGATCTGGCCCATTTCCAAAACTGGGGTGGTACGTTGCCTGCAACCCCAGCCACAGTCTGTGCCTACACAGGCGACCACGCGGGGCAACATGCTGTGGCGACCATCCAGCGCCGGGTAGCCTCCATCTCCAAGGTTCACGAAATGGCGGGGCTGCCTAATCCCTGCCGTACCGAAATCGTGAAAGCCACACTTCGCGGCCTGCGCCGCAAGCACGGAACCGTCCAAAGACAGGCCAAGCCCTTGATGCGTGATGACCTGCTGTTAGTTCTGGATAGCTTGAGAGAATCCCTGCGCGACCAGCGCGACCGTGCGCTGCTGCTTCTGGGCTTCGCCGGGGGCTTCCGCCGATCCGAACTAGTGACACTGGAACGGGCTGACATCGAAACCGTCCGGCAAGGGCTCATCGTGACCATTCGGCGCAGTAAGACCGATCAGGAAGGGGCAGGTCGCCGCATCGGAATCCCCCACGGTCGCACCCGCCATTGCCCAGTCGCGGCGGTTGAGGTTTGGCTGTCAGCATCCTTGATCGACACAGGCCCGCTATTCCGCCCGATCACCCGACACGGCCACCTAGCAGCGAACCCGCTGACCGGGGACGCCGTGTCGGTCCTGCTGCGGGAGCGTCTGTCAGCGTCGGGGATCAAGCCCGAAGGTTACTCAGGCCACAGCCTGCGGGCGGGCTTTGCCACCTCGGCGGCACAGGCTGGCGTCTCCACCCTAAAAATCCGCGCGATGACCGGCCACACCTCCGACGCAATGCTGGCCCGCTACGTCCGCGAGGGTGAACTTTTTATCGGAAATGCGGCTGGGGAGCTGTTGTGACTTGACCCCTTCATAGATGCCGCCAGAAACCCGTTGTTCCAGCGAACGAAAACCCAGGAAAACCCTAGCTTTCCACTGGTAGTTTCACATCGCTTGCGAATAGATTGCTTGAGTTGTTGAATTATCGGGTTGGGTTGAATTTGGCGAGCAAGGAAGCAACTGCTAGGATCAAGATCAATCGCCTCCTTGAAGCCGCAGGATGGCGTTTCTTTGATGGCGAGAACGGCCCTGCAAACATTGTGCTAGAACCCAATGTGAAGATTTCACTACGCGATCTCAACGCCCTCGGCGATGATCTTGAAAAGTCTAAAGACGGGTTTGTCGATTTTCTTTTGCTTGATGGTCACGGCAAGCCGTTGGTTGTTCTGGAAGCGAAATCAGAAGAAAAGAACCCACTTTCAGCCAAAGAACAGGCACGGAAGTACGCTCGATCTCAGAACGCTCGTTTCGTTATTCTAAGTAATGGAAACATTCACTACCTGTGGGATTTGGAGCAAGGCAATCCAGTTGTCATTTCAAAATTTCCTACCCCAACTGAAATTGGAAACCATTATGCCTTTGCACCAGATGTCGATCGACTTACTGGCGAACAGGTAGGCCTCGATTATATCGCCCTGACGCAAATGCCTTCCTATCCGCAAGAGGCTGGTTGGAAGGTCGAAGCTGAACGCCCTCTATTTATTGAAGAGAACAAGCTGAAGTTTCTCCGGCCCTATCAACAGCGAGCGATCCAGCGAGTGCAGGAAGACGCTGCCAAGGGCTCGACGCGGTTCTTGTTTGAAATGGCAACCGGGACCGGAAAGACATTGACATCCGCCGCGCTTATTAAGCTCTTTCTCAAAACGGGGAACGCGAAGCGGGTTTTGTTCTTAGTCGATCGCCTCGAGTTGGAAGTTCAAGCCGACAAAGCGTTCAAAGCCTATCTCAAGAATGATTTCACCTCAGTCATCTACAAGGAGCAGCGCGACGACTGGCGCAAGGCGGACATTGTGGTCACGACCGTTCAGTCGCTTTTGTTCAACGACAAGTTTCGCCGTTTATTCGCCGCGACCGATTTCGATCTGGTCATTTCGGATGAAGCGCATCGTTCCATTGGGGGGAATGCTCGCGCGGTTTTTGAATATTTCATCGGGTATAAGTTGGGCCTTACCGCGACGCCAAAGGATTATCTCAAGCAGCCCAGTAGCGGCACATCTGAGCGTGATCCGCGCGAGACCGAGCGACGTATGATGCTAGATACTTACAAAGCTTTCGGGTGCACCACGGGTGAGCCGACCTATCGCTATTCCCTAATCGACGGTGTGAAGGATGGGTTCTTGATCAATCCTTATGTCGTTGATGCAAGGACAGGTGTGACTACTCAGCTTTTGTCAGATCAAGGTTTCGTTGCTACAACGACCGATGACGATGGCAGCGAGCTTGAGGAGGCATTTGCTGGGCGTGATTTTGAAAAGAAATTTTTTGCCGAAGCGACTAACCTCGCCTTTTGCAAAACTCTTTTGCAGCACGGATTGCGTGACCCGATATCGCGCGAGTTCGGGAAGACACTCGCCTTCGCTGTAAGTCAGAACCACGCGGCCAAGATCGTCCAAATTCTAAACGAGTTGGCGGATCAGCTTTGGCCAGAGCGCTACAAATCTGATTTCGCGATGCAGGTGACAAGTCACGTTTCCGACGCGCAAAAGATGACGGTAAAATTCGCTAATAACAACCTTGGCGGAAACAGCGATTTTGTCGAAAACTATCGAACCAGCAAGGCGCGGATTTGCGTTACTGTGGGAATGATGACCACAGGCTACGACGCGCCAGACATCTTGAACCTCGCGCTGATGCGTCCCATCTTCTCGCCGTCTGACTTCGTGCAGATCAAGGGTCGAGGCACCCGCAAGCACAACTTTGTGGAAGAAATGTTTAATCCAGCCCAGAAGGCTGCGCTCGGCGAGGTCAAAAAGACCGCCTTCCGTCTGTTCGACTTCTTCGCAAATTGCGAATATTTTGAGGAAAGTTTCGATTATGACGAAGAGGTAAAGCTACCAGCATCGCCTACCATGCCCTTGTCCACGGGAGTCGATGATAGGAAGAGGCTAGCGAACGTCACGGGCGGCCTTGGCACCTATGAGCATTTCGATCCCGACGATGTGGTCAGTCAGATCGAGACCCAGATCGGCAAGGACGGAATGCGCATTGACCGCGAGTTGTTCGGCAAGTTCGAAGACGCTGTCCGAGCTGATGCAACGTTGTCAGATTTGGTCGCCGCCCAGAATTGGGAAGCCGCGACCCGACATGTCATCGAAGAAATATTCGACAAACCCAACGAGTTCTACACCCTTGAAAAGTTACGCCGTGCGGTGGGGGTAGATCGTCGCATCTCGGTGCGCGAGCTGGTCGAAAAGGCATTCGGCTTCATCCCCGGCTTTAAGAGCAAGGCTGAGCTGATCGAGGACGAATTCCAGAAATTCCTGACGGACCAGCAGCCTGAAGAAGCCGACCGCATTCGTGAAATGCGCTATTTTTTCGAGGCTTACATACGCGACGGCCGTGTTCGCGCCAAGATCGATGCTGGCCATTTTGCCGATCTCAACGTAAACCCCGGCTTTTCCACGCGCGACCTGAAAGACGTGCCTGCCGCGTGGCGCAAACGCATTCCCGAATACATCAAGGACTACGTGTCCCTGAACCCCTTCCTTTGACGAAAGACCTCAATGTTAGACACTGACACCAAACGCCGCATCGACACCTGCCGCGACATTCTTGTTGGCAAGGTGCCCGATCCGAAAAGTCAGGTCGAACAGATCACTGTCGCACTGATCTACAAATTCATGGACGACATGGACCTAGAGGCCGAAGAGTTGGGCGGCCAGCGCCGTTTCTTCACCAAGGACTATGAACGCTACCGCTGGGCCAAACTGGTGGCCCCCGGCGTGTCGGGGCAGGACATGCTTAACACCTATTCCGAAGCGCTGACCAAGATGGTCGAAAACGACGGCCTCCCCAAGCTCTTCCGCGACATCTTTCGCAACGCCTATCTGCCCTACCGCGACCCCGAAACCCTGCGCTCCTTCCTACGCGAGATCAACAGCTTCACCTATGACCACAGCGAACGTCTGGGCGATGCGTTTGAATACCTGCTGTCGGTTCTGGGCAGCCAAGGCGATGCGGGTCAGTTCCGCACGCCCCGCCATATCATCGATTTCATGGTTGAAATCATCGACCCACAAAAGACCGAGACCGTTATGGACCCGGCTTGCGGCACGGCGGGCTTTCTGATTTCGGCCTACAAACACGTCCTGAAACAGAACTCGACCAGTGCCCCCAGCACAGCCACCGCGTCCGAGGGCGGGGATGCCGCCGAGCAGGCGCTGGAAAGCCCGCTGCGCTATCCGGGCGATCAGCTAACCCAACCTGACCGCGAACGCCTCGCCCGCAACATCTATGGCTATGACATTTCGCCCGATATGGTGCGACTGTCCCTTGTGAACCTCTATCTACACGGCTTTGCCGATCCCAAGATCGAAGAATACGACACACTCACATCTGAAGACAAATGGCAGGAGATGGCCGATGTCATCCTCGCCAACCCGCCATTCATGTCGCCGAAAGGAGGGATCAAACCACATACCCGTTTTCAAGTGCAGTCAAAGCGCAGCGAAGTGCTGTTTGTCGATTACATCGCCGAACACCTGACGCCCCGAGGCCGCGCGGCGATTGTCGTGCCCGAGGGGATCATCTTTCAAAGCCAAACCGCCTATGTGGCCCTGCGCAAGATGTTGGTGGAAAACCACCTTGCTGCCGTCATCTCGCTGCCTGCGGGTGTGTTCAACCCCTATTCGGGCGTAAAAACGTCGATCCTGATCCTTGACCGCGCGGTGGCCAAGGCAAGCAATCACGTTGCGTTTTTCAAGATCGAGAATGACGGTTTTGCACTGGGCGCACAGCGAAAGTCGGTTAAGGGCGGGCAACTGGGGCAGGTGAAGGCCGAGCTTGGGGCTTGGTTGCAGGTCGCGCGGGTTGGTGGCGGTGAGGGGCTGGATAGCGAAATTGGCAGCGTGGTCGAACGGGCACGGCTGGCCGAGGGCGGAGACTACAACCTCAGCGTTGAACGCTATTCGGCAATCGACGAAGTCGTTAGAGCTTACCCTATGGTCCCGCTTGGTGAGGTGGCGACCCTTATCAATGGGAGAGCTTACAAACAGGAAGAACTGCTGGATCAGGGGCCGGTGCCGGTTCTACGGGTAGGGAATTTCTTTTCCAACCGCAGCTGGTACTTTTCAGACCTAGAACTGCCGCCCGAAAAATATTGCCACGCGGGAGACTTGCTGTTCGCGTGGTCGGCATCGTTCGGCCCAAAAATCTGGGATGGTCCCAAAGCAATTTACCACTATCACATTTGGAAGGTGGTCCCTGGAGACCAGATTGACAAGAATTTCTTGTATTGGGTTTTGCGAGCTGAGGCTGAGAGCATCAAAGCTGAAGGCAGCGGCATCGCAATGATCCATGCAACAAAGTCAGGTATGGAAAAACGCCTCATTCCCCTCCCGCCCCTTGGAATGCAGCGCGAAATTGTGGCCGAAGTCGAGGGCTATCAGCGAGTCATTGACGGAGCCCGCGCCGTCCTCGACAACTACCGGCCCCACATCCCGGTTGATCCCGAGTGGCCGACGGTGCGGATGGGCGATCTCTGCACGTCCATCACCGACGGCGATCACCAGCCGCCACCGAAGACAGACACGGGCATCCCCTTCGTAACGATTTCAAATTTAAACGAAACTGAGGGTGTGAAGTTCGAAAAGACCTTCTTCGTGTCCCGTGAATACTTCGACGCGCTTAAGGAAACGCGGCGACCGATTGCGGGCGACTTGCTCTATTCTGTCACAGGCTCATATGGTGTGGTCGTTCCGGTGAATGGAAACCGCGAGTTCTGCTTTCAGCGCCACATAGCGCTGCTACGGCCATCAGCCGAGGTGATGAGCGGCTATCTTCTTCATTTCTTGCGTTCACCCACAGGAAAGAAGCAGGGGGATGAGGCTGCAACAGGCGTTGCGCAGAAGACCGTATCGCTGAAAGCTCTGCGAGAGTTCCAAATTCCCCTTCCGCCGATACACATTCAACTTGCCATCATCGCCGAAATCGAAGCTGAGCAAGCCCTCGTCAACGGCAACCGCGAGCTGATCGCCCGCTTCGAGAAAAAGATCGACGACGCTATCGCCCGCCTCTGGGGCGAGGCCGAGGGTGAGGGCGGCGGATGATCGAAGAGGCCGCCGATCTCGAAACCTACCTGCCGCTAGCCTATCGCACGCCCAAGGAACGCGACTACATCCGCTTTCTCTGGGAGGCGTTCAACACCAATGCCGAGCATGGCAAATACCAGTTCGCCTTCCTCGCCTATCATATGCTTGTCATGAGCTTTGTCTATTTCAACATCTGGCAGATCAAGTTGATCCGCCCCGGACCGTTCGAGACGGCGATGGTTGGGTTTAGCAAGGACGTTGAAAAGAACCTTATGGCCGCATCCTCGCCCTTCGTTTTCAGCGCGGTAAACGAGCGGTCGGTGCTGCGGTTCCTGAAACTGATCCAGTGCGACAACGCCAAGATCGGCATCTATGCCAAGCTGGTGGACGAACGCAACGACACCGCCCATGCCAATGGCAACATCTTCTTCAACTCCGAAGGTGAGATGACCCGCAAGGTGCGCGACGTGATGCGCACCGTCGAGGAAATTCAGCGCCACAGCGCTCCAGCCATCGGCGAGGGCTACGAGTCCTTCCTGATCGCATCGCAAGACCCCGAGGAACGCGAATACACCGACGAAGCCCAGCAGATCGAAGAGGTGCTGGTGAAAAAGTTCTACATGTCCGCCAGCGACATCGCCTTTTGCCGCGATTACGACATTGCCGGATTGGCGGGTGAGCCGGGTTTTGCCGCAATCCAAGTGCTTCATCAAAAGCTCGCAGAGCAATACCCACCAGAAGAAGAGGCCGAGGACGCATGACATCGCTTTACGCCATCACAGACGGAAAGCTGCGCCGCGCACAACGCCGCGCATTGGCCAAGGAAAGCATGATCGAGGATTGGGTCGCCGCCGACCCTGCGCTGCTTGGTTTGGACGCGCTGATCATCGGACGGCAGGTCCCCACAGACCACGGCAAGTTCATCGACCTGCTCGCGATGGATGCCACAGGCGGGCTAATAATAATCGAGTTGAAGAAAGATCGCACCCCGCGCGAGATTGTGGCGCAGGTGCTCGACTACGCCTCGTGGGTCCGCACCCTGACCACGCCCGAAATTTATGAACGCGCCGAGAGGTATCTGGGTAGCCGTCTGGTCACGGCGTTTCGGGAACGGTTCGGCGAGGGCATCCCCGAGCGTTTAAACGCGACCCATTCGATGTTGATCGTCGCCAGCGAGCTTGATCTCGCATCGCGCCGGATTGTCGAATATCTGTCCGAAGAGTACGGGGTGGCGATCAACACCGTGTTCTTCAATGTGTTCGAGGCAGAAGGGCGCGAATGGCTGACTACCGATTTCCTTCTGGATCAGGAAGCGGTCGAGGAGCGATCCGAACGCAAGGTCCGCGCTCCGTGGTCTGGCTATTTCTTCGTCAATGCGGGTTTGGGAGAGCACCGATCATGGTCTGACATGCGGCGCTATGGTTTCATCTCTGCGGGAGGCGGTGAGTTCTACACCAAACGATTGCAGCAACTGAACGTAGGCGATGAGGTGTTCGTTTATGACAAAGGCAACGGCTACATAGGCTATGGTGCGGTTGTGAGCGAGGCGCAGCCCGCGAGCGCGTTCATTACGGCGCACGGGCCGTTGTTCGATCAACCTCTCAGTGAACCCCGCTTCAAGCGAAACGGAGAACCTGCCGAACAAGCGGAGCATGTTGTCGGTATCGAGTGGCGCAAAACCGTGGAGCCAGCGCAGGCTAAACGTTTCAAGGGCGCATTCGCAAACCAGAACATCGTGTGCAAGCTGCGCGACGAGGCGACGGTCGATTTCCTCATTTCAGAGTTTGGCGTCGACACACGCGCATGAATCTCGGCGCGGAGACGCGTTGGCTTAGGAAACGAAGCGCCTAGACGCCTGAAATTGGAGGCATTTTCTTGCCGGTTTTCTTTGGGCGCGGAATGGCAAGCGCCTCGGTCTGAGTGACGACTGTTCGCAGTTCTTCGTCTGTCAGCGAGGTAGCGGCGACGTTGAGGCGATCTAGAAGACGCGCCCGTTCGGTCTGCGGCTGATGGTCAGCTAGTCCGAGCAAATGGTCAGTAGAGGTGTTCAGAATGCGGGCAATTTTGGCGAGCGTCATGAGGTCAGGCTCTCGCTGGTCGTTGGCGTAGTTTGCATAGCGTCGCTCGTCCAACTCGCACAGCCGGGCGGCTTGTGCGTTGGAAATGCCGAGCTTAGCGGCCCGCTCCTTCAGTCGTTTTGCAAAAATCTCCATCCAGAACGTTCTGTTCCGGAAAAACCGTTACCGCCATGAATGTTATGATTATATTATACAGAACGAAACATTCTTATCACAGTGAGCCTCGACCCCCAATCCATCTATCCCGCCCCAGGGTGCCCATCGCTGTGGGTGAAAAGCCTCTATGTCTCGCCTAGGTCCCAAGGGCGGCATTTTCGCGTACATCCTGCTGTTGTCCCGCCCGCTCGTAGTTTTTACACTGCTGCTGATCTACAAGGGCGGGGGTGTGCTGGGCGTCGGCATTTTCTTCGGAGTGTTTGCCGAGATCACCTATGCCGTAGCCTGCCTGACACAGTAAAAGCGGTTTGAGGTAGTCACCACGCGCAACGTTTTGTTCGTCATGGGCTTCAGCAAGACGGTCCGTGCGATCCCACCTATACAGATCAAACAAGTGACCGTTGCACCGGGGCTGGTGACTGCGCGCCCCGGGTCGATCTTAAACACGCGGCTGTTGCGCGTCACGGATGCGGAAGTCTTGGCTGACAAGATCGTGCGGGCGCGACAGGTACGATCCTAGGCTGCGTATCGCAGTTTGTCGGGAGAGGTTCGCAGAGCGGCGCTATGACTATCGCATCCCTTCCTCCCTACCTAAAGATTAGGTCATTTCTGGGCCACCCTGACGCGCCTGTCGCAGCTCCAGCAGCCCCGACCTCAGTTCCTGCACTTCGACTTCCAACGCTAATAGCCGTTCGTCCGGAGATGCACCCTCAGCTCCTCGCTTCGCAGCCTTAATCCAGCTTTTAACGGAGGGACTAAGTGGGGAAGCCGTGTCTTGGGGCGCAATCCCAAAGCTCTCCTCAAGGCGTGCGTTGATTTCAGCATTCATCGAACGACGATTATGCTTCGCTGCCGCTTGGATGCGGTCTTTCAAGTCCTGGCTAAGCCGGACGCGAACAGGTGGGTCATCTCGTGTCATGACCCACCATTGCCCCACTGTGAGGTTGACAGCAAGTCAAAATTTATTATGCCTCATATATGCCTCACGGTGAGGCTTTTTGAGGAAATAGAGATGAAGACTTTGAGGCTACGACTATCTGAAGAAGAAAAGGGCTGGCTTGAACGTAGAGCCACCGAAAATGGACGGTCAATGAACGCCGAACTACGCCAGCTCCTAAAAAACAGCATGGCGAATGGACATGGGGGACTGTGAGGGTGAAGGAGAAAACAATAGCGACTGCGAGCGTGTCACCGAACCCTGTAGTAAAGCCGACCGGTTTTGCGTGGGCGAAGAAGCTGATGCTCAAGGCAGGCAAGCCTAAACCGTTCTCGGTCGTGTCCGCCAAGCGGGCAATGCAATTAGTGGCTGGGCAGGGGAAAGAACCTGCCGCGCTGAAAGTCGAACCGGATGGAAGTTTCACCATCGAACTGGTGCAAGCTGGCAAGCCCGCTACTGCGCCCGCTGAAAATCCTTGGGATACGGTGTTGTGACATGGGCAAACGCGAAATAGCCTTTATGCATCTGCACACTTACAATGATCGGCACGGCAAGCCCCGCGCGTATTACACGCCACCCGGTAGCAAGCGCATACCCCTGCCGTTGCCTGTCGGTAGCTCTGAATTCCTGCTGGCTTATGCCAGGGCAGTCGAGGGGGAGAAGCTGGTACGGGTCAATACCAAGACGCCGAGCGGAAAGGACACCTTCCGGGACTTGCTGCGGCTCTACCTTGGGTCGGCCCTCTACTCGAAGCTCAGCTCAAGCTCGAAACACAACTACCGACGTATTCTTGAGAAATTCTGCGAGAAATACGGCAACCTGCCCGTGTCGCAGTTCTCACGAAAACACGCATCTGCGATTCTAGGTAGGCTCAGTCAGACGCCGGAAGCGGCGAACACGCTAATGAAGCGGCTGCGCCTGCTTATGAACTACGCAGTGGATATCGGCATGATACCTTCGAACCCGATGGCAGGAATGAAAGGTTATGCGTCTAATGAGGAAGGATACCACACCTGGACCGAGGGAGAGATCGCACAATTCACCGCGCGTCATCTGCCTGGAAGCAAGGCCTATTTGGCCCTGATGCTTTTGCTAAACACGGGCCAGCGTAAGTCAGATGCGGTTAGGATGGGCTGGGAGGATGTCTCTAATGGCATGATCTGGGTGAAGCAGCAGAAAACGAAAACCGAGCTGATGATCCCCATCATCTCTGAGCTGCAAGAGGTACTGGCAAACCTACCGGTTGATGCGCCCACGTTTTTGTTGACGGAATATGGACGCCCTTACTCGGTGGCAGGATTTGGAAATTGGATGCGGGCTCGCTGCGACGAGGCCGGGCTGTCAAACTGCTCGTCACACGGTCTGCGCAAAGCTTGTTCCCGGCGTCTAGCCGAGGCGGGATGCACCTTTCACGAAATCAAAGCAATCACTGGCCACAAGACAGACACAGAAGTGCGTCGTTACACTGCCAAAGCCGACCAAAGGCAGCTAGCCTATCGGGCGGTGGATAAGCTGAAAGAAACTTCCAATAAAACGAAATCTGCTAACCACCTCTGAGAGGTTAGCAAGCATAAGGAAATATGCTATGCGTTTCAATAATATAAAGAAAACCGTGGCAGCCCGTAGGGGAGTCGAACCCCTCTTTTCAGGTTGAAAACCTGACGTCCTAACCGATAGACGAACGGGCCACTGTTGGTAAGGGGGCTTCTAAGTAATGCGCTGGGGGGGTGCAAGAACATTTTCGCGTAGATTTCGAAAAAAGTTGCCGACCCCCGTTTTTCGCATCTTAAGCGGGTGCTGCGTCCTCTAATCGCAACTGCGGGCTTTGCCGACCTTGCCAAGTGTTGACCTCTAGCCGGCCAACAAGGTGAAAACGCGCGCCGCCGTGCTGCGTCAGCCGTGCGCCAAGCGGTCCGTCCATCGCACCAAAGGCGATTGCGTCGATGCGTGCGCCCATGCCGTCGCCAAAAGTCACCTTAAGGTGCCCTGTGCCGACCTGTTTTGCGAAAAGAATCTGGCAATCGGGAAACGCGAATCGCGGGGCGGGGGCACCGGCCCCAAAGGGACCAGCTGCCGCGATTTTTTCGATCAGTTCGACCGTGGCCGCACCGGGCATCAGCAACGCATCGATTCGCAAATCTGACGGCCCAAGGGCGCCCGCACCCTGTTTGTCCAAAAGGACGGCGATCCGGTCCATCGCAGCGGGCAACATGTCCTCTGCCACGGTCAGGCCAGCGGCCATTTTGTGACCGCCGCCTTTCAACAGCAACCCTTCGGCGGCGACGCGCTGGATCACCGCGCCAAGGTCGATGCCGCTGACCGACCGGCCAGAGCCTTTGCCGACGCCGTCCTCTAGTCCGATAACGATAGCAGGGCGGTTGGTCGCTTCTTTTAGGCGGGCGGCGACGATGCCGACGACGCCGGGGTGCCAGCCTGCGCCAGCGGCCCAGACAAGGGGGCCGTCAAGGCCGCGCTCTGTCGCCTGTTCTAGCGCTGCTTCGCGGACGCGGTTCTCGATCTCTCGGCGTTCGGTGTTCAGCAAATCGAGGCGTTCGGCTAGTGCGCCCGCCTCATGCGGGTCAGCGGTCGCCAGCAGGCGCGCGCCCAGATCGGCGGCACCGATGCGTCCACCCGCGTTCACGCGCGGGCCCAGCAAAAAGCCAAGGTGGTACGATGTCGGGGCCTGATCCATGCCCGCCACGTCAGCCAGCGCCACCAGCCCGGCGCGCTGCCGCCGCGCCATAACGGTCAGGCCTTGGCGGACCAGCGCACGGTTCACGCCAATCAGCGGGGCCACATCGGCCACGGTGGCCAGCGCGACCAGATCAAGCATGGCCATCAGGTCAGGCCCGCGCTGGCCTGCGTCCTTCAGTTGGCGATTCGCCTCGACCAACATCAGGAACACAACGCCAGCGGCGCACAGATGCCCCAGATCGCCGCTTTCGTCCTGCCGGTTCGGGTTTACCACGGCCAGCGCTGGGGGCAGGGTTTCAGCGCCTAAGTGGTGGTCCAGCACAATCACGTCAGCAGCCGCAGCGGCAGCGATCGGGCCATGCGAAACAGTGCCGCAGTCCACGCAGACGATCAGATTGTGATCTTTTGCCAGACCCGCCATGGCCGCATCATTGGGGCCATACCCTTCGTCAATGCGGTCGGGCACATAAAGCGTCGCGCGCAGGCCCATATCGCGCAGCCAGACCAACAGCAGGGCCGCAGATGATCCGCCGTCCACGTCGTAATCGGCAAAGACGGCGATCCGCTCGCGTGCTTTTACAGCTGCCAAAAACCGGGTCGCCGCCTTTTCCATATCGCGCAGGCTACGCGGGTCGGGCAGCAGATCGCGCAGGGTGGGGGCCAGAAACGCGGCAGCGCCGTCTGCGGTGATGCCGCGTTTGACCAAGGTGCGGCACAACGCCGGGGGCAGATCCGTGTCCTGCGCCATCGCCTCGGCCAGACGGTCTTCTTCTGCGGTGGGGCCGATCCAGCGGCGTCCGGTCAGAGAAGCCCCAACACCCAAATACGCCGCTTGATCTGTCATCGTGTCACCTGTGTCTTGTGGTCATATCTGCCTTTGCGAAAGGCATGGGCCACACAGATGCCCCTTATGCAACCGGATTGCGATAGCGCATGTGCCGCACAGAGCCGGTCTTGGACCGCATCAGCATGGTTTCCGCCGTCACGAACCCCGGCTCGCGCTTGATCCCGGGCAGCAGGCTGCCGTCTGTCACGCCGGTCGCGGCAAAGATCACATCGCTGGTGACCATATCGTCGCGGGTATAGATACGGTCAAAATCGGTGATCCCAGCAGCCGTGGCGCGGCGGCGTTCATCGTCGTTGCGGAACATCAGGCGGCCAAAAATCTGCCCGCCCATGCATTTCAGCGCGGCTGCGGCCAACACGCCTTCTGGTGCGCCGCCAGAGCCCATGTACATATCAATCCCTGTGCGTGCGGCCTCGGCGCAATGCATGACGCCAGCGACATCGCCGTCCGTGATCAGCCGGATCGCGGCACCGGTGGCGCGGATTTCGGCAATCATGTCCTCGTGGCGCGGACGCTCTAACACGCAGACCGTGATATCGCGGATCGAACAGCCTTTGGCTTCCGCCAGCGCTTTCACGCGCTCCGACGGGCTCATATCCAAGGTCACGACACCCGGCGCGAAACCGGGTCCAATGGCAAGTTTGTCCATATAGACGTCGGGTGCATGCAGCATTGATCCACGCGGGCCCATGGCAATCACAGCCAAAGCGTTCGGCATGTCCTTGGCGGTCAGCGTTGTGCCTTCAAGCGGATCAAGCGCGATATCGACGCCCGGGCCGTTTCCTGTGCCGACTTCTTCGCCGATGAACAGCATTGGCGCTTCGTCCCGCTCGCCTTCGCCAATCACCACGACGCCTGCGATGTCCAGCTTGTTCAACTGGGTGCGCATGGCGTCGACGGCGGCCTGATCGGCGGCCTTTTCATCACCGCGCCCGATTAGCGGGGCGCAGGCGATGGCGGCGGCTTCGGACACGCGCGCAAGGCCAAGTGACAGGCTGCGGTCATTAAAATCGGGATTGGCGGACATGATAGCTCCTTCGCATGTTGCCTTGGCCTAGCGTTTAACCGGGCCAGATGACAAGCATGTGATCGCTAACAGGCCCTGCAATTCTAGGCCGGCCCTAAAAGTCTTCGTTCGAAGCCTTTTTTACACCGCTTCGATTCGGATCGCGACGGGGGCCGTCGTGACGACGCCGGTTTGCGTGAAGCGCGCTAATGCTTCGTCCAAGGCCGAGCGGGTCGTTTTATGCGTCACGATCAGCACGGGGGCCGCGGTGTCGTGGTGATCATACTGGCGCATCCGGTCGATGCTGACACCCGCGTCGCCCAGCGCAGCGGCCACCTTGGCCAGCGCGCCGGGTTTATCCAGCAGCTGCAGGCGCAGGTAATACGGTGCCGGGATGGCGGCGGTTGCCGCACGCGCGCGGCGCAGTGTGTGCGCGGGTTGGCCAAAGGTGGCATAGCGGGTGCCGCGCGCCAGATCCATGACGTCGGCCATGATCGCGCTGGCGGTTGGACCTTCGCCCGCACCTGCGCCGCGCAGCACGATTTGGCCCACAGCATCACCTTCCAGCACGACCATATTGGTGCCGCCTTGCAGCTGCGCCAAAGGCGAGGTGGCGGGCACAAGGCAGGGCGACATGCGCTGTTCCAGACCGCGACCGGTCATCTGCGCCACACCCAGCAGTTTGATGCGGTAACCCATATCAGCGGCTTGGCGGATATCCTCGATCGTGACCGCGCCGATGCCTTCCAGCGCGACGCCGCTGAAATCGACCTGCGTGCCAAAGGCAATCGCGGCCAGCAGGGCCAGTTTGTGCCCGGCGTCGATGCCACCCACGTCAAGCTCTGGGTCGGCTTCAAGATAGCCAAGCTGGTTGGCTTCCTCAAAGACCTCGGCGTAGGTCAGACCTGCGTCTTCCATGCGGGTCAGGATATAGTTGCAGCTGCCGTTCATCACGCCCAGCACGCGGGTGATCTCGTTGCCGGCAAGCCCTTCGATCAGGGATTTGACGACGGGAATGCCGCCCGCGACGGCAGCTTCAAAGCGGATGACGCGGCCCGTGGCCTCTGCCGCCTCTGCCAAGGCTTGCCCGTGGATCGCCAGCAGCGCTTTGTTGGCGCTGACCACATCTTTGCCAGCGGCAAGGGCGGCTTCGGTGGTGTGTTTGGCAGGCCCTTCATGGCCGCCCATGACTTCGATCACAACGTCGACGTCGTCGCGTGCGGCAAGGGCGACAGGGTCGTCTTCCCAGGCGTAGCCGGACAGATCGACGCCGCGATCCTTTTGCGACCGGGCCGATACGGCGGTGATGACGATGGGCCGCCCAGCGCGGGCTGCCAGCAGATCGCCATGCTTTTGCACGATCCGCACGATGCCGACACCCACGGTGCCAAGTCCCGCGATACCAAGGCGAAGGGGGTCTGACATAGGGGCGGCTCCGATATTGCGGCGATAAGTTGTGGCGGTACTAGCGAAAAGCGGTGGCTACCGCAACGCGGCCCGTGCGATGGCGCGCTGCATCCGGGCGCGTGTGGCGGCATCGACAACGGGGCCGCGCAGGGCAGCGGCGCGGGCGCGCAGTCCGGCTGTGCTGCCATCCATCTGCACGGTCGATGCTGGGGTGATCCGACCGGGCAGTGCGGCCTGCGCCAACAGCGGGGCCAAGGGCTGCAATTGCGGATAAGGGGCGGCAGCCGCAGCTGCGGAAATGCGTCCGTCTAGCGACGGCGCATCGGCGCAGCCGGCAAGCAGCATCAGGGATAGGAACAATGGGCGGGCAGGGGGCATGGGTGCTACCTTTGGGACACGCACGCAACATAGCAGGACCGCCCCCGGGGGAAACCGCTTTTCATCTGAACGGATGTTCAGTTAATTGGGGTCATGGCGCGCAAGCAAGGCTCTCATGCCGGGATTACCGGACCAAAGGTGCAGGACGCCGCCCTGCGGCTGTTCGCGCAGCATGGCTATGCGGCCGTTTCCATGCGCCAAATCGCGGCAGAGGTCGGCGTGCAAGCTGGCGCGCTTTATAATTATACCGCCGACAAACAGTCGCTTTTGTTCGATCTGCTGCGCGGCAATATGACCGAACTGATTGACGCGCTTGATGCGGCGGCGCTGACGGGGACGCCTTTGGCCCGGCTGGACGCCTTCACGCGGTTCCACATCCGGTTTCACCTGCCGCGCCGGGACACGGTGTTCCTAAGCTATATGGAACTGCGCAATCTGACGGACGAAAACTTTGCCCAGATTGCCGAACTGCGCCGCGCCTATGAGGATCGCCTAGAGGATATCTTGCACGATGGCGTCGCATCCGGCGACTTTACCGTCCCCGACTGCCGCGTCGCGACGCTTGGCCTGATTGCGCTGCTGACCGGCATCACGAATTGGTATCGCCCGGGTGGCCGCCTGACCGCGGCCGAGATTGAGGCAAATTATTGCACCTTGGTGTGCCAATCCGTCGGCGCACGCTTGGCGTAAGGCCGCAGCGCGAGCAGCGCTAAGATGGTCCATGACGCCACCCCCATTTGCCGCTATCACAGCGACGCGCCGCAACGTCCTGCGGCCCCGACCGGAGCAGACCGTATGACCGATATCCCGCCGCCCATCCTTGCCCCTACAGTGTTTCGCACGGCGACGGGGATTGGCGTGATGCTGGCGATGGCGGCGCTGCTGCTGCGCACTGCGTTTTCGCAAGGCCTTGTCACACAGGCGCTGATGGTCGCCGCCGCTTTGGCCGCGCTGGCGCTGGCCTATGCGATGTGGCGGGGGCGCACTGACAGTTTAAACTGGACGCAAGACGGGCTGACCGACGGGGCAGGCCGCTTGATTGCGGCGCGGGGCGACATTGAAGCGGTTGATCGCAATCCAATGGCGCTGAAGCCGTCGAACGGGTTCACGCTGCGGATGAAGACGGCGCAAACGCGTGGTTGGCAGCCCGGGCTATACTGGCGCATTCGCAGCCGGGTCGGCGTTGGCGGGCTGACGTCGCCGGGCGTGGCAAAGGCCTTGGCTGACCGGATCGCCCTTGATATCGCGGGCGTGATCTAGCGCGGTGTGGTGCCTGCCCAGCGGCTGGGCAGGCAAGATTGGTCTAAGAGCCCGATTTAAAACTATTTGAGTGAGTTCAGTGGTTTGTGATTCTGTTCGGTTGTGAAGCTGAATGGAGATCACAATGGCTTGGACTGAACTCACCCGCCGTCAACATGATCGAAAAGGCGATAAATACGCAAGCGATATGAAGGATGCGGAATGGGCGTTGATAGCGCCTTCGATGTCGCCGCCGAAGACAACTGGTCGGCCCCGTACGACATGTTTGCGCGACGTGGTCGACGCACTCCTCTACATTGCAACGACCGGATGCCAATGGCGTATGTTGCCCAACGACTTCCCGCCGGTTTCAACGGTTCGGG
>NZ_FOTF01000048.1 GCF_900114485.1 Loktanella salsilacus | reverse complement strand
AGGTAGGTATGGTGTTTGCATGAGGGATCCTCCGATCCACCATACCCTCCCACAGCGACAACCCGACGTTGACACAGCAGGATATCATGAGATGCATGCGATGCATCCAATGCCTGGTTCGAGCCCTTGCCGCCCACATTCGATAGTGCGGCGAAAGTCGGCTAAGCGATTTTAGCAAACGGCCGTGTCGGGGCCGGATCATGTAACGGGCAAGAATGAAACAAAATGCAACCCTGCAACGCCTGCGGGACTGGGCTCATCTCATCAAGCGCGATGTCGTCGCGCTATACCTCGCCGCTTGCGATACCCGCGTGCCATGGCTCGCGAAAATTGTTGCGGCTCTCGTGGCGGCCTATGCATTCAGTCCAATCGACCTCATCCCGGATTTCATTCCTGTCGTAGGCTACCTTGACGACGTGATCTTGGTTCCCCTTGGTATTCTTTTGGCGGTTCGGCTCGTGCCCGATGACCTGATGGTCGAGTTCAGGACCGAAGCAGATTTGCGCGTCGTCAAACCAGTAAGTAGATCCGGCGCAATTGCGGTTATCGCAATCTGGTTGATTGCAGCCGCCTTCGCAGCGTGGTGGTTTTTTG
The DNA here is from genome assembly GCF_900114485.1 of Loktanella salsilacus. Taxonomy (GTDB): domain Bacteria; phylum Pseudomonadota; class Alphaproteobacteria; order Rhodobacterales; family Rhodobacteraceae; genus Loktanella; species Loktanella salsilacus. The sequence continues at coordinate 10,258 of NZ_FOTF01000048.1, read as the reverse complement.
AACTGACTATTCGAGCCCCGTCTTAAAAAAGGACGGCAGCTCCGTTCGCACAGCGGGTTTTTTGCTCACCGCGGCAAAGGTCCGAGCGATCCCAAAGTGCAAAAATTCTGCGTTGCGGACAACGTCTGCTGTTGGGTAGGCAACGCACAACCGCAAAATCGTCAATATACTGCGCATAAGTGGTCGGTGACTGCCTCGTCGTCATCAGGCATTGGTAGAAAGTTTCCATTCCGGTCAGCGCTCACTCGCTTAGGCCTGTATCAATCAGCCTTTTGGAACCGCCCGAGCACGGCCGCATTCTTCGTGGCCGTGTTTACCCGCCTGTCGTGTTAACACTCAACATCATGTCGGCCACGTTTTCCGCGATCATCATTGTCGGGGCATTCGTATTTCCCGCGATTATTGCCGGCATGATGGAGGCGTCGACGACGCGCAGGCCGACCACACCCCGCACCCGCGCCTGGGGGTCCACGACAGAGGCAGCGTCCTGACCCATGCGGCAAGTGCCGACTGGATGATAGATTGTCTCGGCCCTGGCCCTGATGTCAGCGATCAGGTCTTCGTCCAATTGCAAAGCTTCGCCCGGCGCGACCTCAGCCTTAATGAGGCTGGCCAAAGCAGGTGCAGCCATGACGCGACGGGCGATCCGCAGGCCTTTCAACATGACGGCGATGTCGTCCGGATGGGTCAGGTAATTGGCCTCGATTACGGCAGGGGCCATCGGGTCGTTGCTGCTCAGCCGGATACGGCCACGGCTTTTCGGGAAAAGATCGCAGACATGAAGCGTCACACCATAGCCCCAAGAGATCTGCCGCCCATGGTCCCGCAGCAAGGCCGGCAGGAAATGGAACTGAAGGTTGGGGCGGGTCTGCGATGGGTCGGATTTCACGAACCCCCCGGCTTCTGCCACATTCGATGTCAACTCGCCGGTGTGTTTGGTCACAAAGTTCCAAGCGGCCTTGAGGGCGCGTGGTAGAAAGCTGGGGGCGACCCCTATGGGTTCGCGGCCTTTGGTTGTTGACATGACAGTAATATCAAGGTGGTCCGCCAGATTTTCGCCAACCTCTGCCGCATCGTGTAGTAGCGGGATACCGTGCCGGGCCAGCTCTGCTGCTGGGCCAATGCCTGACAGCATCAAAATCTGCGGTGAGTTCACGGCCCCCCCCGACAGGATCACCTCACCTCCCGCGTTCAATCTCACTACACGCCCTTGCAGTTCGACGCCGACGGCGTGTCGTCCTTCGAAGACGATGCGTTCGACCTGCGCCCCGGTTTCGATCGTCAGGTTCGGGCGATCGCGCACCGGGTCCAGAAACGCGCGGGCCGCGCTAAAGCGTTTTCCGTCTCGCTGTGTGACTTGATAGATGCCAACGCCATCCTGGCTCTCTCCATTAAAGTCGAGATTTTCTGGAAACTGGCATTCAACACCGGCCTGCACAAAAGCGCGGCTCATCGGGTTAACGTCCCGCAGATTGCTGACCGCCAATGGGCCAGTCGTATTGTGGTGTGCATCCGTCAGGGCTGTGTTGCCCTCCATGCGCAGGAGCAGGCCGCGCACACGGTCCCAGCCCCAAGCTGGACCGGCCGCAGTCGCCCAGCCGTCGTAGTCGGCGGGATGACCGCGGGCATAGATCATCGCGTTGATCGAACTTGATCCGCCAAGCGTCTTACCGCGTGGCCAATAAAGGTGGCGGTTGTTCAATGCGGCCTCTGGTGCTGTGTCATAGGCCCAGTTCACCTTTTTGCTGCGGGCCAGCAGGGCCAGCCCCAGCGGCATGTGGATCAAAGGGTTCCGGTCTCGCGTGCCCGCTTCGATAAGGCAGACCCGCGTGTCCGGATTGGCAGAGAGCCGATTAGCCATGACGCACCCGGCAGAGCCGGCACCAACGATAATATAATCGAACACAAGCTACCCCAAAAATCGTTTGATAAGGCCGATTAGCTTTTTTACGCCCGGCGTGTAGGGCGGAAAGATCATCGGCAGCGACGAGTAATGATTGGAAAGGATGGCACGTTCATGACTGAAAGCGCGAAAGCCATCATGCCCGTGCGCCGCACCGATACCAGATGTATTCACACCGCCGAACGGCAGCCCAGTATGGGTAAACTGGGCGACCGTAAGATTGATACCCACACTGCCAGAGCTGGTCGCGGTGATGATCTGTTCCGCGCGTTCGCGCGACTTGTCAAAGATATAAAGTGCCAGTGGTTTGGGCCGCGCGTTGATACGCTGTGTCACGTCATCGATATCATCATAGGTCATGATGGGCAGGATTGGGCCAAAGATTTCTTCGTGATCGATGTCCATCTCTGGTGTGATCGCCTCGATCAGCGTCGGGGCCATGTGGCGATCTTGCATCGCGCCGCCCAGCGATACGCGGGCCCCTTTTGCAACGGCATCGCGCAGCAGCCCGGACAGGCGTTCAGCGTGGCGATCATTGACGATCCGCGCAAGGTGCGGGCTGTTGGCACCTTCACCATAGGCTTTGGCAATCCGGTCGCGCAAAGCTGTCAGAAAGCCGTCTTTCACGGACGCATGAACAAAGATGTGGTCTGGCGCGATGCAGGTCTGTCCGGCATTGGCAAACTTGCCAAAGGATATCCAAGACGCAGCTTGCTTCAGATCGGCGTCCGGTCCGACGATCGTGGGTGATTTCCCGCCAAGCTCCAACGTGACAGATGCCAGTGTCTTCGATGCCGCCGCCATGACGATCTTGCCCACAGCAGGACTGCCGGTAAAGAAGATATGGTCAAAAGGTAACGCCAGCAGCGCCTCCGACGCCTCTACACCGCCTTCAATGGCGGTCACGAGGTCGGGTGGAAACGCTTCCTTGATCAGATGTGCCACGACCGCCGACGTGGCTGGCGTCATCTCTGATGGTTTAATGATCGCGCTGTTGCCGGCGGCCAGCGCAGACACCAGTGGTCCAATGGCGAGGCTGAACGGATAGTTCCACGGCGCGATGATCAGGCAGACGCCACGCGCCTCTGATCGAACACGCGCCTTGGTGCCAAAGGATACTAATGTCGGCGCAACGCGGCGGGGTCGCATCCAGCGACGCAAATGCCGTGACGCATGGCGGATTTCCTGCATCACGGGCACAAGTTCGGTCAGGATGACTTCCGCCTCGGGCTTGCCGAAATCCGTCGCCATTGCAGCAATCAGTGCGGCCTCGTTTTGTCGGATGGCGGTGGCAAGGCAGTCGAGCGCGTCTTGGCGTTCGGCAAGTCCGAATGTTTGCCGACGTTCAACAATACTGGCACTTTGACACGCAAAGGCAGCACCGGCCTGGTCTATAAAAGAGGTCTTCATGTCAGTCATTCGGTTGCCCCACATTTGCGGTTTGCAATTCTTGCGCGAGTATCCAGTCCGCGACCACGTCAGGCTGGGTGTAGACTATCATGTGCCCTCCCTCGATCTGCGTCATGGTGGCACCCGGAACCGCGTCGCGCAGCCTTGCGCCATGAATGTCCGGTTCCAGCACTTGGTCCGAGCGTCCATAAAGAACGCCAGTCGGCAGCTGCAATGACGGGTAGCGCGCGGCCATCGCTGGCAATGCATCCCGCAGGGCAATCATGTCCCCGCCCGCCGCGAAGAAACTTCTCGGCCGAATGGAAAGCAGACTGCCGCCCTTGGTGGCAAACTGAGCTGGCAGGGGTTCAGGCGCAAACACTGCCTTGGCAGACCGGTCAAAGATCAGCAGCCCCAATGGGGCCGCAAAGGTCAGCGACACGAAACGCCGCAGCGCATCCGAAGGGATTGCCATCGCGCTGAAGGCAGAGGCAGCCCTGTCGCGTGGCTGAGTTGCGGGCGCGATCAGCGCCAGCGCACCGACCTTATCGGGATGATTTAGCGCGAGGTTCAACGCGACGGCTCCGCCAAGGGAATGGCCGACGACCAACGGCGCGTTCAGATCCAACGCGTCAATCAGGCCAGCCACACTCATCGCCTGATTGGCCAGCGTGTTCTTTCCACTGGGGAGTGGTGCTGAGTAGCCCGAGCCTGGTCGGTCGATCAGGATGACGCGATGATAAGCGACCAAGCTATCGACCAAAGCCGGTGCGAAGTTGCGCAATTGTCCCGACAAGCCGTGGATAAGGACAATCGGCCGACCTGTGCCGCGATCCACATAGTGAAGATTGATGCCGTCGATCGGGATGATCTTGCCGTCACGTGGTATGCGGCTTTCGATCCAGAGCCGGGTGACCTGAGACAAAAGGATGAAAGCAAAAAGAGTGCTAAATATGGCGGCGGCCACCTTGATCAGCACCGTCACCATGGTTGTGACAGTCGTGTCACAATTGGCGTAATGGGACGGTTACGCGACCCCGCAGAGCAAGCATGTGCAAAACGAACAGTGTGCAAAGTGTCGTCCAGCCCGGGCGAAAGTCCTGCTTTTCTCCATTGCGGTCGTCGCATGATTATTTCCGCCAGTTCTGCTGAAGTGTCTGAATAATCCTTGCAAATTGAAGCGCACCTTGGCGAGAAAGACGCTGCGTCCCTTCACGATAAGAATTTGCAAGGATGATTGGCAGAGCTACGCAGCCCCGAAGCAAAGGCCTGCTGCGTCAGGCCGCACCAGCAAGGTTTATTTGTCCGCGAACTACCTGGAGACTGATAGCAGATATTCGCCCAGCAACAGTCAATGTCGGCGAAGTCCGCAGACCGACCTTTTAGCCGAGCAAATGCTGCACGATGCACGAATGTCTGCAATGACGGGCTGCGCTGCAGCATCTCGAAGAGGCGGTGAATGGCAGGTTTGGGCCGTTAACACCACATCGACGTCATCATCGCACGGTGACACGGTAGAGTTTCTGAAAATAGTGTCCAAATCGCCCTCCCGCAACCAGCAATGTCGAACTAGACGAAGCCACCTTCGGGTGGATTTTGGCGTTTTGGGGGCCGCCCTTCGCATGCTCGCCCAAAGACAGCAGCCCAGCCAAAGCCCCCACCAGTTCAATCGCAAGCGCCCCGTCCTGCGGGATCAGCCGGATCTCGGTCAGAAGACTCCGAATGATCGACGTGGCCTCGGCCTTCGTGCTGTCGCTCTGCAGCGCTGCCGTGAGATTGGCCACCTGAGCTTGATAGCGGTCGGCGAGGCCGGGGTGCAGCAGCACAGGGGCCGCGGTCGAGGCATCGCGCAGCTTGGCTGTCAGCGCCGCCTTGGACGATTCCAGCGCCGTCATCTTGTCCTTCATGCTTGGGTGAAACATGCCCTCTGCAATGGCATTCACCATCTGGTCGATTTGCCGGGTGACTTTAGTAAGCTAGCGTTCATCCGCCAGCCGGTCGGCGCGGATCGATCCGGCCAGCTGGTTAAACTCTGCTTGATAGGCGCGGACGTATTCCGCGATGAGGTCGGGGTGCAGGAGCTGGTCCTTGAGGCCAGACAAGACGCGGGCCTCGAAATCCTCGCGCTTGATCGTCAGGCGGTTGCCACAGGTCCCCTTGTTCCGCGTGCTGGCGCAGCCGTAGTACTGCTTGCCGACCTGAATAAAGCCGCCGCCGCAGGTGCCGCACTTCAGCATGCCTGTGAACAGGTGGGTGGCCCGCTTCATGCGCCCCACGGCTTTGATGCCGTCACGGATGGCGAGACTGCGCGTGGCCGTCTGGCGCGCCTTCACAGCCTCCCAGAGGTCGTCGCTGACGATGCGGAGGTCCGGAACCTGTTCGATGATCCAGTCCTCCGGCTTGTTCATGCGCGCCTGACGCTTGCCGGTATCGGGGTCTTTGATGAACCGCTGCCGGTTCCAGACCAGACGGCCCAAATAGAGTTCATTGTTCAGGATGCCGGTGCCACGTTTGTCGTTGCCATAAATGGTGGATGACCCCCAAGTGCCGCGCGGGCCGGAGATGGCCGCCTTGTTCAGGGCGGCGGCAATGGCACGCGGGCTAATGCCGTGGCTGTAGTCTGTGAAAATCTTACGTACCACGTCAGCCTGCGCAGCATTGATGGTGCGTTCGCCGGTGGTGATGGAGCCGTCCGCAAGTAGGTTCCGGACGACATCGTAGCCGTAGGTGACGCCGCCTGCCGACTTGCCCTTACGCACGCGGCCTTCGAGGCCCCGGTGGGTCTTCTGGGCGAGGCCCTTCAGAAAGAGGCTGCTCATCGTGCCCTTCAGGCCGATATGCAGTTCTGAAATCTCGCCCTCGGCCACCGTGACAATCGGTATCCCCTGAAACCGCATCTGCTTGAAGAATGCAGCGATGTGTTCCTGATCCCGGCTGAGACGGTCGAGCCCTTCGGCGACAACGACATCAAGGCGGCTGTCTCGGGCATCTTGCAGTAGACGCTGGTAGGCGGGGCGTAGGTGGGACGCCCCGCTGATGCCGCGATCCGCGTAGGTCTAGGCCTCCTGCCAGCCGTGACTGGCGATAAGGCGCAGGCACAAGCGGTGCTGGTCCTCAATTGAGGCGTCGCTTTGCAGGTCAGAGGAATACCGGGCGTAGATCGCTGCGCGCATGATGTGGGCCTTTCTCAATCTGGCTCACCGCCCGCATTACGCAGTGACAGCTCAACCTTGGCCCTCCCCATCATAGGCACACTTTTACAGATGTCGGCCACTATCGATTGCAACCCGTTGCAACGGGCGAAGGCCCGTTGTGAGGCATCGGGCGAAGTTGACTTTGACCTCAAATTGCTCAGAGCATTTTTAGATTCAGGGCGGGGCACGGTCAAAGCAGTCGTTCATAAAAATGCAGCTAAGGTCCGGTTCGAGCCCACATTTCCGATTTTTTGCGCCGCGGCGAAGGTCTGCTTGCAGGGAAATATACGATTACTTGCGGTTCTCGCAATTGACGCGAAAGAAGTTGTGGGACGCTATCTAGATAACTCAACTCGTCAAACTATTGCATCTACGATCTAAGATGCAACTTCTCGTAGTTTGTCATCGTCCGAGATTGAAGGGTATGGACCTCGGAAGATCGCATACCCTTCAACTTTGTTTTACGCGATATCGTAAACACCCGTCAGGGTGTCGTTCGTAAGCGTATTTTCCTCAAAGCCAACGATTGGGAAATCGTCGTCAAACAACGTCGCGAGTGTGAAGTTATCAATCAATGAGAATGTATCACTCCATGCGAAATCATCATCCGTCGTCGCTGTATCGTTTTCAAAGAGGCTAAAGCTTTCATCGCCAATGAAGTCCGATGTGAATCCACCCGTTAGTCGCAAGAGACCAACAAAGATTTCCATGCTAAAACCAAGCGTGGTCAGATTGTCGAAGATCGCGGCCATGTCGATATCGATTGAGAAGTCCATCAGGCCGTCGGCATCGCCATCAACATCTGGATCAAAATCAAAGTGGTCCGCCGCAGTGACATCGACGTCAGCACCGACCGAATAGCCCGAGACCTCAGTGCCATCTTCGAAAGTCACAAGGAGGGGGAGCTCAGCAACTGTCAACGAGAAGTTCTGAATGACATTCAATGTGCTAATCAGATCAACGGCAATAACGTCCCACGCATAGTTGTAGGAAAAGAGGTCCAAAGTTTCGCCAGCGACAGAAATCGTCAGGCCGTCACCGCCGCTGTCGCCAAATGGTGGCACATAGGGGAGCTCGGAGATTATCGCATCCACATCGATAGTCAGAACCGCGATATCATCTTCGCCCGTGCTGGTGAGCACATCAGACGACGGGTTTGGCGCGTCGTTGCTGTGGGTCTCGATGATCGGGAAGTTCAACGCAAGCGAGCCATATCCATAAAGATCGATCTCTGTTTCAAGGTCTTCATCTGCCGAGAAATCGAAGATGTTAAACCCAGGTAGACCTTCGTGACCTGTGAAGCCGCTGATATTAGCCGTGTCGAAATCGAACAACGGAATGGTCGATGCACCGCCAAATGTCGAGTTACCGATCGCAAGGGCCAAGTCGGCGGCTACATCAAAGACAAAGTCGAGGCCAAAGTTGACGTCTGGGCTCATTGTCTCGAAATGCGCACCGTCAACCGTATAGGCGGACCCGATGGTAAAGGTCTCGCCTTCTTCCACCTGATAAGGCGAGGTAAAGATAACGCTCACCGGAACAGTGGCATCAACGTCGCCCGTAGTCAGGGTGAAATATGGCTGAAGACCGATTTGCGCCGAAAAAGAGCCGACTGTGCCAAAGCTTGGTGTCGTGATGCTCGACGGCAAGTCAGGTGCGTCGTCGCAATCAGCAATCCCCAACCAGTCCACGACATCACAGCCCACATCTGCGATCGCGTTGGCAATCGACGAGATGCCGCCCCAAATAGCCCCAAGCGCGCCACCGCTTACAGTGTAACTTGGGATGAGGGTTGCGGTTAGTGAAACCGTTTCGTTTATGCCAAAGAATGGCAGCGGGTCGTCAAACACAATGGCCGATCCCGTTGCAAACATGCTCTGGTTCTCGGTCACGAAGAGCAGATCTGCGGACGCGTTGACTGGCGCGTCATAGGCCCCTTCGACAGTGACCGTGATCGTTCTGACATCGGACGTCTCGGTCTCATCTGGTGATGTAGGCGTTGTCCCTACGCCACTGTCATCGATCGCAACATATTGGAACGTCACATCGCGTGTCTCTCCGGCCTCCAAGAACTGGAAATGCTCGAGCGGATTGAACGTAAATGTGCCGTCACCGTTGTTGACGACTTCGCCGTAGTTATGGCCGAACTCATCGACTGGCGCTGAGAGTATCTCAAACGACAGGCTATCAAGCGTATCGGCATCCGTCGCAACAAATGCTTCGGTGATGCCGTCGCCCGTCAGGCCCGTGATGAAGCTACTGGTTGCATCATCTTCGCCAACGTTGAAGCTGAGGTTGGAGGCGATGGGCTGATCATTGGTGCCCGTAATTTCGATTGTCATCGTCGCCTGATCGGTATCCCCATCTGCATCTTCGGCCTCGTAGACAAAGCTAACGGTCGTTGTTTCACCGGCACGCAGATGCTGGAAGTCACCGTCAGTGAAGTATTCAAAGGTGCCGTCTGCATTCAGAGTCAATGTCCCGTTGTTGGCGCCGACATCGGTGATCAAACGGACTTCACGGAAGAAATCAGGAAAGTCGTCATTCTCGATGACAGAGCCTGTGATTGAAGGGCCGTCCTCAAGAACGCCGTCAGTGCCGAGGCGCTCATCATCGACCGCAGTCACGGCTTCATCGGCGGGGTTCACTTGGACACCGTCTACGTTCACCTCGAAATTCTCGAACCTTGTGGCGCGAATACCCAAGGCTTCAAAACCGAACGTCGCACCATTTGCTTGGCCAGTATGTGGGTTTGTATTGTCAGCAAGAAACGCCAGATAATTATCAAAATCGTCTTGTAGCTGCGGGGCGGTCTGATTGAGGTCCAGCCAATCTTCGAGAGTCAGATTAATCTGAAGGGTGTCGACATCATGGCCGCCATTAAAATAATCGTGTGCGTCAACATTTTCGCCCACGTTATAAATATCAAGGTCGTCGCCTTGACCGCCATAAACGCTGTCACTGCCAGCGCCGCCATCAAGAACGTCATCAGCATCATGATTATGACCATGATGGCCGTGGTCGTGGTGCTGATTAATGCGGATGCTGTCGCCATACATGCGGTCGTCACCTTCACCTCCTGAAAGCGAGTCAGAACCTTCACCGCCGACGATAAGGTCGTTGCCCGCACCTCCTTCAAGAAGGTCGTCACGACTTGGTGAATTGTGATTGTCGGAGTGCCCGTTGCTGGAACGGGTCTGGTCGCCAAAAAGCTTATCGTTGCCGTCGCCCCCAAACAGCGTGTCGCTGCCTTGGCCCCCAACCATAAAATCGTTGCCGTCGCCACCATCAAGGTAATCATCTGATTCATCATGGCCTTTGCCATGACCAGAGCTCCGCGTATCTCCGTAAAGGAAATCGTTCCCAGCACCGCCACTTAAGCTGTCGTTTCCCCGACCACCGATGAGGTGGTCGTCACCGTCACCACCGTCAAGAAAATCGTCATCTTTGCCGCCATCTAGGTAGTCGTTGTCGGCTCCTCCAAACAGAAAATCAGCATCATTGCCGCCATAGAGCTTATCGCTTCCAAGGCCACCAAAAAGTGAGTCTATACCATTGCGACCGTATATCCGGTCAGACCAATCCGTGCCGAAAAGGGTATCATCACTGTTCCGCCCAAAAACTTTATTAAAGTGAGGGGACCCCAGCAGTGGTCCAAATTTGTGATGGCTAAAGTGCTTAGAGCCCGATTTAAAACTATTTGAGTGAGTTCAGTGGTTTGTGATTCTGTTCGGTTGTGAAGCTGAATGGAGATCACAATGGCTTGGACTGA
>NZ_FOTF01000052.1 GCF_900114485.1 Loktanella salsilacus | reverse complement strand
GCATTCAGCCTCTGGGCAGAATACACCATCGAGATGGTGGTGTAATTTACAGACGAGCAACACCTACGACACGCGGCCAACAACTTGGCAATGCCAGTCGGGGCATTCCAAGCTTCTCAATTCTAAAACATATGCCGTCAAGCGACTACGATATATTTTTAAAATTGGCGAAGAGTGCTTGTCGCAGTGCTATGCCTAAATCGATCAACCAAAATCAAGTGGGGAACGGTGAGTGCTGCCAATCCTATAAAAACTGTTTTTGAGATTGCATTCTCTATCGTTTCAAGCCCAACACCCTGAATAATGCCGATACTCGCAAAGCCGGTCAAGACGGTTACCACTGACAACGCAATGGATAGGTGGACCGCCGTGCGGCGATCGTCGATCCAGTTCAATGTCAAAGTCATGTGCCGGACTGAATGCAGTGCACAAAAATAGACAATAAAAAATATAAGTGGTGACAGACACAAGGCGGCAACCCATAGGACGATCTGTTCAAGGATAGCGCGCGTGCGCAGGGCGGGCTGCGACACGACTATGATCAGCGTCGCGACCAACGCCACAGCCCCGACGCACGCAAGGCACGTCGCGGCAAGAGTGGCTGGCGGCATGGGCGCAAGATATCCGAAGATCGTCGCGACGTCGTCGCGGTGAAACAATGAGGGGGCCCCGATCGTCGCTGCACCCCCTGTCCAGCGCAGAATGACCGGAGCATCGTCCCAGTCACCTGCGAAATGAATGGCCGAATACGTCAGGAATGCAAAAACGGAAAACCCCGGAAAGTATGTCCACGCCAAAACAACTGCACCGGCCAACCCGAGGTAAAGGGCGGCAAAGCGTGCTATGCCCTGCCAGCCTTTCAAAGGCCAGATCGCCTGCGCGATGGGCAGGTCCAATGCCCCATGTGGTAAACCGAAAATCGCGACAAATGGAACCAAAAGCAGGATTTGAACCCTAAGGTTCGGCTGCAATACAGTCATCACCGCGATTGACACTATGGCTGTGATTGCAAACAACCAAGTCTGCCAAGTTGGTGACATGGTCATGTGGGAAAGGCGGCTGCCCGCAAAAAGGGCAGCGGTGGAAGGGATGCCATGACTGAAAGACGGTCGACGGGATGGGTCGACCCGGACAGGAACCGTTCCAGCCGATCGGCTGGCGCGTTGCGGAACAGGGCCTCGAACAACGCGGGGCCGCTTTTGGGTGCGGTTGCCAGCACTTGCAGGAACACGCGGTCCATGAAGTGCGTCAGGCGGCTATCAAGGCGGGTGTCCGGCACCCGGCCAGCAATCACGGCAGCCGCGACGCGGTCTGCTTGAATTTGATTGCGCGCGAAGGCGTAGCCTGTTGACGGTCTTGCGGCACCGCCACCCAATCCCATCCGAATGATTCCGTCCTGCGCGGGGTCCGCAAAGCCGACCTCCATCGGCAGGGCACCTGCTTCGGTGCGCAGGGTTTCGGTCCATCCGGGGTCCAAAGCCGCAATTTCATCGTCAAGCCACGCCGCATAGATATCACGTCCTGGACTATGTGGGGCGAACGATGTCACCTCGACCAGCGCGTGATCCGCTGCAAAAGGCAGGATATAAACGAAATCGACGCCACTGCTGCGGGCCGGACGAAAGTGCATCAACTGGACGCTGTCTGGGTTGAAGACTGGCCGTTCAGTTCTGATCTCGCGCCCGAGAAAGAACTGTCCATAGGCTGGAATGCGGGCAGGTGGGCGGGTGTCGATAACAATACGCGCTGATAGCGTGCCGGCGTCCGTTTCAATATGCCACCGATCATTGAAGCGTTTCATCCCGTGCGCCGTGACACCAAGGGACAGGTCAATGTGCCGACCTTGCGAAATCAAATCTTGCGCGCGGTTATAAAAATCTTCCGACCTGACCGTCTGATAGCGCAGGTGCGATGACGTGCGCCGTACTGGATCGCCCTGGCCTGCGACCGTCCAGGATGTCCATTCCTTGTGCACGCAATCCTCGAACGGATCCGATGCGGTGCGCCAAAAGCTCCATGCGCGATCATCGGTATAGGCTGTGCGTGGTTCGATCACACTGATAGATAAATTGGAATGCACCAACCGCGCGGCAAGGCTCAGACCCGCACAGCCGCCGCCAATGATCGCAATATCAACATCAGGTGCGGACATTGGACGACACTCTTTTCACGTGCAGGCTGCGCATGCTTTCGCCTAACAGCGCCACAATCGCGAGGCGTGCCTTTTGCCTTGCGGGCACAATGGCCCGGCCTTGCAGGGGGGCAAAGTTGCGCTGACGCAATCTAGTTCCAATTCCGGCATAAATTGAAGCAGCCACAGCGACTGCAAGGCGCAATCGGATGGGCAGCGCAACGAGGCCCGCGTGGCCAGAATGATAAAGCACGTCCGCCCGATCCAGTAGATCCGCCATTGCCTTTGACGCGCCATCAACTGCATCTGGCACCCCGTCCGCGATGGCCTCTGGCGCGAACGGACATCGTGTGTGGGGCAAATAACGTCGACCGGCGCGGGCATCTTCAGCGACATCGCGGCAGATATTGGTCAACTGCATCGCCTTGCCAAGATCGGCCGCGGCGACGTGCCAACGGTCGGGAATATCAAACAAGGCGCACATCATGATGCCCACAGTCCCAGCAACGCCCATACAGTAGTCGTCCAGCATGCCGTCGTCGGCGATGCAGGTTGGCCCGACATCGGCTGCAGCCGCGGCTACCAGATCACCAAAGGCGCGCAAACCCGCCGAGCGCCCGGCAAACAGAAGCTGTGCTTCTTGAGCGAGAGTGTCGGTCGGGGCGGGCAATTCGATCTGATCGTGCAACCCGAGTAAACGCGCGCGGCCTACAGATCCGCCTATATCGTCGGCGATATCATCAACGGTGCGGCACAGTGCATATAGCCGCGCTACCCGCATGCGATCCGGTCGCGCCAGTAGGCGTGCGGCTGGTGCAAAACTGCGGGCATGGCGTGCCATGATTGCTTCGGGTGTCACGCGATAGTCTCTGCCACAGGCACCAGCGCGTCCAGCACCTTAGCGGACGACACAACTCCGGGTAAGCCCGCCCCGGGATGCGTACCTGCTCCCACAAAATAAAGGTCACGCACGCCCTCCCCCTTGTTGTGGAAGCGGAACCATGCGGATTGCGTGAAGAACGGGGACAGCGAAAAGCCCGCGCCGTCCACCGACAGATAGTCATGGCGAAAATCTTCGGGTGTCATCGCGAATTCTGCCGTGATCGTGTCCGTCAGGCCGGGCATCATAGTGCGGTCCAACGCGGCGACGATCCGGTCGCGCAGCTTTGGCCCCTCGACCGACCAGTCCTGCCCACCAGCAAGGTTTGGCACCGGACACAACACATAAAAACTGTCGCATCCATCCGGGGCAAAGCTGGGATCTGTGGCGGTCGGGCGATGCACATACAGAGAAAAGTCATCAGCTAGTTTTTTGTTCTTGAAGATATCGTCCAATAAACTCTTGTAGCGCTTGCCGAACCACACGGTGTGATGTGCCACGTCCGGCCATGTCTTCGTGGCCCCGAAATATAGCACATAAAGCCCCATCGACAGCTTTGATGCCTTGGAGCGGACCTTGGCGACCGCAGAGACCTGCCTAGCAGGCAACATGTTACGATAGACATGAACTGGGTCCATGTTTGACACCACCAGATCGGCAGTCAATTTCCGACCGTCTTGCAGAACGACACCCGTGGCCCGACCATTGTCGACGGTAATCTGGTCGACCGTTGTGTCGAGAGATATCTTGATCCCTTCTTCTTGCATCAGGCGTTCCAGTGCATCAACCAGCGCACCGGTGCCGCCCATAGCAAACCAAACACCGTGCTTGCGTTCTAGATGGTTGATCATTCCATAGATTGCAGTGGTCGAAAACGGATTCCCCCCCACCAGCAATGGCTGGATAGAAAAGGCACGTCTTAGGCGGTCGTTCTTGAGGTGACGCGCGACCATCGACCAGACACTCTCGTACGCGCGTAACCGCAGAAGATGAGGAATCTGTTTGACCATGAAGCCGGGCGAATGGAATGGCACAGATGACAGGCGGGTAAAGCCGACATCGTAGATTTTCTTCGACCACGCACCCATGCGGCGGTACCCATCGACATCGTTTGGCGACAGGCGTGCAATCTCGGCTTCGGTCGCTTCTTCGGTGGGGCCATAGTCGAACGTTTCACCGTCGTCATAGTAGAACCGATACCAAGGATCAGGCTGCACAAGCGTGATATAATCTGCCATCGATTTGCCAAACATGGCGAACAGTTCTTCAAGCAATTGCGGTGCGGTCAGAACCGTCGGACCTGCGTCGTGGCGAAAGCCTTCTTTTTCGAATACCTGCCCGCGCCCACCAAGCCGTGGGCAGCGGTCGATCAAATGGACCTCATAACCCTTTGCGCGCAGGCGCAGAGCCGCGGCGATGCCGCCAAAACCGGCACCTGCGACAATGGCGGTCTGTCGTGCACTATAGCGGGTATCACGTGGCATGGCTAAACTCTTTCAGTTGAATGTCGAGGCGGGTGGCCAGTTTGAGAAATGGTGCACCAGCACCTCGGGGTAGGGCCCCGATGTGTCTTCGAGCCGCGTCGAGCGAAGCGCCCGCCCTCTCACAGGCGGCGCGGGCGGCCACGCCCGGCGACAACCCTGTTGCCTCCAAAGAAAGGCAGATATTCGTCACACCGTAGGTCTGGTCGTCGGCGCGATCCAACAGATCATCCAGAGTCTGATAAGCGATCGCGATCGCGCGGCCCGCGCAGATGGCATCGTCGTCATGGCCTAAACCCGCAGCGATCAACGCCAGCTGGACCGGCAATGCCAGCAGCGGCCCTGACTTGTCGGCAGCGATGAATTCGTGATCCTCTGGTGTCGCCAAGCCTATGCTGCAATCTCGCGCCTGACCTCTGATCGTTGTGGCAATGGCGTCGTGCATCGCACACAGGGCTGCCGCGGGGTGTGGGTGCATCGCGATGGTGCGATAAGCAGCAGAGATCAGCAGATCACCGGTCGAAATGGCGATATTCTTACCGTATTGCGCCCACACGGAAGGCTTTTGACGGCGCATTTTATCACCGTCCTGAAGATCGTCGTGCACCAGCGATGCGTTGTGAAGCAATTCCGGCGCAAGGGCGCATGCCAACGCGATTTGGCCCGATAGGCCAAGACCCAGTGCGGCCTCCAGACCCATGCGCGCCCGTGTGCGTGCGCCACCTGCAGAAAAATGGTATTTTGCGGCCTCTGCCACAATCGACGGGTCACTCCAGACAACGCGTGCGATCTCGGCTTCGATATCAGTTAAAGAGACAGACTGATGCGACTGGATGTCGAACATCTTGAAGGTCCGATCTGTAAAAGGGAAGAGCCGCCCCCGGAAATCCGGGGGCGGCAGGTGGCATTATTCTGCCGGGACTACTTTGTCCGAGCCATTTGCCATGGCTTCGCTTTTGCGCACGGCAATCAGGAAGATCAGCACACCGAACCCCGCTTTTGCCACAATATCGGCGATCGTATAACCGACTTGGATGATGACCTCTGAGCCTGCACCCCCAAGTCCGATAGCACCTGCAAAGTAGACCACTGGATAAAAAGCCCAACTTGCGACTGTCACGTTCCGTGCCAGCGTGATCAGACCACGCGCGCTTTCAGGCTGGTTACTGATCGACTTGGACAGACCGACGAACAACTCGTATACGATCCAAAGGAAGGGGATCATTGACAACAGGCCCCAGATCCAGCGACCACCGCCACTTGCCGCGACTTCACCCGGGTAGCCCAAGGCCACCATCAAGGCTGCAAGCAGTCCCAATCGTGTAGCGCGCGAGATGGTCTCGGACCGGCTCAGCCCCATGACCAGGATCAGTTCGATCAACAGCAGCGGTACGGTCAGCAGCCAGTCGACGTAGCGGTAGGCGTCGTTGAAGGGGACGCCGGTAGCCTGAAGGGTGCCGTCGATGAACGCATAGGACGCTGTCCAGCTTTCGAAGATGCGGAAGTAATGATAGGCTGCGATTGCCGTCACAAGGCCTGTGATCGTCAATGCGGTTTTGAATTTTGTGTCCACTTGGCTGCGACCCAGCCAGAAGAAAATCGTGGCTGCGGCTAGTGTCGCAAAGCCAAACGAAAAGGCATTATAGACCAGATTATACTGGCCTACTGTTAGGTTTTCCATAGGTATACTCCATTTGGAACATCTAGTATGCTCGAGCTAATATTAAGCTCTGGTTAATAGAAAGCTTAAACTAAGCCGCGGCCGGTGTTTGTCAAACATGTTGTCCGCCGATTTCATGCGGCGTCTCTGATTTCAGGGGCGCTGATTTCGGTTTCT
>NZ_FOTF01000053.1 GCF_900114485.1 Loktanella salsilacus | reverse complement strand
TGCTGAAGAAGCTGCACCTGCTGAAGAAGCTGCACCTGCTGAAGAAGCTGCACCTGCTGAAGAAGCTGCACCTGCTGAAGAAGCTGCACCTGCTGCGGAAGCTGCGCCTGCTGAAGAAGCTGCGCCTGCTGAAGAAGCTGCGCCTGCTGAGGAAGCCGCGCCTGCTGCGGAAGCTGCGCCTGCTGCGGAAGCCGCGCCTGCCGCGGAAGCTGCACCTGCTGAAGAAGCTGCACCTGCTGAGGAAGCTGCGCCTGCTGAGGAAGCTGCACCTGCTGCGGAAGCTGCGCCTGCTGAAGAAGCTGCACCAGTCGACGAAGAAGCTGCGCCTGCTTCTAACTAAGCATCGCGAAAGATCGACATGGATGGCGCGTCCCGCAGGGGGCGCGCCATTTGCGTTTTGGGTGCGGATTTTGGGTGTGGGATACTTGCAACAGGGCGCGCGGCCTCCCACATTTATAATGAGGCCCGAACACGGGGTGTGCCGCACAGCGGGCGCCTCAGGACATCGGGTGCTTTAGAGGAGAGACACCATGAACCTAGAGAAATTTACAGAACGGTCGCGCGGTTTCATTCAGGCCGCACAGACCATCGCGATGCGCGAAAATCACCAGCGTTTGCTGCCGGAACACCTGCTGAAGGCCTTGATGGACGACAGCGAAGGCCTTGCTGCGAACCTGATCAGCCACGGCGGCGGCGATGCAAAAGCCGTGCGCGAACATGTCGACGCGACAGTCGCGCGGATTGCCAAGGTAACAGGCGACGCTGGCCAAACCTATATGGACAATATGACGGCCAAGGTTTTGGACGAGGCTGAAAAGCTGGCGACCAAGGCGGGCGACAGCTTTGTCCCGGTGGAACGGATTTTGACGGCTTTGGCTGTGGTGAAATCTAAAGCCAAGGATGCGCTGGACGCGGGTAAAGTCACGCCCATGACGCTGAATGCGGCTATCAATGACGTGCGCAAAGGGCGGACGGCGGATAGCGCGAGCGCCGAGGACGGCTATGACGCGCTGAATAAATACGCTCGCGATCTGACCGAGGCGGCCCGCGAGGGTAAGATTGACCCGATTATTGGCCGGGACGAAGAAATTCGCCGGTCGATGCAGGTGCTGTCGCGCCGGACCAAGAATAACCCGGTCCTGATTGGCGAGCCCGGCGTCGGTAAAACTGCGATTGCCGAAGGTCTGGCCCTGCGGATCGTCAATGGCGACGTGCCAGAGAGCCTGCGCAATAAGCGCCTTATGGCGCTGGATATGGGTGCCTTGATCGCTGGCGCGAAATATCGCGGCGAGTTCGAGGAGCGGCTGAAGTCGATCCTGAAAGAGATCGAGGCTGCGGCGGGCGAGGTCATCTTGTTCATCGACGAGATGCACACGCTGGTTGGCGCGGGCAAAGCGGATGGCGCGATGGACGCTGCGAACTTGATCAAGCCAGCGCTGGCGCGGGGCGAGCTGCACTGCGTGGGTGCGACGACGCTGGATGAGTACCGCAAATATGTCGAAAAGGACGCGGCGCTTGCGCGGCGGTTCCAGCCGATCATGGTCGAAGAGCCGACCGTCGAGGACACGATCAGTATCCTGCGCGGTATTAAAGAGAAGTATGAGCTGCACCACGGTGTGCGGATTTCGGACTCGGCGCTGGTTGCTGCGGCGACTCTGTCGCACCGCTATATCACCGACCGCTTTTTGCCGGATAAGGCCATCGACCTGATGGACGAGGCCGCCAGCCGTCTGCGGATGGAAGTGGACAGCAAGCCAGAAGCTCTGGATGCGCTGGACCGCGACATCATGCAAAAGCAGATCGAGCAGGAGGCGCTGCGTAAAGAAGACGATCAGGCGTCGAAGGATCGCTTGGCCAAGCTGGAAGAAGAGCTGGCCAACCTGCAGGAGCGTGCGTCAGAGATGACGGCGAAATGGCAGGCCGAGCGGGACAAGCTGGAGTCGGGTCGCGAGCTGAAGGAAAAGCTGGACCGCGCGCGGGCCGAGCTGGAGATCGCCAAGCGCGAGGGCAATTTGGCCAAGGCCGGAGAGCTGTCTTATGGTGTGATCCCAGAACTAGAGCGCAAGCTGAGCGAGTCCGACGGCAACGAAGACCTGATGGTCGAAGAAGCCGTGCGGCCAGAACAGATCGCCGAGGTCGTCGAGCGCTGGACCGGTATTCCGATGTCCAAGATGCTGGAAGGCGAGCGGGACAAGCTGCTGCGGATGGAAGACGAGCTGGGCAAGCGCGTCATCGGTCAAAAGCAGGCCGTGCGGGCGGTTGCCAATGCGGTGCGCCGGGCGCGTGCTGGTTTGAATGACGAGGGGCGCCCCTTGGGTAGCTTCTTGTTCCTTGGGCCAACAGGTGTCGGTAAAACAGAGCTGACGAAGGCACTGGCGAACTATCTGTTCGACGATGACAACGCGATGGTGCGGATCGACATGAGTGAATTCATGGAGAAACACGCTGTGAGCCGTCTGATTGGCGCGCCTCCGGGCTATGTTGGTTATGACGAGGGCGGTGTGCTGACCGAAGCCGTGCGGCGCCGTCCATATCAGGTGGTGCTGTTCGATGAGGTCGAAAAGGCGCACCCTGATGTCTTTAACGTGCTGTTGCAGGTTCTGGACGATGGTGTGCTGACGGACGGGCAGGGGCGGACGGTTGATTTCAAGCAGACGCTGATCATCCTGACGTCGAACCTTGGGGCGCAGGCGCTGAGCCTGATGCCGGATGGGGCTGACCCGGCAGAGGCCAAGCGCGATGTGATGGACGCGGTGCGGGCGCACTTCCGGCCCGAGTTCCTGAACCGTCTGGACGAGACGATTATCTTTGATCGCCTGGCACGGAGCGACATGGCTGGGATCGTCACGATCCAGATGCAGCGGCTGGAACAGCGGCTGGCGGGGCGGAATATCCACCTTGATCTGGACGCTGGTGCGCTGGGCTGGCTGGCCGACGAAGGGTATGACCCGGTGTTCGGCGCGCGGCCGCTGAAGCGGGTGATCCAGCGGGCGTTGCAGGATCAGCTGGCCGAGATGATCTTGTCAGGCGATGTGCATGACGGTGATACGATCCCGGTCAGCGCGGGTGTCGATGGTTTGATCGTTGGTGACCGGGTGTCGGGCAGCAACAGGCCCAAACCGGATGACGCCGTCGTCCACTAAACAACGAAGCCCCGGCAGAGCGATCTGCCGGGGCTTTTTGTTGCGGTGTAATCAGTGATTACATCGGTGGCAGGATGACGGAGTCGATCACGTGGATCACGCCGTTCGATGCGGCAATGTCTGCAGTGCTGACCGTGGCGTCGTTCACCATGACGGTGTCGCCGACGGTAAAGGTCACGTCCTGGCCTTCGACGGTGGCGGCGGTCATGCCATCGGTCAGGTCAGCTGCCATCACGGCACCTGGGACAACGTGGTAGGTCAGGATCTTGGCAAGCGCTTCGGGATCCTGCAGCAGACCTTCGACGGTGCCTTCGGGCAGAGCGGCAAAGGCTTCATCTGTGGGGGCGAACACGGTGAACGGGCCTTCGCCCTTCAGCGTATCAACCAAACCGGCGGCTTCAACGGCGGCGACAAGGGTGGTAAAGTTACCGGCTTCGATGGCGGTATCGACAATATCCTTGTCAGCGGAGTGGGCGGCAGCGAAAGCGCCTGTGCCCAGTGTGATCAGGGCGGCGGTCGTCATGAACGTACGGCGTAGCATAATGGTCGTCTCCTTGGTGTATGTTGATGCGCGCCGATCCTTGGCCGCATGATCCGAATATGGGTGGCGAAATCGCCCCGACCAGACCGAAAATTGCGGCGTCCTGTCACTGGTCGATGGATAGTTTCGCTCTATGGTTGTTAATTGTGTCAGATATTTCACGCATGTGTGAACATAGATGAGGGCGTTGGGCTAAGGTTGATGCCTTGATTACGGGTCGCCCTCGTCAACGTGAGAAACCTTTCAACAGTTTTATGCGTATATCCTTTGAGACATTTGAATCGGAGAGACCTATGGCCCACCGCTGGAAGAACGATATGACCCCCGCCGACGTGACACCGAAGTCGCTGTTCTTGAATCGGCGGCAGCTGATTGCGGGAACGGCTGGCCTTGGGGCGATCGCGATGGCTGGCGGTGCGCAGGCGCAGGACGCGATGACGCCGAACACGCTGGAAGAGATCACGACCTACAATAACTTCTACGAATTCGGCACCGGCAAGAGCGATCCGGCCAACAATGCAGAAGCGATGGTGATCGACCCTTGGACGGTGACGGTTGATGGCTTGGTGGACAATCCCGGCGACTATTCCTTGGCCGACCTGACCGAAGGCCTGACGATTGAAGAGCGGATCTATCGTTTCCGCTGTGTCGAGGCGTGGTCGATGGTCGTGCCATGGCAGGGGTTCGAGCTGGCAGACCTGCTTGCCAAGGTCGGCGTTCAGGGGGATGCGAAATACGTCGCCTTTGAAACGGTCGTCCAGCCAGAGAATATGCCGGGCGTGCGCAGCCGCGTCATCGACTTTCCCTATGTCGAAGGTCTGCGCCTAGACGAGGCAATGCACCCGCTGACGATGATGGCGACGGGCCTATATGGCGCGCCGCTGCCAAAGCAGTCCGGCGCGCCGCTGCGGTTGGTGGTGCCATGGAAGTATGGATTCAAATCCATCAAGTCGATCGTCAAGATCAGCCTTGTGGCCGAACAGCCAGAAGCCACATGGAACAACATCAACCCGCGTGAGTACGGTTTCTATTCCAACGTGAACCCCGGCGTCGATCATCCCCGGTGGAGCCAAGCCACAGAGCGGCGCATTGGCGGCGGATTGTTTGCCTCGCGTCAGGATACGTTAATGTTCAACGGCTATGACGAAGTCGCCAGCCTGTATGACGGCATGGACCTGAGCAAAGAGTTTTGATGTCTGCCGCAACAACCATCAACGGCGGTCTGCGCCGCGTGCCTGCTTGGCCCCTCTATATACTGGGGGCCGGGTATATGGTGTGGGAGTTCTGGCAAGCGCTGAACGGTCTTGGTCCCTACGGGGTCGAGCCGATCAATGTGCTAGAGCGCGAATACGGCGAAATCGCGTTGATCCTGCTTATCGCGGGTTTGACCGTGACGCCGCTGCGGACGTGGACGGGCGTGAACCTGATCAAGTTCCGCCGCGCCATTGGGCTGCTCGCGTTCTTCTATGTGCTGGCGCATTTCCTCGTGTTCACGGTGCTTGATGTGCAAACCATTGGCCGCGTTGTGACCGAGGTGATCAAACGTCCCTACGTGACGGTCGGCTTTCTAGGGTTTCTTGCGTTGATTCCGTTGGCAGTAACCTCGAACAATTGGTCAATCCGCCGGATCGGACCAGTGCGGTGGCGGCGTTTGCACAAGCTGACCTATCCCGCCGCGCTATTGGGGGCGCTGCATTACATCTGGCTGGTCAAAGGATGGCCGCTAGAGCCGTTCCTTTACATGGGGGCGGTAATTGCGCTGCTGGTCTTGCGTCTGAACTGGACCAAGATTCGCGCGATTCTGATCCCCAGCCGGCAGCAGACCAATAGCTGATGTCTAGGTCTTGTGGTGCTCGCGCCGGACACCACAAGACGGCGGGCGGGCTAAGTCATTATCTTTCGATGCGACCTAGGGTCGGGCTACGAATGTGTCGCTAAACCCCTTATTTTATACGAAATTTGGGGTTGTCACAAAAAATGAGAATTTGTGCGATTTCGCTCTTGCGGGTCCCGGCTGCTATCCGTAGAACCCACCCAACGAAGCGACGAACAAGCCGCTACGGACTGCCAGACGGACCAGACGACACACTGGACGGAACGCGAGGCGGTTAAGAAATTCGGAATTTGACAGGCGGGCGCGCCGTTACTTTTGGGCGCATCAGTTTGTTATTGTTCCAACGCTGTTTGAAAATTTAGTATCTGAAGAGATATGTGGGCGGTTTGGTTCAGTTCGATGGATCAGACGTCTGTATATCGCGCCTCTAGGATTTAGGTCCGATGATGAGGTGTCAGCTTCACTGTTTGATGTGGTTTCTTGTTATCTTTGGATAACCTGAAGCACAGAAGACAGAGAAACGTTGATATTTAGTACCTTAGCCGGGCTAGATATTGATGATGTGCAGAGGTTCGAACGTCAAGGAATAGCGCCTTTTGGTGCTTTCAACTTGAGAGTTTGATCCTGGCTCAGAACGAACGCTGGCGGCACGCCTAACACATGCAAGTCGAGCGAG
>NZ_FOTF01000054.1 GCF_900114485.1 Loktanella salsilacus | reverse complement strand
GAGGCTTGGATCCTCATCGCACACATCAGACGCGTCACACGGCATCTCGCAAGGGATTGAGAAGGTGCAGTTAGTTTTGAATCAGACTCTTAGGCTCTACGCGGCAGATGAAACGTCTGTCCGTAGCGTTGCGCTAGTCGATGACTTATGATCGTGGTTCTGAGATGACATGCCATCCAGAACTCTCTCGCCGTCTGAAGATCGACATCTGGTTTTGTGATCCTCACGCACCGTGGCAACGCGGGTCAAACGAAACCACGAATGGCCTGCTCCGCCAGTCCTTCCCGAAAGGGACCGACCTAAGCTGCCTCAGTCAAACCGCCCTGAACGACGTTGCACGCATGATGAACCACCGTCCTCGTAAGACACTAGGATGGAGAACTCCCGCCGAAGCCATGGCCGAAGAACTTGCGGCCATTAAATCAACCCTCGCACTTCAAACTTGAATCCAAGGTCCAGCTGCTCATAGAGGCCTGCTACCACGCCGGATTCATGTAATGAATTCTACACGGGGCGATTTTTGCAACATAGCCCCGTCTTAAACTCGTTAACTAAGCGCACTGCGCTATGTATCAAAAGGTAGTTCAAAAGGAGTCCAAGATATGCCCGAAACAGCCGTCCGAACTGGAAGCCGCCTCATGGACCGCCCCGAATACCGGTCCAAGCAACAGCCGCTAACGTGTTCGCCAGACACCAGCGTTTTTGACGCTGTTACCAAAATGGCCGCCAAAAACTATGGTGCCGTCATTGTCGTTGATGCTCAGCAGAAAGTCATTGGCGTGTTCACAGAGCGTGATGTGATGAACAAGTTGGTCGCCAAAGAGTTAGATCCACGCACGACGTTGGTGTCTGAACTGATGACTGAAAATCCGCGCGTCGCGCGTGAGACAGATGATATGATCGATTGGCTGCGAATTATGTCCAATGAACGGTTCCGCCGACTGCCAGTGGTTGATGGCGATGGACATATTAAGGCAGTATTTACGCAAGGTGATTTCGTATCTTATACATGGCCAGATTTAGTTTATCAAATGCGGTCCATTGCAACAGCAACAGTGACCAAGAATTGGCCGTTATTTATGATTGGTGGTGGTATTGCCCTTTATACTTTACTTATGGTCTTAGTCATTGGCTTGATCAGTTGAATGGTGCGGCTCTGTATAGCCTTTTGCACAAATAGCCTGATGGATAGGGCCCCCCTTTTCCAAGGGGGGAATCCCGCGGCATTAATGTCATTGATGGCAAGTGCGGTGTAGCCATTCAAGACCGTGATGCACTCTAAACCTCCGCGACTTTGGGGTCAAAGTCACGCAGTGATCCGGTGATCCATCAGTTTCATGCATATATCTTGGTCTCGACGCAGGCTCGCGCTGTGATATTGCCCCAAGTTTGTCCGCAGTGCCCGGCTCAGATATTTTGAAGCGCGGACCGCATCGTTTCGAGCTTTTGCGTCAGCGGTGCCGGGCTTGCACGGTTGGGCTTCATTGCGTGGCGGGATGACAGCCTCCGCGATCGGCGACGTCATTATGGCATCCGTGCGTTTCGCATGCTCAATCTGTCGAATTATGCGAGAAATCGACCCAATTTTCCGAAACTTTGTGGGCCATCAGCTATCATTAATTCCGTCGACTTTCCATGGGCTTATCATAAGCCAGAGGGGTGAGCGCTAATTGGAAAAGTGGGTAAATTCGAACCGGAAATTAACAAAGTGACAGATGGATACGGCTGTCTACTAGCCGACGGCGAATTGCCTCCTATATCAACAAGACGCACGCTGCAAGCTTGCATCAAAACGTCCATAGGGAGAATACCACCATGCTACGCAGAACGTTCATGACGACCGCCGCTCTCATCACCTTGGGTACAGGCGTATTCGCCGAATCTCACATGGCTTCGAAGGACATTGTCGATACTGCAATCGAAGCTGGCAACTTCACCACCCTCGTTGCAGCAGTTGAAGCGGCTGGCTTAGTCGAGACGCTGAAGGGCGAAGGTCCATTCACCGTTTTCGCACCTACGGATGAAGCCTTCGCCAAACTGCCTGAAGGCACCGTCGAAGGCCTGCTGGCCGACCCGGAAGCTCTGACGAAGATTTTGACCTACCATGTCGTGCCGGGCCCAGTGATGGCCGCGGACTTGACCGACGGCATGACCGCCACGACGGTAGAGGGTCAAGACGTCACCATCAAAGTTGGTGACGCCGTGATGGTGAACGACGCCACGGTGACGACGCCGGACATCGCAGCATCGAACGGCGTAATCCACGTGATTGACACCGTAATCATGCCGCCGATGTAAATAGGTTGAGCCATCAGCGTGGGGCCGGTTTACCGCTGGCTCCGTCGCGTCGAACTAGGCTGAATAAGCGCGCTGCATCGGAATAATGCTTGCAAAACCGTGGGCCAAATCAGTCGAACCTGACGTTCTTTGTTGAAAAACAAATGCAGCCAGACAGACGGCAATCATCCCGTTTGAACGGGACTTGGTCGTCGAAGTTACTCAGCCATTTCCAATTTCATTGCGAGCGTGATGTCGCCGATGTCCAAGTTTGGGCGGTCGTTGGTGTAAGTCCAGCGTACAGGTGTGGCACGATAGACGTGAAGTGTTTTGGTTTGGCTAAGATGCCGCAGCCCTTGCGCTCTATGAAGTGAGTGTCTGCAGGCTACCTGCAACCTGTCGAGATGGAACAGCTACAAATGTTCCGGCACGCTTGTGCAGCGACTTAACTTTTAAGGAATATACACATGGACATCATCGATACCGCCGTTTCGGCCGGAAACTTCAATACGCTTGTGGCCGCCGTGAAGGCAGCCGACCTCGTTGAGACGCTGAAGGGTACTGGCCCCTTTACTGTGTTCGCCCCCACGGATGCCGCTTTCGCCGCACTGCCGGATGGCACGGTCGAGGACCTCCTGAAGCCCGAGAACAAGGCCAAGCTCGCCTCGATCCTGACCTATCATGTGGTCTCAGGTAAAGTGATGTCGACCGATCTTTCTGATGGCATGACGCCTGCGACTGTCAACGGCGAGACCGTCACAATCCACACGGATGGCGGCGTTAAGGTCAATGATGCAACGGTCTCATCCGCTGATATCGAGGCGGACAACGGTGTTATCCACGTGATTGATGCCGTTCTGATGCCAAAAGGCTAAACATGACGGGGGAGGGCCAACTCCCGAGGAGGCCCTCCTGCTCCGCAAGTCTTCGCCATATCAATGATGTGGTCTACGCGATGACAGTGGTAGGTCACGCGAACCCGGTGCTATCGTGATGATGGACCGACTTCGACAGGTGAATCATCGAAAAATGCAGGACTGTCCGCCTTAACAGATCGCACTCAGACTTCAGAAACGTAATTTGCATCCAATTATTTGTTTCGATTGCGAAACTTTAATCGATCCTCACAAGTCTGCCAATTATGGATGGTGATGCCGGGGAATCGTGGAGATTTAGCCGATCGTCTTCCGATTTCATTTTGGTGTGCTCCTCTATTTGAAGCTTTAATGGCAAGTCAGGTCAGCGTTGCAGCCGAATGAGATGATCCAGTTCAGCGCAAGTAGACCCCGCATCATTGAACATAATGTCGATATCGACCAGATCTGGAACGCGTTTTTGAGCAAGGTCATCACCGGGGCGAAGCCTATGATGGCATGTGCCACGGTGGTACGGATCGCTACGACCAAACGCACCAAAGCATCGAGCCGCCGTTCACTGCTCAGAGACAGGCCGATGATCTGCGGTTGTGTATCCTCGACATGGGCGACGAGCGCGTTGTGATCCGTGTTGGTCTTAAGAGTAACGTTCCATCCGTGGTCTCTTAGCAGACCCGCAGCCATGGTAATGCCGATGCCATGATCTTCACCGAGAATTGTCGCAAATAGTACAAACCTGCGGTGCTCGGCTGGCCTTGATGAAAACGGTTGCGCACTTTGCAATGCGCGCATCACGGCATAAAGATGGCCTGTGGCGCAAGTGACCTGTAGGGACGTCAGTCTGTCTTCGTTCCACCCTTCGCCAAGCCGCCGCGCCGCAATGCCAATATATCCCAGGTAGACACCGGGCCGGGTCAGGCCCTCCGCCCGACGCGCTTCGATGAACTGCAAGGAAGGCAAGGGATCTGGATTAACTAATGCATCACAGAAGGCAGTGATATTAGCTTCGCTTATGTCGGGCGCAATGAAGTCGGAACGTTTTTGTGCAACTCGTCCGAGCCGACACACGATGTCTTTGACAGCGTCGGCCGGAAGATCTTTGCGTTTCAACGCGAAGAGCGACGCTGTGCGCCGATACACTTCAGGGTCGAAAGCGAGGTCCAGTTATCCCAAGTCGAGTGCCTGCCTAGATAAAGACTGCTTTGCTATCCATATTTTGCAATATCCTAAGCCGACGAAGTGCTCACTTTTTGCATTGGGCAGTGGCGCGGGGGCATGCGACAGGCAAAACCGTGTGATACGCCAGTTTTACACGACGCCCGCCGATTGGCATTTATGCGAGCTGTTTGTGAAGAGTTTGCATGCGTCGTTGGTGTGGGTTGGATAGTTCAAAACTTTTTCACATCGGCAATCTCTCAATCAAGCGACAAATTGACCCATGCCGCGTCCGGTTCGCGCTCCTGTGTGTTGTAACTAGCAAGGAGATTATTATGAATGTATCTGATCGGCCCAAATTGATCCTTTTAGTCGAGGACGATGAAGCATTTCGCAACAGACTCGCTGTCGCATTGCGAAAGCGCGGTTTCGAGACAACGTGTGCGGCAAGCGTCGCTGAAGGCTTGAAGGCAATTACCGTCAGCGTACCTGACTATGCTGTCATTGATCTTAGGCTAGAAGACGGAAGTGGTCTGGATGTCGTGTCGGCCCTTGAGCAGCACCACCCTGAAGTCCGTGCCATCATCCTGACGGGCTATGGCAACATCCCAACGGCAGTAGCGGCGGCTCGCCTTGGGGCGATTGACTACATTGCGAAGCCCGCAACCGCAGACGAGATTGTCGCAACGCTCATGGCCCCGAAGGGCAGTAAAATCCCGGTGCCAATTAATCCAATTTCGCCTGATGAGGCGCGCCTCGCTCATATTGAGCGCATCTACCATGAAGTGGGTGAGAACGTGTCTGAAACGGCACGTCTCTTGCAGATGCATCGGCGAACACTACAGAGGATTTTGCGCCGTCACGGCGTTGTCTAAGATGCTGCATAACCAGCGGGATCTAAGTATCAATCGTTATTTTTTTGAATGGCCAACCGCAGAAAGGCTGCCGGCATTGCCAAGTTGTTGGCCGCGTGTCGTAGGGTGTTGCTGGTCTGTAAATTACGCCACCATCTCGATGGTGTATCCTGCCCAGAGGCTGAACGCGTCAGCTCGAGCGTGGCGGTATGAGTTTGCGGTAAGTTGAAATCGGCGGGTACGGAAAATCAGGTTGATCTGATTGTGAGCGGACAGAAATCTCTGAGCCTGCCGATGTGACTTGAACCGGCCGAATATCTTCTCTCGCTTCCGGGTCGGCCTGTGTGATCCTTCGATGGCGTTGTTCAATCCCCTGTGGGTGGGGTGGTCAGCGTCCGCCGCCAATGTTCTGATCGGCTTGACATAGCTACGCAGCTTGTCGGTGATCACGACCCTCGGCTCGCCGAACTGATTGATCAGCCTTTGGAGAAACCGCTTGGTTTTGTCGCAAACTTTTTTGACTTTCGCCGGGTCAGGTGATGCGGCAGTAATTTTGCGGCAGAGGTGGCGGACGAGTGGGGCGGAGTGATGGGTGACT
>NZ_FOTF01000057.1 GCF_900114485.1 Loktanella salsilacus | reverse complement strand
CGAACCTGCAAATACCGCCCGGACTGGCCAAGCAAGGGCTTTGCCACAAAAACAGATGCTCAGGCTTGGGTAAAATCCTTCGCCAATTGGTATAACGGCGAGCATCTGCACAGCGCCATCCGCTTCGTCACTCCGGGCGCACGCCACGCTGGCCATGACCGCGCAACGCTGGCAAACCGCGCCATGCTCTATGCAAATGCGCGTGCGCAAAACCCAGAACGCTGGTCAGGCAAAACCCGCAACTGGCAACCCGCCGGACCCGTCTGGCTCAACCCAGAAACCGAAATCAGCGCCCCTGAAATCAGAGACGCCGCATGAAATCGGCGGACAACATGTTTGACAAACACCGGATGCCCTGCGGGACCGCGGGGTCGGTGTAGCTCTTGTGCGCCGCGGCGTAGGTGTTCGACGACCTATTGAAGTTTACCCGTGTGCTCCATGGCATAGCCCCCTTCTTCGTTGAGCTCACTTAATTTAAGCACAGCACCTAATGGCGCAAGAGGCCAATGAGCTATTTGGTGACGTGGTCAAAACGGTGTTTTGGACAGCAGTGTGTTGATTTCCAGGTCGAATTGGCCCATTTTTCATTTCGCGCTGACCCCTCTGGCTTATGATAACCTCATGGAAAGTCAGCGAAATTAATTCCAGTTTGTGGGTCACGTCGTTTCAGAAAACTGGGTCAATTTCTCGCACAATTCTACACCCTGACGATCCATCTGGCTGGCGGGAACTCAGTGCTTTTCGCAACTGTGTACTGGAACCGCTGTGTTGGGCTGGGTTACTTGTCGAAATCGAAGCAGAGCAGCAACGGCTGGGTGAGAGCCAGTACTTCAAGACACCACTTTGGAGCTCAGCTTTGAAACTGGACACCAACGATATGCTTGAGCATGCGCAACGGCACTGACCTCTGCCTTTATTCTGCTTAATGCAGACAGCGCTGGTGGTGGCCTACGCCTCTAAGCAGCCCGGCACAGCGAAGCAGTAATTCAGACATATTAGACAACTGAGGAATGCTACGGATACTAAAGGCGACGCACTAGGGAGGTAGTGCGCCGCCTGAACTCTGCGCTGATCCAAGGGAGGAGGTTTGGACCCGCGCTGGAGATAAACGTTGATCCAAGGGAGGAGGTTTGGACCTTCATTACATCCTAATTGAGCACGGTCACCAAGTTTTTCAACTGCCAACGCCGCATTGCAGCAATGCATTTTCTGCAAGGCAGCATTTGCCAGTTTTTTAAGCATAAATATTAGGCTTTGTATTCTTTGAGAGCTCTTGTTAACCAAAACACCTGCAGTGTTTGACTTTAACATTGCCAGGCTCCGCAGTCTCCGTGATCTGGGAGGAGACCGTTGCAGACCGCGGAGCCATTTCCAACTTTGCATTTGCTGTGCTATCGCCGCTGCGTTCATCTTTTACGGCATGTGCGTGGTAGGCCCGGCAGGACTTGAACCCGCAACCAAAGCGTTATGAGCGCTCTGCTCTAACCAATTGAGCTACAGGCCCACGCTGGATGGATTTAAAACCCTCAGGCAACCTTGTCGATGCTGAACTGACGTTCAGCGTTGACGATCCAATTTTTGACAGCGGGTTTCGCTCCAAAGCCCAAGCCAGCAATACTAAGGAAACACACTTCAAATAGGACGTCGTGTTCGTGATCTGGCCACGCTCCACCAGATTCCAAAACCAATCGACGCATCTCTGCAACGCGATCTGTAGCGGAGCGTAGGTGTTCGACGACCTGTTGAAGTTCACCCGTGTGCTCCATGGCATAGCCCCCTTCTTCGTTGAGCTCACTTGATTTAAGCACAGCACCTAATGGCGCAAGAGGCCAATGAGCTATTGGGCGACGTGGTCAAAACAGTGTTTTGGACAGCAGTGTGTTGATTTCCAGGTCGAATTGGCCCATTTTTCATTTCGCGTTGACCCCTCTGGCTTATGATAACCTGATGGAAAGTCAGCGGAATTAATGACAGCTTGTGGGTCACAACGTTTCGGAAAACTGGGTCAATTTCTCGCACAATTCAACACCCAGGCGGAAGGGTCTATCTTCCAATATATCAATGGGTTCTACAATCCAAGACGGCGGCACTCATCCCTAGGCGGCAAAAGCCCCTCGGCCTTCGAACGAAAGGTTGCATAATTGAGTTGAGAGATCGGTACGTAAGCGTGACAAGACCACGGTCAATTTAGTCGTAGTTGGTTCCTAGTTTTTCACCACGATTTTGCGAGGGTTCTTGTCAGGCTTCGAACTTTGGTTCTTGTAACTCCAAACGGAAATAGCAGAAGAACTGGCCCTTGCTACATCGGTTATCACAACGCCTTGTTCCCGCGATATACGCTCGGCGAATGACAATTGCGCCGGACTTGGTGGCCGGGTTTCAGAACCGCTACCTTTATCCTCTCCAGCGCCTTCAGCTGTTTTGGAAGCGTGTTGCTCGAGGAACGTACGGCAGACCGATGCTGATTTGGTGTAGCCAGTTGGAGGCTTTATGCCCTTCTGACGCGCTATACTGTCGGCGAAACGCTTCATCTCAGGAGTTGGTGGCCGTCCACCGCCCCCGCCATCCAGTACAAAACCGGGCAAAGGCGACACACCGGCTGGCGAACCTTCGACGAGCTTTCCGATGATACGCTGGGCGACATCACAAACAGCATCGATGGCTCCAACCATTTCCTGTTTGCCGACAACAACATCGTCGAGCAGGCATTCGAGTTGCGCTGTCACACCCGGATCGACCAATGCTGGATCAGCTTGTAGGAGTACACCAAACAAACTCAATCCGGTATCGGTCGGTACAATGTTCTTCCCTTGAACAACCAGAAAACCCTGCCGTTTCAATCCCCCGATAATCTCGGCGCGGGTCGCGGGCGTACCGATGCCCTTAGCTTCCTTCAGCCTGTCGCGCAAAACCTCATCATCGATAAAGCGCCAAGCCTGCTGCATCGCTTCGATCAAAGTACCTTCATTATAGCGCGGCGGTGGCCGGGTTTCCTTGTCTTCGATGGCAGGGTTCCGCAATCGCGCGGCTTCGCCGTTTTGCATCTGAGGAAGCAGCTGCGCATCGTCACCTTTTTCATCGGCGGGTTGCCATTCCGGGAATGCTGCACGCCATCCAATATCAACGTGTTGGCGGCCTGTGGCCTTGAACGGAAATCCGCCCGGATCAAGCGTTGCGGTTGTCTGGCGGTAGCGGAAATCCGGCATGACGGTGGCCAAATATGCCCGGCGATCACGTCAAACAGTTTTTTCTCGTCACTCGAAAGCCGCGGCCAGACGTCTCGCAATTTCTCAATCGTATTGACGTTGGGAATGACCGCGTGGTGGCTGGCCCCTTCCAGTCCCTTGTCATAAAAACTGCCGCTCTTGCCCTTTCGAATGACAGGCACCGCTGGCACAGGGATCGTGCTGAACGATCTTCCCGCTTGCAGTCCGGCTACGATCTTGGGCACGTCCCCGATCAAGGTCTCGGGTAGGTAACGCACTTCGGCACGCGGATAGGTAATAATCTTCTTACCCTGTCCGTCATAGAGTTCCTGAGCGATTTCCAGAGTCTTTGCCGCGGCCCAGCCGAAGCGCGAGGCACAGAGCTTCTGGAGTGACGGCAGATCATGCGGTTTCGGCGGTCCTTGACGCTTGCCCTCGACACGCACGCCGAGCGGCCCCTCAAAGTCGCGGATGGCCGCAACCACGGACTCAACAATCTCACGTTTTAGAATTCGTTCCCGTGGTGCATATCGCATCTTGAACTCACCGCCCTCAACCATGGCGGTGGCGACAACCTCGAAATAGGTCACGGGAACGAAATTGCGGATTTCCAATTCGCGTCTGCAGACGATCGCAAGGGTCGGCGTTTTCACACGCCCTACGCCGATGACACCTCGCGCGCCTTTGCCAAGGATGACAGTCGCTGTGCGGGTCAGTGACAAATTATATATCTGATCAGCTTGGCGGCGCGCAACAGCGGCGGCGTAAAGCCGGGCGTAATCTGAGTTGGGTTTTGCCCGATCAAATGACTGACGGATGGTCTGAGTATCCTGGGCTGTAAACAGCACACGCATGACCTCGCCACGATACTTATAGTGTTCGAGGATCTCCTGGCCGATGAGCTGCCCCTCTCGGTCACAATCGGTGGCAAGCCAGACCCGCTTGGCTGTGCGCAGCGCCTCACGAATGGCTTTGAGCTTGGCTGCCTTGTTCCCGCCTTTTGCCGGTCGCGTGCCGTAAAGCTCTTGAGGACGCAGCAGGATTGGGGTCCAGCGCTTCCATCCGGGCACGACGTCCTGTGGTTCGAGCAAGTCGAACAAGTGCCCCTCGGCCGGTAAAACCACACCATACCGGGACCCAATGGCGGCGCGGACATCTTTCGCCTGGCTAGTTTTTTCGGTTATGACGATCTGATCAGCCATGACGAGCTCATTTGAAATAGTGCACAAAAAAGAACATAAGGTGAACTCGCAAAGCTGGCAACTGGGATTTTTAAGGAGCCACACAATTAGGCAACGCTTCCGAACTCATGTCTCGCTGCAATTCTTGCATTTTTGTCCGATCAAAGCTTGTAGAAGCATGGCGCTCTCCCTCGCAAACCACTTGATAACCCTTTCGAAGGTCAGGTTTGGGCCGACCGACGCAAAAGGCGCCGTTCGGCACGATAACTGTTGACCGATCAGCCGGGATGGCACGGTTTAGAAGAATTTGCGCAGCAGGAAGCCGCCCAATGATGTGACGCGCACCGTGATCTCTTCATAGTCGGTGGTCCGCCGGGCGGGCAAAGGCTTGAGGCTGGTGCGCTCAACGTCAATGCGCTTGGCATTGCGCGCATTGATCCGCCCCAAGACCTAATTGATGAAGCGGCGATAGGCAGTCAGGTCCGAGAAGCCGCGCGACCCACGCATGATCAGCGCATCAGTAATAGCCCGCTTCAGGTGTCGGTTTCGTCGAGGATGAGCTGAATGGTTTCCTCCGGCTGATCCCACATCGGGAAATGACCGCATTTCTCAAACCAGTGCAACCTGGCGGATGGAAATGCCCCCATTGCCCTGGCGGACTGCCGTGGCAGACACAGACGATCCTGGCGACCCCATCCGATGACGACGGGCCGGGACGTCTCCGCCGCTGGTCCCTCCTGTTCCGGCGCAGTGGCGAGGTCGCGCACAAGCGCATCGAAGGTCTCCGTCGCAGCAAAACTCTTCAGCTCGGTCGCGACGATCA
>NZ_FOTF01000060.1 GCF_900114485.1 Loktanella salsilacus | reverse complement strand
CCAGGCACGCATCGTCAGTTTTTGCCAGACCATGCACCACCGGCTGGTGGGGCTGGGACTGAACAGCCTGCCTGTGCAATATATGAAGGATCCCGCCACCTTTGCCCCTGTGGCGGATTACACTGTCCCGCGCGCAGTGTTTTGGCAGCGCCTGCCCGAACGGGGGCTGACCTCTGCCCGGGTGCGGGCAATGCTGGGGCCAGAGGTGCATCTGCATGTGCACAACGCCCCCGATACCGTGTCCCCTGAACATTATCCCGCCCACGGGGCCGATACCGTGTCCTATTTCGATCTGGACCATAACGTCCTGGCGACGGAAATGGACCAAGCCAACATCTTTGTCGCCTCGCGGCACAGCGAAGGCATCGGTATGGGCCTGCTCGAGGCAATGGCCCGCGGTATGGTCGTCATCGCCCATGATGCGCCAACCCATGACGAATACATCACCCACGGCGTGAACGGCTTGCTGACAGATCTGTCCGTTGCCCAAGGCACCGACTGGCCGATGGACCTGACCGGACAAAGCCCCGCCCCCGTAACCGGTACCACCGATCCGGCGGCCAGCTACGCCGCGGCTGCCGCAACGCTGCGCGCCGCGACACAGGCCGCCTTGATCGCGGCGCGCGGACCAAAGCCGACCGATCCCACCAGCCCAGAGGCCGGCCATATCGCCCTGCCCGACCCCGTGCTGCCTGCGGGCTACATCCTGCCCGATATCGACGATATCAGCCAAGACATGCGCCGCATCGGCCTTGCCGCCCGCGCGCGCGCCGAAGCCATTCATGCCGCTTGGGTCGCCGGTCAGTCTGACCTGCTGGACTTTATCGAGGAAACCCCCCGCCCCACCGGGATGCGCCTGTCTGCGCAGTCAAAGGTCAAGATTGCCCGCGATACCGAACTGTGGATGCGTGACCCCCAGATCGTATTCCAGCGCATGTCCCGCTGGGAAGCGCGCGGCATCGTGCTGAAGGACCGCCAGCAAATGTCCAAGGGCGAACGGCGCAGTCTGCTACGCCGCAGTAACCCCGCCTACCGCGCCCTCCGCTGGTCGCTGCGGTTGCTGGCTCGGCTGGTGCGCCGGCTGAAACAAATCCGGCAGATTATCCGCGCACGCATGTAATCTGTTGCGCGCAGCGTCCGCGCTGCGCGCGCTTACACCCGACACCATTTACCAATGCGGGCGCACAACCTGACATCCCTTTTCGGATTTCAGGAGCGCGCCCTATGACCACCTACACCCCGCGTCTTAACCTGCCCTTCATCGAGGCAGCACAGGCCCAGAAGCACGTCACCCACAATGCTGCGTTGGAACGGCTGGACATCATCGTCCAACTGCAAGTGCAGCAATTCGGGGCCACCACGCCCCCCAATACTGCTCAAGAGGGCGAATCCTGGGCCCTTGGCACCGACCCGACCGGCGTCTGGGCCGGCCAGAATGCCCGCATCGCGACATTCTCTGGGGGCGGTTGGATCTATTTCATTCCCCGCCCCGGTTGGCGCGCTTGGGGCGTGGCAGAGGCCGTACTGCGCGTCTGGACCGATACTGGCTGGGTAAACGCGGGACTAGACGCCAGCAACCTGAACAACCTGCCCGGCGTCGGTATCGGCGCCGCGTCCGATCAGGTCAACCGCCTGACGGTCTCTGCCCCTGCAACGCTGCTGAACCACGCAGGCGGCGGGCATCAGGTCAAGGTTAACAAAGCCAGCGCCGGGGATACGGCAAGCCTGCTGTATCAGAACGCCTTCTCTGGCCGGGCCGAGATGGGGTTGGCGGGCAACGATGATTTCTCGGTCAAGGTCAGCGCCACGGGCGGCACTTGGCGCACGGCGCTCACGGCGGTGGCCGCGACAGGGGGCGTGCAGTTGCACCACTTTGCCCAGTTGGTGCCGGGCACAGCGCCCGCCGCGCCGGCGCGGGGGACGGTGTATTATGACGATGCGGGGAATGTGCTGCGCTGCTTTGACGGGGCGGCGTGGCAGGATTTGTTCTAAGGGGCGTGATCGGGGGCGAGGTTGAGGGGGCGCTGCCCCCCGGCTGCGCCGTCCCCCGAGGTATTTTTGACCAGAAGAAGCCAAAGAAGATGATCAGCGGGTGATGCGGCCTTTGAGCCAGCCGAGGAACGCCGCATCGGCGCTGCGCAGTGCGGGGCGGCCAGAGGTGGCCCAGAAGCCGCGCCATTCGGATTCCAGCGCATAGACATCCCAGCCCGGCGCGGCGGCGCGGGCGGCGTCCATCGTCGCAGGCTTCAGCGGAGCGAGGCCGGCTTGGTCGGCGCTCATGCCTTTGCGGGTGATGCAGATGATGTCGCCGGTTTCTTCCTCGAGCGCGTAATCGGGCAGGCCGTTGGTTGCGATCATCTTGCGGATCGCGGCGCGGAACACGCGCAGGGGGGCGTCTGATCCCGCCTTGTCGTGCAGGGTGGTGACGCTGGCGCGCCAAATCCGCTGCTGGCCGCAATGCTTGCGCGCGATCTCGTAGATGCGCCGCTCCAGCGGTTTGCGCAGGGTGAAGTAATCGCGGCTGAGCGTCAGGACAGATTTCGACTGCACCGCGCGGAACAGCCATTCGGACAGCGTCACCGTCACGCTGACCATCCGCCCGCCGCGAGATTTGCGCATGATCTCCCACGCCTCGATCAGACCAAAGCCGGATGTCGTTTCCTGATCGCCCGTCGTGATGTTGGTGGTGATGCGCGTGCCGGCCAGCCGCTCGAACGCTTCGCACAGGCGCGTGTAGCTATCGCCGCCGGTATCGCGCCGCGTGGCGATCAGCAGGTCATGCGCCGTCAGCGTCAGCTTGCGCGCAATCGTGCGGCCTGCATTCAGCGCCGCCATCAGCTGGCTGATGCAATAGATCAGGATATCCTTGTCGTGGATCGTCGCGCGGCCGCGCACAGAGGGCGTCACCGTGATGGTGGTATCGCCGCGGGCATACTGGCGGATCGTCCGGTCAGGCCGGGTCGAGAGCGAGAACATCGGATGCTCCATCCCGCCCATATCCGTTTTGGGGGCAGCATCGAAAATATCGCATACGAAAAAATCCGCAGGTCCCCCCTGCCCGTGTGCTAAAGCTGTCATGCCGCGTGCCTGCCTTTTGCGCCCCGGTTATTGCGGGGCTTTACTGCTCTTCCGGACGTTGCCGGAATCACCCGAAGTATCTTCGTGGTTTCAGTGACACCCTAGAGTTATCCACAACCGTCTGTAAACCGTATGTGATCGGGGTATCAGAGTCGCTGGGTCGGGGTTTCAGAGTCGCCGCTTCGGGGTATCAGAGTCGCAACGTCGTTTCAGATGCGCATTTCCCCGCATAGATTCAGGGCTTTGCACAAAAGGCAGAACACCGTAACTATCACCTAACGGATATTAACACCGTAATTTTTTTAGCCCTGCACCCAAGCAAGCGGCTGCGTGCAACAAAACCCCATGATTTGCTAAGAAAATGCAGTACATGTGCAACCTTTTGTTTCATGTGCGGCGTTTTATGGTATCTTGCTCAAAAGGCCGCACATAAGGGCAAAAAGGTAATGAGCAGCAGCACGACACTTCCCCCCTATTTCCGCATCAACCCCGATCAGGCGATGGGGGATCTGGATGATCCTGTCACCACCGGCGGCTTTGCCGCAATCGCTGGCGCCGCCCGCGCGGGGCGCGACGATCTGGCCGGGCGGGGATTGGCAGAGGATGGCAAGCGCCACCTGCGTCTGTTCTCGACCTGGGAAATCACCCGCTATCTGATCCCCGTCGCCCAGGCCCATTTCCGCCGCGTGCTCAAGCAACATCCAGACTGGCCGCAAGGGCGGAGCGAGACAGAGGCCGGCGCCAAGTGGTTCACCCTCGACGAGGTGCTGACGCTGCGCGCCCACTTCGGCAAGGAAGGGTCCAAGGCGAAGGAATACCAGCCTTACCGTCCCAAGGGG
>NZ_FOTF01000074.1 GCF_900114485.1 Loktanella salsilacus | reverse complement strand
TTGCTATCCGCAAACGCCCCCTTGAACGCTGTCCGGACGTGGTCCGACACCGGTCTGCGCCCGGACAGCAGCCCCGCCAGCGGCGCCCGCTTCAGCGCATAGCCCGCAAGCCGGTACAGCCCCTGCGGCGTGCGGCCAAAGCTGACAATTGGCGCGGGGTTCAGCGTGCTACGCTGGACATGGTTGATCCGCCGCAGGACCGGGCTGGCGTATTCAGGATAGCTGGCACCATCCACCTGCCGGGCGGCATCGGTCAGGCCTGTGAAGGCATCGTTCTGCGTAAAATCCGCCAGTGCCTGCGCCGCGCCGTCCATATCCCGCTGCAGGCTTTCCTGCGTCATGACGTAGACGTTTTGGGTGCCAAACAGGCTCTGATACAGGGCCACCAGCTTGTCATAGGCGAAATGCTGCGGCGTAAATCCGAAATAGCCGAACTCGTTGGTGCCCGCAAAGAACTGCGCTGGTGTCATCGTGCCGCCGCGCAGCAGGTATTGCATATAGACGGACGGCAGGATGCGCTGCTGGTTGCGGATCGAGATCACGATCCGCGCATCAGGTGCGATCTGGGCCAGGCGGGCGGCATAGGCCTCGCTTTCCCTTCCGCCAAACAGTGGATTGCCCGACAGAATTTCGGAAGAGATGATAGGTGCCCCCATCGGCATCGCGTCGCGGCGGGCGGCGATCAGATCGCGCATCGGCGCGGGGTCAAAGGCCAGCCCGTGCGGCTGCACGATATGGCTGAAGACATCCGCATGATCCGCAATCTGCGCATAGCCGTGGTCTGCGACGAACAGCTTGCGCTGCATCCAGCTGGTAGCGGTCTTATGATAACCGATGTGCAGAGTGAGGGGCGTGCTCATAGCGCAGGGCTCATGTGTTTTCCTTTGACGTAGCGGCGCAGGTCGCCGCAGGACCAGAGCATCAGTGCGCTCAGTACGGCGAAGGCGGCGATCTGAGCTGTGATCTGATGCGGCATAAAGAACGCCGCCAGCAAGGTGAGCAGCATCACGCCAAGCGGGGCGGCCACCGCCCGCAACGGCACGGCGGATCGCCAGTGAATCAGTGCAAGGGCGGCTGTCAGGCCAAGCGCCTCTCCTGCGATACCAATGCCGATAATGGTGTACAGATTGCCAGTGGTGACGGCGATATACCAGCACAGTGGCAAGGTGGCGATGCGCAGCAGATTGGCCACCATC
>NZ_FOTF01000061.1 GCF_900114485.1 Loktanella salsilacus | reverse complement strand
CGTTCTGGTGAGTATCCCACGTCATTGTCCTATCCCGCCCACCTGAAAATTAGAGAAAAGTAGAGCAGCGGACAACAACCCTGACAGAGGGGGGATGCTTTCATTTCGAAATCCTTGATCTCCATCGTGGTGAAGATCAGCAGACAGCGAATCAGAGCTTACGTCAGTGTTTAGTTTTCGGGAACCACCGAACTTCGGATCCGGTTCGCCAGAGTTGCGCATTGAAGCTGCGTGCTTCCACTGCGCTTCCACACCGGAATCGCGAACGCAGAAAGCCACCCGCAGGTGGCTGGTAACATATTGATATTACGAGGAAGATTTGATTGCGGGAGGCCGCAGCCAGCAATGTCGAACTAGATTGACCTGCATGGTCCGCTAGAGCCAATGTCATCAGAAAAAATGCAATTCTGATCCTTGAACAAGATGACCATTCGACGGCCCCAGCCATAACTGCCGCTGACGGCCCATAGCCGCCTTCCAGCGACCATCCCGAGTGCTGCGACGCGGCCCGTCATTTCGGCCATTCGCGCATGGCGCAGCATCAAGGTCCGGTCAGCGGACAAAGAAAGCCTTAGCTCCGCTTGGCTAAAGGTCCGCTTTCGGCACAGCTACAAGATTGTCTTTTTTGAGAGATGGCGAGGTTCTGGATCCACAGTCTGGACCATTAGGCCTGAGCCGCATTATTTGGCGTTCTCGACCAACCAGGTGGTCATCTCATCAATCTCACCGACCTGCGCGGCAATAATTTCGCCTGCAAGTTCGATCATCTGTGGGTCATCGCCATACTCAAGCAGAACCTGGGCCATGTCTATTGCCCCGTGGTGGTGGGCTATCATGGCGCAAGCGAATGCCACGTCGGCATCTTCCCGCATCATGCCTTCCTCCATCGCAGGCATGGTTGTAGCCATTCTGCGCATGTTTTCCTGCACATGCTCTGGCATGGCATCAAAACCAGCAATTTCTGACCCCATGTCGCCCGCCTGATCTCCGTGGCCCATGGCAGAATGATCCCTATCGCTCCTAGCAGACATGTCGGTGCACTGTTCAGGAAGTTGGAAACTGGCATCCTGCGCCCAAGCCGG
Organism: Loktanella salsilacus; assembly: GCF_900114485.1. Taxonomy (GTDB): domain Bacteria; phylum Pseudomonadota; class Alphaproteobacteria; order Rhodobacterales; family Rhodobacteraceae; genus Loktanella; species Loktanella salsilacus. The sequence continues at coordinate 2,599 of NZ_FOTF01000061.1, read as the reverse complement.
TGCAGAAAACGCAAACGCCGCAAGGGCAGTTACGAAGACCGGCTTTATTATGTTCATTTTGAATTCTCCTGTTTCTATCATTTCGAAATGGGTAGGTGCAGAGCGTTTCAGGCTGCGAACCACATCGCCAGCATCCAGAGGCCCATGCCGAGCATGATCAGGTTCTCGCTGAGCGAGATGAATCCGAGCGACACATTTGATCCACCGCCAACACAGGCGCATTTTAGGTCGCGCTTTTCGATATAGACCGCCTTGATGACGCTGACCGCACCGATGGTGCCGATGAAGATGGCCACTGGGGCTACCAGCCAGACCAGAGCGCTGCCGGTGCCGATCAGCGCCATCATGCCCACGCCCGCATAGAGTTCGGCGAAAGGATAGGCATAGCCGTAGGGGACGTATTTTCGGGCCAACAGATCGTAGCCAAGAAAGCCGTTCACGAAGCCCTCGACGTCTTGCAGCTTCTGGATCGCAAGGACGACCATCGAGGCGGCGAAAAACCACTTGAGGAACGTGAGGAAGGGAAAGCCGTCGTATAGGTTCAGAACGATGGCCAGTGCCATCAGCGCCGTGGAGGCGAAGATTGCGGTCACCGGCGTGTAGGTCGTGTCGTCCTTTCCCAGAACCTTGTAACCGAAGTGTTTCTTGAGATCAGTGTAGCCACCAACCTGTTCGCCGCTGATAAAAGTGATCGGTGTCGTCGCGACCCCATGCGCTTTCTTGAACGCGTCCACTTCGTCGCGGGTCGTGAGCAGGTTGTCATCTACCGTGTAGCCCTTACGCTCCAGAATGGACTTGGACTTCAGGCCGAAGGGACACAGGTGACCTGGCATGGCCATCCGATAGAGGGATGCGGTTTTTCCCGTGCCTTCGCTCTTGGTGCGTGCGGTATTCGGGCCGTCTATCATATCTGTCGCCGGCATAACGGGTTCTCCATTTGTCTGATGTCGGTCACTTGTATTGCTCGTCGCGGGCGGTGCCTGCAGGCGCATCTCCGTTCGCTTCGATATCGGTGATGTAGAGCTTCATTTCTGCAATTTCGGCGAGCTGCGCGTCGATGATCGCATCGGCGAGTGCGCGCACACGCGGATCGGAAATGTTGGCGCGCTCGCTGGTCAAGATCGCAATGGAATGGTGCGGGATCATCGCCTTCATCCACGCCACATCGCCTACCGTTGACTGCGTGCGAACAAGACCGACGCCGACTGCGAACGCTGCCAGCGCGCCGACGATGATCGCGATGTTCGCGCGTTTATTGGAATACATGCCCAGCATGAATGCGAGCATCACGATGGCCATGGCCCCTCCCATGTAGAGAGCCATCCACATGCGGGTCTGCGAGAAGAAAACATGATCGAGTGCATAGGTGTTGAGATACATCAGCCCGAACATCACGACCGTCGAGGTTGCGATCATTGCGAGGAAACGTCCGTATCCGCCGCCCTTGTCGCCGGACCTATCGTGATGCGTCGAATTTGAGTTCATTGTAGGGTCGTCCCGCTGTGCCATTGCCTGTCTCCTTGATATACCCATGGTGGGTATACAACTAAGAAGTCGATAGCCGGTTCCAAACCACAGGGAGACGTAGAACGTGAAGGCAAACAAGGATAGGACACTGGACCGGCTTTCTCGGCTTGAAGGTCAGGTGCGAGGAGTAGCACGCATGGTCGAAACGGATCGTTACTGCATGGATATCCTTGCGCAGACGGCCGCCATTCGGTCCGCAATCTTGGGCGTTGAAAAGCTCATTCTAGAGAACCACGCAGAGCATTGCGTCGAGACTGCCATCCAGAGCGGCGACCCGGATGAGCAGCGCGCTAAGTTCGGTGAACTGATCGGTCTTCTGCAAAAGGCGTCGCGGTAGGCTTTTCGGATCGAGAAAGCATTAGGTCCGCTAAAATGCCCTCATTTGGACGAACGCCAACCCCCTTGATTACCGCTGCAATATACCCTCAGTCCAAGCCCAAACTGCCGTGAAGCAATCTGGCTACACCTTAAAAGCAGTCATTCGCCGCATAGCAGAAAACATGTAATCTGGGCTCATTGCCGACTTACGCTGCGGCGGGATACGAAATCAGCGCGAAATCGGAAGGCGAGCAGCGGCAGTGCGGACAAAGTGAGCTTTCGCCGCGCTCGCACCAATGTCTGGTGATGTCGAAGCCACATTGGGATGGGGCGATACCTCAACACGAAGGTTCGGTAGTTGCCACCGATTTAAAGCGGTTGTCCGGTTGTCGAAAGGTCTTCGTTTCGGAAAATTAAACTTGCAGGTTTCCGCGGTTCTGCACGGTATGGACGCAATGCCCGAAGAATGGAAAAAATGTGGCTCTTTGAACACAATTCCGTTACCAAGTCTTATACCTGCAAGTCGCCAGACATTACCCAATGCGGTGATGATCAGTGAGGCGAGTTCACGATCACAAGTAACCAAGCTGTTTTTCACTGAATAAATCGCCCGCTCTTGTTCGCTGTGGACAGGGGGCAGGAAAACTTGGAGTCGCATTATGTCTAAGAGTCTGATTCAAAACTAACTGCACCTTCTCAATCCCTTGCGAGATGCCGTGTGACGCGTCTGATGTGTGCGATGAGGATCCAAGCC
>NZ_FOTF01000062.1 GCF_900114485.1 Loktanella salsilacus | reverse complement strand
GAAATCAAGCACGGTATTGCCGCCAATGATGGTCCCATGCAGGAACAGGACGTCGCCGGGGATCAAGTTGCCGTCCCACAGATCAGATTCAAGGTTCACGCGGTCCTCTGCCGTGTTGAAGTCAAGGATGCGGTCAGCGCCGGTGGTGAAGATAAAGGTGTCTTGGCCAAGCCCACCTGCAAGGATGTCGTTGCCGCGCTGTCCGTCCAAGGTATCGTTGCCGCCGCCGCCATAAAGCCAGTCGCCGTCATAGCCGCCCGTCAGGGTGTCGTTATTATAGCCGCCAAACAGGCTGTCCTGCCCGGCCCCGCCATCCAGTTGGTCGTGGCCACCGCCGCCTGATAGCAGGTCGGCGTCCCAACCGCCGAACAGTTGATCGTTGCCATTGCCGCCATACAGCGTGTCCGTGCCGTAAAATCCGGTCAGGGTGTCATTGTTGTCTTGGCCGGACAAAAAGTCATTGCCCCAGCCGCCGTCCAGCGTGTCGTGACCGCTGCCGCCCAGCAACACATCGTGGCCGCCTCCGCCGAACAGGACGTCGTTGGCCCAGCCACCGTCCAAGCGATCGTTGCCATTGCCCCCCGTCAGCACATCGAGGTCGGAGCCGCCGAATATCTGGTCATTGCCGTTTTCGCCGTCCAGCCGGTCGCGGCCCGCCCCGCCGTAAAGCAGGTCGTTGTCGTTGCCGCCGCGGAGGGTGTCGGCGTCGTTGCCGCCGTCCAGCAGGTCAGCGCCGGCACCGCCATACAGCACATCCGTGCCCGCACCGCCAAAGATACGGTCGTTGTGATCGCCGCCGTCCAGCAGGTCGTTGCCAAGGTCACCTATCAGTATGTCTTGTCCCGCGCCGCCATAAAGGCGGTCCGCGTCGTATCCGCCGTCAAGGCGGTCGTGGCCGTTATCGCCGGTCAGCACATCACGTCCTGCGCCGCCAAACAGCGTATCGTTGCTATCGCCGCCAGACATCCAGTCGTTGCCCTGATCGCCTGTGAGCGTATCAACATCGCCGCCGCCTGCCATGCGGTCATCGCCTGCGCCGCCGAACATAACGTCGCGGCCGTTGCCGCCGATCAGGCTGTCGTTTCCGCTGCCGCCCAGTAGCACATTCGCACCTGCGCCGCCTTCCATGATGTCGCGGCCTGCGCCGCCCAGCATCACATCGTTGCCGTTGTTGCCGAACAGGCGGTCATCGCCGTCGCCGCCTTCCATCCGGTCATTTCCGCCGCGCCCGACCAGTACGTCATTGCCGCCGCCGCCGAACAGTTGGTCGCCGAGGCCTCCGCCATAGAGCAGATCATCGCCGGGTTGGCCGAAGAGTTTGTTGAAGCCATCGGTGCCGATCAGGCGGTCGTTGCCAAGGTGACCAAGCAGCAGGTCATTGCCGCTTCCGCCCACCAGCACGTCGTCGCCAGTAAAACCATTGAGCGTATCGTTGCCCGCGCGCCCGATCAGCACATCCTGGCCAGAGCCGCCGACGAGCACGTCATTGCCGTCTTCGCCGTCAAGGCGGTCGTCGCCTGCGTGGCCGACCATGACGTCATTGCCGCCGCCGCCCAGCAGCTGATCGCTGCCGCCAAAGCCGTCGATCCGGTCGTCCCCGGCGCGGCCGAACAGTTTGTCATTACCATCTGTGCCGCGCATCCCGTCACGGGTCATAGATCCAAACGCGACCCGTCCGGTCGCGGGCTGCAATTGATGCCGCAAAAAGTTGAGCCCGCCGATCTGCACAGTGCCAGCCAAGCTAGGGGCACCTTCAACGGTGGCACCGGTATTCGGCACGCTTGCCGTACCGGTCGTGGGGCCGGCCCCGGTGTCAGTCCGCGTGGGCAGGGCGGGGGTGCCCCAGACGGGACCCGCAAAGCCCGGCAGGATGACTTGCGGAATGCGTGCGCCGCCCATCAGATCGTCAGTTGTCAAAGTGCGGTGATCAATCGTGGTGCCGGTGCTGGAATGAACGACCAACACTTCGTCGCCATAGGTGATGGTAAAGCCGGTGGCCGTCATGGCCATAGTCAGCTGATCACGGGATCGCAGCATTGGCCAAGCGGACAGATCAATGTGGTCAACCCCGACCTCGAAATCCATGATCGTGTCGCGATCCCCGTCCGACGCCAGCACAAAGATGTCGGCCCCGGCACCACCGGTCATCACATCAATACCGCCGCCGTCGCGGATAATGTCGTCGCCCTGTCCGCCCGTCAGGCGATCGTTTCCAATTCCGCCGATAACGATATCACCGCCGGTCCCGCCGACCAGCGTGTCACCACTGGCAGCGGCAATCAGCGTTTGCCCAGGCGCGCCGATGTCATAGCGCAGGCGGGTGATGCCGTCCTCTGATGCGGAGGTCACGAAGATATCAAGGCTGTCGCCATTGCCGCGGGCGACGATGGCCGAGACGTTGTCGAGGGTCATATCGGTTGTGTCGGCAAGGGTGGCGCGGGTCACCAGCTGGCCGTCGGGCAGCATCTGCAGCACGGTGATACCGTCATCGCCGCCGCCTGCGATGACATAGACGGCGCCTTCGTGGCTGACGACCTCGAGCGCTGTCACATCGCCAAAGCGGGTGTCGCGGGTATCGAGGAGGTGATCGACGATGGTGAGGGAGCCGTCAGATTCCACGCGCAGGACCGACAGGCTGTCGGTGCCGGCGCTGGCCAGGACCAGAAAGCTGCGCCCGCCGGTGGTGGCGCTGACCAAGGCGGTCGGGTTGGACACCCAAAGCCCGTCGTCATTGCCCATGCCCGCGACGTGGCGCAGGCTGCCGTTATTGGCGATGGACCAAGCGCTGACGCCGTTTTCGGATGCAGAAGCGGTGTAAAGATAGGTGGTGCCGCCCGCCGTGGCGGTGGCCGTGCCGGTGATCGTGGCGGCATAGGTGTTGCCAAAGTCAGAAAACAGCCGCTTGAAGACGACATTGCCCGCGTTGTCCAAGATGATCTGCGCCAGCCCGTCTTGGCCGGCCAGCCCGCCATAGACAACGTGATGGCCGTTGCTGAGCGTGACGGTGCTGGTGTGCTGCACGGTGCCGTAGATGTTCATCGTATCGGGCAGGTCGGTGCCGCCGGGCAGGGTGCCCGTGTTGGCCGGATCGCGCAGCACCAGCCCACCGGATGTGCCACCCCCCGTCAGCAGTTGCGTGCCGCCGTTCAAGTCCAGCGCGGTGATCCAGCCGATATCGCCGGGGCGCAGGCTGCCTTCGTGATCTTGGGTGTCGCGCAGGGACAGGCCATTGCCGCTGATGGTCCAGCTTTCCAGCGTACCGTCATAGCGGGATGTGGCGTAAAGCTGGCCGTCCACGATGGCCAGATCGCTGATATGAGAGACATCCGCTGCCTGCGTGCGCACTGCGCTTGTCACCCGTGTCAACTCGCCCATGATCTGCCCCTTGCCGTCTGTGTGCGTCTTGGGGGCAGATGTGCAGGGGCGGGGTGGTTGCGAAGCGGCGCAATCTGGGCGGG
>NZ_FOTF01000067.1 GCF_900114485.1 Loktanella salsilacus | reverse complement strand
AGATGACGTCTCCGCCCTGCCCAGCCATGCTGCAACACCGCACCTGAGACATTTCTACTTTGCACACCGAGGGACATTCTAACTTGGTTGCAACATTGGATGTACGCGGGGGCACATTATAAACTGGGTTGCGACAAATCCCCTATCTTGCTGGAAAGCAAGGAGAACGGAAGATGGCCCACACAGAGTTAGGTTTGCGTGAGAGACGCACAATTGAAGATATGTTGAATGCGAAGATGTCGGTAGACAAAATCGCTGCTGAGATCGGCAGGCATCGTTCAACCGTGTTCCGAGAGATCAAACGGAACAGGTTCGTCGATCATGAGTTGCCGAAGCTGAATGGCTACTACGGAATGAATGCGCAGCGGTCAGCAATGACTCGGCGTGCGCGGCGTCGCAAGCTGGTGCGGTTTGTGGACTTGCGAAAGCACGTGATCACGCAGCTGGAGGCCGGATGGTCACCGGAACAGATCGCCGGTCGTTTGCAATATGATGGCCAACCTTTGCGTGTGAGCCACGAGACGATCTATGCATATGTTTACGGCCCGGATGGCCAGGCGGAAGAGTTGGCTCGTCACCTTCTGCATCGGCGCAAGAAACGGCAGCCACGCCGCCGACGCACACCGCGTGGCCTTGTTTTCCCGCCCGATCGGTCAATCCACGAACGGCCAGACTACGTTAAAACGCGTGAGACATTTGGCGATTGGGAAGGCGATCTGATGATCTTTGAGCGCGCGCAGGGCAAGACTAATGTCGCTTCGTTGGTCGAACGCAAGACGCGCTTTGCCGTGTTGTTCCGCAACAACGACCGCAGCACAACGCACCTGATGAACAAGCTGATGAGCGTGATCGAACCCCTGCCCCAATTGGCGCGCAAATCGATCACGTTTGACCGTGGGATCGAGTTTAGGGACTGGCGTAAACTCAAGCCAGGGATCGGAACGGAGGCATGGTTCTGTGATCCGCAGGCGCCGTGGCAGAAGGGATCTGTCGAGAACCTGAACAAGCGCGCACGGCGATATCTGCCAAGGGACGCGCCCGTGGCCGCACTCTCAAATCGAGATATGAAGTCGATTTGCGACCGCTTGAATGGCACGCCCAGAAAGTGCCTTGGATGGAGAACGCCAACTGAAGCATTCAGGGAAGAACTGATGAAACTGAGATAGCGGGACCTGTCGCAACGTACCTTGAGATTCCACGGGTGAGCGCTACTTTCAAGTGCGACTCTTGTTAGAAAACAGTAGTTTATCTAACGAGAGGAATCGGTATGGGAACGACTTATACGCAGTTGAGTAGGTAATCCTCCCCAAAACTAAGGGGATGCGGACGTAGAATTTTCTCAGCAAGATACCTGAGGAGAATCTGATGAAGATGACGAGATTTAGCGAACCCCAGATCCTTGCGATCCTGCGCCAGGCCGAAGGTGGCGTGCCGGTTGGCGAGCTGTGCCGTGAACACGGCATGAGCACCGCGTCTTTTTATAAGTGGCGCGCGAAGTATGGCGGCATGGACGCGTCCATGATCAGCCAGATGAAGAGCTTGGAGGACGAGAACCGGCGGCTGAAGCGCATGTTTGCAGATCTCAGCATGCAGGCCGATCTGCTGAAGGAAGCCCTTGGAAAAAAGTGACGCGGCCATCTCTGCGTCGCGAGATGGCCGCCAAGGCAGTGGAACACCGGGGGGTTAGCGTCGCGCTGGCCTGCCGGGCGTTTGGCGTCAGCGAGACGTGCTATCGCTACAGCCCGTTGCTCAGCGATGAGAATGAACTGATCGCTGACCTGCTGGTCGGCCTGACCGACGCCCGCAAGACATGGGGCTTTGGTCTGTGCTTTTTACACCTTCGCAACGTGAAGGGGCATCCCTGGAACCACAAAAGGATCTATCGGATCTACTGTGCTGTAGATTTCCACGCAGAAGTGAGCCGGGTAAGCGGATAATTTCCACTGAGATTTGAGCCATGTGACCTTTCCTCCAGCGCGATGCGCAATGGG
>NZ_FOTF01000063.1 GCF_900114485.1 Loktanella salsilacus | reverse complement strand
GGGCGGAAGTAGCGCGGGTCGATCCGCATCAGCACATCCCCGACCTTAACGTGGGGGGCCTTGTCGCCGGTGACGCCAGTCACGGTCGCGATTTCCGACACGTCGGTGCCGGTGAATTCAAGGCTGATACCCAGCTCTGCCGCCGACCAGATGATGAACTCGCGCACGGAATACTGCACGCCGGTGGCGATGACGTAATCCTCCGGGCTGTCCTGCTGCAGCATCATCCACTGCATGCGGACATAGTCTTTGGCGTGACCCCAGTCGCGCAATGAATCGATGTTGCCCATATAGAGGCAATCCTCGAGGCCCATCGCGATGTTCGCCAGACCGCGGGTGATCTTACGCGTCACGAAGGTCTCGCCGCGGCGCGGGGATTCGTGGTTAAACAGGATGCCGTTGCAAGCATACATGCCGTAAGCCTCACGGTAGTTCACGGCGATCCAATAGGCATACATCTTGGCTACCGCATAGGGGCTGCGCGGGTGAAACGGCGTGGTCTCGGTCTGCGGGGTTTCCTGCACGAGGCCGTAAAGTTCGGACGTAGAGGCCTGATAAAAGCGCGTCTTCTTCTCCAGCCCCAAAAAGCGGATCGCCTCCAGCAGGCGCAGGGTGCCCATGGCATCGACGTCGGCGGTGTATTCTGGCGCCTCAAAGCTGACGGCGACATGCGACTGGGCGCCAAGGTTATAAACCTCGTCCGGCTGCACCTCTGAGATAATCCGCGTCAGGTTAGAGCTGTCAGTCAGATCGCCGTAATGCAGCTTAAAGCGCGCATTGTCGGTGTGCGGATCTTCATAGATGTGATCAACGCGCTGGGTGTTCAGCGAAGACGCCCGGCGCTTGATCCCATGCACCTCATAGCCTTTTTCCAGCAAAAATTCTGCCAGATACGATCCATCCTGACCGGTCACCCCGGTGATAAGTGCGCGTTTGGTCATAATAAGGTCTCTCCGGCGATGATCTGCAAGCAACACCCCAATCTGTGGCCCGCCCTGTTACAGCGTTCTTTGTCGTAAAATCGGCGATCTGACAACCAGATGGGTCGCTAAAGGCAGCTTTGAGCCTACCACGTGGCCTCGCTGCATCCGTGCAGCCCCCCGGCCCCGGCTTTGAACAATCGACAAACCGGTCCAGCCTGCGTAAAGGGGGCGCATCGAAAACTAGTAAAGCGATCATTCCATGCGTGCAGGCCGGTTCGACCCTCAAACACAGGTGCTGGATTTCAGCCATGTGCCCAAGTGCGGCGGCACCACGGTGCATGACTTCCTGTCGCGCCTGATGGACGGACGCTATGAACACTGCTTTCCCGGCTCTGGCTGGGAAGCACGGATCGACAACGCCTTAGGCGCGGGCGGGCACCACATGCGCGGTCAGGGTCCGATCAACCGCCTGCCGGGCAAAAAGGTCGTGCGCCTGATCATCCTGCGCGAGCCGCTGCAGCGGCTGACATCGTTTTATCGCCACATCCGCAACCATCCCGGTCACTATCTGGCAGTTCGCCCAGAGGTGAAGGGCAAGAGCTTTGTCGATTTTGTGCGCTATTGCCGCGATGCCAAAGTGCGCGAATTTTATGACCTGCAATCGCAGTTCGTCGTCGGCCCCAAGGGTAACCCGCAAGACGTCAATCAGGTGCTGGACACCTTCGATACCGAATTTGACTTCTATGCGCCCCTGCACATGCTGCCGACCCTGCGCGAGGAACTCAGCGCGTTCTTTGGTAAGCCCGCTCCGGCGCTGGTCTCCAAGAATGTCTCCAAAGAGGTGCCGATCGATCCGGCCGAGATCCGCGCTGCCGCCGACATCATCTATACGCACAACTATACCGACCTGCAGCTTTACAACGCCTGCACGGACAAGTTCATGCGCTTTCTTGATACATCGCGCCGCGAGTTGCGGCAGCGATAAATCCCCTTCATCCTTCCTGCCCGCGCCGCCCGCGCGGGGCTGACCAATAAGGCTTTTGCGATGACATCCAGACGCGCCTTTGTCGCCGATCACATGGCGGTCCTGCCTTATGGCCACAACGTCGAGGCCCTGCGCCTGTTCGAAGCAGAGCTGCGCAGCCGCGACATCGATGTGACCACGCTGGTCTGTGCTGCCCTACCAAAAGGCATTGAAGGTGCCGAGGATTACGCCCGCGTTCTGACCTATCCCTACAACGGTCACGTCGAAGCGATCCGCAAATACCGTGATTTTCCCAAAGTTGCTGGCAACAAGATCAGCAAGCTGCGCCGCCTGCGTGACAAGGCGCTGTGGATGGGGGCCGACGCCGCTGGTCTGGACGGCATGGGCCGCCGGGTGCGGGCAAACTGGCTTGAGGTGATTAAGCGCTACGGCATTACCGGCACCGACTGGATTTTCATGCCCAGCGTCGATCACTACGGTCTGCTTTGCCTGATGCAAGTACTACAGACCCTGCCCGCAGATAGGCGCCCCAGTGTGCATGGCCGCATGATCGGCGTGATGGAAAGTTTCAGCTATGCTCGCGGCGCGGCGCGCACCCGGCTACTGACTGCCGTGCGCGATGCGCAAAAGGCCGGCGTGCGCGTCAGCCTGAGCGCGGAAACACCGGTCTATCAGGACTATCTGACCTCCGTGCTGCGCCAAGACGTCGGCTATCTGACCTATCCGTGCATCGCGCCCTACAAACCCATCGACTGGGGCCGCCGTCCGTTCCAACTGACATCCCCTGGTCAGGGACGCGCTGACAAAGGCTATTTTGGACTGGTCGCAATCTCGGATGCGCTCAAGGTGCATTTCAAACGCGGTCAGGTGATGCTGTCGACCCAAGGAATGCGCAAGGACGACACCTATTTCTCGCGCGCCTATGAGGCACGCCTCGCCGCTAAGATCGACCTGAACGTGCGCGCTGCACGGTTATCCTCGGACGAGATTAACGCCATGTATCGCCACGCCCATGTGCTGGTACTGCCTTATGCGCGCGACATCTACGCCCTGCGCGGATCTGCTGTCTATCAAGAGGGGCTCGCCCATGGCCGCTTGGTTGTGACCTATGACGGCACCGGTGTCGCCAGTATGGTCAAACGCTATGGCAACGGGGTTTGCGTCAAAGATGACCGCGCCTTGGCAGAAGCCGTACATCAGCTGTCACAGCGTCCCGCCGCTTG
>NZ_FOTF01000066.1 GCF_900114485.1 Loktanella salsilacus | reverse complement strand
CCCAGTGGCAGGGCAGCGCGGGACACTACCATACCTGCGCTTGGGGTTGCCGGAGGCGCGCCTCTGCCGCACGCTGAGCTTAATGAAACCTGCGCCCGCGCCGCCCTATTTCTGCCGCCGTCCTGATGCACCTGATTGCGACGCCATATGAAAGACGCCCCGATGCACAGCCGCCTGATCCGATGCCTGATGGGGGCGCTGCTCACCGTGATTGCCACCATGGCACCTGCGCAAACCGTGCAGCAGGCCACGCCGCAGACCCTGCAAGGCGTCATTGCGGCCAGTGACGGCGGCACCATCGCCCTTGTCCCCGGCAATTACGGCAGTCTGTCCCTGCGTAACCTGCAGGCTACGGCCAGTGCGCCGCTTGTCATCGCATCTGCCGATCCGGCGCATCCGGCGCGGTTTTCCGGGCTGGCGTTGAAGGGGGTCAGCCATCTGACCCTGCAGGATGTGGTCTTTGATTATACCTTCCAGCCCGGCGACGCGGCGCACCTGCGCCCCTTTGCCATCGCAGATAGCCAAGGCATCACAATCAACCGCAGCACCTTTGACGGCGACAACGCTCGCGGCACCGGCACGGCGGGCGACGGCTTTGGCACCGGCTACGGACTGCGGGTTGATCGCAGCGCAGATATCACGGTGCAGGACAGCCAGATCTTTGGCTTTCTGCGCGGCATGGTGGTGAACGACAGCCAAAACGTTACCGTGCAAGACAACGATATTCACGGGATGCGCAGCGACGGGCTGAACTTTGCCCAGGTCACGGATGCCGCGATCCTGCGCAATCAGATCCACGACTTTCGCACGGCGGACGGCACTGGCGATCATGCCGATATGATCCAGTTCTGGACCAATGGCACCACGGCCCCCACGCGCAATGTCACCATCGCCGATAACGTGCTCAATGCAGGGGCAGGGCGCTATACCCAGTCGATATTCATGCGCAACGATCTGGTGGATCGCGGGCTGGCGGGGCCAGAGATGTTCTATCGCAACATCACCATCACCGGAAACGTCATCATCAACGCCCATCGCCACGGCATCACCGTGGGCGAGGCGGACGGGCTGCGCATCGCCAATAATACCGTTGTGCAAAACGCGGGCGCCGCAGGGCAGCCGCCGGACAAGCCTGTCTGGATTCCCCGCATCACCGTGGCCCCCGCGTCACGCAATGTGACCATCGCGCGTAATGTCACCAGCGCCGTGACCGGCCCTGCCGCCCAGCCGGACTGGAGCGTCACCGCAAACCTGTTGGTGCAGAACATCGCCCGGATGCAGGCGGGGTTTTACGGGCAGGTCTTTGCGCCGGGGGTGCTGCAAGACACCAGCCGCATCCAATCCTTCGCCCCGCGCCCCGGCGGTATGCTGGATGGCACCGGAATAGGATCGCCTCTGCTACAGACCCTACGCTAACCCCTACAAAGCGCAGATTTCATGATTATCCTGCCCCTTGCGCCATAATTGTGCTTGATTTGGAAACGATCTGTCAGGCCAAAGCTTTGTTTCCCGCAGGACCACACCGCCCGTGACCATCGCCCATCATATGCCGCGCCAGCGGGCAGATCGCGCATCTGCCGCGTCCGTGGCCGCATCCGCCCCAGGATCAGCCACGGGCAAGCTGCCGCTGCTTGTCTGGCTTTATCTGCTGGCCGTGGTCATCCCGGTGGGTTTCAACGTCGGCCCGCTGGCGATGACCGGCCTGCGCGTGCTGCTGCTGGTGATGACCGTGCCGCTGCTGGTCCGGCTGGTGATGGGCCGCTACGGCAAGGTGATGCTGATCGACATGCTCTTCATCGCCCATATCATCTGGGCGACGCTGGCCATGGCGATCAACAGTCCCGACCGCGTGGTAGAAAACATCGGGGCCGCCGCGATTGAATTCCTTGGCGGCTATATCGTCGGCCGCGCCTATATCCGCAGCATGGAGGATTTCCGCGCCCTGTGCCGCGCGCTGATGATCCTCGTGCTCTGCTCTGCCCCCTTCGCCTTGGTCGAAACGCTCACGGGCCGCCCCATCCTGCTCGAGGCGCTGCGCAAATTGCCCGGTGTCAGCACCGTCGCCTTCAACAACCAAGACAAGCGCTTTAACCTAGAGCGGGTCCAGTTCGGCTTTGCCCACCCGATCCACTATGGCCTGTTCTGCTCTGTCGCGTTTTCCATGGTCTATGTCGGCCTGAAGGACTGGGTCGGCAATACATGGCGCATCATCGCCAGCATCATCATCGCGGGCTGCGGTTTTCTGGCGCTGTCCAGCGGCGCGCTACTGGCGATTTTCCTGCAAATCGGCTTGATCGCTTGGGCCACAATCTTTACCCCCGGCAAGGCGCGCTGGTGGCTGCTGGTGG
>NZ_FOTF01000069.1 GCF_900114485.1 Loktanella salsilacus | reverse complement strand
GGTTGAGCCAGACGGGTCCGGCGGGTTGCCAGTTGCGGGTTTTGCCTGACCAGCGTTCTGGGTTTTGCGCACGCGCATTTGCATAGAGCATGGCGCGGTTTGCCAGCGTTGCGCGGTCATGGCCAGCGTGGCGTGCGCCCGGAGTGACGAAGCGGATGGCGCTGTGCAGATGCTCGCCGTTATACCAATTGGCGAAGGATTTTACCCAAGCCTGAGCATCTGTTTTTGTGGCAAAGCCCTTGCTTGGCCAGTCCGGGCGGTATTTGCAGGTTCGGAACAGAGCCTCCGAGAAGGGATTATCATTGCTGACGCGCGGGCGGCTGTATGACGCGGTGATGCCAAGTTTCTCCATGGTCGTTTTCATTGTGGCACCCTTCATGGGGCTACCATTGTCGGCGTGCAGAACGAGCGGTTGCATAAAGCATCCCTCGGCCAGCACTGCCTGCCGGATCAGGACAGCCGCCAGCTCTGCGCTCTCGCGCTCATGAACTTCCCAGCCAACAATCTTACGGCTGTAGATGTCCACGATCAGGTAGAGATAGAAGAACATGCCTGCCACCGGCCCGGGCATCCACGTGATGTCCCAGGTCCAGACCTCGCAGGGCCCGCTGGCCTGATAGCTGGTGGGCGGTTTGCGCCGGACTGGGGGCTTGGTCCGGCCACGGTGATGCTGCTGACCATCCGCACGCAGGATGCGGTAGAAGCTGGACTCGGATGCCAGATACCGCCCCTGATCGGCCAGTTTTGGCACGATCTGGCTTGGGGGCAGACTGCTGAACTCCTTTGAATTACAGGCTTCCAGCACCGCCGCGCGTTCGGCAGCGCTCAGCTTGTTCGCGGGGTCCGGGCGCGGCACGAGGGGCCGTTGATCGACGTGAAGCTGGCCGTCTTTCGTCCAGCGCCGCAGAGTGCGATCACTGATTTCCAGCTCGGCACAGGCCTTGGCGCGCTGCACGCCGGCGGTAACGGCATCTTCGATCAGCATCGTTGCTGTTTGGCGATGTGGGGTGCTGATCATGCGTCCTCTCCGTCCCCCCAGATCGCTGACGCCTTTTTTCTGAGAACCAGAAGCGCTGCAGTTTCGGCCAATGCGCGGTCTTTGCGGGCAAGCTCCCGTTCCAGACCCTTGATCCGCTTTTTTTCTTCCTTGGTCGCCTGACCCAGACGGGCAGTGCTCGCACGATCCCAGTCATTTGCCTGCTCGCAAGCCGATCGCCACGCCGCGATCTGCGTCGGATAGAGTCCGCGCTTGCGGCAGTATTCGGCCAAATCAGTTTCGTTCAGTGCTGCCGTTTCCAACACCGCCGCGAACTTGTCGCGCGAAGACCAACCCTCAGGGCCAGCGTCAGCGTCAGGCAGAAGCTGCCCCTTGCTGCGCGCATCAGCCCGCCACTTGTGCAGTGTAGCCTCGGAAATCCCTTCATCCTGCGAAAGCTGCCGAATGGCCAAGTTATTCGGCGGCAGCATCCGCTTCAGAACAGCCGATTTTCGTTCTGGTGAGTATCCCACGTCATTGTCCTATCCCGCCCACCTGAAAATTAGAGAAAAGTAGAGCAGCGGACAACAACCCTGACAGAGGGGG
>NZ_FOTF01000070.1 GCF_900114485.1 Loktanella salsilacus | reverse complement strand
CAGTCCAAGCCATTGTGATCTCCATTCAGCTTCACAACCGAACAGAATCACAAACCACTGAACTCACTCAAATAGTTTTAAATCGGGCTCTTAGATCGGACACGTCTGTACAGGTCATTCACAAACCAGTGTTTTTGGAACTCAGCCTACATATAAAATCCCGCCGTATTAATTATAGACTATCGAGTTTCAGTCACATCGCCCGTGGTGAGGACGCCGTAGTCATTGCCCCAGCTGTTGCGAATGTACGTGCCGATTTCGGCGATTTCCGTATCCGACAATTGACTGCCAAAGGCGGGCATGTATCCGAAGCCATGTACCACGGTTGTTGCGACATAGGCCGCGTCCGCGAGTTTTTCATTCCCGGCCAAAACTGCCGCTGCATCGCTGCGGCCTGCAGGACCGTGGCATGTGGAACAAGTCTGCGCGAATTGGGGACCGCCACGCGCAGCCACCTGCGCGACGTCAGACTCAGCTGTGACGGCTTCGGTCTCGCCAGTCGCAGCGTCCTTGCCGGTGTTCGGATCCTCGAATTCTTTGGGATTATTAGAGGCGGTGCCAGCTGCACGCGCTTCCTCCACAGTTTGGGAACTGCGGGTCAGGCCAAGGTCAGACCCGCCCTCTTCTCCATAGGTGTAAAGCAGGATGGAGCCGGGGTTGTGCAGAATCGACGTGTTAAGCCCGTCGCCGAATTTCTGTGCCGCAGACCCAAAGGCATCGGTGGCAATAAAGACGCGGTTATCGGGCCCGATCAGCACGTCGCGATATCGGTTTTGGGTCGACAGCCATGCGACAGGATCGCCGACTGCTGCTGTGCCGTCATCGGACAGATGCTGAACGTATAGCGTGCCGTGCTTGAGTGTGGTTAGCAAAACGGAATTGTCCCACTCGGCAATTCCATCCTCGCCTGCCGTGTAGGGCAGGATGGACGATGGCGCGATGGTTGGATCGCAGATGTAACCGCAGATTTGGCCAATTGGGTAGTCGTCATCAACCGTAAAATAGGTCGCAAGAGGTTCCACCATATCACCCTCGAAAGTGCTCTCTGGGAACTGAGGGACGGAGTCTGGCAATGGATCAGCATTTTCACTGACATCCTCAGGGGCTTCGCTCCAGTTGATATATAAGTAGTTTTTTTCGTCAATGCGGCCGGCGACACGGGGCCAGCCGTAATTCCCGCCAGCCTGAATGATGTTCAGCTCGTCATCGGTCGCGGGACCATGCTCTGCCTCATAAAGGGTACCGTTCTCGCCAAATGCCAGACCCTGTGGGTTCCGGTGCCCATAGCTGAATAGCGGACTTTTCCGACTTTCGCTGCAACCACAAAATTGGATTGGCCTGAAAGCCAGCACCGACACCAAGGGCGGGAACCGGTCTGTTGGTGGTGCGGCATGGCAGCCGCAGCGAAACTTAGAGTCTGATTCAAAACTAACTGCACCTTCTCAATCCCTTGCGAGATGCCGTGTGACGCGTCTGATGTGTGCGATGAGGATCCAAGCCTCTG
>NZ_FOTF01000071.1 GCF_900114485.1 Loktanella salsilacus | reverse complement strand
CCTGGAACGCATCGCCAATCAGTGGCCCAGTGCTGAACTCGATGCCCTCATGCCCTGGAATTACAGCGCCTGAACGGCCACGCCTTCCCGCTTACGATATACTCCGAGTCTGTTGATTTCCGCGTCAGATTGGTCCAGATTTTCATCTGTTCCTGATCCCTTTGAAACCATATAATACCATGAAAAATTAGCAGATTTTTTTACTGGCCGTGGATCACGATGTTTAAGAAAACTGGGTCAATCTGACGCGGAAATCAACAAGGCCAGGCCGGTTAGCCGTCCCATACGAGCCCCTGGATTGTGAAATACATCTTTACGGGCGGTCACATGCGGTCCTGATCGGAAGTCTTGCCGGTCATTGAACGGCACGGCCTGATAATAACGGATATTGAGGTCCTGCGATAACCTTACATCACGCAAGACATAGCCACACGTGCCGTGACGGTAGTGTCGCAAAGTTTCGGATTTCAGTTGCGATGTTGAGCGTGGCGAGCCAGGTCAGGTACTTCCCCACAGCAATCATCAGGATTGAAGAGTTGATCAGTTTCAAAGGCGCGCAGTACCCGAAATCCGTTATCTTATATGCCGTGTATTTCTACGTTCGCTTTCCCATTTCATATCGCGACCTTGAAGAGATCATGGCCGAACGCGGCGTCGATTTGGATCATGCGACTCTCAACCGGTGGGTCGAGAAATACGCTGGCGCAATTGCTGAAGAAGCGCATCGCCGGAAAACTCCCACTGGCCGCTCTTGGCGAATGGATGAGACCTACGTCAAAGTAAAAGGTGAGTGGACATACTTATATCGCGCGATCGACAAGGAAGGCAAAACCCTTGATTTCATGCTATCGGAGCGACGCGACGAGGCCGCAGCTACTGCGTTTTTCGTGAAAGCCATCGGCAATAACGGTTGGCCAGACAAAGTTGTTATCGACAAGAGCGGATCGAATACGGTTGGATTGTTCAATATGAATTGCCTGCTTGTGATGTGCGGCTGGTGTTGGTTGATCACGGTCCGGCGCACGAAATATCTCAACAATATCATTGAGCAGGATCATCGGTTCATCAAGAAACTTACCCGGCCGATGCAGACCTTCAAATCGCTGAATTCCGCTTCGGCCACTCTTGCCGGGATTGAGGTCGCGCATATGATCCGGAAAGGTCAGTTCGATCAGTCAGAGCAGTCTGGCTTCGTGCAGTTCGCAGCACTCGCTGGATAAGTGCGCCCAGCTAAACAGCTTTCTCAAACTGGCGGAAACTTTGCGACACTACCCATTTAGGCTGCTGCGCCACGAACGCGAGAAACTGACCTCGTGAAAGCTTCTTACGAAACGCGACCGAACCGTCTTGGTGTGCACCGTGCAGCTG
>NZ_FOTF01000073.1 GCF_900114485.1 Loktanella salsilacus | reverse complement strand
GAGCGCACAAGCGGCGCGTACCGTCATGGTTGTAAATATCAATTTCATCTCAGTCACCTCAATCTCCTCCCGGTCGCGGGGGACAGCTTCTATGGCTGTTATCCTTTTGTAAGTAGGGGTTACGGACCACGCCAATGAAAAAGCCGGTGCCGCGTGCCCGCAGCCCCGATAAGCCCGGCAGCGTGCCGAGAGTGCAACAATCTAGCCCCTTTTCGGGGGGTTACAGCGCTGGGGCTGTCTGATCGGGCAGGTTTTGCAATGTTTGGGCCGCCTGCGCGAACTGGGGCAGCGTGCTGCCAACGCTCAGATCAATCGCCCGGGTCAGGGCGTCCCGCGCCTGATCTGCCAGCGCCGGGTTGATCTGCATTTGACCTGCCAGCGCCATGCCAAGGTGGAACTGCACCATGGCATCATCGGGCAGGCCTTTGGCGGCGCGTCGCAGATACGGCAGCGCCTCGGCCACATCACCGCGGCGGTAGGCGATCCAGCCGTAGGTATCGGCAAAGGCGGGCACGGTGGTGCCGCGCAGGCGCCGTGCGATGGTGGCAGCCCGGGTCAGGCTGGCGTCATCATCGTGGTAGCTGGCCAGCAGGCTGGCCAGATTGTTGGCGACGATGATGTCGCTACTATCGGCGGCATAAACCTCTTCATGCACCGCGATGGCGGCGTCGATCTGGCCGTCCTGTTCCAGCAGGCTGGCCTTGATCATCAGCAGCGGCGCGGGCTGGGCGACCAGTGGCAAGGCAGCCTCGATGGCGGCGGCAGCCTCGCTGGTGCGGCCCTGCGCCAGCAGCACGCCGACCAGATACCGCACGGGCAGCGCACTGTCAGGGAAGCGTTCGGCCAGCGCGTTATACTTGTCCTGCGCCCCGGTGAAATCACCCGCCAGCGACGACAGGCTGGCGTCAAGCATCTGCAAGTCCGCATCATCCGGCGCATGGGCCAAGAGCCCCGCCAGATAGCTGCGCGCGCCCGTCAACTCTCCGCTCCGGATGCGGGTTTGCAGGATTTGCGCGACGGCGCGGATATCGCTGCGGTCGGTAATGGGGGCACCAGAGTCGATCTGCGCCTCTAGCAGGCTGAGGCTGTCGGCGGTGCGGTTCTGTCCTTGCAAGATTGCGGCCTGTACCACCGGCGCGGCAGAGCGGGCAGCGGGATCATTGATGCGGCGCAGATCGTCCACAACGCGCTGCGCCAGCGTCCAATCGCGCCCCTGCAGATAAAGATCCGCCAGCGT
>NZ_FOTF01000075.1 GCF_900114485.1 Loktanella salsilacus | reverse complement strand
TTGGAATCCAACTCGACGCGGCCGTCGATCAAGAAGCGCTCGAATATCTCACGACGCGTCATGGCGTAGCGCAGTGCTTCTGCCAGCTTCGACTTACCCGAGATGCGCGGCAGGGTCTGCTCCCACAGCGCGAACAGCGCAGCGACAATCGGTGCCGATATAGTCTGGCGGGCAACAGCGCGGGCTTCGGGGGTTTGACCGCGAACAGTCGCCTCGAGCGTCCAGAGCTCAGTCATCATTTCGATCGTTTCGGTGGCGACTTCGGAGGCACCGGTCGTGTGCAATTCATAGAAGCGGCGACGACTGTGCGCCCAGCATCCCGCCAATAGCGGACCATCGTTGCTGCCGTTCTTGCGTGCCAGCTTGCTGTAGGCGGCATAGCCGTCTACCTGCAGGATACCGCGATATCCTCCGAGATGCCGCTGCACACAGTCTCCGGACCGGCTGTCCTCGAAGCGATAGGCCACCATCGGCGGACCGCTTCCCCCAAAAGGCGTGTCGTCGCGGGCATAGGCCCAGAGCCAGGCCTTTTTCGCGCGGCCGTTGCCAGGGGCAAGGGTTGGCAGGCTGGTTTCATCCGCGAAGACTCTGTCGCCTTTCAGGATCTCACGCAGAACATGGTCTGCAAGAATATCCAGCTCGAAGCCAACCCGGCCCATCCACTGGGCCATCAGCCGTCGGTCAAGCTCCACGCCATCACGGGCATAGATACCCTCCTGCCGGTAGAGTGGTAGGCCGTCGGCGTATTTCGAGACCGCGATCTGCGCCAGCAACGCCTCAGACGGCAGACCACTCTCGATGATATGGTTCGGGGCCAAAGCCTGGATAATACCGTCCCAGCCTTTGAACGCGTATTTCGGGCGGCGGGTGATGATGACCCGGAACTTCGCCGGGATCACATCCAGCCGTTCGGCCACATCTTCGCCAATCAGCACCTTCTGCTTGCCGGCATGTTCCGGCAGGTCGTCAGGCTCAATGACCACTTCAATACGCTCGAGATGCGGCGGGAAGCCTTTTGCGTGGCCGGGGTGCCCGCTTCTCCTGTGAAGCCTGGCCCTTGCCCACCTGCGCCCGCAGGGCCGAGATACCCGTCTCGATCTCCTCGAAGA